>CAVVRO010000013.1:0-4439 GCA_963750645.1 uncultured Microthrixaceae bacterium | reverse complement strand
GGCGGAATCGGGTGGAACGGATGGACTCGGGGAGACGAGACCGCAGGTGGCGGACTCGCGTGAAACGGCTGGACCGATTCGGGAGACCATGGACATCTTCGAAGGCACCGAGCAGATCCAGCAGCTCGTGATCTCCCGGGCGATCTCCGGCCTGCGCATCGAGTAGCTGACCTGGGCAAACACGCGGTGAGGCCGGCGCTCGGAAGGGTTCGGGTAGTCCCAACAGCCAGAGGCCAAGTACTAGTCCGGTGCTGGTTTTGCTCGGCGATCGACAGCAGAGGCTCTCCGCCCAAGCGCCGAGGCCCGTCGTTGCGGGCTTCGATCTTTGCCCGCCGAGCGCGTTCACCGCCCTCAAAGATCGCCGGGATCTCGGCGGGGTATGTGGGCGCAAGGTCTCGCGCGTCGCCGCTCGGCGTTCCACTCGATGTTGACTCCATCCTCGAGGAGAGGTTCCACCCCGGTAGCGTCGATTGGCAGTGGCGTCCCGGAGCGAAGTGATCGAGGTCGGTTCGCGCTGGCCGGTCTTGGTGGCCGATGGTGTGGCTCTACGTCGGGCTCATCGTCGTGTACCAGCGCGATTCGGCCTTCCCGAGCGCGGCCCTGCAGAACTGGGCCACCATCCTGGTGTCGCTCACCCTCCAGGCGGTGCCGTTCCTGGTGCTGGGTGTCGTCGTCAGCGCGGCCGTGTCCACCTTGGTGCCTGCGTCCTGGATCGAGCGCGCGCTACCCCGCTCGGACCTCGCTGCCATCCCGGTCGCCGCGGCCTCCGGGGCGTTCCTGCCGGGGTGTGAGTGCAGCGCGGCGCCGGTGGCAGCTCGCATGGTGAACCGGGGGGTCCGACCGGCCGCGGCATTCACCTTCCTTCTCGCCGCACCAGCGATCAATCCCATCGTCCTCGTCTCGACGGCCGTGGCCTTCCCCGGCCAGCCCGAGATGGTGCTCGCGCGTCTGCTCGCGTCATTCGCGGCTGCCGTGTGCGTGGGGTTCGCATGGCGGCGCATCACGCGCACGGACGATCGCCTGTCGGATCGCCTCACCTCAGCCGCCCTCGACCATCACCACTCGTTCGGAGCCACTGCCGCGCATGACTTCGTGCAGGCCGGTGGGTTTCTCGTGGTTGGGGCCACTCTGGTTGCCACCCTGCAGACCCTCGTGCCGCCGAATGTCGTTTCGTCCCTGGGCGGCTCGGGACCGCTCGCGGTGATCACCCTCGCGGGCCTCGCGGTCCTGTTGTCGATCTGCTCGGAGGCCGACGCCTTTGTCGCAGCTGGGCTCACTGGCTTCTCCATGAGTGCTCGCTTGACCTTCCTCGTCGTCGGCCCGATGGTCGACCTCAAGCTCATCACGCTGCAGACGGGGGTGTTCGGGCGACGGTTCTCGAGCGTCTTTGCGCCCCTCACGCTGGTGGTGGCCGTGGCGATGAGCTCCGTGGTCGGGGGACTGCTGCTGTGAGCCGACGTGATGCCGCCGGGATGGTCACGCTCGCGGGGATGGCCGCGCTCTGGGCGAGCCTGAGTGGCGCCGTGTTCGACTACCTACGCCCGAGCATGCGACCGTGGGTCGGCGTCGCCGGGGTGGTTCTCCTCGTGATCGGGATCTCAGAGCTCGTCGCTGCCTACCGGCAGCTAGATCCCGGTCACCGCTCGACGAAGGTGGGCTGGCTCCTCGCGCTGCCGATCTGCGTCGCGGTTACGGTCGGAGCGGGCTCCCTGGGTGTCTACGCCGTCGGCCGAAACGGCACCTTCCGTGACCTGCCCGATGGCCCAACCAGCTTCGACCTCGACCGCTACGTGCAGTCCCAGTCATTCGGCGGGCAACCCGTGGAGATGACACTCGTCGATCTCAACGAGGCGGCCACGACGACGGAGAGTCGCGACGTCCTCGCTGACCACTCCCTGGAGCTGAGCGGCTTCATCGTCGCCGATGGCGGTGTCCGCTTGTCCCGGTTCGTCATCAGCTGCTGCGCCGCGGATGCCGCAGTAGTACAGGTCGGGCTCGACAGCGACGACCACCTCCCCGAGGACGGCACGTGGGTGCAGGTCATCGGAACGTTGTCGAGCCGCACCATCGACGACGGCAACGGCGCATCCGTGCCGGTCCTGGATCTCGACTCCTTCAAGGAGATCTCCGAGCCGGAGCTCTCCTACGAGGTCCCGGTGAGCCGCATTCGGTGATTGGTGGCAGCGGCCGCTCGGCCAGACTGAACGGGTGGCGCACACACATCATCACGACCACGATCGACAGCGGGACCTCACGTCGCTGCAGACCCGCAGGTTGCTCGGAGGGGTGGTTCTTGCCGTGGGCGTCCTCGCATTAGTGGGGATGTTCATCCTCCGGCCCGAGGGCGATCGACCAGAGCTCGCCGAGGAGCTCGGCTTGGGCGCCGAGATCGTCGACGCCACGGTCACCGACGTGACCGAAGTGGCGTGTACCGGTACACGCCCCGCGGACGGCATCCTCTGCACACAGGTGTCCTTCGTCGTCACGAGCGGCGCGACCGACGGAGATGAGTCGAGCTTCCAGATCCCCGTAACCGAGGCGGCGGTCCGGCTCGAATCCGGTGACAAGGTGACCTTGGGCTACCAGGCAGGCAACGACGAGGGGCTCCAGTACTACTTCAACGACTTCCAGCGACGGGTCCCGCTCGTCGCGCTCGCCGGCCTCTTCGCTGTGGCCGTCATCGCTCTCGGCCGGTGGCAAGGCCTGCGGGCTCTGATCGCCCTCGGCCTTACCGGCGTCGTGATGGTTGCGTTCCTCTTCCCGTCGATCCTCGACGGCCACAGTCCCACCGCGGTCGCCCTGGTCAGCGCGGCGGTCATCGCGATCCTGGCGCTGTACCTCACCCACGGCGTCACGGAGATGATCACCGTGGCACTGCTCGGAACCTTCGCCGCGCTCGCCCTGACCGCGATCCTCGCGGCCGTCTTCTCCGGGCTCGCCCGGTTCACCGGCTACGCCTCTGAGGACGCCTTCTACCTCACGATCGCGTCCACCGAGGTCGACGTGAAGGGACTCGTGCTCGCCGGGATCATCATCGGAAGCCTCGGGGTGCTCGATGACGTGACCGTCACCCAGGTCTCCGCCGTCTGGCAGCTACGCGAGGCCAACCCGTCCTACGGCGCCAGACAGCTCTACGCCGCGGCGACCGTCATCGGTCGCGACCACATCGCCTCGACGGTCAACACGCTGGTCCTCGCGTACGCGGGCGCATCGCTCGCGCTCTTGCTCGTGTTCACGCAAGCGGGCAGAAGCCTGGGGGACGTCGTCGTCGGCGAGCTGGTGGCCGTCGAGGTCGTCCGCACCCTCGTGGGCTCCATCGGACTTGTGGCCGCCGTGCCCCTCACGACCGCGCTGGCGGCCTACGTGGTCACTCGGGGATCGACGACGCCGTCACCTGACCCGGAAGAGCCGCGGGCGCATCGCCCGCCACCACGACCACCGGCGCCGGCAACAGACGCCGAGCCGAGGTGGGAGCAGTTCGGCCCCCGAGACCCCGAGGAGTGGTGACCCGAGCCCTCAGTGCACCACGTCGCATCAGGGCTAGGCCCACCGTGACCATTGGCGCTGCTTGAGCCATGCACTGCATGCACATCGCCCCGAGACTATCGCCGAACTTGACGCTGACGAAGCGCAGGACTCTGTGACCAGGACCAGTGTCGACCGGCCCACTACGGTCCGCAGCGACCCTTGCGGCGCCGTGGTGGGGCCGGGGCCCGCCACGGCAGCGAGCTGGAGCCCTCTGGGTCGGGGAACGGGGCGGTGCTGGTCCTTGTACTAGCTAGGCGCTGCGGCGGGATCGTAGGAAGAAGACTCCACCCCCAACGACGGCCGCCAGGACGATTCCGCCAATGATGATGGGCGCCGGTGAGCTGTCGTCGTCGCTCGTGTCAGCCGCCTCTTCCTCGCTCGAGGCGACAGTGGTGGTGACCTCGTCGTCCATGCCTTCCTCTTCCTCGTCCGCGGCTTCGGTGGATGGCGGGGCGCCGGCTTCGGGCTCGATCCGGCCGAGCGCCGTGCCGCGCTCCAGCCCTACATCGACCGATTCCTCGACACTGCCAGATAGGGAGCCCTGCGAGAGTGCCAGACCGTCGTGTGCAAGCGCGCGCCGTCTCGACCGTCAGCACTGACCGGGCCGACGTCCAGAACAACCTCGCCGACCTGGCCGAGCCCGCCATCCAGGGCAACGAGGTCCTCGTCCAACAGGACCTGGCCGTGCTGCAACGCAGCGCCCAGAACATCCGCGACGACGCCAGCGACGTACAGTCCGCGTGGCCGGGTTCGCCAACGGCATGCAGGAGTGCCTCTCCGACTGACCGTCTGGCCGCAAGTACTAGTCCAAGTACTAGAACTCGGCGGAATCGGGTGGAACAGGCGGACTGCGGCGGACGAAAGCGCAGGTCACGGACTCGGGTGGAACGGCTGGACCGATTCGGGAGACC
>CAVVRO010000012.1:0-578195 GCA_963750645.1 uncultured Microthrixaceae bacterium | reverse complement strand
TCCGCCGCCAACCGGCCGTGGTCCCCGACGAAGTGGCGGTCACCGTGCACGGTGTCGAGGGCTGGGTGCCGACCACCGAGGAGATCGACCCCGCCGCGCTCGAGGGCGACCGCGACGCCAACGTCAGCGTCCGCTTCGAACACGTCGGCTGAGCCGCCGGCTCGACCGCGCTGAGTGGCGCCCGGCCGCCTGACCTGGTGGAATGGGAGCGTTCCCCCTGGGCACGGGCGATGGGGAACGCGCCGTTGAGGGACGGCATTGCCCCATCACCTGGGCCGTGAGAGCGGCCCGCTCCAAGGCATCCAATTGTGATCGACGAAGTCGACGACGCGGGCGGACCGCACATCGATCGCCGCGGCCTCCTCAAGAGGGCCGGCGCGGCCGGGGCGCTGGGCCTCGCCGCGCCCATCACCTTCGACAGCTTCTTCTCTCCCGCCGCGGCGTGCTCGCTCGACGAGATGTTGGCCGAACAGCGGGGCATCCTGGAGAGCGCCACCGACGCGGCCTCCTACAACATCCCCGTGGCGGCGACCACGGCCGGATCGATGCTCGTCATCGCCTTCACGATCGCCTGGAACGACACTCCGAGCGACACCCCGCTCACCACGGCCAGCGTGACGGGCAGCGGCCAGATCACGGACCCGACCACTCAGGTCATGAGCCGGTTCCACGACACGAGCAACTTCGACATCCAGGTCGGCGACTACTACCTGGGCGTGATCGTCGGCACCGCCACGGGCACCGCCGGCACGGTCACCGTGACCTTCCCCTCCGCCTTCGTGTACACCTTCACCGCCCTGGCGATCGAGGTGTTCCAGTCCGTGACACCAGCCGCCCTCACGGTCGGCGACATCGGACCGCTGTCCACGGGTAACAGCAGCTCGGCCAGCGCCGCCCTCGGTGGGCTGGCGTCCCCGAATGCCGCGCAGCTCGTGTTCTTCGGCTCCGAGTCCGCCACCATCTACACACCGGACACCGACGAGTTCATCGAGGTCGGTCAGGCCCGCCAGACAGATCAGATCTTGTTCTTCTTCGACTCGAGTGTCAGCACCCACGTGATGTTCGGGAACGTCGCCCAGGCGGGTGCCGTGACGTCCTCGCTCGACGCGACGACGAACTGGGGTGCCATCGCGATGGAGGTCCTTTGCTGAGAAGACCTCGAGCGGGGGTGTCTCCGCTCGTGACCGATCCCGACCCGAAGTATTAGACCGGGGCGCGAAGGCGCTCCCAGGCAGCCCATGCAGATCCTCGAGTACCTCTCCATCCTCCGTCGTCGCTGGTTCTACGTCGCCCTCGGGCTCGTCGTGGGCGTCGTGGCCGGGTTCGTCACCGCGCCAGGCGTGTCGGCCGAGACGGAGGCGTTCGAGGCCACGCACTCGCTGCTCGTGAACTCGAACAGCGCCACCGCCGAGGGGCTGAACCTGCAGCAGACGGTGCTCCTCGTCGAGAAGGGCGCCGTCCCGCAGCGGGTTGTCGTGCGACTGAGGGAGTCGGGCCTTCCGCCGTACACGGGGGTGACCGCGGAGGCGGACCGGGAGCTGCGCTCGCTCGACATCACCGCCTACTCCACCACGTCGGAAGGGGCGGCCGCGGCGGCGGACCTCTTCGCGGCGGAGCTCAACGCCGAGCTGGTGGGAGTCCAGCAGAAGGCGGTCGACGAAGCCGTCGCGGAGGCGGCCACCCAGGTGACGAGCCTGCAGGAGCGGTTGGCCCAGATCGACGCGCAGCTCGCCGCCCTGGCCGCGGCTGACCCGAACCGGGACACCCTGACGGCTCAGCGTCAGGCCATCGCCCAGACCTACCAGGTGGCCCAGTCCGAGCTGCAGGCCATGCAGGCCAGCGGGAGCCCGGCACTGCCGCTGCGCACCCTGGAGGCCGCCACGGGCCGCCCGGAGGTGGTGGAGGGCTGGCGCATCCCGGAGTCGAAGCCGGCTCGGGCCGCCATGCTCGGGCTGTTCGGTCTCCTCCTGGGCGCCGCCGGCGCCATCGCGTCGGAGCGGCTCGACACCCGGGTCCGCAACAAGGAGGACGCCGAACGGGCCTTCGATCTCCCCGTCATCGCCGAGATCCCCCCGCTGCCGTCGGGCACGAAGGGCCGCGAGCTCCTGGTGACCACCCGGCCCGCCGCCCCGTTCGTGGAGGCCTACCGGGCCCTGCGCACCGTCGTGCTCTACGCGGCGGGCAGCGGCGGGGCCATCGCGACCCCGAACCCCGGCCCCGGCGCCAACGGGAACGGCACGGCGCAGAGCAACGGCGCCGCCACGGTGCCGCTCCCGGAGCTCGAGGCCCAGGTGATCCTCGTCACCTCGCCGTCCGCGGGCGAGGCCAAGACCACCACGGCGGCGCACCTGGCCGCCGTGCTGGCCGAGTTCGGCACGCGGGTGCTGGTGATCAGCGCCGACTTCCGGCGCCCCCGCGTGCACGAGCTCTTCGGGGTGCCCCGCGAGCCCGGCCTGTCCGACGTGCTCGAGTCCGGCACCGGCAAGGTCCACCTGTCCGACTTCGAGATGGCCACGAGCTACGCGGGGGTGAGCCTGCTGCCCTCGGGGCGCCCGGTGCACAACCCGGCCCAGCTCCTCACCCAGACCCGGGCCCTGATCGCGGCCGCCCGCGAGCTGTTCGACTTCGTGATCGTCGACACGCCGCCCCTGCTGGTGGCCAACGACGCCACCGAGCTGGCCGCGGTGGCCGACATGGTGCTGCTCATGGCCAAGGCCGACCGCACCAGCCGTGCCGCGGCGCTGCGCTCCACCGAGATGCTGCGCCGGGTCAACGCGCCGCTGCTCGGCGTGATCGTCACCGCCGCCCACGACACGCCCACTGCGTACGGGTACTACCGCTACCGCTACTACGCGGAAGCCGACCAGGGCGGGAGCCGGGCATCGGCCCGCCGGGCCCGCAAGGCCGCCAAGGAGGCGGCGAAGAACGCGGACAGCGAGCCGGTCACCGTCGACGCGGCGCCAAGCCAGAGGGCTGAGCTCGGTGTTGGCGACCAAGCTGCCCCCGCGACCAGGGCGCACGGCCCCGTGGACGGGACGTACTAGCCCACCGTCGACCCCCCGGGGCCATCGATGCCGCCGCCACCCTCAGCACCCCAACCCCTCGTGTACCAGTGCCCGTGTGGCACAATCGTCGGGCGTACGCGCCCCCGGGCGATGCACACAGAGACGGGAACCCCATGATCCGCAGGACGATCGCCGCGGCAGTGCTCCTCCTGGGCGCCCTCGCGCTCGTGGGTCCGGCCACCCCCGCCGCGGCGGGAGGGGGCTCGTCCGACTACGCCGGCTGCGACCTGTTCGTCCTCCCCCCGCAGTTCGAAGCCGATCAGACGGTGCTGGTGGTCGGCGTGGGGTTCCAGCCGAGCTTCCTGACCACGATCTTCTTCGACGACGTCACCCAGCTCCGTCAGATCACCACCACCGCCCAGGGCTGGTTCATCACCACGGTGCGGATCCCGGCCGACGCCGACGACGGCCCCCACACCATCACCGCGCTCTGCGACGAAGCCGGCAACATCAGCAGCACCGACGTCGAGGTCTCCAGCAGCGCCGTCGCCCCACCGGCCGCGCCGCTGCCCCGCACCGGCAGCGACAGCACCGAGCCCCTCGTGGTGGCGGGCGGCCTCGCCCTGCTCGCCGGCGTCGGCTTCGTGGTGGTGGCCAGGCGTCGCCGCAAGACCCACGTCGGCGTCTGACCCGCACGGGCGTGCGCTACGCCCGGAACCCGCGCGTCCTGTGGCGCTCGACTTCGCGCGGCCCCGTCCTGCTCGCCCCTGACCACGACCAGCCCGAGCTGCTCGGCGGCCAGGCCGCTGTGGTGTGGGAGGTGCTCGACGAGCCCCTCACCGCCGCGGAGATCGCCGAGGCGGCCCGGGCCGTGATCGCCGAGGCCGACGACGCCGACGGCGCCATCGACGAGCTGGTGCGCCTGGGCCTCGTCGCCGCGCGCCGTGACCACCGTCGACGCCATCGTGCGGGTGGCGGCCAGCCACGGTCTCGGCCCCCTCCCCACGCCACCCCTCGAGATCAGCGCCGAGCTCGTGCCGGCCGTGCTGGCGAGAGCCGACGCCGAGCGCCTGGTGGGCCTGCTCGACCAGGCCCTCGCCGACGGCGCCCTGGTGGCCGACGACGACACCGCCAAGGCGGTGGGGGAGGCCGCCGTGAAGGCGCAGGCGTGGAGCCTCCTGGTGGAGCGCCACCACCTCGAGGTGCACCGGGTCGCTCGACGAGGCCGGCATCGAGCACCGCTTCCTCAAGGGCCCCACCGCCGCCCACCGCTTCTACGACCACCCGGGCCTGCGCCCGTTCCGCGACGTCGACGTGCTCGTGCACAGCGCGGACCTCGACCGCGCCGCCGAGGTCCTCGAGGCTCAGGGGCACGAGCGACCGATCCCGCAGCTCATCCCCGGCTTCGATCGCGCGCTACGGCAAGTCCGTGACCCTGCGCACCGACGACGCCATCGAGGTGGACATCCACCGCACCCTGGCCAGCGGCCCGTTCGGCGTGGCGTCCCTCGACCCGCTGTGGGCCCGCCCCGCCGCCACCGTCGTCGTCGGCGACACGGCGCTGCCCGCCCTCGACCCGATCGCCGCCTTCGTCCACGCCTGCATCCACGCCGTCACCGGCGCCCGCACGGTCACCAGCACCCTGCGCGACGTGGCCGCCGCCGCCCCCACGGACGCCGAGGTGCCCGACGCCGAGGCCTTCGCCACGGCCATCGGGGCCCTCGCCTGCGTGGCCGAGGCGTGCCACCGGGCGGTCGTCGCCCTGGTTCACGCGCCCGGAGCCGTGCCGGCGTTGGCGATGCATCCCATCCCGGCTCGTCAGCGGGCGTGGCTCGACCTCTACGACGAGCGCCCGGGCTACCGCCGGATGGCCTGGGCCACGGTGGGGGCCATGCCGGGGCCCTCGCGCAAGGCCCGTTACCTCGTGGCGCTGGCCCGCGCGCAGCGAGCCCACCGCCGTCCCCGACCAAACCTGAATGGCGCCCCGACGGCTCACCTGATGGACTGTCACTTCTCCTCTAGGCGCGAGCCCGGAAGATCGCTACCGTTCCAAGACGGTATTGCCCACCACCACCTGGGCCGCGGCGGCGGCCCGTTATGCGAAGGCCCCCACTGTGAACGACGAAGCTCGACGGTGCGGACGGGACGCACATCGATCGCCGCACCCTGCTCAAGAAGGCAGGCGCCGCCGGCGCCCTGGGCCTCGCGCTTCCCATCAGCTTCGACAGCTTCTTCTCCCCGGCGGCCGCGTGCTCGGGCCTGAACCTGTCGGCCACCGCCCTCATCGGCAGCCAACGCGTGGAAGTCAACGCCGGCGGACGGCCAGCGTCGCAGACCAGCGCGGTCGTTCTCACCGGCGAACGGATCGCGCCTGTTCGTCCTGTTCAACTTCTACTGGAACGACGGCGGGACGCCGAACGCGCCGGGGGTCGCCGTCGCGGCGAGCGCCGGCACGGGGACCTTCGCCAGCACCACCTCGTCGACTACAGCGTCGCCGGCAACAACGGGGCCTATCTCGGCGTCTACTCCGCGCCCTGTGACGGCCGCCGGGGCCCGCACGGTGACCGTGACCGTTCACGATCACCGGCGGGCGGCTCCGATCACGATGTCGACGGGCTTCGTCGGCCACGTCGTCTCGGTCGTCGACACCCTGCGCCGGTTGACCCCGTCAACGTCACGAACAGCGATCAGAACACCGGGAGCTCCACCACGCCGAACGTCACCTTGACGTCCGGCCCCACTGGCTGATTCCGCCCAGCTCTTCGTCGCGGCGCAGTACGGCACGAACGCCGGCACCGACGCGCCACCTTCACCACGCCGAGTGGTTCACGTCGCTCGCCACCAGCTTCTGAACGACGGCAACAACGACCTTGCGTTGGCGACGTTCTTCAGCACCACTCCCTCGACCGCCACCACGCACCACCGCCAACAACAACGATCCGTGGGCAGCGGTCGCCCTCGAGCTCAACTGCTGACGATCCGTCATCGCTGGTGCTGCGGTGCGGCCGTCACCCAGGCCCTAGCATTGCGACGCGGCGCGCCTGGCGCGCACCACCTCTCCCATGAAGACCCTCGAGTACCTCTCCATCCTTCGCCGTCGCTGGTACTACGTCGCCCTCGGGCTCGTCGTGGGCCTCGTGGCCGGGTTCGTCACCGCGCCGGGCGTGTCGGCGGAGGTGGAGTCGTTTCAGGGCACGCACCAGCTGCTGGTGGACTCGAACAGTGCCTCCGCGCAGGCGCTGAACCTCGAACAGACGGTGCTGGTGATCGAGAACGGCGCCGTCCCGCAGCGGGTCGCCGCTCGCCTGGCCGAATCGGGACTGCCCGCCTACACCGAGGTCACGGCGGTGGCCGACCCGGATCTGCGCTCGCTCGACATCACCGCCTACTCCTCCAGCGCCGAGGGTGCCGCCGCGGCGGCGAACTTCTTCGCCGAGGAGCTCAACGCCGAGCTGGTCGGCGCCGCAGCAGAGCGTGGTCGATCAGGCCGTCGCCGCGGCCTCCGACCAGGTGACGACCTTGCAGGCGGGGCTGGCCCAGCTCGACGCAGCAGATCGCCCCGCTGGCCCCCGAGGACCCGAACCGGGCGAGTCTGCAGGCCCAGCGCGAGGTCATCGCCGAGTCCTACCAGGAGGCCCAGGCCGAGCTGCAGGCCGACCCAGGCCGAGAGCGGCGTGTCGCCTCCGCTGCGCACCCTCGAGGCCGCCACCGGCAAGCCGGAGGTGGTGGAGGGCTGGCGCATCCCCGAGTCGAAGCCCGCCCGGGCCGCCATGCTCGGCCTGTTCGGTCTGCTCCTCGGGATGGCCGGCGCCATCGCGTCGGAGCGGCTCGACACCCGGGTGCGCAACAAGGAGGACGCCGAGCGGGCCTTCGACCTCCCCGTCATCGCCGAGATCCCGCCGCTGCCGTCGGGCACGAAGGGCCGCGAGCTCCTCGTCACCACCCGCCCCGCCGCCCCGTTCGTGGAGGCCTACCGGGCCCTGCGCACCGTCGTGCTCTACGCGGCGGGCAGCGGCGAGGCCATCGCCGCCCTGAACCCCGGGCCCGCCGCCAACGGGAACGGCACAACGGCCACCCGAAGCCCACGCCGGCCATGCCGCTCCCGGAGACCGAGGCCCAGGTGCTGCTCATCACCTCGCCCTCCGCCGGCGAGGCCAAGACCACCACCGCGGCGCACCTGGCCGCCGTGCTGGCCGAGTTCGGCAAGCGGGTGCTGGTGATCAGCGCCGACTTCCGCCGTCCCCGCGTGCACGAGCTCTTCGACGTGGCCCGCGAGCCCGGCCTGTCCGACGTGCTCGAGTCCGGCACCGGCAAGGTCCACCTGTCCGACCTCCAGATGTCCACGAACTACGCGGGCGTGAGCCTCCTGCCCTCGGGCAGCCCGGTGCACAACCCGGCCCAGCTCCTCACCCAGACCCGGGCCCTGATCGCGGCGGCCCGCAAGCTGTTCGACTTCGTCATCGTCGACACCCCGCCGCTGCTGGTGGCCAACGACGCCACCGAGCTGGCCGCGGTGGCCGACATGGTGCTGCTCATGGCCAAGGCCGACCGCACCAGCCGCGACGCGGCCCTGCGCTCCACCGAGATGCTGCGGCGGGTCCACGCGCCGCTGCTCGGCGTGATCGTCACCGCGGCCCACGACACCCCCACTGCCTACGGCTACTACCGCTACCGCTACTACGCCGAAGCCGACCAGGGCGGGAGCCGGGCATCCGCCCGCAAGGCCCGCAAGGCCGCTAAGCACGCGGCGAAGAACGCGGACAAGGAGCCGGTCACCGTCGGCGCAACACCGAACCCTGAGGGCTGAACCGGGTGGCGGCGACCAGGCTGACCCCCCGACCGCGGCGCACTGACCTCCCGCTGGTGCGGACGAGTCCCGGGATCGGTCCCGATCGTCATCCTCGTCGGGCTGGTGGTGCTGCCCGTGGCCCTCGCCGTCACCCTCGACGGACTCCACCTACGACACCTGGGGCGCCTACCTGTGGGCGCCCGTCCTGCTCGCGCTGGCCTACCCGCTCTGCCGCTGGGTGGTGAAGCGAACCGCAGGAGCCCGAGCTGCTCGGCTTCTTCTTCGCCGCCGCGGTGCTGAAGATCGTCGTGGGGGCGGTGACGAGCCACTACGTCAACGAGACGTTCTACGTGGGCCAGTCGGACGCCAACCGCTACGACAAGGCGGCGGCCCTCCTCGTGGGCCCGCTCCGCAAGGGGATCCTCGAGAACCTGGGCGAGATCTCCGGGACCCGGTTCATCGAGGTCCTCACCGGCGTCGTCCAGGCGGTCATCGGCGAGACCCGCATCGGGACCTTCCTCGTCTTCTCGACCTTCGGGTTCATCGGGCTCTGCTTCCTCTACGTGGCGTTCTGCGAGGCGCTGCCCGACGGCGACCGCACGCTGCTACCGCCGGCTCCTCTTCCTCACCCCCACCATGTGGTTCTGGCCGTCGAACATCGGCAAGGAGGCGTTCCTGCTGATGTGCATCGGGGCGGCGTCCTTCGGCCTCGTCCGGCTCTTCGCCGGGCACCTCTCCGGGCTGATCCTCGGCGGGCTGGGGATCTGGGGGACGATCGTGGTCCGTCCGCACGTCGCGCTGGTGTTCCTCGCTGGTCTCGTGTTCGCGGCGTTTCCCGAGAGCCACTCGTCGTCCGATGGCGCGGAGACCAGACGGCGCCGTCCTGTGCTCGCGCTCGTGCTCCCGCTGCTCGCCCTGGCGCTCATCCCGCTGGTCGCCTCGAGCGCGGAGACGTTCTTCGGCATCGAGGACCTGAACCTCGACACGGCCAACGAGGTGCGTGACGACGTCGGCACCAAGACCGGCCGAGGCGACTCGGAGTTCACGGCACCCGACACGGGAACGCTCCCCGGGATGCTGGTGGGCGTCGCCACGGTGATCGGGCGACCGCTCCCGTGGGAGACCAACGGTGGCACCTCCGTTCTCGCGGCCATCGAGACCGCAGCGCTCGTGGCCATCCTCGCGGTGGCGGTGCTGCATCGACGGATGGCGCTCGTTCGGAGCCCTGCGTCGACGATGGCCCCGCTTCGCGTTGGGCTACGTGCTCACCTTCGCCTGGGGCTTCTCCGCGGTGAGCAACTTCGGGATCCTGGTCCGCCAGCGCTCGCTGATGCTTCCCGTTCCTGTTCGTGCTCGGCGGCCAGCGCACGTCGATCCGACCGTGTCGGCGACGAGACCGGCTCGATGAAGGATGCGCCCGTGACCTCGGGCCGCGAAACGGCCGCAGTCAGCGACGCCTGAACTGCTCGATGGCGGCGACGATCCGCTCGCAGTTCTTGTCGTCCTGGTAGGTGAAGGCGGTGCTGGGCCCAGCGGTGCTTGATCGGCCTCGTAGTCGGGTAGTCGTAGTCCGGTTCGCGACGAAGGAGCTGATCGCCGACTCGAGCTCGGCCACTGAGTGAGTGGTCGGTCCGAACAAGCGCCCGCGAAGGTCGACGAACGATGCTCGGTGGGCCAGGTACTCCTCCACGTCGAAGTGGAAGAAGATCACCGGGATGCCGAGGTACAGGGCGTCCCAGGCGAGGCTCGAGTAGTCGGTGATCAGCAAGGCCGATCGAGCGAGGGCGTCGGGCACGTCGACGCCCCTCGGGTGACGGGGTCCGGAGTCGGACGCCTCCATCGCTGAGCTGCGGGGAGCGGCGCCTCTCGCACGAGAGGGTGCAAGAACAGCTCCACGGAAGTCCCGCCGGTTCGAGCACCTGCAGCGAACCAATCGCGGTTCAGCACAGCATCGCGAGGCTGACGCCAGTAGTCCGTGCCCGGGAGGTTGCTGGGCTAGATCCAGTCTCGCCAGGTGAGCGCGAACAGCACGGTGTCGGATTCGACCATCGGCGCGCGCGCTCGTCGCATCGTGTCCCACCGGGCGAGTCCGGTGACGGGCAAGCTGGCGTGTCTTCGAAGCCCCAGTGACTCCTTGTTCGCAACGCTCGAAGGGCGAGGCGACCGGCGCGAGGTCGACCCGATCCGTCATGCGCTGCAGGCTGCGGGGCGACGACCCTCGTCTGCTTGAAGGCGGTCAGTCCGTGCCCGAGGCGAGCGATGGTGGCCGATCCGATTCGACAGCAGCCCGGGGAGGTCGTGGATCCCGTGCGAGAAGACCAGCACATCGGCTGCCCGCACCATGCGGTGAGCGGCGACGCTGTCGTGGTCGACCCACTCGCCGACTTCCGGCGACCTCGACTCAGATCTCCGCTCGCACGGTCGATGACCCACACGGCCTCGAAGTCTGGCCGTTGATCTAGGAGGTGCTCGTGGACGGCCCGCGCGTTGTCGCAGTACTCGAGCCCTGCCGACCCACCGAGCACCCAGAGGGGTCGGCGGGAGGGGGGTCGACGTGGGCTCAGGCGGGAGCCGAGGTGACGGGCGGTCCTCCCGGCCACACGCGTCGATGTGGCTCTCAGTGAGGAGAGCCTGCTCACGAGTCGTTTCCGCTGTGAAGCCCGCGGTGGCATCGCGTGTGGCGACTGCGAGCAAGAGGCCCAGGAGTCGCGGGTGCCGTGCGACGGCCCGCAGAACCGAGCGCTGGCCGGACTGCAGCAGCTGATCATCCGCGAGCGGCCGGATCTGGGCTTCGTAGTGATCGTGGAGTCGGGGGTGGGTGTAGGAGAGTTCATCCTCGCTGATCTGGCCCGACAACCCGAGAGCCAGACCTTCAAGGGCCAGGGCGTAAGTGCGTCGCTGGTCACACCGAGCCGAATGCGCCACACGCCGAGTACATCGCGGAGGTGAGAGCGTACGTAGCGGTGGCGCGAGTCTTGGAGCGCAGCAAGGAGCTTGACTCCTCGATGGACGCCGAAGTGGAACGATTGGAAGTCCCCGGGTCCGGGCAGTGGAGAACGGGTCTCTCAAGGCCAAGTCCGGACACCGCTTGCTGATCGGAGCTCAGCCCGTTGCTGTCGGTGAAGAGGTTGTCGAGGCGTTCGGTCCATCTGACGGTGGGTCGGTAGAGATGCATGCCCACGATGTCCCGTCCTGTGAAGGAATCCCGCACAGGCAGCAGGACAAGCTCGATCTCTGGGTGCTTCTCGAGGTAGTCGAGCGCCCGCAGGAACGTGTACCCGTCCCCGAGGACCATGTCCCCGTCCAGCTTCACCAACAGGTCGAAGCTCGCCCGAGTGCTCGGTGAAGAGGCGATAGAGGAGGTTGTCGGCGTCGCGCTTGGAGCGGTTCCGCGATCACGAGGTACGAGACCGCCACGTCGGCCTGCGCCAGCATGGAAGACACACAGGCCGGGAGTTGCGGTTCGCCTGACCAGAGGATGCCAACGAGGACTCGCCCCTGCGGAATCGGGCTCCCTGTCACGATGAGCGGGCGGCGATTGTCAAGCTTGCAGATACTAATGGTGTCCCAGGGGTGGCTGGCTCCAAGCGGCCGGCATCGGCGAAACGTCGACCGTCTCCGCTTGCGACCGGGGCTCGTCGAGCGCAGGGGACTCTGCACGGTCGTGGCGCCACGGCCAAGCCGAGTCCAGGGGTCGCCGCCGAGACGGGCGGATTGCACCAGCGTGAGAGACTGAGGCGGTGCCCGAGATGACGACGCAGCACCACAAGTTCGCTGAGCTGATGACCTCCGCCGGTGCCCCCGGCGAGTCGGGCATCGTGGGGGCCCAACTGGTAGCCCTGTATCGGGAAGCTGTGGCGAGGTCCGAGCCGACGATCTTGGAACTTGGAACCGAGAACGGGGCGTCCACCACCATGTTTCTCCAGGCCGCAGCGGAGAACGGCGGTCGGGTGGTGTCTGTCGACATCGAGGACTGTTCGATGGTCTCGGACTCAGAGAGGTGGACCTTCGTACAGGCGGACTCCACCGATGTGCAGACCATCACCACGGCAGCGCCGACACTCGGAGACGGAATCGATGTGCTCTACGTCGACAGTCTCCACACACGCTCTCATGTCGAGGCGGAGGTGGCGGCATGGTGGCCGTACCTCAAGGAGGGAGCGGTGGTGTTCTTTGATGACGTCGACGCCGCTCTCGTGTGGACACGGCCGCGGTGTGAGGCGAGGCGATCGGCTCCGAACGTGGTCGCAACTGGGCCAGACCGACTTCCATCTTGGCGTTCCAGTCCCGGAGCCACGTCGACGTTGAGGAACCTCGTCGAGCCTCTGCAAGTCTCGATGAGGCAAGCCGCAACTGTTAACGTGTCCCACGGCGGAGAAGGCCTCTACCGATCACGACGAGTGGTCGCCGGTACCACGACCCGAAGACCTCGCCGTCACGGATCCTGCACTCTGTCGGAGTACAGCGATCGTTGACGTCCTGAGTGTGCCTCACGCGTTCCAACTCGTCACGTGGCGGAGGTCGAGCACCTGTTCTCGCTGAGAAGGACTGCCGAACGAGGCCCCCTGCGATCACGGACGGTCGTGGATCGGGCGTGGCCGCGACCAGCCCGTATCGCCGCCCAGATCGCCTGAGGGTCGACACAGCTGAGCCGGGTGGACCGATGGTGCCCGCAATCGGTGACACGCCCACTGCTCGAGTATCCAGCGCCTGACGTTACGACTCGGACGGGTGCAGCTCGTCGATCGACGACGGTCGGATCGCTGGAGTCGGCGGCCGCCATCATCGCCGGATCGACCGTCGGTCTGCCGAGCGCTGGCCGGAGGGCAACGCAATGGCCTCGACCAAACCACGAGCCCCAATCGCGCCCGAGAATGCTGCAAGACTGGCCGTCATCGGGTCGTCGATCTGATCACGGTGCGCCGACCTGTCACCGGCCGAACAGTCAATCCGATTGGCGAGGTTCGGTCGCACTGTACTGGCAGCTCGTCCTGGACGTTTCGCACTCGCGCCAACCTAGAACGTCGTCCCCGGCAGCAGTCGCCGATCAGCCCGTGCGTCGCCACGCGACGCAATAGCCAACCGTCCGACGCCTCTGCCACTCGTACGGCTCTGCTGGCCCGCTCGCGTAGGGAGACTCGTCGAGCTTCAGTCGACCGTACCCCGCGAGTCCTACGGCGAGAACTAGACAACCAAGTGTGGCGCCCGCCCCGAGGGCATACGTGCGTGGAGCGAGTTCCGGAGTGACTCTGAGAATCGTAGAGGGTTCTCTACCAAGACGTGGGTGATGGCCGCCACGCCGAGCGCCACCACGGCTGCGCCGACTCGAATCGCCGTGGTGTCACGGTAGAGGGTTCCGGTGACAAGAATGATGAGCGGCCACGCGACGGCTCCCGACGAGAGTAGAGGTGCCGGCGGCGGCTCTACCACAGCGGTATCAAGGTGATGCGCGTCGTAGGGATGCTGCCGCCATGTAACCCCCCGGCCGGGTAGGAGCCTCCTGACTCGCCAGGTGCCGTGGCGTGTGCCGGAGGTGGTGCCGGCGTCGGGACGGCGCAGATATCCCAGCTGTGACCGGCACCCGACGACGGCTCAGGGACTTGACCGCCGTGGACTGCACCGAGCAGGTGACGGAGCATGGTCGACCGCTCAGGCCCAGGCTACTCGATCCAGCCGTGACGTCAACGCAGAGCCCTCAGGGTCGCTGCTGACTTCGTCGTCGATACCTCACGCCACGCGACGGAGATGACTGCATATCATGCCATGCGATATCGAAGCCTACGCCGATGTCGACCAGGTCTGGGTACGGTTGATTCGTCGCGTCGATCCTCGAAGCTAATCGCACGGCGCCAAGGCGAATCGGCCAGTCGATGTGCACGTGGCTGTGGTCCCCAACGCCGAGCGACCAGCACGGTCTGTGGGGACGGGCAGACGCCAGCGGACATCGACCAGGTCATCGAAGCGAGTGCGGTGCGAGGATGTGTGATGCGGCCGAGCCCGCAGGTTCCGCCACGAGTCGTGGGGACGTGCTGGTGACGTCGAGTAGCAGACCAGTGTCATCCATGACGCGGAAGCGACAGTAACACGCCGACGCCTACGAAGTTCCCCGCAAAGCTCGGGCGCGGACGTGACTCGTGATCCACAGTGACTGGCGATCGCTCGATCCGCTATCGAAGTACACCCCGAGAGCGGATCACCTGGGCCTGGGCCGGGCCTGGTCCGCGGCCTACGTCTGCTGCGGCGATCCTCGATGTTCAATGAAGGTTGACACCGTCCTCTGGGACCGCTGCCTGTGCTGCACCGACACAGCTCAGCGGTTGCAGTCCTGATGCCGCCTCGTGGCTGCAGACTCGCGTGGCGCGTCGATCCGGCCTCGGCCGGGGTCTGACTACTCGCCTTGACCGGGCATCGCGACCTCGCCCGCGGCAGGCGGTTCCGGTGCACAGACGCTCGGCCCGGTCGGGCATGACGGGCTCGGAGGCCACGGGCCTGCCGATCTAGGCTCGGCCGAATGCAGAGGAGTCGATGACGAACGCGCTGGGGACCGCGGCATCTCCGCCAACGGAGAGCATCAGCCAGGCAGTCCGATTTGTTCTCGCCGGGTACCGACGCGCTCTGGCGGGTGTGGCCGGGACAGCCTTCCTCGGGGGTGTGGCCGAAGCCCTCTTCTTGGTCGTGGTGACGCGCTGCCGCCTTTGCGATCACCGCAGGAGACGACCTCGTCGAGATCGTCGCCGGACGGTTCTTGTCGGTCGAGCGCGCTCTGCTCCTCGCGCTCGCGCTCGTGATGCTGCGGCTCGTTCTGAGCGGTTGGGCGAGCTGGCAGTCGGCCCGGCTCTCGTCGACCGTGGTGGCGCGAGTGCGTCATCGAGTGGCGGCAGGCTTCCTCGATGCTTCCTGGGAGGTACAGCAGGGTCAGAGAGCGGGGAGTCTTCAGGAGCTGCTGACTGGTTACAGCGGTCAAGCGAGCGTACTCATGAGAGCGTTGACGCAGGCTGTCGTGTCCGGTGCGAATCTCGTGGCGCTGATCGGCATGGCCATCGCAGTGGACCCCTTGGGCGCTCTCGTCTTGGTGATCTCGGTAGGACTCCTCGGGCTTGTCCTCCGTCCGCTCCGCGCTGCTGTCAAGCGGCGCGCACGCGAGGCGACCTCGGCCGGCATGGACTTCGCTACGTCAGTCAGCGAGGTCGCAGATCTCGGCCTCGAGCTCCATGTCTTCCACGTGCAAGGTGCCGCCCGAGAACGCGTGGGCGAACTGATCGAACACGCACGAGAGACGCATCGGCGGTTCCTGTTCGCTTCCGGACTTACCGCCCCCATCTACACCGGTCTGGCCTACCTGGCGCTGCTGGGTGCGCTCGGCGTCGTGGCCCTCTCCGACGCCACCAGCCTGACTTCGCTCGGCGCCGTCATGCTCGTCATGCTGCGATCGCTCGCGTACGGCCAGGCCGTCCAGAGTGCCTACACCAACCTGTCGGCGAGCGCTCCTGCGATCGAGGAGCTCAAGCGACGTCTTGCGTTCTTCGAGACGGCTCGTCGCCACGACGGAACGAGTACCTGTCAACGCGGTGGGCGAGATCACCGTGAACGACCTCAGCTTCTCGTACACGCAGGGTCAGCCAGTCCTGCGCGGTGTGTCCTTCACGATCCCGCGGCGGGAGATCGTCGGTGTCGTGGGTCCATCTGGCGGAGGGAAGTCGACGCTTGTCCAGCTCCTGCTGGGCCTTCGTGATCCCGACGCAGGTTCGATCCAGGCCGACGGCCGCGAGGTGTCGAGCTTCGCGAAGGCCGAATGGGCCCGCAAGGTCACGTTCGTGCCACAGGCGGCGCACCTGATCGCAGGAACGATCGCCGACAACATCCAGTTCCTGCGCGAGGGGGTCGGTCGGGAGGACATCGAGCGCGCCGCCCGCCTCGCCCACCTTCACGATGACATCACCGCCTTTCCTGAAGGGTATGAACGTCAGGTCGGCGAGCACGGCGGTCACCTCAGCGGTGGCCAGCAGCAGCGCCTGTGCATCGCCAGAGCGCTGGTCGAGCAGCCGGACGTCTTGATCCTCGATGAGCCGACGAGTGCGCTCGATGTGCGCAGCGAGCATCTGATCCGCACGACGCTGCTCGGCCTCAAGGAACGAATGACGGTCGTGGTCATCGCTCATCGACTGTCCACCCTCGACATCTGTGACCGAATCATGGTCATCCAGGATGGTGAGCTGCGGGGCTTCGACACGCCTCAGAACCTCGAACGGTCGAGCGAGTTCTATCGCGAAGCCCTCGTCCTCTCCGGACTGCGATGACGCGGGCGCAGTGGGCGCCGGCGCGATGAGGCCATCGCAACTCCGAGTTGCCATGGCACCAGCCTGGCGATCAGGCAATCCGTACACCGACATGCTCGCGACGGCACTCACCCTTCGTGATGCTGACGTAGTCGATTGGCGTTATGAGCTCCGCCCAGATCGGGCAGATGTCTTTCATGCGCACTGGCCAGGAGACGTAGCAAGCATTCCGCGGCTGGCAGGTGCGGTATCTGGGTCTGCCTCCCGCTTATATCGCATTCGAGCTGCCCGGCGAACAGGCGGGTCATTCGTCTGGACAGTGCACAACCTAACGAACCATGAGATGCCGCACCCGCGGCTACACGACCTGTTCTGGCGGGACCTAGTTCGCAAGGTCGATGCTTGGATCTCACCCAATGACCACGCGGTCAGCGAGATTCTGAGCCGGTGGCCGACGTTGAACGAGTCCCGCACGTGGTGATCCCCTCGGTCACTACCGGTCGATCTTCGCACCAAGTCCCCGACCAGAGGATGCCCGCGAGACCCGAACCGCTTGCTGTTCGGCAAGATCCGACGCTACAAAGGGGCGGAGGACCTCATCTCGGCGTTTGGGAGGCTACCGAACCCGGACTACCGCCTTCTCATCGCGGTTTCCCCGCGGAAGGAGCTCGGCGAGTCCTTGGCCTCCATGGCGTCAGATACCTCGGATCACCTGCGACCTTCGTCGGATCCCTGACAGTGAGGTGCCCTCCCTTTTCGCCCGGGCCGATCTGATGGTCCTCCCGTTTCGCCAGATCACCAACTCGTCGAGTGCTCTCTTGGCGCTCTCGCTCGATGTGCCGATCCTTGCCACCGATCTGCCAGCCATGCGTGAGCTTCAGGACCAAGTCGGTGTCCAATGGGTGAGGTTGTGGAACCCAGACGAGCCTCTCGAGAGAGCGTTGGATCGCGAACTTTCCGGGGATCGACCAACTGGCCGTCCCGATCTCGATCGAAATGAATGGCCGGCTATCGCCGAGTCGACCATAGAGCTGTACGAATCTGTGAGATAGGGCGCCGGTCCCTCTTGTTGACGACACACGACGACCGCCGCACCGTCAGCACGGGGTGCGGGGGACCGTCGGAACAGTGTGGCGCACCACGCCGCCTCACCCAGGGCGGACTGAGGCACCCTGGGCTTGACGGAGTGAATCGCCCTGGGTTCGTTGGAGGAGAGTGCGGGTCGGGCGTGGCGGGAATGGTTCGGAGCACGGGCGCATCCCGGAGATTTCGGGGTCGGCGGTGCCCGGGGTGTGTGCGGCGCCGCGGAGCGCTCAACTGGGATCCCTTACGCCGATCACCACCACCCACAACGCACCACCGGCGCCTCGACCCCCGACAGCAAGGCCTAGGGTTCGGATGGTGAGAGTCCTGCTGATCACCCACGCCGACACCGCCTACAACCCGAGTCGCTACACGAACGAATTAGTGGTGGCCCTGGGGGAGCGGGTGTCCCTCACGATCGTTGAGTGGGAACACATGGCGGCGCCTTCAGCCAGCGCAGCAGCGGAGGCCGCTCGGGTCCACCTTACGTCGATTGACACGATCTTGTTCTACGTGAAGTACAGGCACCACGTGGAGGCGTTGTTCGACTGGTCGGGCTTCGACGGCTTCCGGGTGTGGTTCGAGCAGGATGCCTGGCACAGCTACAACCCCGGCAACCCGTCATTGCAGGGCCAATTCGCGCCGCTGTTCCACCGCAATGGCTTCCACCGTATGCTCACGAGCGGCCACAACGCCCGCGACTTGCTCCCGCGCTGATGGGGTGCAAGCCGAGTGGGTTCCCAAGGGCTACAACGGCCCCAAGTTCAGCGACTTGGAGCAAGCGCGCGATGGTGCCTGCACCTACTCGCTGAACTGGCCGTCCCGCCGGGCCATGTTCCACCGCCTCGGGCGCCGGGGTGTCCGCTATCGGATGTATCCGGCCCCTACGACACGCTCAACGATCGTCCAACGAGTACGCCGCCGCCGTGGTCTGCAACATGACGGGTCGACCACCATTCGGCAAGGTGGGCCGAGGGTTGCACCGCGTCTGGCCGGAGTTCACTCGGGTTTCCCCTGCCATCGAGCCGATGATCAAGACCTTTGAGGTCGCCGCCTCTGGTTGCGCCCTCGTTGTCGACTACTTGCCTGAGCTCGAGGAACTGGGATTCGTCCACGGCGATACCTGCCTCACCTACCATTCGTTCGACGAGGCCGCCGCCCTGTTGCGCAACACGCCGAAGGGTGAGCTGTTGGAGATTGGCCGACGCGGGGCGAAGCCGCCCCGATCGGCACACCTGGAGCCGCCCCCCGCAGGCACAGGTGGTCGAACTGCTGGACGGCCAGGGCCCAGGCAAGCTGCACTCTCCCTGACCTTTGGGAGCTCGCCAACTCCGCGACTAAGCGCAGGGTGAACGCCGTCGGCAAGCGTGAAGGCTGGGCGAATGTTCGATGGAGCGGAGTACCACGTCTACAAGCGACACGAAGGCGGCAGGGCAGCCCTACCTGCCTGCTTCAGCGACCGCGATACGACTGCTGGAACGACACCGTCGCCGACTCCCTGGCATAGGGGCCTCTCCGCGATGAAGCGTGGGGCCGGGTTGGCCGATCGCTGGCCGATAGGCGTCCACGGACTTGCTGTGGGTGGGCCGCGCTGTTGACGTGGTGAGGGGGCGCCGTTGAGTGGTCCAGCCGTGATGGGAGTGCTGGTTTGTCGATGGTCTACTGCTCGGCGCACTCAGCGGGGGTGAGGCCGCCGAGGGAGATGTGGGGTCGGTAGGTGTTGTTCTCGATGCGTCAGGCCTCGATGACGACCTTCGCCTCGACGAGCGTGCCGAACTCCTCGATGTTGAGCAGTTGCTCGTGGGCTCGGCCGTTGAACCTCTCGACGAAGGGGTTCTCCCACCGCGAAGAACGAATCCATCGCCACGTTGTCCCCGGCGGACACGACGCGGCCCATCGACCCGTGAGCCCGGCGAAGGCGAGCACAGGCTCCTCGAGTCGCCGACGATCCGGTTTGAGAACACGTCTTTGATCGCGCAGCAGTTGGTGAGATGGGCGTCATCGAGGTCCCGGTGAGGGTGGGTCGCAACCCCAAGCCTCAACGAGGCCCGTGTGACAAACGTGGATGGGATCTGCACCTAGCGGGGGTCCCTTGACCGCCGGAAGAGCGTGGCGAACCACGCCTCACCCAGGCGAACGTATGCCCGCCAGTCCGTCTTGTCGGAACGGATGGCGTGGAGCAGGTGCCCACGAGCCTCCCGCGGAAGTCCGAGTCTCATCGCACCCGTCGCCGCGGACCGCCTCAACCGCGCATATTCACGCCTCGAGACCTTCCGGATCGCCTTGCCCTCGTTCGCAATGGTGGCGAGCGTTCCGTCGTAGTAGGCCTGCGGGTCGGTGCTTATGCGAGGCCCGTCGTGTTGGTGCCATCTGATCAAGGGCTCGGCGATCGAAACCACCTTGTAGCCGTTGTTGAGTGCGAGCATCGTCACCCGCTGGCCCAGTTCCTGCTGCTGTCGAGCAGCCTGGTCTCGATAGCCACCGGCTCCGACGAACAGCTCTCGCCGTAGTGCGAACGCTCCGGCGATGAAGGCCACCACCTGGTTGCCGTAAAGAGGTCCGCCGTCATGGGGCAGGTGAACAGAATTCGTGGTCTCCCCCGCGCCGCTTCCGATCTTCTTGAAGCCGGCACACACGATGCCGACCTCGGAGGACTCGAAGGGCCGAACGATCGTTGTGAGCCAACTCGCTTCAGCCTCATCGTCGCTGTCGAGAAAGGTGATGAGCTCGGCCGAGGTGTTTGCCACACCAAGATTTCGAGCCATCGCCGCCCCCTTGCGATCCTGTCGCAGGTAGCGGATGCCGCGGGTCGAGGACTGACTCCACCGGCTGTCGGGTGTCATCGGTCGACCCGTCATCGACGACGATCACCTCGAAGTCGGCCAAGGATTGGGCCAAGACGCTCTCCACGGCTCGCATCAAGAGTTCGGCTCGGTTGTGAGTCGGAATGATGACCGACACGATGGGTGTCGTCGGCTGACTCATCCCAGCCACCTCACACCTCGGCGCGCTGGCAACACCTTCGCGACGCTAGCAGTGGGTCTTGGTCCCGCCGGGGGGGGGGTGCGGGGTCAGCTTGACTGTCGACGACCCACGCAACGAACTGAGCGATGCACTTGGGACGAGGTGCGGTTCACCCACCACGGTCTCGAAGGCATCATGTGGGCCTGTGCGTAGCCTTATCTCGTGTCGCTCTTCAGCATCATCATCCCTACCTATGGCAGACCCCGGTTCCTCGATGAGGCACTTCGCTCAGTGCTCGCCCAGTCGCTGACAGACTTCGAGGTGATCGTGGTGGACGACGCCAGTCCAGAGCCGGTGATGTTGGACTGCGATCCTCGCGTCCGGCTGCTTCGGCGGCGGGAGAACGGAGGGCCCGCCGCCGCTCGCAACACGGGCGTTCGAGCGGGAACCGGGACCTACATCACGTTCCTGGACGACGACGACTCGTACGCACCCGATCGACTCGAGATCGGCCTTCCGCGGCATGCAGCAAGCCGACGTCTCAACGTGCTGGGTGAGGTATGACGATGGGAGCGCAGGGAAGAGGCGTCTCCTGAACGGCGATGTGGCTGATGTGATCATGGACGACATCAATCCTCATCTAGGAGCCACCACTGTGAGGCGGTCAGCCTCCTGGACTTCGACGAGACCTTCCGAACCTGCGAAGACGTGGAGTGGTGGTTGAGGATGGCCGCAGGACACGCCGTCGTGACCGTCCCCGATATCGGCCTCATTCGACGGAAGCACGACACCGAGCGTGTCGGATATGGAGAGGCGCAGCAGGGCGAGAGATGGTGCTCGGCTCATACAGAAGCACGCTGAGTACTTCAGCGGTCACCCCGAAGCGTTGGCGTTTCGCTGGAAGCGAGTCGGAATGTCCACGCCCGACACGCTCTTCGCGCTGAGCGCTCTGGGACGCTCCTTCTTGAGTCGCCGTGAACTCAAGACCTTGCTGCACATGGCCGTTCGAGTGGTGCCCGGGGGGTATCGACGATTACGCTCGAGCGGTTGCGACATCGCTCTGGCGCTTGCCGACGCCGTAAGGTACCTGCAGTGCGATCTGCCTATGTCATGGATCCGAACCTCCCAACGCCGATGTGAATGTGAGGTACGGATCATGGCGAGGCCGAGCCATCTGGCAGCGTGTGCAAGGTATGGCCCCCGCTTGACCGACGGAACCACGACGCGGGCCCTCCTCATTTGCCGTGGGGACCCCACTGACTCCAGCGGCCTCGCGGAGCGGCTTCGCATCACCTTGAGCGGCCTCATGATGTCCTGTGAGGTCAGGTTGATCGCCATCGCCCGGCGACAGCCATCACCTGACGCTCTCGCCGCGCTCGGCTGCGTCGCCAGCTGGGTACCGTTGGCTGGTCGCCGCATCTTGCCCCACGACTATCTGCTGTCGCTGCTCGGCTGGCGGCCACGGCGGCTGTCGGCGGCGGCTGTCCGAACGAAGGAAAGGAATGAGGTGGCTCGCGAGCGCTTGGTGACTTCCCAGCCAGACCTTGTCTGGGCTTTCACTGACGTCGCACTCCTATCCGTGCCCCGGTCGCTTCTGTCCAGGTCAATCAAAGTCGTTGACCTCGTCGACTTCGAAGATCAGCGGGATGTCGCCCTGGCTCGGCAGGTGAAGCAACTTCGGGGAGTCCGTTCACTTCTTGCGAGGGTGGATCACGCGCGCTCGCAGACCCTGAGACGGATGACAGAAACGGTCGACGCCGCCTTCCCTCTCGAGCGAAGTCGACCGCCAGCGTCTAGGGAGCAACCACGTGCGTGTGCTACCCAACGGCTACGCCCGAATCGGCAATGCCGTCGGTGATCCGTCACGGAAAAGGCGGCACAACCTTTCTCTTTGTGGGCGCGCTGGGCTACAAACCGAATCTGGATGCAGCCCAATGGCTCGTGGAAAGCATCTGGCCTCGAGTTCTTGATGTCCTACCCGCTGCGTCGCTGCGCATTGTCGGTGGGAACCTGCCGTCGGGTGTTCTTCTTGACGCACCGGGGGTGACCGTGGTTGGCCGCGTTTCCGCGAATTGAACCTGAACTAGCCCGCGCCACTGCTTCCCTCGCCCCGCTTCGCATCGGCAGCGGAACACACGCGTCAAGATCCTCGAGGGTTGGGCTCACAAGGTTCCAGTCATCACAACCACGATTGGGGCAAGTGGTCTGCCGGGGGTCCACGGGGAGAACCTACTCATGGCCGATGACTCGACCGGCTTTGCCTCAGCAATGGTCCGAGTCGCGACCGACACGTCCCTTCGTCTGCGATTGACCGAACGAGGAGAAACGCTGTGGCGGAAGCACTTCAGCGCAGAGGAATCGCGGCACAGATCGATGAGCTTGCCGAGGCCTTAATTCATGCGAGCGTGGAGACTTCTGTCGAGCGCTCGCGGAGAAACTCGCTACAGATGGATCAGTGAGGACCGATCCCGCTCGGGGGCTGGTCGGCCCCTATGGCGCCAGCACCTACTGAAACGTCCGGCTTGGTTCTCACGCTCCAGTACCTGCGCACCCTGCCGTCAATGAGGCCGCGAGGAACGCCGACACCGCAGCGCTGCTGACCTCGGCCGGCGGTGGTGCAGCGCTGATCCAGGTGGCGTCGCGCCCGAAGTAATCTCGAGCGCAACGGAAGTAGGCATCGATCTGCTCGGGGGCCATCTCGGCCTTTCGGGCTCGGATCGTGTCGGCATCGACGGTGAGCACGACATTGACGGTTCGGCTGGACATCCGCAGGAGGCGAGCCGACAGCGCCACCAGTTGCCTCAGCCGTGGCGGGATGGCAAGGGCTGCGTCGCCCTTGAAGAGGTGATCGAACGCGAACCGGTCGTACACGACGACGTCGGCGGCCGATTTTCGGCGGACGTCGAGCTGGATGTAGGCCGCATCCAGTTCCAGCTCGACGTCCGCCGAAATCGGCCGCCGACGGCCGCCGACCGGTTCGCGTTCGATCACCTCTTCAAGGGCGACGCAGCCCTTGCCGCGCGCTAAGGCGCTGGTGGCGCTGTCGGCTCGCCTCCGTCGGTCGTCCAGCCGAACCGTCAATGTCGTGCTCACCGTCGATGCCGACACGATCCGAGCCCGAAAGGCCGAGATGGCCCCCGAGCAGATCGATGCCTACTTCGTTGCGCTCGAGATTACTTCGGGCGCGACGCCACCTGGATCAGCGCTGCACCACCCGCCGGCCGAGGTCAGCAGCGCTGCGGTGTCGGCGTTACCGCGACCATTGACGGCAGGGTGCGCAGGTACTGGAGCGTGAGAAACTGCAGCCAGACGCTTCAGTAGGTGCTGGCGCCATAGGGGCCGACCACCCCGAAGCAGGATGGTCCTCACTGATCTGTAGCGAGTTCTGCGAGCGCTCGACAGAAGTCTCCACGCTCGCATGAATTAAGAGCCTCGGCAAGCTCATCGATCTGTGCCGCGGAACCCCTCTCGCTGAAGTGCTTCCGCCACAGCGTTTCTCCTCGTTCGGTCAATCGCAAGCGGACATGTAGCGACTCGGACCATTGCTGAGGCAAAGCCGGTCGAGTCATCGGCCATGAGTAGGTTCTCCCCGTGAACCACTCACTTGCGATCGTGGTTGTGATGACTGGAACCTTGTGAGCCCAACCCTCGAGGTACTTGACGCGTGTTCCGCTGCCGATGCGAAGCGGGGCGAGGGAAGCAGTGGCGCGGGTCAGTTCAGGTTCAACTCACGGAACGCGGCCAACCACGGTCACCCCCGGTGCGTCACCAAGAAGAACACCCGACGGCAGGTTCCCACCGACAATGCGCAGCGACGCAGCGGGTAGGACGTCGATGCTTTCCACGAGCCATTGGGCTGCATCGAGATTCGGTTTGTAGCCAGACACACCCACGTTTGTGACGGATCACGACAGGCATTGCCGATTCGGGCGTAGCCGAGTTGGGTAGCACACGCACGTGGTTGCTGCCCCTAGACGCTGGCGGTCGACTTCGCTCGAGGAAGGCGGCGTCGACCGTTTCTGTCATCCGTCTCGGGTCTTGGCGAGTCCGCACGCCTCGCAAGAAGTGAACGGACTCCCCTGAGTTGCTTCACCTGCGAGCAGGGCACATGCTGATCTTCGAAGTCGACGAGGTCAACGACTTTGATTGACCTGGACAGAAGCGACCGGGGCACGGATAGGAGTGCGACGTCAGTGAAAGCCCAGACAAGGTCTGGCTGGAAGTCACCAAGAACGCTCACACAACCTCGTTGCCTTTCGTTCGGACAGCCGCCGCCGACAGCCGCCGTGGCCGCCAGCCGAGGCACGCAGATAGTCGTGGGCAAGATGCGGCGACCAGCCAACGGTACCCAGCTGGGCGACGAGCAGACCGAGCGCGGCGAGCGTCGGGTGATGGCTGTCGCCAGGCGATCAACCTGACCTCCACAGGACATCATGAGGCCGCTGCAAGGTGATGCGAAGCCGCTGCCGCCCGCTCCGAGTCAGTGGGGTCCCCACGGCAAATGAGGAGGGCCGCGCTGTGGTTCCGTCGGTCAAGCGGGGGCCATACCTTGCACACGCTGCCAGATCGGCCGGCCTCGCCATGATCCGTACCTCGGCATTTGTAGTCGGCGTTGGGAGGTTCGGATCCATGACATAGGCAGATCGCACTGCAGGTACCTTACGGCGTCGGCAAGCGCCAGAGCGATGTCTACACTCGAGCACGCAATCGTCGATACCGGGCACCACTCGAACTCGAACGGCCATGTGCAGCAAGGTCTTGAGTTCACGGCGATTCAAGGAGCGTCCCAGAGCGCTCGCACGAAGCAGTTGTCGGGCGTGGACATTCCGACTCGCTTTCAGCGAAACGCCAACGCTTCGGGGTGACCGCTGGAAGTTGCTCGGTGTTTCTGTCACCGAGCACCATCTCTCGCCCGCTGCGCCTCTCCATATCCGACACGCTCGGTGTAGTGCTTGCGTCAAATCAGGCCGATATGGGGACGGTCACGACGGCGTCTGCTGCGGCCATCCTCAACCACCACTCCACGTCTTCGCAGGGTTGGTTTGGTCGAAGTCCAGGAAGGCTGACCGCCTCACAGTGGTGGCTCCTAGATGAGGATTGATGTCGTCAGTGACCACATCAGCCACATCGCCGTTCAGGAGACGCCTCTTCCCTGCGCTCCCATCGTCATACCTCACCCGGCACGTTGAGACGTCGGCTTGCTGCGGTCCGCGCAAACCGATCTCGAGAGATCAGGTGCGTACGAGTCGTCGTCGTCCAGGAACGTGATGTAGGTCCCGGTTCCCGCTCGAACGCCCGTGTTGCGAGCGGCGGCGGGCCCTGCTCTCCCCGCCGCCGAAGCGAGGATCGCGGTCCAACATCACCGGCTCTGGACTGGCGTCGTCCACCACCACCCTCGAAGTCTGTCAGCGACTGGGCGAGCACTGAGCGAAGTTGGATCGAGGGACCGGGGTCTGCCATAGGTAAGTTGGGTGGTCGTGCTTGAAGCAACACGAGATAAGGCTACGCACAGGCCCACATGATGCCTTCGAGACCGTGGTGGGTGAACCGCACCTCGTCCCGAGTGCATCGCTCAGTTCGTTGCGTGGGTCGTCGACAGTCAAGCGACCCCGCACCCCCCCCCGGCGGGACCAAGACCCACTGCTAGCGTCGCGTAGGTGTTGCAGCACACCGAGGTGAGGTGGCTGGGATGAGTCACCGACCGACACCCATCGTGTCGGTCATCATTCCGATTCACAACCGAGCCGAACCTGAAAGTTCGAGCCGTGGAGAACGTCTTGGCCCAATCCTTGGCCGACTTCGAGGTGATCGATGACGGGTCGACCGATGACACCCGACAGCGGGTGGAGTCAGTCCTCGACCCGCGCATCCGCTACCTGCGACAGGATCGCAAGGGGGCGGCGATGGCTCGAAACCTTGGTGTGGCAAACACGAGCTCATCACCTTTCTCGAGCACGAGACGATGAGGCTGAAGCGAGTTGGCTCACAACGATCGTTCGGCCCTTCGAGTCCTCCAGGTCGGCATCGTGTCCGCGGCTTAGAGAAAATGAGAAACGGCACGGGGGAGACCACGAATTCTGTTCACCTGCCCCATGACAGCGACCTCTTTACGGCAACCAGGTGGTGGCCTTCATGGCCGGAGAGTTTGCGCACTACGGCGAGAGCTGTTCGTCGGAGCCGGTGGCTATCGAGACCAGGCTGCTCGACAGCAGCAGGAACTGGGCAGGCGGGTGACGATGCTCGCACTCAACAACGGCTACAAGGTGGTTTCGATCGCCGGAGCTGATGGCACCAACACGAACAGCGGCATGCACCGACCCACAGGAACGCTCGCCACCATTGCGAAGCGAGCAAGGCGATCCGGAACTCTCGAGGCGTGAATATACACAGTTGAGGCGGTCCCGGCGACGGGTGCGATGAGACTCGGACTTCCACGGGAGGCTCGCGGGCACCTGCTCCACGCATCCGTTCCGACAAGCGGAGCTGGCGGGCATACGTTCGCCTGGTGAGGCGTGGTTCGCCACGCTCTTCCGGCGGTCAAGGGACCCCCGCTAGGTGCAGATCCATCCACGCTTGTCACACGGGCCTCGTTGAGGCTTGGGGTTGCGACCCGCCCCTCACCGGGACCTCGATGACGCCCATCTCACCAACTGCTACGACGTGTTCTCAAACCGGATCGTCGGCGACTCGAGGAGCCGTGCTCGCCTTCGCCGCGGTTCGAATGGGCCTATTCGTCGCGTCCGCCGGGGACGAACGCGGCAATGAGGGATTCATTCTTCACACAAAGCTCGTCGAGAGGTTCAACGGCCGAGCCCACGAGCAACTGCTCAACATCGAGGAGTTGGCACGCTCGTCGAGGCGAAGGTCGTCATCGAGGCTAACACCATCGACACCTACGAGCCCACTCGCGGCCTCACCCCCGCTGAGTGCGCCGAGGGGCGTAGACCATCGACAAACCGGCGCTTCCATCACGGCTGGAGAGCTACCAACGGCGCCCCCTCACCGCGTCAACAGCGCGGCCCACCCACAGCAAGTCCGTGGACGCCTATGCGCCGCGATCGGCCAACCCGGCCCCACGCTTCATCACGGAGAGGCCCCTATGCCAGGGAGTCGGCGACGGTGTCGTTCCAGCAGTCGTATCGCGGTTGCTGAAGCAGGCCGCTGCGTCCGTGGCTTGTAGACGTGGTACTCCGCTCCATCGAACATTCGCCCAGCCCTTCCACGCTTGCCAACGGCGTTCGCCTCCTGCGCTTGACCGCGTAGTTGGCGGGCTCCAGTTAAGGGAGAGTGCAGCTAGGGCCCTGGCCGTCCAGCAGTTCGACCACCTGTGCCACGCGGTGGCTCCAGGTGCTCCGATCGCGGGCGAGCTTTGCCCGCGTCGGCCAATCTCCAACAGCTCACCCTTCGGCGTGTTGCGCGAAGCGGCGGCGGCCTCGTCGAACGAATGGTAGGTGAGGCAGGTATCGCCGTGGACGAATCCCAGTTCCTCGAGCTCAGGCAAGTAGTCGACAACGAGGGCGCAACCAGAGGCGGCGACCTCAAAGGTCTTGATCAATGGCGGGGAAACCCGAGTGAACTCGGCCAGGCGCGTGGTGAGCGCCCACCTTCGAATGAGTCGCCGATGTTGCAGACCACGGCGGCGGCGTACTCGTTGAGACGATCGTTGAGCTGGGGCCGGATACATCCGAGAGCGGGACACCCCGGCGCCCGAGGCGGTGGAACATGGCCCGGCGGGACGGCCAGTTCAGCGAGTAGGTGCAGGCGCCCCATCGCGCGCTTGCTCCAAGTCGCTGAACTTTGGGCCGTTGTAGCCCTTGGGAACCCACTCGGCTTGCACCCCATCGCGCGCGGAGCGAGTCGCGGGTGTTGTGGCCGCTCGTGAGCATACGGTGGAAGCCCATTGCGGTGGAACAGCGGCGCGAATTGGCCCTGCAATGACGGGTTGCCGGGGTTGTAGCTGTGCCAGGCATCCTGCTCGAACCACACCCGGAAGCCGTCGAAGCCCGACCAGTCGAACAACGCCTCCACGTGGTGCCTGTACTTCACGTAGAACAAGATCGTGTCAATCGACGTAAGGTGGACCCGAGCGGCCTCCGCTGCTGCGCTGGCTGAAGGCGCCGCCATGTGTTCCCACTCAACGATCGTGAGGGACACCCGCTCCCCCAGGGCCACCACTAATTCGTTCGTGTAGCGACTCCGGTTGTAGGCGTGGGTAGAGCTCTCACCATCCGAACCCTAGGACTTCCTGTCCGGGGGTCGAGGCGCCGGTGGTGCGTTGTGGGTGGTGGTGATCGGCGTAAGAGATCCCAGTTGGCGCGGCGCCGCACACACCCCCACGCCGACCCCGAAATCTGCAGATTTACCCGTGCTCCGAACGATTCACGCCACGCCCGACCCGCACTCTCCAACGAACCCAGGGCGATTCACTCCGTCAAGCCCAGGGTGCCTCAGTCCGCCCTGGGTGAGGCGGCGTGGTGCGCCACACTGTTCCGACGGTCCCCCGACCCCGCGCTGACGGTGCGGCGGTCGTCGTGTGTCGTCAACAAGAGGGACCGGCGCCCTATCTCACAGCTTCGTAAAGCCGCATGGTCGACTCGGCGATGGTCGTCCAGTCATTTCGATCGAGGTCTGGAAGGCCACTTGGTCGATCCCTGGGAAGTTCACGGTCCAGCGCGATCTCAAGTGGCTCCTCCGGATTCCACAACCTCACCCACTGGTCACCGACTTGGTCCTGAAGGCGTCGCTCGGTAGATCGGTAACGAGGACCGGCACACCGAGCGAGAGCGCCAAGAGAGCACTCCCTGAATTGGTGATCTGGCGAAAGGGAGGGACCATCAGATCGGCTCGGGCGGAAAAGGGACGGCACCTCACCGTCAGGGATCCGACGAAGATCGCAGGTGATCCGAGGGTCTGATGACATAGAGGCCAAGGACTGGCCGAGATCCTTTCGCGGTGAGCCCACGATGAGAAGGCGATAGTCCGGGTTCGGCAGCCTCTCGAACGCTGTGATGAGGTCGTCCGCCGCTTTGTAGCGTCGGAGCTGCCCGACGGCAGAAGCGGTTCGAGTCTCGCCGGCATCCTCTGGTCGGGGGCTCGGCGGAGGCCGCCGGAGGCCGTGCGGGTGCACCACGTCGGAAACTCGTTCAACTTCGGCCACCTGGTCAGGATCTCGCCGACCGCGTGGTTGTTGGTGGTAGTCAAGCATCGACACCGCGAACCAGCTCATTCCAGAACAGGTCGTGCAGCCGCGGATACGGTGTCCCATGGTCCTCAGGTTGTGCACCGTCCATACGAATGCCCCGCCTGTTCGCCGAGCAGCTCGAATGCGATACAGCCGGGAGGCAGACCCAGACACCGCACCTGCCCGCCGCTGGATGCTTGCCACGGCTCCTGGCCAGTGAGCATGAAAGACATCTGCCCCGATCTGGGCGGTGCTCATACCCCAATCCAGGACGTCAGCGTTACGTAGCGAAAGTGCCCCGCGAGCATGCCCGTATACGTCTTGCCTGATTGCCAGGCTCCCGCCATGGCAACCCGAAGTTGCGCCTGCCTCATCACACCGGCGCTCACTGCGCCCTCGTCACCGGAGGCCGGAGAGGACAAGAGCTGCGCGATAAACTCGCTCGACCGCTCGAGTGAGGGGTGTCGAACCCCCGGAGCTCACCATCCTGGATGACCATGATTCGATCACAGATGTCGAGTTGGAGTCGAATAAGCGATCACGACGGTCATCCGTTCCTTGAGGCTGAGCAGCGTCGTGCGGATCCAGGTGTTCGCTGCGCACATCGAGCACTCGTCGGATCAAGACATCTGGCTGCTCGACCAGGGCTCTGGCAATGCACAGGCGCTGCTGCTGGCCACCGCTGAGGTGCCCTCCGTGCTCGCCGACCTGACGTTCGTACCCTTCAGGAAGAACGCGGAGATGTCATCGTGAAGGTGGGCGAGGCGGCGGCGCGCTCGATGTCCTCTCGATCGATTCCCTCGCGCAGGAACTGGATGTTGTCGGCGATCGTTCCTCCGATCAGGTGCGCCGCCTGTGGCACGAACGTGACCTTGCGACCGGCCTTCGAGGCTCGACGCCTCGCGGTCGTCGGCGTGGATCGAACCTGCGTCGGGATCACGAAGGCCCAGGAGTTGACTTCCCTCCGCCAGACGAGACCAACGAGAATCCCGCCGCGGTATCGAGAAAGTAACGCCGCGCAGGACTTGCTGACCCTCCGTGTACGAGAAGCTGGTCTTCGACGGTGATCTGACCCACCTCCATTGACAGGCACTCCTCCGTCGTGACGACGACCCGCCTCGAAGAACGCAAGACGTCGCTTGAGCTCCTCGATCATCGCGGCGGGCTCGACGAGAGGTTGGTGTAGGAACTCTTGGACGGCCTGGCCGTACGAGAGCGATCGCACGAGCATGGCGGCGCCGAGCGAAGTCAGGCTAGTGGAGACGGCCACAATGCCAAGGGCACCCAGGAGCGCCAGGTAGGCCAGACCCAGGTGTAGACGGGGGCTGTCAGTCCGGAAGCGAACGGCTCAGATCGGTGTGTCTCCCGTGCGTGTTCGATCATTTCGCCCACCCGTTTTCGGGCGGCACCTTAGTGGAAGACATGGAGCTCAAGGCCGAGATCTGCAACCTCGCTGACTGACGTCGCGAAGTCCATGCCGGCCGAGGTCACGTCGCGTCCACGCCGCTTGACGCAGACGCAGACGGACGAAGGACGACCCAAGGAGTCCAATCGAGATCACCAAGACGATTGCGCCAAGAGTTGCCGCTGCGATGGCCATGCCGACCAGCGCCACGAGATTGGCTCCCGACACGACAGCCTGGTTCAACGCAATCATGACTCCGCTTGCGTGCATGCTGTAACCAGTCAGCAGCTCCTGAAAACTCCCCGCTCGCTGACTTCTTACCTCCCAGGAGGCATCCAGAAGGCTGCCGCCAACCGATCACGCACTTGTGCCACCACGGTCGACGAGAGCTGGGCCGACTGCCGCCCAACCGCGCATCACAAGCCGCAGCATCACGAGCACCAGCGAGAAGCAAGCCGCGCCCGACCGACACGAACCGTCCGGAGACGATCTCGACGAGGTCGTCTCCTGCGGTGATCGCAAAGGCGCACACGTCACCACCACCAAGAAGAGACCCTCGGCCGCACCCCCGAAAAAGAAGCTGCCCCGGCCGCACGCCAAGGCCCGTCCGTGTCCGGCGAGGACAAACCGGACTACTTGGCTGATTCTCTCCGTTGGTTGAGATGCCACGGTCCCCAGCTCGTTCGTCATTGACTCCTCTGTGACGGAGCCTAGGTTGGCGCGCCGCGCCCCCTCCGACACGCCCTTGGTCATCAGCACGATGGACTGCGCATCAGCACCGACCATGACGCGGCGGGCGCGATGCTGGCCACACCGGCGAGTAGTCAGACCCGCCGAAGCCAGATCGACGCGCCCGGGTCGTGCTCCAGACATCAGGTCTACAACCGCCGAGCTGTGGCGGTGAGCCAGGTACGAGTTCCCACAGGACTATCTCGAACCTCTCATTGAACATCAGGAACGCCCGCAGCAAGTAGGCCTCGGACCGCCAGGCCCATGACCCACTCTTCGCGTGTACTCGAAGGGATAGAAGATGTCGTGCATGTGGATCAGTACTCGGGGCCGGAGCTGGGAACACCTCGAAGATCAGGTGGTTGACGTCGCTTCCCGTCTTGGAGACATGGCTGCAATCGACGAATGGCACGTCCCAGATTCGAGGGCCACGAACACGCCAGCATCGACGTCCTGCACTATCTGATCACCCCCGGTAGGAATTCCCCGGGCGTCGCCCGTCCGCAGCAGGCCGTGCAGGCGCTCTGGGGTGGGGATCCACAAACGTCGGCTCTGGACACCATCGCCGAGGAAGCCCTGGATCATGTACAAGGTGGACACTCCGGACCCAAGCTCGATTCGGCGTGGCTTCGCATATCGCAGCATGAGATGCAGCATCAAACCATCGCCGTAGCGGAAATGCATTGTCGAAGCCATATAGCGACGGTCAGGCTGTGTTTGTGCGTGAACGGTGTCCGAATGTGGTTGTACAGAGCGAGCCGCTCGACCAGGTCGACCTGCTCGGCGTCCCGAAAATGCCAGCGAATCGGCGCGGCGAATATCTGCGCCTCCCAAGCCCGCAACTCGGAAAGCGACGGCGCCGGGAGTGGAGTTGCCGGGCGGGGAGCTCATGTGCACATCCCAACGACGCTGCATGCCTGGTACCCGCGTCTTGTAGAGCCGCCGCCGCACTCGGGGAGCCGCCGTACCCACTGCTCTGCCATGTGGGATGCCCGGCACGATGGACTCCCTCTCCGCCCGCGCATGCGTGCTTGCGCACGACACGTGCCGGAACGTCGGGCTGCCGAGCGGGCACATGCGCTCTCTAGGTCTTCACGTGTCGTGATCAATCCAATGCAGCGGGCCACAAGCCACAGTGCAAGCGTGGAGGACGACGACAACGGGATGGGCTGCTCCCGGGCAGCGTTCTGTTGGAGTGCGCAGGAGACTGCCAGCGTCACCTCGTCGGGACGGCCCACCGGATCGACCCGTGACGCCGATCTCGACATTCTGTGTCGAGGCTCGTGGTTTGTCGGGTCATGGTTGTCGCAAGCCCGGAGACCACCGACCCTATGATGGCGCCGTGCTCGCCCGCGTGCGTGGCGTGGAACCAACAGCACATCGGTCCACCCGGCTACTGGTCACCAAGCGACTGCGGAGCGCGACGGTGCCTCCGCGGATCCAGGGCCCGTTGGGGATTTCAGCGGAACAGTGTCACCCGCACGTACGGTACCCGTGGGCATCTTTCGCCGCTCGATCCAACCCGGCCTCCGTGTGGTCGAGATCGGTGGTGGGCTCGCCGGGTTCCAGTTCGTTCTCTCGAAGCAAGGCGTCGAAGTCGTCAACGTCGACCCCGGGATGGAAGCAGCTGGAGTCGGCTGGCCATGCGACCAGTCGAGCATCGCCCACCTCGACCGGGCCCTCCACAGCATCGGTCGGCTCGAGAACAGCACCCTCCAAGAGGCGAAGCTCGCCGACGAGAGCGTCGATCGGATCTACTCGATCTCGACCATCGAGCACATCCCGCCCGGCGAGGTGCCCGAGCTTGCCGGGAGATGCGCCGGATTCTGACCCAGGGGGACAAGTGGTCTGACCATCGATCTGTTCCTCAACCTCGCACCATTCACCGTTCTATGATAGAACATCGATGTGAAGGCCTTCGTCGACCGAGAAGACCTTCGGCGGAGACGAGCGCGAGCTGTACGGCTACCCGGCGTTCGAGCCCGACCACGTCCTGTCAGAGCTCAGCCGCACATCTACCACGGTGAGTACCCGGCCCTGGCTCAGCTGCTCACTCGAGAAGCCCGCCGCTTGACCACGGCAGGTTTGGGGGAAGGCAGGGGTGTAACCGTTCCCACTCCTACACTTCAGCAACAGCCGTCGAGGATCGCCACCGGGAACTTGGTGTTGGGACGCCTGTTTCCCTGTCGCTAGCCGCCAACGTCAAGACTGAGGGGCTGACATCCAGGCGGCACTCGTCGCCCCGCGGGTCTAGTGAAGCTGCCGAGGTACCGAAGTGGCCGCGCGAGACTCCACGGTGGGTCGGCCGGTCGGAGGGGCTCGGTGCCTATGGCCGTGCCAGTCCCGGGATCCACCCAAATGACTGCATGACTCGGCCCGAGAGTTATCCCCTCGCTACCGCGCCAGGTCATGGGAAGACCGCGCGTCACCTCGTCTCCCGCTTGAGCCTGCGTCGGCCCCGTCCACCCGACCCCTCTGGGTGCTGGGCGGGTTGCAGGGCTCAAGTATGCGACAACGCCCGGGCCCTCCACGAGTACCTCCAGATCAATGACCCGGACATCGAGGCCGTGTGGGTCATCGACCGTGATTCAGCGGATCTGAGCGAGGTCAGCCGGATCGGCACGTGGTCGACCACCGCAGCCCACTGGCCGATTTGGTGCGGGCAGCCGACGTGCTCGTGTTCTCACACGGGATCCACGACCTCCCCGGGCTGCTGTCGAATCCGAGGGCCACGATCGTGACCGCGTTCAAACGAACGAAGGGTCCAGCCACGAACCTCCAGCGGATGACGAGCCGCGTCGACCTTGCTCCCGTTGCCTCTGGTTCGAGCGGCGAACAAGCGCACCTGGGGCTTCGAAGACCGCCAGTTGCCCATCACCGGTCTGGCCCGGTGACACGATGCAGACTGCTCGCGCCGAAGTGCGCTGAATAGCCGGCTCTTCGCCTCACCTGGCGAGACTGGATCTCGTCCCACAACCTCCAGGCACGGATTCTGGCGTGCAGTGATGCTGGCGAACATAGTCTTCGCTCCACGCTCCAACCGGCAGGAGCTCTCCGTGGAGCTATTTCACCCATCCCCTGATCCGCCGCGCCCTGCAGCCACGACTCGAAGGCCTCAGACTCCACCCACGGTGATCACGAGAGGGGTGCCGAGGTGCCCGCCGCCCTCGCCGACTACTCGAGCCTGGCCTGGGACGTCCTCTACCTCGACATCCCAGTTATCTTCTTCCACGTGGACGAGTACCTCGCTCACCGAGCATCCTTCGTGGCCTATAGCGCCGGCCACCCACACGGTGTCCGAACTCGGGTCGGCGATGGACTTCCTTCGTCGCAGCCGGGCTACGGCTACCAGGCTACGAGCCCGACCAGGCACGTTGGGCGCAGACCGCCTTTCGCGTACAGAGACGATCACAACTGCGAACGGATCGTGTCGAGCAGGTCAGGCATTGCTGACGCTTGCTGTCGGTACCGCGGCGCATCCACCATCGGGTCAGTTCCCCAGGCCGGGCCTGTCGGCTCGACGAGCGCTGGCGACGAGCACGAACAGGAACGGCAACATCAGCGCTGGCGGACGAGGATGCCGAAGTTACTGACCACCGAGAAGCCCCAGGCGAACGTCGACGGCAACTAGGCCCGAGAACGAGAGGCCATCGGCCGACGCAGGCTCCGAACGACACAACCATCCGCCTGTGCAGGACCGCCACCGTGAGGACTCCAGCAACGCGGCCGTTTCGATGGCCGCAAGTCAGGTCCCGCTGTTCGTCTCCCCACGGGAGCGGCCGCGCGACACATAGCGATACCCACCACCATGCGGGGGGCGTTCCATTATGAGGTGGCGTGAACTCCGAACCTCCTGTGCCTGTCTTGGTCCCGACGTCGCCCACCTGGTTCGCCGTGTCGAGGTTCAGGTCCTGGATACCGAAGAACGTCTCCGCCCTCGAGGCCACGATGGGGATGAGCGGAACACAACCAAGGGGAGCAGCACCGCAAGTACCGGTCGACGCCTCGTACAGTGCCATCGGACGCGGGCTGGCCTTGGGGGAAGGCGGCAAACGCGGAGCAGCACCAGCGCGACATGCAGCGATCGTTCCCCGATGCCCAATCCACCAGGAGGCGACCCCGTGTGAAGAGGCGGAGAAGCAGCACCGAGGCCGGCACCGATGCACATCAGCAGGAAAAGCTGCTATGTTCGACGGCCAGAACCACATCGGTGGGGGTGAGGTACCGCGAGAGCGTTCCGATCACATCAGGCAGCGCCTCGCAGAACGCCACGTAGAGGAGGCAGAGCCCGATGAACCCGAAGGCTGAATAGACGAGGAACATGCCGACACAAGTCAACCGAGAATACCCATGAGGACCTCGATGAACCACGATCCCCGAGATCTCGCCCAGGTTCTCCAGATCTCCCTTGCGAAGCGGGCCCACAAGCAGGGCCGCGACCGCCTTGTCGTAGCGGTTGGCGTCCAATGAGCCCTGGTAGAACGTCTCGTTGACGTAGTGGCTCAACGCGGCCACGACGATCTTCAGCACCGCGGCCACGAAGAAGCCGAGCAGCTCGGGCTCCTGGGTCCGCTTCACCACCCAGCGGCAGACAGTACTCCAGCGCGAGCAGGACGGGCGCCCACGGTACGCACCCCAGGTGTCGTAGGTGGAGTCCTCGAGGGTGACGGCGAGGGCCACGGGCAGGACGACATCCGGGATCAAAAATTCGTGGGCTGGTCAGAGCGGGAGGTCCGTGCACTTTGAGTCGGTCGCTGCAGGCCCCAGCTGCAGCCCTCCAGGTCGGCAACGTCGCCAGCGGTCGCCCGCTCCTTGGCTGCTGCTCGCGGCGTTGAGGCTCAGCCCCGGTGCCTGCTCGCCGCCTGGCTGGGCGTGGTGGCAACGTGGGTGTGTGGCACTTGTTACAGCAGTGGGTGCGTGAGCCGCATGCATGGATGACGCAGACAGGTAGACGTCTCATGAGTGGTGGGGGCCTGGGTGGACGCACACATGACTCAGGCCTGGTGCAGTGGGTTCTGGCCGTGGCGGCGGTGTTGCACACACACACAGGCCGCTCGCGGTCGTCATGGTGACAGCAACCGGGCGGTTGGTGTCAACACGTAGGAAGTCAAACAGCTTGCAGCGCGCGATCAGGCACCAGATATGATGAACGGCCAGGTGAGCCCGGGCTGTGCCGCCGGGTGCAAGACGGGTTGTGGCGCGCATTGTGACTTCATGCTCATATGGAAGAATCAGATAGGTGGACCTTTCGGTGCCGGACTCGAGCACGTCGGACAGGCCGAGGCTCGTGGGCCACCGACGAGCTCGTGCACGCGGGACGGCGGAAGTCGGCGCTGATCACCAGCACCCGCTTGCCGAACTCGGCCAGCACGGCGGCCAGGTGCGCGGCCGTGGTGGTCTTGCCCTCGCCGGCGGAGGGCGAGGTGATGAGCAGCACCTGGGCCTCGGTCTCCGGGAGCTCGACGCCGGCGTGGGCCGTTCGGGTGGCCCTTGCCGTTCCCGTTGGCGGCGGGGCCGGGGTTCAGGGCTGCGATGGCCTCGCCGCTGCCCGCCGCGTAAGCACGACCGTGCGCAGCGCCCGATAGGCCTCCACGAACGGGGCCGCGGGGCAGGTGCGTGACGAGCAGCTCCCGGCCCTTCGTGCCCGACGGCAGCGGCGGGATCTCGGCGATGACGGGGAGGTCGAAGGCCCGCTCGGCGTCCTCCTTGTTGCGGACCCGGGTGTCGAGCCGCTCGGACGCGATGGCGCCTGGCCAGTCCCGGCAGGAGCCCGAAGACGGCCCGAGCATGGCCGGCGCGCCGCCTGGCCGGCTTCGACTCGGGGATGCGCCGACCCTCGACCACGGCCGGCTTGCCCCGTGGCGGCCTCGAGGGTGCGCAGCGGAGCCGAGACGCGCCTCGGCCTGGATCGACCTGCACCTCGGCCTGCGCCTCGCTGCAGCGACGAGGCCGAGGTCGGCCCGCTGCTGGGCCTCGAGCGCGGCCCGAGTCGGGATCCTCGGGGGCCAGCACGCGCGATGCTGCTGGTCGATCTGCGTGATCGCCGCCGCGATGGTGGTGACCTGCTCCTGGGCGGCGGCGAGCGACCTGGTTCGAGCACGGCCTGGTCGGCCGCCATCAGCTCGGCGTTGAGCTCCTGCGCGTACAGGTCGGCCGCGATCGCCGCGCCCTCGGGGGTGGTCGAGTAGGCCGTGATGTCGAGCGAGCGGAGGTCGGGATCGGCCGCCGCCGTCACCTTGGTCGTCGGCGGGCTGGCCCTGCTCGTCGAGCAGCGCCGCCACTCGCTGCGGGACGGCCCCGTTCTCGAGATCAGCACCGTCTGCTCCAGGTTCAGGGCCTGGGCCGACGCGCTGTTCGAGTTCACCAGCAGCTGTGTGGGTGCCCTGGTAGAGCTCGAGCCTCCTGCGCGACACCCCAGGGGCGGTCACGAACCCCGCGACGACGCCCACGACGAGCCCGAGGGCGACGTAGAACCAGCGACGGCGAAGGATGGAGAGGTACTCGAGTGTCTGCATGGGAGAAGGGGGTGCGCCCAGGCGCGCCGCGGCGCAATGCTACGGCCCTGGTGACGGTCGCACCGCACCACCGGCGATCGCCCCGGTCGTCAGGGCTAGCAGTTGAGCTCGAGGGCGACCGCTGCCCACGGATCGGTGTTGTTGGCCGTGGTGGACGTGGTGGTGGATGGCGTCGTGCGGAAGAACGAGGCGAGCGCGAGGTCGTTGTTCCCGTCGTTGAGGAAGCTGGTCGCCACCGAGTGAACCCCGTCGGGGTGGTGAAGGTGGCGTTGTCGGGGGTGCCGGCGTTCAGGTTTCCGTACTGCGCGGCGACGAAGAGCTGCGCCGAATCGGCGGCCGGGGCAGGCGTCAGGGTGACGCTGGGGGTGGTCGAGCTCCCGGTGCTCTGATCGCTGTTCGTCACGCCCACGGGACTCACCGAGCGCGCCAGGGTGTCGACGACCGAGACGACGTGGCCGACGAACCCGTCGACCTCGGTGTTCGGAGCCCCCGCCGGTATCGGTGAAGGTCACGGTCGCCGTGCGGGCACCGGCGGCCGTACCAGGGCCGAGTAGACACCGAGATAGGGCGCCGTTGTTGCCCGGCCGTGCTGTAGTCGACGAGGTGGTGCTGCGTGAAGGCGCCGGTGCCGGCGCTCGCGGCCACGACGGACCCGCCCGGTGCGCTCGCCGTCCCGTTGTCGTTCCAGAGGAAGTTGATCAGGACGAACAGGCGCGATCCGTTCGCGGGTGAGAACGACCCGCTGGTCTGCGACGCTTGGTCGTTCGTGGCGTTGTTCCACGCGTTGCTGCCGATGAGGGCGGAGGCCGACAGGTTCAGGCCCGAGCACGCGGCCGCCGGGGAGAAGAAGCTGTCGAAGCTGATGGGCATGGCGAGGCCCAGCGCGCCGGCCGCGCCGGCCTCGCTTGAGCAGGGTGCGGCGATCGATGTGCGTCCCGTCCGCACCGTCGACTTCGTCGTTCACAGTTGGAGCCTTCGCAGAGCGGCCGCCGTTCGCGGCCCAGGTGGTGGGCAATACCGTCTCTGAACGGTAGCGATCTTCCGGGCTCGCGCCTAGAGGAGAAGTGACAGTCCATCAGGTGAGCCGTCGGGGCGCCACTCAGGTTTGGCGGGGACGGCGGTGGGCTCGCTGCGCGCGGGCCAGCGCCACGAGGTAACGGGCCTTGCGCGAGGGTCCCGGCATGGCCCCCACCGTGGCCCAGGCCATGCGGCGGTAGCCCGGGCGCTCGTCGTAGAGGTCGAGCCACGCCCGCTGACGAGCCGCGGATGGGGTGCATCGCCAGCGCCGGCACGGCTCCGGGCGCGTGAACCAGGGCGACGACCGCCCGGTGGCACGCCTCGGCCACGCAGGCGACGGCGCCGATGGCCGTGGCGAAGGCCTCGGCGTCGGGCACCTCGGCGTCCGTGGGGGCGGCGGCGGCCACGTCGCGCAGGGTGCTGGTGACCGTGCGTGCGCCCGTCACGGCGTGGATGCAGGCGTGGACGAAGGCGGCGATCGGGTCGAGGGCGGGCAACGCCGTGTCGCCGACGACGACGGCGGCGGCGGGGCGGGCCCACAGCGGGTCGAGGGACGCCACGCCGAACGGGCCGCTGGCCAGGGTGCGGTGGATGTCCACCTCGATGGCGTCGTCGGTGCGCAGGGTCACGGACTTGCCGTAGCGCGCATCGAAGCCGGGGATGAGCTCCGGGATCGGTCGCTCGTGCCCCTGAGCCTCGAGGACCTCGGCGGCGCGGTCGAGGTCCGCGCTGCGCACGAGCACGTCGACGTCGCGGAACGGGCGCAGGCCCGGGTGGTCGTAGAAGCGGTGGGCGGCGGTGGGGCCCTTGAGGAAGCGGTGCTCGATCCCGGCCTCGTCGAGGACGCGGTGCACCTCGAGGTGGTGGCGCTCCACCAGGAGGCTCCACGCCTGCGCGTGCACGGCGGCCTCCCCCACCGCCTTGGCGGTGTCGTCGTCGGCCACCAGGGCGCCGTCGGCGAGGGCCTGGTCGAGCAGGCCCACCAGGCGCTCGGCGTCGGCTCTCGCCAGCACGGCCGGCACGAGCTCGGCGCTGATCTCGAGGGGTGACGTGGGGAGGGGGCCGAGACCGTGGCTGGCGGCCACCCGGATCACGGCGTCGACGGTGGTCACGGCTGCTCGGCGACGAGGCCGAGGCGCATCAGCTCGGCGAGGGCGCCGTCGGCGTCGTCGGCCTCGGGGATCACGGCCCGGGCGGCCTCGGTGATCTCCGCGGCGGTGAGGGGCTCGTCGAGCACCTCCCACACCACAGCGGCCTGGCCGCCGAGCAGCTCGGGCTGGTCGTGGTCGGGGGCGAGCAGGACGGGCCCGCGCGAGGTCGAGCGCCACAGGACGCGCGGGTTCCGGGCGTAGCGCACGCCCGTGCGGTCAGACGCCGACGTGGGTCTTGCGGCGACGCCTGGCCACCACCACGAAGCCGACGCCGGCGAGCAGGGCGAGGACACCCGCCACCACGAGGGGCTCGGTGCTGTCGCTGCCGGTGCGGGGCAGCGGCGCGGCCGGCGGGGCGACGGCGCTGCTGGAGACGATCACGTCGGTGCTGCTGATGTTGCCGGCTTCGTCGCAGAGCGCGGTGATGGTGTGGGGGCCGTCGTCGGCGTCGGCCGGGATCCGCACCGTGGTGATGAACCAGCCCTGGGCGGTGGTGGTGATCTGACGGAGCTGGGTGACGTCGTCGAAGAAGATCGTGGTCAGGAAGCTCGGCTGGAACCCCACGCCGACCACCAGCACCGTCTGATCGGCTTCGAACTGCGGGGGGAGGACGAACAGGTCGCAGCCGGCGTAGTCGGACGAGCCCCCTCCCGCCGCGGCGGGGGTGGCCGGACCCACGAGCGCGAGGGCGCCCAGGAGGAGCACTGCCGCGGCGATCGTCCTGCGGATCATGGGGTTCCCGTCTCTGTGTGCATCGCCCGGGGGCGCGTACGCCCGACGATTGTGCCACACGGGCACTGGTACACGAGGGGTTGGGGTGCTGAGGGTGGCGGCGGCATCGATGGCCCCGGGGGGTCGACGGTGGGCTAGTACGTCCCGTCCACGGGGCCGTGCGCCCTGGTCGTGGGGCAGCTTGGTCGCCAACACCGAGCTCAGCCCTCTGGCTTGGCGCCGCGTCGACGGTGACCAGCTCGCTGTCCGCGTTCTTCGCCGCCTCCTTGGCGGCCTTGCGGGCCCGGCGGGCCGATGCCCGGCTCCCGCCCTGGTCGGCTTCGGCGTAGTAGCGGTAGCGGTAGTACCCGTACGCGGTGGGCGTGTCGTGGGCGGCGGTGACGATCACGCCGAGCAGCGGCGCGTTGACCCGGCGCAGCATCTCGGTGGAGCGCAGCGCCGCGGCACGGCTGGTGCGGTCGGCCTTGGCCATGAGCAGCACCATGTCGGCCACCGCGGCCAGCTCGGTGGCGTCGTTGGCCACCAGCAGCGGCGGCGTGTCGACGATCACGAAGTCGAACAGCTCGCGGGCGGCCGCGATCAGGGCCCGGGTCTGGGTGAGGAGCTGGGCCGGGTTGTGCACCGGGCGCCCCGAGGGCAGCAGGCTCACCCCCGCGTAGCTCGTGGCCATCTCGAAGTCGGACAGGTGGACCTTGCCGGTGCCGGACTCGAGCACGTCGGACAGGCCGGGCTCGCGGGGCACCCCGAAGAGCTCGTGCACGCGGGGGCGCCGGAAGTCGGCGCTGATCACCAGCACCCGCGTGCCGAACTCGGCCAGCACGGCGGCCAGGTGCGCCGCCGTGGTGGTCTTGGCCTCGCCCGCGGACGGCGAGGTGACGAGGATCACCTGGGCCTCGAGCTCCGGGAGCGGCACCGTGGCGGCGCCGTTGCTCTGCGCCGTGCCGTTCCCGTTGGCGCCGGGGCCGGGGTTCGGGGTCGCGATGGCCCCGCCGCTGCCCGCCGCGTAGAGCACGACGGTGCGCAGGGCCCGGTAGGCCTCCACGAACGGGGCGGCGGGCCGGGTGGTCACCAGGAGCTCGCGGCCCTTCGTGCCCGACGGCAGCGGGGGGATCTCGGCGATGACGGGGAGATCGAAGGCCCGTTCGGCGTCCTCCTTGTTGCGGACCCGGGTGTCGAGCCGCTCCGACGCGATGGCGCCGGCGGCGCCCAGGAGGAGACCGAACAGCCCGAGCATGGCGGCCCGAGCCGGCTTCGACTCCGGGATGCGCCAGCCCTCCACCACCTCCGGGCGGCCCGTGGCGGCCTCCAGGGTGCGCAGCGGCAGTCCCGGGCTCCCGCTGGCCTGCATGGCCTGCAGCTCGGACTGGGCCACCTGGTAGGTCTGGGCGATGGCCTGACGCTGAGCCGTCAGGGTGTCCCGGTTCGGGTCAGCCGCGGCCAGGGCGGCGAGCTGCGCGTCGATCTGGGCCAACCGCTCCTGCAGGCTCGTCACCTGGGTGGCCGCCTCCGCGACGGCTTCGTCGACCGCCTTCTGCTGGACTCCCACCAGCTCGGCGTTGAGCTCCGCCGCGAAGAGGTCCGCCGCCGCGGCCGCCCCTTCCGACGTGGTGGAGTAGGCGGTGATGTCGAGCGAGCGCAGCTCCCGGTCGGCCTCCGCGGTCACCCCCGTGTACGGCGGAAGGCCCGACTCCCTCAGTCGCACGACAACCCGCTGCGGGACGGCGCCCTTCTCGACGAGGAGCACCGTCTGCTGCAGGTTCAGCCCCTCGGCGGTGGCGCTGTTCGAGTTCACGAGCAGCGAGTGCGTGGCCTCGAACGCCTCCGTCTCGGCCGACGCGCCTGGCGCGGTGACGAACCCGGCCACGACGCCCACGACGAGCCCGAGGGCGACGTAGAACCAGCGACGACGGAGGATGGAGAGGTACTCGAGGATCTGCATGGGCTGCCTGGGAGCGCCTTCGCGCCCCGGTCTAATACTTCGGGTCGGGATCGGTCACGAGCGGAGACACCCCCGCTCGAGGTCTTCTCAGCAAAGGACCTCCATCGCGATGGCACCCCAGTTCGTCGTCGCGTCGAGCGAGGACGTCACGGCACCCGCCTGGGCGACGTTCCCGAACATCACGTGGGTGCTGACACTCGAGTCGAAGAAGAACAAGATCTGATCTGTCTGGCGGGCCTGACCGACCTCGATGAACTCGTCGGTGTCCGGTGTGTAGATGGTGGCGGACTCGGAGCCGAAGAACACGAGCTGCGCGGCATTCGGGGACGCCAGCCCACCGAGGGCGGCGCTGGCCGAGCTGCTGTTACCCGTGGACAGCGGTCCGATGTCGCCGACCGTGAGGGCGGCTGGTGTCACGGACTGGAACACCTCGATCGCCAGGGCGGTGAAGGTGTACACGAAGGCGGAGGGGAAGGTCACGGTGACCGTGCCGGCGGTGCCCGTGGCGGTGCCGACGATCACGCCCAGGTAGTAGTCGCCGACCTGGATGTCGAAGTTGCTCGTGTCGTGGAACCGGCTCATGACCTGGGTGGTCGGGTCCGTGATCTGGCCGCTGCCCGTCACGCTGGCCGTGGTGAGCGGGGTGTCGCTCGGAGTGTCGTTCCAGGCGATCGTGAAGGCGATGACGAGCATCGATCCGGCCGTGGTCGCCGCCACGGGGATGTTGTAGGAGGCCGCGTCGGTGGCGCTCTCCAGGATGCCCCGCTGTTCGGCCAACATCTCGTCGAGCGAGCACGCCGCGGCGGGAGAGAAGAAGCTGTCGAAGGTGATGGGCGCGGCGAGGCCCAGCGCCCCGGCCGCGCCGGCCCTCTTGAGGAGGCCGCGGCGATCGATGTGCGGTCCGCCCGCGTCGTCGACTTCGTCGATCACAATTGGATGCCTTGGAGCGGGCCGCTCTCACGGCCCAGGTGATGGGGCAATGCCGTCCCTCAACGGCGCGTTCCCCATCGCCCGTGCCCAGGGGGAACGCTCCCATTCCACCAGGTCAGGCGGCCGGGCGCCACTCAGCGCGGTCGAGCCGGCGGCTCAGCCGACGTGTTCGAAGCGGACGCTGACGTTGGCGTCGCGATCGCCCTCGAGCGTGGCGGGGTCGATCTCCTCGGTGGTCGGCACCCAGCCCTCGACACCGTGCACGGTGACCGCCACCTCGTCGGGGACCACGGCCGGTTGGCGGCGGACGTGGAGGCGGTAGTCGCCGTCGGTGGGCCGCAGGAGCCCGGCGAAGGCGAACTCGATGGTGGTGCTGGCGCCGCTGTCGAGCTCCACCGACACGGTGACGGCGTAGAGACCCTTCTCGCGCCCGATGTTCACCGGGAGGTCCTCGCCGGCGGCGTCGGTCACGCCGGTGGGGCGGTGGGGGCTGAGCACGGTGAGGCGCAGCTCGTTCTCCCCCACCTTGGTGGGGCCGGTCTCCTCGCCGAGGATGTAGGTGGACACGCCGGTGGTGGGGGCGGTGTTGGTGAGGGTGACGGTGGCGGTGGCCTCGATGGCTCCGGTGCCGGGGTCGACGGTCGGCTCGTAGGTGAGCGAGCGGCGCAGGTACCAGTCGATCTTGCTCTCGCTGGCGTTCTGGGTGAGGACCTGGATGAAGTCGCTGCCGTCGGCAGGGGCCTCCAGGGTGCCGTCGGCGCCGATGCGCTCGAAGAGGGCCTGGGCGTCGGCCTCGGGGCTCCACAGCCGCAGGTGACCGCCGGCCACCGCCGGGCTGAGGGTGGCGGCCAGCTCCGAGGGAGGCGGGCAGGGTGCCGGTGGTGAGGGCGTCGGTGACGGCCTCGATCACGTTGGCTTGGAACTCGTCGATCTGGTCGACGGTGAGGCGGTCGTACTGCTCGAAGAGCAGCACCGGGGCGGCGTTCTCCGCCGTGAGCGGCACCGGCCAGCCCGGGACCGTCACCGGGCCGGTGAGCTCGAGGAGCGCCGCCACGCCGTAGGGGTCGATGGTCACCACGCCGTCGACGGGCCCGCCGCCGCGGGTGAGGGGGAAGGCGGCCGCGATGGCCTCGCCGTAGGTGGGGATGTCGGGCGTGGCGCTGAGGTTCTGCCAGAACTGGCCCAGCCGGTAGCCGCCGTAGCGCTCCCCATAGACGGCGGGAAGGACGGCGCGCTGCACCTCGGGGTCGGTGGCCCCGTTGAGCTCGCTGGCGGGGATGGTGCGGACGAGGTCGACGTCGCCGCCCGTGGCGCGCACCTCGGCGTAGTCGCCGGCGAAGCCGCCCGCGCCGCGCTGCTCGCTCGGGGTGAGCAGGGCCACCATCCAGCGGCGGTCGCCGTCGGCGCCGAGCAGACCCGGCACGAGCCGGGTGGCCTCGGCGGCCACCTCGATGCTGTTGGTGGCGTCCGCGATCCGCTCGCCGACCTCGTCGGAGCCTCGGCGCACCTCGTCGAGCAGGTAGGGCGACGCGGCGTCGGCGAGGGTCACGGTGGAGGCCTCGAGGGTGGCGAGGGCGGTGCCGAGATCGGCGCTCACGGCCCGGGCACCCTCGACGGGGAAGCGACCGTCGACCACGAGGAGGTCGTCGGCACCGGCCCGCTCGGCGACGGCCACCGCGGTGCTGGACAGGTCGCCGCCGACGCTCGCCAGCGCGCGGGCGTTGCGCAGGTTGGGGCCGAGCGCGGGAACGACCTCGCCGACGCGCACGGCCGGGTTGTCGAGGGCGTCGGACGCGTCGGCGAAGGCGACGTCGGCGGTGGCGAAGAGGCGCTGGGCCTCCTCGAGGTCGCCGTCGCGGGCGGCGTCGAGGCCCGCGGTGGCGAACTCGCGGCCCTGCTCCATGGAGCGGCGGGCGTCGATCAGCAGGATGCCCGCGATGACGGCCACGGAGCCGAGCACGACCGCGGCGCCGGCGCCGATGGCGACGTTGCGGCCGCGGTGCGACACCGCGTCCTCGGCCCGGCGCGGTGGGGCGCTGAGGCCGATGAGGGCGAGCAGTACGGTGGGTCCCAGGGCGATGGCCGCCGCGAGGGGGAGCTCGAAGGCGCCGCGGACGAGGCCGTCGGCGGCGACGACCCCCGCCACCGCGGCCAGCGGGAGGGCGAGGCGCGACGGGATCTTCCGCGCGTTCAGACGCCGGTCCCACTGGGTCACGACGGCGGCGGCGCCGAGCACGACCAAGCAGAAGAGCGGCACGAGCGCGCTGCGGGGAGCGGCCACGTCGGGCGAGAGCTCGATGGCCACCGCGGCGAGGGTGGCGCCCAGGGCGGTGGGACCGATGGTGCCGAGGCGCGCGAGGGCGGGCGGCCAGGTGTTGGCGGCCATGGCCCCGCCCACGCCCACGAGGGCGGCGGCGACCGGGGCCACCACGTCGTCCCCGCGCACGGCGATCAGCAGGAGCCCGGCGGCGCTGACGGCGACCACCAGCGGCGCCACCGCGTCGGTGCGCTCGATCGACCGGATGCCCCGGATGAGCGCGAGGGCGATGAGGGCGGTGACCACCGCGTCGGAGACGGTGCCGCCGGTGAGCCCGGCCCGGATGCCCACCGCGGGCACCGCCGCCGCGGCGGCCAGGCGTCCCAGTCGGCACCAGCCACACCGACCCCTTGGCCCGCTCGGCCCGGAACCCGGTGACGACGGCGATCACGCAGGCCAGCACGGTGGCCTGGGTCACCGGCTGGCTGGGGCCGGCGGCGAGGGCGCCGACGGCCAGCGCGACGGCGAGCACGAGGCCGCCGTGGCTGGGGCGGCGCTGGGCCCGCGTGCGGCGGGTCTCGCTGGCCCGCTCGAACCACCCGGCCTTGAAGGCCCGCCGCCGGGTGGTGGGCACGCCGATCAGCACGATGCCGCTGCTCAGCACGAGGGCGATGATCCAGCGAGCCACGGGGGGCGACGTTAGAGGGCCCCGCCTGTCCCCTTCGTGCAGGGCCCGCCGCGATCCTCCTACACGGGTGCGTAGACGATGAACCTGTCCGAGGCGAGCCTCCGACCCTTCTTGCCGAGCAGATCAGCCCGGCAGAACGAGTACGTGGCCGCCACGTACGGGATCAGGACGGGGATGTCGACGCTCACGCCTGGGCCGCCCTCGCCGGTGAGGTGCTGCTCGGGGCCCCTCCAGATGACCTCTCCCGCTTCGTTGCGGCAGGTGATGCGAGCCACCTCGCGACCCGCGGTAGCGGGCGTGGGCCGCTGGCCCCAGATGAGGTCGACCGGGTACCTGGTCGTTCCGGGGGTCTCGGTGACCTCGTCGAGGATCACGATGGACCGGCGCGGCTTCCACGGATGCGTGGCGCTGGCCGGTTCGGCCACCCCGATGAGCATGAGTGCCGTCAGCAGGACGGCGAGTGTCGCCTTGTGCACCCTGGAGGCTTCGACACCGAGGCGCGGCGCCTTGACCTCCGCTATGGCATGGGTCCGCCGAGGGTGATGGCCGAGAGCACCGCGTTCTGGCCGGCGGTGCGGTCCACGATGATGGTGACGGTGCCGCCCGCGGCCACGTTGACCGGGAACGTCATCCACGCCCCGTCAGCGAACGAGCTCGTCAACGCCGACTGCCACCGGGTCGACCCATCCGACACCGTCACCACCTGACGGCGAGCGGTGGTGTTCCAATCGAGCGCGTACAGGTTCAGGTTGCCGTCGAACGCCTGGTCGAACGTCACCCGCAGCTTCAGCTGGTCGGCGTGGTACCAGGCCGCCGCCCGCCGGGTCGAAAGACTGGGGCTCTGCGTCGCCCGCACCTGCGTCGTGCTCGAGCTCCACACCGTCCGGGCACCCTGGTCCAACGACACGCCAGACAGGGGCCCCAGCAGAGAGAGCGCGTCGCTGCCAGTGTTCCAGGCCCCCAGTGCATACCCGTCCGCACCGGACACCGCCGGCCACGAACCCTGCGGACCCGCCGCCCCGACCACCGGCACCACCGGGACCGGCGGCGGGAGGGCGTCCGCCGAGGGTGATGGCTGAGAGCACCGCGTTCTTGCCGGCGGTGCGGTCGATGGTGATGGTGATGGTGCCGCCAGGGGCCACGCTGACCGGGAACGTCATCCACGCACCGTCACGGAACGACGTCGTCAACGCCGACTGCGACGAGGTCGAACCATCCGACACCGTCACCACCTGACGACGACGAGTGGAATCCCAATCGAGCGCGTACAGCTTCAGATCACCGGTGAACCCGTCGGCCAACGTCACCCGCAACCGCAGCTGGTTGGCGTCGTACCAGGCCGCCGCCCGCCGGCTCGACAGCTCCGGGCTCTGCGTCGCCCGCACCTCGGTCGTGGTCGACTTCCACAGCGTCCGCGAACCCTTCACCAGCGACGACCCCGGACCCTGCCCCTGGCAGGGAGACCTGGTCGCTGGCACCGTTCCAGGCCCCCAACGCATACCCGCCGGCACCGGACATCCCCGGCCACGAGCCCTGCGGACCCGCTGCCCCGATCACCGGCAGCACCGGACCCCCGACGGTGTAGAACAGCCGCACCGAGTTGACCTGGGGCTTGATCGCCACATCGCTGGTGGTGAGCGTGGCCCGGTACTGGATGAAGCGGGCGGTCGGGCTGGCGATGGCTCCTCCGACGACCAACGTCCAGCTCGACCAGGAGCCATCCGGTGAGGACGTGCCGCCGGTACGGGTCTCGAACGACACCGCCGTGCCGGCTGGTGTGACGGCGTCGGCGGAGAGCGTGCCCCAGTCGGCGGTGATCTTGGGGTCGAGGACACGCGACACGAAGACGCCCGAACCGACCGGCGACTGCACCACCAGGTGGTAGACGGGAAGCACCGCGCCGCCGGCGTTGAACTCGCTGGCGACGACCTGCATGCCCGAGCCGATCGTCGCGGCGTGCGTCTGCACGAGCACACCGTCGACGAAGAACCGGATGGCCGACGTGTCCCACTCGATGCGGTACCAGTGGGGAACGCCGAGGTAGGAGCCCCCGAGGTCCGAGTCGAGGGTGCCGGAGGCGGTCTTCGTCCGTGCCTGCAGCGTGGTGCCGTTGCTGCTGAAGATCGCCCATGGCTGCGTGTCGAGGTCGGTGCCGAACCCGATGTGCTGACCCGGCGAGGTGCCGAGGGTGGCGACGAAGTCCACCGAGGAACCAGGTCCGTAGGACGCATCGGAGCGAACGATGCTGGCGTCGATGCTCACCAAGCCGCCGGCCACCGTGGCGGTGCCGCCTGCCGTCCACGGTGTGGCGGTCAGCCCTGCGGGGAGCGAGGGTCCTACTTCGAAGTCGTACGTGGCCGGGCCACCGAGGGAGAGCGCACCGTCGCCGACAGGGATCGGGACCGTGCCCGTGCCCGTCCCGGCCGCGAAGTCGGCCCTGGTGGTGTCCCACACCTCGCCGGCGGTCTTGAACGTCCACGTGGCGGCGGTCCCGAGCGGGTTGCCGGCGGTGTCGGCCACCGACGCCGCGACCGTGACCGTGTACACCTTGAGCGGGTCGAGAGAGGCCGACGGGTCGAGCGTCGCGGTCGTACCCGCGAGGCTGACGGTCGCGGGCACGTCCGTGACCGCGCCCTGGGCGCGCAGCGTGACCGTCGAAGCCGTGATCGTGGCCGGCTTCATCGGCTCGCTGAACGTCACCGTGACATCCGTGCCGATCGCGACGCCGGTGGCGCCCGGGGCCGGCGTCCGGCCGGTGATCGTCGGAGCCGTGGTCTCGGGCGTCGTCGTGTACTGGAGCGTCACCGACTGGAGCGTCGGGGTGACGAGGCCGGTCGTCGAGGTGGCGGTGAGCCGGTACTGGAGGTAGCGGCCGGAGGGCGCCACGTCCTGCCCGGAGGCGGCCGGCACGAAGCTCGACCAGGTGCCGTCCGGGGTGAGCGTCTCGCCGGTCCGGACCTCGAGCCCGAGCGTGGTGCCGGACGGCACGTCGGCGACGTACGACAGGGTGCCCCAGTTGGCCGCCGGGCTGCCGGCGTCGTGGATCCGGGACAGGAACGTCCCGGGCGACGCGTACGGCGTCATCCGCATCCAGTCGACGGACAGCGAACCTGACGTGTTCGAGTCGCTCGCCGCCGGACGGAGGGTCGTGTTGTAGGCGAGTCCGGTGTGGAACGCCACCTCGACCCCGTCGATCAGGTACCGGGCGGACGTCGCCGTCCACTCGATCCGGTACCGGTGCAGGCCGTCGAGGTAGCCCGCGCCGAGGGGTGTGTCGACGCCGCCCGGGACGTTGCTCCGCGCGCGTACAGCTGGTCGCCGCTCGCGCCAGTGCTGAAGATGGCCCAGTTGCCGTTGTTGAAGTCGTTGGCGAACCCGATGTGCTGGTTGGGATCGCTGAAGTTCGCGACGAACTCCAGGGCGCGGCCCGATGGGTAGAAGGTGTTCGTCCAGATCGCTGCCTGGTCGACGGTCACCGAACCGCCGGTGACGTTGGCGCCGCCACCACCCGCCCACGGGTTGACCGTCCAACCCGACGGCATGGTCGTCCCCTCGAACTCGGCGCCGACCGTCGGCGCGAGGATGACCTCACCGCCGGCCGTGTCGGACACGTACGTCGAGCTGCCGGTCGTCCCGGGGGCCGTGAAGTGGGCCACGGTCGTGTCCGTGGCCGCGCCGAACGGGACGACCTGGTTGGAGGCGGCGGACTGCGCCCCCGTGCCGACCCCGTTGATGGCCGCGACCCTGAAGGTATAGGTGGTGCCGATGGTCAGGCCGGTGACGGTCTGCGTCGTGGTGGTCGAGCTGAATACGACCGGCGTCTGCGCGGTCGCCCCGATGTAGGGGGTCACCGCATAGCCCGTGATCGGCGAGCCACCGTTCGACACCGGTGCCGTCCACGACACCGTCGCCTCGAAGGCCCCCGCCACCGCGGTACCGATCGTCGGTGCCCCCGGAACCGTCGCTGGGGTGACCGCGTTGGAGGCCAGCGAGGGCGCGCTGCTGCCGATCGCGTTGATGGCGCGCACCGTGAACACATAGGAGGTCCCGTTGGTCAGCCCCGTCATCGGCTGCGTGGTGGCGGTCGAGGGGAACACCACGGGTGTCAGCGCGGTCATCCCGATGTACGGGGTCACCTCGTAGCCCGTGATCGGCGAGCCACCGTCGTAGGTCGGAGCCGTCCACGACACGATCGCTTGGGTGTTGCCGGGCACCGCCGAGACGGCCGTGGGCGCATCCGGCACCGTCGGCGCGGTCGATGCGTTGTACGGGACCGTGACGGAGGACAGCGTGGGCGTGACCCCGGCCGACGACGTCGCGGCCTCAACCCGGTACTGCAGATAGCGACCCGAGGTCGTGACGTCGCCGCCCTGGCTGATCGGCAGGAACGACGTCCAGCTCCCGTCGGGGGTGGCCGTCGGTCCCGTCCGGACGCTGAGGGCCAGCGACGTCGTCGCCGGGACGTCGGCGACGTACGAGAGCACACCCCAGTCAGCCGGGCTGCCGGCGTCGTGGACCGCGACAGGAAGGTCCCCGGCGACGCGTACGGCGACACCCGCATCCAGTCGACGGACAGCGCGCCGCCGCCGTTGGCGTAGTCGCTGGCGATCGGGCGCATCGTGCCGGTCAGGGTGGTCGTAGCGGTGTGGACGAGCGTGCCGTCGATGTAGAAGCGAACAACCGACGTGTCCCACTCGATCCGATAGCGATGCTCCGAACCGGTGTACTGCGTCCCGAGCGGGACATCGGTGAACGACCCGTTCCAGATCCGGGCCTGCAGCGACACTCGAGGCGTTGTTGAAGCCGAACAGCGCCATCGACTCACCGGGGTCGCCGTTGAGCGTGACGCCGAAGCCGGCGTTCTGGAACGCGGCGCCGCTGAACGTTCCGACGAACTCGACGGTCCGCCCGGCGGCCCCGAGGGCATCGGCACGGATCCACGAGCCGTCCACCGTCGCCCGACCGCTCCCGATGGTTGTCGAACCGCCGGTCCAGCTGCCGCTCGACCAACCGGAGGGCGTCGTCGTCCCAGCGAACTCCGCGCCCACCTCCGGCGCCAGGATGACCTCGCCGCCGGCCGTGTCGGACACGTAGGTCGAGCTGCCGGTCGTGCCCGCGCTGAAGTGGGCGACCGTCGTGTCGGTCGCGACCGCGGTCGGCATCGTGAACGTGGCCGGGGCATCCGGCGGGTTCGGTGAGATCGTCGTGTTGGGCACGGCGTCGGCGGAGGTGACACGGAAGTGGTACGTCGTGTCAGGGGCCAGGCCCGGGAGCTGCACCGAGTGCGATGTCGTGAGGGTCCCGTCGCTCACGAACGAGGTCAGGCTCCCGGCGCTCGTGCCGTAGTCGACCCGCGACGTGGCGGGCTCATCGGTCGTCCAGGTGACGGTGGCCGTGCCGTCGACACCGGGCACGGCGGTGACGGCGGTGATCACCGGGCCGGTGGTGTCAGCGGCGTAGGTCGCCGAGTAGGCCCCGGCCGCGGCATCGAAGGTGGCGTACTCGATGCCCTTGATCGTCTGGGTGGAGAAGGTGACGGGGTTGCCGCCGCGCATCAGGGTTTGGAGCGAGCCGTTGGCGCCCTGCGTGGGCAGCATCGCTTGGAGGCCGTTGGATCCGGCGCCTCGCGCGATCGAGAACGTGAGCGTGCCGGAGCTCCAGGCCAGGTTGGCGAACGACGAGCCGTTGCGGCCGTCCAGCCACGTCAGCATCTGGCGTGCCGAGACGACGGGCACGCCCTTGGCGAGCGCGGCGTTGACCACGGTCTGCTGCCCGGGGTGGGGACCCGTGTCGGTGTGCATGTTGGTCGTGACGACGCCGTAGTAGCCCTCCGCGCCGATGGCGTTGTCCAGCAGCGTGTTGATGTGCAGCGCGTAGTCCAGCCCGCTCTCGTCCGGCATCTGCGTCGCGGCCTGGTAGGCGTCGATCATCGACCCGTCGAGGTCGGCGAAGCGCATCGGCATGCCCGAGCCCGTGAAGTAGCCCGGCCGGTTCTGGACCCACGCCGCGGGCCAGTAGTAGTAGTTCGTGTCGAGTCGGATGCCGCGCGCCGCCTCGACCTTGGGCTGGGTCGCCCAGTCGCTCCACGTGATGCAGTGGGTGCGGTTCGTCGAGGGTGTGGGCACGCCCGGGTAGGCGGCGGCGAAAGTCGGAAGCTGATCGTCGTAGAAGCCGGCCAGCGACGCGGGGGTCCAGTCGGCGCAGTTCGTGTTGACGTGGAGGGCGACCTCGAAGCCCTGGGCCTCGTAGGCGGCGGCCGCCGTGTTGCTCAGCGGCGTGTTCGGGTACACGTACGACGTACCGCGCACGCACTCCCAGTTGTCGACGTTGCAGCCCGGTGGGCTCTGTGCAATGTCCCAGTCGAACTGGCCGGCGGTGCCGTTGTTCGCGTGGTCGTCGCCGGTCATCACCACGACGGCCTTCTCGCCGCGCGGGAAGTACCAGAAGCGCGGCAACGGCATCTGGTCGCGGTTCACGTGCTGGATCAGGTTGGCGAGCAGACGCTGCTGCTCGTCGGCCTGCGGGATCTGGATCTTGTTGAAGTCCACCCAGTCCGGGTCGGGCCCCAAAGAACATGTCGTCGGACCGCTTGATCGGCGGCTGCTGGCCGTCCCGCTCCTGGCCGGCCCACGCGGGGTTGCCCTGACGGGTCTCGACCACGGATCGAGCGAGGTCGTAGGTGAACGCCGCCGCCTGCCCGCCTTGCGTCCCGACGCTGCGCACCGTGACGGCTGGGTTGGTCGTCGCCGTGGAGGCGGTTGCGTACAGCGTCGCGAGGACCTCGGTCCCGACGTTCGGTGAATACCGGTCGGCGTCGCCGTGGAACTGGATCGTCTCGCCCACCAACCCCGTGCCCGGCTTGCCCGCGCTGTTGTCGATGTCGAGGTACGCATCGGACAGGTTCGTGCCCGTGTCGGTCAGCCCGACCAGGCTCGCGAGGTCGGGATCGGGCCGCATCGCGATGAGGTTGCCGCCGCCCGTCACCCAGGTCTCGAACATGGTCGCCTGCGCGGCATCGATGGCGATGTCCCCCAGGATGACGACGTCGTAGGCGGCCAGGATCGCGGGGGTCACCGTGCTGATGTCGGCCGCGTTGAAGGCGTTCAGGCCCTCGTTCCGGAGGATCTCCACGTAGTACCGGCTGAAGGGGTTGGCCGCCGCGGAGACGACCAGGATCGGACCGCCAGGGCCCTCGTCCGGAGGAGGCGGCGGCGGCGCGGCCGTCGTGAAGGTCCAGGTGACATCGGCAGCCAGCGGGTTGGCGGGAGTGGCCGCATCGGTGACACCGCTCGCGCCCCCCTTGACGGTCGCGGTGTAGATCGTGCTGTAGGCCAGCGTCGAGTCGGGATTGAGGGTCGCAGTCCGCGTGCCCGCGTTGTAGGTGACCGTCGCCGTGACGAGCGCGTTGGACGGGTCGCGCAGCTCGACGGTGGTGCCGTTGATGGACCCGGCCGCCATGGGCTCGTTGAAGGTCGCCGTGACGTCGGTGCCGACGGCGACAGCCGATGCGTTCGGGGCAGGTGAGCGCCCGGTGATCGTGGGCGGCGTCGTGTCGGGCCCGACCTGGTCCACGAAGACGACGTCGACGAGGTAGTTGGACGACCCGAACGTGGTGGTGGGGTACACGCCTCCGTTCCCGTACTGATACACGCCGTTGGGTCCGTCGACGCCGCCCTGCAGCGCGTGGAGAGGCGGGTTGTCGACACCTGCGCTGGCGAACGACGTGCCGGTGGCGTAGTTCCCGCTGGTCGTGTGGTAGGAGGCGACGTAGGTCGTGTTGGCGGCGATGGCGACCGGAGCGCCGAAGGTGGCCTCCTGCCAGCCGGTGGCAGATTCACCTGTGAAGGTCACGGTCGCCAGGCTTGCGGGGACGGGGGCAGTCGACCAGAGGGTGCCGGTGTGCGTACCCGTGTTGCCGGTCGTCTTGTAGAAGCGGATCCCGGTGATGAAGCCCGCGACATCGGATCGGAACTTGACGCCGAGCTCGACGGCGACGCCGTCGTTCTCCTGAACGCCGGTCGTGGCAGGCGTGAAGATGGAGCACGGGCAGACCTGCGCCGCGACGTTGAAGCTGACGCCGGCCGCCGTGCCGATGTTGGCCGCGTCGTCGATGGCGCGCGCCTGCGCGGTCACCGGGCCGTTGGACGCGTTGAAGGTGTAGGTCCAGCTCGTCGTGCCGCGTGGCGCGGTCCCAGGTCGTGCCGCCATCGGTCGACACCTCGACCGCGGCGACGGCGCCACCGACGTCGGCGGCCGTGCCGGAGATCGTGACGTTGCCGCCCGGGACGGTCGCACCGCCCGTCGGGTCGGTGATGGCGGTGGTCGGGGCCGTCGAGTCAAGCGCCCCCCCGGGAACCAGGCCTGCCTGCAGCGTCACGGGCTGGGCGCCCATGTCGGAGAGCAGGTTGACCGTGGCCTGCTGCATCCGCGGGTCCTCGGTCGAGCCGCCACGGTCGTGGACGCCGTCGAGCCCCCAGGACCACTGCACCGTTCCCGCACCGAAGACGAGCGCGCCGCTCGGGGCGGCGCGGTACAGGCTCATCTTGTGGTTCTTGCCGACCGCGGTGGTGTCGGACACGGTGATCCGGCCGGGCGGATTGCTCGCGGCGTACGCCGACTGCTCCCAGTCGAACTCGTAGCCCAACGTGCCCGCCGTCAGCGTCGTGTTGCCGCTCATCCCGGTGTTGCGCCAGAAGCGCAGGCCGGTGGCAGAGGCAGGGACCTGGATGGCGGTCGTCGTGTCGCCCCAGCTGATCTGGCCGGACAGCGCGTTCTCGGGACGCCCGCCGTCGTGGCCCGTCTGGTTCTGCCGCCAGAGGCCGGTCCACGTGTCCGGGTCGGGATCGCAGGCGAAGTTCCCGAAGCAGTCGTAGTGCTCGGCGCTGCCCTGGGCGTCGCCCTCCTTGTACGAGACGAGGGTCCGGTGGTCGGTGCTCCCGCCGTCGGCCGTGCTCGGCTCCCAGCGCGTCTTCCAGTAGACCTCGTTGCCGCTGAAGAACGCGAGGTCCACGCCGGCGTCGCGCGCCGCCTCGACGTTGGCCCGCTGCTCCGCCGACCAGTACTCGTCGTGCCCGACCGAGAGGAACGCCCCGTGCTCGAGGAGCTCGCCGCCGCGGCGCGTCCGTGTCGACCCCGGTGGAGTAGCTCACGTCGTAGCCGTTGCGCTCGAGCCAGCGGAGCATCGGGTACTCCGCGTTGAACAGCCAGTCCTCCGTCGGGGTGGCGCGGGTCGTGAAGGGCCGGTTGTAGCTCACCTTGTGGGCGTGACCGAGGGGACCTCCGTAGAGGCTGTAGCCCCCGTACTGGTTGTACGCCTGCCAGGTCGTGTCGGACGTCTGGAAGAGCAGATTGGAGCCGCCGTCGTCGTCGCGGACGATGAAGGTGATGTGGCTCGCGAGGTCGCCGCCGACGTCCTCACGCGTCGCCGCGCGATGTAGATGCCGGAGGCCGCACCCGCGGGCACCGACCACGATGCGGACACGCCCCAGTTGCCGCAGTCGATCAGGTTGTCGTTCGTCGTGCCGTCGGTCTCGAGGCACGCGGGCTGCACCTGCGGTAGCGCAGCGGACGGCTGGACCGTGGCGACGAGGCGCGCCCCGGCGCCGCCGTAGTAGCCGAGCCGGTAGATGTCGAGGCGGTAGTCGGGGGAGGGCGTGTCGACCTTGAACTGCACCGTCTGGCCCTGGTCGACGCTGATGTCGGTGGCGAAGCCCTGGATGCTCGAGTCTCCGGCTCCCGAGACATCCCATACGGATGCCGCGGTGCCGGGGAGACAGTTCTCGGCGACGATCTCGTTGGCCGGAGCATCGCACTCTCCAGCGGCGGCGGACGGGCTCGCGGTGACGAGCGGCAGCCCCGCCACGGCGACGAGCGCGACCATGAGCGCGACCCCGATGCGCCGACGTGCGCCACGTGCCTGTACGTCCTCCGCACCCAGCGCGGACCCGCGCGCAACGCGACCATGCCCTGTCGCCATCGAAACCTCTCCCTAGACCGTTTGATCAGGGTCGGTTTCGCTCTGGCTCCCCCGCAGGCGCAGCGACCAACTTCAGCCTGGGGATCAATGCCACCCTGCGGCGAGACGTCGGGGAATCACGAACTGCGTGGCGCCCGCCATGTGTGGTTGACAAGTAGCCGGAGCGTTCTACCACTCTGCGTAGTTTCGGTCCAACTCACTGTGGATGCCACCGATGCTCCCATCGACCGTCAGCGGCCTGACCCGTCACACCGGAGGAGTAGCCTGCGCCGCATGGACCCCGGTCCGTCTCGGTGGTGTCAGGCCACCCAACCCGGTCGACAGCAGTCCAGGAGGCGCGGCCGATGCCCGTCACCGAACACCAGCGCCATGAGATCTTCAAGTGGTACGAAGAGGCCATGGGTCCCGAACGAGCGCCCATCATGATGGAGCTGCTCCCGCCGGTCGGTTGGGGCGAGATCGCCACCAAGACCGACCTGATCGTCCTCGAAGGCCGCCTGCGCGGCGAGATGGCCGAGCTGCGCGGCGAGATGTCCGAGCTCCGCGGCGAGATGTCCGAGCTCCGCGGCGAGCTGCGGAGCGAGATGGGTCAGCTGAGCCTCACGCAGGCCAACGGCCTCCGCTCGCTGTTCCTCGGCATGGTCGCCACCAACGCCGCCACGGTGGGGTTGGTCTTCGCGGCGGTGCGACTGGGCGCCGCCTGAACTCGACCTCGCTCCCCGCCCGCTCGCCCGGCGTGCTCGCCGCGCCGCTCGGCGAGCTGACCGTGCTCTACGACCTCCTCACCGAGACCGTGCACGTGCTCAACGCCTCCGCGGGGCTGGTGTGGGAGGCCTGCGACGGCACGACGGACCTCGACGCGGTGGCGGCCACGATCGTCGACGCCGCCGGGGTCGACCCCGAGGTGGTGACGGCCGACCTCGCCCTCGGCGTCCAGCAGCTCACCGACGCCGGCCTGGTGGGGCGCACGACCGAGCCACCGGCGGTCCTCGGCCTGGCGCGCCAGCTCGGCGGCGACGACCCCGCGGGGCGGGTGTGCGCGGTGCTCGACGAGCGGGTCCGCTTCCGCTGCCCCGACTCGTCGCTGCTGGCCGACATCGACGCGCTGCTGGCGTCGCTCCACGACAACCGCTGGGCGACCCTCGACCTCACGGTGCGGGCGGTGCCCGACGGCACGGTGCGGCTGACCGGCTCCGGCGCCGAGCGCACCTACGGCTCGCGGACAGCGTTCCTCGACGCGCTGCCGACCGCGCTCAACCAGATCGCGGCCGCCTCGACGGCGTGCATCGCGCTGCACGCCGGGTGCGTGCGCTCCCCTGCCGGCGAGGTGGTGCTGCTGCCGGCGACGTCCGGCTCGGGCAAGACGACGCTCACCGCCGCGCTCGTGCAGGCGGGCTGGGCCTACGGCACCGACGAGGCGGTGGGCGTGCGGGAGGGCTCCCTCGAGGTGGTCACCTATCCGAAGCCACTCGTGCTCGACGCCAGCAGCCGCGCCGTGCTCGGGATGGGCGAGGCGGCGTCACCCAACGTGCTGCCGCGCGAGCTGCGCTCCGACGTCGAGATCATGGTGGGCTCGGCGGAGCCGGTGGGCCGCGTCGTGCTCCCTCGGTACGAGGCCGGCGTCACCGTGTCCCTGTCGGAGCCGCTCGAGCCGCGCGAGGCCCTCATCGCGGTGCTCGAGCACGCCCTCAACCTGCGCCTGGTGGGCGAGTCCGGTCTCGTCACCCTGTGCCAGCTCGCCGAGCGCGTTCCCGTGCAGCGGCTGGTGCACGGCGATGTCGACGAGGCCGTGGCGGCGCTGCGCTAGACGGCGAAGAGGATCAGGATGCCGACCATGGCCACCAGGGTGGCCTGCCCGACGAGCATCCAGGTGATCAGCTGGATCGTCATCTGATGCAGGTCATCCTTGGTGGCGAACCGTTCCAGGTCCTGCTTGGTCGCGAACGGCTCCAGCCGTTGGTCGAGGTGCTCCTTGGTGACGAGCTCGGACCAGCGATCTGCCTCGATCATGTCCATCAGCGTCGCCGTCTCGTCTCGGCCAAGGGTGGCCTCCATCTTGCTGCGCAGCGCCCGGCGCCGCTCCTCGGTGATGCTCATGCGAGCTCCTCCTGATCGTGATGTCAGGAGGGCGCTCGGGAGCGCCGATGCGGACCGGAGTCCGAGTGCTCCAACCCTACTTCGCGTGGCCCCACGCAGGGTCGGCGTCACATCCCCGCGGGTAGTCTGCGGCTCGCAAGTGGTTCGAAGAGGCCATGGGGCCGGAGAGGGCCGCCGTCATGATGGACCTACTCCCACCGGTCGGGTGGGGCGACACCGCCACCAGAACCGACCTGCAGATGCTGAGGGTCGACCTGCACGCGGAGATCGCCGAGCTGCGGGGCGAGATGCACCACGAGCTCGGCCGGCTCTTGCACACGCTGTTCATCGGCATGGTGGCCAGCAACGCCACGCTGGTCGGTCTTGTCCTCGCGGCCACCAAGCTCGGCTGACCTCGGGCTACAGGCGCTCCACGTTCCCGGCTTGGGGGAGGTGGGCCTTGGTGTCGAGGACGTAGCGGGCGTGGGCCAGCGATCGAGGTCGGGGTCGAAGGCGGCGTGGTCGACGAGGAGCACCACCGCGTCGGCGGCGTCGAGCTCCTCCGCGGTGCAGTCGACCGGCGTGGTGCCAGGCGGGAAGCGGTCGGGGTCGACGTGGGGGTCGGCGGCGCGGAGGTCGGCGCCGAGCTCGAGGAGCTGGTCGGCCACCCGGTGGCTGGGTGACTCGCGGCCAGTCGCCCATGTTGCGCCTTGTAGGAGAGGCCGAGCAGCAGGATGCGGCTGCCCTTGACCGGCTTGCCCTGGTCGTTGAGGGCGCTGAAGAGGCGGCGCACGACGTAGTCGGGCATGTGGTCGTTGACGTCGTTGGCCAGCTCGACGAACCGGAAGCGCTGCGCCGAGGCGAGCTGCTGCACCTGCCACGACAGGTAGCGACGGGTCGATCGGGCAGGCAGTGGCCGCCGACGCCCGGGCCCGGGCGTGAAGCGCATGTAGCCGAAGGGCTTGGTGGAGGCGGCGTCGATGGCCTCCCACACGTCGATGCCGAGGTCGGCGGCGAACATGGCCAGCTCGTTGACCAGCGCGATGTTCACGTGCCGGAAGGTGTTCTCGAGCAGCTTGGTGAGCTCGGCCTCCTTCGGGGTGCGACACCGGCACGGTGCGTGTCGACGATGCTGGTCGTAGAAGCCGCTGCACCGCGGCGAGGCGAGGCGGCGTCGATGCCGCGACACCACCTTGGGGGTGTTCGTCGAGCGTCCAGGTGGCGGTTGCCCGGGTCGATGCGCTCGGGGCTGTAGCCGAGGTGGAAGTCGGTGCCCGCCGTGCAGGCCCGAGCCCTCCTCGAGGATCGGGGCCAGACAGCTCCTCGGTGGTGCCGGGGTAGGTGGTGCGACTCGAGCACCACGCGTGGCGCCGCGGGTGAGGCAGGGGCGCGAGCTGCGGCGCCGGCGTCGTCGATGAAGGTGAGGTCGGGGATGCCCTCGCGCAGCGGGGTGGGCACCGTGATGACCGCGACGTCGAAGCCGCGCGATGCCGCTCGAGGTCGCCGACGGCCCGGTAGCGGCCGGTGCTCGAGCGCCGCGGCGAGCCGCTCGTCGCTGATGTCCTCGACGAAGGACGTCGCCGGCGGCGAGGCGCCTTGCTGCGGTGCTCGTCGACGTCGTAGCCGACCACGTCGTAGCCCGCCGCCACCGCCCGCATCGCCAGCGGCAGCCCCACGTAGCCCTGCCCGACGACGATCACGGTCTCGGTGGTCATGGCCTCCATCATGACCGGCGGGACCATCCGCGACGGCCACGGGCCCGCTTCTTAGGCTCGGTGCGGTCTAGACCCACGTACCCACGGAGAACCGTCCCCTCGATGTCAGCCGAGCCCCCTGCGCCGCTCGACCGCCGCGCGCTGCTGCGCCGCATGGCGATCGGCGGCGCCGCCGTGTGGGCGACCCCGATGATGCAGAGCGTGGCGTCGGCGCAGGCCGCTGCGCAGCTGCGGCACGGCGGCATCCTCGACTGGGACACCTTCACCACGGGCTCGATCTTCACCAACACGATCATCGGCAACACGACGATCACGATGGCGATCAGCGGCGTCACCGACACCACGCTGCTGCCCAACAACCGCCAGGATGCCGGCGGGCCCGGCCGGCGGGCTCAACGAGAAGTACCTCCGCTTCGAGATGACGCCCAACAAGGCACCGCTGCAACAACGGGGCGCAGCCAGACCATCACCTTCGCCTTCAGCGTCGCCGGTCACGAACCTCTCGTTCCGTTCTTCGACATCGACGCACTGACCAACGGCTGGCGGCGACCGGATCGTCATCACACACCACGGGCTACACCTGGAGCTTCCCGGCGGGAAGCACCGTGTCGGAAGGGCACCGGCAGCCAACATCAACCGGTTCCGCAACAGCCACACGAACAACAACGTCGCCTGCCACCAGCAACGCAGGGCAACCTCAACTCGGTCACGCCGGGCCGCATCACGTCGTTCAGATCACCTACCGCAACGAGCGGTCGAGCAGGGCGGCGCAGAACCAGTGGATCGGCATGAGCGACATCACGTTCACCTGCTGATCATCCGCCGCCGCGTCTGACGGGTTCTGTGTGCGTGCAGCACCGCTATGCGGTGCTGCACGCACACAGAAGCAGTGGTGGGGGTGGTGGGCTGGGTGGTGGTGGGCTCCAGGTCAGGACGTGCGGCGGCGGCGCCTTGTCACGGCCGTGTCGAGGGCCATTGCCGCGGCGCCGGCCAGGAGGAGGACGGCGGCGATGGCGACCGTGCGGCCGACGTCGGTGCCCGTGCGAGGCAGGGCGACGGCGGCTTCCACGTCGGTGGGCGGACGGGTCACGTCGTTCGGGATGACCTCGGGTTGCGTCACGGGCGTCTGGTCGTCGGCGACGTTGTCCTCGGGCGTCGGGTCCGGGCCGTTCTCGCCGTCGTCGTCGATCACCACGACGTTGTCGAGCTCGGTCTGGTCGACGGGGAACGGATCGTCCACCCGGACGGTGAAGTCCACCGTGCCGCCCTCGCCGGCGGGCAGGTCCCCGATCACGAGCGTGCACGTGCCGTCGACGCAGGTCCAGTCGTCGGGACCCACGAAGGTGGAGCCGGTCGGCACCGTCTCGGTGAGCACCACGCCGGTGGCGTCCTGGTCCCCGATGTTGGCGTAGACGAGGGTGTAGGTCACCTCGTCACCGGGGGCGGCGCTGACGCCACCGTCGTCCTTCTGGACCGTGAGGTCGGGGGCGGCGTCGACGGGCGTGTCCTCGTCCGCGTCGTCACACGACTTCCGGCAGAGGTCGTCGTCGATCACCACGTCGTTGTGCAGCGTGTCGATCCCGGCGGGCAGCGGGTCGTCGACGAGCACGGTGAAGGTCACCGAGCCGTAGTCGTCGCTGGCCGGCAGGACGCCGATCGGGTAGGTGCACACGGTGACACCGAGCACCTCGACGCAGGTCCAGCCGCCGGGGCCGTCGTCCACGAAGGTCGTGTGCTCGGGCACGATCTCGACGAGCGAGACGCCGGTGGCGTCCTCGTCGCCGCCGTTGCGGTACCGGATGCTGTAGGTGAGCTCCTCGCCCGGAGCGACCGTGACGTCGTCGTCGCTCTTCGTCACGTGCAGCTCGGGGGCGGCGTCGACGGGCGTGTCCTCGTCGTCGGTGTCGCAGCTCTCCTTGCAGAGGTCGTCATCGATCAGCACCACGTTGTGCACGTTGGTCACCCCAGCCGGCACGGGATCGACCACCCGCACCTGGAACGGACGGCTCCCGCCCGCACCACCCCCGGCGACGGTGCCGACCGCGTTCGTGCAGACCGCCCCCGCGGTCGCACCGTCGCCCTCACCAGGGGAACCGCCGTTGCAGTCCCAGCCCGGTGAGCCCGCCGCCACGAAGGTCGTGTTCGCCGGCACCGTGTCCGACAACACCACGTTCGTGGCCGCCTTGTTCCCATCGTTCCTGTAGTCGATCGAGTACGTGATCAGACCCCCCGGCACCGCCGTGACGTCGCCGTCGCCCTTGGTCACGTGCAGCTCGGGGGCGGCGTCGACGGGAGTGTCCTCGTCGTCGGTGTCGCAGCTCTCCTTGCAGAGGTCGTCATCGATCAGCACCACGTTGTGCACGTTGGTCACCCCAGCCGGCACGGGATCGACCACCCGCACCTGGAACGGACGGCTCCCGCCCGCACCACCCCCGGCGACGGTGCCGACCGCGTTCGTGCAGACCGCCCCCGCGGTCGCACCGTCGCCCTCACCAGGGGAACCGCCGTTGCAGTCCCAGCCCGGTGAGCCCGCCGCCACGAAGGTCGTGTTCGCCGGCACCGTGTCCGACAACACCACGTTCGTGGCCGCCTTGTTCCCATCGTTCCTGTAGTCGATCGAGTACGTGATCAACCCACCCGGCACCACCGTGACGTCGCCGTCGCCCTTCGTGACGCTGAGCAGCGGGGCCGCGGTGAGCGTGTCCGTGTCGGTGGCGGTCTGGTCACCGAGGTCGCGCTCGGTGCCCGTGCCCGTGACCGTGACGGTGTTGGCGATCTGGGTGACCCCCGCCCCCACCGGGTTGACGACCTGCACCTTGAAGTGGGCGGTGCCGCCGGCGCCGGGAGCGAGCGACCCGACGTTCAGCGTGCACGAGGTGCCCGCCGGGGCGCCGTTCGCGCAGCTCCAGGCCGAGGAGCCCGCCGCCACGTAGGTGGTGTTGGCGGGCACCGTCTCCGTGAGGACGACCTCCGTCGCCGTGGCGGTGGCGTCGGCCGCATTGCCGTAGCCGATCGTGTAGTCGTTCACCTCGCCGGGGCTCGTGGTGACCTTCCCGTCGGTCTTGGTGACGCTGAGGTCGATGAACACCGGCTGGTTGCGGAACGTGCAGACCACGTGCTGGCCCTGCGCCACGTCGAGCGCGAGGCCGTTGGCCACCTCCTCGACGGGGAAGTCCTTGCCGTTCAGCGTGCAGGTGCGGCTGGCGAGCTGGAAGCCCGCCTGCGGGGTCTCGGTGATCGTGATGGACTCCCCGCTGGCCGAGCTCCAGGTGAAGGCCACCTGGCCGTCGACGCCGGTCACGCCATCGTTGGTGGCCGGCGTCGACGGCTGGTCTGGTGTCGCCGTGGCACTGGGCGGCGGGTCGGTGATGTCGCCGGTGAACGTCCACCCGGCCGCGTTGGCGTAGGAGGTGGGCGCGGCCGGCGTCGAGGTCTGCTTGGTGACGGTGACCGAGCCGCCGCACAAGGTCGTGGCGAAGTCCTCGAGGGCGGCGCTCAGGTCGGCGAAGGAGGTGGTGAGGTAGTCGGCCGTGGAGATGTTCGTGCCGTTGAAGGCCGTCGGACCCGAGATGAGCTCGAGGCCCTCGACCGAGACGTTCGGGCCCACGCCCACCGCGAGCACGCGGCGGCCGTCGGCCTTGAGGAGGTTGGCGGACTTGATGCCGCCGGCCATGTCGTCGTTGTTGGTGGTCCCACCGGAGTCGCTGTCGTCGGCGTGCACCGTCGGCTGCCCGTCGGTCAGGACGAGCACCAGGTCGGGCTTGGGCGACGCGGCCACCGGCGCGTTGAGCGGGGCGCGGAGGCCTTCTTCCCAGTTGGTGGAGAAGTTCGTGACGATCGGGATGCTGTCGACCGTGGCCTTCAGGCTGGCGACGTTGGCGGGCCCCGACGCACCGTCGAGCGCGGCCATCTGGTGCCACGGGTAGGCCGTGGCATCGGTGTCGCTGGCGTGGTTGGCGAACGACCAGACGCCGAGCTTGGAGGGCGTGCCCGCGAAGCCGTCCACGAGGTCCTTGACGGCGTTCCGGTAGCTCGTGGCCTGGCCGGCGTCGGCGATGGAGCCCGACCGGTCGACGATCACGCCGATGTCGATGCCGCAGCGGGCGGCGAGGGCCGGGTTGGTGGCCGGGAGAGGCCAGCTGGTGGTCGCAGTGGGCGGCCACGCGTCCTCGGCGTCCCAGGTGGCGTTCCAGTCCGCGTTGCTGATGTCACCCGGCTTGGTGATGGCCGACGCCGTCGGCATCAAGGATGACGTCAGCACCAGGGCCAGCGCGGCGGCACCGAGCGCGAGGCCGAGGGTCCGGCGATCGTCCCCCGGACGCGCCATGCGCGTACGAATGAGGTGCTGAGGCCGATGACGTGTCATGAGCTGCCCGCCTTACCGAAGCATCTGGATGGAGCTTCGGGGCCGGTTTCGCTCTGGCTCCCCGCCGGACATCAGCGACCATGTCGTCCGGCGGCTCAAGGCCTCCCCGGCTGCGTGGCGTTCGCACCTGCCCGCTCACACCACTCAGCGTCGGAGTGTCTACCACTCTCCGTGGCAATCGGGCAAGGGGTGTCGCAGCTACGGCTTCCCGTGGCCCTTGCCGTTGCCGTTGCCGTTCCCGTCCCTGGCCGGGGCCATCGGTGTCCTCGGCGTCCTCGTCGTCGGCGTTCGGCTTGCCGGCGTCGGAGCGGGCCACCTCGGAGACGGCCTTTCCGTGCTCGCGACCCGTCAGCGTGTGGTCGTGGGCGACGGCGGACACGTAGGCGCCGTGGTTGTCCTTCGGCTCGTCGGCCTCGTCGCTCTCGTCGCTCTCGTCGCTCTCGGTGGCCTCGTCGTCGACCTCGTCGGCCTCGTCATCGACCTCGTCGGCCTCGTCATCCTCGCCGACGACCTCGTCGTCGGGGGCATCGTCATCGTCGTGGACGACGGGGACCTCGACGCCGGAGGGCTCCTCGGCGTTGGTCAGGCCCTTGTCGGCCGCGGGCGGCGGCGAGCCGATCGCCCCGGCGGCGGCGGCGCCGGCGGCGACGAGGGCGAGGGCGGTCGCGACGAGCTTGACGTAGATCGAGGGGCGCACGGTGGATCTCCCAGAAGGTTCGATGCGTGTGGAACTGCCTACTGAGGGTGAGCGCCCGCCGGGCCGGCCGGGATACGGCCGAACGGCCTATTGCGCGGGATCGGGGCGCGTGTTGAAGCGGTTCATGGCCACCGCCGGGCCCTCGGAGAGGATGAGCTCCACGGCGTCGGCCGCCTCCTGGACGATGACGTCGAGCTCGGCGCGGTCCGCCCTGCTCGGCTTCTTGAGCACGTGGTCGGCGCCCTGCGCCCGGCCGGGCGGCTTGCCGATGCCGATGCGGACGCGGACGAAGTCGTCCGTGTGCAGGTGGGCCTTCACGGACTTGAGGCCGTTGTTGCCGGCCAGGCCGCCGCCGACCTTCACCCTCAGCGTGCCGACGGGCAGGTCGAGCTCGTCGTGCACGATCACGAGGTGGTGCGGGTCCTCGATGCCGTGACGGCGCACGAGCGGGGCGACCGCCTCACCGGAGAGGTTCATGTAGGTGAGCGGGATGGCCAGGGCGAGCCGCCGGCCGTCGACGGTGATCTCGTCGACCATGGCCCGCTCCTTGCCCTTGCGGAGCTTGGCGCCGTGCCGGGCCGCGAGGAGCTGGACGACCTCACCGCCGACGTTGTGGCGCGTGCCCTCGTACTCCGCGCCCGGGTTGGCCAGGCCGACCACGAGCAGGTCGGCAGGGGTGCCGCTTCGCGGCTTGTGGTCACCTCGTCTGCGTCCGAACAACTCCTACCGACTTTCAGCCAGGCCGGAGGCGAGCCGGCTTCGCCGGTCGCCGGCAGGCACGTGCGGAGGGCGGTCGGAGCGGAGCGACGCCCGGAGCAGGCATGGGCTCAGCCTTCGTCGCCGCCCTCGGCTGCGGCGCCACCGGTGTCGCCACCGGCCTCGGCTTCGCCACCCTCGGCGGCTGCCTCGGCCTCTTCGCCCTCGGCGGCCTCGGCGGCCTCCTCGGCCTCGATCTCCGCCTCGGAGATGCCGTGGCTGGCGGTGACGACCGGGTCGTCGCCGTCGACGGAGGTGGTGACGCCCTCGGGCAGGACGATGTCGCTCACGCGGAGCGCCTCGCCGATCTCCAGGCCGGAGATGTCGATCGACAGCCCGGCGGGGATGTCGGCCGGCTTGGCCGTGATGAGGAGCGACTGCAGGACCTGGTCGACCACGCCGCCCTCACGGGTGACCAGCTCGGCCTCGCCCTCGAGGCTGATGCTGACCTCGACGTCGACGGTCTTGCTGAGGTCGACCCGGATGAAGTCGACGTGGAGCACGTTGCGACGCACCGGGTGGCGCTGCATGTCCTTGACCAGCGTCGGCGTGCGGTCGCCGTCGATCTCGAGGTTGATGACCGCGTTGACGCCCTGCTCGGTGACGAGCGCGGCGCGGAGCTCGCGCCACTCCACCGTGAGGGTGATCGGGTCGGCCCCGAGGCCGTAGACCACGCCGGGGACCTTGCCGTCGGCACGGAGGCGGCGGGCGGGTCGGGTGCCCTGCGGGGGGCGCGGGGTTGCCGTGAGGATGATCTCGGCCATCGGAGGGCTCCTACGTCTGAGATCGCGCCGGAGCGCAATTCGATCGGTTGTGGACCGGAGAACGGTAGTTGCCAACAACGTCTGCGGTCGATTCCGTTCGCCAGGCGAGCGCGAGGGACCGCAGACGTTGGAAGATGGCGGGATGCGCATCGGTCTCGCCCTGCCCGCCATGCTCGACGGCGTCGACCGGCAGCTGCTGCTGTCGTGGGCGCGCCGGATCGAGGCGGACGGCTACGCCACGATCGGCTTCGGCGAGCGCATCTCCTACCGCAACCTCGAAGCGTTCACGGTGCTGTCGGCGGCCGCGGCCGTCACCGAGCGGGTCGACATCGCCGCGTCGGTCGTGGTGCTGCCGATGCACTCCGAGGTGTGGGTGGCCAAGCAGATCGCGACCCTCGACGTCGTCTCCGGCGGGCGGGCCGTGCTCGGCGTCGGCGTGGGCGGGCGGCTCGAGGACTACGCCGCGCTCGGCCGGCCGATCGACCATCGCTGGGACCGCCTCGACGCGCAGGTCGCTCGCATCCGCGCGCTCTGGGACGGTGAGGCTCCCGGGCACGGCCTCGACCCCGTGGGGCCCCCGCCGGTGCACCGCATCCCGATCCTGTCGGCGGGCACCGGCCCACGGTCGCTGGCCCGCAGCGCGGTGTGGGCCGACGGCATCAACGGCTTCGAGCTCGACCCCACCCCGGGCGCCCTCGCCACCGGCGCCGCGCGCACCCGGGCGGCGTGGACGGCCGCCGGCCGGACCGAGCCACCTGTGGTGATGACGTCATGGTGGTTCGCGCTCGGCGACGACCCGGTGCCCCAGCTGCACGACTACGCCCGCCACTACCTCGGCGTGTTCGGCACGGACCTGGCCGAGGCGCTGGCCAAGTCCTGCACGACCGCGGGTCCCGACGCGGTGCGGGCGTCGGTCGAGGCGGCGGCCGACGCGGGCTACGACGAGATCCAGCTCGTCCCCACCGTCACCGACCTCGGCCAGCTCGACGCCCTCACGGAGCTCCTGAGCGACCTCCTCTGACCGGTCCTACGATCCGGGGGCATGGCGTTCGAGCACAGCGTGACGACCCTGGGCTGTCGGGACGTGCAGCGGTCCGCCGAGTGGTTCCGCGACGTCCTGGGCTTCCACCTCGATCCGGAGGCGGGCCTGTTCGGCGACGAGCCGGGCGGGGGCCCCGTCTACGCGATCCTCGATCGAGACGGGGTGGGCGTCCACCTCCAGATCCGACGCGGCGCCGTCGCCAGCGACCGCGAGGACATCGAAGGCGACGCCTACTTCTACGTCGACGACGTCGACGAGCTCTACGCCGAGTACACCGCCAAGGGCGTCACGATCCACCGCGAGATCCACGACGAGCCCTACGGCATGCGCGACTTCTGCATCGAGACCCCCGACGGCCACCGCCTCAGCTTCGGCTCCCCCCTCGACGCCGCCTGACCCCCCCCACCCGGCACCCCACCCCCCCCACCCGGCACCCCCCCCAACCCCACCCCAACCCCCCAACCCCCAACCCCACTGCTTCTGTGTGCGCCACGCACCGGTATGCGGTGATGGGCGCACAGAGAAGCCGTCTCGGCGGGGCCAGGCCAGGTCGGAGGGGCCAGGTCGGAGAGGCCAGCTCGGAGAGGCCAGGTCGGACAGTCAGTTCGGCGCGATGAGCTCATCAGCCGCGAGACGGGCTTCGACGGCAGCCTGCCTTGCCCCGTCGGCGACGGCGCGGGCCTCGCGGGCGGCGGCCTCGGCCTCGTCGGCCTCCTTGGCGAGCCGAGTGGCCTCCCGCTCCTTGCGCTCGGCGGTGCGTCGACGGGCGGCCAGCTCCTTCTTGCGGACCCGCTCGGCCTCACGGGCCGCCGCTCGCTCCGCCTTCTCGCGCTCGACCTGTGCCGGATCGGCCTCGACCGCGGGGGCCTTGCGCTTGGCCTTGGTCGTGGGCTCGGGGGACGGCACGAGCTTCAGGTGCGGCTTCCGCGGCGGGACCGGGGCGACCTCCGCGTCGGCGCCGAACCCGAAGCCGGGCTGCTCCTGCTCGGTGGTGAGCACGCCACGGCGGAGCTGGTCGGCCACGTCGTCGTCGAGCGCTGCCACGCGGATCGTGGCCAGCAGCACCGGCGTGGTGGCGTCGGCCCGCGTGCCGAGGTGCGTCGCGGCGGCCTTCACGACGGCGTTGGCCGCGGTGCGCTCCGCCACGGTCGCCTCGCGGAGCTGGCCCGGTCGGCCGGCCACTGCCTCCTCGCTCGCCGCGCGCAGCTGCTTGCCCGCCTCGATCGCCGCCGCCATGAGCTTCGGGTACTCACGAGCCACCTGGTTGAGGGCCCACGCCGCCACGCTGGGGCGTCGCAGCTTCGCCACCGCGGCCGCCTCGTCCTTGCGCCCCTCGGCCTTCAGCTGCTTGACCAGCACCGACCGTGCCGCCACGAAGTCCTCCGGCCGCACCGCGTACAGCTGGTCCCCCGGCCGCATCGTCACCTCACCCTCACCTCCACGCCGACTCGCACCGTCACCTCCGATCTTCCCCCCAACCCCCGACCCCTAACCCCCGACCCCCGACCCTTCTGTGTGCGCTCAAGATCGGTATGCGGTCAGAGACGCACACAGAAGCAGTGGGGTGGGCGGGGTTGAGGCGGGGTTGAGGCGGGACGCGGACGCCCCAGGGGCGGGTGGTAGGGCCGGGCTGGCGGCGGTGGGTGCGGGGTCAGGTCTGGTTGGCGCCGTCGAAGATCTCGCTGACCGAGGTGTCCTCGAAGACGGCGTCGATGGCGTCGGCGATGATCCCGGCCACCGAGAGCACCTCGATCTTGTCGATCTGCTTCTCGGGCGGCAGCGGCAGCGTGTTGGTGACGACGACCTTGCGAGATCACCGAGTTCTTGAGGCGGTCGATGGCCGGGCCGGAGAACACGCCGTGGGTGGCCGGCGGCGTAGACCTCGGTGGCGCCCGTGCTCGATGAGCTGCTCGGCGGCGGCGCACGATCGTGCCGCCGGTGTCGATCATGTCGTCGATGAGCACGCACGTGCGGCCGTCGACCTCGCCGACGACGTCGCGGGCCTCGACCGTGTTCTTCACGCCCTTGCACCCGGCGCTTGTGCACGATGGCGAGGTCGGCGTGGAGCTGGTTGGCGTAGCGCTCGGCCACCTTCACCCGGCCGGCGTCGGGCGACACGACGACGAGGTCCTCGCCGAGGCTCGGCCATGTAGTCGACCAGCACCGGCATGGCGGTGAGGTGGTCGACCGGGCCGTCGAAGAAGCCCTGGATCTGGCCGGAGTGCAGGTCGACGCGACATCAGCCGCTTGGCGCCGGCGGCCGCGAACATGTTGGCGACGAGCTTGGCGGTGATCGGCTCGCGGCCCTCGGCCTTGCGGTCCTGGCGGGCGTAGCCGTAGTAGGGGCACGACCACGGTGATGCGCTTGGCCGAGGCCCGCTTGGCGGCGTCGACCATGATCAGCTGCTCCATGATCGCGTCGTTGACCGACAGGCCCTCGGCGGCGCAGTGCGCTCTGGATGATGAAGACGTCGGTGCCGCGGACCGACTCGCCGAAGCGGCAGTGGAGCTCGCCGTTGGCGAACTCGGCCAGGTTCGGCGTCGCCCGAGCTCGCACGCCGAGGCGCTCGGCGATCTCCTCGGCCAGCGGGAGGTTCGCCCGCCCCGACACGCAGGTGCAGCCGCTTCTTGGTGACCAGCTCCATGCGGTCCCCTCTGACCGCGACTCGCCCGTGGCGTCGGGCATCAGCCGTCAGCGTGGAGCCCGCAGTGTAGAACGGCCCGGTGCGCGTGTCCCGACGGGATGTGCGAGCCCGGCTCGAGGACGGCGAACGGGCCGACGGCGCAGTCGGCCCCGATCTCGGCGTCGCGGCCGACGGTCTGCTCGACGACGGCGTGCTCCGCGCCGACGACGCAGTCGACCAGGCGGGTGTCGGGGCCGATCTCGGCGCCCGTCGCCGACCACGCGTGCGGCCCTGGAGCATCGTGCCGGGGAACAGCGTGACGTCGGCGCGCGAGCTGACACGGTGGTGTCGATGTAGGTGCGGCTCGGGTCGAGCATGGTGACGCCCTGGCGCAGCCAGCCGTCGTTGGTGCGGCGCCGCAGCTCGGCCTCGGCCGCGGCCAGCTGCACCCGGTCGTTGACGCCCTGGGTCTCGGCGGCGTCGTCGGCCACCACGCGACACGACCGGGTAGCCGGCGTCGGCCAGCACCTCGACCACGTCGGTCAGGTAGTACTCGCCCTGCGCGTTCTCGGGGCTCAGCCGGCGCAGCGCCGGGGCCAGCAGGCTGCCGCCGGAAGCAGTAGATCGACGGTGTTGACCTCGTCGATCTCGCGCTCCTCGTCGGTGGCGTCGGCCTGCTCGACGATCCGCGCGACCCGGTCGTCCTTGCCCCGGACGACGCGGCCGTAGCCGGTGGGGTCGGCGATGCCGGCGGTGAGCACGGTGCAGGCGGCGTCGGAGTGGCGGTGCGCGGCGACCAGCGCGGCGATGGTGCGCGGCCCGCAGCAGCGGCGTGTCGCCCGGGCAGCACGAGCACGTCGCCTGTCCTCGTCGAGGTCGTCGTCGGGGAAGGCGGTGAGACCGACGCTCGACGGCGTCGCCGGTGCCGCGCTGCACGTGCTGCTCGACGAAGTCGAGCGCGAGCTCGGGCCGTCCTCCTGCAGCTTCTTGGTGACGCGCTCGGCGCCGTGGCCCACCACGATGACGGCCCGGTCGATCTCGGGCGCCGGCGAGCGCGTCGAGGACGTACAGCACCATGGCCCGCCCGCAGAGCAGGTGCAGCGGCTTCGGCCGGGCCGACCGCATGCGTGTCGCCCTCGCCGGCGGCGAGCACCACAGCAGACAGATGTCGATCGGTCATGACGACAGGTCTACCGCGCCAGCCCCTCCTTCATGCGCGCGCTCCCCTCCTACCGACTGCTTCTGCGTGCGCCAGGCACCGCATGGCGGTGCTGAGCGCACACAGAAGCAGTAAGGGCGGACGGGCTACGGGGCGAAGCGCTCGGCGTCGAGGTCGCCGTCGACGACCTGCACGAAGAAGGGGCCGTCGACGCCGTCGACGGTGGTGGTGTCGATCTCGACCACCTCGCCGGTGTCGAGCTCGACGCGCACCGACGTGGCCCCCTCGGGCGCGCGCCCGAACACGACGGTCTGGTCGCCGATGGTGGCGTCCTGCGGGGTGGCGGTGCAGGCGCCGGTGAGCTGCTCGCCGTCCTGGTACAGGAACGCGCAGCTGTCGCCCTCGATGTCTCGCTCGGCGTCGACCCGCCAGGCGATCCCGTCGATCGTGCCCTCGTCGAGGGTGACCGAGGTCTCCTCGGGCGGATCGTCGTCCTGGCTGAGCACCGTGCCGATCACGATGCCGAGGACGATGACGATCGGCAGCAGCACGAGGGCGACCAGGCAGCCGGGGCCCGTGCGCGTCCGGGGCGCCGGCGTGGCGGACGGCGGGCTGGCCATGGCTCGGGGGGGAGGGCTCGAACCTCCAACAGCCGGCTCCAAAGGCCGGTGTTCTGCCAGTTGAACTACCCCCGATCGGGCTGGGCTCAGGTTACGCCAGCACCTCGCGAACCTTGAGGCGACGGCCCGTGCGCACGATGGCCCGGGCGTAGATGCGGGCGCCGACGCGGACCACGAGCACAACGGCGGCAGCACCTAGCACGAGCGAGGCCACCAGCTCCGGCACGGTCGCCTCGCCCACCGCGATGCGCGACGGCATCACGATCGGTGAGGTCAGCGGGAAGATCGCCAGCGCCTTCCCGAGGGGCGTGTCGGATGCGGTCTGGGCCACGAAGAACGACGCGATGAGCACGATCGTCAGCGGGGTGACCACCGAGCTGGCCTCCTCCTGGCGCTCGACCAGCGCACCGAGCGCGCCGGCGATCGTCAGGTAGAGCACGAGCCCCAGGAGGAACCAGGGCGCACCGGCGGCGATGGCGGTCCCGAGCCCCGGGGGCAGGTCACCGCCCGCGGCCAGGCTTACCAGCGGAGGCACGAGACCGACGCCGAGGGCCAGGAACCCCACCAAGGCGACGCCGAGCACCTTGCCGAACAGCAGCGAGCCCGGGCGCACGATGGCGAGCAGCACCTCGGCGATGCGGTTCGCCTTCTCGATGGCGGTGCCGGTGGCCACCTGGCTCATCAGCAGGATCAGCAGGAGGTAGAGCACGAGCGCGACGATGGCCGCTGATCCTCGACGGCTGGCGTCGTCCTCGTCGAGGTGCACGACCTTCGCCTGCGACCGCTGCAGCGCGTCCTGGACCTCTGACGGGCTGATTCCGGCCTCCCCGAGCCGCTCGACGAGGGCCTGGATGCCGACGACCTGCTGGGCCGCGGCCACGACGTCCACCGCTCGGCCCTCCTTGGCGACGATCACCGGCTCGTCGCCGACCACGATCGCGAGGTCGACCTCGTCGTCGGCCACCAGCTGGGTGGCCGCGCGCAGGTCGTCCGCCTCGGAGAGGTCGAGCTCGACGTCGAGGCTGTCGGCCACCGCCTCGAGCTGCGCCGACAGGCCGTCCGAGCCGTCGACGACGGCGACGTCGTAGCTCGGCGGGCCCTCGTCGAGCACCTTCGGCACCACGACGGCGGCCGTCGACGCGGCCAGCACGAGTGCCACAACGATCCAGAAGGTCCGGCGCCGCGTGGTCTCCCGCAGCTCTCGGCCTGCGACCAGGAAGAGGCCGCGTCGGTCGTTCAAGGGACGACCTCGGGTGCCTCGTGCCCCTCGCCGGCGGCGGCCAGGAACAGCTCGGAGAGGCTGGGCGACTCGACACCGAAGTCGTGCACCGCGACGCGGGCCCGCACGGCGTCGAGCACCACGCCGGGGTCGGCCCCCGGCGCGAGCCGCAGCCGGGTGCCGGAGGCATCGCGCGAGGAGACCGTGGCGAGGCGGGCGTCGATCCACGCGTCGTCGACATCAGCACCGACGCGCAGGTAGCGCTCCGGACTGCGCGCCTTCAGCTCGTGGAGCTCGCCCTCGAGCACCACCCGGCCGTGGTGGATGAGGGTGATCACCTCGCAGAGGTCCTCGACGAGGTCGAGCTGGTGGCTGGAGAACAGGAGGCTCCGTCCGCGCTGCACGTGGTCACGGATCACGCCGGAGAGGAACTCGACGGCGGAGGGGTCGAGGCCGGCGAACGGCTCGTCGAGCACGAGGACCTCGGGGTCGTGGACCATGGCGGCAGCCAGCTGCACGCGCTGGGCCATGCCGCCGGAGAGGTCCTGGACCTTGTCGTTGCGCGCGGTCGCCGAGGTCGAGCCGCTCGAGCAGGTCGGCGGCGCGCACGGCGCCCGTGCCCTTGTCGAGCCCGTGCAGGCGGGCGATCCACGTGAGCAGGGCGAGCACCCGCATCTCGCGGTAGAGGCCGCGCTCCTGGGGCATGTACCCCCACCCGCGACGGTCGTCGTCATCGGCGGGACGGCCCCGCCACTCCACCGTGCCGGCGTCGGGCACCAGCACGCCGAACAGGATGCGCATCAGCGTCGTCTTGCCGGCACCGTTCGGACCGAGGAGGCCGATCACCCGACCGGCCGGCACCTCGAGGTCGACGCCGTCGAGCACCACACGGTCACCGAACCGCTGACGGATGCCGATGGCTCGCAGGGTGTCGGGCACCGCACGAGTGTGCCCCGACGACGTCTGCGGTCGAAAACTTCCGCATGCCGAACGAATTCGACCGCAGACGTTGTTCACACTTGGCAGCCGTTCGCGCCCTGGTGGGGTGGTGCAGGATGCGACGGTGGAGCTCGAGGCCCGGGGGGAGCGGGTGCGGACGGCGTACGAGGCCGTCCACGCTCCCTTGTGGCGGGCGGTGCTGGCCTACAGCGGGTCCCGCGACGTGGCCGACGAGGCGGTGGCCGAGGCCTGGGCCCAGGTGCTGCGGCGCGGTGACGGGGTGGACGACCCCGCCGCCTGGGCGTGGCGGGCGGCCTTCCGGATCGCCGCCGGCGAGCTGAAGCGCCGAGGTGGCGCACCGCAGCCGGGCGCGGTGCCCGACCTCGGCGTGACCGTGCCCGAGCCGGCCTTCGACCTCATCGCGGCGCTGCAGCACCTCAGCGAGCAGCAGCGCGCGTGCGTCGTCCTGTGCGACCTGGCCGGCCATCGCTCGCCGGAGGCGGCCCGCCTGCTCGGCACGACGGCGGCCACCGTCCGCGTGCAGCGCATGCGCGCCCACCGGCGACTGCGCGACCTCCTGGAGGACCACGATGCCTGATCCCTTCGACTTCGACGACGCCCGTCGGGCCCTCGACGAGGTGCCCGCGCCCGACCTCTGGGACGAGGCATCGCAGCGCGCCGCAGGCGGCTCGGTGGTGCCGCTGGAGTCGGCCGACGGGCGACCCCGGCGCCCGCGCTGGTTGGGTGCCGCGGCTGTCGCGGCGGTGGCAGTGCTCGCCGTCGGCACCGTGGCGGTGCTGCTGGACGACGACGATCAGGCCGTCGACACGACGCCCGTCACGGACCCGCCCACCGGCACCGAGGACGTCGCCGTCTACCAGGCCACCGGGGCCGACTGCCGGCTGGGCATCGCCGGTCAGCCGCTGCCACCACCCGTGACCATCTCGCCCGCCGAGGACTTCAGCCCCGACAACGTGGGCACGTTGGTCGAGGGGCGCTTCAACGAAACGCAGTCGTTCGCGGTGCAGGTGCCGGGACAGGTGGTCACCGATCTCATCGGTGAGCGCGTGGAGGACGTGCAGCTCGAGCGGGGCACCGGCCAGCTCTGGTTCGAAGGCGGCGACGCTGATGCCGTGCAGGTCCGCTGGTTCACCGGCAGCCAGGAGATGTGCGAGTCGTTCACGGTGACGGTGGGCGGGGGCAGCGAGGACGCCAACCGCCATGCCGCCGTCGACCTCGCCGAGCGGGTCCGCCTCCCGAGCGAGCTCGGCGACCTGGCGAGCGCCGACCTCGACGGCACGAGCTGGCAGCTCGATCAGTTCACCGTCGGCGACATCGACACGGGGGGCAACGGCGCCGGCTTCTCGTTCGTCGACGGCGAGGCGGCCTGGTCGGACGGCTGCAACTCGTTCGGAGCGACGTACACCCAGCCGTCCCCGACCGAGCTCGTGCTCGGCGACGTCAGCTCCACGGAGCTCCCTTGCCCTACCAACCCTTCCAGCCAGGCCATCGCCGCCGTGATGTCGTCCGGCACCATCGCGGTCGCCTTCGGCTCCGGCGTCGATGCGCTGTTCCTCACGGCAGGCGACACGACGCTCGGCCTCGGACCGGTGGACGCTCCCGAGACGACCACGACGATCGTCGGTGATCCCTCCGCGGGGACGGAGCTGACGGACACGGAGTGGCGCGTGGTGGCGCTGTACCGCGGTGACGAGGAGGTGCTCCTCGACGCAACGGCCGGCTCGCTGATCTTCACGTTCGGCGACAGCACCGTCAGCTGGGACGACGGCTGCAACTCGGCGAGCGGCACCTGGTCGGTCGACGCTGAGGGCTACCTCGTCGTCCTCGTCGTGACGGACGCCACCACGACCGCCATCGGCTGTGCCGACGTGGGCGAGGGCACCCAGGTCTGGGAGGTGATCGGCGCCGTGATGGGGGCGGAGCGGATCTACATGGACGAGATGGGCGGTCAGGTCGAGCTGTCCGACACGGAAGGGAACCACATCACGCTCGAGCCGGCCTGACGCTCCTTTGGCACGAGGTGCAGGCCCGCCGGTAGCGTGGCGGCCCTCATGGGTTCACTGATCAAGAAGCGCCGCAAGCGCATGCGCAAGAAGAAGCACAAGAAGATGCTGAAGCGCACACGCTGGCAGCGCCGAGCCGCCGGCAAGTAGCCGGCCGCTCCCTCGCACAACCTGTCGCACGCCACCGACCGCCTCTCCCGGGAGGCGGTCGTCGCGCGCGTTCCGGGTCAGGTGGCGGGCGTGGCGTGCACCACGACGAAGCCGTGACCCTCGTGGGCGCCCTCGACGAACCAGGTGCTGCCGCTGCCGGCCAGCACGGGCCTCTGACCGAGGGTGTCGGCCAGGTCGTCGCGCCAGCGCGCCAGCTCGGGGGCGACCACCAGGGCCGCCGGCTCGAGGTCGTTGGGACCGTCGGCCCGGGGAGCGCCGAGCTCGTCCCACGCCGCGTAGACGGCTGGCGTGGAGCAGTGGATCGGCGGGGTGACCAGGGTGAAGGTCAGCGGCTCGAACGGGAGGGGTTCGACCTGCTCGCCGACCCCCGTGACGCGGGCCCGGCCGCCGACGACGCAGAACGGGACGTCGGCGCCGAGCTTCAGCGCCAGATCGAGGTCCGTCACCCCTGCCCAGCGCAGGACGGCCGCCGCGTCCGCGGAGCCGCCACCCAACCCCGCGCCCGAGGGGATGCGCTTGTCGAGCACGACGTGAGCGGTGCGCCCGATGGCCTGCAGGGCTACCCGCACGAGGTTGTCGTCGTCCTCCGGCACGTCGGCCGTGCCGCCGTGCACCTCGAGGCCGTCGCCGTCGCTGAAGGTGAGCGAATCGACGAGGTCGAGCGTCATCATCTCGGCGTCGATCAGGTGGTAGCCGTCGTCACGGACTCCGGTCACGCGAAGCGAGCGGGTGAGCTTGGCGGGAGCAGCGACGACGTCAGGCATTCGATCGAGCCTAACGACGGCTGACAGCGGCTTCTGTGTGCGCTCAGCATCGACATGCGGTGTTGGGCGCACACAGAAGCAGTCGGGGGGTCGGGGGGTTGGGCGGTTGGGGGGGGTCAGCTCGCGACGACCGCGGCGAGGCGCTGCCAGTCGGCGAGGGTCAGCTCCTCGGCACGGGCCTCGGGGCGGATGCCCGCGGCTTCGAGGTCGCCGGGCGCGACCTTGGCGGCCAGGGAGCGGCGCAGCATCTTGCGGCGCTGGTTGAACCCGGTCTCGATCAGGTCGAAGACGGCCGCTCGTTCGGCCTCGGTGCCGGCCGGCGCGTGCCGGCGCAGGTCGACGATGGCCGACATCACCCGTGGCTGCGGGATGAACACGGTGGGTGACACCTTGGCGACGACGTCGGCGTCGGCCCACCAGGCCCGCTTCACGGACGGGATGCCGTAGGTCTTGGTGCCCGGCCCCGCGGCCAGGCGCTCCGCCACCTCGAGCTGCACCATCACGACCATCCGTTCGATGGCGGGCACCGCCTCCAGCAGGTCGAGCACGAGCGGCGTGGCGATGTTGTAGGGCAGGTTGGCGACGAGGGCCCAGGGCCGCTCCGGGTCGGCCGGCGCGAGGAGCGCGTCCCAGTCGAGCTGCATGGCATCCGCCTCGACCACCGTGGCGCCCTCGGGCTCGACGACGGACCGAAGCACGGGCGCGAGGTGCCGGTCGACCTCGATGGCGGTCACCGCCGCGCCCGCCTCCAGCAGGGCGAGCGTGAGCGACCCGAGGCCGGCGCCCACCTCGACCACGCGATCCCCCGGCCGGACGCCCGCCAGCCGCACGATCTTGCGGACCGTGTTGGCGTCGGCGACGAAGTTCTGCCCCAGCGCCCGCGACGCCTCCAGCCCGTGCTCCGCCAGCAGCGCCCGGATGGCCGACGGGGAGTGGGTCACGGCCAGGAGCCTTGCACCATCGCCGCGCGGGCCGGTCCTGGGGCGATCGCTCGTGCCCAGCGCGTCACAGATCGCCCGAGAACGGGATCGGGCTGGGGACGGGGGGCTACAGGTAGCCGAGCTGGCGGGCGCAGTAGGGCCACTGACCCCAGCCGGCGCGGGCCTGGAGGATCTTGCCCCGCTTGATCTGCTCGGCCTTGCTGGCCTGGTGCGGGTAGCCGATGCCGCCGACGCTCTGCCACGTGGCGACCGAGAACTGGAGACCGCCGTAGTAGCCGTTGCCGGAGTTCAGGCTCCAGTTGCCACCGCTCTCGCACCGCGCCATCCGGTCCCAGGTGGCCGGGTCGTTCGGGTCGCCGTAGGGGGCCGGCGCGGCGGTGGTCGGGGGGGCGGTGGTGGGCGGCGCCGTCGTCGGCGGGGCGGTGGGGGCGGGGGCCGCCACCGTCTGCACGGCCAGGGCCGCGGTGGTGGTCGGCGCCTCGGTGGTGGTCGGGGCCGGCGCCTCGGTGGTGGCCGTGGGCGCCTCGGTCGTGGGGGCGGTGGCGGGCACCGTGGCGAGGGTGGTCCAGAGGTCTGCCAAGGTGGCGTCCTCGGGGAGGGCGGTGACCTCGACCTGGGCGTCGTTGGTCTCGGCCGTGGCGGACATGTTGTCGACCACGAGCACGGGCAAGGCCGCGAGGCTCACGGCCAGGGCGAAGGCCAGGCGGCTGCGATGGAGCCGGGTGGCGGCGGGCACCTCGGCGTCGGCGACCTCGAGATCCACGGGGGCCGGCGCCGCAGCCCGGCGATGGGTCGGCGCCGCGGTGCGGGTGCGGCGCGCCCTCGGGGCCAGCAGCGGCTCGTGGTACCGCGATCGCCCGTGGGTGGGGGCGCGGTGCTTGGGCACAGCGCGAGGCCGACCGCCCAGTGGAGTCGGCAGACCTTCCTCCGCCAGATGGCGGCCGCCCGGTCGGGGCCGACTTGGCCCTGAGAACATCCGAGGGACGTTACGCAGACTCGTAACGCAAATGCAAACAACAGCCTTGTGATTTGGCGAACACTTGTTTCATCGGTCAATCCGGGGGCAACCGATAGGTGGCACGCGCGGTGCCCCATGTCGAGGTCGCGACATCTTCGAGCGCGACCCCCTTCACGTCGGCCAGTGCCCGCGCCACGTCCACCACCCACGCGGGCTGGTTCTTCTTCCCCCGGTGGGGCACGGGCGCCAGATAGGGGCTGTCCGTCTCGACGAGCAACCGGTCGAGCGGGCACGCCCGGGCGGCGTCGTGCAGGTCGGTGGCCGACGGGAAGCTGACGATGCCGCTGAAGGACAGCACCGCCCCCAGGTCGAGGCAGCGGCGAGCTTCGTCCGGGCCGCCGGAGAAGCAGTGGAACACCGTGCGCTCGGGTACCCCTTCCGCCGTGAGGATGTCGAAGGTCTCGGGCCAGGCCTCCCGGGTGTGGATCACGAGCGCCAGGTCGTGGTGGTGGGCCAGCGCGATCTGGGCCGCGAACACCTCGGCCTGCTGATCGCGCGGTGAGTGGTCGTAGTGGAAGTCGAGGCCGCACTCCCCCACCGCCACCACCTCCGGCTCGCCGAGCAGGGCCTCCATCCCGTCGATGCCGTCCTTGGCGTCGTGGGGGTGCACGCCCACCGTCGCCCACACCCGGCCCGTGTGCCGCCGGGCGATCTCGATGTAGTCGGCCGACTGGCTGACGTCACAGCCCACCGTGATCAGGCGCTCCACCCCCGCCTCCGCCGCGGCCGCCACCTGCGCGTCCGCCTGGGCCAGGTCCCGATGCAGGTGGCAGTGGTCGTCGATCCAGCGCATCGCCGGCACCGTACCGAGGTTCTGAGGGCTCAGCCGGCTTCGGGGACGCCCCACGGCCGCACGTCGCCGCTGGCGCGGCGGAGCACCTCACCCTCGCCGTCGCCCAGCGCGGGCGGCAGCTCCGGGAGCCCGCGGCTGGCGCGCAGGTCGTCGATGCGGTCGAGCTGGCGCTCGAGCTGGCGACGCCTCGGACCCGTGACCTCCTCGAGGCCGCGCTGGGCCGTGTCGAAGCGCTTGACCACGACATCGAGGGCATCGGCGAACTTCGTCCACTGCTGGCCGAAGCCGGCCAGGCACTCCAGGATCTCGTCGCTCGTGCGGGTGAGGCGGGTCTGCTCGACGGCCTGGCGGATGACGGCCAGCACCGCGAACAGGCTCACCGGCGAGCAGAGCACGACCTTCTGCCCGAGGGCGACGTCGATCAGCTGTGGATCCCGCTCGTGGATGAAGGCCCACACGCTCTCGTTCGGGATGAACAGCAGCACCTCGTCGAGCGTGGCGTCCGCATCGATGTAGCCGCGGCCGGACAGCTCCTTCACGCGACCCCGCACGTCGCGCAGGAAGGCCTTGGCGTGCAGCTCGCGCTCCGCGTCCGTGCCCGCCTCGAGGTGGCGGAGGTAGTTGTCGACCGGGAACTTCACGTCCATGTGGAGGTGGCGGCCACCCGGGAGCAGGAACGTGACATCCGGGATGGCGCCCCCGGCGATGCCCGTCTGCTTGCGGTAGGTGACGCCCTCGACCATGCCCGCGAGCCGCAGCACGTCGTCCGCCATGCGCTCGCCCCACTGGCCGCGGGCCTTGGGGCTGGCCAGGGCCTCGCGCAGGTGCGTGGTGGTCTCGGCGAGCGCGCGCGTGGACGACTGCGCGTCCTTGAGCCCCGACAGGAGCTGACCGTGCTGCTGGGCGCCGTCGCGGTGGAGCTGCGTGACGACGTCGCCGAGGCGCTCGAGCTGGACGCTGAGCCCCTCGACGCGCTTCTCGAAGGCGGTGGTGCGCAGGTCGAGCTGGCGGGCGCCGCTGGTCATCGAATCGCCCAGCTTCTCCCCGGCGAGCTTGGCCGCCATGTCAGCCGCAGCTGTGACCGTGTGCTCGCGCTCCATCCCGAGCCGGGCCTCCAGCTGCGCGGCCTGCTGGGCCAGCGCGGCGGCCTGCTGCTCGAGGGCGACGGCCATGCGCTCGTCGGCGGCCGCCGCGCTCGAGCGGGCGGCACGGGAGCCGATCACGTAGGCGAGGACGAGGACAGCAGCCACCCCGAGGGTGGCGAGCGCAGCGGTGATGACCATGCGATCAGTGTGCGCAGGGGGTGTGACAGTCCTCGCGGATGGGGCGCGAATACCCAGGTCAGGACCGCATTAGCGTGCAGATCGTGAGCACCTGGATCCTGCGGATGGACGAGCCCGGCACCGGCCCCCGAGTGGCGATCAAGGACCTCATCGACGTCGTCGGCACGCCCACCACCGCCGCCTGCCGCGTGCTGGCCGACATGGCCGAGCCGGCGACCCGGGACGCCGCGTGCCTGGCGCCGCTGCGAGCGGCCGACGTCGCGATCGTCGGCAAGACCAACCTGCACGAGCTGGCCTGCGGCGGCACCGGCGTGAACCCGCACTACGGCACGCCGGTGAACCCGTTCGACCCGGCCTGCATCCCCGGGGGGAGCTCCAGTGGCAACGCCGTGGCGCTGGCGGCCGGCGAGGTCGACGTGGCGATCGGCAGCGACACGGCCGGGTCGATCCGCAACCCGTCGGCGTGCTGCGGCACCGTCGGGCTCAAGACGACGTGGGGCCGCCTCCCGCTCGAGGGCGTGTGGCCGCTGGCGCCGTCGCTCGACACGCTCGGCCCGATGGCGCGCGACGTCGCCGGCACCATCGCCGGCATGGCGTTGCTGGAGCCCGGCTTCGCCGCCGCGGATGCGGCCGCCGCGCGGATCGGTCGCGTCCGCATCCCGGAGGTCGATCCCGCGATCGACGCGGCCGTCGACGCCGCGCTTGCCGCGTCCGAGCTCGAGGTCGTCGACGTGGTGCTGCGGGGCTGGGACGCCGCGGGCGATGCCGGCTGGGCGGTCATGTTCCACGAGTACTGGGTGGTCGACCACCACCTCTACGAGCGCGACCCGGACCGCCTGGGCGCCGACATCGTCGAGCGCATGGAGCAGGGGCGTGACGTCACGACCGCCGTCTACGAAGCCGGGCGCGCCCATCGGGCCGTCTGGCGCGCCGAGCTGGCGGCCGCCTTCGAGCGGACCCCGGTCCTGGCGTGGCCCACCATCGCCATGTTCCCGACGCGCCTCGACGGCCCCGTCCCCAACACCCGCCGCACCAACCTGCCCGTGAACCTGGCCGGTCACCCCAGCCTGGCGCTCCCGGTCCCCACCGGCGGCCGGTTCCCCGCCAGCGTCCAGCTGGTCGGCCCCGACCACAGCGAGGACCTCCTCTGCGCCACCGCCCTCGTCGTCGAAGCCGCCGCCGCCACGCTCGCCTGACCCGCCGGGCCAGCTTGCGACACTGAGCGCCCGTTTCGGGCGCGTTCTGTCGCACATTGCGACCCACGCCAGCCGCTGACGCAGCCTGCGACACCGAGTGCCCGATTCGGGCGGTCGCTGTCGCAAGTTGCAGCGGCGTTGTGGGTGGGGGCAGCGAGTCGGCTACCTCGGCGGCCAGCGGAGCCCACGCCCCACGGGGTCGGTGAAGCCGCAGTCGCGATAGAGCGGCTCGCCCATGCCGCTGGCGTGGAGGTCGACGCGCGTGATCCCGGCGTCGTCGTACCACTGCATCAGGCGCTCGAGCACCAGCCGGGCGAGCCCCTGGCGACGATGCCGCTCGTCGGTGCACATCGACTGGATGTAGCCGTGGCGGCCGTCGACGCAGCCGGGCCCGGGGAGGCGCTGGGCGACCATCCCGACGCCGCACGCCACCAACCCGTCACCGTCCGGGCGGTCGACCACGACGGCGGCCATGGTCCCGTCCGCCACGGTCAGCTCGAAGACCTGCGCGCACGCCGCCTGCCAGGAGTCGTCCGACCGGCCGTGCACGCTCTCGATCATGACCTGTCGCAACCGGACCAGCTCCGGGATGTCGGCGAGGGTGGCCAGCCGTGCGCGCATGCCGGCATCGTGCCCGGCGCCGCGAACGAGCCGCCAACCGATTCCCATCCGGCCCACCACGGAACCTGGCGTGCTGGGAGCCGACCCAGTCGGGCACTCACAACGCCAGAAGCACCCGGGTGAGCAGCGTACGTTGTCGCCGTGGCGATCCGACGGGCCCTGCTGCTGCTCGGGCTCGCCGTCGTCGCGCTCACGGGAGCCGCGTGCGGTGACGACGAGGCGGCCGCTCCCGAGCGCCCCGCGAACCTGGACGAGGTGCGCGAGGTGTTCGCGGACGACCTCGCCGACCTCGGGCTGCGCCTCACCGACCGCGGCGGCGTGCTCGAGCGCGACGGGTACGTGGCGTCGGCCACCGGCACCCACCTCGCGCTGTACGTCGCGCCGATCGGCACGTACAGCGAGGACGACTACGCGACGGGCGTCCTGACCACCGCGCGGCTCCTCGGCCCGGAGATCTTCCGGCGATGGAGCGCGCTCGAGTCGTTTGACGTCTGCCAGGAACAACCGGGCACGCGGACCGTCGGCGGTCAGCCCGACCTGGCGCCGTTCACGCAGCTCGACATGAGCGAGGCACAGGTGGGCGACCTCGACTGGGAGGCCCTCACCCTGGCGGAGCTCCTCGCGGTCGCGAGCGAGCGCGCCGGCGAGGGGATCCGGCTCTACGTGGCCGATGCCATCCAGGAGTCCCCGACGTTCGTGGACGCGAGGGCGGCCGCCGGGCTCAGCCCGTGAAGTCGGGCGCCGCGGCGATCGGCAAGGCGGCCGGGGGCTCCTCCGCGGGGGGCTCCTGCGGGGGTGCCGTGACGGTGAAGATGCGCGGGATGTAGTCGATGAAGAACTGGAGCCCGGCCGGGTCGACCGCCATCGGCACGGCGGGCGGCACGATCCGGCAGAGGCCGTTGACCGTCCAGTCACCGAAGTCGGTGGTGTCGGCGGGGACGGTGAGGGTGGCCTCCCAGTCGCCGCTGAAGCCCTCGAAGGAGGGCGTCACCGTCTCGGTGTCCTGCACCACGTCCGACGTGTCGAGCAGCTCCACCACGACCTCGAGGTCGCCCTTGGTGACGCACCCCGTGCCGACCACCGTGATGTCGGTTCCTGGCGGTCCCGAGGTGGGGTCGATGGCCATCGTGTCCTGGCTGTCACCGGCGGACGACGGACCCACCCCGAGGGTGAGGACCGCCAAGGCGACAGACGCGGACACGAGCAGACGGCGCATGGCCGAGGAGCCTACGCGTGTCGGGTCCCGTGCTCGTGGACCTCGGCCGGCGGCAGCGGCGGCGGGGCCCGGTACGGTCACCGGCGATGGCGAGGATCCGGGTGGTGACGATGCTCGACGCGACCCCGGAGGTCGTGTGGGCCGACGTCGCCGACATCGGCAGCCACGTCGAGTGGATGGCCGACGCCACGGCGATCCGCTTCCTCGGCCCTCAGACGTCGGGCGTGGGCACCACGTTCGAGTGCGACACCAAGGTGGGCCCGTTCAAGCTCACCGACGTCATGGAGATCACCTCGTGGGTGCCGGGCAGGTCGATGGGCGTCCGCCACACCGGCGTGGTCACCGGCACCGGGGCCTTCGCGCTCAAGAAGGCCACCGGCGGCCGCACCCAGTTCCAGTGGAAGGAGAAGCTCGTCTTCCCCTGGTGGATGGGTGGGCCGCTCGGGGCCTTCCTGAGCAAGCCGGTGCTGCGCTGGGTGTGGCGACGCAACCTCACCCGCCTGGCGTCCCGCTTCGCGGGCTGAGCCCGCGCGCGACCGTGGCGCCCGGTGGAACCGGGCGCCACGGGGGCAGAGCGTCGGCGAGGTCGATCACACGGCGCTGATGGCCTCCAGCACGTCGAGCTTGGCGGCCCGACGGGCGGGGAGGACGGCGGCGACCACACCGGCGATGGCGGCGATGGCCACCACCACGCCCAGCTGCGTGACCGGGATGGTGAACGTGTTGAGCCCCTGGGACTCGAGGGCCTTGACCATCACCCAGCCGAAGGACGTCCCGATCGCCAGACCGAGGGTGGTGCCCAGCAGGGCGATGATCACCGACTCCCAGCGCACGGTCGCCCGCACCTGGGCCCGGGTCATGCCGACGGCCCGCAGCAGGCCGAGCTCCCGGGTCCGCTCGAAGATCGAGAGGGCCAGGGTGTTGGCGATGCCCAGCAGGGCGATGATCACGGCCAGTGCGAGCAGGGCGTAGATGAGGTTGAGCATCATGTCGATCTGCTCTCCCATCGACGCCTTGAAGGCGTCCCGGTCCTGCACCTTGGCCAGCGGGTTCTGCGACGCCGCGTCCGTCACCGCCGCGGTGGCGGCCACCTCGTCGACGCCGTCGGCGAAGCGGACGAACACCATGCTGTCGAACTGGTCGGCGACGTTGGCCTCGAGGAGGGCGTTGCCGGCCACGTAGGGACCGGCGAGGTCGCCGTCGTCGTAGATCGCGGCGACGGTGAGCTGCTGCACGCCGGTCTCCGCGAACCGGACGGGGACCGTGTCGCCCACCGTCCAGCCGTGGCTGGTCGCCTCGTCGGCCTGGATGCCGATCTCGCCGTCGCCGAGGTCGGCCAGGGCGCCGTCGGTCACGCCCAGGTCGAAGATCGCCCCGATGGTCGTCGAGTCGACGCCGGTGATCATCTTGCTGGAGCCGTCGATCTCGGCCGGCACGTTGCGGAGGCCGCTGACGGCCGCCACCTCGGGCAGGTCGGCGATGTCGGCCGCCAGCTGCGGGTCGAGCCCGCCGCCGGCGTAGGTGCCGGAGTCGATCACCAGGTCGCCCGTGAAGGAGCTGTCCATGCTGTCGGAGATGGACGCCTTCGTCGAGGACGCCAGGATCGTGATGAACCCGACGAGGGCGACGCCGATCATGAGCGCGGCGGCCGTGGCCGAGGTGCGCTTGGGGTTGCGCATGGCGTTCTCCCGGGCCAGCGTGCCGGACATGCCCTTCAGGCGGGGCAGGGGCGAGCCCAGCGCCCAGCTGAGCGGGCGGGCCAGGATCGGGCCGAGCACCGCCACACCGAGGAACACCAGCGCCACGCCGAGGCCGACGGCCATGAGCGCCGCGTCGCCGCCTTCGAAGAGGCCCTTGGCGATGGACGCCCCACCGAGGGCGGTGACGACGGTGCCGATGACCGCCCGGCGGCGGCTGCTGCCGGAGCTGTCGACCGCCACGTCGCGCATGGCGGCCACCGGGGCGACCTTCGAGGCCCGGCGAGCGGGCAGGAAGGCCGAGGCGACGCTCACGCCGAGCCCGGCGATCATCGAGATGATCACCGTCGACGACGTCACCACGATCCCACCGGCGGGGATGTCGATCCCCATGGTCTCGAGCAGGACCTTGAGGCCCGACGCCACGCCGATGCCGGCGGCGAGGCCGACGACGGAGGCGATGACCCCGACCACGACGGCCTCGAGGAGCACCGAGCCGAGCACCTGGCGGCGGCTCGCCCCGATGGCCCGCAGGAGGGCCATGTCCCGGCCGCGCTGGGCCACGAGGATCGAGAAGGAGTTGTAGATGATGAACGACCCGACGAACAGGGCGATCAGGGCGAAGGTGAGGAGGAACGTGTTGAAGAAGCTCATCCCCTCCTTGATGTCGCTCTGATCCTCGGCGGTGATCTCGGCGCCGGTGAGCACCTCGACCTTGTCGGGGACGACCTGCGCGATGCGCTCGACGATCTGCTCGTCGCTCACACCGTCGGCGGCCACGACCTTGATGGCGTCGACCTTGCCCGGCGCGGTGAGGTACGTCTCGGCCGCGTCGAGGGTGAAGAGGGCGAAGCTGGCGCCACCGGGGCTGTCCGCGCCGCCGAAGGTGGCGATGCCGACGATGGAGACGGCTTGCTCGCCGGCCTGGGTGATGACGGAGGCGTCGTCGCCGACCGCGTAGCCCGCGGCCTTGGCGCTGCCCTGGTCGATGACCACCTCGTCAGCCGCCTCGGGCGCCCGCCCGGCGGCGAGCTCGAAGGGGTTGAGGTCGTCGTCGGCCAGCCAGTTGCCGCCGTAGGTGGGCGCGCCCATCTCCGGATCGCCCAGGGGCTCGCCGTCCTTGTCGACGATCTGGGCGTAGGCCTGGATGCTGGGCTCGGCGACGGCGACGCCGTCGATGGTCCGGATGGTGTCGGCGAGGGACTCGTCGAGGCGAGCCCGCTGGCCCCCCATCTCTTCGGCTTCGAAGGCCGCCTCGCCGCGGACGTAGGCGTCCGTGCCCGAGTTCACGTTGGCGAAGAGGTCGTCGAACGTCTGGCCGATGGTGTCGGTGAGCACCAGCGTGCCGGCCATGAAGGCCACGCCGAGGAGGACGGCGATGCTGGTGGTCAGGAGCCGCAGCTTGCGTGCGGAGAGGTCCTTGAGGGTGGTGCGGAACATGGCGTCTACTCCCCGAAGCTCTTCATGCGGTCGAGCACCCGGTCGGGCGTCGGTGCGGACATCTCGTCGACGATCTGGCCGTCGGCGAGGAACAGGACGCGGTCGGCGTAGGACGCCGCCACGGGGTCGTGGGTCACCATCACGATCGTCTGGCCGAGCTCGCGCACGGCCTGGCGCATGAAGGCGAGGATCTCGGCGCCCGAGCGGGAGTCGAGGTTGCCGGTGGGCTCGTCGCCGAAGATGATCTCCGGCCGGCTCGCCAGCGCCCGAGCCACGGCGACCCGCTGCTGCTGGCCACCCGAGAGCTCGCTCGGACGGTGCCCGAGGCGGTTCGACAGGCCCACGGTGCTGACCACCAGGTCGAGCCAGATCGGGTCGGGCTTCTTCCCGGACAGGGCCAGCGGGAGGGTGATGTTCTCGATGGCGGTGAGGGTCGGCACCAGGTTGAAGGCCTGGAAGATGAAGCCCACCTTCTCGCGGCGCAGCAGGGTGAGCCGCTTGTCGTTGAGCGTCGTGAGGTCGACGTCGCCGATGCGGACGGAACCGCTGGTGAGCGGGTCGAGCCCGGCGACGGAGTGCATGAGCGTGCTCTTGCCGGAGCCGGAGGGGCCCATGATGGCGGTGAACTCGCCGGCGTAGAAGTCGACGGAGACGCCGTCGAGGGCGATCACGGCGGTGTCGCCGTTGCCGTAGCGCTTGGTGGCCTCGTGCGCGCTGGCGGCCACGGTGCGCACAGCGGAAGGGTTCTGGATGCGGAAGGTTGCTGTCATGAGGCGAACGTACGGAACCCCGTCGTTCCCGCCATCCGGCCCACGGACGAACGCTCGTCCTCCTCGAGGATGACCCGGCGCGACGCCCGGTCGTCCTCGCGGACTACCGCCCCGGCTGCACCAGCCCGGACTCGTACGCCAGCACCACGGCCTGCACCCGGTCGCGCAGCTGCAGCTTCATGAGCACCCGGCCCACGTGGGTCTTGACCGTGGTCTCGCCGAGGTAGAGGGCAGAGGCGATCTCGCCGTTCGACAGGCCCCGGGCCATGTGCACGAGCACCTCGTGCTCACGCTCCGTGAGCTGCTCGAGATCGGCGCTGGGCGAGGCGGGCGGGGTGGCCTGGGCGGCGAACTCCTCGATCACCCGCCGGGTGATCGACGGCGCCAGGAGGGCATCGCCGGCGGCCACCACGCGCACGGCGTCGACGAGGTCCTCGGCGGGGGTGTCCTTCAGCAGGAACCCGCTCGCGCCGGCCCGCAGGGCGGAGAACACGTACTCGTCGAGGTCGAACGTCGTCAGGATCAGCACCCGGGGCGGCTCGGGCTGGGCCGTGATGCGGGCGGTCGCCTCCACGCCGTCGAGGCGCGGCATGCGGATGTCCATCAGGATGACGTCGGGCCGGGCCCGCTCGGCGACCTCGACGGCCGCCAGGCCGTCGTCGGCCTCGCCGACCACGTCGAGGTCGGGCTCCGCGTCGAGGATCATCCGGAAGCCGGCCCGCACCAACGCCTGGTCGTCGACGACCATGACCCGGATCGTCACCCCGTGGCCTCCTCGACCACCGGCAGCCGGGCGTGCACCTCGAAGCCGCCCCCGGCGCGAGGTCCGGCGACGAGCTGGCCGCCGCACACGTCGACCCGCTCCCGCATGCCGAGCACGCCGTGTCCACCCGAGCCGTTGGTGACCGCCACCGCCGCGGCGCCCCGGCCGTCGTCGAGCACCCGCACGTCGAGGCCATCGTCCCCGTAGCCCACGGTCACCACCACGGACACGCCGGGACCCGCGTGCTTGAGGGCGTTGGTCAGCGCCTCCTGGACGATGCGGTACGCGGAGAGCTCGATCCCGGCGGGCAGCGGGCGGGCCGCGCCCTCCAGCTCCAGGCTGACGTCGAGGCCGGCCTCGGCGAACTGCGCGACCAGAGCCTCGAGGCCGTCCAGGGAGGGCTGGGGCGCGAGGGACGCCGGGGCGCTGTCTTCGCGCAGCACGCCCAGCAGGCGCCGCATCTCCTTCATGGCGTCGCGACCGGTGGCCTCGACGGCCTGGAGCGCGGCCGCAGCCTGCACGGGGTCGGTGGCGAGCACGCGGCGAGCCGCCCCCGTCTGCACCAGCATCACGCTCATGCTGTGGGCGACGACGTCGTGGAGCTCCCGGGCGATACGGGTCCGCTCCTCCGCGACCGCCCGTTGGGCCTCGGCGGTGCGCGTCTGCTCCGCCCGCTCGGCCCGGTCCTCGAGAGACGCCACGTAGGCCCGACGCGTCTTGAGGTTCTCGCCGATCAGCCACGCCATGCCGAACAGGGTGAAGTTGCTGATGATGTTGCCGATCGTGACCTCCCAGCGGACCCCGGCCAGCACGATCGTGAGCAGCAGACCGGAGAGCGCGGCAGCGATCCGCGAGTCCCGGCGGCCGCAGTGGGCACCGACGGTGTACAGCGCCACGAGCATCCCGAAGGGGGCGATCGAGGTGGCGAAGCCGGCCAGCTCGTAGGCGGCGGCCCCGAACCCGGTGAGGGCGAGCACGGTGAGCGGGGCGCGGCGACGCCAGGCGAGCGGGGCCGAGGCCAGGAGGGTGAGCAGGAAGCCCACGGCGCTGGGATCCCGGAACACGACGTTCTCGTTGCCGGGTGGCGTCTGCCACTGCTGGGGGAGGGTGATGGCCATGATCACGGCCGCGAGCAGCACGTCGGCCGCGAAGGGGTGGTCCTGCAGCCACACGATCGGTCGACGGAACACGGACATCCCTGTGCACGGTACCGAGCGCCCTTCGCGGCGCCATCCTCCTCGAGGATGATCTCCCGGCGGGCCGATCAGGCGACGATGATGCCGCCCGCGGCCAGCGCGAACCCCAGCAGCACGACCGCCCAGACCGCCAGCCTCGGATCCTTCAGGTAGCGCGGGCCGACGGTGGCGAGCAGCTCGCCGGCCACCCAGCCCGCCGCGAGGCCACCGACGTGCCCGCCGATCGAGATCCCCGGGATCGCGAACGTGAGGGCCAGGTTCAAGATGATGGTGGCGCCGAGTCCCGAGTCCATGACGTTGATGCCGCGCGACCGGAACACGGCGACCGCGGCGCCCATGATCCCGAAGACCGCGCCCGATGCCCCGACGGTGAAGTGGTTGGGATCGATCAGCAGCACGCCGAAGCTGCCCCCGAGCATGGCGACGAAGTACACGAGGAGGAAGCGGCTCCGTCCCAGCGCGGGCTCGAGGGCCTGGCCCAGCCGGTAGAGGATGAACATGTTGAAGCCGACGTGCATCAGGTTGGCGTGGAGGAACCCGGAGGTGACGAGGCGGTACCACTCGCCGGTCGCCACGCCGATCAGCTGCTGGGTGAACGGGTTGACCCCGAGGCCCACGAGGCCGCCCTCGTAGATGACGCGATCGCGTGTCTGCAGACCGGCGCCGATGCCGAGCGCGAAGATCACCAGGTTGATGCCGACCAGGATCTGCGTGACCACCGGCCGCAGGAGCTGGGCCGGCCGGACGATCTTCTGGGCGCCCGACTTGGCGCACTCCGGGCAGTGGAAGCCCACCGACGCCTGCCGCATGCAGTCGGGGCAGATCGGCCGGTCGCACCGCTGGCAGATCACGCCGGCACGCCGGTCGTGGTGCCGGTAGCAGGTCTGCATCTGGGTGCTCACGGTGGCGCAGGCTACCGGCGCCCCCGGCCGGTTCCCCGACAGGCCGACGCCCTCAGTGCGGCCACACCTGCTCGTGCCAGAGGCGGCGGCCGTCGCCGGCGTCGGGGTCGTTGGACCTCGCCTCGGCCAGCACGGCCAGGACCTCGTCGACGGGGGGCGACTCGCCGAGCTGCTGGTAGAGGTCGATGGCTCGCGCCGCGTACCGCAGGATCTGCACGGTCTCGAGCCCGGCCAGGTCGTTGAAGAACCAGCCGCACGAGGTGTACATGAGCAGCGCGTTGCGCTGGGCGTCGAGCAGCAGCCCGGCGTGGTGCCCGTCGCCGACGACGTGCTCGGCGGCGAAGTCGTCCCACGACCGGGCGCCGATCAGCACGCTGAGGTACTCGTCGCGCGCGGCCCACGGGTCGCGCAGGAGCGACGGTCCCCGCCGATCGACGAGCTCGACGCCCCAGTCGCGCAGCACGTCGAGCGCGTGCCGCAGCGGCGCCCGCCAGCCCTGCGACCAGCCGTCGTGACCGCCCGTGTGGCAGCCGCAGTCGGCCTTCCAGCGGTCGACCCCGTGGGCGCAGGACCAGGCGCTGACGCGGACCCGCGCCTCGTGCGTCGGCGGGCGCTCGGCGACGACGTCGACCAGGCGCGGGGTGCGGACCCCGCGCCGCCGGGCGTCGATCGTGAGGGCGTGGGCCACCTCGCGCTCGGCGCCCGGGTGGTGGTGACCGAAGGTCTCTCCGTCGGTGGCGGCGGCCACCAACCCGTCCCGGCCGTCGACCGCGGCGAGGATGTCGTCGCTGGTCGGGCTGGCGAAGGCGAGCGCGTGAGCCAGCTCGCCGTCGTAGACGACGAGGTCGACGGTCCGCTCGGCGTCCTCGGGATGCCGCCACCGGAGGGGCCGGCTCCTGTCGAGCGGCACCGGATCGTCCGGGTCGGACTCGATCGAGCCGTGTTCCTCGTAGGCGGCCACGCCGTGCGGCTCCCAGGCGCCGTCGTCGGCGCCGAGGGGCCGCACCGCCTCGATCTGACCCGGCGCCAGGATCGTGAGCGGGATCCCCTCCTCGGCGAGGACGAGGAGCACGGGGTCGCTGACCGCGGTCTCCGGGAGCCACATGGCGTCGGGCCGGTGACCGAAGCGGTGGACGAAGTCGATGATCCCCCACCGCACCTGCGTGCGCAGGTCATGGCCGTTGCAGAGCGGGAGGATGGCGTGCCCGTAGGCCTGCGCGATGGCCCGGCCCGCGGCGGCGTCGGCGGCGACGATGCGGGCGTAGACGTCGGGATGGTGCTCCTCCAACCAGGAGAGGAGTGTGGGTCCGACGTTGAACGACAGGTGCTCGAAGGTGCTCACCACGAACGGCAGGCCGTCGTCGCCCGTCAGCTCGACCTCCGTGTTCGGCCGGTAGCACTCCGCCGTGATGCGCTCGTTCCAGTCGTGGAAGGGCGCCGCGTCGGGCTGCTCGGGCACCTTGCCCGTCCAGGGGTCCTCGCGCGGCGGTTGGTAGAAGTGCCCGTGCAGGATGAGGTCGGTCATCGATCCGGGATCAGGTAGAGGACGGTGAGGGGCGGGATCGTGAGCACGGCGGAGTGGCTCCGTCCCTGCCAGGAGGTGGGCTCGGCCTGCAGGTGCGGCACCCAGCTGCCCGAGCCGCCGTAGCGCGCGTCGTCGGTGGTGACGAGGCCGCGCCAGCGGCCTGGGCGCGCCAGGCCGACGCGGTACCCCTCGGCGTGGAGGCCCTTGAGGTTGGCGATGCAGACGACGATCTCGTCGGTGCCGGGGAGCAGGCGCTCGAAGGCGAGCACGCTCTGGGCGGCGTCGTCGACGGCGAGCCATCGGAAGCCGTCGGGGTCGCCGTCGGACGCGTACAGGGCGGGGTGGTGCGCCTGGACCGCGTTGAGGTCGCCCACGAGGCGCTGGACGCCGGCGTGGCGGGGGTCGTCGAGCAGGCTCCAGTCGAGCCCTCGCTGGTGGGACCACTCGTGCGGGTCGGCCAGCTCGTCACCCATGAAGAGCAGCTGCTTGCCGGGGTGGGCCCACATCCACCCGTAGAGCGCCCGCAGGTTCGCGTACCGGGCGGCCTCCGGGCCGGGCATCTTGCCGAGGAGCGGCTTCTTGAGGTGGACGACCTCGTCGTGGCTGAGCGGCAGGACGAAGTGCTCCGCCCACGCGTAGGTGAGCCCGAAGGTGAGCTGGTCGTGCCGGGTGTGGCGGTGCAGCGGATCGGTGGACCAGTAGGCGAGCGTGTCGTGCATCCACCCCATGTTCCACTTGTGCGTGAAGCCGAGGCCGCCGGCGTGCACCGGCCGGCTGACGCCCGGCCAGGCGGTGGACTCCTCGGCGATGGTCAGCACGCCGGGCTGGTCGGCGTGCACGACCGTGTTCAGCTCCTGGAGGAAGGCGACGACGCCGAGATCCTCGTTGCCGCCGTGGACGTTGGGGATCCACTCGTCGTCGCCCCGCGAGTAGTCGAGGTAGAGCATCGACGCGACGGCGTCCACGCGCAGCCCGTCGACGTGCAGCTCACCGAGCCAGTACAGGGCGTTGGCGATCAGGAACGCGCGCACCTCCGGACGCTCGTGGTCGAACACGAGGGTGCCCCAGTCCGGGTGCGCGGCCCGTCGCACGTCGACGTGCTCGTAGAGGGGGGCGCCGTCGAAGCGGGCCAGCGCGCCCTCGTCGCGCGGGAAGTGGGCCGGGACCCAGTCGACGATCACGCCGAGGCCGCGCTGGTGGAGGTGGTCGACGAACCAGCGGAAGTCGTCGGGATCACCGAACCGGGACGTCGGGGCGTAGAAGCCCGTGACCTGGTAGCCCCACGACGGGCCGTAGGGGTGCTCGGCCACGGGCATGAGCTCGACGTGGGTGAAGTCGAGCTCCAGGGCGTGGTCGGCGAGGAGCGGCGCCACCTCCCGGTAGCCGAGGAACCGGCCGTCGGGGTGCCGGCGCCACGAGCCCAGGTGCACCTCGTACACGCTCATGCGGTCGGCCACCGGGTCACGGTGGGGGCGGGCCGCCATCCAGTCGTGGTCGCCCCAGACGTGCCGGCTCTCGAACACGATGCTGGCCATCCCGCCGCTGTGCTCGGCGAACTGGGCCATCGGGTCGGCATGCAGCCGCGTGACGCCGTCGGGTCCGGTGATGGCGTACTTGTAGGGCGTGCGGGACCCGAGGCCCGGGACGAAGCCCGCCCACACGCCGTTGCCGATGCGGTGCAAGGGGCGGCCGTCGACGTCCCAGTGGTTCCAGGGACCCGCCACCGCCACGTGCCGCGCGTGCGGGGCCCACACGGCGAACTCGGCTCCCGGCTCCCCGCCGACCTCGCCGACGTGGCTGCCCAGCACCTCCCACAACCGCCGATGGGTGCCCTCGGCGTGGAGGAAGAGGTCGAGATCGGTGGGCAGGCTCACGTGGAGACGGGCCCGCGGATCAAGCGGTCGATGCCGGCGAGCGGGATCGACACCTTGTCCGGGCGGTGCCCGAGCTCGTAGCCCAGCTCGTACACCGCCTTGTCGAGCTCGAAGACCGCGAGCATCGCGGCCCGACCCGCGGGGTCGGCCGGGACCAGCGCGTCGATGCCCTCGAAGCCGAAGTAACCCTCGAGGAAGGCGTCGCGGTTGCGCCGCTCCCAGGCGGCGAGGAGGTCGACGAGCTCGCGGTCTCCGAGATCCCACTCCGCGAGCCCGGTGGCGGCCGCGTAGTGGAACGACCGCAGGATCCCGGCTGCATCACGCAGGGGGGAGGAGCGGGTGAACCGGTCAGCTCGCCGCCGGGCCGGTTCGCCCTCGAAGTCGACGACGACCCATCCAGCGTCCACCTTCATCACCTGGGCGAGGTGCAGGTCGCCGTGCACGCGGATCTCGCGTCCGCCGTCGCTCGTCGCGGCGGCCCGTCGCAGCCGCGCTCGCACCGCATCCGAGTCGAGCCCGGACGCCTCGAGCGCGTCGGCGTGGCCGAGGAGGATCTCCTCGAGGTGCTGCTCCATGTCGGCGACCCACGCCGCCGCGTCACCAGGGCTCGACCCCCAAGCCGACGCCATCGCGACGTGGAGCCCCGCGATCGTGGCGCCGAGCCGCTCGCAGTCCGGCGCGAAGTCCCCACCGCTCTCCTCCGGCGGCAGCCGCGACGCGAGCACGTCGCGGACCGACGTCCGGGCCAGGTCCCATCCCTCCGTGGCCTCGACGAGATACGCCCGCGCGACGGCGAGGTCCGTGCCGTCTCGACGCAGCTCGGCCAGCGGCGGGAGCACGTTGGGATAGCCGTGGTCGGCGAGCACACGGGTGATCTCGGTGTCCGGGTTCGGCCCGGGCTCGATCTTGCGGAAGACCTTGAGGATCGTGGCCTCGTCGAACACCACGGAGCTGTTGGAGTGCTCGAGCACGATCGGGCGTCGCACCAGCACCTCAGTATCGGGTAGCACGAGGTGCAGCACCGCGATGGCCAGGTCGGGATCGACGAGCGCGTCGTAGAGGACGAGGTCGCGTCCGTCGGCGTGGATCTCGGCCAGCACCTGGTGGTCCTTGCCCTCGAGGAAGTCGGGTAGGGGGTCGCTCGCGCGCGCGCCGATGAACACCTGGTACCCCTGCTGCCCGCCGTCGGCGAAGGTGGCCTGCACCACGGCCCAGGCGAGGTACGGCTCCGTGGCCTCGACGACCTCGATCCACTCCACGTCGACGGCCGTGATGGCGCGGTCGTTCGCCCCCGACCATCGCTGCTGCGGGAGGTGGGACGGCAGGTGCGCGACGAGCAGCGTCGGCCAGCGGTCGGCGTCGATCACAGCGGATCGTCCCCGCTCGCGTCCTGGAGGCTGAACCAGTAGAAGCCGTACGGGAGCCAGCGTGACGAAGTAGGGCAGCTCGCCGATCGCGCGGGAACGGCACGCGCCCGGTCAGCTCCACCGGCACCTTCCCGGCGTACTGCTCGAGCATCAGCTCGCACGGCTGGGGGAAGCGGCTGAGGTTGTGCACGCACAGCACGGGGTCTCGCGTCGTCGGCAGCGGAGGTACGCGAGCACCGACGGGTTGTCGGCGTGGAGCACCTCGAAGCTGCCGGTGCCGAACACCGGGTGCTCCTTGCGCACCTGGAGGAGGCGGCGGAGCCAGTGGAGGAACGACGACGGGTCGCGCTGCTGCGCCTCGACGTTCACGGCCTGGTACCCGTAGACGGGGTCCATCAGCGGCGGCAGGTAGAGCTGCGCGAAGTCGGACGGTCGAGAAGCCGCCGTTGCGGTCGGGCGTCCACTGCATCGGCGTGCGCACCCCGTCGCGGTCGCCGAGGAAGATGTTGTCGCCCATGCCGATCTCGTCGCCGTAGTACAGGACGGGGCTGCCCGGGCATGCGAGAACAGCAGCGCGTGGAAGAGCTCGCACCAGGTTCTGGTCGTTCTCGAGCAGGGGGAAGAGCCGCCGCGCGATGCCGACGTTGCGCCGCATGCGCGGGTCGGCGGCGTACTCGGCGTACATGTAGTCGCGCTCCTCGTCGGTGACCATCTCGAGGGTCAGCTCGTCGTGGTTGCGCAGGAAGATGCCCCACTGGCAGCCATCGGGGATCGCCGGGGTCTGGGCGAGGATCTCCGTGATCGGGTGCCGCTGCTCGCGGCGCACGGCCATGAACATGCGGGGCATGAGCGGGAAGTGGAAGCACATGTGGCACTCGTCCCCGTCCGGGCCGAAGTAGTCGACCACGTCCTCGGGCCACTGGTTGGCCTCGGCCAGCAGCACCCGGCCCGGGAACTCGTCGTCGACGACCTTGCGCAGGCGCTGCAGGTACTCGTGGGTCTCGGGCAGGTTCTCGCCGTTGGTGCCGTCGCGCTCGAACAGGTAGGGCACGGCGTCGAGGCGGAAGCCGTCGAGGCCGAGGCTCGAGCCAGAAGCGGACGACGTCGAGCATGGCGTCGGCCACCTCGGGGTTGTCGTAGTTGAGGTCCGGCTGGTGGTGGAAGAAGCGGTGCCAGTAGTACTGGCCGCGCTGGGCGTCGTAGGTCCAGTTGGACGGCTCGGTGTCGACGAAGATCACCCGCGCCTCGCTCCAGCGCTGGTCGTCGTCGCCCCACACGTACCAGTCGGCCTTGGGGTTGGTCGCGGTCCTGGCGGCGACTCCTGGAACCAGGGGTGCTGGTCGCGACGTGTGGTTCATCACCATGTCGGCGACGACCCGGATGCCGCGCTTGTGCGCCTCCTCGATCAGCGTCGCCGGGCGTCCTCGATGTCGCCGTACTCCGGGCAGCACGGTGAAGAAGTCGGCGATGTCGTAGCCGCCGTCGCGCAGGGGCGAGTCGTAGAACGGCAGCAGCCAGAGGCAGTCGATGCCGAGCCACTGCAGGTAGTCCAGCTTCTGGGTGAGGCCCCGGAGGTCGCCGGTGCCGTCGTTGGTGGAGTCGAAGAACCCGCGCACGAGCACCTCGTAGAACACCGCCCGCTGGTACCAGCGCTCGTCAGCCGGATCGATGCCGTTCGTCACGCCACCAGGCTGGCACAAACGTCTGCGGACGATTGCGTCCGCATGGCGAACGTTTTCGTCCGCAGACGTCGGAGTCAGCGGGTCACGTGGAAGAGGTGGGCGACCTGGCCGGCAGGCGGGTCGAGGCGGACGTAGGCGGAGGAGCCGTCCCACTCGTAGGTGTCGCCGCTCAGCTCGTCGTGCAGCTGGTAGGGCCGGTCGCCCGGCAACCCGATCGCGCCGAGGTCGAGGCGCACGATCGTGTCCTGCGCCTCGCGATCGAGGAGCACGACGCACAGCAGCAGGTCGGTGTCCGCGTGGCCACGGCTGTAGACGAGGAACCGCCCGTCGTCGCTGTGGTGGAAGCGCACGTCGCGCAGCGACCACACGCCCGGGTGACGGCGGCGGATCCCGTTCACGGCACGGATGAGCGGTGCGAGCGAGTGCGGCTGGTCGAAGTCGCGGGCCTTGATCTCGTACTTCTCGGAGTGGCGGTACTCGGTGGTGGTGTCGTTGGCCGGCTCGTTCTCCGCCAGCTCGTAGCCGGAGTAGATGCCGTAGAGCGGCACGAGCGTGGCGGCCAGCACGAGGCGGGCCGCGAACGCGCTGGGCGGCGCGTGGCGGAGCTGGTCGTCGAGGATGTCCGGGGTGTTGGGCCAGAACGACGGCCGCATGTAGTCCGCCAGCGGGCCCTGCGTGAGCTCGGTGACGTACTCCCGGAGCTCCCAGGCGTCGTGGCGCCAGGTGAAGTAGGTGTAGCTCTGGGTGAACCCGACCTCGGCCAGCTTGGCCATCATCGCCGGCTCCGTGAAGGCCTCGGCCAGGAACACCACGTCGGGGTGGCGGCTGTGGATGTCACCGATCACCCACTCCCAGAACACCAGCGGCTTGGTGTGCGGGTTGTCGACCCGGAAGGTGTGCACGCCGTGGCCGATCCAGTGCTCGAGGACGTCGCGGCACGCCGCCCACAGGGCGACGCGGTCGGCGTCGATGGCGGGCCAGAAGTTGATCGGGTGGATGTCCTGGTACTTCTTGGGCGGGTTCTCGGCGTAGCGGATGGAGCCGTCGGGGCGGCGCGTGAACCACTCGGGATGGGCGTGCACCCAGGGGTGGTCGGGGCTGCACTGCAGGGCGTAGTCGAGGGCGACCTCGAGGCCGAGGGCCTCCGCCGCGCCGACGAAGGCGTCGAAGTCGTCGATCGTCCCGAGCGCCGGGTGGACGGCGTCGTGGCCACCGTCGATGGATCCGATCGCCCAGGGGCTGCCGGGGTCGTCGGGCGCCGGCGTCAGGCTGTTGTCACGGCCCTTGCGGTACGAGGTGCCGATCGGGTGGATCGGGGGCAGGTAGACGACGTCGAAGCCGAGGTCGGCGACATAGGCCAGGTGCTCGGCCGCTCCCTTCAGTCCGCCGTGGGACCGCGGGAAGAGCTCGTACCAGGCCGCGTGGGCGGCCAGCGGTCGGTCGACCCAGAGCGCGTGCGGCGCCGACGACGACAGCCGGGCGTCCGGCAGCCCCGACACCAGGGCCACGACCTCGTCGTCGCGCGGCAGCGGCGAGGCGAACGTCGAGCGTGCAGCTCGTGCGGCGAACGGCCACGGCGGCGGCTCGGAGCCGTGCGGCACCCTCACCCTCCGGCAGCTTCGTCGCCAGGTCATCGAGCAGCCGCGCCCCCTCCTCGAGCTCGAGCTCGACGTCGATGCCCGCTGCCACCTTCACCTCGATCTCGTGGCGCCAGGTCGCGAAGCGGTCGGTCCACGCGTCGATCACGAGCTCGTGCGCGCCGATGGCCGAGGGCGTGATCGTCGCGGTCCAGCGGCTGTTGTCCGCGGGAGCGAGCGGCACGCTCCACCAGACGTCCGAGCTCGCCTGATGCCACCGCACCCGGGCCCCGAGGAGATCGTGCCCGTCGGCGACGAGGACGGCTGACACCGGGAGCACCTCGCCCCTCACGGCCTTCGCCGCGAAGCCGCCCGGTGTCCTCGGGTGCACGTCGTCGATCACGATCGGCGTCAGCACGCCCCCACCCTACGGTCCGCCGAACCCCCGCCCGGTCCAAGGTCAACAGCGCGACGAGACGAGCGCTGCGGTCGATGAGTCCCGCGAGGCAATAGGTCCCGTTGCGGCGAGCCCGAGGCGTGAGGTCCCGAATGTGGGACCTCACGCCTCGAGAGCGATGGAACGGGACCTATTGCCTCGGGTCAGCCGGCCCGGTCCCACCGGAGCCGGCGCGGGACACCGACGGCAGCGCTCCGCCTCGTTGCGCCCAAGCCCCCGCCCGCGCCAGGCGGCTCAGCCGACGGCCAGCGGTGGCGGCGCGGCGACGCCGGGGCGCGCCGAGCGGCCGACGAGGTAGAGGGGGGCGGCGGCGGCGAGGACCACGCCGGCGACGTACATGGCGGCGCTGATGCTGGTGGCGTCCGCGAGGGCACCGAGCAGGATCCCGCCGAGGGCGCCCCCGACCTGCGACGTCAGCGAGTTCGCGGACACCACCGTGGCGCGATGGCTGCTCTCGACGGCCCGGTGGACCATGCCGTAGTGCACCGGTGCCGTGGCACCGTGCAGGCCGTACGTCGCGAGGTAGGCCACGATGAGGCCGACGGGCCCGGCGGCCAGCCCCATGACGACGACCGTGGCGCCGTTGGCGAGCCGCAGCCCGCATCCGGCCACCGCCGAGCCGAACCGCTGCACCAGCCACGGCGCGCACGCCGCTCCCACCGCGGACAGCACCCACGCCGCGGTGATCGACGGGCCGAGCAGGCGAGCCGCCTCGTCCGCGCCGCCTCCGGTGACCTCGGCGAGCCGCGGCGGCAGGAGCCCCTCGTAGGCGATCATCCCGAAGCCCCACAGGAGCTCGCCGACCACGAGCGCGGTCAGCAGCGCGCTGGCCTGGATCAGGCGCAGCGCGCCCCCGACCACCTCGGGCACCGCGGCGATCGACCGCCGAGCCGCCGCCCACCCCTGCGCCGAGCGGACCTCGTGCATCAGCGTGACGAGCGCCACCAGCCCCACGACCTGCACCACCAGACCGAGGGCGATCGGGGCGACGAGCGGGTCGATCCCGAGCACGCCGCCCGACCCCGCGATGGCCCCGCCGAGCAGCGCGCCGATGCCGATGGAGGTGCAGATCACCACGTTCTGCCGCGACAGGCCGCGCTCGATGTCGACGTCCGGATCCACCACCAGCGAGGCGTCGATGAACCACGCCTCGAGCGGACCGCTGTCCAGCGCCCGGAACACCCCCTGGAGCGCGGCGACGACGGCCAGGAGCAGGACGGTGTCCGCGACGAGCAGCACGCTCATCGCGGCGAGCGAGAACACCGTGGCCAGGATCAGCACCGGCTTGCGACCGAGGGCATCGGCCAGGCCGCCGCTGGGCAGCTCGAGGAACAGCATCACGACGCCCTGCGCGGCGACGCCCAGGCCGATCTGCGCCAGCGACAGACCGCGATCGAGCATCAGGAGCACGAACACCGGCAAGGTGAGACCGGTGGGCACGAAGCGCAGCGCCAGCAGCACGTAGAACCGCCACCGGATCGAGCGCAGGTCGATCACGTCCTCAGCTGCCCCGCGCGATCCACTCCTCGAGGTGCGGGGCCTCGTCGTCGATGCGCGTGTCGTCGCCGTGACCGGTGTGGACGACGGTGGCCGCCGGCAGCGTCAGCAGCTTCGTGCGGATGCTCTCGATGATCGTCGGGAAGCTCGAGAAGCTCCGACCGGTCGCCCCGGGGCCACCCTTGAAGAGGGTGTCGGCGCTGAACACGACCTCGCTCGCCTCGTCCCAGAGGCAGACGCCGCCCGGCGTGTGGCCGGGCGTGTGGAGCACCCGGAGCTCGTGGCCGCCGGCGCGCAGCTCGTCGCCGTCGGCGAGGTCCTGGTCCCACCGACGGTCCGGGTAGACGTGGCCCCACAGCTCGGCGTCGTCGGGGTGGAGCAGGATCGGCGCGCCGGTGGCGTCGGCCAGCGCGGCGGCCGCGTTGATGTGGTCGTTGTGCCCGTGGGTCGCGATGATCGCGACGACGGCCCGCCCCGAGATCGCGTCGAGGATCGGTGCGGCGTCGTGGGCGGCATCGACGACCAGCACCTCGTCCTCGTCGCCGACCAGCCACACGTTGTTGTCGACGTCGAAGTCCTGCCCGTCGAGGCTGAACGTTCCCGAGGTGACGACGCGCTCGATCGGCATCAGAGGATCACGACCGAGCGCAGCACCTCGCCGCGCTCCATCTTGTGGAACGCCTCCTCGACGGCGTCGAGGCTGATCGTCTCGCTGACGAACCGCTCCAGCGGCAGCCGTCCCTGCAGGTGCAGGTCGACGAGCATCGGGAAGTCACGGCTCGGCAGGCAGTCGCCGTACCAGCTCGGCTTGAGCCGTCCCCCCGCCCGAAGAAGTCGATCATCGGGAGCTCGAGGCGCATCTCCGGGTTCGGGACGCCGACCTGCACGACGGTGCCGGCCAGGTCGCGCGCGTAGAACGCCTGCTCGAACACCTTCGGGTTGCCGACGGCCTCGATGCAGACATCGGCGCCGTTGCCGCCGGTGAGGGCCTGGATGGCCGCCACCGGATCCGTGGCCGACGCGTCGACGGTGTGGGTGGCGCCGAACTCCTTGGCCAGCTCGAGCTTCCGGGCGTCGAGGTCGACCGCGATGATCGTCGACGCGCCCGCCAGCCGGGCTCCTGCGATCGCCGCGTCGCCCACTCCCCCGCAGCCGAACACGGCCACGGAGTCGCCGACGCCGACCTCGCCCGTGAGCATGGCGGCGCCGATGCCGGCCATGACCCCGCAGCCGAGCAGCCCCGCGACCTCCGGCTTCACGTCCGGCGAGACCTTCGTGCACTGGCCGGCGGCCACGAGGGTCTTCTCCGCGAACGCGCCGATGCCCAGCGCCGGCGACAGCGGCACGCCGTCGAGCGTCATCTTCTGCGTCGCGTTGTGGGTGCTGAAGCAGTACTGCGGGCGCCCCCGCCGGCACGAGCGGCACTCGCCGCAGACGGCGCGCCAGTTCAGGATCACGAAGTCGCCGGGCGAGACCTCGGTGACGCCAGGCCCCACGGCCTCCACGACGCCGGCCGCCTCGTGCCCGAGGAGGAACGGGAACTCGTCGTTGATGCCGCCCTCCCGGTAGTGCAGGTCGGTGTGGCACACGCCGCACGCCTGCACCTGCACGAGCGCCTCGCCGGGACCGGGATCAGGCACCTCGATCACCTCGACGGACACCGGCTGCTGCTTCGCACGGGCGACGACGCCCCGGACCTCGTGTGCCACCGGTCGGGAACGACCCCGTCCGTGAGCGCCCGGACGCGTGATCAGGCTCGGGCGTACCCCTGCTCGGCCAGCATCTGGCCCATCGCCCGATACTCCTCGTCGGACGTCGGGGCGATCGTGGCGAGACCGTCCACGTAGCGGTTGTACATGCAGAACGCGGCCGCGATCAGCACGGTGTCGTGGATCTCCACGTCGGTGGCGCCCTCGGCGCGGGCGGCCGCGACGACGTCGGCGGTCACCGCTCGGCCGCTGACGGCCACCTGGCCGGCCAGGCTGAGCAGGGCCCGGAGCTTGTCGCTCACGGGGGCCGAGCCGAGGTCGGTGGCGACGGCCCGGGAGAGCGGCTCGTCCAGCTGCGCGTCGGCCGCCGCCCCGTGCGAGCGATGGCAGAACTCGCACTCGTTCACCGACGACACGTAGGCGGCGATGAGCTCTCGATCGCCACGCGGGAGCGGGCTGTCGTCACGGAGCAGGGCGTCGGCGAGACGCAAGAGGTGCGGTGCGGTCTCCGGCCGGAAGGCGAGGGGACCCAGGATCCCGGGCAGACCCTCAGGGAGCTCGATGTTCGGCATCCGGCCACCCTACCGAAGGCGCACAGGTGTCCCCGTCGCGGGCGGCTCCGGAATCCGGCGCTCCGGGGCTGGGTAGGGTCGGCCGGGATGAAGGCCCTCCGCAGCTTCACGGTCCGTCCCTCCCTGCCTCCCGAGCTCGATGCGCTCGAGGAGCTGGCCATGAACCTCCGCTGGTCGTGGGACTCCCAGACGCGCGACGTCTTCAAGTGGGTCGACCCCGACATCTGGGACGCCACCGTGCACGATCCCGAGCGCCTGCTCGGCCTGGTCCCCCGAGAGCGGCTCGACGCCCTCGTCGACGACGCCGGGTTCATGCGCTTCCTCGGCGACGTGCACGGCGACCTCCAGCGCTACCTCGGGGGCGATCGCTGGTTCCAGGCCCGGGCGGACTCGCCGCTGCGCTCCGTGGCGTACTTCTCTCCCGAGTTCGGCATCGCCGAGGCCCTGCCGCAGTACTCCGGTGGGCTCGGTGTGCTGGCGGGCGACCACCTCAAGGCGGCGAGCGACCTCGGCGTCCCCGTGGTGGGCATCGGCCTCTTCTACCGGCACGGCTACTTCCGCCAGTCGCTGTCGACGGACGGCTGGCAGCAGGAGCGCTACCCGGACCTCGACCCCCACGCCATGGCGCTCTCCCCGTGCGACGGGGTGCGGGTGGAGGTCGCCCTCGACGGCGCCACGCTGGTCGCGCGCCTCTGGAAGGCCGACGTCGGGCGCGTGCCGCTGTACCTGCTCGACGCGGACGTGGACGAGAACCCACCCGACCTGCGGGTGATCACCGACCGGCTCTACGGAGGGGAGACCGAGCACCGGCTCCGCCAGGAGATCCTCCTCGGCATCGGCGGCGTCCGCGCCCTGGACGCCCTCGGCATCGACGCCCAGGTGTTCCACACCAACGAGGGGCACGCCGGCTTCCTCGGCCTCGAGCGCATCCGCCGGCTCGTCAAGGACCACGGGCTCTCGTACCGCGAGGCCATCGAAGCGGTGCGGGCCGGCTGCATCTTCACCACGCACACGCCCGTGCCCGCCGGCATCGACCTCTTCCCACGCGAGCTCATCGAGCAGTACTTCGCCGAGTGGGTCGCCGACGTCGGCATGTCCATCGACGAGCTGATGGCGCTCGGTCACCGTCCCGGCGAGAGCCCCGACGAGCGCTTCAACATGGCCGTGATGGGCATGCGGCTGGCCGGTCGGTCGAACACCGTCGCCAAGCTGCACGGCCAGATCACCCGGGAGATGTTCAGCGACCTCTGGCCGGACGTCCCCACGGAGGAGACGCCGATCACCTCCGTCACGAACGGGGTGCACGCCAACACGTGGGTGGCGCCCGACATGGACGAGCTGTTCATGCGCCACGTGCGAGCCGACTGGCCCGAGGCGGACGCCGAGCGCTGGCAACGGCTCGAAGAGGCCCCCGACGACGAGGTGTGGCGCGCCCGGGAGCAGGGCCGCGAGGCGATGGTGGCCTTCGTGCGCCAGCGGCTCCGCGCCCAGCTGATGGCCCGCGGCCTGTCCTCGAGCGACGTCGAGTGGACCGACTCGGTGCTCGACCCCCGGGCACTCACGATCGGCTTCGCGCGGCGCTTCGCCACCTACAAGCGCGCCACGCTGCTCCTGTCGCAGCCCGACCGGCTGAAGGCGCTCCTGCTCTCCGGCGACCGTCCCGTGCAGCTCGTGTTCTCGGGCAAGTCCCACCCGGCGGACGACTCTGGCAAGGAGCTCATCCGGCAGGTCAGCGCCTTCGCGGCGGATCCGGAGGTCCGCCATCGCTTCGTGTTCGTCGACGACTACGACATCTCCGTCGCCCGCTCGCTCCTCCACGGCGCCGACGTGTGGCTCAACAACCCGCGGCGACCAGAGGAGGCCTGCGGCACGTCGGGCATGAAGTCGGCCCTCAACGGCGGGCTCAACCTCTCGATCCTCGACGGCTGGTGGGACGAGTGCTTCGACGGCGAGAACGGCTGGGCCATCTCGTCGGCCGAGCACGTCGAGGACCTCGAGCGGCGTGACGAGGTGGAGGCCGGATCGCTGTTCGAGCTCCTGGAGCGCCAGGTCGTCCCCCTCTTCTACGACCGGTGGCAGGGGCCCGTTCCGCGCAAGTGGGTGCAGCGGGTGAAGCGCTCCCTCATCACGCTCGGTCCCTACGTGACTGCGGCCCGGATGGTGCGCGACTACACGGAGCAGCTCTACGAGCCGACCGCGATCCAGACCGACGCGCTCGCGCGGGACGACCACGCCGTCGCTCGCTCGCTCGCGTCATGGAAGGTCCAGGTCGAAGCAGCGTGGACCGGCGTGCACGTCGACCGCGTCGATGTCGACGAAGCCGTCGCCGACCTCGGCACGGAGCGGGCGGTCAGCGCCATCGTGTCCCTCGGTGCGCTCACCCCGGACGACGTGCAGGTGCAGCTCCTGCACGGCCCGGCCGGCCAGGCCGACGAGCTGGCCGACCCCCAGGTCATCGCGCTCGAGCAGGCCGGCCCGGCTGACGACGGCCACCTCTGCTACCGCGGCACCTTCGCGTGCGACAAGGCCGGCCGCTACGGCGTCACCGTGCGCATCGTCCCCAGCCACCCCAGCCTCGTCACCCCCGTCGAGCTCGGGAGGATCGCCTGGGGGTAGGGGTTTCGTCCTCGGCCGCCTGCGGCGATCTGCGGCTACTTGCCGGTGAAGCGGGCGTTGCCGGGGCCTTGGTCCAGGAAGGACTGGACGCCGATGCGGGCGTCGTCGGTCGCGAAGACGTCCGCGAAGAGCCGCTGCTCCAGGTCGAGGCCCCCGTTGAGCGTGATGTCGAGGCCGCGGTCGATCGCGCGCTTGGCGAGGCCGTGTGCCACGGTGGCGCCCGCCGCGAGGGCCGAGGCCCGGTCGAGCGCCCGAGCGAGCACCTCGTCGGGCGGCACGACCTCGTCCACCAGGCCGATGGCAAGCGCCTCGTCCGCCCGCACCTGGCGGCCGGTGAAGATCAGGTCCTTGGCCCGAGCCGGGCCGATCAACCGAGGGAGCCGCTGCGTGCCGCCGCCCCCCGGGATGATCCCGAGGAGGATCTCGGGCTGACCGAGCCGGGCCTTCTCGCTGGCGATCCGGAAGTCGCACGCCAGCGCCAGCTCGCAGCCACCCCCGAGCGCGAAGCCGGAGATCGCCGCGATCGTGGCTCGCGGGATGTCGGCCACCGCGTTCAGGGCCCGCAGGAACAGCTGGCCGATGAGCTCGGCCTCGGCGCGGGTGATCACCTCCGTGGGCGACTCGGCCGACCGGAACTCGGTGATCTCGGCGCCGGCGGCGAAGATGCGATCGCCACCGGTGACCACGACCGCGCCGGGCGGATCAGCACGGAGGCCTTCCGCCGCGGTGGTCAGCTGGCGCAGCAGCTCGGCGGAGAGCGCGTTCACCTTGGGGTTGTCGAGGCGGAGCACGGCGACGCCATCGGCGCGTCGCTCGACCAGCACGAGGGGCTGCGGCATGGCCGAGGACGCTAGCGCCTACTCCTGGAGGAGCTGCTCGGCCGCCGACCAGGGATCGATGGTCCGGCGCGCGACCGCGCCGGCGATGTCGTCGAGCTCGGGACCGCCCGCCGACTGCGCCCGCTCGTGCAAGAGCGCCGCGACGATGCGGACCAGCTCATCACCGACGCGAGCGGCACGCCGCGACTCGAGCTCGCCGGTCGCCGTGAGGTGCGCACGGTGCCGGCCGACCGCGCCCCACAGCTCCGCCACGCCCTCGCCGGTGGTGGCGGTCGTCGTGAGCACGGGCGGACGCCACGCCGCGGGCGCCGTCAGGTCGAGCATGCGATCGAGGTCGCGCCGGGTGTCCTCCGCGCCAGGGCGGTCCGCCTTGTTGATCACGAAGACGTCGGCGATCTCCAACAGGCCGGCCTTGTTGGCCTGCACGGCATCGCCCCAGCCCGGGTTGACGACGACGACCGTGGTGTCGGCGGCGCCGGCCACCTCGACCTCGACCTGCCCCACGCCCACGGTCTCGACCAGCACCCAGGGCCAGCCCGTCGCGTCGAGGGCGCGCATGGCCTCCATGGTGGCGAGCGACAGCCCACCGAGGTGGCCGCGGGTGGCCATCGACCGGATGAAGACGCCCTCGTCGGTGGTGTGGTCGCCCATGCGGACGCGGTCGCCGAGGATCGCGCCGCCCGAGAACGGTGACGACGGGTCGATGGCGAGCACCGCCACGGTCACGTCGCGCGCGCGGACCTCGCTGATCAGGGCGTTCGTCAGCGTGGACTTGCCCGCGCCAGGCGCCCCGGTGATGCCGACCGTGTAGGCCTGGCCACCGGCAGGGTGCGTCAGGCGACCGACCGCCCGAGCCTCGGCGCCGCCCCGCTCGACGATCGTGAGGAGCCGCGCCAGCGCCGACCGGTCACCGGCGCGGGCGCGCGCCAACAGGTCAGCGGGGTCGTCGGCCATGCCGGCCTGACGTTACCGGTCGGCTACAGGGACACCGGGGTGCCGTCGAGAAGCGTCTCCCCGACGTTGACCACCTCGGTGACGCCCTCGACGCGGTCCTTGAGGATCCGCTCGATGCCGGCCTTCAGGGTGACCGTGGACGCGGGGCAGCTCACGCACGCTCCCACCAGCTCCACCTCCACCACACCCGTCTCGACGTCGAAGCCACGCAGCACCATGTCGCCGCCGTCGGCCTGGATGGCCGGGCGGATCGCCTCGATGGTGGTCTTGAGCTTGGCTTCGTCGAGCACGAACTGGGGCTCCTCGGGTGGGGGATCCATGGTCGCACCGGGTGCCTTCGGCGACCAACCTGACGGTCCAACGCCGTGGGCCCGACCTGTGTTCCCGACCCGCGGGGCCATACGCTCCCCGCCCATGTTCGCCCACAACGTGGGGGGTGGGGCGCTGCCCGCCCCGCCATGGCTGCTCAGCTACATCGGCGTCGCCGCCATGCTCGGCACCGCCGCGGTGCTGCGCGCCACCTGGCCGACCACCCGACGGCTCGTCGAGGTCGGCCCCGCGTCCCCGGCGACGACCCGCGTGCGCGCCGGCAACGTCGTCGGCCTCCTGCTCCTGCTCACGGTCATCGGCGTGGCGATCGCGGGGCCTGACATGAACGCCGCCAACATCGCACCGACGAGCGTGCTCGTGTTCTGGATCGTGCTCCCGATCGCGTGCCTGCTCGCGGGCGACGTGATGCGCTGGCTCGGCCCGTTCCCCGCCGCGGCTCGGTTCCTCCCGCGGGACCGCGCGACCGAGGAGGACCGCTCCGCCGCCCCTCCGTGGACGGCCGCGGCCTTCATCGCCGCCTTCAGCTGGTACCTCCTCGCCTACCACAGCCCGGGTTCGCCCAACGCGCTGGCCGTGTTCCTCCTCGCCTACCTCGCGGCGGTCGTCGCCGGCGCCTTCTGGTGGGGGCGCGCATGGGTCGTCACCGGCGAGGGCTTCGGCGGGCTCTCCGCCGCGGTCGCTCGGATCGGTCTGCGCCGCCCGCGCGGGCCGGCTCCGGCGGGCACCGCCGCGCTGATGGTGATCTGGGTCGGCAGCACTGGGTTCGACGCCTTCTCGAGCATCCCCGTGTGGGTCGACGTCCTCGGCACCAGCACGGGCTGGACGCGCACGTTGCTCAACACGGTGGGCCTGACGTGGGTCACGGCGATCGTGGCCGGCGCCTACCTCCTCGTCGTGCGGATCGCCGAGCGGGGTGGCGACGACGCGGTCGAACCGGTCCGGCTCGCCGTGCCGCTGGGCATCACCCTCGCGCCTCTCGCCGCCGGCTGGCTCGTCGGTCACGACCTGACGCTCCTGCTCTCCGAGGGCCAGAACTTCCTGGCGCTGCTGTCCGATCCCCTCGGCAAGGGCTGGGACCTCATCGGAACGTTCAACAACACGATCGACTACTCGATCGTGCAAGCGGGATGGGTGCGCGTGGTCCAGCTCACCGTCCTCCTGGTCGGCAACGGGGCCACCGTCGTGCTGTTCCACGACTCCGCCCTGGGCCTGCTCCGCCGGCGAGCGGCCATGCGGGGGACCTGGGCCATGGCCGTGGCGGCGTCCGCCTCGATCACGGCGGCGGCCCTGCTGGTGCTCACATGACCGTACCTGGGACGCTGGTCCGGTGACGCTGCTCGCGCACCAGGGCGGATGGGACGAGCTGCTCTTCGTCCTGCTCCCGATCGCGCTGTTCGCCGGGCTCCTCGCCATCGCCAACCGGCGGGCCACCCGGGCGCAAGCGGAGGAGAACCCCGACCCAGGCGACGAGGAGTAGATGCCGGTCCTCACGCGCGTGGTGCCCGACGACGCCATCGGGCAGGCCCGCCGGCCCCGCGACGACGTCGTCGTCGAGGTCGCCGACGGTGACGACCGGTTCAGCGCCGCCACCGGTCCCTTCGCCCGGTACGAACGGACGCTTCACCCGGACGCCGAGGGCCGTCTGTCCGAGCGGATCGACTACCAGCTCGCGCCCATGGTCTGGCCGTTCCCCTTCGCCGGTCTCTACCGGAAGGCCCTGCTCACCCCCGGCGGTCGTCCGTGGTGGTCGCCGCCGGAGACGCCCGATCGGCATGCCGCCACCGCCCTCGGCTCGCTGTGCGCGCTCGCGGTCGTCTTCAGCTACATCGGCACGCTGCTCAGCCAGACGATCACGTTCGCGGCGGACGAGTTCGACGCCAGCACCACGCAGCAGGGCGCCACCCTCGCCGCCGTCCGCATCGGCATCTTCGGCGCGCTGGCGCTGACGGCGCTGGCGGACCGGAAGGGGCGCCGACGCGTGCTGCTCGCGTGCGCGGGCCTGGGGTGCACGATCGCGGCGCTGAGCAGCCTGGCCCCGGACCTCGTGGCCCTCGGCGTCGCCCAGACCGCCGTCCGGGGCCTGGCGACCGCGGGTGGGGTGCTCGTCGTCGTCGTGGCCGCCGAGGAGATGCCGAGCGGCTCGCGGGCCTTCGCGATCACGCTCATCGGGGCGGCCGGTGCGTTCGGCGCCGGCCTGTGCCTCATGGCGCTGCCGCTCGCCGACGTCGGGGTGGGCGGGTGGCGCGTCGTGATGGCGGCGTCGCTGCTGCTGCTGCCGATCGTGCGCATCGTGGCGCGCCACCTGCCGGAGAGCCGTCGCTACGACGCGCAGCACGCCAAGGTGCTCATGGCGGGCCACGGCCGGCGCTTCTGGCTCCTCGCTGCGTCGGCCTTCCTCCTCCAGGTGTTCACGGCGCCCGCCTCCCAGCTCCTCAACGAGTTCCTGCGCGACGAGCAGGGCTTCTCGGCCCTGAAGATCACGTGCTTCAGCCTCCTCACCAACACGCCCGGGGGGATCGGGCTGGTGGTCGGGGGCCGGCTGGCGGACACCCGCGGCCGCCGCATCGTGGGCGCGGTCGGGGTCGTCGCGGGCACGCTGCTGACGGTGGCCATGGTGCTGCTGGGCGGCTGGCCGATGTGGGTGCTGTCCGTCGCCGGCGCCATCTTCGGCGCCATGGTGGTGCCCGCCCTCGGGGTGTACGGGCCGGAGCTGTTCCCCACGTCCCTCCGCGGTCGCGCGAACGGTGCGATCTCCATCCTGGGCGTCACCGGCAGCGTGCTCGGACTGGCCGTCGCCGGCTTCCTCACCGACCAGTGGGACGGGTTCGGGCCGGCGCTGGCCCTGCTGTCGATCGGTCCGCTGCTGATGGCCCTGCTCGTGCTGGTGGCCTACCCAGAGACCGTCCACCTCGAGCTCGAGGAGATCAACCCGGAGGACCGACTCGAGCCCGTGCCGACCGAGGGGCCGCGCCGAGTCCCCGCGGGGCCACCAGTAGATTGACCACCGTGCTCGTGCCCCCCACCTCACTTCGCCGCGCCCTGGCGCTCGGCCTGCTCGCGCTGGCCCTGGTCGCCGGCGCCTGCTCCGGGGAGCGCCCGGAGGTCGCCGACCCCACGACGACGTCGAGCACCGAGCCCGACCCCACCACCACGACCACGGTCCCGGAGCCCACCGGCGCGCAGGTCGCACAGGCGAAGGCCTCGGCCATCGACATCTACGCGTCGGAGGACGCCACCGCGCCCGAGCGCAGGATCGTGTCGGGCGTCGACACGTCCGTCGACACGATCCCCATCGTGTTCCTCGTGAAGTCGACCGGTGACACGCGTCACGAGGTGTACCTGCCCGTGCGCCCGAACGGCAGCCACGGCTGGGTCAACGCATCCGAGGTCGCCCTCAGCCGCGTCCCGTACCGCATCGAGGTCGGCATCTCCGAGCACCGGATCCGCGTGTTCAACGGCGACGCGCTGATCGTCGACGAGCCCGTCGGGGTCGGCCGCCAGGATCGCCCCACCCCCGGTGGCGTGTACTACCTGAAGGAGCTCTTGCAGCCCCCGAACCCGAATGGCCCGTACGGCACGTACGCCTACGGCCTGTCGGGGTTCTCGAACGTGCTGACGAGCTTCAACGGCGGTTCCGGCGTGATCGGCATCCATGGCACCAACGAGCCGGAGGCGCTCGGCACGGACGTGTCCAGCGGATGCATCCGCGTGCACAACGACGTGATCGAGCGGCTGGTCGAGGAGATCGGGCTGCCGCTCGGCACGCCGGTGGAGATCATCGCGTGATCCACCGACGCGTCCTCACGGTCGGGATCGCGCTGCTCATGACCGTCGGTGCGGCCGGGTGCGGCAGCGACGACGAGGCGGGCACCACGACGACCTCGCCCACGACGACGGAGACCGCGACAGCGGGCGCGCTCCCGCCGCCCAGCGCGCTCGAGCTCGAGCCCGTCTACGGCGCCGCGCTGACCGAGCTCGGTCTGCGGCTCACCGACCGAGGCGGGCTGATCGATCGCAGCGGCGGCGGCTACGCGCCCTCCGCCACCGGCACCCACCTGGCGCTCTACGTCGAGCCGATCGGCGAGGAGCGCACCGTCGAGGAGTACATCGACGGGATCCGCGGCGTGGCGGCGGTGTTCGGTGACGTGTTCGAACGCTGGCCCGGCCTCACGTCCTACGACGTGTGCCAGGAGCCCGTGGGGGACGACGGCGACCCGGCCACGGAGCCGCTCCCGGTGACGCAGATCGAGCTCACCAAGGAGGAGGCGGCCGCGTTCGACTGGGACACGGTGACCGTCGTCGACCTCGTGCGGGAGTCGCGGGCCGATCCACCGGGGCTCGCCCTCCGGGTCAGCAGCGGCCTGGCCACCGACGACGCCTACCTGGCCGTCGTCGCCGCCGCGCGCTAGCCGGGCTGGAGCGTGCGCACCCAGTCCGCCACGGCCTCGGCGACCACCTGGTCCTGCCCCTTGAGGTCGTGCCCCTTGCCCTCGATCCACACATGGGTGACCGGGCCGGCGATGGCCGCCGTGTGGTGCTCGAGCTCGGCCGGTGTGCCGAACGCGTCGCGGGTGCCCGACACGAACAGGCACGGCACCCGCAGGTCGGGCAGGTGCTCGATGCGCAGCCGCTCGGGCTTGCCGGGTGGGTGCAGCGGATAGCTGATCATCACCAGACCCGCGGCCGGCAGCCCCTCGGCGACGGCCATCGAGCACATCCGCCCGCCCATCGAACGGCCACCCAGCAGGATGCGAGCCGGCTCGACGCCGGCGCGCGCCGCCAGGAGGCCTGCCTCCTCGACCACGCAGGCCAGCAGCTTCGGGGCCCGGTCCGGCGCCCGCCGACCCTCGCGCCGATAGGGGAAGTCCGCCCGGGCGACCGGCATCGGCGACAGCGCCTCCTCGATGGCGACGAGGCTCGGATGGCTCGCGGCGCTCCCCGCGCCCGGGAACAGCAGGAGGGCGCCGGGCGAGGCGGCGCGCCGGCGGGGGGTCATGACGCCAGCAGGATCCGACGGGCCTCCGTGAGGTCGGCGATGCGCTGGGCGGCGCTGTCGATGGACCCACCATGGTCGGGGTGTGCCACCCGCAGCAGGTCGCGGAACTGGCGTTGGATGTCGTCGCGATCCGGGACCGCGACGCTCGCGCCGTCGGTGAGACCCAGCACGCCGAGCGCCCACTGCACCGGGTCGCGGAACGCCGCGGTGGACCAGTCACGTCCGCGGTCGAGCCCGGACAGGTGGGTGACGAAGACGTTGTCGAGCGGACCGGTCCAGCGCATGCCCTTGCGGATGGTGTCCATGACGCGGGCCCGGGCCGTGATCGGCAGCTCCCCCGCGGCGTAGACGGCGGCGAGGATGTGCTGCGCCGCGGCGCCCTTGTCCGCCAGCTCGAAGGCGAGGTCCTCACCCTCCCCCACCAGCCGGTGGACGCTCCGCGTCAGCCCGATGCGATCCTGCTGGAACCGATGGCGCAGGCGGGGCTGCGGCACCCGCATGCCCTCCTGGAGCTGCAGGGTGAGGCGGTGGAGGTCGTCGAAGAGGTCGGGGTCGAGCTCCTCCATGTGGCCGGCCACGATGCCACCGAGCAGGAGCCCGCCGAACCCGGGCGCGGGCGTGACGGGGAGGTTGCTGCGACCGAGCGCAACCCGCCGGGTGGGCGCGATGGGGCGCGAGTGGAAGACCTCGAGCTCGGCCAGGATCACCCGGTCACGCTACCGGTCAGATGAAGGGGCGCAGCTCGTTGCGGAGCGCTGCCGCGAGGTCGATCACCTGGTCGTCGTCGGGGGTCGGCGACTCGAGGAGATCGGCGAGCGCACCGGCGCGGGCGACCACGCCGTCCCACCACCCGGGCTCGAGGCCGTAGGGGGCGCTGGCCCCCGCGGCGGCGCGGGCGCCTCCGACGAGTGACGCCGTCGCGCTCCCGTCGTCGGGGTCATGGCTCAGCACGTCCGCCGCGATGAACAGGTCGCTCATGGCGTCGAAGCTGGCCGGCCCGCCGAGCGTGAGCGTGGCACCCGGCGTCGTGATGGCGGCGAGGATCTCGTCGACGCGCGCCTCGTCCTCGCTCTGGACGAACAGCTCGTCGCCGTCGAGGCCGTACGGGATGGCCTCGGCGGAGAGCACGTCGAGCAGAGCGACGCAGCTGTCGTCGTCCCAGTCGGTCAGGTCGTACGCGACCTGCTCGTCGTCCTCCTCCTCACCCACGACCGTCGAGAGGTCCTCTTCGACCTGGTCCATGATCCGCTCCACCCAGGCCTCATCGTTGCTCGCGATGACCAGCGTGGTGCCGTCCCACGAGTGCGGGGCGCCGAGCGTCTCGAGGCGATCGCGCAGCAACCTGCGGTCGGCTTCGCTCCACTCGTCGAGCTCGTACACGATCTCGTCGTCGCCGTCGCCGTCCAGGTCGTCGAGCCCGGCGATGGTGATGTCGCCCTGCTCGTCGTCTTCCTCACCGCGTGGCGTCAGCAGGCCCATCGCCACAGCCTCGCGCGGCATGGGTCGCCTGGCGGCCGCGTGCGACCCAGCAACTACCCTCGGGCCCATGACGGAGAAGCAGCGGCCCGACCGGAACCTCGCGCTGGAGCTCGTGCGCACCACAGAGGCTGCCGCGCTCGCCGCGAGCCGATGGATGGGGCGGGGCGACAAGAACGGCGCCGACGGCGCCGCTGTCGACGCCATGCGGGTCGTGCTCGACACGGTCCCGATGGACGGCATCGTCATCATCGGGGAAGGCGAGAAGGACGAGGCGCCGATGCTGTTCAACGGCGAGCGCATCGGCGACGGCTCGCCCATGCTCACCGACATCGCCGTCGATCCGATCGACGGCACCACCCTCACCGCCCTCGGGCGCGGCGGCGCCATCTCGGTGATCGCCGTGTCGGAGCGGGGCACGATGTTCGACCCCGGGCCGTGCGTCTACATGGAGAAGATCGCCGTCGGCCCGGAGTGCGTCGGCGTGATCGACATCACGAGGTCGGCCACGGAGAACGTCCACGCGGTCGCCGAGGCCAAGGGCGAGAGCGTGCGCGACGTCACCGCCGTCATCCTCGATCGCCCCCGCCACGAGGAGCTCATCGCCGAGGTCCGGGCCACCGGCGCGCGCGTCCGGCTGATCCCGGACGGCGACGTGGCCGGCGCCATCTCCACTGCGTGGCCCGACTCCGGCGCCGACATCCTCCTCGGCATCGGCGGCACGCCCGAAGGCGTCATCACCGCCGCGGCCCTGAAGTGCATGGGCGGCGAGCAGCAGGGTCGGCTGTGGCCACGGAACGACGAGGAGCGGGCCGCGGCCGTCGCGGCGGGCTACGACCTGGCCCAGGTGCTGATGACCGACGACCTCGTCGCCGGCGACAACTGCTTCTTCTCGGCCACGGGCATCACCGACGGCGAGCTGCTCAAGGGCGTCCACTACGACAGCCGCGGCGCGTCCACCCAGTCGCTCGTGATGCGGTCCAAGTCCGGCACCGTCCGCCAGGTCAACGCCCGCCACCAGATCTCCAAGCTCAAGGCCTACGCCTCCATCGACTTCGACTAGCCCCCTCCGCCAAGGTCAAGGCCGCGGCGAGGCGGAGCGCTGTGCTCGGCGACCTCCACGCCTCCGTCCCGGTCGTCCGGCTCGCTGCTGCCGCACGTCGATCGCGACAGCGTTGTAGCGACAACCGCAGACCGTGGTCGGCCTCACCCCGTGTGGTTGTCGCTACAACGCCGCCACGACCACAGGGCCGTCCTGGCCGGACTCGACATGCACAGCGTCGTGGTGACAGCTGCGCTGGGCGGCCGGCGGGCGTCGTGCGCTGGTCCACCATCGAGGTGCATTCCCGCACGACGCGGCTCCCGCCTTCGTGGTCGATCCGCCGCCTCGTCGCGCCCTTGGGGTTGACCCGCCTAGGCGTTGGTGATGACGGCTTGGCGTTCTTCGACGTCGTGCTGGGCGGTGGCGGTGGCCTCGAGGTCCGGGAGGACGAGCCAGGGGCCGCCGCCGACGCGGTACTCGGGCACGAGATCGATGGTGGCGGTGATCGTGAACGTGCCGTCGCGCTGGTGGACGTGCTGGACGGTCGACTCGGCCGGGTAGGCCCGGCCGAGATCACCCGCGATCGACTCGCCGTCGCCGAAGTCCCAGGTCACCGACCCTGACGACATGCGGACCTCGATGGTGAGCCCGAACGCGGTGATCGGCGGTGCCGTGGCGGCGCCGTCGAAGCCCTCGACCCAGAACCACGAGTCGAGCCCGACGAGCCCGCGGGCCGCCGGGTTCACGCCGATGCCGATGACCGGCACCAGCACGTCCTCGATGTACCGCTGCGCCTCGTCCCGCGCGAGCCCGTCGAGGTCGATGATGTCGTCCGGGGCGACCCAGATCGGCTGCACGATCGTCCCGTTGCAGAGCAGCAGGGCGAACTGCGCGTCCGGGTGCGGCTTGGGACCCGGCGAGATGCCGTACGGCGCATCCTCGAGCTCCGGCGCGTACACGAGCGACCACGCACACCCCTGCCGCACCCCAGCCCGCCCCCCACGCACAGCCCCCACGATCTCCTCGCCCCCCGTCCGGATGATGGTCACCCGAACAGCCCCCTCCACGGTCTGGGCCTCTCGTTCGGTGACATCGCGTCCCTCGTCCGCGTCTGGCTCGTCGCCTGGAGCAGCCACGACGAGCCACGAGGAGCGACCGCGAGCAGCGCTTCATGACGCCGACCTCGCTGGATCAGCGTGACCTTCCACACACCCTCGATGAGCGTCATCTGGAAGTTGCACGAGCACGAGCTCGTTCGGGTCGTCCTCAATTGGCTCCTTCGTAGTGACGGATCAATCAGCACCTGGTGATTCCTGATACGATGTCGATCACGAGGCAGTGGACGGGTCCAGCAACCGTCGATCTCGTAGTCGTGGTCGACCTGGACGTAGCGCAGGGCGGTCGTCTGCGACGCGGTCGCTCGATCTCGTCGATGCAGGTGCTCAGGTGCGTCGTCCGCGTAGACCTCGGCGAGGGCGGCTTCGTCCAGCTCTAGGTCGTAGACGGCGTCGGCGTAGACGTCCCAGCTCCTCAGGTAGGCGGCTTCCACCTCGCCCTCCACGGTGGCGGGGTCGAAGGCGGTCGTGGTGGTGCTGGCCTGGCGCTCGGGGGCCGTGGTGGTGGTGGAGGTGGGCTCGGCGATCGTCGTCGAGGCGGCCTCGGGGTCATCACCACCGCTGCAGGACGCGACGGCGACTGCCAGCACCGTGCCGAGCGTGACCCCCCTGAGCGTCACGAACCGGAACGTAGCGGCGGGTCAGTCGCCGCGCCAGGTCTTGTTCTGGCAGTCGGCGTTGGCGCCGGCGCGCGCCGTGGCCGCGTCGCTGGCGGGGTCCGGCCAGGGGCCGAGCTCACGATCGTCGAAGCGGCAGCGGACGTCGGTGAGCAGCGGACCGGCCGTCACGCTCACGTCGATGCGGCCCGACCGGGCCGCATCCGGTGTGTCGGGCGAGGCGAAGGTCAGGCTCACCAGGCCACCGACGAGCTGGGCGACGACCAGCGCGGCCAGCCACCGCTGCGTGGCCAGCGGCGAGGCTCCGACGAGCAGCGCCAGCGCGGCCACCACCGGCAGGAGGTGCAGCGGCTTGAAGGGGAAGCGGAAGAAGAGGAGCTCGGTCACGACGATGGCGAACACCGAGAAGCGCACGATGGTCGACGCCGGCCCGCGCTTCAGCGCACCGATCAGCTTCGGGACCCCGAGGAGCAGGACGATGCCGGCGAGCGGCCCAACCACCGCCAGGTTCTTGACCGCCCAGCGCCCCAGGTGCACGCCGCCGCCGACGAACTCGAGCTCGTTCTCGATGAAGCCGAACGTCCGGCCCGCGTCCAACCAGGGCGGGATGAAGCACACGATGCCGACCACGAGGGCCACGGCCGCCGCCGCGACGACCTCGCGCCGCCGGGTTCGCCAGCCCGCCTCCCCCGACAGCTCGGCCGCGAACCAGGCGAGCACCAGCAACACCGATGACGCCCGGCAACCGATGGCCAGCCCGAACAGCACGCCCGCCACGAGCCGCCGGTCCCGCGAGGCGAGGACGGCCCCCGCCAGCACGAGGCCCAGCGCCCACACGAAGTCGCCGAGCGACGTGGCGGCGATCCAGAACCACGGGTTGCTCGCCAGCACGAGGACGGACCACTCGGGCCACCGCCCACCGTCGCGGCGCACGAGCGTGTGCACGCTCCACAGGGCCAGCGCGGCGAAGCCCACGCTGGCGAGGTTGACGAGCACCGAGCCACCCACGCGGTCGAGCACGCCGACGCTGAGCTCGTGGACGACGGCACCGGGGCCACGGGACATCTGGTAGACGCCGTCGTCGACCCATGACCGGCCGGCCCGCAGCACGTTGGCGACGTCGAGGTCGGTGCCGTAGCCGAGCAGGACGAACGGCAGGTAGACGACCACGCACGCGCCCACCACGGGGCCGGGTCGGGCGCGCCAGGAAGGGGCGACGGCCTCCGTCACCCGCCAGCCTCGGGCCCACCCGCCGCGATGGGGTGCTCCCACCGGCGGGGCCCGGCCGGATCGCCCTCCGCAGAGCGCATCCGGAAGCCCGCGGCCGCGAGCAGCGCGGCGGCGGCACCCTGCGCCGGCGCCGTCGTGCCGACCACCTCGCACCCGCGCCTGGCGGCGATGGCTTCGACCGCGGCGACCACGTGCCGTCCGATCCCCTGCCCTCGATGCTCGATGGCAACGACGAGGTCGGCGAGCTCGAGCGCCCCCCGAGCGGACCAACCCCAGGCGGCGGCGACCACCTGGTCGCCGCGATAGGCCGTCACGGCGAAGGGCCTGCCCGCAGTGTCCTCCTCGAACGACAGCAGGGCCGCGGCCTCCACGTCCGGGCGGCCCGACGTCACGAGGTCGAGCGGCAGGCTGCCCCGACCGACGGTGGCGGGACGTTCGCCCAGCACCGCATCGGCCACCGGGCTCCACACGCGCCCCGGGAGCTCGGCCAGCACGTGCACCCGGTCGAAGGTGACCTCGGCCGAGAAGTCCGACAGCACCGAAGCCACCTGCTCGAGGCGATCGGGCGCGAGGGCGTCGGCGACGGTCACGTGGGGGACGAAGTCGAGGTCCGGCACGCGGTCGAGGGGACCCTGCAGGCAGGCGGTGCGGAGCCGTTCGAGCGCGTCGAGCACCTGGCCCTCGCCGCCGACCTGCAGGTAGGCCACCGGGTTCACGGGCGCGAACGTGGCGACGGGACCGATGCGCAGGGCCAGCGGCGGCACGGTGGCGGCGGCCGCCCGCACGATCGAGAACGCCTGCGGGAGATCCCGCTCGGCCACGTTCACCGGCGGCACGAGCGTGATGTGCGGTTCGATCCGCACGAGCGCGCCGTCGCCGAGCGCACGCCGGATGCCGTCGACCTGGGTGGCGATGGGATGGGGCACCAGCAGGACGACGCCCAGCCGCTGTCGAGCCATCGGGGCAGGCTAGTGCCGGACTAGTGGGAGGCCACGACGCTGCCCGTGGCCGCCTCGATGCGGACCCGGGCGCGCCGCAGGGCGGCCTCGACCTCGGCGTTGTGCTCGGTGCGCAGGTGGGACTCGGCCCGCTCCTGGGCGGCCCGGGCGCGCTCGAGGTCGATCTGGCTGGCCACCTCGGCCACGTCCGACAGGACCGTGACGCGATCGTGACTGACCTCGACGAAGCCGCCGTGGACGGCGACGGTCTCGTCGGTGCCATCCTCCTGGTGCACGCGCACGGTGCCGATGTCGAGCGCCCCGACGAACGGAGCGTGACCGGTCAGGAAGGCGATCTCGCCCCCGCCGATCGTGCGCGCGATCACCCGGTCGGCATCCCCCGTCCAGAGGATGCGCTCGGGCGACACGACTTCGACGTGGAGCGTCATGGCTACTTCAGCAGCTCGGCGGCCTTGGCGCGGACGGAGTCGGCGCCGCCGACGTTCAGGAAGGCCTGCTCGGGCATGTCGTCGAGGTCACCGTTGACGAGCTGCTCGAAGCTGTCGACCGTCTCCTCGACCGGGGTGAACACGCCGTCGAGGCCGGTGAAGTTCTTGGCCACGAACATCGGCTGCGAGAGGAACCGCTGGATCTTGCGGGCCCGAGCCACCGTGATGCGGTCCTCCTCGGAGAGCTCGTCGAGCCCGAGGATGGCGATGATGTCCTGCAGCTCCTTGTAGCGCTGGAGGATCTCCTGCACGCGGCGGGCCACGTTGTAGTGGCGCTCACCGACGATCTCCGGGGCGAGGATCGTGGAGGTGGAGGCCAGTGGGTCCACCGCGGGGTAGATGCCGAGGGCGGCGATGTCACGGGAGAGCTCGGTGGTCGCGTCGAGGTGCGTGAAGGTGGTGAACGGCGCCGGGTCCGTGTAGTCGTCGGCGGGCACGTAGACGGCCTGCAGCGACGTGATGGACCGACCGCGGGTGGAGGTGATCCGCTCCTGCAGCTCGCCCATCTCGTCGGCGAGGGTGGGCTGGTAGCCCACCGCCGACGGCATGCGGCCGAGGAGCGTGGACACCTCGGAGCCGGCCTGCACGAAGCGGAAGACGTTGTCGACGAACAGGAGCACGTCCTGGTTCTTCACGTCACGGAAGTACTCGGCGATCGTCAGGGCGGACAGGGCGACCCGCAGGCGCACGCCGGGCGGCTCGTCCATCTGGCCGAACACGAGCGCGGCCTTGTCGAGGACCCGGGTGACGCCGTCACCCATGATCGTCTCGCCCATCTCGAGGAAGAGGTCGGTGCCCTCACGGGTGCGCTCGCCGACGCCGGCGAACACCGACACGCCGCCGAACTGCGACGCGACCCGGTTGATCATCTCGGTGATGAGCACGGTCTTGCCCACGCCCGCACCACCGAACAGGCCGATCTTGCCGCCCTGGAGGTAGGGCGTGAGGAGGTCGATGACCTTGATGCCCGTCGGGAAGACGATCTTCTGCGGCTCGAGCGTGTCGAAGTCCGGGGCGTGGCGGTGGATGTCCCAGTGGTCCTCGATCTTGCTGGCGTCGAGCTCCGGCACGTCGAGCGGCTCACCGATCACGTTCACGACGTGACCGAGCACGGCGTCGCCGACGGGCATCTGCATGCCGTGGCCGGTGTTCTCCACCTTCGTGCCCCGCACCAGGCCGTCGGTGGGCTTGAGGCAGATGGCGCGGACGCGCGCGTCGCCGATCTGCTGGGCCACCTCAGCCTTCACCGGGTTCGGCTTGCCGTCGATCGTGATGTCGAAGGCGAGCATCGTGTTGATCTGGGGCACGGCGTCGGGCGGGAACTCGACGTCGATCACCGGGCCGGCGATGGCGACGACGCGGCCGTCCTTCAAGGTGGGCTGGCTGTCGGTCACGGTCATGTCAGTTCTCCGAATCAGGCGGGGCGGTCGAGGGGGTGGTGGCCGGCGAGGTCGACCACGTTGAGGGCTTTGTCGGCGAGCAGGTCAGCGCCGTTGGTCTGGCCGGAGCGCAGGGCCTCGGCGCCGCTGACGATCTCCATGATCTCGGTGGTGATGGAGTCCTGGCGGGCCCGGTTCATCACGCGGCTCAGCTTCGTGATGAGCTCCTCGGCGTTGTCGGTGGCGGACTTCATGGCTCGCTGCTGGGCGGCGAAGAAGGAGGCGGAGCCCTCGAGGAGGGCGGCGTAGAGACGGGCCTCCGCATAGCGCGGCAGGAGGCGGTCGAGGATCTCGCCGGGCCCGGGCTCGAACTCGTAGTCGGCCGTGAGCCCGCCGGGCTGCTCGGCCGCGTCGAGGATGTCGGTCTCGATCGGCACGAAGCGCTTCAGCAGCACGCGCTGCACGCCGGCGGAGATGAACTGCGTGTAGCAGATCTCCACGGCGTCGTACTCGCCCTCCTCGAAGCGTCGCACGATCGCCTCGGCGACCGTGCGGGCGTCGTCGTAGGTGGGCTCGTCGGAGAAGCCGACGAAGCTCTCGTCGATCGCGAAGCCGCGGAAGCGGAAGTAGCCGGTGGCCTTCTTGCCGACGGTGATGAGGCGGGTCTGCTTGCCCTCGGCCTGCAGGCGCGCCATCTCGCGCTCGACGGTGCGGATGACGGTGGTGTTGTAGCCACCGCACAGCCCGCGGTCGCCCGCGACGGCCACGAAGGCCACCGTGCGGATCTCCTCGCGCTGCTCCAGCAGGGCGGAGCCCTTGCCGGCGCCGGCCGCCGCCAGGTTGCGGATCACCTCGGTGATCTGCTCGCTGTAGGGCCGCGCCGCGTTCACCCGCTGCTGGGCCTTGAGGATCCGGCTGGCGGCGATGAGCTCCATCGCCTTGGTGATCTTCTTGGTCGACTGCACCGACTTGATGCGTCGGCGCAGGACCCGCTCGGCACCACCAGCCATGGGCTAGACCTCGGCCTCTCCGTCGTCCTCGCCCTCGAGCACCGCATCGGCGGCGACGACGGCGGGGACGGTGGGCTCGACGAGGGCGCTGGACCCGTCAGACGGCAGGAACTGGTCGGCGAAGCCCTTGAGGGCCACCTCGAAGGCGTCGACGTCGGCGATGTCGCCGGACGACTTGATGCCCTCGAGGATCCCGCCATGGCGAGCGCGGAACCACTCGAGCAGCTCCTGCTCGAAGCGGGTGACGTCCTCCACCGGCACGGCGTCGAGGTAGCCGTTGGTGGCGGCGTACAGGGACACCACCTGCTCCTCGACCGGCATCGGGCTGTTGAGCGGCTGCTTGAGCAGCTCGACGAGCCGGTAGCCACGGTCGAGGGCGGCCTGGGACACCTTGTCGAGCTCGGAGCCGAAGGCAGCGAACGCCTCGAGCTCACGGAACTGGGACAGGTCGCCCTTGAGCGTGCCGACGGCCTTCTTCATGGCCTTGATCTGCGCGGCACCGCCCACCCGGGACACGGACTGGCCGGTGTCGAAGGCCGGCCGGACGCCGGACTTGAACAGGTCGTCCTGGAGGAAGACCTGGCCGTCGGTGATCGAGATCACGTTGGTGGGGATGTAGGCCGAGATGTCGCCGGCCTTCGTCTCGATGATCGGCAGGGCGGTGAGCGACCCGGCGCCGTTCGCGTCCGACAGCTTGGCGGCCCGCTCGAGCAGCCGGCTGTGCAGGTAGAAGACGTCACCGGGGTACGCCTCACGGCCCGGGGGCCGGCGGAGCAGCAGCGACACCTGGCGGTAGGCCTCGGCCTGCTTGGACAGGTCGTCGTAGACGATGAGGCCGTGCTCGCCGTTCTCCATCCAGTGCTGGCCCATGGCGCAGCCGGCGTAGGGGGCGAGGTACTTGAAGGGCGCCGGATCGGACGCACCGGCCACGACCACGACCGTGTAGTCCATGGCGCCGTACTGGGCCAGCGTGGCCACCGTGTTGGCGACCGTCGACTCCTTGAGCCCGACCGCCACGTACACGCACTTCACGCCGAGGCCGCGCTGGTTGATGATCGTGTCGATGGCCACGGTGGTCTTGCCGGTCTTGCGGTCGCCGATGATCAGCTCGCGCTGACCCCGCCCGATCGGCGTCATCGCGTCGATCGCCTTGATGCCCGTCTGGAGGGGCTCGTGCACCGGCTTGCGGCCGATGATGCCGGGCGCCTGGATCTCCATGCGGCGGTCCTGGACGTTGGTCAGCGGGCCCTTGCCGTCGACCGGGATGCCGAGGGCGTCGACGACGCGGCCGAGCAGGCCGTCACCGACGGGCACCGAGAGGATCTGGGCGGTCGCCTTCACGGCGGTGCCCTCTCGGACGGAGCCGCCGTCACCGAGGATCACGGCACCGATCGACTCCTCGTCGAGGTTGAGGGCCAGGCCGCGGATGCCGCCCTCGAACTCGAGCAGCTCGTTCACGCCCACACCCGGCAGGCCGGAGACGGTCGCGATGCCGTCGCCCACCTCGATCACGCGACCGACCTGCGCGGCCTCCATGTCGGGCGTGAACCCCTCGAGGTTCTTCTGGAGCGCTGCGGCGATGTCAGCGGTGTTGATGGTCAGCTCTGCCATCTTCGTGGGTTCCTTCGTGTCGTGTGCGTGCTTCTGGCTGAAGTGCTGTGCCGGCGAGCTATCAGAACGCGGTCTTGAGCTGCTGCAGGCGTGTCTTGATCGAGCCGTCGATCACCGTGTCGCCCACCTGGGCGACGAGCCCGCCGAGCACCGTCGGGTCGATGATCACCTTCAGCTCCACCTTCTTGCCGGTCTTGGCCTCGAGGGCGGCGGCCAGGCGCTGCTTCTGGTCGTCGGTGAGGTCGACCGCCGAGCGGACCTCGGCGACCTCCTTGTTGCCCTCCGCGGCGCTGAGCCTCACGAGCTCGTCGATGATCGCCGGCAGGTCGCGCGAGCGACCCGTTCCGACCACCATCGACACCAGCGCGGTGGTGGTGGAGTTGGCTCGACCGCCGAGCAGGTCCTCGACGATCTGCTGACGCCGGCTCACGGGGAGGTTGGCGTCGGTGAGGGTGGTGCGCAGGTCGTCGTTGGCCTCGAGCAGCCGGGCGAACCGGAACAGCTCGTCCTCGACCTCCGCCAGGCTGCCCTCGGAACGGGCGACCGCGAGCAGTGCCTCGGCGTAGGCGTGCGAGCGGCCGTCCGTCATCGTGTGCCGACCTGGTTGATGTAGTCCTCGATGAGCTGCGTCTGAGCAGCCGGGTCGAGGTTCTTGTTGACGACCGCCGACGCCGCGCCCACGGCCAGCGTGGCGAGCTCGCCCCGGAGGTCGGCGGTGGCCTGGGCCTTGGCGGCCTCGATGTCGGCTGCGGCGCGGGCCCGGGCCTCGGCCAGCTCCGTCTGGAGACGGGCCTCCTGGTCCTTCTTCAGCGCGTCGGCAGCCTGACGGGCTTCCTCGATGATCCGAGCCGACTCCGCCCTGGCGTCCGCCAGCTGGGACTTGTACCCGTCCAGCACGCCCACGGCCTCGGACTTGGCGGTCTCCGCCGCGTCGAGGTCGGCACGGATGCGCTCGGTGCGGGCGTTCATGCCCTCCTTGATCGCGGGGTAGGCGAACTTGCGCATGAGGAGGAAGAGCAGGACGAAGGAGATCGTGCCCCAGACGAGCTCATCGGTGGCCGGGAGGATCGGGCTGGGTGCCTCGTGGCAGTCGTCGACCGAGCCGCCCTCGACGAGGATCGGGATGCACTCCACGTCGGCTTCGGTGGCGCCGTTCTCCTCGGCGAGCGTCTCCGCTTCGTGGGTGATCTCCTCCTGGTCGACTCCGTCACCTTCCTCCTGTGCGGAGGCGTGGGGCGCGAAGGCGACGAGGCCCACGGCGAGCATCGTGCTCGCGAGCAGTGTGCGTGTGCGGTTGCGCACGGTTGGCCTCCTCAGCCCGAGATGATGAACGCGAGAACGAAGCCGAACAGGGCGAGGGCTTCGGTGAAGGCGATGCCGAGGAACATGGTGGTTCGCACCATGCCGGCCGCCTCGGGCTGGCGGGCCATGGCCGTGATGGCGTTGCCCACCACGAGGCCGATGCCGATGCCGGGGCCGATGGCGGCGCCGCCGTAGACGATGCCTCGGCCGACGGCGGTGAGGCCGGCCTCGAGCTCGCCCGGGTCCTGCTGTGCGAGGAAGTGCAGCACGGTTGGTTCTCCTTGGTTCTTTCTCTTAGTGCTCGGGATGCATGGCGCTGGCGATGTACACGGCAGCGAGGATGGTGAAGATGTACGCCTGGAGGAAGGCCACCAGGACCTCGAACGTGCTCAGGAAAACGAGCAGGCCGAACGAGAACGGGAAGATCGCCACCACGGGGCCCAGCGTGAAGACAGCGGCGGTGATCACCGCAAAGCTCACGAGGAGCAGGTGGCCGGCGAGCATGTTGGCGAAGAGCCGGACGGCCATGCTGAGCGGCTGGGAGATGAACTTCGTCACCAGCTCGATGGGCGTCAGCAGGATGTACATGGCCTTGGGGACGCCAGGCATGAACATGATCGACTTCAGGTAGCCCCAGGGCCCCTGGCTGCGGATTCCGACGTAGTGGTACAGCACGTACACGACGAGGGCGAGGAAGATGGGCAGCGCGATGCGGGCATTGACCGGCATCTGCACGCCGGGGATGAGGCCCCAGAAGTTGCACGTGAGCACGAACGTGAACAGCGTGAACAGGAACGGCGTGTACTTGAGCCCGTCGGGACCGATCGTCTCGAGCACGATGCCGTCCTCGATGAAGCCGACCGCTGACTCGGCGAGGTTCTGCACGCCCGTCGGGACGAGCGCCTTCTTGCGGCCACCCACGTACATGATGCTGAAGGCGATGACGACCGACACCCACATGAGGATGACGACCTTGTTCACGGCAAACGGCACCGTCACCGAAGAGGGTGGGCCACTCCACGACGTGGGAGATGGGCGGGAACTCCAACCCGATGATCACGAGATGACAGCCTCCTTGTCAGAGGTGGGCTTGAGGCCAGGGAAGGCGAGCGACGCGGACACGTAGCGGAGCTCCCAGAAGAGGAGCCCGAGATGGGTGACGAGCACCGTGATGGCGAGCGCCATCATGTTGACCCAGCTGGCATCACGGACCGAGAAGAGCACCGCGGTCACAAGGCCCATCCGTAGGGCGAAGCCGCCGAGCGCCACCGCCATGATCGCGGTGAGCGACACCTTGGCCGCCCACGAGAGGGAGACGGCGGCCAGGACCAGGTTCACGGTGACCACGGCGATGGCCACTGCCGCCGACGCGGCGCCGTCCGTGCCCCAGATCATCGTGGCCACCAGGAGGATGGCCGGCGCGAACCAGACGCCCCGCTTGAGCATGTCGAATGCGAGCTCGCGCTCCACCTCGGGCGCGGGCGGCACTGGTGCCTGGCGGTCGACGGCGGTCACTGGCCGCTCCCCTCTTGCTTGGGCCTGAGGAGCTCGTGCTCCTGGCGGCTCATCCGGGCCTCGTAGATGGCTACCTGGCGCCACACGACGTAGCCGAAGGTGAAGAGGAAGAACACGATGAGGAAGAGCGGCGACGTGCCGACCCAGCCGTCGAGCTTCCACCCGAGCCACGCAAAGATCGCGGGGGTGACGGCCAGCTCGACCGCGGTCGCCAGCGCGTTGCCGAAGCCGTTGTTGAGCTCACGCTTGGTGGAGAGATCGAACACCGTTGTTCCGGACCTCAGGACCCTCGAGCCCGCCTCGTGACGGGCGCTTGTGAAACTGTTCGCAATCTAGAACCCGGAGCGTGGGGCGGGCAAATCCATCCCGCTGCTGGGCCAGCGGGGCACCTTAGCGGACTCGCGACCGAGAGTTCGAAGCCTCGCGAACCTGTCTTGCGAGGGCGTCAGGCCGGTGCCCTGGCACCCGCTCAGGGCTCGCTGTCGCGCCTCGAGCGGACGCCCGGTCCGAACATCGTGTACAGCACGAGGGCGGCGGCGGCGATCGCCATCGGCACGTACAGGTCGCCGCGCCCCCGGTTGTACGTGGGGTACAGGACGATGGCCGACAGCAGGATGGTCCAGGTCCAGAGGATGAGCACGCTGCGACGCTGCCCGTGTCCGAGCCGCATGAGGCGGTGGTGCAGGTGGTCCTTGTCCGCCACCGTGACGTTGCCGCCCCGGCGGGCCCGGCGAACGATCGAGAACGCCGTGTCGACGATGGGCACACCGAGGATCACGAGCGGGATGAACAGCGGAGCGAAGAAGAAGAAGGTCTGGCCGGAGAACGGCGTGTCGGTGTTGCCGCCGACCGTGATCGTGGCGGCCGCCATCAGCAGCCCGAGGAGCAGCGCGCCGGCGTCGCCCATGAAGATCTTGGCGGGGTGGAAGTTGTGCGGCAGGAAGCCGATGCACGCGCCGAGGGTCGCGGCGGCGATGAGGGGGCCGGCGTTCTCGGGACCGATGGCGGCCGCGCCGTCCAACCGCTCGCAGTAGAGGAGGAGCGCGGCGGCGGCGATGCCGACGATCCCCGCCGCCAGCCCGTCGAGGCCGTCGACGTAGTTGATGGCGGTCGACATCCCGATGACCCACAGGACGGTGAGCAGCGCTGACATGTCCGGCGACAGGGACACGAGGCCCGCGAACGGGATGCGGAAGAAGAGGATGCTCACGCCCGCGATCGAGAGGACGCTGCCCGCGAGGACGGTGCCCGCGATCTTGGCGGGCGGCGAGACCTCGCGGAGGTCGTCGAGCTGACCCACCCCGAAGATGATGATGGCGCCGAGGACGACGCCCGCCGGCACGGTGCTGGCCGTGAAGACGGCGCTGAACGTGTCGTCCCGCCAGCCCACGAACATCCCGGCGAGGAAGCCGATGAGGATGGCGGCGCCACCGAGGATCGGCGTCGGCCTCGAGTGCACCCGCCGCTCGTCCGGTGCCACGACGGCCCCCACCTGGAACGACAGCCGTCGGAACACCGGTGTGGTCAGCAGCGTGACGAGCGCGGCGGCTCCGATGACGGGGAGGAACTCCCCGAGGTAGTCGCGCACCCTCGGACTAGACCTCGCTCGGGTAGGGCGCGTACTTCGAGCAGAGCGCGACGACGTCGTCCCTGACCGCGGCGATCTCGTCGGCGTCGTCGCGCCCGACCAGCACGCGGTGGATGAGCGATGCGATCGTGGCCATCTCCGGCTCCCCCATGCCCTGGGTGGTGACCGCGGGCGTGCCGATCCGCAGCCCCGAGGTGATGTAGGGGGGCCGCGGGTCGTCCGGCACCGTGTTCTCGTTGAGGCTGATGCCGGCCTTGTCGAGCGCGAGCCGCGCCTTCTTGCCGGACAGGTCCGGGTCGAAGCTGCGCAGGTCGACGAGCATCAGGTGGTTGTCCGTGCCGCCGGACACGAGGCGCAGGTCGTGACCCGCGAGGGCCTCCGCGAGCGCGGCTGCGTTGCGCACGATCTGGGCGGCGTACTCCTTGAACTCGGGGGTGGCGGCCTCGGCGAAGGCCAGGGCCTTGGCCGCGACGACGTGGTCGAGGGGGCCGCCCTGCAGACCCGGGAACACCGACTTGTCGATGGCGTCGGCCAGCTCGGCGGTGCAGAGGATCGCACCGCCACGGGGGCCCCGCAGCGTCTTGTGGGTGGTGAAGGTCATGATGTCGGCGCCGTGGTCCATGGGGTTCGGGTGCTGGCCCCCGGCGATGAGCCCCGCGATGTGGGCAGCGTCGAACATGAACAGGGCACCCACCTCGTCGGCGATGGCGCGGAACGGCGCGGGGTCGATGATGCGCGGGTACGCCGTGGCGCCGGTGACGATGATCTTCGGCCGGTGCTCCAGCGCGGCGTCGCGCACCTGGTCCAGGTCGATGCGCTCGTCGCTGGCGGTCACGCCGTAGGAGACGAAGTCGTACAGCTTGCCGCTGGCGTTCACCGGCGAGCCGTGGGTCAGGTGCCCACCCTGGTCGAGCCGCAGGCCGAGCACGGTGTCGCCTGGGTCCAGCAGCGCGAGGTACACGGCCATGTTGGCGTTGGCGCCGGCGTGCGGCTGCACGTTGGCGTGCGGGGCGTTGAAGAGGGCCCTGGCGCGGGACCGCGCCACGTCCTCGACCTCGTCGATGACCTCGTTGCCGCCGTAGTAGCGCTTGCCCGGGTAGCCCTCGCTGTACTTGTTCGTGAGCACCGAACCCGTGGCGCGCAGCACGGCGGGGGACGTGAAGTTCTCGCTCGCGATCAGCTGGATCGTGGTGTTCTGGCGCTCGATCTCCCGCTGGATCAGCGTGAGCACCTCGTCGTTCGGGTTGCTGGGCCAACTGGGGCTCATGCGGTGCCCTCCTCCGTCTCGATGTCGGCGATCTGGGCGACGCGGCGCTCGTGGCGCCCGCCGTCGAACGGGGTGGCGAGCCAGAGGTCCAGGATCTCGGTGGCCAGGCCGTCGGCGACGATGCGGCCCCCCATGGCCAGCACGTTGGCGTCGTTGTGCTCCCGGCTGAGTCGGGCCGTGTACAAGTCGTTGCACAGGGCCGCCCGGACCCCGTGGACCTTGTTGGCGGCGATCTGCTCGCCCTGCCCCGAACCACCGAGCACGATCCCCCGCTCGGCCTGACCGGTCACCACCGCGCGCCCGACGGCGGCGCAGATCGGCGGGTAGTCGACCGACTCGGTGCCGTGCGTGCCCAGATCGAGCGGCTCGTGTCCCAGCCGCCGCAGCTCCGTCACGAGGTGCGCCTTCAGGTCGACGCCGGCGTGATCGGCCCCGATCGCCACCTTCACGCGCTGCGCTCCTGCCGGTGGGCATCGGCGGGGAACGCGAGCGCCACCACGGTGCCGAGCAGCTCGTCGAGGAGCGCCGCGGTGAGCTCGTACTCGTGCCGGCTCCGACCGACCGGGTCGTCGACGTCGAGCTGATCGTCGTAGCCGACGCCGACCAGGTCGGTGCGCGAGCGTGACCGCCCGACGCGCGCCAGCCAGTCGGCCAGCGACTCGTCGGTGGCTCGTGCCCCGGCCGCCTGGGCCGCGCGCGCCAGCTCCTTGAGCGTGAAGGTCTTCCTCAGCGAGTCGGGGCGGAGGACGGCGGCCTCGCGCACGTGAGCGCGTGCCATGCCGATCACCAGATCCGCCCGCTCCAGCATGTCGGCATCCAGCTGGCGGCTGTGGTGGTCGCTCAGGTCGAGCCCGCGATCGGCCATCACCGACACCGCGTGGGCAGTGGCCGGCGCACCGGTCTCGTACAGCCCGGCCGACGAGACGGCGGCCTCGACGCCGGCGGCGGCGAGGTGGTCGCGCAGCAGGACCTCCGCCATGGGCGAACGGCACTGGTTGGCGGTGCAGAGGAGGAGCACGTCGATGGGCGGATTGTAGGTGCGCCGGCGCCTCTCCCTAGAGTTGACCGCGCAGTCAAGTTCGCCTGGATGCTGGAGGAACCCGTGGTCGACCCCCGCACGCCGGTGCTGATCGGCGCCGGTCAGCTGAGCAACCGCGTCGACAAGGGGGCGACGGCGCTCGAGCCCGTCGACCTGATCGCCGAGGCGCTCCGCCGGGCCGCCGAGGACAGCGGCGCCGGCTCGGCCGCGCTGACGGGCGCCGACGCCGTCCACATCGTCAGCCTCCTGTCCTGGCGCTACCGCGACCCCGGCCTCCTGGTCGCGCAGCGCGTCGGCGCCGACCCCCGCACCACCACGGTCACGGGGATGGGCGGCAACAGCCCCCAGTCGCTCGTCAACCTGTCCTGCCTCGCGATCCTCGCCGGTGACGCCGACCTCGTGCTCCTCGGCGGGGCCGAGGCCTGGCGCACCCGCATGGGCGCCCGATCCGCGGGCGTCGAGCTCGGCTGGACCGTGCAGGGCGACGACGTGCCATTGGCCACCCAGGCGATGGACGAGGTGCCCATGTGGGCACCGGGGGAGCAAGCCCGGGGCGTGGTCGCACCTGTGCAGGTGTACCCGCTGTTCGAGCAGGCCTACCGCATCAAGATGGGTCGGGGGCTCGAGGAGCACCTCGTGGCGGTCTCGGAGCTGTGGGCCCGGTTCAGCGAGGTGGCGGCGACGAACCCCGATGCATGGATCCAGAAGGCCCTCACGCCCGACGAGATCCGCACGCCTTCCGCCGACAACCGGATGATCGGGTTCCCGTACACGAAGCGGATGAACTCCAACAACGCGGTCGAGCAGGGTGCTGGGGTGATCCTCTGCTCCGCGGAACGAGCCGAGGCGCTCGGGGTCCCTCGCGACCGCTGGGTGTTCCCGCACAGCGGCACCGACGCGCACGACGCCTACCACTTCACGGCGCGCGAGGAGCTGGGCTCGTCTCCCGCCATGCGGCTCGCCGGTGGTGAGGCCCTGGCTCTGGCGGGCGTCGACGTGGATGACCTCGCTCACGTCGACCTCTACTCCTGCTTCCCCTCGGCCGTGCAGATCGCGGCCCATGAGCTCGGCCTCGGCACCGACCGCCCGCTCACCGTCACCGGTGGGCTCTCGTTCGCGGGCGGCCCCTGGAACAACTACGTCATGCACTCGATCGCCACGATGGCCGGCCGCCTCCGCGAGGACCCCGGCGCCGTCGGCTTCGTGACCGCCAACGGTGGGCACCTCGCCAAGCACGCCTTCGGCGTGTACTGCACCGAACCCCCTGTCGCCGGCTTCCGCCACGCCGAGCCGCAGGCCCAGATCGACGCCCTCCCCCGCCGCGTCCTCGACGAGGCCCCCGACGGCGAGGTGGTGATCGAGACCTGGACGGCGATGCACGACCGTGACGGCAACCCCGAGACGGGCATCGTCGTCGGCCTGTTGGATGACGGCCGGCGGGCGCTGGGGACCACGACGGACGCCGACGCGCTGAAGGTGCTCGTGACCGAGGACGTCGCCCGGCGGCGAGCCCGCATCAGCCCAGACGGGGCGACCGAGCTCCTCTCCTGAGCACTGGCCCTACTGGCCGCTGTTCTCCCGGGCACGCGCCTCGAGCAGGTCGTAGATGTACTTCTGGGCGACCGGCATCTCGTCGAGGAGCTTCTTGAAGTGGGAGATGTCGAAGGCGAGCAGTCGCATGGGCGTCTGGGCCGTGACCGTCGCGTTCCTGGGCTTGTGGCCGATCAGGGCCATCTCGCCCACCACCGCACCGGCGCTGATCGTCGCCACGTGGTGGCCGCCGGCGAAGATGCCCGCCTCGCCCTCGAGCACGAGGAAGCACTCGACGCCGACGTCGCCCTGGTCGATCAGGATGGCACCCGGCTCGGCATCGACGGGCTCGCCGAGGGCGGCCACCCGCTCCAGCTCGTGCTCGGACATCTGCGCGAACAGAGCGATGTGACGGAGATCGTCAACGGTCCCCTGGATCGCCTCGTTCTTCGACGTCATGCTGCGCTCCCCTGCTCTGTTGCTCCACGGGCCAACCTACCCGCGAGGCCCGCCAGCCGCCGTGGCGACCGCGAGGATCTCGTCGCCGGCGATGGGGCCGGCGCGGAGCACCACCCACGGCCAGTGCGTGGCATCGACCACCGTCGACGAGTGCTCGCCGAGGGTTCCGCCGTCGACGACGAGGGCGACCGCGTCGCCCAGCGCAGCGGCCACCGCGGCGGCCGTCGCGGCCACGGGGGCGCCGTGCCGGTTGGCGCTGGTGGCGGCCAGCGGCCCCACGCGGGCGGCGATCTTCCGCACGAGGTCGTGGTCGGGAACCCGCAGGCCGATCGTGTGAGCCGGCTCGCCGAGGTGCAGGTCGACGCCCGCTCGGCGGCGCAGCACGAGCGTGAGCGGCCCGGGCCACCATCGGGCCGCGATGGCCGCGACCGCCGGTCCGACACGCGGCTCGGCGAGGGCCAGGGCCTGGTCGACGGACGCGCAGAGCACCGCGAGGGGCACGTCGTGCGAGCGTCCCTTCAGCGCGAAGAGCGCCGCCGTCGCCGCGTGGTCCCGGGCCCGCGCGACCAGGCCGTAGACCGTGTCGGTCGGCAGCACCACGACCCCGCCCGCCTCCAGGGCGGCCACGACCTCGTCGATCAGGTCGCCCGGCACGGTGGGCAAACCTACCTACGGGCGGGATCGCGGGACCACCACGCGGCGGAGGTCCACCCGACGGCCGCGACCCACCACCAGCGTGTCGCGTCCGACGTCGAGCTCAGCATGGGCAGGCCCCTGACCCGGAGCGCGAGGGCCGACAGGACCACCGGCCCGAGCAGCCCGATCACCAGACCGAACGAGCCAGGCCGGCGCTCGCCGGTGCGCCGGGCCAGCCAGGCGGCGGCGGCGACCGCGAGCCCGGCCGCGGCCAGACCCTCGCGGGCTCGTTGCGAGGGCGAGATGGCCGGGCCGTCGTGCACCAGGGCCACGAGCAACGCCACGACGGCGACCACGACCGCCGCCACGACGAGGAGGGACGCGAGGCGGTGCAGGCGGCGAACGACCAGGGAGGTGGGCGATGCCTCGAGCAGCGCGCCGGCGGGATCGTCGAGCGCGAAGCCGCACAGCGCGCCCGTCACGACACCGGTGGCCACGACGGCGCCCGTGAGGTTCGTCCCCCCGAGGGCCACGGTGATCCCCGCCGGCACCGCGGCAAGCGCCATGCCCGCGACGGCGGTCGGTGGCAGCGACCGGAGGGTCGGCCAGGCGGCGTCCGCGTTCAGTACGAGCACTCCCACACCCCCGCAGGCGGCTCGTCGATGGTCCCGACGGAGGGCAGACCGAACCGGTCCATGAGCTCGGCGGTGGTGGTGCCCCGGTCGGTCCAGGTGCTCCACTCGGCGTCGAGCACCTCACGCACCTCGGCCTCCGGCAGCGCCAGCAGCGCCCGCGCCGCCGCCAGGTCCTGCCGTGACCACACGACGGGCGACGGGGTGGCGTCGCACGGCTCCGGCCAGGCCATCCCCTCCGAGATCGGGTCCAAGGACCCGTCGCCGTTCTGCAGCGGGTGGGCGGAGGCGAACTCGAGGGCGTCCTCCGGGTCGAGGCCGCCGGCCGCGATCCACAGGGCGATCACGCCCGGCGCCTCCCCCGCGATCGACTCCAGCTCCGAGGTCGACGTCGCGACGGAGGGAAGGCCGACGGCCCACAAGCCGGTGGCGATCCGCGCGGCGGCGAAGCCGTCCCAGAACGACGTGTAGTCGAGGCCGACGTCGACGTCGACGTCGGTGACCGGCAGGGTCGCGGGCAAGCGGTCCCGCACCTCCGGGTCGAGCTCCTCCAGCCGCTCGTAGAAGACCTGACGCGCGACCATGCCCTCGGGAGCCGCCTGGGGCAGGCGAGCCAGGACCGGCGCGAGCTCGTCGACGTACATCTGCCGGAGGTCCGTGAAGCCCTCGAAGGTGCAGAACCGGCTGCCGAGGCGCTCGACGCAGTCCTGGTGCCGCTCGGGGTGGGCGACCATCGACGCCACCCGTGCGGCCTCGTGCTCGTCGAGCGGCCGGGACGTGGCGATGCCGGTGATGAGCAGAGCGGCCAGGCTGACGCCACCGGCGGTGGCCACCAGTCGATCGCGACGATCGTGGAGCAGCGCGAGGACGGCGACCGCGGCACACAACGAGATCAACCACGCCAGGTGCCACCACACCGGGCGGATGGCGAACACCGAGTCGTAGTCCGGGTAGCGCGGGAAGGTGGAGAGCTGCCGCTGCTGGCTCCAGTGTCCCGGCTCCCCGATCCCGCCGATCTCGCTGGAGACGACGGCGATGAGCACGACCGCCACGATCGGAGCCGGCCACCAGGGCGCCCAGCGGCCGAGGGCGACCCCGAGGAACGCGCCCCCCACGGCGAGGGCGAGCGCGGCCAGCAGGTCGCCCGCGGCGCGGACGGGGATGGGACCGAAGACGGGGCTGCGCCATGCGATGGCGAGTCCGTACATCGCCAAGAAGGCGACGACCGCGACGACCGGGACCCATGCCGTGCGCAGGTAGCCGCCCGTGCGGGCGCTGACCGGCGCCGGACAGGACGCGAAGAGCTCGACCGTGCCGTCGCGTCGCTCGCGCGTGACCGCCGCGTGCACCGCGACGATCGTCATCCCCACGAGCGGGTAGACGAGGATCGGCGCGTTGATCCAGACGGCCGCCCAGTGCTCCCGTAGGTCGGCCACCCACACGAACCCGAACAGGACGATGATCAGGAGGCTGAAGGCGATCCCGACTGCGAACCAGAAGCTCCCCGCGAGGTGGCGGCTCTCGACGCGACCGAGCGCGCGGGCCACCGCCCGCTCGTTGCCGCGCTCGATGCCGGCGGCCGGCGACGTCGTCCCCAGCCCGACGGGGCCACCGTTCGAGGACCAACCGACGTCCGGGCCACCGTCGCGCCTGAGCTTGGACCGCAGCAGAGCGACGATCCCCACCAGCACGAGGAGGAGGACGAGCTCCATCAGGCGGCCGTGGCGTCGGCCAGGGCTCCGGTGAGGAGGAGGTAGGCGTCCTCGACCGTGGGCTCGACGAGATCGACACCGGCGGGTGGCTCGCCGATGTGGCGCACCCGTCCCTCGGCGGTGATCCACGCGAGCTGCGCCGCGGGATCGCGCTCCGACGAGAGCCACACCCGGCCCGTGGCCAGCTCCGACAGCGCCCGCGGGGTGCCGTCGAAGCGCACCGTGCCACCGAGCAGCACGATGACCCGTTGGCACAGCGCCGCCACGTCGTCGGTCTGGTGGGTGGAGATCAGCGTGGTGCACCCGTGGGCAGATGCGCCGAGGAGCTCCCGGAACCGGAGCCGCTGCTCCGGGTCCAGGCCGGCGGTCGGCTCGTCGAACAGCAGGAGGTCCGGGGCGCCCAGGAGCGCCTGGGCGATGCCGACCCGTCGTCGCATGCCGCCCGACAGCTGGCGGATCCGCTTGTGCATCACGGCCTCCAACCCGACGAGGGAGAGCACCCGGCGCACCTCGTCGTGACGGCTGCGCCGATCCGTCATCTCCTTGAGGATCGCGACGTAGTCGACGAAGTCGAAGGCGCTGAACGAGGCGTGGAAGCCCGGTTCCTGGGGGACGTAGCCGAGCTGGCGGCGGATCTCGAGCCGGCCGGATCCGACGCAGGGGTCGGCGCCGAGCACGCGCACCGACCCGGCGTCGGGAGCCAGGACGGTCGCGAGGATCCGCAGCAAGGTGGTCTTGCCGGCCCCGTTCGGACCGAGCAACCCGGTCACGCCCGTGCGCAGGTCGAGATCGATGCCGTCCAGGGCCACGGTGGCGCCGAAGCGCTTCGTCAGGCCGGTGGCGACGACAGAGGTGCGAGGGTCCACAGGGTCACGCTCCCGGTTGGGTGAGGTCGAGGTCGTTGCGCAGCCGCACGGCGACGATGGCCACGGCGGCGGCCAGGCCCAGCAGGATCTGGCCGGTCGCGGTGAACGCGACGCACTCGGCCAGTCCCGAAGATGAGCCGTTGCCACCGGCGCGCACCAGCAGGTTGAGACCGATGAGCCATGCCCCGCCCAGCGCCGACGCCACGGGCACGACCGGAGCTCGACCGGCGATGGCGACGGTGGTGCAGGAGAGGGCGAGGGCCGGCAGCACCCAGGCGGCGTCGCGTGCCTCCAGCCCGGGGAGGGCGAGGGCGCCGAGCAGCAGGATGGCGAACGAGGTGCCCAGGACGAGCTCGGCCCGACGAAGGACGAGGCCGAACCCGAACAGGGGTGTCGCCGCCCCGACCTCGCCGGCGGGCTCGACGCCGGGGGCGAAGGCGGCCGCGACGCCGGCCAGCGGCAGCAGGGGTGCGATGGCGAGGAAGATGCCGTCAGACCCTGTCGCCTGGCATGCCGCCACGACGAGGCCCGTCACCAGCGCGACCGCCGTGAGCCACGCCAGTCGCAACCCGGGGGTGGCGGCCACCAGCCGCGCCTTGCCTGGATCGAACCCGACCCCGCGCAGCACCCGCTCGATCAGGTGGGCGCGGGGCTGGTCGACGCGATCGACGACCCCGTCCCAGATCGCTTCGAGGAGGATCGGGTCGACGGAGTCGGCCAGGGCGCCGCGACACACGGCGCACCGTTCGAGGTGGGCCTCGATCGAGCACGCCGTGACATCGTCGACGGCGCCACCCGCGTAGCGCTGGAGGACGTCAGGGGGTGCGTGCCAGGTGGTCATGCGAGCGCTCCTCGGAGCTGGGTGCGGGCCCGGAGCATCCGCGTCTTCACGGTGCCGGGCGGGATGCCGAGCAGGCGGGCGGCCTCTCGGGTGGTGAGACCGTCGAGCACCGTGGCCTGGACCACGGCGCGGAGCTCGGGCGACAGCCCATCGAGGGCGCCCGCGAGGTCGCCGTGCTCGACACCGAGCAGCACACGGTCCTCCGCTGTGGTGAGGTCGATCGACGCCCGCCCCTCGACCTCGGGCCACGCGGTCGTGATCACGCGCTTGCGCCGTAGCTTGCCGATGAGCTGGCGGATCGCGATGCCCCACATCCACGCGGCCACCTCGCCGCTCCCGTTCCATCGGCCCGCGCCCTTCCAGACGGCCAGGAACGTGTCTTGCACGGCCTCGACGACGAGGTCCGGGTTCGCGCACCGCCGTCGCAGCCGGGCGGTGAGCCACGGCTGGTGGCGTTCGTAGAGCGTCCGGAGCGCGGCGCGATCGCCGTCCGCGACTGCGGCGAGGAGGTCGCCATCGCTGCGGTCGTCCGCGTCCAATCGGGTCACGCCCTCCCTGTCGCGTCGACGACGCGAGCCGGTTCGACGCAGGCTACGGCTGGACGGTGCGACCGGCCACGGTCGCCCGGTCGCTCAACCCCGCAACTTGTGGTCGAACGTTCCGAGAAGCGGAAGCCACGACCACACATTGCGGCAACGCGGGCCGTCCCCCGCAACCTGTGGTCGCCAATTCCGAAAACCGCTACGCACGACCACAGGTTCCGGGGCTTGGGGTCAGCGGCGGGCGACGACGGCTCGGTCGCGGCCCGCGAGGTCGGGGTGGGTCACGACATCGTCGAAGCCGGCCTGCTGCGCGATGCGGCGGACCGCGGCCCCCTGCGTCTCGCCGATCTCGACCACCAGCACGCCGCTGGCCTGCAACCATGGGGGCGCGGTCGTCACGATCTGCTCGATCGCCTCCAGGCCCGTCGAGCCGGGCACCAGCGCCTCCCGTGGCTCCCAATCCGCCACCGCGGGCGGGAGCGGATCGTCGGCGGCGACGTACGGCGGGTTCGACACGACGACGTCGATCCGGCCGCGCAGATCGGTGGGCACGGCGTCGAACCAGTCCCCCTCGACGATGCGCACGACGCCCGCACGGCGACCGAGCCCGGCCAGGTTGGCGCGGGCCACCTCGAGCGCGTCCGCCGACCGATCGGTGGCCCACACCTCGACATGCGGCCAGCACTCCGCGGCCAGTGACAGCGCGATGGCCCCGGAGCCGGTCCCGAGGTCGACGGCGATGGCCGGCCGACCCAGCCCGGTGACCGCGTCGATGGCCAGCCCCGCCACGACCTCGGTCTCCGGGCGCGGGATCAGCACCCGTCGATCGACGAAGAGGTCGAGCGTGCGGAACCCCCACCGCCCGAGGACGTACTGGAGCGGCTCACCGGTCGCCCGGCGAGCCACCATCTGGTCGACGTAGCGGACCTCGCGCTCGGTGACCGCCTCGTCGAGCGCCGTCACCTGCTCGGGTGCCGTCCGACCGGTGGCCCGTTCGACGATCCAGCGCACCTCCTGCTCCGGGTCCTCCACGGAGGCAACGCGCAATCGCTCGATGCTCTCGTGGCGCAGCTCGCGCCAGCGCAGGGTCACCCCGACTCGCCGAGACGCCGCGTCTGCTCGTCGGCGATGAGGGAATCCACCACGTCGTCGAGCTCCCCGGCCAGCACCTTGTCGAGCTTGTAGACCGTCAGGTTGATCCGGTGCTCGGTGACCCTGTTCTCCTTGAAGTTGTACGTGCGGATCTTGTCCGAGCGGCCACCGCTCTTCACCTGTTCCCTGCGCTCCGACGACAGCTCGGCGGCCTGGCGATCCTGCTCGAGCTTGAGGAGGCGGGCGCGCAGCACCTGCATGGCCTTGGCCCGGTTCTGGATCTGGCTCTTCTCGTCCTGCATCGCCACGACGAGCTTCGTCGGCTTGTGGGTGATGCGGACGGCCGAGTCGGTCGTGTTCACGCTCTGCCCGCCCGGCCCCGACGAGCGGTACACGTCGATCTGGAGGTCGTTGGGGTCGATGTCGACCTCCACCTCCTCCGCCTCGGGCAGCACGGTCACCGTGGCCGACGATGTGTGGATGCGGCCCTGGCTCTCGGTGACGGGGACCCGCTGGACCCGGTGCACCCCGCCCTCGAAGTGCATGTGCGGCCACACGCCGTCTCCCTTGAGGAGGAACGTGATCTCGTTGAACCCGCCCATGTCGGAGGGATCGGACCCGAGCACCTCGAGCTTCCAGCCCATGCGGCTGGCGTAGCCCTGGTACATCTCGAAGAGGTCCCTGGCGAAGAGGTTGGCCTCCTCCCCGCCCTCCGCGCCGCGGATCTCGACGATGACGTTCTTGCCCTCGTTCGGATCCTTCGGCAGGAGCAGCAGTCGGATCTCGGCCTCGAGCCGGGCGACGTCGGCCTCGGCCTCCGTGGCCTCGGTGCGCATCTCCTCGCGGTCGTCGCCGTCGAGGTCGGTCAGCATCTCCCGGGCTGCCTCGAGGTCCCCGCGCCGGGCTGCCAGCTGCTGGTACGCCTCGATGATCGGCTTGAGCTCGCTGTAGCGCCGCGCCACCTCCTGGTAGCGGGTCTGGTCGGCGATCAGCGCAGGGTCGCCGAGCCTCGCCTCGACATCGAGGTACTCCCGCTCCAGGTCACGCAGCCGATCCAGCACCCCGCGAGGCTATGGCCGTGGCGGCGCTTCTCGCGGCACGAGGTCAAGGCCAAGGGCCGCGACGACGGCGAGCACCGTCCGCACCCCGCCCTCCGGCGAGGCAATAGGTCCCACATCGGGCCGCCTGAGGGAATCAGTCCCGCAGGCGGGACCCATCGCCTCAAGAGCCCTCGAGCGGGACCCATTGCCTCGGGCGGGGTGGGCCTGTGGCGGTCGAGCGTGAACAGGCGGGGAGGCACAAGCACCCCGCTCCGCCTCGTCGGGCCCGTGACGCTCCTAGGTGCGCCAGTCGCCGGCGAGGGGGACGAGCTCGGCGGGGGTGACGAGGCGCTCGGCGAGGGCCCGGGTGACGGGGTGAGCATCGCGCTCGGGGACCACGAGCAGCAGGCGCGCCTCGGGCGCCAGGGCCTGACGGGCGTCGGCGGCCGCCGGCACCAGGTCGAGGTGGACGCCGACGGAGCAGGCCACCACGACCTCGGCCCCCGACGGGTCGACGCCGACCGCCATGGCGATGGCCGGATCACGCAGGTTCGGGCGCGGCACGGCGGGCGGCGCCGGGCGGAGCTCGGCGAGGCCGACGCGCCCCGGATCGGCCACGAGGTTCGCCCGCAGCCAGCGCTCCGGGGCCAGCTGGTTGAGCGGGTGCCGCTCGGCACCGACTCGTCGCTGCGCTCGCACGATCTCGCTCACCCGGGCCAGCTGTGCGGCCGGTGGGAGGTTCCCGTGGACCATGCCGGTGAGCTCGCGGTCGGCATGGCCGACGCCCACCTCGAGCACCGGCTCGTCGATCGGCGTGCCGGCGGTGGTCGTGCCGTGGACGATGCGGGCGACCTCTAGGCCCAGCACCTCGCCCCGCACGATCCCGTCCTCCACGACGACCTCGAGGTCGGCATCGACGAGCAGCTCGGCGAGCGCGGGGGCCGACGGGGCCGACGGGGCCGCCTCGACGGGCGCGGCCACGGCGGGTCGGAGCGCGGCACCGTCGATCACCCACACGGCAGGCGGGCTGGTGAACAGGAGGGCTCGACGAGCGATGACGCTCGCGTCGGCCTCGACGAGCAGGTCGAGCTCGGCGAGCTCGCGACGGTCGGCCCAAACGAGGGCCGGGCCCAGCGCAGCCACCGGCTTGGTGTCGAGCAGCAGCCACCCGGTCGATCCGTCGACCAGGGCCGCGCCCCCCGGGAAGTCCGCCGGTTCGCCGGTGACCTCACCCCACTGGGCGCGCACCAGCCCGCGGAGCTTCGCCGCGAGGAGTGGCTGTCGATCCGTCACCCGTGCGGGATCAGGCCGACTCGGACTTCCTCCGCTTGCCGTAGCGACGCTCGAAGCGGTCGATGCGGCCGCCGGTGTCCACGAGCTTCTGCTTGCCCGTGTAGAAGGGGTGGCACTGGCTGCAGAGCTCGGAGGTGAGGGTGGCCTTCGTGGAGCGGGTCACGAAGGTGTTGCCACACGAGCACTTCACGGTGGCGACCACGTACTCGGGGTGGATGTCGGCGCGCATGGCGATCTCCGTACTTCTGCGTCAGGGGCTGGGAGAGGCTACCGGGGCTGGACCCGGAACCGCTACCTGGGTCAGCCCGCCGCCTTGCCGATCTCGGCCAGGAACTCGGCGTTGGTCTTGAAGGTCTTCATCCGGTCGGTGAGCAGCTCGAGGCCCGCGCCGCCCGCGCCCTCGTGGGCCATGCCGGAGAGGACCCGACGCAGCTTCCAGACCTGCTGGAGCTGGGTACCGAGGAACAACAGCTCCTCGTGGCGGGTCGAGGAGGCGTCGACGTCGATGGCCGGGTAGATGCGTCGCTCGGCCAGCCGGCGGTCGAGGCGGAGCTCCATGTTGCCGGTGCCCTTGAACTCCTCGAAGATCACTTCGTCCATGCGGCTGCCCGTCTCGACCAGCGCCGTGGCGAGGATGGTGAGGCTGCCGCCCTCCTCGACGTTGCGGGCCGCCCCGAAGAACTTCTTGGGCGGGTACAGCGCGCCGGTGTCGATGCCGCCGGACATCACCCGTCCCGAGGTGGGGGCCGCCAGGTTGTAGGCACGAGACAAGCGGGTGATGCCGTCGAGGATGATGACGACGTCCTGCTTGTCCTCCACCAGGCGCTTGGCGCGCTCGATGGTGAGCTCGGCGACGTGGATGTGCTCCTCGGCGGGCCGGTCGAAGGTGGACGCGACCACGGTCGACGACTCGTTCTTGAGCCACCGCTTCATGTCGGTGACCTCCTCGGGGCGCTCGTCGACGAGCAGCACGAAGAGGTGGACCTCGGGGTTGTTCACCTCGATGGACCGGACGATCTGCTTCATGATCGTCGTCTTGCCGGCCTTGGGCGGCGACACGATGAGGCCGCGCTGGCCCTTCCCGATGGGCGAGATCAGATCGATGATCCTCGCCGTCATGTTCGTGGGGTCGGACGGGTTCTCGAGCGTGAGGCGCGTGTCCGGGAACAGCGGCGTGAGGTCTTCGAAGCTCGGGCGCTCGCGCGCCTTGTCCGGCTCGCCGCCGTTGACGAGATCGATCCGCAGGAGGGCCGGGTTCTTCTCGTTGCGGAGCGCCGGGCGGCTGGCCCCCTTCAGGTGGTCGCCCTTGCGGAGCCCGAACTGCCGGGCCTGCTTCACCGACACGTAGACGTCGTCGCGGGACGGGAGGTAGCCGCGGATCCGCAGGAAGCCGTAGCCCTCGTCGCGCAGGTCGAGGTGGCCCTCGACGTCGATCGGCTCGCCCGTGTACTCCTCGGGGAGCCCACCTTGGCCCTGGGCAGCCGCGCCGCCCTCACGGTCGCGGTTGCGGCCCCGACGGCGACGGCGACGGTTGCCGCCCTCGTCCTCGTCGCCCTGGCCGCCGTTCGGCGCCTGGTCCTGGGCCGGTGCCCCCGACGGGCGGACGTTGCCGCCGTTGCCACCGTTGCCCCGTTGCCCTGGCGTCCCTGCTGGCCACCGCGCTCCTGGCGGCCCTGCTGGCCGTTCTGCCCGCCACGCGCGGGACGGGCATCGCGGTCGGTCTCGTCGTCGGGTCGCTCGGTCGGCGCGTCGGGGATGATCCCGGCCTCGACCTCCCACTCCGCCGGCGGCTCGGCCGCGGGGCCCTCCGTCGGCTCGGGCTCGGCCGACGCAGCCGCCGACTTGCGGGCGCGGGTGGCCCGGCGCGGCGCGTCGGTGACCTCGGCCGCCTCGGCGGCCGGCGCCACGGGCTCGGCGGCGGGGGCGGCGTCGCCCTCCACGCCGGTGAGCTGGAGCACGAGGTCGACGATGTCGGCCTTCTTGGCTCGAGCCGGCGGCTTGCCGCCGAGTGCCTTGGCGATCGTCAGCAGCTCGTCGCGGTCCTTGCGCTCCAGGGCGGAGCGTTCGAGGGCGGTGGAGTCCACGCTCATTCGAGTGGGTACCTCAGGTTTCGAAGGGAAGTGCCGGCGGGGCGCAGAGATCGCCCTCAGGACGGGGGCAGATCGAGCCGCCGGCGCCGGTTGTCCGGTCGGTGTCGGCTCCACGTTGCGCCCCCCGGCGGAACAGGGATCACTCTAGCGCGAGGGCTCCGACGGCCGAAACTCGGCGGCGGCATCCCACCGCGCAGGCAAGACTCCCCTCCGTGGGGAACGTGCTCGAGGCCCGCGGCCTCGTGAAGGCCTTCGCGAAGGTGCGCGCCGTCGACGGCATCGACCTCGCCGTCGGCGCCGGCGAGCGCGTGGCACTGCTCGGGCCCAACGGGGCCGGGAAGACCACCACCCTCCTGATGCTGCTCGGCGCCATCACCCCCGACGCCGGGTCGATCACCATCGTCGGGCACGAGCTGCCGCGGGGCCGCTCGGCGGCGATGAGCGAGGTCGGCTTCGTGGCGGGGTACCTGCCGCTCCCCGATCGCCTCCGGGTGAGCGAGGCCCTGTCGATCTTCGCGGGGTTCTACGGCATGGGCCGCAAGGCCGGCAACACCGCGGTCGAGAAGGGCCTCGAGCGGTTCAAGATCACGCACCTGGCCGACCGCATGTGCATGGAGCTGTCGTCGGGCCAGCGAACCCTCGTCGGGATCGTGAAGGCGATCCTCCACGGCCCCCAGCTCCTCGTCCTCGACGAGCCGACGGCCAGCCTCGACCCAGACGTCGCCTACCGGGTGCGCACCGGTCTGCTCGACGTCGCCGCCAACGACGGCACCGCCCTCCTCGTCACCAGCCACAACATGGTGGAGGTGGAGCGCCTGTGCGAGCGCGTCGTGTTCCTCGCCGCTGGCCACGTGGTGGCCGACGGCTCCCCCGGCGAGGTCGCGGACGCGTTCGGCCACGGCGACCTCGAGGGCGTGTTCCTCCACCTGGCCGGCACGGTCGTCTCCGAGGACCAGCTCGACGACCTCGGTGGGCTGAGCGAGGAGGAGGTGCCCCAGTGACGGCCCTCGCGCCAGACCGAGCCTCGTTCTCGTGGCTCCGCGTCCGCACCGTCGTCCGACGTCACGGCTACGTGCTGTTCCGGAGCCCGCATCGCTGGTTCGACATCGCGTTCTGGCCCGTGTTCGACGTGCTGCTGTGGGGCTCGCTCGGCGCCTTCGTCGCCCAGGAGAACGACGTCAGCCGCGCGGCCACGCCGTACCTGCTGGCAGGGATCATGCTCTTCCACGTCCTCTTCCAGAGCCAGATCGCCGTCGCGACCGGTTTCATGGAAGAGACATGGACCCGCAACATCCTCAACGTGATGACGACGCCGCTGCGGGAGTCCGAGTACGTCGTGGGCCTCGCGCTCATGGGGCTGCTCAAGCTCGTGGCGGCGATGGCCATGGTGAGCCTCACGGCCTTCGTCTTCTACAGCTTCGGCCTCGCAGAGATCGGCTGGGGCCTGGTGCCCGTGGTCGGCGTGCTCCTGCTGGTGGGATGGTGCACGGCCATGCTCGTCATCGGGCTGCTGCTCCGCTACGGCCAGAGCGCGGAGATCCTGGCCTGGGCCACCACCTTCACGATCCTGGCGGTGTCCGGGGTGTTCAACCCGGTCAGCTCGATCCCCGGGATCATCCAGCCGCTCGCCAAGATCCTGCCCACCACGTACGCCTTCAGCGCGGCCCGCGATCTGCTCGACGGTGGGGGTGTCCCGTGGTCCGACCTGGCCTGGGCCGCCCTCGGTGCGCTCGTGCTGGGGTGCCTCTCGATGCTCTACGTGTTGCGGATGCTCCGGCTCTTCCGCGCCCGCGGCTACGTCACCCGCTACAGCTGACGCCGGCGCTGATCCGCCATCGATGGGGGTCGATCGAGGATCCTTGACCCGTGGACTCGCATCGACCCCAGCACCTGGCGGGCGCTGGTCCGCGGGCACCGCGGCGAGCACGCGGCGCCGTGGTCATCGGGGTCGTGCTCGTGCTCCTCGTCGGCGGCGGTGCCGCGTTCGTCATCGCGCGCGGCGGCGACCCCGCCGTGCGGGCGGCGGGCACCTCGAGCACGACCACCACGGAACCGACCACGACGTCCTCGTCGACCACCACCACCCTCCCCCCACCGCGCACGGCCACGATCGCGTTCAGCGGCGACGTGCTCATCCACTCCGGTGTGTGGAAGGCCGCCGCCACCGGCGCCGGATACGACTTCTCCCCGATGCTGGCGCCGATCGCGCCGCAGCTGTCCGCCGCCGATCTGGCGATCTGCCACCTCGAGGTGACCCTGGCCCGGCCAGGAGACGCCCTCTCCAGCTACCCGCGGTTCCGGGCGCCCCGCGAGCTGGCCCGCGATCTCGCCGAGGCGGGCTACGACGGCTGCTCGGTGGCCTCGAACCACGCCCTCGACTTCGGCGAGCAGGGCGTGGTGTCGACCCTCGACGCGCTCGACGAGGCGGGGCTCGCCCACGCCGGCACGGCCCGCTCGCCGGAGGAGAACACCCGCCCGGCGATGTACGACGTTGGCGGCATCGCAGTTGCCCAGCTCTCCTACGCCTACGGGTTCAACGGCTTCGTACGGCCCGCCGGCAAGGAGTGGCTGGTCGACCAGATCGATCCGGCGCTGATCCTGGCGGACGCTCGAGCCGCGCGCGCCGCCGGTGCCGAGGTCGTCGTCGTCTCGATGCACTGGGGCAACGAGTACCGGCACGAGGTCGTCGAGGCCCAGCAGACGGTGGCCGACACCCTGGCCGCGGCGCCGGGCGCGGTCGACCTGATCGTCGGGCACCATGCCCACGTCGTGCAGCCGATCTCGAAGGTCGGCGAGATGTGGGTGGTCTGGGGCATGGGCAACCAGCTGTCGAACAACGCCCCGCGCTGCTGCCCGGCCGAGAGCACCGACGGCGTGGTCGTGACCGTCACGATCGGCGACACCTCGGGGGGCGTCGGCGTCACCGACGTCGCGTTCACCCCCACCTGGAACGAGCGCGCCACGTTCCGCGTCCTCCCCACTGCCGCCACGGTCGCCGCAGGGACGGCGCCCGAGCTCGACGCCGACCTCCGAGCCTCCTACGAGCGGACCGCCGGCTACATCCTCGGCCTGGGCGCCGCCGACCTGGGCGTCGAACCGGACCGAGCGCTCCCGTAGCGCTCCCGTGGCTCAGTCGTCGAACACGACGGTCTTGTTCCCGTACACGAGGACCCGATGGGACACGTGGGCCCGCACCGCCCGCGCCAGCACGGCCACCTCCAGGTCGCGGCCCTTGCGGCGGAGGTCCATCACGTCGTCACGATGGCTCACCCGGAGGACGTCCTGGTCGATGATCGGGCCGGCGTCGAGCTCGGCCGTGACGTAGTGGGCAGAGACACCGATGACCTTCACGCCGCGGTCGTGGGCCTGCTGGTAGGGACGGGCGCCCTGGAACGCAGGCAGGAACGAGTGGTGGATGTTGATGATCCGGTTGCGCCACCGGTCGCAGAGCTCGGGAGAGAGGATCTGCATGTAGCGGGCCAGCACGAGCAGGTCGACGCCCTCGCGCTCGAGGACGCGTTGCACCTCAGCCTCCTGACCCGACCGGTCGCCGTCGACGACGGGCAGGCACACGTACGGCACCCCGAACCAGTCGGCCAGCTCCGCATGGTCCGGGTGGTTGCTCACGACGACCGCGAGCTCAGCGGCCAGCTCACCCGTGCGCCACCGGGTCAGGAGATCCTGCAGGCAGTGCGGCTCCTTCGACGCGAGCACCGCGAGGCGCGGTGGCGAGTCGAGGAAGTGCAGCGACCAGTCCATGCCGTAGCCGTCGGCCACGAGGGTGAACGAGCGCACCAGCTCCTCGTCCTCGACGGCCGACTCGAGCTCGAACTGCACCCGCTGGAAGAACACGCCGTCGGTGTGGTCGGTGTGCTGCTGGAGGTCGACCACGTTGCCGCCGTGCTCGGCGACGAAGGTCGTGACGGCGGCCACGATGCCGGGCCGATCGGGACAGGACACGAGCAGCACTCCGATCCGCGTGTCCATGGCTACGTCGGCAGGATCAGGCGGCCCATGAGCTCGTGGCCGGGAAGGGGCGTGCACGCCGCGGTGGCCGGCTCCGTGTAGGTGCCGCCGGGGCCGTCGTCGGCCGAGTCGACCAGCAGATACGGCACGGAGTCGGTGGTGTGGGTCTTCAGCTCGACCGGTGTGGGGTGGTCGGGGAGCAGCAGCATGCGCCATGGCCCCATGGCGTCGAGCCCGTCGACGAGGTCGGCGAGGATGCGCCGATCCCACGCTTCGAGCGCCTTGATCTTCTCGTCGAGGTCGCCGGCATGACCGGCCTCGTCCGTGGCCTCGACGTGGATCAGGAACAGGTCGGTGCCGCGCTCCAGCGACCGCAGCGCGGCATCCCGCTTGCCCTCGTAGTCGGTGTCGAACCATCCCGTCGCGCCCGGCACCTCGATCCGCTCGATGTCGGTGAGCACCCCGAGGCCGCGGATCAGGTCGACCGCGGTGACCAGAGCCGCCCGGCAGCCGGTCTGGTCGTAGAAGGTCGGCATCTGGGGCTGGAACCCCTGCCCCCACAGCCACACCTGGTTGGCCTGCAGCCCGAAGTCGCCGACGATCTCACGGCTCGCGTCCATCACCGACTGGAGCTTGGCGGCGGCCGGACCGGTGGGCCACACCACCGGCTTGTCGGACAGGTCGTGCGGCGGCGTGCACTCCGCGTCGGCCCAGTCGGCCGGGGCCACGAGGATGTGGCGGTACTGGACCCCGGCGTGGAACTCGATCTCCGCTCCGGCGCCGCGCCCGAGCCGGGCGTCGAGGGCCTCGATGACGGCCCTGGCCTCCTCGGTGCTGGGGTGACCGCCGGCGAAGTCGAGCATCGTGCCGCTGACGCTGACGGTGGAGAGGTTGCAGCGGTACGCGACCCGGTCCGGCGGAAGGCGCAGGCCGAGGGCGGCCGCCTCGATGGGTGCGCGCCCGGTGTGGAACCGAGCCGGGTCGTACCCGAGGATCGACATGTTGCCCACGTCGCTCCCGGGGGACATCCCCGGCGGGATGACCGCCGCCGCGACCGACCTCGCCTCGCCCGGCCAGGCGGGCCAGCGTCGGCATCGAGGCCACCTCGAGTGGGGTCCGTCCCCCGAGCGCGGCCACGGGGAGGTCTGCGCAACCGTCCGGGACGCACACGACGTACTTCACCGGATCAGTCTGGCAGAGCCCTCCCCGGGCACCGACACCCGTAGCTCAGGGGTTGATCCCGAGTCGGCTGGCGACGGCGGCCACGTCCCTCGGGTCGAGGACCGAGCCGGCCAGGCTCCACACCCCCTCGAACACCTCGGCCGGGGCGCCCGCCTGCATGCCGCCGAGCAGCTCGGTGCGCCCGTCGACGTTCATGGCCGGGAGCATGAGGGCCAGGGACTTGGCCATCTCCTGGGGCGGGATCGACGCCAGGATCGCCTGGTGGATGCCGACCACGGCCTCCACGCCCACGGCCCCCTCGAGCGCCGGCATGACCACGCGCTCCTCGACGTCCTGGTGCTCCAGGTAGGCGCCGGTGAAGGACGCGACGGCGAGGTGCACCCCGTGCACGCGGTGGGCGGGATCGGGGGCGTCGAGCGCGGCGGCTTCCTCCGCCATGGCGACGAGGGCCTCCGTCCGGGCCTCGAAGGCCTCGTGGTCGACCGCGATCTTCGCGGCCAGGTCGGGAAGCTCCCGCTCGAGCACGGGCTGGATGGCCGCGTCCTCGTGCTCCGCGTGATCGTCGAGCAGGCCGACGATCTCGCGGACGTGGGACGCCAGGGCGGCGCGGGCGAGGCCATGGCTCGGGTCGAGGCTGGCGGCCTCCATGACGACGGCGAACAGCTCGGCGCGGATGGCCTTGTGGACGTCGCGGTAGAGATCGAGCGTGACGGGGGCCAGGGTGGCGGGCGGCAGGTCGATGAGGGTCATGAGGGGTTCCTCCCAGGTTTCGGGTGGCTCGGAGGGATGTCCACCGGGCATGGGTGCCACCTTGAACGAGCCACGGAACGGTCGCTCGTGAATGCCGCCTACCTTGTTGCTAAGTACCCCCTAAGTGACCGTTCAGGAGGTCCGCAGCGTGTTCGATCCGGAGCAAGCGAGCTTCCTGGAGAGCGGCTGCTCGCTGATCCTCGGGACCGTGCTCCCCGACGGCGAGCCCCACGCGGGCCGGGGGTGGGGTCTCACCCTCCTGCCGGTCGCCGGCCAGGCGCGCCTGCTCCTCGACGCGGAGGACTCGGCCACGGTCGCCCGAGCAGCGGCGGGCGGCGCCATCGCCATCACCGCCGCCGACGTCCGCACGCTCCGGTCGATGCAGCTCAAGGGCCGGGTCCTGTCGGTGGAGGCGGCCGCTTCGGACGATGTCGACCGAGCGGCCCGCTTCTGCGACGACTTCTTCACCGACATCGCCGACACCGACGGCGTCGGACGGGAGCTCACCGAGCGGCTCGTGCCGGTCGGCTACATGGCCTGCACCGTCGCCGTCGACCACGTCTTCGACCAGACCCCCGGCCCCGGTGCCGGCGCCGAGCTCTCCGGTCCGACACCATGACCGGTCCCTCGCTCGAGTCGTTGCGGCTGTGCTTCGAGGGAGCGGTGCCCGCCGTCATCGCCACGGCGTCCGCCGACGGCACACCAAACGTCACCTACCTCTCGCGGGTCCACATGGTCGATCAGGAGCGGGTGGCCCTGTCGAACCAGTTCTTCTCGAAGACGGCGAGAAACCTGACCGAGAACCCCCGCGCCAGCGTGCTGCTCATCGAGCCGACGAGCTACGACCAGTTCCGCCTCCGGCTGGTCTATGAGCGCACGGAGCGCCGGGGCCCCGTGTTCGAGCGCCTGCGCGCCGACATCGACGCGCTCGCGGCGCTGGAGGGCATGGAGGACGTCTTCAAGCTGCAGGCGGCAGACATCTACCGGGTCCTCGACATCGAGCCCGTGCGCAGCGCACGGCACCGGCCCGAGCGCCCGGTCGAGCGCACCACAGCGGCGGACGGGCCGAGGCCGGAGGCGCTGGCGGAGCTGGCGGGCCGGCTCTCACGCGCCACCGACCTCGACACGATGCTCAGCTCGACGGTGGCCGGGTTGGCCGACCTGTTCGGGTACGAGCACTCCCTGGTGCTGCTCCTCGACGAGGACGGCCGCCGCCTCTACACGATCGCCAGCCGGGGCTACGACGTCGAGGGCGTCGGGTCGGAGGTCATCGTCGGCGAGGGGCTGATCGGCATGGCCGCGGCCCGCTGCACGCCCCTTCGGGTCGGGAACCTGCGCCAGATGGCCAAGTACTCGCGCACCGTGCGCAAGTCCTTCGAGGACCGGGGCGACATCGGCCCGGGTCGGAACCTGCCCGTGCCAGGGCTGCCCGACGCCGAGAGCCGGCTGGCCGTCCCGGCCATGGCCTTCGGGCAGCTGGTCGGGGTACTGATGGTCGAGAGCCACGCGGTCGCGGCGTTCACCACGGCCGACGAAGCCGCTCTGTCGGTGGTGGCGGCACTCGTGGCCAACGCGGTGGAGGGCGAGCGGTCGGAGGACGGGTCCCATGCCGAGGACCAAGCGCCCGTCCGGAGCGAGCCCGAGCCCAAGGGGGGCGCCGCGGCCGCCCATCTCCGGTTCTTCCCGGCCGACGGGAGCACGTTCCTCGACGGCGACTACCTCATCAAGGGCGTGGCGGGGCGCATCCTGTGGTCGCTCATCGGCCAGCACGAGCGGGAGGGTCGGGTCGACTTCACCCACCGCGAGATGCGGCTCGACGCCTCGCTCGAGCTCCCGCCACACCGCGACAACTTCGAGAACCGCCTCATCCTGCTGAAGCGGCGCCTCGACGAGCACGAGGCGCCCGTGCGCATCGAGAAGACCGGCCGCGGGCGGTTCCGGTTGCACGTCGCGGCGCCCCTCCGCCTGGAGTGCGCCGACGCCTGAGGAGGCTCGGCGAGGTCAGGCCGAGACAGCCGCCACGACGTGGGCACGGACGGCCTCGACGTCGTTCGGCAGCCGGTCGAAGCGCTCCTCCCGGTCGAAGAGATCGGCCAGCCGGGCCGGGAGCGGCGGACGGATGCCCGTCGCGCGCTCCACGGCATCGGGGAACTTGGCCGGGTGGGCGGTGGCCAGTGCCACCATCGGGCTGTCACCGTTCCACCGCGCCCGGGCCGCGCCGATGCCGACCGCGGTGTGCGGGTCGACCAGCACACCGGTGGTGTCGTGCACGTGGCGGATCACCGTGAGGGTCTCGGCATCGTCGAGGCTGGCGGCGTCGAAGCGGTCGTTGTGGGGCGCCTCGACGGCGCCGATCCCGCGGAACCGGGTGAGCAGGTCGGCGGTGCGCGCCCCGTTGCGGCCGGACAGCTCGAAGAGGAGCCGCTCGTGGTTCGAGGACACCTGGATGTCCATCGAGGGGCTGTAGGTGGGCACGACCGGCTGGGCCACCAGCGTCCCGTCCTTCGCCCAGCGGGTGAGGATGTCGTTGCTGTTCGACCCGATCACGAGCTGGTCGATCGGCAGCCCCATGCGCTCGGCGATCCAGCCGGAGAAGATGTTGCCGAAGTTGCCCGAGGGCACCGCGAACGAGCAGCGGCCCAGCTTCGCGACGGTGGTGACGTAGTAGACGATCTGCGCCATCACGCGGGCCCAGTTGATCGAGTTCATCGCAGACAGGCGCACCCGGTCACGGAAGGCGGCGTCCGCGAAGAGCGCCTTCACGAGGTCTTGGCAGTCGTCGAAGGTGCCCTCGATGGCGACGTTGTGCACGTTGGGGGCCTCGACCGTGGTCATCTGGCGACGCTGCACGTCGCTCACCCGACCCGCAGGGTGGAGCACCACGATGTCGAGCGTGTCTCGACCCACGCAGGCCTCGATGGCCGCCGAGCCGGTGTCGCCTGACGTCGCCACCACGATCGTGGCCCGTTGTCCGCGTGCGGTCAGCTCATGGTCGAACAGGCGCCCGACGATCTGGAGGGCGACGTCCTTGAAGGCGAGCGTCGGTCCCCAGAAGAGCTCGAGCAGGTGGAGGTCACCGAGCTCGACGACCGGGCACACGTCGGGGTGCTCGAAGGTGGCGTAGGCCTCGGCGACCATCGCCTCGAAGTCGTCACGATCGATCGCTCCCTCGACGTAGGGCCACATGACCTCGACGGCCACGTCGGCGTAGGGGCGCACGTCCGCCCACACCGCCGGCGACAAGGTCGGCCAGGTCTCCGGGACGTAGAGGCCCCCGTCAGCGGCCAGCCCGGTGAGGAGCACGTCGCCGAAGCCCAGCACGGGGGCCGCACCGCGCGTGGAGATGTACTTCACCGCACCACTACTCGTCGCCGCCGAGCACACGGATCACGGAGCCGATGCGGTCGACGGCCTCGAGCTGGCGCAGGGCTCGGAGCGTGGCCTGGACGTCGGCCTCGCGGGCGCGGTGCGTGATGAAGATGAGCCGCGCTTCGCCACCCAGCCCCTCCTGCTCCATCGAGCGGATCGACACGTCGTTGTCGCCGAACACGCCGGCCACCTGCGCCAGCACGCCAGGCCGGTCGAGCACCTCGAGGTTGAGGTAGTAGGCCGACTCGCCCTCGTCGATCGGACGCAGCACGGCCTTGCTCAGCTGGCCCACCGAGGCGTGCGAGCCCTTGTGCCGGTTGACGGCGGCATCGATGAGGTCGCCGAGGATGGCGCTGGCGGTGGGCGAGCCGCCCGCACCACGTCCGTAGAACATGAGATCGCCCACGGCGGCGCCCTCCACGAAGATGGCGTTGAAGCTCTCTCGCACGGACGCCAGCGGGTGCTCGACCGGCACCATCGTGGGGTGCACCCGCACGCTGATCGCCCCGTCGTCGGTCTGCTCGGCGACCGCGAGGAGCTTGATCACGAAGCCCATCTTGCGGGCGAACTCGATGTCGACCTCGGCGATGCCGGAGATGCCCTCATGGTGCACGTCGGCGGCCGTGACCGCCGCGCCGAAGGCGATGCTGGCGATGATCGCCGCCTTGGCCCCGGCGTCGTAGCCCTCGACGTCGGCCGTGGGATCGGCCTCGGCGAAGCCCAGTGCCTGGGCCTCGGCGAGCGCATCCGCATACGACGCACCGGCCTCGGTCATGCGGGTGAGGATGTAGTTGGTCGTGCCGTTGACGATGCCCATCACCCGGGTGATGTGCTCCCCCACCAGGGACTCGCGCAGCGGGCGGATGATCGGGATCCCGCCCGCCACGGCGGCCTCGAAGAGGAGATCGACCCCGGCGGCCTCGGCGGCCTGGAACAGCTCGGCGCCGTGCTTCGCGAGCAGCTCCTTGTTGCCGGTCACCACCGGCTTGCCGGTCTTGAGCGCGGCGAGGATCAGCTCACGCGCCGGCTCGACACCGCCGATGAGCTCGACCACGAGATCGATGTCCGCGTCGTCGACGATCGACCGGGCATCGGTGGTGAGCAGGTCGGCGGACAGCGAGATCGGGCGCGGCTTGGCGAGGTCACGCACCGCGACCCGGGTGACCTCCAGGCGCAGGCCGGTCCGGGCCTCGACCGTGGCGCCCTGGGCGCCGATCAGCTCCACCAACGGCGCGCCGACGTTGCCGCACCCCAGCACGCCCACCCGCACTGCCGCCGCGCCCTCGCTCCGGTCGTCGCTCACGGCGCCATGGTAGGGGGACACCCGGAAGCATCCCGATTCGGTTCCGCTCAGAGCGGCAGGTCGTTGCGGACGAGGTCGTCGAGCGACTCTCGCCGCACGACCTCACGAGCCTGGCCCTCGACGACGAACACCACGGCGGGCCGGAGCACCTTGTTGTAGTTGGAGCCCATGGAGTGGCCGTAGGCGCCCGTCACCGGTGTGGCGAGGACGTCGCCGACCTCGAGGTCAGCCGGCACCTGCGCGTCCCGGACGAGCACGTCGCCGGACTCACAGTGCTTGCCGACGATCGTGACGGGGCGCGGGCGATCCGCCCCGGCGGCGCGGGGCAGGAAGGCCTCGTACCCCGACCCGTAGAGCACGGGTCGCGGGTTGTCCGACATGCCCCCGTCGACGGACACGTAGGTGCGCACGTCAGGCACCTCCTTGATGGTCCCCACCGTGTACAGCGTCACCGCCGCCTGGGCCGCGATCGACCGGCCTGGCTCGGCGGACACGCGCGCCTCGAGACCCGCCTCGCGGCACGCGGACACGATGGCGGTGCCCCACGCCGTGATCGACGGAGCCTCCTCTCCCTCCACGTAGGCGACGCCGAGCCCGCCGCCGATCGACAGCTCGGGCAGACCCATCTCGAGCACGTATGGGGCGACGACCTCGACGGCCTCGTGGAAGAAGTCGGCCACGAAGACCTGGCTCCCGATGTGCATGTGCAGACCGACCAGCTCGACGGCCGGTGAGTCCTGGGCTCGGGCGACCGCCCGGGCGGCATCGCCGGAGGGCACCCCGAAGCCGAACTTCGAGTCGAGCTGGCCCGTGCGGACGAACTCGTGGGTGTGCGCCTCGACGCCCGGCGTGGCGCGGATCAGCACCTTCGGGCGCCGGCCGTCCTCGGCGTGGAGGACGGCGAGGCGCTCGAGCTCGTCGAAGCTGTCGACGACGATCCGCCCCACTCCCGCCTCCCGGGCGACATGGAGCTCCTGGACCGACTTGTTGTTCCCGTGCAGCACGAGCCGGTCCGCGGGCACGCCGGCGGCCAGGGCCACGTGGAGCTCGCCGCCGGTGGCGACGTCGATGTGCAAGCCCTCGTCGTGCACGAGGCGCGCCATCGCCAGGCACAGGAAGGCCTTGGCGGCGTACGCCACGCCGTCCCCGAACGCGGCGACCGCCTCCTGGCAGCGCGCGCGGAGGTGCGCCTCGTCGTAGACGAAGAGCGGTGTGCCGAACCGCTCCGCGAGGTCCAGCACGTCGCAGCCCCCGATGCGCAGCCGCCCGTCCTCGCCGATCTCGGCGGTGTCAGGGAGCAGCCGGCGCGGCAGCGGCCCGCTCACATCGCCTCGGGGGCCGACACCCCGAGCAGGTCGAGACCGATCGCGAGGCCGGTGCGAGCCCCCTCGACCAGCCACAGGCGAGCCTGCGTCAGCTCGGGCGGGACATCCCCGATCACGTAGCAGTCGTGGTAGAAGCCGTGGAACCGGTCGGCGAGCTCGCGCACCCATGTGGTGACCTTGTGCGGCGCCCGATCGGCGCAGGCGAGGACGAGCACGTCGGGCAGCTCGTCGAGCTTGCGGAGCAGGTCGAGCTCGCGCTCGTGCACCAGGAGCGAGAGGTCGGCGTCGGCCAGCGGCGCCCGCTCGATGCCGGCCTCGGCGGCCTTGCGACCGATCGAGTGGATGCGCGCGTTGGCGTACTGGACGTAGAAGACCGGGTTCTCGTTCGACTGCGACGTGATCAGGTCGAGGTCGATCGTCTGCCGGGTGTCGAGCGACTGCAGGAGGAACGTCAGCCGGGCCACGTCCGAACCGACCGCCTCGACCAGGTCGTCGAGCAGCACGAGGGTGCCGGCCCGCTTCGACAGGCGCACCTCCTCGCCACCGCGCACGAGGCTGACCAGCTGCCCGAGGATGATCTCGAGCTCGTCCGGCCGGTGGCCGAGGGCCTGGACGCCCGCCTTGAGCCGCGCGACGTAGCCGTGGTGGTCCGAACCCCAGATGTCGATGAGGAGCTCGAAGCCCCGGTTGTACTTGTTGCGGTGGTACGCGATGTCGGGCAGCAGGTAGGTGGGCTCGCCGTTCGACTTCACCAGGACGCGGTCCTTGTCGTCGCCGAACTCGGTCGTGCGCAGCCAGGTGGCGCCGTCCTCCTCGAAGACGACACCCCGCTCGCGGAGGTCGTCGAGCGCGGCGTCGACCTCTCCGGAGTCGGCCAGCGCCTGTTCGCTGGACCAGGTGTCGAACTCGGCCCCGATGCCCGCAAGGCTCTCGCGCAGGTCCCGCTTGGCCCGCTCGTACCCCCAGACCGCCGGGTCGACGGCATCGGGCATCTCCGCGGCCCACTCGCGGATGTACTCGCCCGCGTAGCCGTTCTCCGGAAGCTCCGTGCCCGCCTTCCGCGCCGCCAGCGACGCACCGAAGACCTCCATCTGCACGCCGCGGTCGTTCAGGTAGTACTCGCGGTGCACGACGTGACCGGTGCGCTCCAGGATGCGGCACAGCGAGTCGCCGAAGGCCGCCCACCTGCCTCCGCCGGCATGGATGGGCCCCGTGGGGTTGGCGGAGACGAACTCGACGTTCACCTTCTTGCCGCCGCCGACGTCGAGGCGCGCGTAGCCCTGCTCGCCTCCCGCGATGACGTCGACCAGCACGTCGTGGAGCCAGGTCTCGCGGAGGTGGAAGTTCACGAAGCCCGGCCCGGCGATCTCGACCCGCTCGACGTGCGCGGGGGGCGATGCGCTCAGCCGTTCGACGAGGTCACCGGCCAGCTCACGGGGCACCCGACCGTGGGCCTTGGCCGTCGCCATGGCGACGTTGGAGGACCAGTCACCGTGCTCGCGACGACCAGGCCGCTCGAGGTGGATCTCGGCGGGCGGTTCGATGCCCGCCTCGGTGAGGGCGGCGCGCAGGGCGGTGGCGAGGGAGTCGCGGATCACGGTCGGTGCATGTTACGCAGGCGACTGCTCCGTCCCTGTGGTCGGTTCCGGCGCTGGAACGACGCGCGAGTGCCATCCTCGGTAGGTGGCCACCGCACTGCAGCCCTCGTCCTCGTGGCCCGACCCCGACCTGGGACTCGGGGCGAGCGAGGTGGCGGCGCAGCGTGCCCGCGGCCTCGTCAACGTCACGACCGACGACAACCGCCGCACCGTCAACGACATCCTCCGCGCCAACATCCTCACCCGCTTCAACGCCATCCTCGGGACGCTCCTGTTGGTGGTGCTGGCCACCCAGGAGTACCGGGACGCGCTGTTCGGGATCGTCCTGGTGACCAACGCCCTGGTTGGCATCGTCCAGGAGCTGCGAGCCAAGGTCACCCTCGACCGGCTCTCCGTGGTGAGCGCTCCCCGCGTGCGGGTCGTCCGCGACGGCGCGGTTCGCGAGATCCTCACCGAGGAGGTCGTGACCGGTGACGTCGTCGACGTCGCGACCGGCGACCAGGTCCCGGTGGACGGCGTGGTGCTCTCGGCCGTCGAGCTCGAGGTGGACGAGTCGCTGCTCAGCGGCGAGAGCGAGCCGGTGCAGAAGGATCCTGGCGAGGCTGTGCGCTCCGGCAGCTTCGTGGTGGCCGGCCACGGTCGCTTCGCCGCCACCGACGTCGGCGACGCCGCCTACGCCGCGCGCCTGGCGACGGAGGCCAAACGGTTCTCGGACGTGCGCTCCGAGCTGCGCCAGGGCACCGACACGATCCTGCGGGTCGGCACCTGGGCGCTCGTCCCCGCGGGGATCCTGCTGATCATCTCCCAGGTACGCAGCGCCGACTCGTTCACCAGCGGCGTGCGCAGCTCGGTCGCCGGGGTCGGGGCGATGATCCCTGAGGGGTTGGTGCTGCTCACCAGCGTGGCCTTCGCCGTCGGCGTGATCCGGTTGGGGCGGCGTGGCGCCCTCGTGCAGGAGCTGGCGGCCGTGGAGGTGCTCGCCCGCGTCGACGTCGTCTGCGTCGACAAGACCGGCACCCTCACCGAGGGCGTCCTGCAGGTGACCGGCATCGAGCGGCCCGGTGGCGAGAGCGCCGACGGTCGGGTGCTGGACGCCCTCGGCGCCCTCGCGGCGACCGAGCCGCGACCGAACGCCAGCCTGCTCGCCATCGGCCAGGTGAGCGCGGACCCCGGCTGGACGCCGACCGCGGCGGTGGCGTTCTCCTCCGCCCGCAAGTGGAGCGGCGCCGCCTTCGCCGGCCACGGATCGTGGGTGCTCGGCGCACCGGACGTGCTGCTGGCCGAAGGGGATCCGCTGCGGGGCCGGGTCGAGGGCCTCGCGTCCACGGGGATGCGGGTCCTGCTGCTCGGCCGCAGCGACGCGCCGCTCGACGACCAGCTGCCGGCGGCGCTCGATCCCGTGGCCCTGATCTGCCTGGAGGAGCGGATCCGGTCCGAGGCCACGGACACCCTGCGGTTCTTCGCCGAGCAGGGGGTTGCCGTCAAGGTCATCTCCGGTGATCACCCGACCACGGTCGGGGCCGTCGCGAGCCGGGTCGGCGTCCCCGGTGGCGAGGATCCCGTCGACGCACGGGACCTGCCCGATGATCTCGACGAGCTCGGTCTGGCCCTCGAGCGGTCCTCGGTGTTCGGGCGCGTGCAGCCGCACCAGAAGCGGGCGATGGTCAAGGCGCTGCAGCGACGGGGCCACGTCGTCGCGATGACCGGCGACGGCGTGAACGACGTGCTCGCCCTCAAGGACGCCGACATGGGTGTGGCGATGGGCTCGGGCAGCGGCGCGTCGCGGGCCGTCGCCCAGGTGATCCTGGTCGACAACTCGTTCGCCTCGATGCCGGCAGTGGTCGCCGAGGGCCGGCGGGTGATCGGCAACATCGAGCGCGTCGCCAAGCTGTTCGTGACGAAGTCCGTCTACGCGTTCCTGCTGGCGATGGCCGTCGGGGTCGCGCAGCTCCCGTTCCCCTTCTTCCCGCGGCACCTGACGATCGTCTCGAGCCTCACGATCGGCATCCCCGCCTTCTTCCTCGCGCTGGCGCCCAACGACGAGCGAAGCCGGCCCGGCTTCGTCGGCCGCGTGGCCCACTTCGCGATCCCGGCGGGAACGGTCGCGGCGACCGCCACCTTCGCGGGCTACGCCGTGGCCGGGAACGAACCGGGCGTGACCCTCATCCAGGAGCGCACCACCGCCGTGATCGTGCTGTTCCTCGTGACGCTCTGGGTGCTGGTGATCCTGGCCCGACCACTCAACCCGTGGAAGGTCGCCCTCCTGGTCAGCATGGCGGTCGCGTTCGCCGCCACCCTCGCCATCCCCGGCCTCCGCGACTTCTTCGACCTGAAGCTCCCCTCGACGGTCGTGACCCTGGCGGCGGTGGGCATCGCCGCCATCGCCATCGGCCTCCTCGAGCTCGGGTGGCAGCTCATCGAGTGGTACCGCCGCCGCGAGCCCGACGGCTCGAGCACCGGCTAGGGATCCACCCCATGGTCGGGGTTCACCGGGTACGGAGCTTGTACACCTCGAACCAGGTGACGCCGATGCATCCGGCCACGCACGCGACCAGCCAGTCCACCGGCCGCAAGGGTCCGAAGTGGAAGGCGGACCGGAGCCCAGGGACGTTGAGGAGCACGATGAGCATCGTGGCGGCCCCCCCGAGGACCCACTTGAGGGTTCGGTTCCTGCGCTGCCGGAAGGTCTCCCACACGGAGAGGCGCCACGAGCGGTTCACGAGGATGAGGGCGAGGTTGCCGATGACGAGCGTCGCGAAGGTGAGCGAGCGGACCTCGTCGTCGGCCCGGTCACCCAGCACGGCCCAGAGGTAGGCCGCGAGCACCGCGAGGAGCGCCGAGATCCCCTGCAGGGCGACGATCGCCAGCACTCGCGTGCCGAACATCGGCTCGCCGGGACCTCGCGGCGGCTGCTCCATGATCCTCGGGTCGATCTGCTCCGACTCGAAGACGACCGAGCAGGTGGGGTCGATGATGAGCTGGAGGAAGGCGATCTGCACCGGCAGGAGCACCAGCGGCCACCCGGGGACGAACACCGGGATCAGGGCCATCCCGAGGATCGGCACGTGCACGGCGACGATGTACGCCATGGCCTTGCGGAGGTTGTCGAAGATGCCGCGGCCCTGCCGGATCCCGCCGGCGATCGAGGCGAAGTCGTCGTCGAGGATCACGAGGGCGGCGGACTCGCGTGCGACGTCGGTGCCGCGGGCACCCATCGCGATGCCGATGTCGGCCGCGCGCAGCGCAGGGGCATCGTTGACCCCGTCGCCGGTCATCCCGACGACCTCGCCGTCGGCCTTGAGCGCCCTGATGAGCTGCAGCTTCTGCTCCGGGATCATCCGTGCGAACACGTTCACCGCCCGCCCACGTCGGGCGAGCTCCTCGGTGCTCATCACCTCGAGCTGTGGACCGGTGATGCACCCCGCGGCGGCGTCCAAGCCGATCTCACGCGCGATCGCCAGCGCGGTACCGGGGTAGTCGCCGGTGATCATGACGACGCGCACCCCTGCGTGGGCACACTCCGCAACGGCGTCCGCGACGCCGGGCCGCACCGGGTCCTGCAGACCAGCCAGCCCGAGGAGCTCGAAGTCGAAGTCGTGCTGCTCGGTGGGGAGACCGCGCGCGTTGCTGAAGCGCGCCCGAGCGACGGCGAGGACCCGCAGCCCTCCGGCCGTGGCCGCCTCGACCTCCTCCTTGAGATCGGTGAGGTCCTCAGGGCCGAGGTGGCACAGGTCGGCGATCGCCTCGGGCGCCCCCTTGGCTGCGATGACGTAGTCGGCGAGATCGGGCGATCGCCAGACGTGGGAGAGGGCGAGGAGGTTCTCCGACAACGGATACTCCCGCACCAGCGTCCAGTCGCGGTGCACGTGCTCGGTGCCGACGAGGTGGGTGTCGGCGACGTCCCTGAACGCGCGATCCATCGGATCGAACGGATCGACAGGTGAGGCAAGGACCGCGAACTCCGCGATCTCGTGGAACGGTTCCGGGAGCGGCTGTTCGTCGAGCACGTGGGTCGATCCGTCGACCACGAGCTCGCGGACCGTCATGGCGTTCATGGTGAGCGTCCCCGTCTTGTCGACGCAGATCACCGTCGCCGTCCCGAGCGTCTCGATGACGGCCGAGCGCCTCGTCAGGACGTGCCGCTGCGACATGCGCCACGCGCCCAGCGCGAGGAACACCGTGAGCACCACCGGGAACTCCTCGGGCAGCATCGCCATCGCGGTGCCGATGCCGGCCAGCACCCCCTCGAGCCAGCTCCCCCGGGTCAGACCGAAGACGACGACCACGACCGTGGCCGCACCCAACCCGAGTAGGGCAACGACCCCCACGAGCCGGTCCACCTTCCGCTCCATCGGGGTGCGCTCGGGTTCGATCGAGCGCAGCGCCGCACCGATGCGGCCCAGCTCGGTGGTGGCCCCCGTCTCCTTCACCACCGCGATCCCGCGACCCCTCACGACAAGGGTCCCGGAGAAGACCCACGGAGTCCCCTCGCCGCCTGGTGGCCCCATCCCCGCGGCGACCGACGGCTCGGCGGGAGCCTTGCGGACGGGAACCGACTCACCCGTCAGTGCCGACTCGTCGACCGAGAGGTTCACGGAGTCCTCGAGGACCGCGTCGGCCGGCACGCGGTCGCCCTCGACGAGCAGGACGACATCACCTCGCACGACATCGCGTCCGGCGATGCGTACCTGCTCGCCGTCGCGCACGACGAGGGCTCGCGGCGACGACAGGTCACGGAGCGCGGCGAGCGCGTTCTCGGTCTTGTGCTCCTGATAGATCGAGATGGCGATGACAACGACGACGAACGACATCAGGATGATGCCGTCGAGCGGCTCGGCCAGCAGGAAGTTGACGGACCCCGCAACGAGCAGGAGGAGCAGCATGGGCTGGCGCACCACCTCCCACGCCTGCTGCAGGAGGTTGCGCTTCCGGGCCGTGGGCAGCTCGTTCGGACCGTCCTCGGCCAGGCGCTGGGCGGCCTCCTGAGAGGAGATGCCGCGGAGCACTACGTCTTGGGTCGCGGTCAACTGCCGTTCCTCTGCATCGATGCGAACGTCGCCATCCTGCCGCAGCCGTGGCGGGGCGCAGGGATGCCGCTCGTCCCGGCCCGGCCGGGCTGGCGTCAGCGCGCCGTCGAGCCGAGGTAGGTGGTGATGACGTCGAAGGGTGCCGGCAGCGCGAAGAAGTAGCCCTGGGCCAGCTCGCAGCCGAGCTCCAGCAGCTGCGCCTGCTGGCTCGCCCGCTCGACGCCCTCGGCGATCGGGGTGAGGTTCAACGTCTCGGCCAGGCGGATCACCGCGTGGGTCAGGGCGGACTGCGCGGCGTCCCCGTCCACCCCGTCCACGAACGACTTGTCGATCTTGAGGATGTCGATGGGGAACCGCTGCAAGTAGGCGAGGGAGGAGTACCCGGTCCCGAAGTCGTCGACCGCGATCCGCAGACCGAGCCCCCGGAGTCCGGCGAGGTTGACGATGGCGGCACTGGTGTCGAGCATCATGCCGCCCTCGGTGATCTCGAGGATGACCTGACGAGGATCGATGCGGTGGTTGACGAGTGCCGCGTTGACCTGCCCGAGCAGCGCATCCCCGACGAGCTGCTGGGGGGCCAGGTTGACGCTGATGGCGAACGACGGCTCGATGAGCCCAGCGTCCTGCCACCGGCGCAGATCCGCGCAGGCCCGGTCCAGGACGTGCTGGCTGATGTCCACGATCAGCCCCGTTTCCTGTGCGAGGTCGATGAACGCGTCCGGCCGGAGCTCGCCGCGGACCGGGTGGTGCCACCGAGCCAGTGCCTCGACAGCCACGATGCGACCGGTGGCGAGCTCGACGATGGGCTGATAGCTCGGCGCGACCTCGCCGCGCTCGATCGCCCGCCGCAGCTCGGCCTCCTCCTGCAGCCGGCGCACCGCCGTCGCGTGCATGGCCTCCTCGTAGACCTCGAAGCGGCCCTTGCCCATGCGCTTGGCGGTGTACATGGCGAGATCCGCGTTGCGCAGGAGCTGATCGCCGCTGGCTCCGGGGGTCGCGAAGGCGATGCCGATGCTGAGGCTCGCCGAGACCTCGGTCGCCTCGATCGCCTCGATGGGCTCGATGGTGAAGGTCCGCTTGAAGGCGCCGAGCAGCCGCTCGGCGAACCCCATGACATCCGCTTCGCTCCCCGCGTCCTCCAGCAGCACCGCGAACTCGTCACCGCCGAGCCGGGCCGCGGTATCGGACACCCGAGTGCACTGCCGAAGGCGCTCGGTGACCCCCACGAGGAGCAGATCGCCGGCCGAGTGGCCGAGGCTGTCGTTCACGGTCTTGAAGTTGTCGATGTCGAGGAAGACGACCGCCAGGTTCCCGCCCGTGCGGTCCCACCGCGTGAGCGCATGCGCGACCCGATCGCGGAAGAGCGTCTGGTTGGCCAGGTTCGTCAGCGGATCATGGAGGGCCTGGTGCTCGAGCTGCTGCTCCAGGCGGTTCCGCTCGGTGGAGTCCCGGAAGCTCCAGACGCGTCCGACGATCTCACCGTCGACGTACTGGGGCTGGGAGTAGCGCTCGAACACGCGCCCGTCGAGGAAGTGCAGCACATCGTGGCTGTGGGCCTCCGGCCGGGCGTAGAGCTCCGCGACCTTCGCCGCGAACACCTCCGGATTGGCGAGCTGGGGAAGGACGTAGTCGATCGCGGCGGCGTCGACCTTGGCGTCGAGCAGGCCATCGGGGAGGTGCCACAGCTCGGCGAACTTGCGGTTGACGCTGGTGATGCGACCGTCGAGGTCGACCACGAGGATGCCGTCGCCCGTGGCGTCGAGGGTGGCGCTCAGCAGCGAGAGCGTCGACCGGAGCTCGTTCTCGATGACGGTTCGGGCGGTGAGGTCATGCCCGGTGACCACGAACGCCCCCACCGTGGGATCCTCCAGGAGGTTCACGATCGTGAGCTCGAAGGGAACGGTCGACCGGTGTGAGAGGTGACGCAGCCCGACCTCGACCGTCGGGGCCTGCGCGCCTCCCTGCAGTCCCCGTGCCGACGCACCGAGCGCGGCGCGGAGCACCTCGCGGTCGGCCGGGTCGACCACGTCGACCAGTGGATGACCCGCCACAGCCACCGGATCCTGACCCAGCAGGCGAGCCAGCGCCCCCGAGGCCGCCTCCACGATCCCATCCGCGGACACCAGCACCATCAGGCTCGCGGCGTTGTGCACGACGGAGCGGAACTTCGCCACGTCGTCGCTGGCCACCTCGAGGCTCCGGCGTTCGGTCAGATCGCGGATCGAGAGTGCGATCGCACCGTCGACGGACCCCGACAGGGGCGCACCGACCAGCTCGGCCAGCCGCCAGCCGCTGGTGCTCTTGAGCCGGACCTCGATTGGGATGCCACGCGGGCCCTGCTGCACGGTGACGAGGGACAGGAGCGCGAACTCCATGTCGTCGGGGTGCACCAGATCGAACCCCGACATGCCGAGCGAGGAGTCCAGCGTGCGTCCGAAGAACACCTCCGCGGCGCGGTTCCCCCACATCACCTGACCGGCTCGGTCCACCACCACGATCGCCTCGGGCAGGCTGCTCAGCACCTCGAGCAGCACCGCGTCGTCGAGCGGACCACCACGGCCACTGGCCGCCCCCGGGAGGATCTCCGCTGTGCTCACCTCCGCTTCATCGGCGCGAGAACCGTTCGCACCTGAGCACGACGCCCGACCCACGGGGAACGGCCTCTCCGCAGAACGGCTGCGCAGCGATAGCGTCGGCTCGTGCGAAGGGGTCAGGCAGAGACCCTGGTGGGCCGAGCCCGCGAGCGAGAGATCGGCCGTCAGCTCCTCGACGCGGCCCTCTCGGGGACCCCGCAGGTCCTGATCCTGCAGGGCGACCTGGGGATCGGGAAGTCGAGGCTGGCGCGATCGATCAGCGAGGAAGGCCGGCAACGCGGCGCACTGGTGCTGTGGGGCGCGGGACAGGAGGACCTCGCCCTCCCGTACCTGCCGATCACGACGGCGCTGGCGTCGATCGCGCCGGCGAGCGGTCCCCTGCTCGACGTCGACGGCCCGGGCGAAGGAGAGGATCCTGCACACCTGTGGCGTCGTGCCGAGCAGGCACTGCTCGACGTGCTCGGCGACCAACCGGTGGTGCTCGTCATCGACGATCTGCAATGGGCCGACCCGGCCAGCCAGTCGCTGCTCCTGCACCTGCTCGTGCTGCTCGACCATGCCTCGGCTGTGCGTGGCCTGAGCGTGCTCACGATCGTCACGGTTCGCACTCCGGTCGACGACGAGCGCACGGCGCGCACGGTCGCCCGGCTCGAGCGCGAGCCCGGCACCACCACCCTCTCACTGGTAGGCCTGTCACGACCCGAGCTGCGTGAGCTGCTCGGACGAGTCGCGCCGGCTCGTCCATCCGCGGCGCTGGTCGAACGGGTCGTGGAGTCCTCCGGGGGCAACCCGCTGCTGGCCGAGGAGGTGCTGCGCAGCGGACTCGATGTCAAGCACCTCCGAGTGGAGGCGGGAAGCCTCGTGTCAGCGCGCGAGCACCTTGCCATCGACCTGCGAACCTTCGACCGCGCAGTGTCCGCCCGCGTCGACCGCGTGTCCCCGGCGTGCCGGACGTTGCTCACGACCGCTGCGCTCCTCGGCGAGCCCCACGACGTGGACGACCTGGCGGCGGTGACCGATCTCACGGGGTCTGCCGTCGACGGTCTCCTCGAGGAGGGTGTGCAGGCGGGCCTCCTCCTGGATCGCGACGGCCAGGTGGCCTTTGCCCACCCGCAGGTCCGCCACGTGCTGTTCCACACCCCCTCCCGGCGAGCCCGTGAGCAGCTGCACCTCCGGATCGCCGACCGGATCGAAGCGCGTGCGGAGGCGTCCGCGGCAGCGGTCGCGCACCACCTCACCCGGGCGGGCACACAGGTCGATCCAGGACGGCTCCACCGCTGGAGCCGCCTGGCCGCGGAGCAGGCGCTGGCCATCGGCGCGTGGTCCGACGCAGTCATCGCGGCCGAGACCGCGCTCGTGGCGTTGGCTCCCGAGGCTCCGTGGGACCAACGGGCCGACCTTCACTCGCTCATCAGTCGGGCGGCATCCCACGACTTCGACCTCGCTGTCGCCAGCCGTCACGGTGGCCTGGCGGTCGACCTCGCCGAGGCCCATGGTGACGTGGCGCGATGGGGCGCGGCGCTCATCCCGCTGGCGCGGACCCTGGCGACCAACGCCGGCGACGGTGCCGTCACCGATCCGACACCTCTCCTGCGAGCGTTCCTCACCGCCAACCCCGCGGCCGACGACGCAACCCGCGCGGAGGTGCTGGCACTCCTCTCTGAGATCCGGGCATCTCATGACGACCTCGACGGCGCCGCCGAGGCGGCCGACGCGGCGGTCGCCTCCCTTCCAGCCGGCGCCGCTCCGGAGCTCGCCAGCTCGGTTGCGTTCGCGGAGGGCATGGCACACTGGGCCCGGCTCGACCTGCCAGGCGCGAGCGACGCCTTCTGGCGCGCGAGGGGAACCCGAGATGACCGCGGCGGCGCCCGGTCGCCGACGTACGCCGCGGTCCGACTGGCACTGGTCGACCACCTCCTCGGCCACACCGACATGGTCGCGGAGGGCACCCGAGACCTGGCCACCACGCTGCGCGAGGAGCAGATCTGGGGAGAGCATGCGCTGCTGACGGCGGCCGTCGCATCCGCGGCTGTGGCACGCGGGGAGCTCGGCCGGGCCGAGCACCTCCTCGCCGAAGCCGAGCTGGCGATCAGCCGCTCTGGCTTCGTGTGGACCCGGCCCATCGCCCATCCGGCGCTCGCCTGTGCACGCGCGCTGCGAGGTGACGGTCGCGGCGCGGTGGAGGCCATCGAACGCAGCGGCATCCGACCCGGCGCCCAGGCGCGCTATCGCCTGGCGATCGCCGCGCTGCTCGGTGACCTCGAGCTGGTTCGGCGTCAGCTCGCGGAGCGACCGTGGCGACCTCCTGGGCCGGTCCCGACCCTCCGCAACCTCTCCGGGTTGGCGCTGCAGGCCGAGGTCGCCGGTCGTGTCGGCGACGCCGAGATGGCCGCCGAGGTGCTCCCCGCCCTCACGACCGCCCACGAGTGGGGGATCCGGTTGACGAGCGGCTGGGTCTCGCAGCTCAGCCGGCTGCTGGCCGGCTGCCACCTCGCCAGCAACGACACGATCGCCGCCGCACACTGGATCGGTGTGGCCGTCGAGGAGGCGACCGCAGGCTCGTGGGTCGTGGAGCTGGCCCGGCTCCAGCTGCTGGACGCCCAGCTCGCCCACGGCCAGCCCGACCGGCGCGACGACGTCGCCCCGATGGCGCGCCAGGCGAGCCGGGCGCTCGACGAGGTGGGCGCGCTGCCGTTGGCCGCCGAGGCTCGTCGGCTCGGTCGCCTCGACGTCGTCGCCGGCGGCCCCACGCGCCGCGCCATCCTGTTCACGGACCTCGTGGGATCGACGGCGCTCAACGTCCGCACCGGCGACGCGGCATGGGTGGACCTCGTGGAGGAGCACGACGACACCGTCCGTGCGTGCCTTCGCCGGCACGGCGGGGTGGAGTTCAAGCACACGGGTGATGGGATCGGCGCCTGGTTCACGAGTCCCGCCGATGCGGTGGACTGCGCGATGCAGATGGGTCGCGACCTCGAGCGCGCGAGCGCGCACCATCCCGACACGCCGCTCAGGATGCGGGCGGGCGTGGCCATGGGTGAGCCCGTCGAGCACGGTGGGGACCTCTTCGGCCTCAGCGTCGTGAGAGCCTCGCGGCTCTGCGACGCGGCGGCCGATGGCACCGTCCTGGTCAGCGACGAGGTCGCCGACGCGGCCCGAGCGCCCGCTCGCACCTTCCGTCGAGAAGGCGCGCGGATGCTGAAGGGGTTCCCTGAGCCCGCCGAGGTCCACACCGTCATCACCGCGGCACCCCCGTCGACGAGCAGGTAGCCTCCGGCCGTCCGGGGGCAGCGGGCCGGGCCAGGAGGTGCGAGTCCATGCCAGGTTCCATGCCCTACTCGCTGGAGAAGGGCCCCTACCTCTCGGTCATCGAGGACTACGTCAACGGGAGCCGCGCTCGAGCGCTCGAGGCGCTCACCGCCCTGCGCACGGGGGGTGGGATCGACCAGCTGAGCGCCTTCGACTCGCAACCGCTCGACGCCGGGCCGTACAGCACCGAGCAGCTCCGAGACCACTTCAAACGGGACTGGCTCGGCTACAAGCCCGATGGGCAGGGCGGATGGCTGCCGCCGCCGAAGTTCGACGCGGAGCTGTCGCCCACCACCGGGTTCTGGCAGGGCTGGCACGGCGATTGCGAGGGTGTCCTGCGGCTCACCTTGATCCGCGCCCTCGAGGTGAGCCTCGGTGTCCCCCACGGGCAAGCCGCTGCCGCGAACGGCACGCAGCACTGGCCGATCGAGCTGTTCTGGCGCTGCCCCATCCCGTGGTTCGAGGGGTGGGTCACGTGGCGTACGAGCGGCGCGAGCAGCCAGGTCACCGTCCTCCTGTCGACGCCGAGCCACGGCCACCCGCTCAAGAACACCCCGCTGCGCTCGGTGGTCCCGCCGGACCCCGACTACGCCGAGGACCCCTCGGTCGCGACCGGGCCCCAGGGTTCCTGGGTCGTCAGCCAGCGGTACCACCGGCCCCGGCTCACCGTGCTGTCGCTCCCCTCGCCGACAGGCACCTGGACCTACCCCACCCTTGGCCTCGCCTACTGCAGCGAGGGCACACCGGTCACGGTGAGCCCGGCGGAGTGGGAGGGCGGGGTGCTGAACCCACCCACCCCGTGGCTCCCCCACGGAGCCTGACCCGAGGACCGTAGGAGGACGACGATGCCGGAGATCGACGTCGCGCTCGAGCTGGTGCAGCAGGACGTGGCCGAGGGCCTGGCCGCGTGGCTCGAGCCGCGATCCAACGACCACGGGTTCGCGGTGCTGCGTCGCGATGAGGACGACCTCTCCCACCTGCTCAGCTCCTCGCTGGGCGACGTCGCGGTGCCGTGGACCTGGACGGGTGTCCACCGGGGGCTGGAGGACGACGACGACCGCGACGTGATGGGGTACCGGCCGACGTGGCAGACGGTCCAGGTGCGCGGCGTGACGATCGTGAGCGACCGCGACGGCGACCCCACCTTCGCCCGCTTCGTCGACTGGGTCAGCGCCCTGGCCGAGATCGGGGTCCCACTGCTGGCCCGGCCGATCGTGGACGACCCCACCATGGCTCCCGACCCGTAGGCACGTGGGCCACCGGGGACCCTTCCGCGTCGTCGGTCAGGTCGCGCTCGGGTGCTCGACCATCGCTTGGAAGTCGGCGAGCGCACCTGCCGCGTAGAGGCCGTCCTCGACCCGCTCGTCGTAGGTGAACTTCATCGACGCGGTCCGGGCCACGACCGGACGACCGTCTTCGACCTCCACGGTCTCGCGCACCCTGCCCAAGGCTCCGAAGATCGGGATGGTGCCGTACTCGTAGAGGTGGTGGAAGGCGCTGTCGAGGCCGACGCTCCCCAGGTTGGTGACGAAGGCGCTGGCGAAGAAGGGATCGCCTTCGATGAAGGTGCGGGGCAACAGGTTCAGGGCGTTGGCCGCGCTGGCGACGCGGACGACCCCGCGCCGCAACGCGGGGGGAAGGCGGAGGAACAGCTCGAGCTCGCGATCGGCGAGGCCCTCCTCGCCGCCTCGGGTCGATGCGACCGCGGCCTGGAGGCCCGCCACGAGCTCGACGAAGGGCTGGGCCGGGTCGAAGCGGTGCTTCACCTCGAGGAGCGTGCCCTCGTCGGTGAGCTCTGACTTGACGGTGAAGGCGATCGTGATCGAGTCGCGCTGATAGAGACGTCCACCGGCGACGAACCGGTTGATGCGGGGATGGCGGTCGAACATCCGGCCGAGGGCCCACAGCACGACGTGGAAGAGCGTCGGGTGGAGGTCAGGGTGCGCCTCACGAGTCGCGGCCACGAACCGCTCCGTCTCGTCGACCCGGAGACGTTGGTCGAAGTAGACGACCGAGCCGTTCCGGGTCGGCATGAGCGCGGGCATGAACCGGCGATAGCCCGGAGCATCCGTCACCAGGGTTGCCTCAGGACGTCCTCGGTGCGCCACGCACCCCAGTGTCGATCCTGCGCCGCCGGTTGACCAGGGACCAAGGTCAGATCGTCCAGACGTTCGACCCTGGACCGCGCCGGTCGGCGGGCGCACGCTCGGGGAGGCTGAGGAGGTCCGGGCATGGTCCACGCGGCGAGCGCAACCCGGAGAGTGCTGCTGGGGGCCGGTGCCGGGCTGCTGCTCGTCGGAGCCCTCTGGCGTCCCGTCGCCGTCCCGCGGCTCGTGAAGTTCCCGCTGGACCTCGACCAGGCGACGAGGTACGAGGGGACCTTCAGCGTGTACGTCGACCCGGGCACCGGGGCGGCCCTCGAAACCCCGATCGACCTGCCGCTGCAGCTGGAGCGGCGCATCCGCACCGTCCCCGAGCAGAGCGGCGCCGAGACGGTCGTCGTGCAGGAGCTCGTGACCTTCCGCATCGCCGGCACCGAGCAGCGGGAGACCCACCAGTACGTGATGGATCGACGATCGATGGCGAACCGTGACGACCCTCGGAGCTACGCCTACGACCCCGTGAACGTCGTGGACCGCGAGGGCACCTATCGGGTGAACCTGCCCCTCGGCACGCGACCAGACGGGCGCTACCAGATCTGGGAGAACGAACCCGGCGAGGCGTTCCCCATGGTGGGGACCTCGCGTCGCGTCGACCGGGACGACCTGTCACTGGTCGAGATGGAGGAGGTGTTCGAGGCCGTCCCGATCGCCGACTACTACGAAGCCGAGCTGCGCAAGCAGGGCTTCCCCCTCGAGATCGGGTTCGAGGAGCTCGTGGCCCGGCTGCGCGCGGCCGGCGTCGACGTCGACGGTGCCCTCGCGGCGCTCCCGGAGTCGGACGCGACGACGGTGGCGAACGCCCGGACGAGCGCCCTTCCGCTGCACTTCTACCGGTACAACAACGGCCGCGCCCTGATCGAGCCCCGCACCGGGGCCATCGTCGACTTGCTCGTCTCCGACGAGGGCATCGCCGCCACCGTCGACCTCGCGCCGCTCGGCTCGCTCCGACGAGCGCTGGCGCGCCGTGGCGCCCAACCGGCCGTCGCCGCGCTGGCCGAGGCGCTCGACGAGGTCGAGTCGGCAGCACCGGCCCGGGTGTACCACCTCCACTACGGCCAGACGCCGAACTCGGTGGAGGAGATCACAGACCTCACCAGGACCGAGCTCGACAAGCTCGACTGGGCCGAGCGGCGCGTCCCCCTGATCCTCGCCGGCGCGGGGTTGACCTTCCTCGCGGTGGGCGCCATCTGGTCGGTCAGACGGACGTTCCCGCATCGCGACCGGTCCGACTCGGGCTGAGATCCCCGTCAGTCGACCGCGCGCCCGAACCGGGTGCGCGCGAGGGCGCTCGCAGTGGCAGGGACGCCGATCGGCGTGAACTGGTCGCTCACGGCCGTGAGCTCCTCGATCTCGGCGTCCTTCAGCTCGAGATCTGCCGCTTCGGCGTTGCGTCGCAGCTGCTCGACCGAGCTCGCGCCCGGGATCGCGACGACGTTCGGGTGATGGATCAGCCATGCCAGCGCCACCTGGGAGGGCGACGCATCGTGGGCAGCCGCGACGCGCCGCACCGTCTCGATCACCGGCATCGCTCGCTCCACGTTCTCCCGCAGGCACAGCGGGTCCATCGTGCGCGCCGAGCCACTCGGGAGGTGGTCCACGTCGTAACGACCGCCGAGCAGCCCCTTCGCGAGCGGGCTGTAGGCGATCACGATCCGGTCGTGCGCCTGCGCGTAGGGAACGTTCTCGCGGTCGGGTCGCCGGTGCAGCAGGCTGTACTGCACCTGGTTCGACAGGACCGGGCCACCGAGGTGGGCCTCGGCCGCCGCCCACCGCGTGGCCGAGAAGTTGCTCACGCCGACGTGTCGAACCGTTCCTGACGTCTGCAGGCGACGCATCCCCTCCATCTGCGACGACAGCGGCACCAACGGGTTCGGCCAGTGGATCTGGTACAGGTCGATCGTGTCGACCCGCAACCGCAGGCTGGACAGGCGACCGTGCTCCTCGACGCGATCGGCGCTCGGCCAGATCGGCAGGACCTTCGTCGCGACGAACGCGTCGTCTCGACGTCCTTCGAGAGCTCGGCCGACGATCGCTTCCGACACGCCGCGGGCGTACACCTCGGCCGTGTCGATCAGGTTGATGCCAAGGTCGAGTGCGGCATGCACGATCTCCGCGGCTGTCTCGTCGGCGTAGTGGCGGTCGTAGCCCCAGTCCTTCGATCCGAACTGCCAGCAGCCCAGGCCGATCGCAGACACCCGTTCGCCACCGACGTAGAGGTACTTCATCGCACCCTCCCTCCGAGGGCCACCTTCCCACAGCCGAGGGGGCGTCAGCGCTCGATGCGCTCAGGGAGCAAGAAGGGGTAGGGCCGGCGCCGGATCCGGCGCTGCCAGGACCGGTCGGCGCGGCGCATCGCCTGCAGTGCCGCCCAGGTGCGGGCGTCGGATCGATAGTCGGCCCGGACCTCGTCCTCGAGCAGCGGGGGCTGGATCCGATCGCCCGCCGCGGCCAGCACCGTGGGGATGTGCTGCTCGAGCCGTTCCTTCACGAGGTTGGCCGCCAGGTCGAGCACGACGGTGCGCGGCTGGTGGTACCGCTCGATGACATCCGGGATGACGAAGCGCTTGACGGCGGCCCGCAGCAACCAGGGGAACGACGCGAGGAAGATGTCCGTGTCGAGCTCCTCACGCCCGTTCGGGTCGCGCACGAGTGGGGTCGTGACGTCGATGTACACGAGCCCCGCGCCGTCCGCGGCCCAGTTCGACAGCTGGGCATCGAGCCCGACCCGTTCGTCGGTGACGTCCAGGATGTGATCGACGACCTCGCCGATGACGGCCTCCGCTCGCTGCGGATCGGTTCGGAGCAGGTCGGTCGCGAGCGCGTGGGGCGGCAGCACCGGCTGGACGCAGTACACGGCCACGGCGCCGTCGGCGAGGGGGACGCGTCGCACCTCGGTGTCGAGCACCCGCACGCCGCGCTCGCAGAGCAGGTCGAGGTAGCGCCCCAGCGTGCTGGCGTAGTCGAGCGCTCGGTCGACCGATGGGAACGGAGGGAGCCGCTTGCAGGCCGAGCGCGGTTCCTCGGCGGGCCACCCGAGCACGAGTGAGATCTCCCCGTGGCCGAGCAGGCGCAGGCCGGCCGCATCGCCGATGGTGAGGGCGCGGTTCACGTCGCTCTCCAGCGAGGCGAGCTCGTCGTCGGTGATCACCAGCTCACCCGAAGGTGCGACGGACGATGTCGATGATCTCGTCGGCCTCGCCGTCAGTGAGGACGAGTGGGGGCAGGAACTGCAGCACCGAGGTGTCGTTGTTGGCGAACACGGCGAAGATCCCGGCGGCGATGAGGTCGCGAGCCGCCGTCATGCCGTCACCCTCGTCTCGGAACTTCAGGCCCATGAAGAGGCCCCGGCGCCTCAGCTCGAAGGGCAGACCGGTGAAGCCCGCCTCGAAGCGATCGCCGACCGAGCAGACCCGCTCCATGAACTCGGGCGCCTCGATGACGTCGAGCACCGCCAAGGCGGCGACGCACCCCAGCTCGGCACCTCCGAAGGTCGAGATGTGGACGAACGGGTGGGCGTCGAAGAACGCGTGGAGGGCGGGGGTCATGAGCGTGGCGGTGATCGGGTACACGCCCCCGGAGAGGCCCTTGCCGGTGGTGATGATGTCGGGTTCGATGCCCTCCAGCGACGAGCACCAGGTCGCTCCCGTCCGACCGAGGCCGGTTTGCACCTCGTCGACGATGAACACCGCGCCACGCGCACCGCAGATCTCCTGCACCCCGCGGAGGTAGCCCGGCGCCGGTAGCGGCATGCCGAGGGTCGCCGGAATGGGCTCGAGGATCACCGCGGCCGTCGAATCGTCGACAACCGCCTCGATGCTCGCGAGGTCGTTGAAGGGCACCTGGCGGAAGCCGGGCAGGTTCGGACCGAACGGATCCCGATACTCCGGATCCCCGGTCGCCATCGAAAGCCCGGTGTGCCCGTGGTAGCCACCGATGGCTGAGACCACGCCTTGGCGACCCGTGTGGGCGCGGGCCACCTTCAGCGCGAGGTCGTTGGCCTCCCCGCCACCGACCCCGAACACCACGCCGGACAACCGCTCGCCTGTGGTCGCCGCGAGACGTTCTGCGAGCGTGGCCCGCCATCCCGACACGAGGTGGTGGTTCCCGATGTCGAGGTGGTCCAGCCCGCCGCGGACGGCGCCGATCACTGCCGGGTTGCGATGCCCGAGGTTGAAGACGCCACCGTTGGAGTGGCAGTTCCACAGCCATCGTCCGTCGAAGGCACTCTGGAAGCGCGCGCCGGATCGCTCGCCCATCACCAGGTCGAGACCGAGTGCCTCGAACGTGGCGACCTTGCCACGGTTCACGTGGTCGGCGAAGGCCTTCGACGTTGCCTCCGAGGTGGGGTACGGCTGCTCGTCTGGTGCGAGGGTCATGCTGGTCGCTCCTCACGCTCGGTCGGTGTGCCCACGGCGGCCGGCACGCAGGCCCGGCTGTCGCGGACGCGCCAGTAGCGACGGACCCAGACCGGCCGGATGTCCCGGACGGCGCCGGTCCACACGGCGCGTGTCCAGCGAGCCGTGAGGTCATCGGCCTCCGCGAAGGCTGCCGACGGCTCGGGCGGGGCGGCGACCCAGCCGGCCTCGACCTCGTCGCGCTCCTCCCGGTACCGGGGCAGCAGCCGAGCGGGGTCGGCCATGACGCGACGGTGCAGCAGCTCGTGACGCCACCACAGGGACCGACGGTCATACCGATCGGTGGGCTCGGGGCCGAGGTCCAGGGGCTCGGTCACCCGCACCGGCTTGAACAGACCCGTGCACGGCGCTGCGGTGCCGGTGACCCAGTGATGGGAGGTCTCCCCCGCCCGCAGCTCGGCCACCCACGACGCCGTCGACTGCGACGCCGCCGCGATGCCGCCGGCGTGCATGCACGGCGCGGCCATGGCGCCCGTGAGCAGCGCATGGTCGGGGGTTGGCCCGCCGGTTCCGTGGTCGCGCAGCAGCGCCATCAGGTCGGCCACGCTCGACGCCCGACCGGCTCCTGCCTGGGTGATGGCCCGTCGTGTTCGGCAGCGGGAGAAGTGGGTGTGCAGGCGGTCGCCGTGGCCGGCGAAGCCCGGGATGGTCAGACCGTTGCTGATCGACCGAGCGCCCGCCTCGACGCGCTCCACCGCCCAGAGCCGACCCGCCGTCTCGAGCACGAAGGCCCCACGAGGGTCGGCCACGATGAAGCTGTTGTGGTAGCGGAAGTCTCGCTTCTCGTGACCGCAGCCGCCGCCCTGGCCGTGGCGCTCCAGCAGGTCGGTGATCACCTCGACGGCGCCCGCCGCGGAGTCCGACCGCTCGAGCGCGAGGCGCAGCAGGTCCATGCCGGTGAGCCCGACGTCGGCGTAGGGCTGGTCGGTGAACACCGCCTCGTTGCCGATCACCACGCCGTGCTCGTTCGCCCCGATCTCCGCGCCCCACATCCAGAACGGACGCGAGAGCAGCACCGCCCTCGTCTCGGCCACCTGGTCGATCTCGATCCACGTGCAACGCACCCGAGTGCCCGTGACGTGGGTCTGTCGCGGCTGCCAGTCGAGCAGCTGAGCCTCGTTGGGGTCGCGATCGCTGTTCTTCGCGAACAGCACCCGCTCCTGCTCGACGACCACGATGGTGTCGCACACGTGGCCGAGCCTACGCAGCCCGCGTCGGTGAGGAGGCCGGACGGGACCGGGTCGCGGCGGTGGTGGCGTCAGCCGACCGATGGCATGGTGGCGAGCCCGGCGGCGAGCCGTTCCTGCGTGACCTCCTCGTCGACCATCCGGCCGCCGAGGTAGTCGTCATAGGCGGCCAGGTCGAAGTGACCGTGGCCGCAGAGCGCCGTGAGGATCACGGTCTCCTCGCCCGTCTCCTTCGCCCTCTCCGCCTCCCGCACCGCAGCGGCGATGGCGTGCGTCGGTTCGGGCGCGGGGAGGATGCCCTCGGTGCGGGCGAACTGGAGGCCCGCGGCGAAGCACTCGGTCTGCGGGACGGCGATCGCCTCGATCAGCCCCAGCTCGTAGACGTGGCTGATCAGCGGCGACATGCCGTGGTAGCGGAGTCCACCGGCGTGGATCGGATCGGGCACGAAGTCGTGGCCCAGGGTGTGCATCTTCATCAGCGGGGTCAGCCCGGCGGAGTCGCCGAAGTCGTAGCCGTACACGCCACGGGTCAGCGACGGGCACGAGGCCGGCTCGACCGCCCGGATGGTGGGCGACATGTTGCCGGCGAGCTTCTCGCGGAGGAACGGGAACGAGAGCCCGGCGAAGTTGGAGCCGCCGCCCGTGCACCCGACGATGACGTCGGGTGCCGTCTCCCCCGCCTTGGCCAGCTGGAGCAGCGCCTCCTCGCCGATGATCGTCTGGTGGAGGAGGACGTGGTTGAGCACGCTGCCGAGGGCGTAGCGGATCGTCGGATCCTGGGCGGCGACCTCGACGGCCTCGGAGATGGCGATCCCGAGCGAGCCGGGGTGGTCGGCGTCCTCGTCGAGGTACTTCCGGCCCGACGCGGTCAGCGGCGACGGCGACCGGTGGACCTCCGCACCGAAGGCCTCCATCATCAGCCGCCGATAGGGCTTCTGGTCGAAGCTCGCCCCGACCTGCCACACCTCGCACTCGAGGTCGAAGAGGGCGCACGCGAAGGCCAGCGCGGTGCCCCACTGGCCGGCGCCGGTCTCGGTCGTCAGCTTCCGGACGCCCGCCTTGGCGTTGTAGTACGCCTGCGGCACCGCCGTGTTGGGCTTGTGACTGCCCGCAGGGCTGACGCCCTCGTACTTGTAGTAGATGCGAGCCGGGGTGCCGAGCGCCTGCTCGAGCCGGTGCGCCCGGAACAGGGGGCTCGGCCGCCACTGCCGGTAGACGTCGAGGACCGCGCCCGGGATCTCGATGAAGCGGTCCATCGAGACCTCTTGGAGGATGAGGTCCATCGGGAACAGCGGCGCGAAGTCGTCCGGTCCGGCCGGCTCGAGCGTGCCGGGGTGCAGCGCCGGGGGCGGCGGGCTCGGCAGATCCGGGACGACGTTGTACCAAGCGGTCGGCATCTCCGCCTCGTCGAGCGCGAACTTGTGCTGACGAACGGTCTCGTCCACGGGCTGTCCTCCCTGACTCGATGCAGGCGGAAACCTAGCCAACCGGGCGCAACGACATCGCGGCGACACCCGCGCTCGCGCAGGTGCGGCCAGTCAGCGGGCCCCGCTAGTGTCGCTTCTTGCACCTGGCGCCAGGTCCCACCGGTTTCCCAGCGCCTCTCGCATCCCCCGCCCTCGTAGCTCAGCGGATAGAGCATCGGCCTCCGGAGCCGTGTGCGCAGGTTCGAGTCCTGCCGAGGGCGCCCAACCCGAGCGACTGCGGCTGCGCCGCCGTCGAACACCCACGAGCTGTGCTTACTGGCAAGGCGCCAACGGCGCCTGCGGCCTCCGGAGCCGTGTGCGCAGGTTCGAGTCCTGCCGAGGGCGCCATTTCCCGGGCGGCTACCCGGTGTCGGCGAGTGGGGGTGCGGGTCCGGTGGTTCGGCGGCGGCGTTGTTGGGTGGCGATGGCGGTGGCGGCGGCGTCGGCGATCTCGGCGTGGGTGGGGGGTGGGGTGAAGGTGCACTGGCCGTTGGCGTCGGGGTCTGACACCCGCCAGCCGCGGGACTTGAGCTGGTGGCAGGGGTGGCAGAACCGCTTGGCGGCCTTGACGGTGGTGGTGTGGGTGGTGGCCCAGTCCTCGAAGTGGTCGTACTCCAACCGGAGCCGGTTGGTGCAGCCCTTGCGGGCGCAGATCGGGTCCTGCCACTGCAGGGCAGTGCGCTGGGTGGCCTTGAACCGCCGCCCGAGGTGGACGACCTTCTGCACGTCCTCGCCCTGGGTCAGCACGGCGGCGATGAAGGCGTCGTCCATCCACTCGCGCACGGTGGCGACGGGGAGGGGGCCGATCCCGGCGATCTCACAGGTCTCCCCCTCCACCGCCCGGCCCCGCACGAGGGCCGAGTGGTCGATGCGCACGATGATCTTGGCGTCCGCCCCCGCCGGTGCCACAGTGCCGTCGCCGGTGCTGGTGAGGAGCTCGGTGGCGGCGTCGAAGGCGTAGGCCTCCGACCGTTCCCGGCGTCCATCCGTGCGCGCGGCCCGGAAGACCTTGTCGGCCCGGTGCCGGATGGCGTTGTCGACCCGGGCCATGTCCGCCACCGGCCCGGACAGGTGGAGGTGCCCGGTGATGCCGTCGGCGTCGGTCCAGGTGCGACACGACCGCTTGGCATGGGCCCGGTGGGCGGCGGCGTCGGGGTCGCGGTCGGCCGCCACGCGGGTGCGGCGGCACTCGTCCTGCAGCTCCCGCAACGAGCCGCCCTTGGCCCGATCGAGCAGGCGGCTTTGTGCACTCGGGTCGGCGGCGGCGGCCCCGGCGATGGCTTCGGCTTGCCGGGCCGACAGCTCCCCCCGGGTGACCGCCTCCGCGACCACCGGGAGCGCTTCGAGCTGGCGACCGGTCTCCACGAGCCGCCCGGCCTCGGCCTTGGTCGTGCCGGTCTGGCGGGCCAACCAGTCCTCCGGTGACCCGTCGCCGTCGGCACGCCACACGGCGGACTCCGCCACCTTGGTGGCGGCTCGGGTCTTGAGCCCGTGGCCGAGGCGCTCGATCCGCTCCCCCAGGGCGATGAGCTCGGGGAGCGAGGCGGGCGGGCACGACCCCAGGTCGAGCCGCCTCAGGCGGTGGACGAGCCGGTCCGTCGTGTCCCGGATCTCGGTGGGATCGACGGTCGTGCTCATGGGTTCCAGATTACAGCCATGTAATTAGGGGATGCAACAGGACAATCCGAGAAATGCTGAAACAACAGCAACATGCACCACACCAACCACACCAGCAGCACCAATCGCGACTCCTGGACTGGCGAGCCGAGCGAAGAGCTGCTCAGGCGGGGATCGACGGGGCCAGAGCCCGCAGCTCGTGGGCGATCTGGAGATCCTCCCGGGCCGCCACCACCAGCACGTCGACGGCGGCTCCAGGCGGAGCGATCGAGCGGTCACCGGCGGCCGTCTCGTTGGCGCTCGGGTCCACGCGCACGCCCAAGAACCCGAGCCCAGCGGCGACCTCGGCGCGCACGGCCGGCGCGTGCTCCCCCACCCCGCCGGTGAAGACGAGGGCGTCGAGCCCGCCGAGGCTCGCCACCATCGCCGCCACCTCGCGGCGCAAGCGGTGGACGTACACGTCGATGGCGAGGCGAGCGCGTGCATCGCCGGCGCTCCGGGCCTCCAACACCACGCGCAGGTCACCACTGGTGCCGCTGAGACCAGCCAGACCCGCGTCGTGCTCGAGCCCCGCGGCGACGGCTCGCGCGTCGAGCCCTGCCTCCGTCTGGAGCCACAGCACGAGGCCGGGGTCGACGGACCCTGACCGCGTCGCCATCACCAGGCCTTCCAGAGGTGTGAACCCCATGGTCGTGTCGACCGAGCGACCGTCGAGGACCGCACAGAGCGACGCCCCCGCGCCGAGGTGGCAGGTCACGATCCGGCCGTGTGGCCGGTCGCGGCTGAGCTGCAACGCGCGCCGCGCTGCCCACGCGTGGGACAGCCCGTGGAACCCGAAGCGCCGCAGCTCCCATCGCTCTCGCCACGCCGCCGGCAGCGCGTAGGTGCGGGCGGCCGCGGGCAGGGTGGCGTGGAAGGCGGTGTCGAAGCACGCGACCTGCGGGACGCCCGGGAGCCGCGCGCGCGCGGCGTCGATGCCGGCCAACGCCCGCGGCTGGTGCAACGGCGCCAGCGGGGTGAGGGCGCTGATGCGCTCGACGATCTCCGCGGTGATCGGCGTCGCGGCCACGAGGTCCGAGCCGCCGTGCACGACACGGTGACCGACCGCGTCGACGGCCGCCACGCCCCTGAGCACCGCGTCGACGGCGTCCGCGGCGGTGGCCTCGTCGCCGTCCCAGGGGTCGACCAGGTGGTCCGCCTCCACGGCGTCGTCCGGCCCGAGGACCCGCAGCTTCAGCGTGGACGAGCCCGCGTTGACGACGAGGATCCGCATCAGCCCGGCCAGGTCCACCCCGTGACGTCGGGAAGGTCCTCCCCTTCGGCGCGCGTGTGGCGACGGTGCTCGGTGCGGAGGTCGATCATGTCCTGGCGGAGCGCGGCGGCGTGGGTGCCGAGTCCGGGCACGCGGTCGATCACGTCCATCACCAGGTGGAAGCGGTCCATGTCGTTCATGATCAACATGTCGAAGGGCGTCGTCGTCGTGCCCTCCTCCTTGTAGCCCCGAACGTGGAGGTGCTGGTGGCCGGCGCGACGGTACGTCAGACGATGGATGAGCCACGGGTAGCCGTGGTAGGCGAAGATCACCGGCCGGTCGGTGGTGAAGAGGGTGTCGTACTCGCGATCAGGCAGCCCGTGGGGGTGCTCGCGCTCGTCCTGCAGCCGCATCAGGTCCACCACGTTGACCACGCGCACCCGGAGGTCGGGCAGGCGCTCGCGCAGGATCGACGCCGCCGCCAGCACCTCGACGGTGGGGATGTCGCCCGCGCAGGCCAGCACGACGTCAGGCTCCCCGTCGTCGTTGCTGGCCCACCTCCAGATCCCGATGCCGCGTGCGCAGTGGAGCACCGCGTCGTCGATCGACAGCCAGGTCGGGGTGGGCTGCTTGCCCGAGATGATGACGTTGACCTTGTCGCGGGTGCGCAGGCAGTGGTCGGTGACCGAGAGCAGGCAGTTGCTGTCGGGCGGAAGGTACACGCGGATGACGTCGGCCTTCTTGTTGACGACGTGGTCGACGAAGCCGGGGTCCTGGTGGCTGAAGCCGTTGTGGTCCTGCCGCCACACGTGCGACGAGAGGAGGTAGTTGAGCGATGCGATGTCGCGGCGCCAGTCGAGGTCGCGGGTGACCTTGAGCCACTTGGCGTGCTGGTTGAACATCGAGTCGATGATGTGGATGAAGGCCTCGTAGCACGAGAAGAGCCCGTGGCGACCGGTGAGGAGGTAGCCCTCGAGCCATCCCTGGCAGGTGTGCTCGGAGAGGATCTCCATCACCCGTCCCTGGCGTGCGAGGTGCTCGTCGGTGGGCCGGATCTCCGCCTGCCACACCTTGTCGGTGACCTCGAACACGGCGCCCAGGCGGTTGGAGGCGGTCTCGTCGGGGCCGAAGATGCGGAAGTTGCGCTCGTGGTCGTTGGCCACCACCACCTGACGCAACCAGCTGCCCAGCACGCGGGTGGGCTCGGACAGGGGTTGTCCGGGTCGGTCGACGGCGACCGCGAACGAGCGGATGTCGGGCAGGTCGAGGGGGTGCAAGAGACGCCCGCCGTTGGCCCGCGGGTTGGAGCCCATGCGCCGATCGCCGGTCGGGAGCCAGTCGACGAGATCGGCTCGGGGTCGGCCGTCGTCGTCGAACAGCTCCTCGGGTCGGTAGCTGCGCAGCCAGGCCTCGAGCGCGGCCAACCGCTCCGGATCGCCTCGCACCCCCGAGAAGGGCACCTGGTGCGACCGCCACGTCCCCTCGACGGGCAGGCCGTCGACCTCCTTCGGGCCGGTCCAGCCCTTCGGGGTGCGCAGCACGATCATCGGCCACCGCGGCCGCTCCGCGTCGCCGGCCACGCGGGCGCGGTGCTGGATGGCTGCGATCTCGTCGAGGACCGTGTCGAACGTCGCGGCCAGCTGCTGGTGCACCAGTGCGGGGTTCGTGCCCTCGACGAGGTAGGGGCGCCAGCCGGTGCCCACCAGGAGCGCGGTCAGCTCGTCGTCGCCGATGCGATCGAGCAGGGCGGGGTTGGCGATCTTGTAGCCGTTGAGGTGCAGGATGGGAAGGACGGCACCGTCGCCCACCGGATCGAGGAACTTGTTGCCGTGCCAGGCCGTGGCCAGGGGGCCGGTCTCGGCCTCCCCGTCGCCGATCACGCACGCACAGATGGCGTCGGGCGCGTCGAACACCGCCCCGAAGGCGTGCGCCAACGAGTAGCCCAGCTCGCCGCCCTCGTGGATGGAGCCGGGCACCTCGGCGGCCACGTGGCTCGGGATCCCGCCGGGGTACGAGAACTGCCGGAACAGCTGGGCCATCCCGGCCAGGTCACGGCCCACGGCCGGGTAGGTCTCCGACCAGCTGCCCTCGAGCCAGGTGTTCGCGACGAGGGCGGGCCCGCCGTGGCCCGGCCCGGCGACGTAGACGACGTCGAGGTCGCGGGCGGCGATCACCCGGTTGAGGTGGGTGTAGAGCAGGTTGAGCCCCGGGGTGGTGCCCCAGTGGCCCAGCAGCCGAGGCTTCACGTGCGCGTCGACCAAGGGCTCCCGGAGGAGGGGGTTCGCCTGCAGGTAGATCTGGCCGACGGCCAGGTAGTTCGTCGCGCGCCAGCACCGGTCGATGCGAGCGAGCTCGTCGTCGTCGAGCGGCGTCGTGTCGATGCGCTCCATGGCACTCCCTTGGAAGCTGAGGATCCCGCCATCGTGACCTGTCCGTCGTCGCCGTGCTCGAGTCCACTTGGGAAAGGACCTTCGGCCGTGGCGGCCTGGGGGCGCCGTGGAGGAGGTTGGGGCTGTGCCCGTCGAGATGCTGCCGCCCCAGGACGCGATCCTCTGGAGGGTGCAGACGCCCGAGGCACCCCTGCTGATCGGCGGCCTCTGCATCCTCGAGGGTGGGCCCCTCCGCGATGCGTCGGGTGCGTTGCGCCTCGATGCGCTGCGCCGCCACGCCGAGGCTCAGTTCGAGGACACCCCCCGGTTCCGGCAGGTGATCGCGTCGCTGCCGCTCGACCAGGGGCTGGCCTGGTTGGACGACGAGCGCTTCGACCTCGCCCACCACATCCGGGGGGCCGCACTCCCGTGCCCCGGGGGTGACGCCGAGCTGCGCGTGTTCATGTCGCACTTCCTCGAGACCCCGCTCGACCCCTCCCGCCCCTTGTGGGAGATGTGGCTCGTCGACGGCCTGCGCGACGATCGGGTCGCGCTCGTGCTGAAGGCCAGCCACGTGCTGGTCGACGGCATGGCGCTCCTCGAGCTCGCCCTCCGATTGGTCGACGCCCAACCGCGCGACCACGACGAGACCCCGAGCCCGTGGCACGCGTCCCGGCGACCGACCGACGCGGAGCTCCTCGTCACCGGCCTCGCGGAGCGGGGCCGGCGAGCGGTCCGCGGTCTCTGGGACGCAGCGACCCTGCTCGCCGATCCTCGCTTCCTGACGGCAGCCGCAGGGTCCCTCCGCCGCCTCGGCGCCGGTGGGTTCGAGCGAGCGCCGGCGCTCCCCCTCACCCGGCCGGTCGGTGCCCATCGAGACTTCGTGTGGACTCGCCTGCCGATGGACGACGTGCTGGCCGTCAAGCGCGCGTCCGGAGCCACCGTGAACGACGTCGTGCTCGCTGTCGTGTCGGGGGCCCTGGCTCGGTACCTGGCCCGCGACGACGTCGCCTTCGCCGGCTCTGCTCCTCGAGTGCTGGTGCCCGTCTCCACGCACGGCGCCGCACCCGGCGACGAGGTCCAGAACAGCTTCTCGATGATCGTGGTCGATCTTCCGATGCACCTGGCCGACCCGCTGGAGCGCCTCCACACGCTGCACGACCAGATGGACCGGCACAAGCGATCGGTGCAGACCGCGCTCGGGACGAAGGTGTTCCGACTCGTCGACCTCCTGCCGTCATGGCTGGTGCGGCACGGGGCGCCCCCCATCCTGCACCGGCAGCCGGTGGTGAACCTGGCCGTCACGAACCTCCCCGGTGCCCGCGATGAGGCGTACCTGCTCGGCGCGCGGCTGCTCGAGATCTTCCCCTTCATCACCGTCACGGGGAACATCGGCATGATCATCGGCGTGCTGTCCTACGCCGGCGGCCTGGGGGTGAGCATCACGGTCGACAGCGACGCCGTGGATGACGCTGACTCGCTCGTGGACGATTTCGAACCCGCCCTGCGCGAGCTCGTCGAGGCCGTGCAGGCCGAGGAGGTGGGCCCGGCATGGACGTGACGTTCTGGGGTGCCGCAGAGACCGTGACCGGTTCGCGCTTCGTGGTCGACACCGAGCAGGCTCGGGTCCTCGTGGACTGCGGGCTGTTCCAGGGCATCAAGCGCCTCCGCGAGAAGAACTGGGAGCCCTTTCCGATCGAACCGGCCTCGATCGACGCAGTTGTGCTGACGCACGCGCACATCGACCACAGCGGCTACCTGCCGGCGCTGGCCCGCGACGGGTTCGACGGAACGGTCTGGTGCACGCCCGGCACGGCCGCGCTCTCCCGGATCCTCCTGCGCGACTCCGCGCACCTGCAGGAGGAGGATGCCCGCTACGCGAACAAGCGACGTTCCTCCCGACACCATCCGGCCTTGCCGCTGTACACGCGGGACGACGCCGAGCTCGTCCTCGAGCGGTTCCGAACCTGTCGCCACGACGACGAGGTCGAGGTGGCTCGGGGCGTCAATGTGCGGTTCAGCCCCGCGGGGCACATCCTCGGCGCTGCGTCGGTGCGGGTGGCCGACGGTCAGCAGTCGGTCCTCTTCAGCGGCGACCTCGGCCGCAGTGACGACTGGATCATGAAGCCACCAGCCGCGCCGCAGCCAGCCGACCACATCGTCGTGGAGTCGACCTACGGTGATCGCCGCCACCCCGACGAGGACCCGACCGACGTGCTCGCGGAGGTCGTGAGCTCAACGGTGCGGCACGGCGGGATCGTGCTCGTGCCCGTGTTCGCCGTCGGTCGCGCCCAGACGGTGCTCCACCTGCTGGCCGAGCTTCGCAAGGCGGGCCGGATCCCGTCCGTGCCGACCTTCCTGAACAGCCCGATGGCGGTCGACGCGACCGAGCTGTTCATGAGCTCGCCGGCCGATCATCGCCTCACCCCCGAGGAGGTGGCCGAGCTCTGCGAGCAGGTCGAGCTGGTCCGCGACGTCGAGGCGTCCAAGGCGCTGACCGCTCGGCGGGGCCCCATGATCATCCTGTCGGCGAGCGGCATGCTGACCGGCGGGCGCATCCTGCACCACCTCTTCCAGGTCGCTCCGGACCACCGGAGCACGATCGTGCTCGCCGGCTACCAGGCCGCCGGCACCCGTGGCGAGGCGCTCTGGAACGGCGCTCGATCGCTCCGGGTGTTCGGCGAGGACGTGCCGGTCCGGGCCCGGGTGGTGCGACTCGACACGTTGTCCGCACATGCCGACGCTGACGGGCTGCTCGACTGGCTGCGGTCGAGCCCGACGTCGCCGTCCGCGGTCAGCGTGGTGCACGGTGAGGCGACCGCAGCAGACACGCTGCGCCGACGCATCCAGCACGAGCTGGGGTGGAAGGCGCTGGTCCCGGGCTTCGGCCAGACCGTGCGGGTGCGAGCCGTCCATGCGCAACCGCCCGCCGACGGGGAACCGGAACCGCTTGGGTGGCCGGGGAGCTAGCTACCCGCAGTCCACTCCGTCGGGCGGCTCGCCCGTGGAGTAGCCGATCACCGTCGTCGTGGTCGTCTCGGGCACTGTCGTGCTGGTGGTGGTCGAGCCATCCTCACCAGTCGCGGAGGTCACCGCCGGAGCGGTCGTCCCCGTCGTCCTCAGGTCGTCCGGCGAGCCCTTGGGCGCGGGTTGATCGTGGATGGTCGTGAAGTCGGAGCCGGTGATGACGATCACACCGTCGTCCTCGCCCATGGACGGGTCGTACTCCAGCACCGCGCCGCCGCTGATGTGGCTGGCCACGAGGCGGGCCGCCGCGGCGGACAAGTACCCGTAGCCGTAGCGCACCGTCGTCCTCGCCAGCACCTCGTCGGGGTAGGAGTCGACGTCGATGATGTGGAAGCCGAGGGCACCGAAGGCACCCGCGGCATCGGCGGCCTGGCCGGTGACGCCGCTGCCGTTGAGCACGGTGACGTCCACCGACTCCGGTGTGATCGTCCCGGGCGGGAGGCCGCGGAACACGGCGAGGCTGTTCGCGGCCTCGCGCATCAAGGGCAGCTCCACCTGCGCCCCGGCGGACGTCGTCATCGACTCCGTGGGGATGCTGTACCCGATGAGATCGTCGGAGTCGAACTCCGCGAACGCGTGGCCGAGGCTGAGGAGATCGCTGGCATCGAGCAGCTCGTCGAGGCTCACGTTCTCGACGCCGGCCGACACGAGCTGGTTGAGCTTCGCGGGGTTGGTGAGACCCTGCCCGACCGCCTTGGCGACGGCTCGCCGTACGAACACCTGCTGGCGCGTGATGCGCCCGAGGTCCGCCGTCGGGTCCGAGTGCCACTCGCCGTCCTCGCCGAGGTACTGGAGGTGCCGAGAGCGCACGAACTGCCGCGCCTGCTCGCCGTCCAGCACCTGGCACTCGGCCTCGGGGATGTCCAGACCCGTGTTGGCGTCACGCACGGGGGCGTCGAACCACAGGGGCACACCGCCGACCGCGTCGACGAGCTTCTCGAAGCCGACGAAGTCGACCTCGACGTAGTGGTGGATCGGGATGTTGAAGTTGTCCTGGATCGTGTCGATCAGCGTCTGCACGCCATGGGCGTGCGCGGTGTTGATGCGTTGGGTCTTGCCCGTACCCGAGATCGGGATGTAGAGATCGCGCGGAAAGGACAGGACGTACGCCTGCTTCTTCTCGGGATCGACCCGCAGCACCATGATCGTGTCGGTGCAGTCGCACGCCGAGTCGCCGAGGAAGCCTCCGGCATCGGGATCGGACGGATCGATGCCCTCGCGGCTGTCCGTGCCGACGAGGAGGAAGTTCGCGGGCTCGCCGGCCGCGACCGCGGCGACGTCGATGTCCTTCACCCGGTCGATCTGCCCGTACTTGACGCCGAGGTACCCGGCCACGCTGGCGGCGCCGACGCAAGCCACCACGACGGTGCCGCCGAAGAGCACGATGAAGCGCTGCGGCCACGTGCGGTGGCGCGCGCGAGGGGTATGAGCGGCCGTCATGGTCGATCCACGCTACCGGCCGTCACCGGCGTCCAGACGGTCACCCCGCCGAAACCGGGCCGGATGGCCCAGCCGATCCGCTACTTCTTCTCGGCCTTGGGTTCCTTGGGCAGCCCGAGGACGCGCTCGCCCACGATGTTGCGCTGGATCTGTGAGGTGCCGCCCCAGATGGTCTCGGACCGGCTGAAGAAGAAGGTGGAGAGCATCGGGCTCACCCGGTAGCTGCCCTTGCCCTGCCCCCGAAGGGCCGCGGGCCAGGAACCCGAGGCGGGCCCGACGTCGGCCAGCATGGCGCCGGCTCCGTAGATGTCGAGGGCCAGCTCCATGGCCTCCTGGTGCATCTCCGACCACATCATCTTGTTGGTGGCGCCGAGCGCGCCGATCGAGGGGTCCTTGCGGCCCGTGTAGGTGGCCGTGAGGGTGCGCAACCCGTTGATGCGGATGATCTGGATCTTGGTGAAGTACACGGCGAGCCGCTGACGGATCAGCGGATCGTCGATGGCTCCGTTCGCCTCGGCCTCGGCGACCATCTGGTTCCACTCCTCCTGGAAGCGGCGGTAGCCGGTCGTGGCCGACTGGCCCCGTTCGAAGCCGAGCGTCGTGTTGGTGACGGCCCACCCGTTGTTGAGCCCGCCGACCACGTTGTCCTGCGGGCAGCGGGCGTCCGCGAAGAACACCTCGTTGAACTCGGCCGTGCCGTCGGGCTGGGTGATGGGGCGGACCTCGACACCCGGTTGGCGCATCGGCACGAGCAGGTACGAGATCCCCGCGTGCTTCGCCGCGTCGGGATCGGTGCGCGCGAGCAGGAAGCAGTAGTCGGCGAACTGGGCCTGTGTGGTCCACACCTTCTGGCCGTTGATCACCCACTCGTTGCCGTCGAGCACCGCGCTCGTCTTGAGCGACGCCAGGTCGGACCCGGAGTCGGGTTCGCTGAAGCCCTGGCACCAGCGGACCTTGCCCTGCATGATCTGCGGGAGGAACTCCTGCTTCTGCTCCTCCGAGCCCCACTGCAGGATGGTCGGACCGACCAGGGTGTCGCCGAAGAAGTCGGCCCGCAGCGGCGCCTTGGCCCTGGCGAACTCCTCGGCCAGCACCACGCCCTGCATGAGCGAGAGGCCCTTCCCGCCGTACTCCTTCGGCCACGTGGCGCAGATCCAGCCGCCGTCGTAGAGCGTCGCGGCCCAGGCCTCGTTGAAGGCCGTGCGCTCCTCGGGCGACATCTCGAAGCCCTCGTCGAACCAGCCATCGGGCAGGTTCTCCTCCAACCAGGCCCTGATCTCGGTGCGGAACGCTTCGGCCTCAGGCGGGTAGGTCAGATCCATGGGTCCATGGTGACCCAGCCGCGCACCCCTGGCCAACGAGCGGGGTCCTCACCGGTCGGGCTCGTCGCCGAACGGGTCGGCAGGGAGCTCGACACCGGCGAAGGGGTCCCCACCCACCGGGGTCCAGTCCGTGCGCCGCAGCAGCACGAACGCGCCCGCGAGCAGCGCGCCGGCCACCACCAGCCCCGAGCGAAGCCGATCGTCCTCGTAGCCGGCCCCCGATCGGCCGATCATCGCGAGGGGTGCGTAGGCGCGGGGACCTCCGCCCTCGACGGTCACGGCGACGGCGCAGTCGGACCCCCGGGGACAGCGGCCCGCGCCGACCGTCACGACGGCGCCGGCCCGACCCGCGTCGTCCACGATCACCGTCACCGCGGGGCTCCCGCAGTCGGCCGTACCGTCGCCGCCCGGTCGACAGACGACGAAGGACACCTCCGCACCCGGAGGTAGGTGCTCGGCGGTGGCCGTGAGCGTGCCACCGGGCGGCAGCGTGGCCGGATCTGCCGCGATCGCCACGGCGGGCGGGGCGGGCCCCCCGAACACGGTGACGAGCTCGAGGCGCGACGACCCGAAGACCACGACGCTGCACTCGGCGCCCTCGCACTCGACGACCTCGGCATCCGGGAGCGCGACGTCGAACCGGTCCTCGAGGTCGACGAGCGCGGTGGCGCGTCCCTGGTCGCTCATCGTGACCGGCAGCCCGGGTCGGCAGTCGTTCGAGCGGACCGCTCCCGTGGGGCACTGGTGCACGGTGGCGCTCGACCCAGGCTCGAGGCCGGACACGCCCAGCACCATGACGGTGCCGTCTTCGAGGTCACCCACCGCTCTCGGCACTCCAGGGAGCGACTCCGACCGTGTGGCTGCGACACGGGTGGTGGGCTGCCGAACGGGGGCGGGACCACCCGTCTTCGCCCGTGCCGCGGGCTCGGTCGTGCTGCGCGAGAGGTCCGAGTCACCCCCGGACCCCAGCCCGCCGATCGCGCCCACGAGCCCGACCACGAGCACGAGCACGACGACACCCGTCACCGCCGCCACCACCCGCGTCGCGCCATCGTCGACGCCGAGGCGAGCGACTCCGGCGACCACGGCGAGCACCGAGGCCACGCCGACGAGAGCCATGGCGATGATCACGTCAGCTGGCACCCGCCAGGTCACGGCGGTGGAACAGGAGCAGTGCGACGGCCACCAGCGCGGCCACGTAGCCGCACAACGTGAAGGCGGCCGTCGCGACGTCGCGGGTGAACACGGCTCCGTCGAGATCTGCGGCGGTGGCGAGCACGGCCGTGTTCTCGCCGAGCAGCCAACGCCCTCGCGCCGGCCAGAGTGCTCGTATGGTCGTCTCGACGACCGCGAGGTAGGCGAAGGCGGCGCCGATGGCGACGGTGGTGCGGCGGCCGATGCTGGCGAGGGCGGCGCCCAGACCGGCCGCCAGCCCGGCGAGACCGGAGATCCGACCGATGGCCAGGACCAGCTCCCGCCAGAAGTCGGCGTCGGCTCCCTGGGTCGTGCCCCGCAGCAGATAGGTCGGCACCAACGACAGGCACAGCAGGACCAGCAGCGCCATGCCGATCACCACGGCGAGGCCCATCGCCGACAGGATCCGGGCGAGGAGCAGGCGCACCCGCCGCACCTCCCATGTGGCGACCGTGACGATCGTCCCGTGCTGCCACTCCGCCCCCGTGACGGTCGCACCACCGATGATCGCCCCGACCGCGAGGAACAGGAGCGAGGCCGTGAGCACGCCGTCGCCTCCCCCTTGCACCCAGAGCGTGGTCAACCGGGCGATGTCGGGTTCCGAGCGGGACGGGTCGAAGTCGTTGCTACCGAGGAAGCCGATCAGCCCCGTCGAGCGCGATGCCCAGCAGCGCGACGCCGATGAGCGCCCACACGGCGCGGCGGGACAGAGCTCGACGGGCCTCGACCGACAGCAGCCTCCCGAAGGGGATCACGCCAGCACCTCCTCGGTGGCGGGCGCAGAGGAGCCGCTGGTGACCTCGAGGAAGAGGTCCTCGAGGCTGACCTCTTCGATGCGCAGCTCCGACACCCACTGCCCGGTCGAGGCGAGGGCGCGGGTGATGTCGGCGCCCGCGGTCGCCGGCGCCGCCACACGAAGGTGCGCGCCGGCCGTGCTGACCTCGAAGCCGGCGGCCGCCAAGGCGGCGGTGCCGTGGGCGAGGTCATCGACGCGGACCAGCAGACCCGTGGCCCCACCGAGGCGCAGGACCTCGTCGACCGGGCCGGCGGCGACGGTTCGACCTCGATCCACGATCGCCACGGAGTCGCAGGTCAGCTGGACCTCTGCCAGCTGGTGGCTCGAGACGAGCACCGTCCGTCCTTCGTCCGCCAGTGCACGTAGCAGGAAGCGGATCTCCCGGATGCCGGCAGGATCCATCCCGTTCGCGGGCTCGTCCAGGATCAGCAGGACCGGGTCCTTGAGCAGCGCCGCGGCCAGCCCGAGCCGCTGCTTCATGCCCAGGCTGTACGTCTTGACCAGGTCGTCGGCCCGCTCGGACAGTCCGACCCGGTCCAGCGCCTCGTCGACCGCGCGCGGTCCGTGGCCGTCGAGCCGACCCAGCAACGAGAGGTTGCGGCGACCTGTCATCGTCGGGAAGAGCGCCGGCGTCTCCACGATCGATCCGATCCGACTCATGACCCTCGAGAGCCCGCCGGGCACCCCAACGCCCATCACGGAGGCGCGTCCACCACTGGGGCGCACCAGTCCGAGCAGGCAGCGGATGGTGGTGGTCTTCCCCGAGCCGTTCGGTCCGAGGAACCCGAACACGCCTCCCTCGGGCACGGACAGGTCGAGGCCGTCGAGCGCGACCCGGGTGGTCCCGCGCAGGCTGCGGTACGCCTTGCGAAGGCCCTCGACCTCGATCACCGCGCTCATGCCTCACGCTCCGGCGTGTCCTGGTCGAGCCGTCGGTTCAGCGTGAACAGCCGTCCCACCACGGGGAGGGCGAGGATGTTGAACCCGTGCAGGAGCCCCATGATCAACACGATCCCCGCGACCCGCGACACCTCGTGCTTGAGCTGCACACCGTTGACGACCCCGTCCCAGTCGGACGGCAGGTCGAAGGTGATCGTGAAGAGGATGAACGAGAGGAAGATCAGGTAGTAGGCGACGTCGGTCAGCACGATGAAGCTCTTCCCGGTGCCTGGGTTGGCGCGGAACACGTCCGCGGCGTAGCTCCTGCCGAACCGCTTGATGAACGGACCGAGCCACAGGGCCAGGCCGATCAGGAAGAGGGTGGTCAGGAGCTCGAGGATCCACCAGTCCATGAGCAGCTCTCCTTCGTTGGTGTCGATCACAGCGAACAGCACGGCGCCGAGCGCGCCGAGGAGACAGGCGAGGACGCCGGCGGCGCGCCACCGCTGACGGCGGCGAGCGCGGTCGTCCTCGATGGACAGCACGATGCGAGCGAAGAGGTCCGGGCTCTCGTGCACCTGGGACGCGCCCCCGACGAGCGCGTCACGGAGCCGATCCTCGAGCATGCTCATCGGGAGTCCCCCAGCCTGCGCTCGAGGGCCGCGAGGCCCCGCTTGAGGTGGGTCTTCACCGAGTTCTGCGAGATGCCCAGCGTCTCGGCGATCTCCTGGATGCCGGACTCGAAGTAGTAGCGGAGCACGACGCAGTCGCGCTGCCGCAACGGGAGCTCCCGCAGGGCATCGATCACATGGCGCTGGTCGTCCCGCAGCAGCACCTCGTCCTCCGCGGTGGCCTGCTCCGCGTCGGCCGGCGGGCGGTGACGCAGCGACACCAGGCCCCGCCGGTTGTGGTCGCGGGCCAGGTTCAGCACGATCGAGCGGAGGTAGGCGGCCGACTTGGCCTGATCCTCGATGCGGTGGGCGTGGCGAGCCAGGCGGATGAACGCCTCCTGCACCAGGTCTTCGGCAGCGTTCCGGTCGTCGACGAACAATCGGGCCATGCGCACGAGGGACGCGGCGTGCTCCACGTAGAGCGCGCGGACGAGCGTGTCGACGTCCGGGGCGGTCGCCTCCGTCCGCACCATCGCGCCCACCAGGGCCGGGCCGTCGCCGGCGGTCGCGAGGTGGATCGCTGCCATCGTGACGACAGACGGACGAGACCCGCCCACCGGGTGACACAGCGCGTCGATCGCGTCGGCGATCCGGGCGCCGAGGTCGCGGTCGGGCGCCCCATCGGGCTCGCCGGGCCACCTCACGCGAGGATCCTCCCACGGCCATCCGCGACGCGCCGGAGGATCCCACCCGGTGTCGAGTGGGATCCTCCGTTGCGTCCCTGCCCACGGCTGGTGGTTCAGCTGGCGAGCTGCACGACCCCGCAGGCGTAGCGGCCACCGGCGTCGCCCGTGCCCAGCGTCGCCGCGTTGGGCCCGGTGACCGGCGGCGCGCCACTCGAGTACACGCTCGGGATGTTGGCGAAGTTGTCCCGACCCGCGTGCAGGATGACGGCCGACCCGTCCGCGTCGAGCAGCTCGCTCACGGCGAACCGGTCGGTCTCGAACTCCGCGTGCGACTTGCCGTTGGCCCGGATGAGGAGGCTCGGCATGTCACCGGTGTGGGACCCGTGGCCGACCGCCGTGGGGTTCCAGTGCCCGCCGGCCGAGCCGAAGGGCACGCCGGTGGAGCCGGAGGCCGTGGGTGTGCACACCCCGGTGGTGTGGACGTGGAAGCCGTGGAAGTCGCCGAGGCCAGGTGCCGCGCCGGCGCGCAGGTGCACCTCCACCTTGCTCACCTCGCCGCCTCGGCCCTTGAACTCGACGTGTCCCACGACCGTGCCAGCGGTGTCCTTGAGGGTCGCGGTCACGAGGACCCTCGTGGCGCTCGCCGAGGATGTGCTGACCGCGAGCGCGATGCCCGCCGTCGCGATGGCGAGCACCCCGAGGAGCCCTCGCCGCCTGGTCGATCTATCCATGGTGGTTCCTCCCGGCCTACCGGCCGCAGTCGTCCGTTGTCACCAGTACCGACGTACGACTCACCTGTCGCGGGTGACAGCCATCTCGGTTCGCCGGAACTCGTACGCTGCGGACATGACCGTCACGCAGGAGCCGACCGCCGGTCCGTACGCACTGTCAGCGGGCAACAAGGAGCGCTGGACGCTGCAGTGGAAGGAGCTCTACGAGGAGGTCATCACCTCCGGGCTGTGCACCGGCTGCGCGGGTTGCGTCATCGCCTGCCCGCACGACGTGATCGGCTACGAGCACGCCCCCGGCGCCTACAAGCCGTTCCACCTCGAGGAGGAGCTGGGCCTCGACAACTGCATCCACGGCGAGAAGGGCTGCACGTCGTGCACCCGAGCGTGCCCGCGGTTCCGCGCCTGGGAGCCCCAAGCCGACGAGCACCTCTTCGCACGGGTGCGGCGGCCCGACGAGCCGTCGGGGATCTACCAGGACATCCTGCTGACGCGAGCGAGCGACGACATGGTCCACCAGATGGGCCAGGACGGCGGGCTCGTGTCGGCCCTGCTCATCTGGGCGCTCGACAAGGGGTACATCGACGCCGCGCTCACGTCGTACCTCGAGGCCGGTCCCGAAGAAGGCACGAGCAGCTGGAAGGCTGTCCCCGGCGTGGCGACGACCAAGGACGAGGTCCTCGCAGGCGCGGGCTCTCGCTACACGTACTCGGCCAACACGATGGCGCTGCCGGAGGCCATCGAGCGGGGGTTCTCGAAGCTGGCCCTCGTCGGCATGAGCTGCCAGTCGTCCGTGCCCCCTGTGATGTGGAGCCGCAAGATCGGCAAGGTCGGCAAGCCGTTCGTGTTCAACATCGGCCTGCTCTGCTCGAAGAGCTTCGACGACTCCATCTTCGAGGAGCTGTTCTGGACCAAGTACGGCCTGGCCAAGCAGGACATGGTCAAGATGAACATCAAGGGCGTGTTCCAGATCTGGATGCGCGACGGGGCGTACCACGAGATCAACCTCAAGGAGTGCCACGCGTGGACCCGCGAGGGCTGCACCCACTGCCCTGACTTCGCCGCAGAGCACGCCGACATCTCGACCGGCGGCATCGGCAAGCACAACGACTGGACGCTCACGATCGTCCGCACCGACCTCGGTCGGGAGATCATCAGCCGGATGATCGCTGACGGCTCGATCGAGGCTCGCCCCGGCGACGACGATCCGGGCGCGATCGCGCTCATGCACAAGCTCTCCGCCAAGAGCAGGGACCGGTGGCCGGCCACGGCCATCGACTTCCCGAAGAACCCACCGAAGCCACCACCGGGCGCCTGACCCGTCTCAGCGGTCGGCTAGACCTCCGTCGTGGACGTGGGCCTGGTGCGCGACCTCCTGACGATCGCGCTGGGCTTCGCGACGGGGTTCCTCTCGGGCCTGTTCGGCGTCGGTGGCGGCGTGATCTCCCAACCTGGCATGCGCCTGCTCGGGCTCGAGCCGCTGATGGTGATCGGCACTGCGCTGCCCGTCATCATCCCGGGAGCGGCGAGCGGCGCCGTGCGCTACTCGCGGGAGGGCCTCATCCGGTGGCCGGCTGTCGTCGCGACGGTGCCAGCCGGGCTGGCCGCGGCCGTGGTCGGCAGCATCGCCGCCGAGCAGGTGCCCGGCGAAGGACACCTCCTGCAGCTCGTCACCGCGGGGCTGCTCGGGCTGTCGTCGTACCGGATGGGTCGTGCGCCCGCGCCCCTGCCACCCGAGGAGCCGCGAGCCGAGACGGATGCCCCCGAGGCACCCGCCGAGGCGCCCTCCAGCGTCCCCGAGGGCGAGGGGACCGTCGCTCGGTACGCATCCATCGGTCTCGTCGCCGGGAGCCTGTCCGGTCTGCTCGGCATCGGTGGCGGCGTGATCATGGTCCCCGCCTTCGTCCAGCTGGCTCGCATGGAGGTCAAGTCGGCGGTTGCCACGTCGCTGGTCTGCGTCGGCGCGTTCGCCGTGCCCGGGACGATCACCCATGCCCTGCTCGGCCACATCGACTGGCGCGTCGCGCTCGCCCTCATCATCGGCGTCGTCCCCGGTGCCCGCGTCGGCGCCGCCGTCGCGATCCGTTCCACGGACCGCCGGCTCCGACTCACCGTCGCCAGCTTCCTCGGCCTGACCGCCGCGCTCTATGCCATCGGCGAGCTCACCGCACTGCTCGGCTAGCTCCAAGGGCGCGACGAGGGTGAGCGGCGTGCCCGGTGCCACCGCGCCGACCTGCACGCCGGCCTCGTCCTACCCCGACCCCGTGCGAGGCAATAGGTCCCGGCCGGAGGCTCTCGAGGCGATAGGTCCCGGATCTGGGCCTGAGCGCCTCGGGCTGACCGAGGTGGGACTCATTGCCTCAGGAGACCGAAGCGACACCTCGTCGCTTCGTCGCGCCCTCGTCCCGGCGCCGCTGCGAGTCACAACCCGGCGAGCGCGCGGGCGCGGTGGAGGACGGCGTCGAGCATGGGTTCGGTGAGCTTGCCGGTGAAGGTGTTCTGCTGGCTGACGTGATAGCTGCCCACCACCCAGCGGCCGTCGCCGAGGGCCACCTCGATCCCGTGCCCGAAGGGTGGACGGGGCCGCACCCCGAGGATCCCACAGAGCGCCTGGTACGCGAAGGCCCCCAGCGGCACGAACACGCGGGCGTCGAGGATGGCGAGCTCGCGCTCGAGGAACGGGCGGCATGTGTCGCGCTCCTCGACCGTCGGCTTGTTGGCGGGGGGTGCACAGCGCACAGGAGCGGTGATCCAGGCCCCCGTGAGCTCGAGGCCGTCATCGCGCGCGACGCTCGTCGGTTGGTTGGCGAACCCGGTGCGGTGGAGCGCCGCGTAGAGGAAGTCGCCCGAGCGGTCGCCGGTGAACATCCGGCCGGTTCGGTTGGCGCCGTGGGCGGCGGGGGCCAACCCGATGATCACCACGGCGGCGCCCGGATCACCGAAGCCAGGCACAGGCCGACCCCAGTACTCCTCGCCTCGGAACGCCGCCCGCTTGTCGCTGGCGACCTGCTCCCGCCAGGCCACGAGCCGTGGGCACGCGACGCAGTCGACGACCTCCGCCTCGACCTGCCGGAGGGCCTCTGCTCGGGACGGATCCACGGTTCGCAACGATAGGTTGACCCCCGATCATGGCCCGTGCGACCACCCCACCACCGCCCACGCTCGTCCTGCTCGTGCGCCACGGCCAGACCCCCACGACCGGGAAGGTGCTGCCCGGTCGGGCACCGGGCCTGCACCTCGCCGCGAAGGGCCAGCAGCAGGCCGAGACGGTCGCGCAGCGCATCGCCGCGGTGGAGACCGACAAGCGCAAGGTGGCGGCGGTGTACGCCTCGCCCCTCGAGCGCACCCGGGAGACGGCCGCCCCGATCGCGAAGGCGCTCGGGCTGCGGGTGCGCCGCAACCAGGGCTTGCTCGAGGCCGACTTCGGCGCATGGACCGGTGCCGAGCTGAAGCGGCTCTACAAGCTCCCCGAGTGGCGGAGCGTCCAGCGCAACCCCAGCGGGTTCCGCTTCCCTGATGGCGAGTCGTTCACCGAGATGCAGGCTCGCATCTGCGGTGCGATCGACAAGCTCCGCGTCGCTCACCCCGGTCAGACGGTGGTGGCCGTGTCCCACGCCGATCCCATCAAGGCAGCGGTCGCCCATGCGATGGGCACCCACCTCGACCTCTTCCAGCGCATCGTCGTCTCGCCCTGCTCGGTGTCGGCGATCCTCTACAGCGTCGACGGCCCCGTCGTGCTGGCCGTGAACTCCACCGGCGACCTCGCCTCCCTCGCACCGTCATGACCTCGTTCGACCTCCCGTCACCGGACGTCTTCACCGCCGGCACCATCGGGATACCCGGCCAGCGCGTCTTCTACCTGCAGGCGCGCGACGACAACCTCGTCGTCACGGTTCGCTGCGAGAAGCAGCAGGTCGCCGCGCTCGCCGACTACTTCGCCGGCCTCCTCGACGACCTGGATCCGGCCCCGTACGGCGTGGCCGCCAGCGACCTCGACCTCCACGAGCCCTTCGAGGAGATCTGGACCGTCGGCCCGATCGGCGTCGCCTACGACGAACCCGGTGACCGGATCATCGTGGTCCTCGAGGAGCTCGTCGACGAGGACGCCGAGGAGGGCGCGTCCGTGAAGGTGCGGCTCAACCGCGCCCAGGTGTCAGCCTTCGTCCGCCACGCCCGAGCGCTCGTGTCGGCAGGCCGTCCCCCATGCCGGTTCTGCGGGCTGCCCCTCGATCCCGTCGGCCACGCCTGCCCGCGGATGAACTAGTGCCCCGTCCACCAACGTTCGCCCCGTTCACACCGGCCTGGTGCACGCCTGGCGGCGTCCTCGGCCTCGCATTCGCTGGGGGAGTCCTTCGTCCTGCGTCCTTGCCGGCCGCACGCCTGACTCGCCGTGAGCCAGATCAACGTTGGCGGAAGGGGCACTAGTGCCCCGCGACGCCACCGCGAACGTGCTGCAGCACGGCGAGGTGGAGGTGCTCGGGCGCATGCCGTGGAGCTCCAACGCCACCTACCTCTGCGAAGTCCGATGCGGCGATGACGTCCTGCGCGCGATCTACAAGCCGCGCCGCGGCGAGCGACCGCTGTGGGACTTCCCGTCTGGCCTCGACCACCGCGAGGTGGCGGCCTTCGAGCTGTCGGAGGCGTTGGGGTGGGACCTCGTGCCGCTGACGATCCTGCGCGACGGGCCGCTCGGCATCGGCTCGATCCAGGAGTTCATCGACGCTGACTTCGAGCAGCACTACTTCACGTTGTACGAGGACGAGGGCTACCACGACCAGCTCCGGGCGATCTGCGCGTTCGACCTGGTCGGCAACAACACGGATCGCAAGAGCGGGCACTGCCTCCTCGGCCGAGATGGACGGATCCGCGGCATCGACCACGGGCTGATGTTCCACCACGAGTTCAAGCTCAGAACCGTGATCTGGGAGTTCGGCGGCGAGGCCGTTCCGCCCCACCTGCTCGAGGCCGTGGATGCGCTCGCCGAGGACGAGCTGCCAGATCCGTTGGCGGCGCTGCTCGACCCGCTCGAGCGCGACGCAGTCCGAACTCGGGCGAGAGCCCTCGTGCGAGCCGGGTGCTTCCCGGTCGACGAGACCGGCCGGCGCTACCCGTGGCCGCTCGTCTGAGAACCGCGAATGCCTAGAAGGGATCGATGTCGCCGACCGCCCGCCGCTGCCCGCGGTCGAACGGCACCACCTGCTCGCCGACCGGGCGACGACGGACGGGCTGGCGGGCGAGCCACCCCAGGAACTGCTCGGCAGGGATGGGCCGGCTGAAGAGGTAGCCCTGGCCCTCGACGCAGCCGTAGTCGCGCAGCATCGCTCGGGCGTCGGGGCTCTCGACGCCCTCGGCGACCGTCCGCAGCCCGAGGCTTCTTCCGAGCTCGACGAGGGTGCGCACGATGACGGCGTCCTGGTCGTTGACGGTCATGGTCATGACGAACGACTTGTCGATCTTCAGCTCGGTGACGGGGAGGCTGCGCAGGTGCGCGAGCGAGGAGTAGCCGGTGCCGAAGTCGTCGACCGACAGGCGCACCCCCAGCTGCTGCAGGCCGAAGAGCACGGACATCGAGCGATGGCTCTCGCCCATGACCGTCGACTCCGTCAGCTCGAGCGTCAGGGCTGAGGCAGGCACCCCGGCTTCCTCGATGGCCTCGCCGATGTCATCCACCAGGTGCGTGTCGAAGAGGTTGCGGCCCGACAGGTTCACGGAGATGTCGAGGTCGAGACCGGCGTCACGCCACGTTCGGCACTGGGCCAGGGCGTTCCGCACGACGTAGCTGGTGAGCTGCCGGATGACGCCGGTGTGCTCGGCGGCGGGGATGAACTGGTCGGGAGACAGGGGACCGAGCCTCGGGTGCGTCCAGCGCACCAGGGCCTCGGCGCCGACGACGAGGCCGTCGTCCAACGACACCTTGGGCTGCACGTAGACGTCGACCTCGTCGCGCTCGAGGGCCTCGCTCAGGTCGGCGGCGAGGGCGAGGCGACGGGGAGCGTACGGATCGGTCTCGGCCGCGTAGACCTCGATGCCGGAGCCCTCCTGCCGCGCTCGGTAGGTGGCAGCGTCGGCTCGCTGGAGCAGGAGCTCAGCGGTCGGCGCGTGATCAGGGTAGTGAGCGACCCCGAGGTTGGCGCCGAGGACCAGTGACACGTCGCCCGCCGTCATCGGCGAGTCGAACTCGGTCAGGATCGCTTCCGCGAGACCCATGACGAGATCCTGATCCGAGACCTCGGTGACGAGCACGGCGAACTGATCCCCGGTGAACTGCGCCAATTGCGCCCGATCGGGCAGGAGCTCTTCGATGCGGTCCCGGACCTCGACCAGCAGCCGGTCACCGGTCACCGTGCCGAGCGTGTCGTTGACCTCCTTGAAGGTGACGAGGTCCAGGAAGACGAGCGCGACACCGAGCTCGCTGCTCCTCGCCTCCTGGATCGCGGTCTCGAGCCGCTCCTGGAGCATCGTTCGGTTCGGCAGTCCGGTCACCGGGTCGTGGAGCGCCTGGTAGGCCTTCTCCCGTGCGTCGTGCTGCAGGGTCGCAACGAGGCGGCCGTTGGCGAGGGCCACGTTCGCATGGTTTGCGAGCGTCTCGAACAGCCGCAGATCGTCATCCACGAAGGAGCTGACCTCCGTCAACCGGTTCGCGACCACCATCGCCCCGACCGTCACCCCGTCAGTGGCCAGGGGGACGATGAGCGGCATCCTTCAGGCCGATTGCCGCCAGCCAGCCAGGTAGCGGCTCCCCCGGTCCGTACAGCCGTGAAGTGCTGGCCGGCAAGAGCACCGCGAGATCGGCGCTCAGCTCCTCAGGCGAAATGTTGGTCCGTGTCACCGTGTCGCCTTGGATGAGGAGCCTGGTTCCCGGAAGGCCGTCCTGCATTGGTGGCAACAGAAGCGCGCCATGCTCACCACGCAGGATCGAACGAGCACCCTCGACCACCTCGCGTTCGAGCTCAGGCAGGTCTACGGACCCGTCGAGCGACCGCGTGAAGTCATGAAGCGTCTCGAGGTTCTTGTGCCGCTCGCTCAGCGCCATGTGAGTGCGGTACAGGAGGAAGAGACCCACGACGACACCGACGACGAGCAGTCCGGGATAGGAGCTCGTCCACAAGGACCCGACGATGATGATCCCCAGCGTGGTGTTGGCCACCGCAACCAACCCACCAAGCCGCAAGACGTGGCGAATGATCTGTCGGCCAGGAAAACCGCTGAAGATCGTGATGGCGGCTGTCACGACAACCGCTGAGACCAGATACGCACAGATCGTCGCGGCGTAGATGACAACCCACGAGGCGGGTTCGGCGGGCGACCCGCCGCCGACGAGCGGGTAGAACACGAGGCACGCGACGGTCGCCTCCACCCAGGCGACGACGACGTTCACGATCAGCTTGTTCGGCGACTGCCTTCGGATCACGCCCATCCGCAGGAACATCGCTATGACTCGGCCCAAGACGACGGTTACGGGGGTGCCGAGGAGCAACGCAGCCACGTACATGAGCTCGACGAAGTTGACCGAGTGGGCCTCCGACCGAGACTCGATGTCGACGGCGAGCAGCTCAGCCACGACGAACCCAAGCACGATCGCCCAGAGGGGCAGGACGAACGGAGCCCCGCTCACCGGCTCGAGGTCACCGAGCCAAGCGATGTTGGCGAAAGCCGTCACCAGTGCCAGCGGGACGACGAGATTCAAGACCCGCCGGGACACCTGCCGCTCCGCTGCCACCGCGAAAGAAGACCCTCCCAGGTCGGTCAAGTCAATCCAGGCAAGGTGCGCCGCTGGCTGAGCCGCCTGCGGCGTGGCTGCTCATGGCGCCCCCACGGGGCTGGGCAGACGCGCAAGAGCCCCGGCCGCCGACCGGGGCTCACTTGGGGGTTTCGCTACTTGAGAGCGTTGCCCTTGAGAGCGTTGCCCTTGAGAGCGTTGCCCTTGAGAGCGTTGCCCTTCAGCGCGTTACCGCGGCCGCCCCACTCGACTCCACGTCCACCCCACTCAACACCGGACTTCGACATCTGAGATCCTCCAGGATCGGTATGTGTCCCGCTCTTGTTTCAGTGACCGCGATCCGTGAGTTCTCCAGGATTTCGGATGAACCATTTGCCGCGATCAGCGACTCACTGAACGTGACGATACGTTGGCGCCGCGAGCTTTACAAGGCGCATTTGCCCTGGTCAGAGCATCTAACGGAGGGTGATCCACTCACCACCCACAGTGGTCAATTGATCAAATAACCATCCGTGAACTACCGACCACTCAGAGTGATATCCAGCCGCGTTGACGCTCCATTGGACCCAAAGAACCCACGCTGCGGAGTGACGAACGTGCGTTACGTAGCGACGGGGCCGAGCACGCGCTCGAGGTACTGGTTCGTGAACCGGCCCTCGGGATCGAGCCGGCGGCGAACCGCCTGGAACTCCCCCCACATCGGGTAGCGCTCCGCGAGCGCCTCCGCCCGCTGGAAGTGCATCTTCCCCCAGTGGGGACGACCGTCGTAGCTGTCCATGATCCGCTCGACGCCCTGGAAGTAGGCGTCGTAGGGAGTCCCCTGGTACACGTGCACGGCGATGTAACCCGTCGCCCGGCCCTGGGCGGTGGACAGCGGGATGTCGTCGGGCGCCACGACCCGCACCTCCACGGGGAAGCTCAGCTGGATGCCGGCCTCGTCCACGAGCCTGCGGACTCGGTTGAGCGCCTCCGGGATGGCGTCACGCGGGATGGCGTACTCCATCTCGTAGAACTTCACCTTGCGGGGGCTCGTGAACACCCGGTCGCTGCGATCCGTGTACTCCAGCCGCCCGGTCGACGGCAGGATCTTGGCCATCCGCGGGATCCAGCTGGGCTTGCGTCGACCGATGCGGCAGAGGGCGCCGAACGCGACGTTCGGCAGCAGGAGGTCGTCGACGAGCTCCTTGGTCTTGCGTCGCGGTGCGGCTGGTTCGTCCGTCCGCCGGTTCCGCTTCGTGAGTGCCCACCCGGTGTGGGGCACCCAGTAGAACTCGACGTGATCGGCGCTCGACATGAAGCCGTCGAAGTCGGCGAGGATCTCGTCCACCCGCATCGGCTCCTCGATGGCGTGCAGCCGGAAGGCCTCGACAGCCTCGATCGTGACCGTGGACACGATGCCCAGCGCACCGAGCCCGACGCGCGCGGCCGCGAGGACCTCCGGGTTCTCGTCGGGGGTCGCGTCGACGATCGACCCGTCTCCCGCGATGAGGCGGAGGCCCACGATGCGACTCGACAGGTTGCCGAAGTGCCAGCCGGTGCCGTGCGTGGCGGTGGAGGTGGCGCCGGCGATCGACTGGTAGGCGATGTCGCCCATGTTCTGGAGGGCCAGGCCGCGGATGTCGAGCTGATCGCAGAGCGCGCTCAGCGAGATGCCGGCCTGCACGGTGACCGTGCGTCGCTCGACGTCGTGGCTCACCAGCCGGTCGTAGCCGGAGAGGTCGACGAGGACGCCGTCGGTGCAGGCGATCGGCGTGAAGCTGTGCCCGGCGCCGACGCACTTCACCCGGGTGCCTTCCGCCGCTGCCTCCTTGACGATGGCCACGAGCTCAGCCTCTGAGGTCGGACGGCGGATGGCGGTGGGGGCACAGGACTGGTTGCCGGCCCAGTTCGTCCACGAGGTGCGGTCCTTCATGCTCACGCTCGCAACCTAGTGGTGGGTACCAACGCTGGGTTCGAACGACCCGACTGGGCCGGCCGCATCCCGGGAATACGGTGCTGCGATGGTCAAGTTCCGGAACAGTGGCGGTGAGCTGAGCACCAACCTCGAGGATCGGCGCGCGATGGGCGGCAAGGGCGTCGCTGTCGGCGGGGGCGTGGTCGGCCTGGTCGTCATCGTGCTCCTCCAGCTCCTCGGGGGCGGGGGCGAAGGTGGTGGCGGGGTGGACATCAGCGACATCTTCAGCCAGATCGAGACCGGGACAGGCGGCTCGTCGGGCACGGTCGATCCCGCCGACGAGCCGCTCGTGCAGGAGATGTCGGACGCCCTCGACGACATCCAGGGCTTCTGGGCCACCGACGACGGCCTCGGGGCCGACTACCAGGACGCCACGCTCGTGCTCTTCACCGGCGCGGTGAGCACCGCCGGCTGCGGGAACGCAGCCTCCTCGGTCGGGCCCTTCTACTGCCCGGCCGACTCGAAGGCCTACATCGACCTGTCGTTCTTCAAGGAGCTGCAGAACCGGTACGGCGCGCCCGGCGACTTCGCTCGGGTCTACGTGCTCGCCCACGAGCTCGGGCACCACGTGCAGAAGCTGGTCGGCACGAGCGACGAAGTCCGTCGCCTGCAGCAGGCCGATCCAGGGCGCACCAACGACCTCTCGGTGCGCCTTGAGCTCCAAGCCGATTGCTACGCGGGCGTGTGGGGGTACTCCGCGCAGGACCGCGGCCTGATCGAGCCGGGCGACATCGAGGAGGGTCTCGGCGCCGCTGCGGCCGTCGGCGATGACGCCCTCGGCAACGGCAACCAGGAGTCATGGACGCACGGCTCGTCGGAATCGCGTCAGCGTTGGTTCGAGAAGGGCTTCGAGTCCGGCGACCCGCGAGCGTGTGACACCTTCTCCGTCCCCGACGACCAGCTCTGAGCAGCGGGCGCGGGTCCTGAGCGGTTATCGGGCCTGCAGGGCCTCGATGAGCTTGGGGAGGACCTTGTGGACGTCACCGACGATCCCGAGATCGGCCACCGAGAAGATCGGGGCCTCGGGGTCCTTGTTGATGGCGATGATGTTCTTGGAGCCCTTCATGCCCACCAAGTGCTGCGTGGCGCCGGAGATGCCGGCCGCGATGTAGACGGTGGGCTTCACGACCTTGCCGGTCTGGCCGACCTGGTAGCTGTAGGGCACCCAGCCGGCGTCGACGATGGCCCGAGACGCACCGGGAGCTGCCTTGAGCAGCTTGGCGAGCGTCTCGATCATCTCGTACTTGTCCTTCTCGCCGAGCCCGCGCCCGCCGGACACCACGACGTTGGCCTCGTCGAGCTTGGGGCCGGTGGCCTCCTCGACGTGGCTGGTGGTGACCTTGGCCGTGCCGGCATCGGTGACCTCGAGGGACGCGATGGTGGCCGCACCGCCCCCCGCCTCCGCGGCCTCGAACGACTTCGGTCGGAACAGCGCGATGTGCGGGCCGGCCGCGGTGAACTTCGTCTTGACCAGCTTCATGCCGCCGAACACGGGCTCCGTGACCACGACGGCGTCGCCGTCGACCGCGATGTCGATGTTGTTCGTGATCACGGGCTTGTCGACCGCCACGGAGAGGCGGGCGGCGATGTCGCGCCCGTCGTAGGTGGTGCCGAGCATGAGCAGGTCGGGCCCGTTGCCATCGGCGACGGCCTTGGCGATGGCCGACGCCACCGGGACGCCCGGCAGCGAGCCGCCCAGATCGCCGGTGCTGTGGACCGTGGTGGCGCCGTGGGCGCCGAGGGGGCCGGCCACGGCGTCGGCGTCACCGCCGGCGTAGACGGCCTCGACGGTGTCACCGAGCGTGCGGGCCTTGGCCAGCAGCTCGAGGGTGAGGGGGGTGACCCTGCCGTCGTTGGCCTCGGCGTACACCCAGATGCGGTTCAGAGCCATGTGCGTTCTCTCCTCGAAGTCCGGGTGCTCAGATGACCTTGAGGCCATCGAGGAAGCTGACGATCTTGCCGAAGGCCTCGCCGTCGTCCTCGATGATCTCGCCGGCCTCGCGGGCGGGCGCATCCTCGACGGCGACGATCTCCTGCCCGGCGCCGGCGGCGCCCACGTGGGCGGCGTCGAGGCCGAGGTCGGCGACGGTCTTCTCGTCGACCGGCTTGGACTTGGCGGCCATGATCCCCTTGAAGGACGGGTATCGGGGCTCCACCACGCCGGCGGTCACCGACACCACGGCCGGGAGGGGGCAGGTGACCTCGTCGTAGCCCGCCTCGGTCTGGCGCTGCACGTTGACGGTCTGTCCGTCGATGTGCACCTCCTTGGCGAAGGTGATCGAGGGCAGCCCGAGGAGGGCGGCGACCTGCTCCGGGACCGTGCCCGTGTAGCCGTCGCTCGACTCGGTGGCCGTGAGCACGAGGTCCGGCTCGGCAGTCTTGATGGCAGCGGCCAGCACCTTGGCGGTGTCGAGGGCGCCCGCGCCGGACAGGGCCGGGTCGGAGACGAGGATCGCCTTGGCGGCACCCATCGCGAGGGCGGTGCGCAGCCCGCTCATCTCGCTGTTCGGCGCCATGGACACGAGGGTGACCTCACCGCCACCGGCCTTGTCGACCAGCTGGAGGGCCATCTCGACGCCGTAGCTGTCGGACTCGTCGAGGATGAGCTTCCCGCTGCGGTCCAGCGTGTTGTCAGCCTCGAGCTTGCCGGGCTCGGCGGGGTCAGGGATCTGCTTCACACAGACGACGACGTGCATGCGGGGCATCGTCGCACGATCCTGCGCCCGGCTTCCAACCCGGCTTGTAGGTTTCGACGAGCCATGAAGGTGCTGCTGTTGGTGAACTCGTCCGCGTCATCGGTGACCGCTCGCAGCAGGGTGGTCATCCAGAAGGCGCTGTCAGCCGACCATGAGGTGACCTTCGCCGAGACGAGCCGCCGTGGCCACGCGACCCGGTTGGCCCAGGGCGCCGCCGCCGCCGGCACCGACGTCGTGGTGGTACTGGGTGGCGACGGCACGTTGAACGAGGCGGCCAACGGGTTGGCCCGATCCTCGTGTGCACTGGCCCCCCTCCCGGGCGGGTCGACCAACGTCTTCGCCCGCACGATCGGTCTGCCGAACGACCCGATCGAGGCCACCAGCGACCTGATGGACGCGCTGGCGGCGGGGAGCATCCACCGGGTCGGTCTGGGGTCCGTCAACGGGCGCTACTTCCTCTTCCACGTCGGCATGGGCTTCGACGCCGCCGTCGTCGCGCAGGTGGAGCGGCGCTCGGGGCTCAAGCGATACGCGGGCCACCCGCTGTTCGTCTACTCGGCGTTCGACACGTGGATCCGGCACTACGACCGGAACCGCCCCCGCTTCTCGGTCCGCTTCCCCGACGGCTCGGTCGTCGACGACGGCTACTTCGCGATCTGCCTCAACACGAACCCGTACACCTACTTCGGCAACCGTCCGCTCGACCTGGCGCCGGAGGCCACCCTCGAGCGCGGTCTCGTCTCGGTCACGCTGCGCACCCTGGGGTTCGGCCGCACGATGCGCATCATCGGGTCCGCGCTCACCGGCGGGCGCCACCTGCGGGGCTCACGGTGGACCGACTACCGCGCCGACCTCACCGGGATGAGCGTCACCGGCTACGGACCATTCCCGTACCAGGTCGACGGCGATCACCTCGGCGACACCGAGCACCTGGAGATCACCCACGAACCCGAGGTGTTGGATCTGGTCATGCCGGTTTCGTCCTCGGTCGCCTGACGACGACGTCCGGACCCCAAGGGCGCGACGACGGGCCCAGGGGTCGGGACGCTCACACTGTGCTCTCGCGCGACCGCGGCGAGGAGGCGGAGTGCGCTGTTGCACCGCCGGGGTCCATCAGCGCACGCCGCTCCGACGCTGACCGATGAGGGCCCGCAGCGATGCCACGGCCTGTGCAGCAGGACACCGCCGGGGTACATCAGCGCACGACGCCGTCGACCTGGACCGGACGGTGGGGACACCGAGCCCCCTGCTTCGCCTCGCCGCGCCCTTGCCCTTGTCCTTGTCTGCGACCGTCAGCGCCCGAGCGCCGTCAGGGCCACGTCCGGGACGTTGGTCACGACGGCGTCGACCCCCACGTCTGACAGCCACTTGATGCGATCTGGGTCGTCGCAGGTCCAGGTGTTCACCGCGAGGCCGGCGGCGTGGGCGCGTGCGACGAAGGCCTCGTCGACGAAGAGGTGGTGGGGGTGCACGGCGACGTGACCGCGCTCGGCGGCCTTGTCGATCAGCTCACCGGCGTCCTCGACGAGCCCGAGCAGCCACGCGGTCGCCAGCCCGGGGGCCAGCTCGTGGACTCGATCGATCGTGGGCAGGTGGAAGCACGAGATCAGGTTGCGCCCGTCCTCGAGCTCCCCCCGCTCGTCGAGGAGGGTCACCACGCTCGCAGCCAGCTGCTCCTGCGGGTCGAAGTCCCTGTCGTCCGGCCAGTTCTTGATCTCGATGTTGACGACGGCGAGCGGTGTGCAGACCTCGAGGGTGGTCGCGAGGTCGGTGATGTCGTCCGGGAGGTCGTCGTAGGCGGTCTCGACCAGCACCCTTCCGTCGGCGAGGACGTCGTCGTGGGACAGGGCGAGGCGCCGGTCAGCGGTGCGGCGCACGTCGAGCTCCACACCGTCGGCCCCCTGGGCGATCGCGCCGGAGAAGGCCGCCAGGGTGTTGTCGGGGAAGGCCGCGGAGGCCCCCCGGTGGGCGATCACGAGCATGGCAAATGTCACCTTCGATGCAGCAAAAAGTGCTTGCAGGGGTTAGCGCATCGGCGCTACCGTGTCCAATGCAGCCGCACACGTTCTTTCTCTGTTCATCGTATTGTGGCGGCATGTGAAACCCGTCACGAACTCGTCGTGACCTCTGACCCGCCGCGGAGGAACCTCGTGGCCCTCGCCCACCTGCAACTGACCCTCGAGCGCGATGACTGGCGCGACGTCGCCCTCTGCCGCGACACCGATCCCGACCTGTTCTTCCCCGTCGGCACGACCGGCCCCGCGATCGAGCAGATCGAGAGCGCCAAGGCCGTCTGCCGCCAGTGCGATGCCCAGGCGCCGTGCCTGGAGTACGCCCTCGCCTCCAACCAGGACTCCGGCGTCTGGGGCGGCACCTCCGAGGAGGAGCGCCGCCAGCTGCGCAAGCAGTACGTCGCCCGCCAGCGTCGCTCCGCCTGAACCCTCGCCTCCTGTCCAGCCGACCTCCTGCGCCATGCAGGAGGTCGGCTCGCGTCTGGACCCACCACGTCACTGCCGTCGCACCGGCTGGAAGGTCCAGGCGCACCACGGTGCCGGGTCGATCGCCGCCACCAGCACCCCGCTCGAGCGAGATGGTGCCCATCAGCTCCGTGGTGACGAGCGTCCGCACGATCGAGAGCCCCAGCCCGGTCACCGCGTCGAGTGAGAAGTCGTGCGGCAACCCGACTCCGTCGTCGATCACGGTCACCGTGAGCCGTTCCCCGTCGTTCGCCAGCTGGACCACCACCCGGCCAGGGGCGGCCTGGAGGTCGAGGCTCACAGGGAAGGCATGATCGATCGCGTTCTGCAGGAGCTCGTTGAGCACCACCGCCAGTGGCGTGGCGACGAGCGCGGGCAGGAAGCCGGCATCCCCCTCGACAGAGAAGCTCACCGGTCGGTCCTCGGAGGACATCCCCTCCTCGACCATCCGAGCCAGCGGCCGCACGATCTCCACGAAGGCCACGTCGTCGCCGGCCTCACGGGACAGCGTCTCGTGCACGAGCGCGATCGCCCGGATGCGGCGCACCGACTCCTCGATCGCAATCTTGGCCTCCGGCGAGGTGAACCGGCGGCCCTGCAGCCTCAACAGCGACGAGATCGTCTGCAGGTTGTTCTTCACACGGTGATGGATCTCGCGGATCGTCGCGTCCTTGGACAGCAGCAACCGGTCACGACGGCGGAGCTCCGACACGTCGCGGGTGAGCACGACGGCGCCTGACACCGTGCCGTGCTCGATCAGGGGGATGCACCGGATGAGGACCGTCACGTCGGCCTGTCCCTCCAGCTCCTCGGTGACCGGAGCTCCGATGGAGAACGCGGTCTGCACGAGGGAGTCGTCGAGCCCGAGCTCTCCCAAGCGGAGGCCCTCGGAGTTGGCGTGCACGCCCACGCGGTGCAGAGCGGACACCCCGTTGGGCGAGGTGTACTCCACGCGCTGGGCCGCATCGAGGAGGATCACGCCGTCGCCGACGCGCGGTGCTTCCTCGGTCTCCGCGTCCTCGGCGTCGAACGGGTAGTCGCCGGCCGCGATCATCCGGGCGAAGCGGTTGAAGATGTCGACGTAGGTCCGCTCGAGCTCGCCCGGCTGCCGGCCGAACGACGGTGCCGACTCCCGGGTGAGGACGCCGATGACCTCCCCGCGGCACCGGACCGGGATGCACAGCACCCGGACGCGCTCCTTCAGGGCGGCCACGGTGGCCTCGCCCTCGATGATCTCGCCGAGCCGGAACGCGCGGGCGACCAACGGCCGCTCCTCCTCGTCGACGGTCGTGCCGATCCAGTCCGCGCGGTAGACCGTCTGCGACGTCGAAGGCCGCACCTGGGACAACACCAGGAAGCGATCGCCGTCCGGGGCATCGACCGTGGGTGCGAACAGCAGAAGGTCGGCGAAGCAGAAGTCCGCCAGCAGCCCCCAGCCCGCGACGAGGCGCTGGAGGTGGTTGACGCTCCGCCCATCGAGCGCGGTGTGGAAGCGAGCGAGCTCGGTGAGCGTGGCCATGGCCCGCTCAGGCTATGGGTACGGGGATGTCAGAGGGTGAAGGCGTCGCTGGAGTCCTCGATGCCCATCTCCGCCTTCGTGAGCTCGTACTTGTGCCCGCACTGGGTGCAGTGCAGGAACATGATCTCCTTGAACGGGTCGATGTGATCGAGGTAACCACGTCCATCGCAGGACGGGCAGGGCACGGGTGAACCCCACTGCGGTCGTGCCGGCTGCTCGACGCGAAGGTCGATGACCTCCGCCGACGGGGCCTTCTTACTGCTGAACAATGCCATGTTGTGCTCCTCGCCTGGTGCGGTATGACCGGTCCGCACAGCCCTTGGATCATAGGCCGTCCGCACTAGGCAAGGGAAGGCTGACCCACGAAGACAGCCCCGCCCCGCCGGGGGTCGGCCGCGGCCCGGCCCGGCGCCACGGCGTGCACCCCGCCGAAGTAGAGCTCGCGCTGGGTCCACCGCCTCACGGGCCAACGGGCCTCCAGGGCGCGCATCGCGGCATCCGGCCAGCCGGGCTCGACGTGGAGCTGCGTGCCATCCCAGTGCAGGCGGGGCCCTTCGACGGCCTCGCGGAGCGAGCGCTGGAGGTCGACCGTCCCCGCGATCACCTGCAGCAGGGCGGTTCGGATCCGCTTCGAGCCCCCGCTGCCCACGACCAGCTCGACATCACCCGACGGGCCCACCACCAGCGACGGGGCCATCATCGAGGCCACCCGCCGGCCGGGAGCCGACGCGTGGAAGCCGGCCGGGTGGAGGTCGTCCTCGCCCATCATGTTGTTGGCCATCGCCCCCGTGCCCGGGAGGAGCCAGCCCGATCCCTCACCGTTCGAGGTGGTCATGCTGGCGGCGTTGCCCTCGGCGTCCTCGACGCTGATGTGGGTCGTCCCCCCCGACGCCCGCCGCCGCGCCAGCGCTCCCCCGACGGTGCCAGCCGCCCGGGCCTCCTCGGTGGCCACCATGGCCTCCGCGAGCGCCACGGCGTGGGTAGGCGACCCGATCTCGGCGGGCCAGTCGGTGTGGGCCTCGAGCTCGAGGAGCCCGAGGGCGACCAGCTCTCCGCCGAACGCGGGCGGCGGGTTGGTGAGCAAGCGGTGGCCGCGCCACGCGACGGAGAGGGGCTCGCGCTCCACGACCGTGTACGCCGCGACGTCGGCCGCCGTCAGCAGGCCACCGCCGTTCGCCATCGCCTCACCGATGGCCGTCGCGAGCCCCGGCGCGGCGAACCCCCGCTCGTCGAGCGAGCCGAGGAACGCCGACAGCGCCGGGTTCACGAGGCGGTCGCCACGGGTCAAGAGGCGTCCACCCGGCGCCACGATCGCCGCCGCCTCGTCGGTGCGCGTGAGGATCGGCTCGAGGATCTGCAGGAGATAGGCCTGGTTGTCGTTCACCTCGACACCGGCGCCGGCGAGGCGGCGGGCGGGGCCGGTGATCGCGTCGAGCGGGAGCCGCCCCAGTCGTCGATGGGCGTGCAGCCACCCGGCGAGGCAGCCGGGCACCGCCACCGAGCCGAGGCCGACGTGGAAGGCCTGGTCGGCGCCGCTGAAGCGCACCACGACCTCCTCGAAGTCGAGAGGGCCGCTCGACGGCGGCGCATCCTTGCCCGGGGTGTCGACGAAGAAGTCGAAGAGCACCTCCTCGCCCGCGACCGTCCGGGCGAGGAGGAACCCGCCGCCACCGAGGCTGGTCAGGGTGGGTTCGGCGACGGCCGCCGCGAACCCGCCGGCGACGCACGCATCGATCGCGTTGCCGCCCGCCGCGAGCACCTCCACGGCCGCCGCGGTCGTCGCTGGGTGGCCGGACGCCACGGCGACGACAGACGGGCCGCGGCTCACCGCCAGATCTGCTCGCCGAGGGCCAGGAGCCCGGCCAGGTCCGTGATGTCGTGGTCGAAGTACTCCACGGTGGCGATGACATCCGGGGACGCGGCCAGCTCGGCCCGCATCTCGGCCTCCCGCTTGGCCACCACCTGGAAGTTGAGGAAGCTCTCCCCCACCTCGCGCAGGACGCGGGCGACCTGGTCGGGCGCGCCCAGGTCGGGAGGCAGGTCGGCCGCCAGCTCCTCCGACCGCTGCGTGAGGGCCGTGGCCGCGCCGGCCGCGCCGGCGTCGAGGAACCACGTCGGCAGCACCTTGTTGAGCACCACGGCGCCCAGGTGGAGGCCACGATCCTCGAGCGCCGTGACGAAGAACTCGGCCTCTCGCACAGGGGCCGACTCGAGCGTCGAGACGACGACGAAGGTCGTCCGCTTGTCCGCCAGGGTGCGCGTGACGGCCTGGGCACGGTCGACGAACCCCGCGTACATCGTCTGGAAGAGGAGGAAGAACTCCGCGATGTCCTCGAGGAACTTCGAGCCGAGGATCCGGTCGGCCACGGAGTAGAAGGGCTTGGACGCGAAGCTCAGCACGCGGCTGCGAGCGGGCACGGTGAGCCAGCGCAGCAGGCGGCTGGAGAAGAAGTCGGCCATGCGCTCGGGCGCCTCGAGGAAGTCGATGGCGTTCCGGGTGGGAGGGGTGTCCACGACGATCAGGTCGTAGGTGCCCGACGCGTGGATCTCGTACAGGCGCTCCATGGCGATGTAGTCGTGGCTCTGCACGAACCGCCCGGTGATGTTCTTGTAGAGGGGGTTGGCCAGGATCGCCTCGCGGGTCGCCTCGTCGGGGGCGTGGCGGTGGACGAGGTCGTCCCAGCTCTGCTTCGTGTCGAGCATGGCGGCCCAGAGCTCGCCGCGCGGCTCCACCCCGGCGGCCTCGAACGCCTCGGGCGGCACCTGGACCTCGCGGTTGCCGAAGGCCTCCAGGCCGAGTGCGTTCGCGAGGCGCCGAGCTGGATCGACGGTGAGCACCAGCACCTTGCCGCCGTGGTGCACCGCCGCCATGGCTGCAGCAGCGGCCGCGGTGGTCGTCTTGCCGACCCCGCCCGAGCCGCAGTGGATGACGATCTCCTTGGCGGCCAGGAGCTGCTCGATGGAGCCCGAGGGCGCTGGGCGGCGCCGCGTCGACGCCATGTCAGTATCCCAGCTCGTCGCGAAGGTGCTCGGCGACCTGGCGCGTGGCCCGGGCACCATGGCTGCGCTGGAAGAGGTACGGCACGTACAGCAGCGGCGTGCCCTCCGGGAGCTCCGCCCGCAGCTTGGCCAGGTGCACGCCGCGGGTGCGGCGCAGGGTGACCGCGAGCCGTGCGCCGGCGAGTATGGGTCGCACCGGCGCCCCGACGGCAGCGCTCAGTGCGGCCTCGTTGGCGGGTTCGTCGAGCTGATCGAACACCACCTCCTCGCCCCGGCCGAACAGCTCCGGGAGCACGCGGTTCGCGACGACGGCGGCCAGGTCGACGACCGTCTCCGAGGCGAGCCGCGTCGCGAGCTCCAGGGTCTCGTTGACCGGCATCTCCTCGGGCGCCGCCACGATGACCACGCCGGTCTGCGCCGGGTCGCCGAGGATGTCGAGCATCCACCCCGTCTGGTCCTTGACCATCCCGACCTGCACGAGCTCCTGGATGGCCTGGGGAGCCGCGAGCTGGCCGGTGATGTGCCCGGTGGCGACGGCGTCGACCACCACGAGGTCGTAGCGCCGCTCGCGCACCTCCCACAGGAACTTGCCGATCGTGAGGATCTCCTTGACGCCCGGCGCCGCGTTCGCGACGAAGTCGAACGTGCGAGCCAGCGGGCCGAGTCGGGCGACGAGGGGGACCTTCAGCTGAAGGCTCAGGTACTCCTTGAGCGACTCCTCGGTGTCCATCGACATCGCGAAGAGCCCCGGTGCCACCTCCCGCTCCTTGAAGGAGGTCGGACCGATCTCGAAGAAGTCGGCCAGGTTGCCCTTGGCATCGACCTCGCCGACGAGGGTGCGCTTGCCCTGCTGCGCTGCCAGCAGCGCCAACGACGCCGCGATGGTCGTCTTGCCGACGCCACCTTTGCCGGTGACGAAGAGCAGCTTGCGCTCGAGCAGATCGACGGCCACCGGTGATGCCCTCGTCGGGTCTCGCTCAGCCTCCGAAGCCGATGCGGCGCCCGTCCTCCGGGCTGCCGATCTCCACGTAGGCCAGCTTCTCGGCGGGCACACCGACCCGGCGACCCTTGCGGTCCGTGAGCCACAGTGTGCTGCCCGCCGCCAGCGCCGCGTCGACCTGGTCGCGGAGCGCGTCAGCGTCGGCGTCGTCACCGAGCTGGACCTCGAGCTCCTTGGGGGTCTGGGTCAAGCCGATGCGGACGTCCACTGGTTCTCCTCCGGTTGGTGCGGAGTCATCCTAGAGGCGCGGATTCGGGACCTCGGCACGATCGGGCTGGTCCTCTTGCAGCTCCGCCCACCAACGGGGGTGGCGCCGCGCGGCGTACCGGGCGGGGACGGTGCCCCGGACCATCGCCCGCAGGGAGACGGGCTCGGCCAGAGCCTTCCCGATGTGCCCGACGATCACGACGAGCAGCGCGAGAGCCAGCCAGTCGTGGACGAAGGTCGCCCCGGTCCGCCAGGCCAGCGGGAACGGGTCGAACCACCGCATGATCGACCCGGTGGCGAGCATCAGCGGGATGCAGCCCGCCACGAAGATGGCGTTGAGCTTCTGGCCCGCGTTGAACTTGCCCATCCGCTGCCCGCCGCGCCGGCCCAGGGTGCGTAGCCAGCGGCTGTCGTCGACGGACCATCGGGCCAGACGGCGCGCATCGCGTCGAACGGCGTCCCGCCACGGGCCGGCGTAGGCGACGAACAACGGGACCGGGAGCAGGAGACCCGCCCAGACGTGGATGTCCTTCACCAGCACGCGGCGACCGACCGCCGTCGAGAGCGCGGGGATGTACAGGGTCATGCCCGTCGCGAGCAGCACCAGGAAGAGCGTGGCGTTGCTCCAGTGGAGCCATCGCTGCGCACGGGAGAAGCGGACGACGCGACCCTCGGCCACGGGGAGTTGGATGGCGGTCACGTTGCGGTGTCGTCGCGGCCGTTCGAGCGGCCGACCCACGCGTCGACGTCGTAGCCCAGGCGCTCCCAGTAGCCAGGGTCCGACGGCTCGTTCAGGGCGCTGACCACCTCGATGCGCTCCAACCACTTGAGCGACTTGTAGCCGTACATCGGCGCCACGTAGAGGCGCACGGGGCCACCGTGCTCGCGCGTGCACCGGCTTGCCCAGCATCTCGTGGGCGATGAGCACGTCGTCGCGCTGCGCCTGCTGGAGGGTCAGGGTCTCGGTGTAGACCCCGTCGAAGGACCAGAAGCGCACGTGGGTGGCTCCCGGGCGCACGCCGGCGTCGGCCAGGAGCGAAGGAAGGGTCACGCCCCGCCACGGCACCTCGGCCACCCGCCAACCGGTGACGCACTGGAAGTCCCTCGTCATCGAGTGCTGCGGGAGCCGCTCGCGAAGATCGGTGAGGTCGAGCGTGACCGGGTTGTCGACCTCTCCATCGACCCGCAATCGGTACACCTCATCGCTGCGGCCCGGGAGCGTGCCCGTCACGGTGTAGATCCGGAAGCGCCCGGCCGACGGGAGGAAGGAGGCCAGGCCGGTCTGGTCGTTGATGGTCAGGGGCCGGAGCGCCTCCTCCATCCGCGCTTGCGCCTTGGCTCCCCAGAGGATCCCGGCGCCACCGAGCGCCAGCATCCCGAGGACGAGCCGACGCCCGACGGGCCGATCCTCCGGCGGGAAGGTCTCCTCGGCGCGCGGCCCGACGTCCACCCGAACGAGGGTACGGGGGTTGGGCCGGGAGCGGTTCGCGACCTCGTGCCTAGAGGAGCTTGAGCTCCTTGCGGTACCGCCGGGTGGGGGCGAGCGCGACCTCGATCTGCTCCGCGATGCGGCCGAAGGCCGCAGCCGCGTCGCCCTCCGGGTCCGTGAGCACGATCGGGCGCCCGGAGTCACCCCCGGCGCGCAGCTCGGGGACGAGGGGCACCTGTCCGAGCAGAGGGACGCCCAGCGCGTCGGCCAGGGCATCGCCACCACCGGCGCCGAACAGCTCGTACCGCTTCCCGTCGTCGCCGGTGAACCAGCTCATGTTCTCGATGACGCCCTTGACCTCGAGGTCGACCTTCTGGGCCATGAAGCCGGCCCGCTGGGCCACCTTCTGCGCGGCTGCCTGTGGCGTGGTGACGACGTAGACCTCGGCCCGCGGCAGGAACTGCGCGAGCGAGAGCGAGATGTCACCGGTGCCAGGCGGGAGGTCGACGAGGAGGAAGTCGGGGTCGTCCCAGAACACGTCCGTGAGGAACTGCTCGAGCGCCTTGTGGAGCATCGGGCCGCGCCAGATGACGGGCTGGTCCTCCTTGGCGAAGAAGCCCATCGAGATGCAGCGAACCCCACCGGCGCCGCTGGGCGGCACCAGCATCGAGTCGATCACGGCTGGCGGATGCTCGACGCCGAGCATCCGCGGGATGGAGAAGCCCCACACGTCGGCGTCGACGACCGCGACGCTTCGCCCGCGCTGGGCCAGCGAGACCGCGAGGTTCGTGGTGACGGACGACTTGCCGACGCCGCCCTTGCCGGAGGCGATCAGCAGGACGCGCGTCGTGCTCGACGGGTCGGCGAACGGGATCTCGCGGCCCTCAGCATGTCCATGGGACGGCTGGCTCCCCGCGGTGGCGGAGGGATCGCCCTGGAGCTTCTCCCGCACCCCGGCGCGCTGCTCATCGGTCATCACGCCGAAGGAGAGGTCGACTGACTCCACCCCGATGGCGGTGAGGGCCCCGCTGACCCGGCTCTGGATCTCGTTGCGCAGAGGGCAGCCGGCCACCGTGAGGGTGACCTCGAGGGCCACGGCATCGCCGTCGACCCGGACGTCGCGCACCATGTCGAGGTCGACGATCGAGCGGTGCAGCTCCGGGTCCTCGACCGGACGGAGGGCGGCGATGACGTCGTCGACGGTGACGGGCATGGGGGGTGGGCTCCGGGTTCAGGGGTATTTGCACTATGGCCATAGGTAGAATACCGGGCGATGTCGACCGGCCTCACCCCCACGGAGTTCTCGAGCGCCGTCACGGCGATCACCTCGGCCTTCGGGGACCCGACGCGCCGAGAGATCTACCTGTTCGTGCACGAGCGCAGCGAGGACGACGACGCCGGCGTGACGGCCGCAGCGGTGGCCGAGCGCTTCGCGCTCCACCCCAACGTGGCCCGGCACCACCTCGACAAGCTCGCGGGTGGCGGCTACGTCGAGGTCGCCACCGGGCGCACGGGATCCGGTGCCGGCCGCCCGTCCAAGCGCTACCGGGTGACGTCACCCGAGATGACCCTCGAGGTGAACGTCCGCCACGACGACCTCCTCGTCACGCTGCTCGGCAAGGCGCTGTCGCTCCTGCCGGCCGCGGAGGCCGAGGCCATGGCGGAGGAGGTCGGCGTGAAGTACGGCGAGGCGATGGCCGCGGCCATGGGCCCGAACGCCACCGCTCTGTCCGACACGCCCGCCACCGGCGCCGTGCAGCGGTCGTTCCGCACGGCGCTGCACGCCGTCGCGGATGCCTTGACCGCCCACGGCTTCGCAGCCCACGCCGAGCGGCACGGCAACGGCCTGCGCATCGTGTCCGAGCACTGCCCCTTCGGCGGCGCGGCCATCGAGCACCCCGTGATCTGCGCCGTCGACCGTGGGCTCGTCCGCGGCATGCTCGGCGCACTCTACGGCCAGGCCGACGCCTCCACCTCGAAGAGCCGCCCCATGGGCGACGACCAATGCATCACTGTTCTCTCGTCGTCGGAAGCAGAGCTTGCTCCACGAGCTTGACGTGCGGCACGCGCGCCTGCTGACTGCAACGCTCGTCGCATGAGCCGGCACTACCTGGACCATGCGTCGACCTCACCGGCTCGGCCGGAGGCGGTCGAGGCCATGGCGCACTGGCTCGGGCGCGGTGGGGACCCGGGGCGGATCCACGCCGAGGGGCTCGAGGCTCGGGTCGGGGTCGAGACGGCCCGCGAGCAGGTGGCCTCGCTGTTGGGGGCGCGGCCGCGCTCCGTCGTGTTCACCAGCGGGGCAACCGAGTCCATCGTCAGCGCGTGCTGGGGGGCGGCCGACCGGGGCGCCCACCAGGTGCTGGCGGCCGTCGAGCACTCGGCCGTCCGCTTGGCGGCCACGGCGCACGCCGATGTGACGGTGGTCGGTGTGGATGGGCTCGGCCGAGTCGACCCGGACGAGCTGCTCGGCGCTGTGCGCGATGACACCGCACTCGTGCACGTCCAGTGGGGCAACCATGAGGTCGGCACGCGCCAGCCCGTCGCGGATGTCGTCGCCGCCTGCCGCGAGCGGGGGGTCCTCGTCCACGTCGACGCCGCCGCCGGCGCGGGCCACGACCCCATCGGGTTCGACGATCTCGGCGCCGACCTGCTGTCCGTGTCGGCGCACAAGCTGGGCGGCCCCACGGGCATCGGCGCGCTCCTCGTACGCCGCGGGCTGCGCATCCGCCCGCTGCTCGTCGGGGGTGACCAGGAGCGGGCGCGCCGCGCCGGACTCGAGCCGGTCGCCGCCATCGCGGGCTTCGGCGCCGCCGCGGCAACGCTCGCTGATGGAGAGCTCGACCGCCAGGCAGTGGCCCAGCGCGCGCTCACGGAGCGTGTCATCGCGGCCGTGCCCTCCCTCGCGGGCGTGCAGGTCTACGGGGATCCCGGCGACCGGCTCCCCCACCTCGTTTGCCTCGGCATCGAGGGCATCGAGCCCCAAGCGGTGCTGCTCGGCCTCGACCGGGCGGGCATCGCCGCCCACTCCGGGTCCGCCTGCTCGTCCGAGGCGCTGGAGCCCTCCCCTGTGCTCGAGGCGATGGGCGTCGACGCCCATCGCAGTCTCCGCCTCTCCGTGGGCTGGTCGTCGACCGAGCAGGACATCACCGCCGCCCTCGACGCGCTCCCCCCCATCCTCGACGCCCTGCGACGACTCCGCTGAAGCCCCCCACGCGGCCGCGTCGCTGGGAGGGGCGGGGCGCAGGGGGTGTGGGGGGGTCGGCGACGAAGGTCAGTCCCCGGTGACGGTGTCGACGTGGCCGAACAGGGTCGCGAGGCGGGCGAGGTGGTCCGGTGGGAGGGGCGGGGCGTTGATCGATGCCGCGTTCTCGGCGAGGTGCCCGACCGAACCGGTGCCGGTGAGCACCACGTGGCAGCCCGGCTCGTGGCGGGCGAAGCGATACGCCGCCTCCGGCAGCGACCCGGCGCCCGAACCGAGGAGGAACCCCAGCGGATCGTCCTGATCGACGAGGTCGGGATCGAGCTGCCCCGACTCGACGAGCTGTGCGACCACGCGCCGCACGCCGTCCGCCGTGGCGAGCGCCTTGCGCACGGCGAACATCACCAGTACACCGACGCCGCGTGCGCCGGTGGCGGCCAGCACCCGATCGTGTGCCGACGGGTTGACGAGGTTGTGCCCCACCATGAGCACGTCGTACCAGTCATCGCCCGCGTCGAGGCTCTGCCCGAGCGCGTCGTGGCCCTGGTCGGAGGCGAACGCCTCGCTGGCCGCGAGGAAGCGGATCTTGCCGGCATCCCGGAGGGCGAGGAGCTCCGGCACGATGACGTCGCGGGTGTGCTGGAGGTCCGTGACCCGCATGCCGTGGACGAAGAAGAGATCGACGCGGTCGGTGCGCAGACGCTGGAGGCTCTTCTCCACGGAGAGCCGCAGGCGCTCAGCCGTGATGGGCCGGTCGCCGTCGATGGGTAGCGCCTTCGTCGACAGCACCACCTCGTCGCGGCGTCCCGCCAATGCGCGTCCGACGATGTCCTCGGTGCCGTAGATCCGCGCCGTGTCCACGACGTTGATCCCGAGATCCAGTGCCCGGCGGACCACAGCGATGGACTCGGTCTCGGAGGCCCCGTAGGACTGACCGAGGCGGCTGTGACCCCCGCAGCCGAGGCCCGCCACGGACACTCGGAGGCCGGTCCTCCCCAGGGTCGTGTGCTGCATCGTCACGAGTGGCCCTGCTCGCGCAACGGGTCGGCGTCGTCGAGGCGAGCCGGGTCGAGGTCCCGCCCGGCGAGGGCCCTGTGGTTGCGCTCGACGAACCCCACGGCCGCTCAGCGTAGGGCTGCGGGCCCACTAGCGTCGGCGCCCGTGGGCAAGCTCTACGTGGTGCGACATGCCGACGCCGGACACCGAAGTGGTCGTACGGAGCCCGACGAGGCTCGCCCCCTCTCGGACCGCGGGCAGCGCCAGGCGGACGGTCTACGCGACCAGCTGGACGACCCGGCGATCACCCGGCTCGTGGCCAGCCCGTACGTGCGATGCGTCCAGACTCTGGTACCGCTGGGTGACCTGCTCGGCATCGTGGTGGAGCTCGACGAGCGCCTGGCGGAGGGACAGGGCGCCCTCGGCGCGCTGGCGCTGGCCGCGGAGCTGCGGGACACGACCGCGGCCGTGTGCAGCCACGGCGACGTGATCCCTGATCTCCTCGAGGCGCTCCTGGCCGGCGGCACCAAGCTGAAGGGCGAGCTCAAGTGGCAGAAGGCGTCGACCTGGGTGCTCTCGTGGGACGGTGACCACCTCGCCAAGGGCAAGTACCTGCCTCCCCCTGCCTGAACCTCAGGGAGCGGCCGTCGTGGTCGTGCCGGCGAGGGCGGCGTCGATCTGCTCGCGGAGCCCCGCCGTGAGGTCGAGCATGTCGGGGGGCGGGTCGAGCGCCTCGAGGCGATCGAGCTCCCGGCCGGCCTGCTCGATCAGGCCGCTGCGGAAGAAGACGACGGCGAGGAACGCGTGGGCGTCCGGGTACTCGCGGTCGGCGGTGGCCGCGTCGAGCAGGGAAGAGAGCCCCGCCTCCGGCTCGTCGAGGAACATGTAGAGGGCCCACCCGCGGTAGGTGAGGGCCTCGGCGTTGGCGGGCTGGTCGACGAGGACCTCGTCGTAGAGCGCGACCGCGCCCTCGGCATCGCCGTCGCTGAGCAGCCGGGTCGCCTCGTTGAGCTTCTGCGTGACGGACTGACGGATGTCCCCGGAGGACAGCTCATCGGCGTCACGACGGCCGGAGGCCTGGGCCACGAGCAGACCAGCGAGCCCGGCGAAGGCCAGCACCCCCAACACGGTGGCGGCACGACGCCCCACCGGTCGGCGGCGGCGCGGCGCGGCGCGGGCCGGGCCCTCCTCGAGCGCGCGGAGGACAGCGCCGGCGCGCGCGGTGTACTCGTCCTTCAGGGACGCGTAGTCCTGCTCGTCGACGTCGCCGACATCGTGCTCTCGCTCGAGGTCATCGAGGGAACGGAGGAGGAAGTCCCGCTGCTCCTCGAGCGCGGCCCGAGCGGCGGGGGTGGGTCTGCTCACCGTTCGCGCTGGGCCCGCTCGACGAGGGCCCGGTCTTCGTCGGTGGCCGGCACATCGGGCGCGCGTCGCCACCGAGCGAACGCCGCGGACAGGGCCACCAGTGCAACCACGACGGCCACCACGGGCAGGATCCACACGAGACCCGCGAACCCGGACGATGGGGGGATGAGCTGCACCTGGTCGCCGTAGGTGGCCGCGATCTGGGCCCGGATCGAACTGGCGCTCTGGCCCTCCTCGACGAGCCTGGTGATCTCGAGCCGGATGGCCCGTGACGCGGCCACGTCGGAGTCGGCTACCGACTGGCTCCGGCAGATCGGGCACTTGAGGGTGCTGGCGATGGCGTCGACCCGCTCCTCCGTGGTGCGGGGCGGTCCATCGTCGAGCGTCGCCCGGGCCAGCGACACGAGCACGAGCGCGGCGATCACGCACCAGCTGGCGCGGCGGGCACGGCTCACGACGCCGCTTCCTCGTAGCTCGCGATCAGGTCGTCGAGCTCGGCCCGCGTCACCGCTCCCGCGTAGCGCTGCACGACCGTTCCGTTCGGTGCGACCACGAAGGTCTCCGGGACCTGGGCGACGCCGTAGGCCACGCCGATGCTGTTCTCGGGGTCATCGATCACGGGCCAGTCGCCCCCGTTCTCGGCGAAGAACTCGCGCGCGTCCTCCGTCTTGTTGTCGAAGGTGACGCCGACGAGGACCGCGTCACCCTCGGCCCGATGGGCGGCGTCGAAGGCGGCCAGCTGCGGGTGCTCCGTCTGGCAGGGGATGCACCAGCTGGCGAAGAAGTTCACCACGACCCAGCGGCCGCGGAAGTCGTCGATGGACACCTCCGCCCCGTCGAGCGTGGTACCGGCCGTCGCCGGGGCGAGCTGACCGATGAGCGGGCTCTGCGACGCGCGCTCGGTGCTCGGATCCCGCGTGGCCAGCACCGCGACCATGAGCGCCAGGAGCACCGCCACCACGAGCGACGCCACGAGCGCGGCACGAGGTCCCCCCGTCGGCTCCTCGACCTCCGACTCGGTGGTCTCCATCAGCTGCCCACCGGCTCTGGCGTCGGGTCGGACGCAGGCAGGTCCGACGCGCGCAGGTCGTCGAGCGGGATCGGGGCGGAGACGGGGTCGGTGGGCACTCGGCGGCGACGGCCCGGCCAGGCGGCCAGCACCGTGCCGAAGGCCATGACGCCCCCGCCGATCCACAGCCAGAGGGCCATCGGCTGGATGATCACGCGAAGCGTGACCGCGGTGCTGCCGTCCTCGGGCAGCCGCGTGACGGTGAGGTACACGTCCTCCCGCAACCCCGTCTTCACCGACGGGGTGCCGATGAGCGAGCCGAACCCGGCGTACTGGGAGAGGGCCGGTCGGTACACCTGCCCACCGTCGATCTGGACGCTCACCTTCGTGGCCGTGCGGTTGCGCTCCTCGACGACGTCGGTGCCCAGGTAGGTGATCTCGTGGCCGCCGATGGTGCGCGTCTGGCCTGGCTCGAACCGCGCCTCGACCTCCTCGAGGAAGTGACCGTTGGTGGCGATGGCCACTGCCACGATCACCACGCCGACGTGCACGATCATGCCGCCGTTCGTGCGACCGACGAAGCCTCGCCAGCCCTGGCGACGGGTGGCCAGGACCACCTGGCGGACGGCGGCTCCGGCGGCGAAGGCACCGAGACCGAAGGTCAGCACCGTGCCGAGGCCGCGCGCGCCGAGCGCCACCGTGACGACCATCGCGATCGCCGCGGACCACGCAGGCCAGAACAGTCGCTGGGCAAGCACCTCGCCGGACGCCTTCCGCCAGGGGAGCACCGGGGCCACCCCCATGAGGAACAGGAGCGCGAGCCCGATCGGCACGGTCATCCGGTTGAAGTACGGCGGCCCGACGCTGACGGGACGATCGTTGAGCGCCTCGGCGATGAGCGGGAACACCGTGCCCAGGAGCACCACGAAGGCGAAGCCCGCGAAGAGCACGTTGTTGGCGAGGAACGCCCCCTCTCGCGACACGGGCGAGTCGATGCGTCCCGGGGAGCGCAGCCGGTCGCCGCGCCAACCGATGAGCCCGAGGGTGACGGCGACGCTCAGCGCGAAGAACGACAGCAGCCAGGTGCCGATGTCGCTGTCGCTGAACGCGTGCACGGACTCGAGGACCCCGGAGCGGGTGAGGAAGGTGCCCAGGATCGTGAGGCTGAACGTGGCGCACAGGAGGGACAGGTTCCAGACGCGCAGCATCCCCCGGCGCTCCTGCACCATCACGGAGTGCAGGTACGCGGTGCCCGTCAGCCAGGGCAGCAGCGAGGCGTTCTCGACGGGGTCCCACCCCCAGTACCCGCCCCAGCCGAGCACCTCGTAGCTCCACCACGCGCCGAGGATGATCCCGACCGTGAGGAAGCCCCAGGCCAGCAGCGTGGCCCGGCGGGTCTCGACGAGCCACCCCTCACCGAGGCGACCGGTGGCCAGCGCGGCGATGGCGAAGGCGAACGGCACGGTGAAGCCGACGTACCCGAGGTAGAGCATCGGCGGGTGGACGGCCATGAGGATGTGCTCCTGCAGGAGCGGGTTCGGCCCCGGTCCGTCGTAGCCAGGCGCCACGGCCACCGTCGTGAACGGGTTGGCCGGGCCGAGCATCAGCAGGAAGAAGAAGAGGCAGACGACGAGCATCGTCAGCAGGGCGAAGCCGACCAGCGGGTCGCTGAGCCGTCGGCGGAACTTGCGGGCAACGTGCACGGTGAACCCCGCCAGGATCAGCGCCCACAGCAAGATCGACCCCTCCAGCGCCGACCACATCGTGGCCACGTTGAACAGCGGTGGCGTGCGACTCGATCCGTGGTCGTGCACGAAGCCCACCGAGAAGTCGCGCGTGATCAGGGCACGCTGCATGGCGAAGACCGCCACGACGGCCCCGAGCAGCACGAGCAGGCTGTAGCTCCACCCGGTCTGGAGGAGCTGTGGCCGCTTCTGGCGCAGGCCGACGGCGAGGGTCAGGATCCCGAGGGCCGACGCCGTCACGCCGAGGACGATGCCGGCGATGCCGAGCGTGGCGTTCACGGCGTGGTGCTGTCGGCGGTCTTGCCGTCCTCAGCATCGTCGAGCCGGTCGCCGTTCTCGGCCTGGTACTGCTCCGAGTGCTTCACGAGGATCCGGTCGCTCTTGAACGCCTCGTCGGAGCCAGCGAAGTGACCCTCGAGCACGACCGGCGTCCCCGGCTTGAAGAGCTCCGGCGGATCGCCGTCGTGCTCAACCGGGAGCTCCACGCCGTTGAACCTGATCGTGAACGTGATGCCGTCACCGTCGAGCCGGGGCGCGACGTCGTCTTCCACCACGCCCTGGACCCGGATGCGTTGGCCGTCGAGCTCGGCGGCCTTCGCCACGGCCTCGTCGGCGTTGTAGAAGTACAGCGAGGCCGAGCTGAGGGCCTGGTACGCGACGACGCCGATCCCGACGAGCACGAGGACGAGGGCGGCGTAGGCCCAGGGGCTGCGGCGCCGTCTGGGGGTGACCGCTCCGGTGTTCGGCGCGGTGCGGGGGCTCAGCTCCACCGACGCTCCTCCGGCGGGACCTGCGCTGCGAGCGCTCGGCCTCGGCGCACCGTGTAGAAGGCGTAGGTGCCGAGGGTCACGAGCGCGATCCCCCACCCCGCGAAGACGTACCCGACGTGCGTCATGGCGATCATGCCGAGCCTCCCGCGGGGACGGTGACGCCGGCTTCCGCTCGTCGCTCGACGAGTGCCTGGTCGAGCCCCGTCGCGCCGACCCGCTCCTCCAGCCAGCCGACCCGGAACCGGTGCACGAGGAGCCACGTGAAGATGAGCCCGAACACCACGATGCCGAGCATGAGGGTGAACAGCATCGTGCCCTCGATGGTGGGATCGAGGCGGGTGATGGTGGCGGTCTGGTGCAGCGAGCGCCACCAGTCGACCGAGTAGTGGACGATCATCACGTTCGGGAACAGGAGCAGCCCGACGATCGCGCCGCGCATCCCGCGCTGGGCGGCGTCGCCGGTCTCGTTGTCGATGCGGCGAAGGGCGAGGTAGCCGACGAGGAGGATGAAGAGCAGCGTGGTGGAGGTGATGCGCGGGTCCCAGTCCCAGTAGGTGCCCCAGGTGGGGCGCCCCCAGATCGAACCCGTGAGCAGGCAGATGCCGGTGAACACGAGGCCCACCTCGGCCGCGGCCCCCCCGAGCACCCACCAGCCCTCGCTCCGACGCCGCAACCACATCGCGGACGCGAGCGTGGTGATGAAGCAGGCGCCGAAGGCGAGGATCGCCGTGGGCACGTGCACGTACATCAGCCGCACCGAGTCCTTCTGGGCGACGTCCGCCGGGCTCCACACGAGGGCGTACGCGAGCAGCAGCGCGAGCCCCGCCAGGGAGAGGACGCCCAGGATGCGGGTCCCCTGGGACGACGTCGATTCGGGGTGGGGGGAGCTCAAGATTCCTCCAGGAGGGTGCCGAAGGCGAGGGTGCCGAAGGTCGTGTAGAGCAGCGCGAAGGCGACGAGCAGGCCGAACCAGGGCCACCCGTCGGCGGCCGCGCCCCCGAGCGCGGCCTCGAATGCCTTCGTGGCGCCGATGAGCACCGGTGCGAGCACCGGTAGGAGCAGGATCGGGAGCAGCGTCTCGCGGACGCGGAGACCGGCAGCGAGCACGCCGTACAGCGTGCCAGCGGCAGCGAGCCCCGCGGGTCGCGGCCACGCAGGTGGCTGCCAGGAGCGCCACGCCGGTGACCTCGGTGCCGTACATCACCACGACGCCCACGGCGAGGACGACCTCCAGGGCCGCCAGCTGCACGAAGATGGCGGCCGCCTTGCCGAGGAAGATGCCCGCGGGGTCGAGGCCGGACAGGCGCAGGGCGTCTCGCCCTCCGTCGGCCGACTCGATCGTGAACGCCCGCTGGATGGCCAGCAGGCTGCAGAAGAGCACCGCCACCCAGAAGAGCCCGGCGCTGGCCCGGGTGAGGATCCCGCGGTCCGGGTCGAGGGCGACGCCGAACAGGATGAGCACGAGGATGGCGAAGGGCGCGACCTGCTGGGTGGTCACCTGCGAGCGCAGCTCGACGCGTAGGTCCTTGCCCGCGATCAGCGTGGCGTCACGGAACAAGGAGGGGCTCCTCGGGCGTGCCGGCGGACGCGGGGGTGTCGGTGGTGCCCCCCACGATCGTGACGACCCTGTCCGCCAGGGCCTCGGCGCGGTCGAGCTCGTGCGACGACATGATCACGGTCGCGCCGGCGACCACGGCACGACGGACCAGGCCGTCGAGCAGGTCGCGGCCGTCCTGGTCGAGCCCCGCGTGCGGTTCGTCGAGCAGCCACAGCTCCGGGCGACGGGCCAGGAGGCAGGCGAGCGAGGTGCGCCGTCGCTGCCCGGCAGACACGCTGGCGACCAGCAGGCCCGAGAGGCGACCGTCGAGGCCGCACGCGGTGAGCGCGTCCGCGATGTCGTCGGGCGCGGCGCTGGCGGCGCGGCCCCAGAAGCGCACGTTGTCGGCCACCGTGAGCTCGTCGTAGAGGCCCGTGGCGTGACCGAGGAGCCCCACGCGCCGCCGCAGCGCCCGTGCCTGGTTGCGGTCGGTGAGGTCGTGCCCGAGCACCCGAGCGTCGCCGCGGGCCATCGGGAGGAGCCCAGCGCAGAGCCGGAGGAGGGTGGTCTTGCCGGCCCCGTTCGGGCCGCGGAGGAGCACGATCTCTCCGGCAGCGACCTCCAGGTCGATCCCGGCCAGTGCGGGGAACCGGCCCAGGAGCGTCACCGCGCCGTGGAGCTGGACGACGGGTTCCATGGGAGCCTGGGAAGTCTACGGACGCCCCTCGGACGCGACCAAGGCGACCGGGCCCACCGGTAGGGTCCCCGGATGCGTCTGGCCAGGGTCCTGGGTGCGATCGGGCGCACCTGCATCACGGCCGGCGTGCTGATCCTGCTGTTCGTGGCCTACCAGCTGTGGGGCACCGGCATCCGCGAGGCGCAGGCGCAGAACCGGCTCGAGGACGACTTCGCCGAGGTGCTCGAGGAGGTGGAGGCGACCCCGACCACCAGCTCGTCGACCACCGTTCCGGGTGAGACGGTGACGCCGCCGACGATCCCGCCGGTCGCCGAGGGCGAACCGACGGCCCACATCGTGATCCCGAAGATCGGCGTCGACAAGATCGTCGTCGAGGGGGTGTCGCTGCCCGATCTGAAGAAGGGACCTGGGCACTACCCGGAGTCACCGCTGCCGGGCCAGAAGGGCAATGCCGCCATCGCCGGCCACCGCACCACCTACGGCGCACCCTTCAACCGGATCGACGAGCTGGAGGCGGGGGACGAGATCACCGTCGAGACCGTCCAGGGCTCCTTCACCTACGTGGTGAAGGAGCAGCTCATCGTGTCGCCCGGCCAGGTCGAGGTCCTCGAGGACAAGGGCGACAACCGGCTGACGCTCACCGCGTGCCATCCCAAGTACAGCGCGCGGCAGCGGATCGTCGTCGTGGCCATGCTGGCCCCCGATGAGGAGCCCTTCGCCCGCCCGGCGCGCGCCGAGGACACCCCAGCGCCTGCGGCCCTCGACGACATCGACGGCGAGGGCGCACCGGCGCTGCCGGCCATCCTGCTCGCCGGCCTGTGCGCCGCCATCTGGGTGCTCGCCTGGCTGATCGGCCGTCAGTGGCGCAAGTGGCCCGCCTACGCCATCGGCTTCCCGTTCTTCATGGTGGCGCTGTTCTTCTTCTTCGAGGAGTTCAGCCGGCTGCTCCCCTCGAACTTCTGATCCCAGTGCCGCCTCGATCAGCGGCCGTGGAAGACGGGACGGCGGCGCTCCCGAAAGGCCGCCATGCCCTCCTGGAGGTCGTCGCTGCCCCATGCCCGTGACCACGCCGCGAGCACGTCGGGATCGTCGCCCCGGCCGACCGGCATCTCGAGGCGGTTGAGGGCCAGCTTGGATCCCGCCAGCGTCAAGGGCGCCAGCGCCGCGATCTCGTCAGCCCACCCCAGGGCGGCCTCCAGGTCGCCGAGGCGTTGGACCAACCCGAGGCGCTCGGCGTCCTCACCGCTGTAGGTCTCGGCAGCGAGCAGCATCGCGCGGGTGGGGCCGGCGCCGACGAGGAGCGACAGGCGCTGGATCGTCCAGTGGTCGACCATGAGGCCGAGCCTGGCCGCTGGAACGCCGAAGCGAGCGCCGTGCGTGGCCACCCGGAGGTCGCAGGCGACCGCGAGCTGGGTGCCGGCGCCGAGCGCGGCCCCGTCGACGGCCGCGAGCACGGGGCGAGGATCGTCCCGAAGGGCCCCGAGGACCTGGCGGAGGAGATCGGTGAACCCGGTGTCCTCGACGCCGGTGAGATCGGCGCCCGCGCAGAAGTGCCCGCCCGCGCCCGTGAGCACCAGCACGCGGGCCGCGCCCGCGCGCGCGTGCGCCTCGAGGAGCTGCTCCAGGGCCTCGTGGTCGAGGGCGTTGCGGCGCTCGGTCCGGTCGATCGTGAGCAGCGCGACGTGGCCCCGGTCTTCCAGGTGGATCATGGGCGGAGGCTAGTCAGTAGGTTCTGAGCGCCGACATGAAGGGGGCGCCATGCAGCTGACCGGCAGGAGGGTGCTGATCACGGGCGCGTCGAGGGGCATCGGCCGCTCCATGGCGACCGCCTTCGCAGGGGCGGGCGCCACCGTCGCCCTCGTCGCGCGCGACGGCGCGGCGCTCGAATCCCTCGCCGCCGAGCTCGGTGGCACGGCGCACCCGGCGGATCTGCTCGACGGCGAGCAGCGCAACCGGTTGGTGCACCGCGTGGAGGACGAGGCCGGACCGGTCGACGTGCTGGTGAACAACGCCGGCCTCGCGTACGAGGGCCCGCTCTGGGAGAGCACGGCGGAGCAGGTCGACCAACAGATCCAGCTGAACCTCACCACGCCACTCGAGCTGTGCCGTCAGGCGGTGCCGCGGATGCTGCGTCGTGGCGGCGGCCACCTCGTGAACGTGGCCTCACTGGCCGCCCTCGCGTCCGTGCCGGGGATGACCGTCTACGCCGCGACCAAGGCTGGTCTCGCCCACGGGACCGCCGCGCTCCGCGACGAGCTGAAGGGGCTGCCGCTGGACCTCACCACGGTCATGGTCGGCGGCGTGCCCACCGACATGCTCGCCAGCGGGGAGTCCTACGAGCCGTTCCACAAGGCCTTCCAGCGCCTCCGGCGGATCCAGCTCGTCCCGGACACCGCGGCGGACGATCTGGCGCTCGCGGTCGTCAAGGGCGTCGAACGGGGGACGCGCACGGTGTACCTCCCTCGCCGGGCGGCGCCGTTCGTCGGCCTCGTCGAGGCGCCGCGCAAGATCGTGCACGTGGCCCTGGCCGGAGTGAAGCGCCGCGATTGAGCAGGTCCCGCGCCGTATGCTCGGCGCGTCCGGTCACCCCTCGAGCGACAGGCGGCACCCAGCGATGCGACGCACCCCACTCCTCGGCGCGGCGGCTTCGCTGTGCCTCGTCTTGGCCACGACCGCCTGCGGCGGCGACAGCGGCGGGAAGAGCGAGGCCGACATCGTCGACGAGCTCTCCCAGACCCTGCAGGGCGAGGGAGGCGGCCTCGATGCCGAGGCCGCGGACTGCTACGCGGAGATCATCGTCGACGAAGTGGGTGCCGATGCGCTCAAGGACGTGGACCTGACTGCCGACGAGCCTCCCGAAGAGCTGCAGGACGACATCACGGCGGCGGCCGTGCGAGCGGCAGACGAATGCGACCTCTCCGGCATCGGCGGCTGAACAACCCCTCAGACACAAGGGATCGATCACATGAGTGACAACACCCCGGGCTGGCAGCCCGACCCCACCGGCAAGCACGACCACCGCTACTGGGACGGCACGCAGTGGACGGAGAACGTCGCCGATGCGGGGGTCGCCGGCGTGGATCCCTACGAGGCCTTGGCACCCGAGGTGCCAGCCGAGCCCGAGGTGCCAGCCGCGCTCGACGAGCCGACGGTGGTCGACCAGCAGCCACCTGCGCCCGATGATGCGACGGAGGCCTACCCACCCACGGTCGAGCAGCCGGCCGCGTGGCCCGCGACTACCCCCGGGATGGACGCGCCGGCGCCGCCGCCCCCCTACGTGCCCACCGAACCCGACGGCGGGGGCGGTTCCAAGAAGGGGCTCCTGATCGGCGGCGGCATCCTCGCCGCCGTGGTCATCGCCGTCATCGCCTTCATGGCGCTCGGTGGCGACGACGATGGCGACTCGAGCGTGCAGGCTCAGCTCGCGTCCAAGCTCGAGGCCGAATCCGACGGCTCGCTCACGAGCGAGCAGGCCAACTGCGTGGCGGGCCTCGTCGTCGACGAGACCGGCGAAGACGCGCTGAAGGACATCGACTACAGCGCGGAGGATCCCCCCGAGGAGGTGCTCAGCGCGTTCCTCGCGATCGGCGTCCAGAAGATGGCCGACGAGTGCAACATCGACGAGGGTGCGATCACCGGCACCGACGGCACCACGGACTCGAGCGACGACACCACCGACACCACCCAGGGCAGCGGCGGCGAGGGGAGCTACGGCAGCGATCCCGATCTCGACGAGCTCTACGACGCCTGCACGGAAGGCGACTTCGCCTCGTGCGACCAGCTCTACCTCGACAGCCCCAGCGGCTCGGACTACGAGACCTATGGCGACACGTGCGGTGACCGCAACGAGCCGAGCGGCTTCTGTGTCGACCTCTACGGCGAAGGCGACAGCGGCGCCCAGGGGACGACGGACAGCGCAGGCTCGCCGGCCGACTTCGAGCAGCAGCTGGCCGACGCCTACGAGTCGATGCTCGGCCTGGACCGTGACCAGGCCGAGTGCCTCGCCGGCAAGCTCGCGGATGTCGTGGATGAGGGCACCATCGACGAGTCGGAGGCGATGACCGAGGTCATGAACTACCTGTCCGACTGCGACATCAGCCTCAGCGACGTCAGCGGCAACTAGCGCCAACGCCAGATGCGAGCGGCCTAGCGGCCCCGCACCCTGGCGATCGTGGGCTTGCCGAGGGCGTAGAGATCGCGGAACAGCTCCGCCAGCTCGCCGCGCCCGTCGTGCAGCTCGGCGAAGCCAGCGCCCGACGCCATGCGGCTGACCGCAGTGGTCCGCCTTCTGACGCGGCGGGGTCGGTACCGTCGACACGTGGTCCTCCTCGCGATCGCCGTCATCCTCGGGCTGTTGCTGGGGCTCAGCCGACCAGCTGCGGGAGCGCACTCCGTCCGCCCGCGCGTGGAGCAGATCCCGCTCCTCGCGTTCGGCGCCCTCCTCAATGCCGCTTCCGTGCTGCTCGACGGGTCGGCGGCCACGCTGTGCCTCGCGCTCTCGCTCGCCGTGCTGATCGCCGTCGCCATGGCCAATCGCCACATCACCGGTGTCGCAGTGATCGGCTTGGGCCTGCTGCTGAACCTCGTGGCCGTGGCCGTGAACGCGGGCATGCCCGTGCGGGCCGGTGCGCTCGTGGAGGCCGGGGCGATCGACGCCGACGAGATCGCCACCGTCGAGCTCTCTGGTCCGCGTCACCTCGAGTCGTCCAACGACGCGCTCGGCGTGCTCGGTGACGTCCTCCCGATCCCACTCGCGGGCGAGGTGCTCTCGTTCGGGGATCTCATCATCGTGTTCGGGGCGTTCGACGCCGTCCGGGAGCTGAGCCGGCGACGCACGCGCGTCGAGACCGAGTCGGTGGGCTACGCGGGCCGGTCGTCGAGGAGGACGGCGAGGGTCGCCCAGGTCTGGGGCACCGCTCCCAGCGGCCGGCCGGTGTCGGCCGCCCAGTACTCCGCGAACCCCGAGGCCGCGACTCCCGCCAGCATCGATCTCGACAGGGAAGCGGCGGCGGTGCGGTCGTACACCGAGCTCGTGGCCAGCCAGAGCAGGTAGGTGAGCTGGGGCCAGGCCGGGCCCCGCCAGTAGGTCTCGGCCTCATGGGACGGCTCGGCGATGTGGACGCCGCGCGGCCCGCACGGCGCACCGAACGCGGTGGCATCCGTCAGCGAGGCGACGGCCTCCGGTCGCGGGCACACGAGCAGCGGCAGTAGCGCGTCGAGCGTGCGGATGCGGCCCGACCCGACCGCGGTCGGACCGTCGTCCACCCACGTGACGAGCTCCGCATCCCAGCGTGCGTCGACCGCACCCGCCAGCTCGGCCGCCTGCCGGCGGAGACCGTCATCGTCGGTGACCGTCGCCAGCTCACGCGCGTTCCACGCCACCAGTGCCGAGAAGCCGGCCGAACCGATGGCGAACGCCGGGTTGTGGATCGGTGCCCCACCGGCCGAGCGCTCGATCGAACGGACGAGGGAGCCCTTGAGGTCGAACCACGCGGCCGGCGTGCGGCCTCCGGGGACGGCATCGTCCCAGCGCGGGCTGTCGTCACAGCCCGACTCCCACGGGTGGCAGACCTGCACGAGGCCCCCGGCCGTCCGCCGCCGGCGGCCGAGCAGGAAGCGGAGGCCGCGCCCGGCTCGGTCGAGGACCGCGCCGCCGGGGTCGAGGCCCAGTCGGGTGAGCTCCGCCGCCGCGTGTCCGTACATCGGCGGCTGGGTGATCGTCGACGCGCCGGCCCGCCCCCACAGACCGACGTGGGGTTGGGGGCCGGCGCCGTAGCGGAGGTGGGGGACGAAGCCCTCCTCGTCCTGTGCCGAGAGGGCGCTGCGGAGCTCGCTCACCCCGCGCTCGTCGCCGAGGTGGGCCCACACGACCGCGTGGAAGCAGCTGTCCCACAGCCACTGCCACGGGTACGTGGTGGGGTTCGGGACGCAGAACCCACCCGCCGCGTCGGCTCGCCAGGCGGCCTCGAGGATCTGCCGCGCCTCGACCGCCAGCCCGCCGGGCGTGGATAGCGTGCCGCCGTGCCCACCGTCGCCTTCGTGTCGTTCCGGCTCGGACGTCACGACGGCGTCTCCGTGGTGGCCGCCACCTGGTCCCGCGTGTTCGCCGAGCTCGGCTGGCGCGTGCAGACGGTGGCCGGTGACGGACCGGTCGACCGGCTCCTGCCCGGTCTGGCCTTGGATGCCGTCGCCCCCCCGACGCCCCCGGAGCTCGATGCTGCGCTGGCCGACGCCGATGTCGTCGTGGTGGAGAACCTGTGCACGATCCCGCTGAACCTACCGGCGGCCCGCGCGGTGGCGGCGAGCCTCCGGGGGCGACCGGCCGTGATGCACCACCACGACCCGCCGTGGCAGCGCACCGCGTGGGCGCACGTCACCGAGCTCCCGATGGACGACCCGGCGTGGCGCCACGTCACGATCAACCGCCTGACCGAGGGGCAGCTGCGCGACCGCGGCATCACCGCGACCACCATCTACAACGCCTTCGACGTCGACGAGCCTGCCGGCGATCGCGAGGCGACGCGATCTGCCCTCGAGGTGGGTCCCGACGAACGGCTCCTCGTCCACCCCGTGCGCGCCATCGAGCGCAAGGACGTGCCAGCTGCGCTCGCCCTCGCCGAGGCCCTCGAGGCCGCCTACTGGCTGGTCGGTCCGGCCGAGGACGGCTACCACGACGTGCTGGGCGACGTCCTCTCGCGCGCCCGGTGCCGCGTCGTGCACCGACCGGCTCCCGGCACCATGGCCGATGCGTACGCCGCCAGCGACGCGGTCGCGTTCCCGTCGACCTGGGAGGGCTTCGGGAACCCACCGATCGAGGCCGCGATCCACCGACGGCCCGTGGCCGTGGGCCCGTACCCGGTGGCCGACGAGCTGCGCTCGCTCGGGTTCCGGTGGTTCGACCCGGTCCAGCCGGAGACCCTCGACCGCGCACTGCGCCAGCCGGACGAGCGCCTGCACGATCACAACGCAGCCCTGGTGCGCACGCACTTCGGGCTCGACCGGCTCACCAAGGACCTGCGGCGCCTCCTCGATGCGGCAGGCTGGACCCATGGCTGAGGGAGCGAGCGCCGACCCGGTGCTCGAGCGGCGTGCCCGCATCGCCCGACTCGTCGCGGTCGGCAAGCGCGTCGGCTACGGCCTCTACGCCATCGCGATCATCGGCTTCGGCATCGGGCTGGTCGCGGGCTTCGGGGGGATGGTCGGCACCACGATCATCGCCTGCCTCGTGGTGGGCTCGATCGTCCTCGCGCCCGCCATCGTGTTCGGGTACGCCGTGAAGGCCGCCGAGCGCGAGGACCGCGAGCTCGGGCACTAGGCACTGGATCGAGAACCGTTCTCGTCTTGCCGGGTCCGGGGCGTGATGACACGCTCGTCGGCACTCCACATCGACACAGGGGGACTTGATGGTCACGGCTGCAGTGCTGAAGGGCGTCGGCGAGGACCTGCAGGTCCACGACGACATCGAGATCGCCCCACCCGGACCGGGTGAGGCCAAGGTGAAGATCGTGGCGTCCGGCGTGTGCCACTCCGACCTGTCCGTGCAGAACGGCACCATCCCCCTGCCCCCGCCGATCGTGCTCGGGCACGAGGGCGCCGGCATCGTCGAGGAGATCGGCGAGGGCGTCACGACGCTGAAGCCCGGCGACCACGTCGTGCTGTCGTTCGTCCCCGCCTGCGGGTCCTGCTACTACTGCGACCGCGGCCAGGGCTTCCTCTGCGAGAAGAGCGCGATGGCGGCCGCCGGCGGCATGCTCGACGGCTCGACCCGCCTCACGCTCGGCGGCGAGCCGCTGCGCCAGATGGCCATGTGCGGCACGTTCGGCAACTACGCGATCGTGCCCGAGATCTCCCTCGTGAAGATCGACGACGACGTCGACCTCCGCTACGCCGCGCTCATCGGCTGCGGCGTGCTCACCGGCGTCGGCGCGGCCCTCAACACGGCCAGCATCCGCCCGGGCGACTCGGTCGCCGTCGTCGGCTGTGGCGGTGTCGGCCTGAACGTCATCCAGGGCGCCAAGATCGCCGGGGCCGAGAAGATCATCGCCGTCGACATGTTCGAGTCGAAGCTGAAGATGGCCGAGCAGTTCGGTGCCACGGACCTCGTGAAGGCCGACGAGGGCGACGCGGTCACCAACGTCACCAGCCTCACCGGCGGCCGCGGCGTGGACGTCGCCTTCGAGGTGATCGGCCTCGGGCCGACCATCGAGCAGACGATCAACATGACCCGCAACGGCGGCGAGGCGATCCTCGTCGGCGTCCCCCGCATGGACGTCATGCTCAACCTGAACGCCGCCTTCACGTTCCTGTACCTGGCCAAGACCGTGAAGGGCTGCTGGTATGGCTCGTCCAACGTCCGCGAGGACGTACCGAAGCTCATCCAGCTCTACAAGGACGGCAAGCTCAAGCTCGAGGAGCTGGTGTCGAGGGAGATCGGCGTCGATGGCGTGAACGAGGCGTTCACCGCGATGCAGCAGGGCGAGGTCGCCCGGAGTCTCATCACCCACCAGCACTAGACGCTCTACGCTCGGGCTGTGTCCAGCCGGCCTCCCTCCCCGCGCCTGCCGGCGGCCCGGCGGCGGGAGCAGCTGCTGGAGGTGGCGCTGGAGGTGTTCGGCGAGCACGGCTTCCACCCCACGTCGATGAACGACGTGGCCGAAGCGGCCGGCGTCACCAAACCCGTGCTGTACCAGCACTTCCGATCGAAGCGGGATCTCTACCGTGAGGTCCTGACGGACGTCGGCACCCACCTGCTCGACGCCATCACCAAGGCCACCACCGCCGCCCAATCCCCCCGCGAGCAGGTCGAGCTGGGCTTCATCGCCTACTTCCGCTTCGTCGAGGCGAACGAGGCGGCGTTCCGCGTGCTCTTCGGCGGCGGCACTCGCCGGGACGAGGAGTTCGCCGCCCAGGTCGCGCAGGTGGAGGGTGCCATCGCGGAGGCGATCGCCACCCTCATCGACGTCGAGGGGCTCACGGAGGCGCAGCGCCGCCAGCTGGCGCACGGCCTCGTCGGGCTGGCCGAGGGCACGAGTCGCCTGTGGATGGCCGAGGGCGCCGAAGCGCCGGCCGAGGAGCTCGCGCGCCTCGTCGCCGACCTCGCCTGGCGGGGTCTCCGCGGCATCCGCGGCGCCTGACGGGTGCCCGGCATCGACCTCACCGACCTGCGCGCGTTCCAGGACGGCTTCCCTCACCGGCGCTTCGACGAGCTGCGGGCGGACGCACCCGTGCGGTGGCACGAAGCAACGGAGCACACCCCCGATGGCGAGGGGTTCTGGTCGGTCACGTCGCACGCGGCGTGCGCGGCGGCGGGCGTCGACCTCACCACCTTCTCCTCGATGGGGGGTGGCGGGCGCACAGGCGGGGGCACGATCCTCGAGGACCTGCCGCTCGGCTTCGCCGCCGGCGTGCTGTTCAACATGATGGACGATCCACGGCACCAGCGGATCCGCCGCCTCCTCATGCCGCTGCTCACGCCACGATCGCTCTCGGCCATGGAGACCGAGCTGGCCGTGGTGGCGGGCGAGACGATCGACTCGGCGCTGGCGGCCGGCGAGGTCGATGTCGTCACGTCTCTGGCGACCGAGCTCCCCCTGCGCGCCATGGCGCTCCTCCTCGGCGTGCCGGCCGAGGACCGCCGGCAGCTCGCCGCGTGGGCCGACGCCACGCTGTCCTACGACCACCGGGACCTCGGTGAGGACGACGAGGCGAGCCGCGCGGCCTCCGCCGGGCTCTTCGCGTACGGAGCCGCCCTGATCGACGAGAAGCGACGAGCGCCGGGGGACGACCTGCTGTCGGCGCTCGTCCACGGCGAGCTGCCGGCGGACGCGGGTGCGGCCCGGCTCAGCGAGCTCGAGCTCCAGATGGCCTTCACCCTCCTCGTCGCCGCCGGTGCCGAGACGACGCGGAACGCGATCGCGATCGGCGTCGTCGCGATGGCCGAGCACCCCGACGAATGGCGACGACTACGAGCGGACCCCGCGCTCCTGCCATCGGCGATCGAGGAGGTGCTGCGCTGGGCGTCGACCACGCCGTACGACCGTCGCACCGCCACCGTCGACACCGAGCTCGGTGGTGCTGCGATCCGGGCTGGCGACAAGGTCGTGCTGTGGTGGGCGGCGGCGAACCGCGACCCGGCAGTGTTCGCGGAGCCCCAACGCTTCGACATCGGGCGTGAGCCCAACCCACACCTGGCGTTCGGGTACGGGGGCCACGCGTGTGTGGGCGTGGGTCTCGCGCGTCGGGAGCTCCGTCTCGTGTTCGCGGCCCTGCGCGACCGTGTGACCTCGATCGAGCCGAGCGGAGCTCCCGTGTGGCGACGGTCGAACAAGCACACGGGCCTGCTGCGAGCGAGCATCCGCCTCTGCTGAGGTCGCGCCTCGTCGGCGCAGGTCTGGTGGGTCAGAGGCGTTCGGCTCGGAGCGCGCTGCGGCGCAGCTTTCCGGCGTCGTCGCGCAGCGGCTCGTCGACCACTTCGATCGTCCGAGGCAGCTTGTACGGCGCGAGCCGCTGGCGCAGGTAGGCGAGCACATCATCCGGGTCGAGCCCCGCGTCCGCCTCCACGATGGCGTGCACGCGATTGCCGAGGTCGTCGTCGGGCAGGCCGATCACGGCGCACGATCGCACGTCGGGGTGCTCCTGGAGCGCGGCCTCCACCTCGGCCGGGTAGATGTTGGCGCCGCCGCTGAGGATCATGTCCGTCAGCCGGTCCCCCAGGTACAGGAACCCGTCGGCGTCGAGCCAGCCGACATCACCGAGGGACTCCCAGCCGCCTTCTCTCGTGCGGGCCTCGGCCCCCACGTACCGGTAGGTAGGCGTCGCGCGCTCCACCGACCGCAGCCACACCTCGCCCTGCTCGCCGGCGGGCACCTCGTCGCCCATCTCGTTCGTGATGAGCACGGTGCCCTCCGCCGGACGGCCCACGGAGCCGCGGTGCTCGAGCCACTCCGTCCCCGTGATGATCGTCGCGGCCTGTGCTTCGGTGCCGGCGTAGAGCTCCCAGATGGTGTCCGCGCCCAGCCAGTCGATCCACGCCTCCTTGAGCCACGGTGGGCAGGGCTCGGCCAGGTGCCACACGAACCGCAGGGACGACACGTCGTAGCGCTCGCGCACCTCGATCGGAAGCCGCCAGATCCGCTTCATCATCGTGGGGACCAGGTACACGACGTCGACCGAGTGCTCCTCGATGGCGGCCAGGGTCGCCTCGGCGTCGAAGCGCGGGAGCACCACCAGGTGAGCGCCCGCGAGCAGCGCCGTGCACGACCAGACCACCGGACCGTTGTGGTAGAGCGGCCCCGGCATGAGCAGGCACCCGTCGGGGTCGACCCCCAGAGTGGGCCGCACCTCGGGATCCATCGTCGCCGCGTCACCGGACACGATGAGCTTCGGCCGCCCGGTCGAGCCGCCCGAGGTCGGGGCCTTCCACGCCGGCGAGATCACGTCGGGCAGCGGACCGTCCTCGACCGACGGGTGCGGCACGTGACCCGCCGGCAGGCACTGGCGTGCGGGCAGCACATCAGGTTCCACGCCGACGACGACCCTCGAGTCGGCCAGCTCGACGATGGCCTGCAGCTCGGTCGGGGGCAGCCGGTACGAGACCGGCTGCGGGATGGCGCCGAGCTTCCAGCACGCCGCCGCCGTCACGAACCACGCGAGCGAGTTCGGGAGCGCGATCGTCACCATGTCGCCCAGGCCGACGCCCCGGCCCTGCAGGTCGCGCGCCAACCGGTTCGCCGCCGACTCGAAGGCCGCCCGCGTGATCGAGTCGTCGCCACAGGTGATGAGCACCCGGTCCGGGGCCGCGGCGGCGAGGTCCGTGAACCGTCGCGCGTACGAGATGAGCTCAGCCATGTCGGCGCGACGCTAATGCCCGCCCTGCGGTGGCCGAGGCGGAGGTCAAGAGCCAAGGGCGCGTCGAGGGCGGAGGTCGGCGCCGCCCCGACGCTGGCACGATCGTGCCGCCCGGACCAGCGCGCCCGAGGTCATGGGTCCCGCCGACGTGAGCCGGAGGTCGTGGGTCCCACATCCGGGACTCACGACCTCGAGCAGGCGTACGCGGGACCTATCGCCTCGCGTCGTATCCTGCGCGCCCCTGGGCGGCACCGAGCCGTCCCGCTCCCCTCGCCGACGCCCTTGATCTTGGGGGTCGGTCAGCCGTGGGAGACGAGGACCTCTTGCCAGCGCTTGGGTGTGACGTGGGCCGGCTTGGTGGTCGCCAGGAAGTCGCGGAGAAGGCGGTCGAGGACCTCGGGGCGCTCGAAGGGCAGGAAGTGCCCGGCGTTCTCGACGATCTCGAGACGGCTGCCCGGGATCAGCTCGTGCGCGATGTGCGCGTGCGAGACGGGGATGACCTGATCGCGGTCGCCCCACACGATCATCGTGGGCACCTCGTGGGCGAGGTAGAGCCGGTCGCGGGCGCTCACGCGCTGGCCGCTCACATCGATCACGGCGCGGATGGTGTGGATGAACGCGCGTTGGGCCCGGCGGTCGGTGAGGCGGCTCCACGCGTTCCAGACCTCGTCGAGGAACGGGTCGGCGCGCAGCCCCACCCGCCCGAGCACCCGACCGATCGACCCGACCACGCTGTGGATCTGGGGCGCGAGCGCCACGGGGAGCACGTACTCGGTGCCCGGCATGCTGAGCGCCCGGAGGAGGGGGCTGACCTCCTTGCCGAGCCCGCCGCTGCAGATGAGCACGAGTCGCTCGGCCATCTGGGGGAACTGGTACGCGAACTGCATGGCGACGCCGCCACCCAGACTGTGCCCGACGACGGTGGCGCGCTCGTGACCCAGCACGCCGAGCAGGTCGCGGATGCCCGAGGCGTAGGCACCGAGGCTGTAGTCGCCCCGCGGCTTGGCGGACTCGCCGTGGCCCAGCAGGTCGGGCGCGATCACCGTGTAGCGCTCGGCGAGCAGGGGCATGATCGGCACCCACGTGCCGGAGCTGCCGGCGATGCCGTGGACCATCACGAGCAGCGGACCGGTGCCGGCCTGGCGGTAGGCGACGTCGTGGCCGTGCACCCTCGCCCAGCGCGTGACGGCCGCTTCGCGGGCCAGCTCGCTGTGCGTGGCGCCCATGCCGGGCAGCGGGAGCACCTTGGCCTTCGGACGAGGGTCAGCGGTGGTGTGGGAACGGCTGGTGGCCATCTCCCCAGGCTAGGTCCTGCCGCCACCGCCCCCGCCAGCCGGTGACCATGGTCACCGCAGCAGGTGGTAGTCCGCGAGGTCGGGCGTGCGCGTGCGCTGCCAGTACTCGAGGAGGCTGAAGGGCCAGTTCTGTGCCGTGCGCCCCGTGGCGTTCTTGTACCAGCTGTTCACCCTCGACACCCCCCATGCCATCTGCAGGTTCTCGGCGTCGACCCGCTCGTTGAAGGCGTCGTGGACGTCGACCTTGGGCTCGAGCGCCTTGGCACCCTCCTCGAGCAGCGCCCGCACGCAGCCCGCCACGTAGTGGACCTCGCACTCCGAGAAGTACGTGATGCTCCCGTTGACCACGATGTTGGTGTTCGGCCCGTAGAGCAGGAACAGGTTGGGGAAGCCGGGGAGGGTGATGCCGAGGTAGGCCCGGGCGTCGCCCTGCCAGCGGTCGTGGAGCTCGACGCGGTCGCGCCCGACGACTCGCATCGGCATCAGGAAGTCGGACGCGGTGAAGCCGGTGCCGTAGATGAGGACGTCGGCCTCGTGGAGCACACCGTCCTCCGTGCGCACCCCCTCCGGGGTGATCTCGGCGATGGCGGCGGTGACCAGGTCGACGTCGTCCCGCATGATCGTGCGCGGCCAGACCCCGTTGTCGCGGATGAAGCGCTTCGAGAACGGCGGGTAGTCGGGCATCACGCTCGGGATGAGGTCGGGGCGCTCGGCGAGCTCGGCCTCGATGTGCCCGACGAAGAGCTGCCGCACGAGCTCGTTGATCTGGCTGACGCTGGCCCCACCGGCGTCCCACTCGGGGTCGACGCGCGCCGCGATCATGAGACCTTCGACGTTCTGCCAGAAGTTCCAGAACCGGAGCCAGTTCGCGTAGCCGGGCACGTTCCGCATGAGCCACGCCACCTCGGGCTCGACGGCGTCGTGGTAGTCAGGCGTCGGGAGGAACCAGGCCGGGGTGCGCTGGAGGATCGTGAGGTGGTCGACCTCCTCCGCGATCTCGGGGATGAACTGCGCCGCGCTCGCCCCGGTGCCGATGACCACGACGCGCTGCCCGCGCAGATCGACGTCATGGTCCCATCGAGCGGAGTGGAAGGCGGCACCGGCGAAGGTCTCCGCGCCAGGCAGGTCCGGGATGTTCGGCCGGTTGAGCTGGCCGACGCCGCTGATGACGGCGTCGGCCTCGATGACCGTCTCGCGCCCGTCCGCCTCGCGCAGGCGGAGGGTCCACCGCATCGACCCCTCGTCGAGCTCCATGGCCAGCACCTCGGTGCCGAACCGGATGAGGGGCCGGAGCCCGTGCTCGTCGGCCACGCGGCGGAAGTAGTCGAGCAGCACCTCCTGGGTGGAGAAGTGCTGCGGCCAATCATCGCGCTGCGCGAAGGAGTAGCAGTAGAAGAGGTTCGACACGTCGACGCGGCAGCCCGGGTACGTGTTCTCGAGCCACGTGCCGCCGACGTCATCGTTCTTCTCCAGCACGACGACCTCGACGCCGGCCTGGTGGAGGCGGTGGGCCGCCACCAGCCCGGACATCCCGGCACCGATGACGGCCACACGGAACGGCCGGTCGGGGGCGATCTCCTCCTTGCGCCAGGTCGGCGCACGGAGGTCTTCGCCAAGGGCGAGCTCGTCACGCAGCAGCTCCAGGTAGTCGTCGCTGGCGGCGCCGCCGGTGACGAAGGCGAGCAGGGCAGTCAGCTCGTCGAGGGGGAGAGCGCGGACAGGCTGCGACGGCCGCTCTCGCAGCCGCTGCAGCGCACCGAGCGCGAGCTCGCGACCCTCCGCCAGCTGCTCGGCCGAGAGCCCGAAGGTGGGGTCCATCAGCACGGAGAGATCCGGGCGGAGGTGGTCGGGGACGAACGTGAGGTCGTCGAGGTCACCGGCCAGCGCCGCCAACAACGGAGGGAGGACGGCCAGCTCCAGCGCGGCGACCATCGTGTCGTCGTCGGACTCTGCGAGGGTGCGGTCGAGATCAGCCATCCGGCCGATCTTGGCACCGCTGGACCGTGCGAGCCGTCACCGCCGCGACGAGCCTGCGGCGCGGTGCTCGAGGACCAACATCTGCGGTAACCTATCGACAACCATCAATGCGTCGACGGGCGTCGATGTCTGCAAGGGGCTTCTCGATGGATGTGAAGGCGATCGACGTGTGCTGCGCACCGCTGCTGTCCGAAGCGCTCGACGATGCCTCTGCGGTCGAGCTGGCAGCGGCCTTCAAGGTGCTGGCCGACCCGGTCCGCCTCCGGCTGCTGTCGCTGATCGCCGCCGCGCCCGACGGCACCGCGTGCAGCTGCGACCTCGAGGCACCGGTCGGCAAGAGCCAGTCCACCGTGAGCCACCACCTCTCGCTGCTCGCCGACGCCGGGTTGATCACCAAGGAGAAGGTCGGCCGCTGGGTGAACTGCACGATCGTCCCCGAGCGGCTGTCCGTGCTGCGCGACGCCCTCGGCCGCTAGCCCCACCCCTCAGAAGAGGTTCTGCACGAAGCGCACGACGGCGGCGCCGATGGTCAGGATGAGCGCGGCGCCGCCCGCGCCGATCGCGGCGCCGATCGCGAGGACCACGATGTCCTCGAGGATGATCGAGAGCGCGACGACGACTGCCCCCATGGCGGGCAAGGTGTCGAGTCCCGAGAACGGTGGGGCGAGCCCCGCGGCGATGGCGAGCGCCATGAAGAGCAGCCCCATGAGCCGGCGGAACCAGCCCTGCTCGAAGAGCCGCGCGCCCCTCGGTCTCGAGAACCGCTCGAACCGCCGGACCCAGCGGACCATGAACGGGATCGCCCGTCTCGTCGTCAACGCGCCCAGCTCGCGCTGCTTCCAGCGCTCGGGGAGCCACATCGTGCGCAAGCCGATGACCATCTCGGCGGCCACGACGACCGCGATGGCCTCGAACACGTGGGTGATCCCGCCGGTGGGAAGCGGCAGGGCGGGCACGAACATGAGGAAGAGGATCGTGGTGGCGAAGGTCTTCTCGGCGAACACCACCTCGAGCGATCCGAGCGTCTTCGAACCCTCGCTGAGCAGCCAGGCCTCGAGCTCGTCGGCGAAGGTCTGGTCGGTCGTCATGCTCGGGAACGCACGATAGGGGGCCGAGCGGTAGCGTCGGCGGCCATATGAGCGACACTCCCCTGCCTCCGCCGCCGGCGACCGGCGGCCCCGTCGATCCCGGAGGGCTCGGTCCCATCGGCAAGCGCCGGTCGATCGGACTCGTGATCGTGCTCTCGATCGTGACGCTCGGCATCTGGACGATCGTCTGGTCGTTCCAGAACGGCGAGGAGCTCAAGCAATACGCCCGCGAGGGCATCGGGGGCATCGGCTACCTCTTCATCACGCTGTTCATCTCCCCCGTCACGATGTTCCTGATGGCCAGCGAGGTCGAGCGGATCTACCGGCGCCAGGGCAAGGAGCCGCCCATCACAACCCTCTGGGGCCTGTGGTTCCTCCTGCCCCTGATCGGCAACATCGTGTGGTACGTCCGCATCCAGCAGGCCATCAACGACGAGTGGACCGCGCGCGGCGCCACGGACAGCCTGGGCCTGTAGGCCGCAACGCGACCTCCGGCCCGTCGGCCAGGCCGCGCTGGAGATCAGCGGCGCCGACGACGGGCAGGGACCCGGGCCAGACTGGGCCGATGGGCACCGACGACCGCATCGAACCCTTCGAGCTCCACATCACCGACGCCGAGATCACCGACCTCCGCAGCCGGTTGGGGAACACGCGCTGGGCCGACGCCGAGACCGTCGACGACTGGAGCCAAGGCATCCCGTTGGCCTACGTGCGGGAGCTGTGCGAGCACTGGGCCTCGGCCTACGACTTCTCCGCGGCGCAGGCGCGGTTCAACGCCGTGCCCCAGTTCCGAACGAGCATCGAGGGGCTCGCCATCCACTTCCTCCATGCGCGCTCGGCTCACGAGGGCGCGCTTCCCCTCGTGCTGACCCACGGCTGGCCGGGGTCCGTCGTCGAGTTCCACGAGGTCGTCGGCCCTCTCGTTGACCCGACGGCGCACGGGGGCGACGCGGCCGACGCGTTCCACGTCGTCTGCCCCTCGCTCCCCGGCTACGGCTGGAGCGACAAGCCGACGGAGCCCGGGTGGGGCATCGAGCGGATCGCGGCCGCCTGGGCAGCGCTGATGGCCCGCCTGGGCTACGACCGCTACGGCGCCCAGGGCGGCGACTGGGGCGCCGGCGTGACGAGCGTGCTCGGCCCGCTCGACCGCGAGCACTGCGTGGGCATCCACCTCAACCTGCTGATCGCCCTCCCGGACCCGGAGACCATGGCCGACCTGACGCCGGCCGAGCAGGCGGCCATCGACTCGTGGGGCTTCTACGACCGGTGGGACTCGGGCTACTCGAAGCAGCAGTCGACGCGCCCGCAGACGCTCGGCTACGGGCTCGTGGACTCGCCCGCCGGCCAGCTCGCATGGATCGTCGAGAAGCTCTACGCCTGGACGGACTGCAACGGTCACCCAGAGAACGTGCTCGCCCGGGACCGCATGCTCGACAACGTGATGGCCTACTGGTTGCCCGGCACGGGAGCGTCGTCGGCTCGTCTCTACTGGGAGAGCTTCGACCGGATGCGCGCGGGTGCGATCGACGTGCCCGTCGCCGGCACCGTGTTCCCCAAGGAGATCTTCCGCCCGTCGCGGCGATGGGCCGACAAGACCTACTCCGACATCCGCTACTGGAGCGAGCCGACCGTGGGTGGCCACTTCGCCGCCTTCGAGCAGCCCCGCCTCTTCGTCGACGAGGTGCGCGCCGCCTTCCGCACCATGCGCTGACCAGCGCCGACCGGCCAAGCCCGGACCTGCCTGCAGCGGCGTCGCCGGCGCCGACCCCGCGTCATGCGCCTCCGAGCATCGCGGGCAACACGGCTCCTTCCCCCAGGAGGAGGAGCGTGCCGACCGTCAGGCTGAAGGCGGCAGTGATCAGGGCGAGCGTCGTCATGACCGGTCGGTTGTGGATGACCCGGCTGAACCCGAACGTGCTGGTGGCCGCCACGAGGCTGTTGGATGCGAGCAGGCCGATCACGAAGCACAGCAGGAGCCCAACGCTCGTGGGCCGCCCGGTCGCGTGGGCCGCCGCGGCGAACACGACCACCTGCGTGGGCGTCTCGGCCCCGACCCCGTGCAGGAGACCAACGCCGAACGAGGACCAACCGCCGTAGCGCACGAAGGGATCCGGTGGAACCACCGCGACGTGGCGGTGCAGGTGGCGATGCTGCACCTGCACCTGCACCGCGACGTCAGCTCCAGGCCGATCTGACCCGGCCGAGTGATCCTGCAGATCGGGCGGGTGGCTGTGCTCGTGCATCGGCCCCGCGTGATCGTGTGGATGCGCGTGCTCGATGACGATCTGCTGGACCGCTGGTCCCCGCCGACCCACCAGCCGGCGCACCGCGTCGACGAGCAGCATCCACCGACTCCGCAGCGGTGGCACACCACGAGTCGTCACCGCCGTCCACGCCATCCAGATCCCCAGCGCGACCAGGGAGAGACCGACGAAGCGCTCCATCACGAGATCCACCGAGTCCGGAACCCGCTCGGCGAACAGGATGGCAGCACCGCCCAGGACGATGACCATCGCCGCGTGGCCGACTGCGTACAGCGTCGCCAACCACATCGATCGTCGACGGGTCACCTGTGACCCGGTGAGGTCGGTCAGCGCGGCGATGTGGTCCCAGTCGAACCCATGGCGGAACCCGAAGACCAGTGCAGCAACGAACGCCGAGGACGCGATCGGCTCGATCACGACGTCATCACTCCTCCCGCTCGGCGATGATCTCGACCCGGACGACGACCTCGGGCTCGACGCGGAGCATCAGGATCCGGGGTGGCTCCATGCCGAAGTCACGGATGTCGAAGGTCGACTGGCCGTCGAGTCGGACGGTGCGGTCGTCGACCACCTCCAGCGTCAGCTCGTCCTCACAAGCCCGCGACACGCCCCGGAACGCCAGGTCGCCGCGCGCGCGATAGCGACTCGTCCCGTCGATGCGCTCCAGGTGGGTGAGCACGCCGTCGATGGTCGGGAACCGCTTGGCATCGACGCGCTTGTGCAGCTCGCGGTCCTCCAGCACGTTCCCCGACGACAGGCGGTTGACGGGCAACGAGAGCTCGCCGGCCGGCGGTTCCGCGAGGGTGACCTCGCCGTTGTCGAACTCCTCCATGTCGACGAAACCGTCGAGTCCGACCGTGGTGGAGTGGATCGGGTGCAGGCTCGACCGAGCGTCGATCCACACCCGAGATCGCTCGGGCACGATCCGATAGCGCGTCACCAACGTCTACCCCGATGCCCTTCCGAGCGTGACGGCAGCCTCGCGGTGGAGCCGGCCGAAGTTGTAGTAGGCCGCGCACGCTCCCTCGGACGAGACCATGCAGGTGCCGATCGGCGTCTCCGGGGTGCAGGCGGTGCCGAACACCTTGCACTCCCACGGCTTGATCACGCCCTTCAACACCTCGCCGCACTGACACGCCTTCGGATCGGCCACCCTCACTCCAGGCACGGCGTAGCGCAGCTCGGCGTCCCAGGGCGCGAACTCATCCCGCAGCTTCAGCGCGCTCTGGGCGATGAAGCCGAGACCTCTCCACTCGAAGTGGGGACGAAGCTCGAAGACCTCGGCCAGGAACCGCAGCGCTCGAGGGTTGCCCTCGTCGCGGACGATCCGCGTGTACTGGTTCTCCACCTCGCATCGTCCCTCGCTGATCTGGGTGAGCAGCATGGCGATCGCCTGGAGGATGTCGAGGGGCTCGAAGCCGGCGGTCACGAGCGGCTTGCCGTAGTCCCTGGTGACGAAGCGGTACGGGTGGTTCCCGACCACGGTGGACACATGGCCCGGGCCGAGGAAGCCGTCCAGGCGCAGGTCCGGTGAATCGAGGATCGCCTTGATGGGCGGCACGATCGTGACGTGGTTGCAGAAGACGCTGAAGTTCATGACCTCGTCGTCACGCGCCTGGAGCAGCGTGACGGCGGTCGAGGGAGCGGTCGTCTCGAAGCCCACGGCGAAGAACACGACCTCGCGCTCGGGGTTGTCCATCGCGACCTTCAGCGCGTCGAGCGGCGAATACACGAACCGCACGTCCGCACCTCGCGCCTTTGCCTCGAGCAGCGTGCCCTTCCCTCCCGGCACCCGCATCATGTCGCCGAAGCTGGTGAAGATCACGTTCGGGGTCTCGGCCACCGCGATCGCATCGTCGATGCGACCCATCGGGATCACACACACGGGGCAACCGGGTCCGTGGACGAGCTCGACGTTCGGGGGGAGGACGTGCTCGATGCCGTGCCGGTAGATCGTGTGGGTGTGCCCGCCGCACACCTCCATGAACTTGACGTGCCGCTCGGTACCTGCCTGCTGCCGGATGGTCGCCAGGACGCGCTGCGCCGCCACGGGATCGCGGTACTCGTCGACGAACCTCATGGCACCGTCCCCGGAGCATCGATCTTGGGCATGGCGAACCCTACGTGGATGAGGCGGCTGCGATCGCGGCCTGCCCGATGCTGATGCCGCCGTCGTTCGGCGGCACCACCTGGTGTACGAGCACCTCGAGGCCCGCCGTCACGAGGGCTTCCTCGACGACCTCGGCAAGACGGAGGTTCTGGAAGACGCCACCGCTCAACGCGACCGTTCGCAGGCCGCGGCTCCGCGCCGCCTCCGTGGCGGCCCGCGCGGCGGCCGACCCGATCGACTCGTGGAAGCCGGCGGCGAGGATCGCGGGGGCGACGCCGCGATCCCGCTCGGCGATGAGGGCGGCCACCAGCGGAGACGGGTCGATGAGCACCATCCCACCCACGTCTGCGAACACGTCGACCGGGTAGCGAGGGGCGTCACGGCGAGGCACCGAGCGGGCCAGCGCCTCGAGCTCGATGGCGGCCTGGCCCTCGTAGCTGACGATCGACGGCCGGCCGAGGAGGGCCGCGACGGCGTCGAACAGGCGCCCCATGCTGGTCGTGATCGGACCGTGTGCGCGCGTCACCAGGTCGAGCACTGCATCGTGTCGAGGGTCGTCGAAGGAGGTGCTCGCGGACGCGTGGTGCGCCCACGCCACCGCCATGCGCCACGGCTCGCGGATGGCGGCCGACCCGCCCGGCATCGCGATGGGCACGAGGTGCCCGACCCGCTCGAAGCCACGAAGGTCCGCGACGAGCAGCTCGCCGCCCCAGAGGGTTCCATCGCTCCCGTAGCCCAGCCCGTCGAAGACCAGTCCCAGCACCGGTCCCGATCGACCGTGCTCGGTCAGGCACGACGCGAGGTGAGCGTGGTGGTGCTGCACGGCCACCGCCGGCAGGTCGAGGTCGACGGCCAGCTTCGTCGACAGGTACTCGGGGTGGAGGTCGTGCGCGACGACTTCGGGGGTGACGCCGTACAGAGCTCGCAGGTGATCGATGCCCTGCAGGAACGAGTAGTAGGTCGCCAGGTGCTCGAGGTCCCCGATGTGATGGCTCACCACCACGTGGGGGCCCAGGGTGATGGCCACGGTGCTCTTCAGCTCGCCACCCACGGCGAGGATCGGCCTGCTCGCTGCAACCACCAGTGGCAGCGGCTCCGGAGCGAGGCCCCGCGAGCGCCGCACCACCTGCATCCGGCCGGCCGGCGTCGAGCGAACCACCGAGTCGTCGCAGCGGATGTGGATTCCGCGGTCGTGGCCCAGCACGCCGTCGACGAGCGCCGAGAGGCGCACTCGCGCGTCGGCGTCGTCGTGGGCGATCGGCTCGTCGCTGAGGTTCCCGCTCGTCATGACGAGGGGACGGCCGACCCCCGCGAGCAGCAGGTGGTGCAGCGGCGAGTAGGCCAGGATCAGGCCGAGGTCGGCCAGCCCAGGAGCCACGCCCGCGGCCACGGGCGCATCGGGGCGGCGCGGCACGAGCACGATGGGCCGACCGACCGCGACGAGAGCGGCGCTGGCCGCGTCGCCCAGCTCGCAGAGGCCCCGAGCCGACGCCAGGTCGGGCACCATCACGGCGAACGGCTTGTCGTCACGAGCCTTGCGGCGTCGGAGCTCGGCCACGGCGGCGTCATCGGCGGCGTCCACGGCCAGGTGGAAGCCGCCGATGCCCTTGACGGCCACGATCTCCCCGGCCCGCAGGGCGGCCACGGCCGCGGCGAGGGCTTCGTCGCCCTCGAGCCCAGCGCCTCCGTCGCCGGGGGACGGGCGTGTCCGCGTCCAGCGCAGGCGGGGGCCGCACGCGTGGCACGCGTTGGGCTGCGCGTGGAACCGCCGATCAGCCGGATCGTCGTACTCCGCCTGACAGGCTGCACACATGGTGAAGCGCGCCATCGTGGTGGCCGCGCGGTCGTAGGGCACCGACTCGACGATCGTGTAGCGAGGTCCGCAGTCGGTGCAGTTCGTGAACGGGTACCGATACCGCCGGTTGGTGGGGTCATCGACCTCCGCCAGGCAGGCCGCACACGTCGCCGTGTCGATGCTCACCGGCGCGGTCGCACCGACCGAGGTGCCGCTCTCGACGATCGCGAAGCCCTGGCCGCCCGTCGGCGGGATCACCCCCACCTGGACGGTCGCCACGCGGGCCAGGGACGGCGGGTCGTCCTCGAGCAGGCAGGCAAGCTCCCGCACGGCTGGCTCCGGTCCCTCGACCTCGAGCAGCACCCCGGCGCGGTCGTTCTGGACGAACCCTCGCAGGCCGAGCCGGAGGGCGTGCCGGTAGACGAACGGTCGGAAGCCCACGCCCTGCACCGTCCCGGTGACCCGGATCCGGTGGCGAACGGCGGTCGCGTCGGCCACGGGCGTCAGCAGATGCGCGGCAGCGGGTCGCCGACGAGCATGTCGACGATGCGCGTGCCGCCGAAGGTCGTCAGCAGCACCACGATCGCCTCGGGATCGGCCTTGATCTCCCCGACCGCGGCGGCGTTCGCACCGAGGGGGTGCGCGCGCAGGGCGGCCAGTGCTGCGTCGGCCTCGTCCGGTGCGACCACGGCCACGAGCTTGCCTTCGTTGGCGACGTAGAGCGGATCGATGCCGAGCAGGTCGCAGGCGGCACCCACCGCCCGGTCGATCGGGAGCCGCGTCTCGTCGAGCACGACGGCGAGGTTCGTGGCCTGGGCCAGCTCGTTGCAGACGGTGCCCAGCCCACCGCGGGTGGGGTCACGGAGCCATCGGGTGGCCGGGGCCGCCTGGAGGAGGGCCTCCATGAGCTCGCCGAGCGGCGCGGTGTCCGACCGGATGTCGGCTTCCAGGGCCAGATCGCCGCGCGCCAGCATCACGGCCATGCCGTGGTCGGCGATGGTGCCCGAGACCAGCACGACGTCGCCCGGCTGCACGAGGTCGGCGCCCAGCGAACGACCGTCCGGGACCACCCCGATGCCCGCGGTCGTGATGTACAGGCCGTCCGCGGCGCCCCGGTCCACCACCTTCGTGTCCCCGGCCACGATGGTGATGCCGGCCGCGCGCGCGGCCTCGGCCATGTCGGTCACGATGTCGCGGAGCTCGGTCACCGCGAACCCCTCCTCGATGACGAACGCGGCCGACAACCAGCGCGGCCGGGCGCCGAGCATGGCGACGTCGTTGACGGTTCCGTGCACCGCGAGGTGACCGATCGAGCCACCGGGGAAGAAGCGCGGTCGCACGACGAAGGAGTCGGTGCTGAAGGACAGCCGATCACCGCGGGGCAGGTCGAGGCGGGCCGCGTCGGCGAGGGGCGCGAGCGCCTCGTTGGCGAAGGCCTCGAGGAACACCGCATCCACGAGCGCGGCTGACGACTTGCCACCCGCCCCATGGGCCAGCGTGACGATCTCGTCGGTCAGCCGGGGGCGACGGCGACGGAAGGCCTCGATGCGCTCGAGCACGGCTGCTTCGCGAGCGTCAGATGCCGCCATGTGCGCCTCCGCGGGTCAGGCGGCGCTGGACGCGCGCCCAGAGGTCGAAGACCAGGGCGCTCTGGGTCTCCTGGATGCGGTGCACGCTGTCAGAGTGCACGACCAGGCAGTGGTCGATCGTCGCCACCTCCGCCATGCTGCCGCCGTCGTAGCCGGCCAGTCCGATGCTGAGCAGGCCTCGGCGATCGGCCTCCTCGAACGCGCGGAGCAGGTTGACGGACCCACCGCTGGTGGACAGGCCCATGGCGATGTCCGTCGGTCGGCCCGTCGCGATGAGCTGGCGAGAGAACACCAGATCGAACCCGACGTCGTTGGCGAGGGCGGTGAGCACAGCGTGGTCCGCGACCAGCGACCGGGCGGGCAGGGGGCGTCCGGCCGGCGGGTGGGAGAACAGCGAGGCGACCCCCGCGGCGTCCGTGGAGCTGCCCCCGTTGCCGAAGGCGAAGAGCCGCCCGCCGGCCTCGAACCGAGCGCCCATGGCGGCCGCCGCCGCGTCGAGCTCGGCATCCAAGGCGGCCAAGGTTGCGTCGCGCAGCGCCCGGCTCGCGACTGCCTTGCCCTCAGCGGAGGCGGCGAGGTCCGTCAGCAACGCGCCCGAGTCACGCTCGTCGCCCTCGATGAAGGGGTAGAGGAAGTCCGTCACGCATCCACCAACGAGATGGCCGCGCCAGCGTGCACGAGCACGAGGTCACCGGGGTGGACGGGTCCGACCATCAGGGTGCTCACCGTCTCGATCCCTGACGCCGTCCGGATCGTCGCGTCGTCGTCCTCGCTGCCCACGACCTCCCCGAGGCGGCCCTCGTCGGAGCAGACCACGCACGGCCCCTCCTCGTCGTCGACAGGCTCGAGGAGGCCGGGATGCTCGAAGCAGACGTGGGTCAGCTCCCACAGGACGTGGTAGCCGAGGACGAGACGACCGTCGTACCAGGCGGCGGGGTCGTCACCGAGCCAGAGCACATGCTGGGCCGAGCGCGTCAGCGGAGGAGGCCCGGCGCCCAGGTGGATGGTGGTGAGACCCCATGCCTCGGCCCGCCGCAGCACGCCGGCGATGGGCTGGTCGCAGCCAGCCACGACGATCAGGACATCACCAGCGCGCGCCATGGGCCGCAGCGCGGTGGCGGCATCGTCGTCGACGAGCGCCACCGCCGGAAGGGCTCGCGTGCCCACGATGACGGGATGCACGAACTCGACCGCGAGGTGCTGCGCGTGCTCGGGGGCTCCGGGTGCCCAGCACCAGAGCGTGCCGCCAGACGCGAACCGCCGCGCCAAGGAGAGCGCGGCGACGGCGAGGCTCGAGGCGGCTCCGCCGAGCTCGTCGCCGTTCTGACGATCCGTCACGTCGCTCTCCCTCTGGACCCCGCGACCGGGGCAGGTCGCGGAGCGTACCGGTGCGGCGCGGCGCCCGCGGTCGGACGCGCGCGACAGCAGGAATCAGGGCGCGCTGCCAGCAGGTGTGCCTCCGCCACGGGCCGGACGCCCTGGTGTCACAATGACTCGCCGCCCCAGCCGCGGCGATGACCCGAGGAGGCCCTTTGATCCCGACCGAGCCCATCGGCAGCATCCCGCGGCCCCAGGAGCTCATCGACGGCATGGCGGCCCTCGGTCGAGGCGAGATCTCGCCCGACGAGGTCCAGGAGCTCCAGGACCGAGCGCTCCGCGACACGATCGAGCGGCTCGAGGCCACGGGCTCGCCCGTGATCTCGGACGGCGAGCAGACGAAGTCGAGCTTCGTGACCTATCCGCTCGAGGGGCTGGCGAACCTGGCACCGGACGGCGCCGTGATCCCGTTCGCGGACGGTCACACCCGACAGCTGCCGCGGCTCACGTCGGGACCTTTCCGCTTCGGCCGTTACGCGGACGGCTACCTGGCGGCCGCGCAGCGCTACGCGCACGTGCCGGTCAAGCAGGCCGTGATCGCCGCCTCCGCGTTGAGCCTGATCTACCCGCAGGACGGGGTGGAGGGCTACGGACGCGACGCCTTCCTGGACGACCTCGTGGACGCCTGCGAGCAGGACATCCGGCGATCGCTCGATCGGGGCGCCCACCGCGTGCAGATCGACTTCACCGAGGGGCGCCTGTCCATCAAGCTCGATCCCTCCGGGGGCCTGCTGCGGGACTTCGTGGCGCTCAACAACCGCGTCCTCGAGCGCTTCTCCGACGACGAACGCGCCCGGATCGGCGTGCACACCTGTCCCGGCGGAGACCAGGACTCCACCCACAGCGCCGACGTCGACTACGCCGCGCTGCTTCCCGAGCTGTTCGCGATCAACGTCGACAACGTCTACGTGATGCTCGCCGGCGAGGAGGATCGCGGCGGGCGTGCTCGAGCTGATCGCCGAGCACCTGCGCCCGCATCAGCGGATCTTCGTGGGGGTGATCGATCCGATCGACCCGCGCGTGGAGTCCGCCGAGGAGGTCCGCGACCGCGTCCTGGAGGCGGCCGACGCCCTGCCCGTCGATCGGCTCGGCACCACCGACGACTGCGGGTTCTCGCCGTTCGCCGACGACACGTCGACCTCCCGGGAGGTCGCCTTCGCCAAGATCGGCGCGCGGGTCGAGGGGACCCGACTCGCCTCCGAGCACCTCGGCCTCTGACCGCGACGGCCGCCAGCGTGGGGCGACAAGCGGCTCCGCGGCACGGACTACCCCTTGCTGCTGCCGAGCCGGCGCGACCCTCGCCGGCACCCACGAGCGGAGACCCTACGGGGGATCCCAGGACCCGATCCGCGGCGGACGCGGGCGGACCGGCGTCAACGATGACGGGTCATGTGATGCTCAGGCGTCGATGGGTTCCTCACGGTTGCGGCGTTCAGCGAGCACGAACCAGCTCGTTCCGAGGACCCATGCGGGGATGGCGAGCACCACTGGTCTCCACAGCGTCGTCACCAGCAGCAGGAGCAGGGCGAAGACGAAGCTGGTCCTGGCGAACCAGGGCGGGAACAGTCCGGCGCGCAAGGCTCGTGTGGTGCTGATGGCCACGAAGACGGCGCTCGAGCGGATGAGGATGATCTGTGCCATGGCGGCGCCGAGGGCCAGGACCGCGCGGGCGGTGTCAACATCGATCTGGCCGTCCGTCACCGCCTCGGCAGCCCAGACGCCGGCCAGCTCGGTGGCGGCCACAACGAAGAGCGCCGCGACGATCATGGAGCCCGCCAGCATCTGGACGGTGGAGAACACGGTGTGCTCTCGGCCGCCGGAGCGCAGCGTCCGGTCCCGCAGGGCGGCCATGAACCACATGAACGCGATCCCGGCGAAGGGGAGTACGTAGAAGCCTGCGATGAGCGACGGGCGCCGCGAGCCCGGGTCGGCGAAGTAGCGGAGCAGCGCCACGTCGGACGACCCCACTGGCGGGCTCTGCTCGAGCAGCCACCAGCCGAGGATGAACAGTGACGAGAACACGACCCCGGCCAAGGCCGTCCTGGACCCTCGCTCGGAGGTCGGGGGCACCTCTGCCTCCATCTCGCTCAGGGGGTGACGATCGGGAAGTCCGGGTCCACCGGAGCGACGAGCGCGACGAGGCGGGCCAGGTCAGCGGGCTCGCCGTCCACGGTCACCGTTCCGTCGGCGAGGGCCGCTTGGAGGTCCACGGTGCCGGTGACCAGTCCGATCAGGGTCAGGCGGCTGAGCGTGAACGTGGTGCTTCCCGCCGCAGGGGCGGAGGCCTGGCGCTGGTTGAGGGTGCCGTTGCGCAGCTCGGTGATGTGGGTGGTGCCTTCGTCGGTGATGACCCAGGAGAGCACCAGGTGCTCGTCCCAGGCGCGGGGCCCGTCGATGCGGACGCCGATGCTGCCGAAGGTCTGCTCCACGGTCAGCGCCCCGACGAGGTCCGGGGCAAGGGTGCCGATCGGGGTGCCGAAGTTCCCTTCGCGGAGCTCGTGGGCGCCGGAGAGGAAGGCACTGCGCCAGGTGCCGTTCTCGGCGCCGAAGCCGATCTGCTCGAAGGCGTCGGCCTGCAGGGTCCGTGCCTCCGCGTGGTGCTCGTCGGCGAACAGCACGTGGTTCAACAGCTCGACGACCCAGCGGTAGTCGCCGGCGTCGTAGGCACGGCGGGCCTCGGCCACCGCCGCGTCCGCCCCGCCCATGGCGGCTACGTACCGCGTGGCGGCCTCCACCGGCGGGTGCTCCCACAGGTGGGCGGGGTTGGCGTCGTACCAGCCCATGTACCGCTGGTAGATGGCCTTCACGTTGTGGCTGACCGACCCGTAGTAGCCGTGGGTGTGCCAGGCCGCTTCGAGGGCGGGCGGCAGCTCCAGCATCTCGGCGATCTCCTTGCCCACGTACCCCTGGTTCATGAGTCGCAAGGTCTGGTCGTGGATGTAGGAGTACATGTCGCGCTGCATGGCCAGGAACTCGACCGCCCGCTCACGGCCCCAGGTGGGCCAGTGGTGCGACGCGAAGACCAGGTCCAGCTCACCACCCCAGAGGTCGATGGTCTCGGTGAGGTACGAGGCCCACGCCCGCGCGTCGCGGACCTCGGCGCCACGGATCGTCAGGATGTTGTGCAGGGTGTGCGAGGTGTTCTCGGCAGTGCACAGCGCCCGGAGGTCCGGGAAGTAGAAGTTCATCTCCGCGGGCGCCTCGGTCCCAGGCGTCACCTGAAAGGCGATGCGGACCCCATCGATGGTCAGCTCCTGGCCGGTGGTGGTGATGTCCACAGTGGGCGCGATGAGGGTGACCTCGCCGACCGAGGTGGTCTGACCGAGACCGGCCCCGATCTGCCCGGCAGGGCCCTTGTCCAGCGACGCCCCGTACATGTAGCCCGCCCGGCGAGCCATCGCCGTGCCCGCGAACACGTTCTCGGACACCGCGTAGTGCATGAAGCCCGCCGGGGCGATCACCTGGGTGCTGCCGGAGGCCACGTCGTCGTCGGAGATGATCCCCTTGACCCCACCGAAGTGGTCGACGTGGGAGTGGGTGTAGATCATGGCCTTCACGGCCCGTTCGCCCCGGTGCTCGGTGTAGAGGGCGAACGCTGCTTCCGCCGTCTCCTTGCTGAGGAGCGGGTCGATCACGATCACGCCGTGCTCGGTCTCGATGATGCTCATCACCGACAGGTCATATCCCCGGAGCTGGTAGATGCCTGGCACCAGCTCGAACAGCCCGTCCTTGATGAGGAGCTGCCCTTGGCGCCACAGGCTCGGGTTGGCGGTGTCCGGGGCGGGACCGTCGAGGAAGCCGTACCCGTCGAGGTCCCACACCACCCGACCGTCTGCTGACACGATCTGACGCACGTTGCTACGTGCGATGAAGCCCCGCTCGGCATCCGCGAAGTCCTGGGTGTCGTGTATGGGCAGCAGGTTCGCGGCCGCCGCGATGGACTGCAGCGTGGCCGCGGTCGGCCGGGGGGTAGAGCCGTCGGTCATCGTTCCTCCGAAAGAGGTGTGTCGCTGACCGATGGTCGGTCGGGGACACCCTATGGTTCCCGCTCGGTGGACGATGACGAGCGGGACCCAGACGCGCCACCCGCGGAGGAACCGGCCACGCCGAGTCGCCGGTTCGACCGGTGGGAGCTGGCTGCCGCGGTCATCTTGAGCCTGGCGACGGTCGCCTCCGCCTGGAGCGGCTACCAAGCCGCTCGGTGGAGTGGCCAGAAGACGAAGGCCAACCGGGCCACAGCCATCGCCCAGATCGACGCCGGCCGTCAAGAAGCCCTCGCCAACCGCCAGGTCACCATCGACGCGCTGGTCTTCACCTCGTGGCTGGAGGCATCGGTCGCCGGCGACCAGGCCCTCGCCGACGAGATCGAGGCCCGCTTCCGCGACGAGTTCCGCTCTGCCTTCGACGCGTGGCGGGCACCGGCGACCAGCGAAGCGCTCCCGCCGGGCTCGCCGTTCGACGAGGACGAGTACCAGCTCGCCGCCGACCAGAAGGCCGACCAGCTGACCGCCCAGGCCGAGGAGAGCGCCAAGCGCGCTGACGAGTCGAACCAGACCGGCGACAACTTCGTCCTCGCTGCGGTGCTCTACGCGTCGGTGCTGTTCTTCGCCGGCATCTCCACCAAGCTCTCGAGCTCGTACGCCTCCCACCTTGCAGTGGGCCTGTCGGGCGCGATGTTCGTCTTCGCGACGTCGGTGATGCTCACCCTCCCGATCAGCGTCGGGTTCTGACCCGTCGTGCGCACCGCACACCGCGCCGGTCCGCCGGCGAGCTGGGCGCGGGCATGAAGCTCCGGCTGCCCGTCAGTCGTCGAACGCTGCGAAACGACACGGTCGCGGGGCTTGTCCTCGGAACGCAGAGCGTCCCGGATGGACTCGCCAACGGCCTGCTGGCCGGGGTCAACCCGCTCTTCGGCCTGTATGCGTACCTGGTCGGCACGATCTCCGGTGCCCTGTTCACCAGCTCCGCGTTCATGGTGGTGCAGGGCACCGGCGCGATGGCCATCGTCATCGCCGATGTGCCCGCCATCCACGACGCTGACGATCCCGCCCGAGCGCTGTTCACGCTCTCGGTCCTCACCGGTGCCTTCATGCTCACCGCGGGCTTCCTGCGCCTGGGCTCGGTCCTTCGGTTCGTCTCCAATGCGGTGATGGTCGGCTTCATCAACGCCGTGGGCGTCAACATCGTGCTGGGACAGCTCGAGAACCTCACCGGCTACGAGGCCAGCGGAGCAAACCGAGTGGTGCGGGCCCTCGACACACTTCTGCATCCCGGCCAGCTCGACGCCGAGAGCGTCGGCATCGGTCTGGCCACGATCGCGCTCATCGTCACCCTCGAACGGACTCGCCTCGGCGCCCTCGCGATGGTGGTTGCCGTCGTCGTCACATCCATGGCGGCAGCCGGGCTCGGCTGGGACGTCCTTCGCCTCAACGACATCGCCCAGGTCCCCAATGCGCTACCTGTACCGCACCTGCCGTCGCTCGGGCTCGTCCCTGCGCTCCTGGTGCCAGCTATCGCGCTCGCCTTCGTCGGTCTGGTGCAGGGCGCCAGCATCTCCGCGAACTTCCCCAACCCCGACGGCACCTATCCGGACACCTCCCGCGACTTCATCGGCCAAGGTGCCGCCAACGTGGCGTCAGGGATGTTCCAGGGCATGGCCGTCGGCGGCTCGCTCTCCGGGTCGTCGCTCCTGAAGGCCGCCGGCGCACGCTCACGACAAGCCACGGTGATCGCCGGGATCGTCATGGCCGTCGTCATCGTCGGATTCGGTTCGCTGGTGGGCGACGTCGCCATGCCCGCCCTCGCCGGTCTGCTCATCCTGATCGGTGTCCGAACCGTCAAGCCCGCGGACCTGCAGTCGGTCTGGCGGACAGGCCCGGTGCAGAAGGTCGTGCTGACCGCGACCTTCGCCCTGACCATGATCATCCCGCTCCAGTACGCCGTGCTGCTGGGCGTGGCCGTGTCGATGGTCCTCCACACCGTCCGGCAGTCCAACCAGATATCGATCAAGCGCCGGACCTTCGACGACGCCGGCCACATGACCGAGACCGACCCCCCACCCGAGCTCCTCGCCAACGACGTCGTCATCCTCCAGCCCTACGGCAGCCTCTTCTTCGCAGCCGCCCCCGCCTTCGAAGCCGCACTACCGGAGATCACGCACGCCTCCCGCAACTCCGTCGTGATCCTCCGGCTCCGCGGGCGCAGCGACCTGGGCACGACGTTCATGGACGTGCTCCGCCGCTACGCCGAAACGCTGACCGCCAACGACAGCAAGCTGGTCATCGTGTCCGTCGACGACCGGATCCTCGAACAGCTCGACGTCACCGGAGTCACCGAGATCCTCGAACCCGATGGCATCTACACCGGCGACGAGCGCGTCGGCGCGGCCCTGCGCCGAGCCCACCAAGACGCGGTCGAGTGGGTCGAACGCCACCGGCCCACCACCGACGGCTAGGACCGACGAGCGAGCGCGCGCCTGGACCGAGCACCTCGCCACGACCGTCGGCCCGCTCGCCCTGCTCGAGGCCGTCCGCCACGCTCAGCTGCCAGAACAGGTGACGGCCACCCTCGACGAGGTGCTCGCCGCGCTCACGGCCGAGACCACCCTCGATGCGGACGGTGAACCCCTGCCCCTGGTGATCGGTGACCGAGACTTCGTGCGCCTCGACCACGCCGCCGAGATGCTCGACCTCTTCCCCGACTGCCGGCTCGCCGTCCTGCCCGCCACCCGCCACCCCGAGGTCATGCAGCACACCGACGAGCTCCGGGCTCTCGTCGGCCCGCTCCTCCGGTAGGGCACCGGCTCACCCCCGGAGGCCCGTCTCCAAGAGACGGAGTTCGAGCCATCACTGACAGTCCGTGTCATCGATGCCTCCGTACGGTGCACCCACACGACGAGAGGAACGACGACATGTCCGAGCGCGACGGCTACATCCCCGGAGTCCCCTGCTGGGTCGACACCAACCAGACCGACCCCGCCAAGGCGGCGGAGTTCTACAACGGCCTGTTCGGATGGCAGCTCGAGGACTCCATGCCCGACGGCGCCGATGGCAGCTACCTGATCGGGCGCATCCGCGGCGGCGACGTCGCGGCCGTCTCGTCGCGGCCCGAGGGCGCACCTCCCGTGGCGGCGTGGAACACCTACATCTGGGTCGACGACGCCGATGCCACTGCCAAGCAGGTCGTGCAGGCCGGCGGGTCGGTGCTCGCCGAACCATTCGACGTGGGTGACGCCGGTCGCATGGCCATCCTCGCTGACACGGAGGGGGCGGTCTTCTCCGTGTGGCAGGCGCGTGCGCACCGCGGCTCGCGGATCGTGAACGAGCACGGTGCGGTGAACTTCAACGGGCTTGCCTGTCGTGACCTCGCCTCCGCGGAGCGCTTCTACCGCGAGGTGTTCGGGTGGAAGGTCCTCCCGCTCCCGGGGAGCCCCATGTGGATGCTCCCCGGCTACGGCGATCACCTCGAGGAGTCCACGCCGGGGCTCAAGGAGCAGGTGGCCGGGATGGGGGCGCCGGACGGCTTCGTCGACGTCGTCGCCCAGCTGCTGCCGATCGCGGAGGGTGACTCCGAGACGCCGCCGCACTGGGACGTCACCTTCGCCACCGACGACGTCGAGGCCACCGGGGCCCTGGCCACCGAGCTCGGTGCGGAGGTGCTGGTCGGCCCCGTCGACGCCCCGTGGGTGCGCATGGCCGTCATCCGCGATCCGCAGGGAGCCGTGTTCATCGCGAGCCAGTTCGTCCCCGAGAACGCCACCCCCAGCTGAGCGACCGTCACGTCACAGGAAGCGCGCCGGCTCCAGCCCGAGCGACGCGCCAACGCTACGGTCGGCGGCGAGGCCCAGGTGCCGACCAAGGGGAGTTGTCATGTCCACGATCCTGTCCGCCACGCCGATGCCGTCGGTCGACGGCCACGTCGACGTCAGCTTCGACGATCGGGGCGGCTGGTCCGAGAGCCTGGGCGCGACGATCCTCGGCATCCTGGCCGGTGACGACCACTGCGGCCCGTTCATCGTGCTCAGCTACGTCGAGCCGATGGAGGAGCAGATGCCGCTGTCGTTCGCCCATGCCCACGCCTCGGACAACTGGCGCGCAGCCCGGCATCGACGTCGAGGTCGAGGGCCGCCTGCAGCCGCCCGACCAGGCCCTCCGGCCGCTCGCCGATCGTCGGGTTGGGCAGGTCGAACCCGTCGAGCAGGCGGAAGTGCACCGCGTCGATGTACTCCCCGACCGCCGGCACCTGCTCGCGCAGCTGCGCCAGCACGTTGGCAGGGTCACCCTCGGAGAAGAGGAGCTCGCGGGCGTCGTCGTCCTTGCGGATCGCCTCCAGCGCCGGGACGATCTCCGGCGCCACGACGCCCGACACCTGCGAGTGGCCGTCGAAGACCGCCAGCAGGCTCATGGGCGGGCGCCCGGTCCAGCCCGCGGTCTGCAGCAGGAAGTCGCCGACCGGCACGAGGGCGTGCATGTTGTGGCGGTGGTGCTGGTACACCATGTCGCTGACCTCGGAGATGCACCTCTCGATGTGCGCCTGGAGCTGCGCATCGTCCAGCGCTGCCCGATCGATATCGAGCGCCTTGTGACGGGCCACCGAACCCGGCTTCAGCTCCTCGTCCCACCGGCGCATGGCCTCGCGCCAGATGCGATTGTCCAAGGCGTCCGCTGCCACCTCGGCGCGCCGACCGATCTCGGCGCCGATCCACTCGGGGTCCTTGGGTCCGTCCGGACCCGGCAGGTCGAAGGGCTGCGGCTGGTGGTACGTGAAGCCGTTGATGCTCGCCATGGCGAGCCGGTCGAGCAGCACGCCGTAGCCGCTGAACGCCTCCTCGAAGCCGCGGTTGAACCCGACCGGGTAGGCGTGCTGCAGCAATGCCGTCTGCGCCACCGGGTTGTGGGCGCTGTCCTGCTGCCATGGCCCCGGGTTCGGTGCCTCCCAGGCCAACTGCTGATCCATCCCCATCCCCCTGTCCCCGAGGCGGTCCCGCGGAACCCGGGCGTCCGCCGCCGAGCGCGAGGCACGCTAGATGACCAGCGGCCGAACTGCCGGTGAACGCCGGGGGTCGTGAGTGGAGGCCGGAACCCACACTTCGGTCTAGGAGACCGACGGCACCGGGTCTGCTCCCGTAGGCACGGACAGTAGGAGCCAAAGCTCGGGAAGCGATCAGGTGCCCGAAAGGCGGGTCTGACGGGCGACCGCCAGGACTCGACCGTCGGATGCCCACATGGTGGCGTCCTCGACGGCGAATCCTTCGCTCGACAGAGGTGAGCGGCAGGAGAGGTAGACGTACTCGCCGGGAGCGATGGACGGTTCACCGGTGGCCAGGTGCACGACGTACTCGACCGTCGCCGCCGCGACCGGACCAGTCGTCAGGCCGAACACCGCCGGCGGGAGCAGATCGCACATCGTGACCAGCCAGGCCGCATCGATCGGCTCGCCGTGCAGCGGTCGCAGCCATGCGGCCACCCATGCGTCCTCCCCGCCGCCGAACAAGACGGCTTCTGGGTCGAGCCGCACATCCGCGTTCTGGAAGTGCCCGACGCCGCCGGAGGACTCGAATCGCGGGGTGTCGCCGGGATCGGGGCCGCCGGGACGGTCGTGTTCGTCGTAGGTGAGGCCGGGCCGACTCGTCGAGCTCGCCGCGTGGGCGACCTGCAGCACCCTTCCCTCCTGCAGCAGGCGGGCGCTGGTGGTGGTCATCGACTTGCCGGTGCGTTCGACGGTCACTTCGATGTCCACGGGTCCCGGTCGAGGGATGGAGGCGAACTGGGTGGCGAAGCTGCGAAGGGCGCGCGAGGGGTCATCGACTGCCGCGGTCATGGCGTTGGCGACGATGGCGGCGGTGTAGCCGCCGTGGATGCCGACGAGCGAGGACCACCGCTCGTGCAGCTCGGCGGTGAAGGAGCCGGGGCCGACTTGGGTGACAGCGGTGTCCCCGGAGAAGCTCATGTCGCGTCTGCCGGCGCAAGGATGACCATGAACGCGGCGGCGACGGTCACGGCGAAGACCGGCCACGGGATCCCCGATCGTTCAGGTTGCGTGATCGAAAGGTCCGTCATCGGCTGACCGCCACCGCGTCCCACTGCGCCTGCAGTGTGGGGTACAGGACCGTCAGGTCGTCGGCCAGCGCGGCCTTCACCATCTCGCTGGTCGGGTCGGCGAGCACCTGCTCGGCGTCGGCTTCGATGGCGGCGACGATCTGGGTGGCGACGGACTGGGGGCTGATCTTCTCGGCGTCGATGCCGGCGGCCATGTCGGTGTCGATGAAGCCGGCGTGCACGGCGACGACGAGCGTCCCCTGCCTACGGAGCTCCATGCGGAGGGCATTGGTGAGCGACCAGGCCGCCGCCTTCGACGCGCTGTAGGTCGCCGCTTGTGGCATCGAGACGAACGAGAGCACCGACAGGACGTTGACCAGCGCGCCGCCGCCGTTCTCCCTGAGGACTGGTGCGAACGCCTGCGCCACGCGCATGGGACCGAAGAAGTTCGTCTCCATCTCGGCTCGCGCCGCGTCAGCGGCGTCCGGCGCCAGCGATGTGGAGCTGCGGCCGATGCCGGCGTTGTTGATGACGATGGAGACGTCACCGCAGATGCGCGCCGCGTTGGCGATGTCATCGGGGCTGGTCACGTCGAGCAGGACGGGGATGACGTCCTGGTTGGTGATGGTCGTGTTGTCGCGGGCGGCGCCGTAGACCTTGGTACCTGCGTCGACGAGCGTCTGCGCGATGGCGGCGCCGAGCCCGCGGTTGGCTCCGGTGACGAGTGCGGCTGCACCTTCGACCTTCACGGGTTGCCTCCAAGGAAGGCGAGGGAGCGCTCGACGAACCGCTCGTGGAACTGGAAGATCCCGCCGTGGCCGGCGTCGGGGTAGATCACCAGGTCCGGGTGCGGCAGGCGCTCGGCCAGATCCACGGAGTTCCTCGTCGGTACCATCCGGTCGCTCTCGCCGTTGGCGACGAGGACCGGCTGATGGATGACCGAGAGGTCGGCCGGCTGCTGCTTGCCCCAGCGGTGGATGGCCTTGAGCTGGGCGCCGTAGGACCGCAGCGAGATGGCCTTGTCGCGGTTCTCGGTGCGCTCCTTCAAGCGGGCCAGGAACTCCTTGCCGGCTCGACGCCCCTCCGGTGTCCGGGTGAAGAAGAGGAACTGCTTCGGGTCCTGCAAGGTGAGCAGCCCCCGAAGTGTGTCGAGGTGCGCGATCCGGGTCACGTCCGTGATTCCGTCGCCGCCGGCGGGACCCGTGCCGGCGAGGATGACCCTGCGCACGAGTTGAGGTTCATCCGCGGCGATCAGCTGGGCGATCATGCCGCCCATCGAGAAGCCGAGGAGGTCGACCTTCTCGAGACCCAAGGCCCGGATGAAGGCGACCGCGTCCGTGGCCATCGCCTCGATGGTGTCGGGCGTGGAACCGCGCGAAGCCCCGACGCCCCGGTTGTCGAAGGTGATGACCCGGTGCCGCGCGGCGATGCCGTCGACGACGCGGGGATCCCAGTTGTCCAGGACGGCAGCCAGGTGGTGGAGGAACACCACCGGGACACCGGTCGTCGGTCCGAGCTCGCGGTAGGCGAAGTCGACACCGCCGACCGAGACGGTGCGGGTTGGTGCGGCTGCGTACGACGTGACCACGTCCCCTCTGGCTTCCTGATCGGATCTCGTCGCCGCGGCGGTCATGGGGTGCTCCTCGCTATTGAAGTATGATCGTACTATCATGCTGCTCTGAACGAAGGCAATGTGTCGTTGGACACCAGGAGGGGCGTGTGGCCCGGTATGGCAAGGAGCACAAGGAAGCGACCAGGCGCCGGATCGTCGAGGCGGCCGGACGGCGGTTCAAGCGCGACGGCATCGACGGCTCCGGGGTCGCCACGCTCATGGCCGACGCCGGGTTGACCAACGGCGCCTTCTACGCCCACTTCGACTCCAAGGAGGACCTCGTCGCCACCACGGTCGCCGACCAGCTGCGTGAGCAGCGCGAGACCTACTGGCAGCGACCGGGCGCCGGCGTCGAGCAGCTCGTGCGCGAGTACCTCTCAACCCGGCACCGCGACGACCCCGAGCACGGATGCCCGTCAGCCGCTCTGCTGGATGAGATCGGTCGCTGCCCGACCTCGACGAAGCAGGCCTACACCGAAGGCATGCTGTCCATCGCCGACGAGATCGCCTCCCGGTTGGCTCCGGACGATCCCGAGGCGGCGCGAGCGACCACGCTGAGCCTGTTCGCGCTGCTCATCGGCACGCTGCAGCTCTCGCGCGCGCTGGCAGACCGGCAGCTCGCCGATGAGGTGCTCGAGCGGGGCATCGAGATCGCGTTGGCGCTCCTCGCCGAGTAACACGCGCTGAACGGCGACGCTTGGGCCCTGACTCCCCCCAGCGCCGGCTCGGCGCGCCGTCTGCGGAACGATGCAGAGCATCTTTGAGGCCGGCATCGGAGCGTCCTTCCGCGGAGCCGAGGTCAGCAATGACGGGCCTCGCTGGCGAGCAAAGGCGCCTTCCGGACGCCTTCGCGGGAGCGAAAGTTGTACCGGACTAGTACCTGGCCGTTCGGCGGCGGCGCTGCCCGAGGCCTCCACGTTCCGGTGACAAGTTGCGTTTCCCCAGGTCAGCTACTCAATTCTCAGGCCACTGATCGCCGTGGGCGACGTCTCCGAAGACGGCTCGGCGAGATGGTGTTCACCCGCCTGGTGGGCCCCCGACGAAGCCACCAGGCGGACCACCTTGGAACGTGACGGCGCCGTCGGTGGCGTTCGATTCCGTCGCGGTGCCGGGCAACGGCTCGCTGAGGTCAGCGAGAACGACCTGCTGACCGGCTTCAAGACCGCTGCGGATCTCGGTCCAGGTCGACCCGATCGCGCCGACCTCGACGGTGACCTCCGTGGTGTCCGCTCCGTCGTATGCCATCACGGTCGCCGTGTTCCCGTCGACGGTGACAGCTGACGTGGGCACGACAAGCGTGTCGTTGGCCCCCGCAGTGGTGATGGCGACCGAGGCGATGGCGCCGTTTCGCAGCGCCGCGTCGGCCGCCTCGTCCAGGGCGATCGTGACCGGGTAGCCGGTGGTCCCATCGGTCGCGGCAACGCCGATCGCCACGATCTCGCCCTCGAGCTGCACATCACGCCCATCCGGTGACACCGAGACGGCCTGGCCGACCTCGAGGGCGGGAAGCTCGGAGACGCTGACGGTCGTCGTGACCTCGTAGCCGCCATCCCCGGCAACGACGATGGCCTGATCGGCCGATGCCGCGCTGACCTCAGCGCCAGGTTCGAGACCCACAGAGACGACGGTCCCGTCGATCGGACTGACGATCGTCGATTGGGCGATCGCCTGGGTGGCGACCGCGACATCGGCCTCCGCCGCGTCGACAGCAGCCTGGTAGGCGATGAGATCAGCGCTGCTCGGCGACGATGTGGTGTCACCAGTGCTGGGACCGGTCGGCGAGCTCCCGCTGCTCGGCTCGTTGCCAACGCCGGACGGCGCCTGCGGGCTGTTGGTCGGGGCATCGAGGCTCGCGGCCCGCTCGGCGAGGAGCTCGTCGAGGGCCGTCGCGGCGTCCGCCAGGGCCTGCTGGCTCGCCGCGACCGTCTGCTGCGCCACGAGCACCGTGTCGAGGGCGTCGCGGCACGCCTGGATCGCTTCGGTGTCGTCAGTCGTGTCGTCAGCGCTGTCGGTGCCCGAGTCGGACCCCGTTCCGGTCTCCTCGTCAGCCCAGGCGCACAGCACCTCGGCGTCCGCGAGCGCCTCGTCGGCCGCGGCAAGATCCTCATCGACCTGCCGCTGGGCAGCCAGGACCGCCTCCTGGGCGGCGCGGAGCTCCGGATCCTCAGCGGTGGCGCTCGCGAGCTGAACGTCGACGTCTTCGCCATCCACGGTCATCGCGACGCCAGTGACGGTAGGGGCACCACCAGCAGAACCGACGTCCTCGCCGTTGAGCGCGCGCTCGAGGCGAAGCTCGGCCTGGGCGAGGGTCGACTGCGCGTCGTGCAGAGCCCGCTCCAGAGACGTCGGGTCGAGCGTGGCCAAGACGTCGCCGACCGCGACCGTGTCACCCGTGGCCACGTCGACGGTGGCGACCGTGCCATTGGCGGGGAACGACACGCTGACCTGCGACACGGGTTCGATGACGCCCACCTCGTCGAGAACCTGCTGAGTGCTGTCGGTGGTGACGGTTGCGAGCCGGTAGCCGGGCCCGTCGTCGGCGCCGGCCGCGGCGGCGATGACCGCGCCGCTGACGGCGAGCACGACGACGCCCAGGATGACGCGGACCTTGGCCGAACGTCGGTGACGAGCACGTGTGGGGGGCATGTCATTCACTCCGGAGGGCGTCGATGGGGGCGAGACGGGCGGCGCGGGTAGCGGGGTACACGCCGAAGAGCAGCCCGATCCCGATGGCGATGCCGACGGCGGCAAGCGACGCGACAACAGAGAGCACGACCCGGGCGTCGGCGACCGCTGGGAGGACGATCGCGCCGATCGCGCCGGCGACGACGCCCAAGATCCCTCCAACGAGCCCGAGGACGGACGCCTCGACGAGGAACTGGCGGCGGATGAACCGGGGGCGGGCGCCGAGGGCCTTGCGGAGGCCGATCTCGCGGATCCGCTCGGTGACCGACACGAGCATGATGTTCATGACGCCGATCCCGCCGACGAGCAGCGAGATGACGGCGATGCCGGCGAGCATCACGGTCATCGTCTGATCGACGGCGGTGGCGGCGCTGAGGATCGACTCCTGGGTCGCGATCGAGAAGTCAGCGTCGCCCGTGCTCGTGATGCCGTGCAGGTTCAGGAGCAAGGCGTTCGACTCCTGATAGGCGGCCGACAGCGTGTTCGCGGAGGTCGCCTTGATGTAGATCTCCGACACCGCGTCACGATCGCTGCCGCCCACGAGCCGCTGGGCATAGGTGTCGAGGGGGACGATGGCGACGTCGTTGTTCGACGCGTCGTCGGAGGAGCCCAGCTCCTCGAGCACGCCGACGACCTCGAGGGCGGTCCCGTCGTAGGTGACGTCCTGGCCGACAGCCGCCCGGGCGGAGCCGAACAGCTCGGTGGCGGTATCGGGCCCGAGCACGACGACCGCGGCGGCCTCGCCAAGGTCCTCGTCGGTCAGGAAGCGCCCATCGGCGACGTCACGGGACCGGACCTCCTGCCATGCGGTAGTCGTTCCCATCAGCGTCGTCGTCCAGTTCGTCTCGCCAGCGTTCAACGACACCGACGACGTCGACGCTGGCGCCACCGCCTGGACGTCCGGGGCGACGGCCGGCTGGGCCAACGCCTCGGCGTCGGCGGCCGTGAGCGACGAGGCGGTCCCGAATCCACCGCGGACACCAGAGTCGTCGGTGCTGCTCCCAGGTGAGACGACCAGGAGGTTCGTGCCGAGCTCGGCGATCTGGTCACGCACTTCCGCCTTCGCCCCGTTGCCGAGGCCGACGGTGAGGATCACCGCGGTGATCCCGATCAGGATCCCGAGCACCGTCAGGGCCGAACGCAGCCGATGGGTGCGCACCGCCTCGCCGGCCGTCCGGATGGTGTCACGCCAGCTCATGCCGCCGTTACCCCGGCTTCGAACACACGCCCATCCTCGATGCGCACGATCCGTTCGGCCCGCGCCGCCACATCGGCCTCATGGCTGATGAGCACGACTGTGCGCCCCTGGTGGTGCAGCTCCTCGAGCAGGTTGAGGATCTCCCCAGTGGAGGTGGAGTCGAGGTTCCCCGTGGGCTCGTCCGCGAGGAGCAGGTCGGGCTCGGTCACAAGTGCCCGGGCGATGGCGACCCGCTGCTGCTGACCGCCGGAGAGCTCACCGGGCCGGTGCTGGGCACGGTCTGAGAGGCCGACACGGGCCAGGGCCTCCAGCGCGAGCTCCTTGCGCTCGGGCGGGTCCATGGCGGCGTACACGAGCGGCAGCTCGACGTTCCGCCAGGCCGACAGGTGCGGGAGCAGGTTGAACTGCTGGAACACAAAGCCGATCCGACGGTTGCGGATGTCCGCGAGGGCGTCCTCGTCCAGGTCGGCAACATCCTCACCTGACAGATGGAATCGGCCCGATGTCGGGACGTCGAGGCACCCGAGGATGTGCATCAGTGTCGACTTGCCCGAGCCCGAGGGGCCCATGATCGCCACCAGCTCGCCTCGGTCGATCCTGAGGTCGACCTCCCGGAGCGCCTCGACGGCGACGGCGCCCGTGTCGTAGGTCTTGCCGACACCCTCGAGGGTGATGACGGCCGTCACGAACCCTGCTCCGTGGCCGCCGCTGGCGGCCCGCCACCGCCCGGTCCACCGCCCCCGAAGTCAGGGAGCGAGACCACGACCTGTTCGCCGGCCTCGAGCCCGCTGGTGATGGCGATCATGGTTCCGGCCTGCAGACCGGTCGTGACCTCTCGTTCCTCGTCGCCGTCGTCGGTGCGCACGGTGACCGTCGTCGTCCCGTCGTCGGCGGTGGTCACGGCGAAGGCGGCGACCTGCACGACGTCTTCCTGCTCGGCGATCGTGATGTCGACGCTGACGGTCGCGCCGGCGTTGTAGTCGCCGCTCGTGTCGTCGAAGGTGACGACGACCGAGTAGGACGCGACGCCGCTGCTGGCGTCCGCGACCTCACCGACCTCGGTGACGGTGCCGGTCACGCTCGCGGTCCTCGTGTCGATCGACGGCCCGGTGTCACCGTCCTCGCTGCCGTCGGCGTTGCCGCCGGCATCGGGGAGCTGACCCCCACCCGGGAACGCTCCGCCGCCAGGAACGGCTCCCCCACCGGGGAACGCTCCCCCGCCGGGGAAGCCACCCGACGTGGACGTGGACAGGGAGATCGCGGCCTCCTGCCCAGCGGTGATCGACTCGATGTCGGTGTCGTCGACCGCGAGCTCCACCTCGTAGCGGCCCGCGCTCACCACCGTGATCTGGGCGCCGGAGTCGGTCTGGTCAGTGGTCGTCTGGGTCGGCAGGCCGGTGTTGCCGTCTCCGAGGTTGCCAGTCGATTGCCCCGAGCCGCTGTCCGATCCGGTCGGCGTCGTCCCGCTCGTTCCGGAGTCGCCGAGCTCCTCGCCGACCGTGAGGTCGACAGACGCGATGGTCCCGTCGATGGCAGCCGTCAGCTCGGCGCCGTCGAGGGCTTCGGTCGCTTCGGCCACTCGATCCTCGGCGGCCGTCACCGATGCTTCGTCCGCGTCGATCTGCGCATCGGACGCCCCTGCGTCCTCGTCGTCGGCGAGCGCAGCCTCCGTCTCCGCCAGGGCAGCCTCGGCATCGGCAAGGTCGGCGGCGAGCTCGGTGGCGTCGAGCGTGGCGAGCACCTGCCCGGCCGTGACGGTGTCGCCAGCGGACACGTTCACCGCGGTGACCGTTCCGGCGGAGGTGAAGCTGAGCTCATCGGTCTCTGCGGCCGCGACGGTCCCTTCCGCGGTGACGGTCTCGGCGACCGTGCCCAGGGATGCCTCCACGACCTGCTCGTTCGCCTGGTCCGTGGTCGTCGAGGTGGCGTCATCGGGTCGAAGGAACGCGTAGCCGCCGAGCGCGACGACCGCGACGATGGGCATCGCGACCCATGGGGAGCGCAGGCGTTGACGAACCGACCGGCTCACGACGCCTCCTCCGATCCGCCTGTTCCAGCCGGAGGACCGCCGGGGCCGCCGGCGAAGCCTCCGAGCTCACCGAGGCGAATCACCGTCGCGTCGACACTCGTACCGTCGACTTCGCCGATGACCTGGATCGTGTCACCGACCGCGAGGTCGGCGACCTCCCGGTCCTCGGTGACGGTAACGGTCGTCTCATCGGTGACGGTAACCGTGACGGTCTCACCCTCGTCGGTGCTCACCGTGATTGTCGAACCGTCGACCGAGGTGACCTCCCCGCTCGTGAACCCGCCAAAGCCACCGCTCGGTGGCCCGCCGCCCTGAGAGGGGTCGAACCCATCGGGCGGGTCGAACCCCTCGGGAGGGTCGAACCCCTCCGGTGGTCCGGCACCGTCCGGAGGCTCGAAGTCCCCAGGTGGCGTGCCCTCGCCGCCGGGTCCGCCGAGCCGTGTGGCCGAGCCACCCTCGGAGATCGACTCGGCGGTCACGGCACCGTCCACGACCTCACCGATGACGAGGATCGTGTCGCCCACCGCGATGTCGCTCGAGGCGCCCTCGACGGTCTCGGTGACGGTCGTCTCGTCGGAGGTCGACACGGTGTAGGTCTCACCGTTGGCGTCAACGGTGATCGTGGTCCCGTCGATCGCGCTGATCTCACCGGCGGTGCCACGGCCACCCGGCCCACCGGGACCACCCTGTGCACCTGGTGCACCAGTGGTGGACTCGCTGGGGGTGTCGCCGGTGGCGGCCGTCGCGGCCTGGCCGCCGCCGCGTCCAAGCAGGAAGATGCCGCCGCCGACGATCAGCGCGCCAACCGCGCCGGCCGCGAGCCAGCTCAGCCAGACCGGCTTCGCGGGGGCCGAAGGGTCATGGGGTTCGGGGTTCTGGATCTCATCCACAGCCGGCAACCGTGTCGGCTCACCTTTGGAACGGTCTGTGAATCGACGAAGAACTTCCCGACACTTGTCACATGCAACTCACAGGGACTCCCCAAGGAAGTGCCAGCAACGTGAGGTTCGATGCGTCGATGGCGACCGCAGCTAGGCCCCGTGCCCTCATCGTCGACGACGAGGAGAACATCCGATTCCTCGTCGGTTCCGCTCTCGAGCTCGCCGGATTCGAAGCGAGGACAGCCGCGTCGGGCAACGAGGCACTGAACCTCGTCGAGCACTTCCGACCCGACACGATCGTGCTGGATGTCATGCTCCCCGATCTCGACGGTTTCGCCGTCCTGCAACGGCTGCGCGACCGGGGCGTGACGGCACCGGTCATCTTCCTCACCGCCCGCGATTCCACGGAGGACCGCGTACGCGGTCTCACCACCGGCGGCGCCGACTACCAGGTCAAGCCCTTCGCCATCGCTGAGCTGGTCGCTCGGGTGAAGCTGCGCCTCGACCAGGCCGACGCGGATGGTTACAGCGCGACCCTCCGCTGCGCCGACCTCGAGCTGGATCCGGCCGCCCACAGGGTGAGCCGCGCCGACAACCAGGTGCACCTCTCGCCGACCGAGTACAAGCTCCTCCACTACCTGCTCGTGAACGCCGGGCGGGTCCTCAGCCGAGCCCAGATCCTCGACCACGTCTGGTCCTACGACTTCGACGGCGACTCGTCGGTCGTGGACACCTACATCAGCTATGTGCGCCGCAAGATCGACACGGTCGAACCGAAGCTCATCCACACCATCCGAGGGATCGGCTTCGCCCTCCGCGCCGACCCGTGAGCCTGCGCACCCGGCTCCTTCTCGCGGCGGGGATCATCCTGGTCGTCGTCGTCGGCGGCGCCGCGCTGATCTTGCGCAGCCAGACCCAGTACCTGACGAACCAGATCGACGAGCGCCTGATCGCATCGCGTCCCTTCTTCGGTGGCCCGCCACCCGGTGCGGTCGGCGGGGTCACCCCCAGCGGCATCGACGCCCCCGACCAGCCGGTCTCCGACCTGTACGTGGGCGTGTACGACGGCAACGAGCTCCAAGTCCTCCTGCAAGGCCAGCTCCTCGGTGACATCCCCGACCTCAGCGTCGACGACATCACCGGCGCCACCGATGCAGAGCCGTTCACCGTCGGCAGCGAGGACGGGCGGACGAGGTTCCGTGTCGTCGTCATGCACCAGACCGTCGGCAGGCCCGATGCGTCGGTCATCGCGCTTCCCCTCTACGACGTCGACAAGGCGATCGTTCGCCTGCGCTGGGGCCTCGCCGCAGGTGTGGTCGCCATCACTGCGACCCTGCTCCTCGCGGTCTGGTGGGTCGAGCGTCTCGGGCTCCGACCGGTCGCCCGCGTCACCGAAGTCGCCGATGCGATCGCCGCTGGCGACCGGACCCGCCGCGTCGACCACGTCGACGAGCACACCGAGGCCGGCCGGCTCGCGACCGCGTTCAACGTGATGCTCGACGAACGCGACGCTTCGGAGGAACGTCTCCATCGCTTCGTGTCCGACGCGTCGCATGAGCTGCGCACACCGCTCACGTCGATCCGCGGCTACCTCGAGCTCTACAGCGAGGGCGGGTTCCGCGGCGACGGTGAGCTCGATGACGCCATCCGGCGGATGAGCCACGAGTCCGCCCGGATGCAGACCCTCGTCGAAGACCTCCTGCTGCTGGCGAAGCTCGACGAACACCCGACGATCCAGCACGAACCCATCGACGTCACCGAGCTCCTCGAAGACCTCGCATCAGACGCGCGGGTGCTCCAACCGGAGCGCACCGTCACCGTCGAGGCCACGGGGCCTGTCATTGCCTCCGGGGACCGCCTCCGCGTCGAGCAGCTCGTCGGCATCCTCGTGTCCAACGCACTGGTTCACACCGACCGCGAAGCTACGGTCAACCTCGCGGCGCGCTCCGACGGCTCCATCGTCGAGGTGGTGGTCCAAGACACCGGCGACGGACTCAGCGGAGATCAGGCGACGCGCGTGTTCGACCGCTTCTTCCGCGGCGACGGGTCCCGAGCACGAACCGCCGGATCCTCTGGTCTCGGACTCGCCATCGCCCGGTCGATCGTCGACGCACACGGTGGCGGGATCCAGCTCCTCACCGCACCGGGCGCCGGCTGCGTCTTCACCGTCCGTCTCCCCGCGAGCGAGCGCCGCGCTACCTGACGTTCCCCCGGGTGAGCGCGAGCTCTCGGTTCAGGGCCCGATGCCACTTGTTCGCCGGCAACACCGGTCGCAGGGCGGCGAGCCCTGTGCAGTACTTGCTCACCGTCGAAGGCCGGAAGCCCGCCCGCCACAACACCCGGTCGTAGCTGCTCGGCCGGCCGCGGGTCTTCGTCTCGATGATGGCCACATCTGGCAGCACGAGCTCGTTGCCGTCGGCCGTCGCCCACCGCAAGTCAGTGTCGACCGTGACCCGCGCCTGCCGGTCCTCCAGCATGAACGTCGACCGGCGGTACGACGTGACCAGCGTCGCTTGGAGATCTCTGGCCGGCGACGTGACCGCTGGGACGCTTCGGAGGAACAGCCGTGCCTCGGCCGTCAGCTCGCCCCGCCGGTCGAAGGGATGCGCGGTCCGGTGTTTGACGGTCTGGCCACGAGGGTCGCGGACCTTCACCTCGAGCATCGACTCCTCGCTTTCGATGTAGCTGCGAGTCCGCACCTTGAACCGGCGGGGACGACGCTTTGCGGCCGCCGCGTAGGACGCGAGGTCGTCGGTGTCGAAGTAGACGGACTCGTAGCGGAACGACGTGGCCCCATCGATGCTGAGCACCCGCGCCCGCGGAAGCGCCGCGACGAGCTTTTCGACAGCGTCTCGTGGGACGAGGTACTTCCGGTCCTGCCTCGTCTGGTAGTCCGCCCAGCGATACAGCTCGAGCAGCCCGACGGTCGGGAGGGCTGCGGTCGGATGCTCCAGCTCGTGACTCACCCTCGCACCCTGGCAAGCGCGCCACGGTCAGCGGTCACGCCTCGCAGCCGGTAGCGGACCTCGACGACGGTGGTGTCCTCGACCAGATCGGTCCTTCGGATGGTGATGCGGCGGACGTTGGCGTTGAGCATCTCCTCGAGCCGGAGGCGGAGGTCGTCCTCATCGGTGTAGGCACGGTCGAGGGTGATGTTCTGCGTCCGGTAGCCCGCCAGCAGCGCCGGATGATCGGCCACCGCGAGCGCCAGGAGCAGCGCCGCCATCAGGGCCGGGGAGAGCCACTCGGGGGTCACCGGCACGCCGCCGAGCACGCCCAGGGCGAGCGCCACGAAGTAGTAGGCGACCTCCTGCTGGTCGAGCTCGGTCGAACGGAGCCGGATGATCGACAGGACACCGAAGAGACCGAGGCCCAGCCCCGCCGTCACCGCGGTCGAGGTGAACGCCTCGGCGACGGCGAGCACGCCGATGTTGACACCGAAGAAGGCGACGACGAGGTCCTTGCGGTGGTGTCGCGGGAAGTAGAGGCCGAACGCCAAGATCGAGATGGCGATGAGATCGAGAAGGAACGGAACCGACGCGGGCATGGGAACTCCGGAGGTCGTACGGGTGACTGGGCGGTGTCGTTGGGGTGTACGCCACGAGTCTGTGAGTTTCCTGCGAGAGGACTTCGGGCTCGCGATGACGGCCCTCAGAGAACTCACAACCGATGTGGACACGATTCACACGTTCGTAGGGCTTGATGGACACCCCCGACCGTCCACGAGGTCTCACGCGTGTCTCGACATCCTCTGATCGCCACCCTCACCGCGACCACCTTGATCATGGTCGGCTGCAGCAGCAACGCCGATGCAGGCGGTTCAACGGACAGCAGCGGAGATGACGTCGCCCTGTTCGACAGCACCGTCGTGCACGACATCTCCGTCGAGTTCGACACCGACGACTACGACGCGCTGATCGAGGAGCTCGCCGACACCGGCGAGAAGACCTGGATGGAAGCGACCGTCACCATCGACGGCACCACCTTCGAGAACGCCGGGATGCGGTTGAAGGGGAACTCGTCGCTCGCCGGTGTCGGGGGAGGCGGGCCCGGCGGCTTCGGCGGTGGCGGTGGGCCTGGCGGTGGCGGTGGCTCCTCTGCCGAGGAGCCCGAGAGCCTCCCGTGGCTGATCCGCCTCGATGAGTTCGTCGACGGTCAGAGCCACCAGGGCTACGAGGACATCGTCGTGCGATCGAACGGGTCGGCGACCGCGCTCAACGAGGCGGTCGCGCTCGGCCTCCTCGAGGAGGCCGGCCTGGCGAGCCAGCAGGCCGCGTCCACGAGCTTCACCGTCAACGGCGGCGAACCCACGCTGCGGCTGGCGATGGAGCACCCCGACGACGACAAGTGGCAGGAGGCTTCCTTCGAGGAGGACGGGGCGCTCTACAAGGCCGAGAGCACCGGGGACTGGTCCTACCGCGGCGACGACCCCGACGAGTACACGGAGGTCTTCGATCAGGAGGGCGGCAACGACCTCACCGATCTGTCGCCGCTGATCGAGTTCTTGGAGTTCCTCAACGAGTCGGACGATGCGACCTTCGCGTCGGAGCTTCCGGACCGGCTCGACGTCGACTCCTTCGCCACCTACCTCGCCATGATGGACCTCGTTGGGAACTTCGACGACATCGACGGGCCGGGCAACAACGCCTACGTCTGGTACGACCTCACCTCAGAGCAGTTCACGATCGTTCCCTGGGACATGAACCTCGCCTTCGGTGCCCTTGGCGGAGGTGGGGGCGGCGCCCAACCACCAGGCGGGTTCGACCCAGGCCAGCTTCCCGAGGGGTTCGACCCCGGCCAGCTACCGGAAGGGTTCGACCCAGGCGACCTGCCCGAAGGGTTCGAACCCCCGGCAGGAGGTGGCGGCGGTCCTGGTAGCGGGGCGTTCGGCGGCAGCAACGTGCTGGTCGAACGGTTCCACGAGAACGAAGAGTTCGAGGCGCTCTACCAGGCCAAGCTCGAAGAGCTCCGAGCCTCGCTGTACGACAGCGGGGTCGCGGCCGACATCCTCGAGGCGTGGACCGACACCTTGGTCAACGATGCGAGCGGCCTAGTCGACGCCGACACGGTGGACGAAGAGGCCGCAGCCATCGCCGAGCAGTTCGGCACCGACGAGTGATCAAGACGCGGGGAGCTCACCACGGCTCGCCGCCAGCTGACCGTGCGTTCGGTGCCGGGTTGCAAACGATCCCAGGTCAGCCACTCAATCCGCAGGCCGCTGATCGCCCGGCTGATCACCAGCTGCTGGATCTGCTCGGTGCCTTCGATGATGTCAATGGTCTGCCCAAATGCGTCCGGAGGGGTTTCACCTGAGTCCGTGATCTGCGATTTCGTCCGCCTTGGCTGGACTTCGTGCTTCCGTGCCCTTCATCCCCGAAGTGGGTTGGACCCGGCGAGCCCGAGCAGCTCGGGGCTCGTGAAGAGCCGGCGCGGGCGACCCGGCCCGTCTGGCTGCACCGTCCCGTGTTCGACCAGAACGCCCGCGGCGGCGAGGTCGCGCAGGGCCGCACTCGCTGATTTCAACGGAATGCCGAGCTCGACAGCGACCACCGGCCCGGTGAGGACGAGGTACCGCGGGAGCAGATCGAGCGCACGCCACGCGGCGGCGTTGCTCCGAAGTCGCCGTCCGCTCTCCCTTGGTGCTGACAGCCGCTCCACCCACCGGTGGCGCAGCTCCTGCACGGCGGCGACCAGCTCCAGTTGCGTGCGACCCGCGCCCGACACGGCCTCGGCGAACCACTGCACCCACCGCTCGTGATCGCCGAGGCGGAAGAGCACCAGCCCCGCGCTGTAGCCCCCGACGTCCGCGGCGATGCGCGTGCTGACCGGCGGGGGCGTCACGAGTGAGAGGCGACGAACGAGCAGCCACGCGATGAGGACGCGCCCGACGCGGCCGTTCCCGTCGGCGAAGGGATGGATCACCTCGAACTGTGCGTGGGAGATGGCGGCATGGCTCACCGGGTCGATGTCGGTCCTGTTGACATAGGCGACCAGGTCGTCGAGGAGGTCCGGTACGCGCTCGGGCGGCGGCGTCACGAGATGAGCGTCGAGTGGCGAGGTCCCGCCGATCCATCCTTGTTCGTCCCGGACGACACCGACGTGGCGCGAGGGCGCTGGGCTACCCGTCATCAGCGTCCGGTGCCACCGGCACAGGCTGTCGACAGTGAGCGGCCCGGCGTGTGCTTCGTCGAGTGCCTCCGTCACAGCGGCAAGATTGGCGGCGACCCAGGCCGCCGCTGGCCCGCCGGCGTCGCCGGCTTCGGCCAACACGATGTCGACCACCGGGGCGGTCACCCCCTCGATGAACGAAGACGCGACCCCTTCGGCGCGCAGCAGGAGCCGAGCGAGTGCGGCGTAGTCCTCCGGCATGCTCTCGGCGCCGTGCTCGACGGAGGCTCGTGCCCTGGCGGCCAGCGCAACAGTCTCAGCGCCGAGCTCCAGGGCGCGCTCGGCGAGAACCGTGGGCACGAACGCGCGCGCCCGCCTGCCTCGCCACAGGATGGGCACCTCGACACCTGCGGTCCCCACGGCGGCCTTTCGTACAGTTGCAGACTTAAGTGTACGTTATTGATGCCGGACACGGGCAGCATCCCTACGCCGCGTGCTCCCGGACGGGACACGCGTCCTGTCGACCTCATCGCCAAGGGCCTCGGAATCTGGCCTGACGTACCCGCTCGTGTGCCCCCGGGTTCCACTACATGTGCTCGCGGTCGTACGAGCTCGGCGGCCCGGCGGCTCACGTGCGCTCCTCCATCGCCGTTCGGTAGCGGAGGGTTCCGCGTGCTTCCCGTTCCGGCCGCAGCTCGCGTTTGCCCAGGTCAGCTACTCAATTCGGAGGCCGCTGATCGCACGGCTGGGCGGGGACACCCCAGGGCGTGTCCACCTCGATCGAGTCGATGGCGTCGGCCAGCTCGTAGAGGCCAGAGCCGCCGACGACGGCGACGGCCGCCAGCGGTTCGTCGTTCAGCCTCATCGGCGTCCTCTGCCCTGCCGGGTGGTGATCAGCGCGGCGATCGTCGCGCCGAGCCAGATCACCGCGATAACGGCGGCGATCGCGGGGCCGTAGCGGATGGGCTGGATCGTCGCGTTCGCCGTGCCGGCCGTACCCATGAGCGGAAGGAGGCCGACGAGCAGGACGGTCCCGGTGGCGATGAGCGCCACCTGCACTGCGGCGCGGGCACCCAGGGGCACCGCTCGGCCGACGAGGTAGCCGACGCCGACGACGGCCGGGGCGAGCAGCAGGTCGTGGGCGAGATCGAGGCCCACGAGCCACTTGGCCAGATCGAGCCGGCGGGCCAGGTCCGGCGTCGACTCGACGTAGAGGCGGACACCCCACGCCATCAGGAGGAGGCCGAGGCCCAAGCCGACCCAGAAGGCTCGCGGGGTGGGGCCGGCCGGTTCCGTCATGCCAGCACCTCGATGCGGCCGACCCACTTCGTCTGGTGGACACCAGGGCGATTCGGGCCGATCAGACGGGCTGGGAACCCGTGGTCCGGCGCGAGCGGTTCATCGTTGACGAGCAGGGCGAGCAGCGTGTCCGGATCGGCGGCGTGGGCGGCACTGAGGAGTGCCGTCCGCAGTCGCTGGCTGTCGTGCATCGCGTGCACCACCGAGTCCCGCGTGGCTGGAACGCCGGCTCGGGCGAGCAGATCGCGGACGGGCACGCCCGTCCAGCGCTGCGAGGTGCTCCACCCCTCGACGCAGGCGATGGGGAGGGTGGCGGTGTGCTGCCGCATGGCGAGCAGGTCGTCGTAGCTGAGCTCCAGGGCCGAGCCGATGGCGGCGCCATCGATGACCAGCCGGTAGGTACGGAGGTCGACCGCCTCCAGGTGGACCGACGCCGCGGTGCGGTTCACCGGGAAGCCCTGCGGACCGATGTCCGGGCGGCGCGGAGCGAGGACGGCGAGCCGTGCGAGAGGGCGCACCGTCTGGCCGGCCGTGAGCAGCGCGACGAGGGCCGCGCTCCCGAAGGCCACCCCCAGGAGACCACGCCGCGTCAGGCCTGCGGGCCCCGGATCGACCGGGTGGGGGGATGGCCGCCTCAGAGCGTCCCGACTGACCGCCCACTTGGCGCCGATGTGGACGACGAGCGCACCCATCGTCACCCAGGCGGCGGCCAGGTGACCGGCGCGGAACGAGAACGCCCAGGGCCGGTAGATGTTGATGTTGGCGAGACCGGTGAAGAGCAGGAGCAGCGCTCCCCCGACCAGCGGCAGGAGAGCCAGGCGTTCGACCGCGTGCGCGATCGAACGGGCCGGCGGCCAATCGAAGAGCTTCGGGAAGACGACCCAGAGCTTCACGAGGAGGAGCGGGATGCTCGCGATGCCGGCGATCACGTGCAGTCCCTGCGTGGCGCGGTAGAGGCCGGCGGGCCGAGCGGGCCAGTGGAACCAGCCGCCGGGATCCTGCACGAGGTGGGAGACCAGACCCGTCGCGAAGCACACGGAGAAGCTGACCCCGAGGGCGACACCGAGGATCGCGGCGGTGCGCTCGTCGCGCAGCGTCGATCGGAACGGCATCAGGCCGCCGCTCGAAGCCACCCGAACCACCGCCCCTCGTCGCTCCATGCGCGCTCGACGAGCATCCCGGCCGCGACGGCGTGGTGCGCCAACCGATCCGCTCCCACCGTCTGCCACCCGAAGCTCGGTCCGAGGTCGCCCGCGATCTCGACGTGCGCCCGCTCGGCGGCCTGGGAGGCCCCTGGCGGAGCCATTTCGATCAGGACACGACCATCGCTGGAGAGCAGCTCGAGCACACGTCGGAGCAGGGCGACCGGATCACCGCCGATGCCGACGTTCCCGTCCAGCAGGAGAACCGTCCGCCAGCGCCCGCTGGCCGGGACGGGGCCGAACACACAGCGTTGCAGCGCGTCGACGCCCCGGACGCGTGCCGCCTCCACCAGCTGCGGGGTGAGGTCGATCCCGAGGGCGACGATGCCCCGCTCGAGCAGCGCGGCGCACATGGCGTCCCGGCCCGCAGCCGACGTCAAGGACGGGTCCGCGGGCCTCGGCCAGCACACGCGCGTCGACCGCGCCGGCCGGTGCGATCCAGTGCTCGCCCGTCACCGCGCCGGTGGACGTGTGCAGGAGCATCAGCCGACCCCGATCGGTGGAAGCGACTCCTGCGTCAGCGTCGCGACCGCGTGCGCGAAGCGGGTGGTCGGCGCCTCGGCCGCGACCGCAACGGCGTCGTCCCACTGATCGACGTCGCGCAGCACGGGCGCGATCTCCACCCGCCGGCCCTGGCCGCGCAGGCGGGCGAGCTGCTCCGCACCGGTGGTGGCCGTGCTCATCGGCACGCCGAGGAACGCGTCGTCGTCAGGACCGGGGAGCCCGACGAGCCAGTAGCCCCCGTCGATCGCCGGGCCCAGCACGGCCCCGGTGCCCGGCGTCCGGAGCTGCGCCACGGCGGAAGCCAGGTGGAGGGTGGTGACCTGGGGCGTGTCCATCCCCACCAGCACGGTCGGTCCTCCCATGTCCGTGAACGCGGCGGCCAGCCGCTCGTCGAGACCCTGCCCACGCTGCGGGACGACGTCGATCCCGCGATCCGACCATCCCGAGGGCTCGCCATCGAACACGAGCACCGCGCGAGTCCCTGGCACCGCGCTGGTCGCGTCGAGGGTGTCCTCCAGCGCAGCGCGGGCGAGCGCGGCGGCTTGGTCTGGTGTGCAGGGCGGGCACAGGCGCGTCTTGACCCGTCCGGGCACGGGCGCCTTCGCGAGCACGGCGATGGTGACGATCCGGCTCATCGCAGCGCGCGGCCCACGCGCTGCATGTCGAGCACGGCGCGTACCGTGCCGCGAGCCGTGCCGGTCACCTTCGAGCGTCCGGTCCGGGGCGCGTACGGCACGTCGACCTCGAGGACGCGCCACCCGGCCTGCGCGGCTCGCAGGACCATCTCCAGGGGCCACCCGAAGCGGCGGTCGGTCATGCCGAGGTCGACGAGCGCGGTGCGCCGCATGGCTCGCATCGGTCCCAGGTCGCTCAGGGGCAGACCGGTGCGCCGCCGCACCCCCGCCGCCAAAGCCCGGTTGGCGATCGCCGCGTGCGCGGGCCACGACCCCGCCGCCGGCCGCCGTCGCCCGAGCACGAGGTCCTGTGCACCCGACGCCACGGGCAGGGTGACGCGAGGCAGGTCGGCACCGTCCAGGCTGCCGTCGCAGTCCATGAAGCACACGATGTCGGCCTCGGCGGCCGCCAGTCCGGCGGCGCAGGCGGCGCCGAAGCCACGCCGCGGCTCGTCGACGACCGTCGAGCCGAGCGCCCGCGCCAGCGCTCCCGATCCGTCGGAGGATCCGTTGTCCACGACGATCGGGCGGTAGCCGGGTGGGAGGGAGGCCAGCACGCCGGGCAGCGCAGCCGCCTCGTCGAGCACGGGCAGGACCACATCGATCACCGCGGCGAACGTACCGACGGCGCGGCTCGAGCCGCCCGCGAACCGGCTTACGATCTGCGAAACACCGCTGCGCCGCCGTCGAGCCGGGCATGGCGCGCCGGTAGGTTCCGGCCGTGACCAGCACCGGTGCGCTACCGGCACTCGACGTGCCGACGGGGCCGGTCCGCAGCGTGCGGATCGTGCCTACGGTGCTCGGCGTCGGGCTCCTGGTGCTGGTGGCGAACCGATGGGGACAGGCGCTGCTCGACGACGGCGTTCGCCTCCGCATCCTCGCCCCACCGCTGATCGGGCGCGGCCGCCTCGGACCTCCCGGTGGGCTCGTGCCCATGCTCGTCCCACTGGCGGTTGGGGCCGTGCTGGTGACGCAGCTGCCGAAGGCCGCCGCGTCCCTGCGCTGGTCCCGGCTCCTCGTCCTCGGCGCCGCCGCGGCGGTCGCGTGGGCGGTGGCGCTGGCCCTCGTCGATGGGGCGTCGGGGCTCACGCGTCCGATGGAGCTGCGGGGCCACTACCTGCTCGACGTCGGGCAGGTGAGCTCCCCCCGCGAGTTCCTCCAGACGTTCACCGATCGCATCGACCAGTACGGGACCCACGTCCGGAGCCATCCGCCGGGCCTGGTGCTGCTGCTGTGGGGCATGGGCTCCGTTGGGGTGGGCGGCAGTGGCGCGGCAGCCGCCCTGGTGATCGCGGGCGGCGCGTCGGCGGTGCCGGCCCTGCTCCTGACGGTTCGGGAGCTGGCCGGCGAGGCGATGGCCCGGCGCACCTTGCCCTTCATCGTGGTGGCGCCCGCCGCGGTGTACGTGGCGTCGACGGGTGATGCGCTCTTCGCTGGCGTCGCGCTGTGGGGGGTGGCGTGCGTCGTGCTGGCCACGGGTCGAGCCGGCCCTCGCGGCGACGCGCTCGCCTTCGCCGGTGGCGCCGTCTTCGCTCTCTCCCTCCTGCTGTCCTATGGCAGCGCGCTGCTCGTGCTCCTCCCGTTCGCGATCGCGGTGCACCGCCGTCGCATCCGACCGCTGCTTGTGGCCGCCACCGTGGGCGCGGTGGTGCTCGCCGTCACGGCGGCGGCCGGGTTCTGGTGGGTCGACGGGCTGCTCACCACCCGTCGGGAGTACCTGGAGAGCGTCGCGTCGGTCCGCCCCTACGGCTACTTCCTGCTCGCCAACCTGGCCGGGCTCGCCCTCGTCGTCGGACCCGCCACGATCGCCGGCTTGGTGCGCGTGATCCGCGGCGACTCCGACACCGGACACCTCGCGATCCTCCTCGTCCCGGTGCTGGCCATCGTCGTGCTGGCGAACCTGAGCGGCATGTCCAAGGGAGAGGTGGAGCGGATCTGGCTCCCCTTCGCGCTGTGCCTGCTGCCTGCCGGTGTCCTGGCGGCCGCCGAGTGGGACGCTGGAGCGGTGCGGAGCTGGCTCTGGGTCCAGATGGGGTGGGCGATGGCGATCCCCTTCTTCGTGAGGACCCACTGGTGACGGACGCGGCTCCCGGCAACGTCCTGCTGGTCGAGGACGACGCGACCGTCGCCGAGGTGCTGGTCGCCTACCTCGAGCGGGACGGCTACCACGTGCGGTGGGAGGACGACGGCGCGCGTGGCCTCGCGGCGGCCCTGGCCGACGCGCCCGACCTCGTGGTGCTCGACCTCATGCTCCCGTCGCTGGACGGGCTGGAGGTGTGCCGTCGGCTACGCGCCGCGGCACCTGTCCCCGTGATCATGCTCACCGCCCGCGGGGAGGAGGAGGACCGCATCGTGGGCCTCGAGCTCGGGGCCGACGACTACCTTGCCAAGCCCGTCTCCCCGCGGGAGCTGGTCGCCCGCGTGAAGGCGGTCCTCCGCCGGTCCCGCGAGCCTCGATCGCCCCGTCCGACGGCGACGAAGCTCGACGCCGGCGACCTGACCGTCGACGTCGCCGCCCGGATCGTGACGATCGCCGGTCGCACCGTGGAGCTGACCGTGCGCGAGTTCGAGCTCCTCGTGTACCTCATGGAGCGCCCCAGGGTCGCGCACCGGCGCGACGAGCTGCTCGAGCACGTGTGGGGCTACACGTACGGGGACGCGTCCACCGTCACGGTGCACGTGCGACGGCTGCGGGAGAAGATCGAAGCGGATCCGTCCAGCCCCACCAGGCTCGCCACGGTCTGGGGGGTGGGCTACCGGTGGGACGGATGAACGCGCGGCGGACCGCGCTCGGCGTGGCGGCGGTCGGCGTCCTCAGCGCCAGCGTCGTCGCGCGCCGCGCGGCGATGGGCAGCGGCGACGTCGTGGCCCTGCTGGCCTGGGCCCTCGGCACCGCCGCCTGCGGCGGCCTCTTGATGAGCTGGGTGGTTCGCCGGGCGCGAGGTGCGTCCGTCGTCGTGCAGCTGGCCCTCCTCGCGGGCGGCACGGCCGCCATCGTGAGCGTCGGCGCATGGCTCGGCGCGCGGGCGATGTTCTACTCCTCCCACGACCTCGCGGCCCTGGCGGTGCTGCTCCTGGCGGGAGGAACAGCCGGGGCCGTCGTGGCCATCCTGGCCGGCGAGCGGCTCGCCCGGACGACGGACCAGCTCATCGAGGTGGCGAGAGACATCGGCGACGGCTCCACGACCCCACACGTGCTGCGCCCAGCCAACGCCGAGCTCGCGCGACTCGGACAAGAGCTCGAGCTCGCGTCCGTGCGACTCGAGGAGGCTCGGCAGCGCGAGCGCCTCGTGGAGCAGTCGCGCCGGGAGCTGGTGGCGTGGGTGTCCCACGACCTGCGCACCCCCCTTGCCGGACTGCGCGCCATGACCGAGGCGCTCGAGGACGGCCTGGCCGACGACCCGGCCATCGTGGCCAGGTACCACCGCGCCATGCGCGACCAGGTCGAGCAGCTCGCGCGCCTGATCGACGATCTCTTCGAGCTCAGCCGGGCCCAGGCGGGGGCCATCCGGCTCGAGCTCGAGCGGCTGTCCCTGACCGACCTCGTGTCTGACGCCATCGCCGGGCTGGCACCGGTGGCGGTAGCCAAGGGCGTGCGCCTCGAGGGACGGATCGGCAGCCCCGGCACCGACCTCACCGGATCCGCCCCTGAGCTCACGCGCGCTCTGCGGAACATCCTCGAGAACGCGGTGCGCCACACCCCGGCTGACGGCTCGGTGATCGTCGAGGTCGGGCGGGACGGAGCCGATGCGTTCGTCTCCGTCGCCGACGGCGGCGGTGGGGTGCCGGAGGAGGTGCTGCCGCGGATCTTCGACGCCGGCTTCCGCGGCGACCCCGCTCGCAGCCCCGGGGGTGGCGCGGGGCTGGGGCTCGCCATCGCCCGATCGTTCGTCGAGGCGCACCGCGGACGGATCACGGTCCGCAACGAGGACGGCGGCGCGTGCTTCACCGTGTGGCTCCCCCTGGATCCGGGGAGCTGAGGTGCGAGCGCTCGTGACCGGCGGAGCGGGCTTCATCGGTCGGCACATCGTCGACCGGCTCGTCGACGAGGGCCATGAGGTGCTAGTCGTCGACGTCCTCCACCCGGCCGCGCACCACACTGTCCCGGAGGGGCTGCCGAGCGGGGTGGAGCACCGGTGGGCCGACCTGGCGGACCCGGCGGTGGCGCGGGCGGCCGTGAAGGGGATCGACGCGGTCTGCCACCAGGCCTCCATGGTCGGCCTCGGCGTCGACTTCGCCGACGTGACCGCCTACGTGCACCACAACGACGTGGCCACCGCGGCACTCCTCGGTGCGCTGCACGCGTCGGGCTTCGTGGGCCGCATCGTCCTGGCCAGCAGCATGGTGGTCTACGGCGAGGGCCGCTACCGGTGCGCTGAGCACGGCGTGGTGCGACCGGGGCCCCGACCGACGGCTCGCCTGGCCGCCGGCCAGTACGAGGCGCCGTGCCCCGTCTGTGGCGAGGATCTGGAGTGGGACCTGGTGGACGAGTCGGCTCCTGTTGACCCCCGCAACGTCTACGCGGCGACGAAGGTGCACCAGGAGCATCTTCTCCAGGCCTTCGAACGGGAGCACGCGGGCACCTCGGCCATCGCGCTGCGGTACCACAACGTGTACGGGCCGGGGATGCCGCAGGACACGCCCTACGCCGGCGTGGCGAGCATCTTCCGCAGCGCCGTCGAGCGTGGCGAGCGACCACAGGTCTTCGAGGACGGCGGCCAGGTCCGCGACTTCGTGCACGTCCACGACGTCGCCAGGGCGAACGTGCTCGCCCTGCGCGCCCCTGAGGCCGTCCGCAGAGCGCTCAACGTGGCGAGCGGCCAGCCCCGCACCCTGCTGGAGATGGCGACGGTGCTGGCAACCCCGAGTGGGCACAGCCCCGAGGTCGTCGGCGGCTACCGGCCGGGCGACGTGCGCCATGTCGTGGCGTCGCCGGCGCGCGCCGCCGAAGACCTGGGCTTCGTCGCCGAGGTGACCTTCGAGGACGGGATGCGGGAGCTCGCCTCGGCACCGCTGCGCCCGGTGGTCAGCCCAGCGCCGGCCACCCGCTCGCCACGGTGATGTGGTGGTCGATGGCGACGGGATCCGAGGTGAGCGCGCCGTCGTCAGTCGACACCGGCATGGGCGCGCCCGCCACGGTGAAGGCGACCTGCCCGATCCCCGGCTGATAGGAGCTCGGCCAGCATCTCAAACCCGACGGCATCGGAGCCCGGAACGGGCCTCGTCGAGGGCCCGCGGCCGGTGAGGGCCCGGTCAGCCCTCGACGTCGGCGGCATCCAGGATCTCGTCGAGGCGGACGATGTCGGCGGTGGTCACGATGCCGATGAAGGAGGCGCCGTCGTCGAGGACGGGCAGGGCGTCGACGTCCGCGCCCTCCATGGCGCGCAGGGCCGTCTCCAACGTCCACTCAGGTCGTGCGTCAGGCCATGTCGAGTCGAGCACGTCGCGCACCGCGGTGTCGGCCCACGTCTCGGGCGGGCGGTTGCGCAGGGTCTCGCTGCTGATCATCCCGAGGTATCGGTGGCCGTCGAGCACCGGGACGCTGGTCTCGCGGGTCAGCAGGAGGTGGTGCTCGTAGAACTCGCGCAGCGACGCGTCGGGAGGGACGGTGAGCACATCGGCGCGGATCACCGCGCTCAGCGGGAGCAGGAACCGTCGTTCGAGGTGCCCGCGCCGCCCCGCCTGCTGGTACGGCGAGACGGACACGTCGCCCATCACGAGCTGCGACGCGACCGACGCGATCAGCCCGGGCACGATGAACCCGGGCCGCCCGGTCGCCTCCGCGACGAACACCACCCCCGCGAGCGGAGTTCGGTAGCCGGCGCCCAGGAACGCGGCGACTCCGATCAGCGGGAACAGGTTGGTGGTGTCGCCGATCGCGATCGCGCCGGCGTCGCCGACGAGCGCGCCGGCGATCACCAAGGGGATGAACAGCCCCCCCACGCCACCACCAGCCACCGTGGCGGTGGTGGCGGCCACCCGAAAGCACAGCAGGGCGACCACCAAGCCGAGGCTGTGACCGGGCTCGGCTACCCACGCCAGCGTCCGGTAGCCCGAGCCACTCGACAGGCCCTCGCCGAGGACCGCCTCCGATGCGAGGAGCAGGCCGGCAAGCGTCAGGCCGGACGCGAGCGTCCGAACCCAGGGGTTCACGGTCACGGCGATCTGCTTGGCGTGGGTGATGAGGTAGGCGAACCCACGGGCGCCGATGCCGCACACCAGCCCCAGCAGCGCCGCACCACCGAGCTCGCGCAGGTCGAAGGGCGGAGAGCCATCGACCTCGAACAGGGGTTGGGTGCCGAGGAGCCCGACGAAGGCGAGGTAGCCGGTCGCGGCGCCGACCAGGGCAGGCAGGAGCATGTGTCGGGCGGTGTCGTCCCGGTATGGCACCTCCAACGCGAAGATCGCACCGGTCGCCGGGGCCTTGAAGATCGCCGCCACGCCCGCGGCGGCGCCCGCCACCATCAAGACCTTGCTCTCGGCCCGGGAGAACCACTTCGGCCGTCGGGACTGGATGGCCGTTCCCACGCTCGCCCCGAGGTACAGCGACGGGCCCTCGTAGCCGAGCGCTCCACCAGAGCCGAGCGTCGCCGCGCCGGCGAGGAGACGGCCGAGCACCGGGCGCAGGGGCAGGTGCCGATCGCGGTCATGGAAGTTCCGGATGTACTCGTCGGACGTCGCCGGCGACGCCGCCCCGGCCACGAACCGCAAGATGAGAGCTGCCGTCGCGAGCCCGACCACCAGCGCGCCCGCCTGCACGAGGAGGGGTAACTCCAGCAGCCGCTCGAAGACCTGCGATCGCGTGATCCACTCGAACCCCGCGACACCGACGCCAGTCATGAGCCCCGTGACGGCGGCCAGGGCCAGCGTGCGCTGGTCACGGATCCGAGCTGCCCGGGCCACCGCCGGCCGGAGCGACGCCGTCACGCCCATCCCAGGTACCAGCGGTCCTCAGGAACCTCACCAGACGCGCGATTGAAGGACTCGAGTGCGCGCACCAGCGCGGCGCGATCCCTTGCCGGCATCGCCGTCACGATCTTCCGGAGCTCACGCCGGCGACGGCGACTGACGTCCGTCACGATCGCCCTACCGGCCCTGGTCACCCGCAGCCTGACCTCGCGGCGATCGCCCGCGAACGGCTCGCGCTCGATCAGGTGCTTGGCGACGAGGCGGTCGCACATCCGGGTCGCCGTCGATGGGGCGACACCCAGCTCCGTGGCCAGGTGCTGGGCAGACTGCGGCCCGCGACTCTGCAGCACGACCAGCGCCCGGTACTGAGGGAGGGTCACGGCGCCCATGGGTGCGAGCGACCGAGAGGCAACCGCCACCAGAGACCTTGATGCCGACAACAGGGCATCGGTGACATCCTCGACGCCGCCATCGATCTCGTGCATACGACAACACTTGCACACTGCAATCTAAGATCGCCAACCCCGCTGCGCGGCCGATTCCCTGCCAGACAACGCCCTCGAGATCGCTAGAGCGATTCGATCGACCCGGCCGGTCTCCTCTAGCGAGTGCACGCCACAGGAGACTCGACGCGGCAGCGTGAGTGTCGTGGCGCAGATGCCGGCGATCTTTGAGGGGCTGCCGTGGCGCCTTCCAGTGAACTCAGACGCCAGTATCGGCGGGGTTCGTCTCATGGTCGGTGACCCCTTGGTGGCCAAGTCGGCGCAGAAAGCAGTACCGGAGTAGTACCTGACGATCCGGCGGCGACGCTGACCTCCCGCTCCGCCCGTCAGCCCCAAGTCGCGTTTGCCCAGGTCAGCTACTCAATTCGGAGGCCGCTGATCGCCCTCGAGATCACGAGCTGCTGGATCTGCTCGGTGCCTTCGAAGATGTCCATGATCTTGGCGTCGCGGTGGAAGCGCTCGACCGGGTACTCGCGGACGTAGCCGTAGCCGCCGAGGATCTGGATGGCCCGCTCCGTCACCCAGGTGGCGGTGCGGCCGGCCTTGAGCTTGCACATCGAGCCTTCGGCGTTGGTGTAGCCGCCGTTGTTGGCCAGCCACGCGGCCCGCCACACGAGCAGCCGCGAGGCGTCGATCTCGGTGGCCATGTCGGCCAGCATGAACGCGATGGCCTGGTTCATGATGATCGGCTTGCCGAAGGCCTGGCGCTCCTTGGCGTAGCCGAGCGCGTACTCGTAGGCGGCCCGGGCGATGCCGATGGCCATCGCAGCAACGGCCGGTCGGGTGCTCTCGAAGGTGGCCATGGCCGGCTGCTTCTCGCCGGTCTTCTGGTGGTCGCGGGCCTTGGCCAGCTTGGCGTCGAGCCGCTCCTTGCCACCCAGGAGGCAGGACCCCGGCACGCGTACGTCATCGAGCACGACCTCGGCTGTGTGCGAAGCGCGGATCCCGTGCTTCTTGTACTTCTGGCCCTGCGAGAGACCGGGCGTGCCCGGCGGCACGATGAAGCTCGCCTGCCCCCGGCCCTTGAGCTCGGGGTCGACCGAGGCGACGACGACGTGGACGTTCGCGATGCCGCCGTTGGTGATCCACGCCTTGGTGCCGTTGATGACCCACTCGTCCTTGGCCTCGTCGTAGACCGCGCGGGTGCGCAGGGAGCTCACGTCCGAGCCGGCGTCGGGCTCGGACACGCAGAAGGCGCCCAGCTTCACGTCGTCGGCGTCGCCGTAGCACTGCGGCACCCACTCCACGACCTGCTCGGGTGTCCCCGTGCCGGCGATGCCGGCGGCGGCCAGGCCGGAGCCGAAGATCGACAGCGCGATGCCGGCGTCACCCCAGAAGAGCTCCTCCATGGTGACGGGGAGCGTGAGACCGGTCGGGTCGCCCATGAGCGCGTTGGCCATGAAGTCCATGCCGTACAGGCCGATCTTGGCGGCCTCCTGGATGATGGGCCAGGGCGTCTCCTCGCGCTCGTCCCACTCCTCACCCGCCGGGCGCAGCACGGTGTCAGCGAACTCGTGGACCCAGCTCTGGAGCTGCAGCTGGTCGTCGTTGAGCTGAAGGGAGAACTCGGCCATGGGGAGCACACCTCATGTGGGAGCAGCGTCAAGTTACCGGTCGGTAACAACCGCTCCACGATAGCCACGTCGACCACGGCACGCTCAAGTCGAGCGCGGGGAACGGCTCAGCGGCGCCGCCACGTGGGGCCCGCGGGGGTGTCGACGAGCTCGATCCCCTCGGCGGCCAGCTCGTCGCGGATCCGGTCCGAGGTCGCGAAGTCCTTGGTGGCACGGGCCGCCTCCCGGTCCGCGACCAGGGCGTCGATGCGGGGGTCGGAGCCGCTCTCGTCGGCGTCGGGGGCCTCGGCGTCGGTCAGCCCGAACCCGAGGGCGCGGTCGGCGTCCTCGAGCACCGCCCAGCGGTCGGCGGGCGAGAGGGTGTCGTCGCGCACGGCCTCCCACAGGACCGCGAGCGCCTGGGGGGCGTTGAGGTCGTCGGCGAGCGCCGCCCAGAAGCGACGGCGGTACGGCTCGGTCTGGGCCGCGTCCGGCGCACCTCCCGCGTCGCGCGCGGCCACCGCATGGCCGACCAGGCGGCGGTGCGCGGTGGCCGCCGCGTCCACCGCCTCCCAGCTGAACGCCTGCTGCTGGCGGTAGTGGGCCTGGAGGAAGAAGTAGCGGAACGCGAGCGGATCGATGCCGCGCTCGACGAGCGAGTCGACGACGAGCACATGTCCCGACGACTTGGAGATCTTCTCGCCGCCCAGATCGAGGAACTCGTTGTGCATCCACGTGCCCACCCACGGGTGCACGTCGAGCACGCACTCGCTCTGCGCCACCTCGTTGGTGTGGTGGATGCGCACGTGGTCGATGCCACCGGTGTGGATGTCGAAGCGGTCACCGAGGTACTTGGTGGCCATCGCGGAGCACTCGATGTGCCAGCCCGGGAACCCGCGACCCCAGGGAGAGTCCCACTCCTGCTGCCGCTCCACGCCGGGAGGCGTCAGCTTCCAGAGCGCGAAGTCGGCGGGGTGCCGCTTGGCCTCGACGTGCTCGACCCGGCCCGAGGTCTCGAGCTCGTCGAGGTCGAGGCGGGCGAACTCGGCGTAGCGGGGAAAGGTGGACACGTCGAAGTAGACGCCGTCGTCGATGAGGTAGGTGTGGCCCTGCTCCTCCAGCGTGCGGATCATCGCGACCTGCTCGGCGATGTGGCTCGCCGCGCGCGGCTCGATGTCCGGCTCGAGGCAGCCGAGTCGCCGGCGGTCCGATTCCCACTGCGCGGTGTAGCGCTCGGCGATCTCGGCGGCCGTCTGGCCGGTGGTGGTGGCCGCCTGCTCGAGCTTGTCAACGCCCTCGTCGGCGTCCGACACGAGGTGCCCGACGTCGGTGATGTTGGTCACGTAGTTGACCTCGTAGCCGGCGGCCGCGAGCACCCGGCGCAGGAGGTCGGGGAAGAGCTGGCTGCGCATGTTGCCGAGGTGCTGCGGGGCGTAGACGGTCGGTCCGCAGGTGTAGATGCCGACCGTCGGTGGGTGCAGCGGCTCGAAGCGGTGCACCTGGCGCGTGCGGGTGTCGTAGAGCTGCAGCTCCTCGAGCCCGGGGGTCGGCACGTCGTGTGTCACCCGCAGATCATGGCCGATCGGCCCGCGCGGACCGACCGACTTCAGGGAGCCGCGACGTGCACGGCGCGATAGCCCCGCAGCACGAAGTGCTCGCGGTGCACCGGCTCTTCGACCAGCTCGAGCGTGGGGAACCGCTGGGTCAGAGCCTTGAACACCTCTTGGCCCTCGAGCCGAGCCAGCGCCGCACCGAGGCAGTAGTGGATGCCGTGGCTGAAGGTGAGGTGCTGGTTGTCCGGTCGGGTGATGTCGAGGCGATCCGGGTCCGGGAAGCGCTCCGGATCCCGGTTGGCCGCCGCCAGCAGGGTGATCAGGCCCTGGCCCGCCTCGATGGCGACGCCGCCGACCTCCGTGTCGACGGTGGCGGTGCGGCCCGTGAGGTGCACCGGACCGTCGTAGCGCAGCAGCTCTTCCACCGCGCCGGGCGCCAGGCCTGGGTCGGCCACCAGCCGGTCCCACTCACCTCGCTGGCGCATGAGTGCGACGGTGCCGTTGCCGATCAGGTTCATGGTGGTCTCGTGACCGGCAACGAACAGCAGCACGACCGTCGAGCGCAGCTCCTCCTCGGACAGGCGGTCCCCCTCCTCCTCGGCGGCGAGCAGCGCCGACAGGAGGTCGTCACGAGGCGCGGCCCGCCGCTCCTCGAAGATGCCGTTCAAGTAGTTGACCAGCTGCATGAAGGCCATGAGGCCGCGTTGGATGGTGGCCTCGTCGAGGTCGGCGTCCAGCATCCGGGAGGCGTCGGAGCTCCACGGTCCGAACAGGTGACGGTCCTCGGCCGGCACCCCCAGCAGCTCGCAGATGACCGTGACGGGCAGCGGGAAGCCGAGCGCGTCGATCAGGTCGAAGCCGGCGGGGTCGACCTCGTCGAGCATCGAGTGAGCCAGCTCGGCGACGTGGGGGCGCAGCTGCTCGACGGTGCGCGGCGTGAACGCCTTGCTCACGAGCTTGCGCAGCCTCGTGTGGTCCGGTGGGTCCATCATCAGCATCGAGCGCGGCCGCTCCATGCCCTCGGCCAGCTCCATCGTGGGGATCTCGAGCCGACGGTGCGTCGGGTCGGAGCTCATGGTCGGGTCGCGGAGGATCCGCTCGCAGTCCGCCCAGCGGGTGAACACGTACTCGTCCCACTCCGGGACGGCCAGGATCGGCGTGTCGGTGCGCATCCGGTGGTAGTGCGGATGGGGGTCAGGCCACTCCTCCGGAGGCACGAGCTGCGCCACCGGCGGACGGCCCGAGGCGGGCGGGTCCATCGTCTCCCCCATGGGCGGGACGCTACCGCTGGTACCGACTTCGGGCCCTGTGAAGTGCGCCACTACCCTGCCCGCCGTGACGACGATCCCGGAGAAGCCCTCCCTCGACGGGCTCGAGTCCAAGTGGCGCGAGCGGTGGGACGCCGAGGGCACCTACCGGTTCGACCGCACGAAGACCCGGGCCGAGGTGTTCTCGATCGACACCCCACCGCCGACGGTCAGCGGGTCGCTCCACCCCGGCCACGTGTTCAGCTACACCCACACCGACCTCGTCGCCCGCTACCAGCGGATGCGCGGCAAGGAGGTCTTCTACCCGATGGGCTGGGACGACAACGGCCTCAACGTCGAGCGCCGCGTCCAGCTCCTCACGGGCACCATCGTCGACCCCACCCTGCCCTACGACCCCGACTTCCGGCGGCCCGAGAAGGTCGATCCCAAGGCGCGGGCCCTCCCCATCAGCCGGCCGAACTTCATCGAGCTGTGCGAGGAGGTCGTCCCCGAGTTCGAGGCCGCCTACCACGACCTCTGGGCCACCGTCGGGCTGTCCGTCGACTGGGAGCACACGTACACGACCATCGGGACGAAGGCCGTGCGCACCTCGCAGCGCGGCTTCCTGCGGCTCGTCCAGCGTGACCTCGCCTACCGGTCCGAGTCGCCCACCCTCTGGGACGTCGACATGCGCACGGCGGTGGCGCAGGCCGAGCTCACCGACAAGGAGCTGCCGGGGGCGTACCACAAGCTCGTGTTCGACGGTCCCTCCGGTCCGCTGCTGATCGACACGACGCGCCCCGAGCTGCTGCCCGCGTGCGTGGCCGTCGTCGCCCACCCCGACGACGCTCGCTTCCAGCCGCTGTTCGGGCAGCACGCCACCACGCCGCTGTTCGGCGTGTCGGTGCCGATCGTCGCCCACGAGCTCGCGGATCCCGACAAGGGCACCGGTGTGGCGATGATCTGCACCTTCGGGGACACCACGGACGTCACGTGGTGGCGCGAGCTGTCGTTGCCGGTGCGTGCCATCGTGCAGCGCGACGGTCGGCTGCGGCCGATCACCTGGGGCGACCCCGGGTGGGAGGCCACCGACCTCGGGGCCGCGCAGGCCACCTATGACGAGCTGGCCGGCAAGACGGTCAAGCAGGCGCAGGCCCGCATCGTCGAGCTGCTCACCGAGGCCGGACGGATCGACGGCGACATCCGCCCGATCACCCACCCCGTGAAGTTCTGGGAGAACGGCACGCGCCCCCTGGAGATCGTCACCAGCCAGCAGTGGTTCATCCGCTACCCCCCCAAGGACGAGATGCTCGCCCGCGGCAAGGAGCTCACGTGGTGGCCCGACTTCATGCGGGTGCGCTTCGAGAACTGGGTGAACGGCCTCATCGGTGACTGGAACATCACCCGGCAGCGCTTCTTCGGGGTGCCCTTCCCCGTCTGGTACCCGATCGACGCCGACGGCGTCACCGACTTCCTCTCGCCGATCCTGGCCGACGAGGTCTCGCTCCCCGTCGATCCCACGACCGCGGTGCCGCCCGGCTACGACGAGTCCCAGCGCAACCAGCCCACGGGGTTCGCGGCGGACCCCGACGTGATGGACACCTGGGCCACGTCGTCGCTCAGCCCACAGATCGTGTGCGGGTGGGAGGACGACCCCGACCTCTTCGCGCGCACGTTCCCGATGGACATGCGCCCCCAAGCCCACGAGATCATCCGCACCTGGCTGTTCAGCTCGGTCGTGCGCAGCCACTACGAGCACGACTCGCTGCCCTGGGCCAACGCCGCCATCTCCGGCTTCATCGTCGACCCCGACCGCAAGAAGCTCTCGAAGTCGGCCGGCAACGCCGACGACCCGGTCGCCCTCCTCGCGCGGTACGGCGCGGACGCGGTGCGCTACTGGTCCGCCAACGGCCGGCCGGGCATGGACATGGCCTTCGACGAGGGGCAGATGAAGATCGGGCGCCGGCTCGCCATCAAGCTGCTCAACGCGTCGAAGTTCGCCCTCGGGTTCGGCGCCGGCGCCGGCGCGATCACCGCGCCGCTCGATCGGGCCATGCTCACCGAGCTGGCGGGGCTCGTCGAGGAGGCCACGGCGGCCTTCGACCGCTTCGACTACGCGCGGGCCCTCGAGCGCACGGAGGCGCACTTCTGGTCCTTCTGCGACGACTACCTCGAGCTGGTCAAGAACCGCGCCTACGCCGAGGGAGCCGGGGCCGAGTCGGCCAAGGCCGCCCTCGGCCTCGCCCTCGAGGCGCTCCTGAAGCTGTTCGCGCCCTTCCTGCCCTACGTCACCGAAGAGGTGTGGTCGTGGTGGCGGCCCGGATCGATCCACCGCTCCGCCTGGCCCGACGCCGGGCCGCTGCGGACGGCGGCAGCAGACGCCGATCCGCTCCCCCTCCGGGCGGCCGCCGACGTCCTCACCGAGCTGCGCCGAGCGAAGTCCGAGGGCAAGCGCTCGATGCGGGCACCAATCGAGCGCGTCGTCGTCACCGACACCGCCGCGCGCCTCGCGGCCCTCGCGCTGGTAGTCGACGACCTCACGGCCGCCGGCGTCGTCACGGACCTGACGACCCAGGTCGGCGGCAGCTTCACTGTCGCGGTCACCCTCGCTCCGGAGAGCTAACCCGCGTCGGGGTCCTCGTCCGAGGGGGAGGCTGGCGAGCCGGGTTCGCGCTGCATCACGAGCGTGCGCTGCGTGGTCGCGATGTCGACGCCGGCCTCGTCGAGCGCCGCCTTGATGCGCGCTCGCAGCTCACGCAGGACGCGGAACTGCTCGGCCGGCTGCGTCTTCACGACGAGCCGGATGGTCACGCCCTCCGGGGCCAGGTTCTCGACGCCCCAGAGCTCGGGCTCCTCGAGCACCTCCTCCGACCACGCCGGGTCCTGCCAGACCTCGTCGGCGGCTCGCTTGATGACGGCCTGGGCCAGGTCGAGGTCGGATCCGTAGACCACGGACACGTCGAGCAGCGCCCGGGCCCACTGCTGGCTCATGTTGCCGACGCGGAGAATCGTGCCGTTGGGGACGTGCCAGACGGTGCCGTTCGTCGAGCGGAGCCGGGTCGCGCGCAGGGACACGCCTTCGACCGTGCCGGTCACCAGGGTGCCGCTCACCTCGCCGATGTCGATGATGTCGCCGACGCCGTACTGGTCCTCGACAAGGAGGAAGATCCCCGCCAGGAAGTCCTTGACGAGGCTCTGCGCGCCGAAGCCGAGCGCGACGCCGGCGATCCCCGCCGCCGCGATGAGCGGGCCGAGGTTGATGCCGAGCTCCCCCAGCACCGTGAGGACAGCGATGCTCCAGACCGCCGCGGCCGCGATCGACCGCAGCACGTGTCCCAGCGTCTCCGCGCGGGGCGCCGCTCGGAGCGAGGGCGCCCCCGAGTCGAGCGTGCCCTCCGGCAGGGTGTGGACGATCGGGGTGCGTCGCAGGCCGCCCTTGATCTTCCGGGTCGGCTCGGCGCCTCCGGCGATCGACCGCGCGAAGCGATCGATGATCCGGTCGAGGATCCGCACCACCACCCAGGCGACGATCAGGATGAACGCGATCGTCACCGGCTTCGCGAAGATCCAGTCGACGGCCCCGGCCAGGCCCACCGAGTCGGTCCGCTCGAGCACCTCGCGGCAGACGAACGAGGGGGTCTCACCGCAGGTCTCCAGGAGGGTGGCCGGGTCCACCTCGCCGCTCAGCACGGTCGCTGACCCTACCGTCGCGAGAGGGTGCGACCGCCTCGTAGGCTCACCGCCGATGGCGACCGAGACGGGCCTCGACGTGCAGGGCGATCCGGCGATCGGCGCGAACACCTTCCGAGCCCCGCAGCCGGCGCCGGCGGGGACGACGATCCCGATGCCCGACGACAGCGTCGGCTACCGCCTGAAGCGCTCACTCCTCGGCGACCCCCTGCACAGCCACGAGCTGGAGCACCAGCGACTCGGCAAGCCGACCGCGCTGGCCGTCTTCGCATCCGACAACCTCTCGTCGAGCGCGTACGCCACCGAGGAGATCCTGCACGTCCTCGTGCCCGCCGTCGGCACCCGCATGTCGGTCGAGGGCACCGTCGGCATCCACAAGACCCGACTCGCCATCCTCAACCCCAGCTACCAGCTCCTGGGGTGAGATAAGGCCAAGAGCCGCGGCGACAACCGAGCGGCGCCGCTGCACTCCTCCTGCGAGGCGATAGGTCCCACCGGAGCCGAGTCGAGGCGATGGGTCCCGCATGTGGGACCCATCGCCTCGACAGTCAGAGGATGGGACCCATCGCCTCGGACAGTCGTTCGGCCACCACGCGCGGGAGCGTGGCGGCACCGACCGACCCGCTCCGCCTCGTGGCGACCTTGCCCTTGGCCCTTCCCACCGGCTGGTCGCTACTCGACTCGTCTTGCATCCTCCACGAGGTTGATCTGGTAGAGGACCTCGTCGAGCTTGTCACCGGCCTCGATGGCGCCGTAGCGCTGGGGCGTGTCGAGCGTGCAGCAGGAGGGCATGGGCGCGAGGATCGTCCACGGCGTGGGGTGGCAGAACTGGACGACGCTGTACCGCTCACCCGTGTAGGTCGGGTCGGCGACGACGCGGTGGATCCCCGGCGGGATCACGCCGTTGGAGAGGACCTCCAACATCATCCCCGTGTTGATGATCACCTTGCCCTCGGGGGCCACGGCGTCGACCCAGCCGTCCTCGGTCTTCACCTGCAGCCCGGGCGCCGTCGCCCGCGGCAGCGCGGTGATGAGGTTGATGTCCGCGTGCTCGCCGGCCCACACGTGCTCGGGCCCGGCCGGCGCCTCCGGCATCGGCGGGTAGCGGATCGCCCGGGTGAGGGTGGAGCCGTACGGCAGCATCGACTCGAAGAGGTCCTCGTGCGCTCCGAGCCCGACGGCGATGATCCGCAGGAACCGGCGCTGGAGGTCGTAGATGCGCTGGTGGAACAGCATGAGCACGTCGGTGATGCCGGGCACGGCGGACTCGGGGAGCACCTGGTCCATGTAGCGGTGCGGGTACTTGCGCCGGAGGGGATGCCCCGCCGGCGGCTCGTCGCTCCAGTTGAGCATCTCCTTCCAGTCGGGCACGTCCGCCGACGCCGCCGTCTCCACGAGCAGCCCGGTGTACCCGGTCTGGCCGTGCGAGCCTGGCGCGACGAACGAGCTCTTGGTGGCCTGGTCCATCGAGAAGAACTCGGCGAGCTTGCCGTAGGCCTCGTCGATGACCGCTTCGGGCAGGTCGTGGCTCGTGTAGACGAACCCGGTGGCCAGGCTCCGGCGGACGCCGTCGACCACTGCCTGACGAGCCGCCGCGTCGCCCCGCTCGAAGCGAAGGAGGTCCACCTCGAGGATCTCGGCCATGCCCGATCTTGCCAGGCTGCGCAGCCGCCAGGCGGAGCAGCGAGCACGATGACACCCAGATGGGCGACGCCCAGGCGCCCCGAAGAGGGGCGCCCAGCAGCTCAGGTCTCGAGCTGGCGGGCCAGCGCCTCGGCCGACTCGATGAACTCCTCGATCATGTCGAACACGACCTGCCGGGAGGTCTTGCGCTGGTTCATGGTGCCGACGACCTGCCCCACGAAGTAGTTGGCCAGCTTCTCGGCCCCCGAGCCCGGGGTCAGCGCAGCCCGGCTGATCCGCTGCTGGGCGGCGGCGGTGAGGATGGGCTGGAGCGGCATGCCCAGCGGATCGGGGGTGTCCGCGCGCTCCCACTCCTCGGTCCACGCCGAGCGCAGCATGCGGGCGTGCTTGCCGGTGAGCGACCGCGATCGCAGCGTGTCGGCCGAGGTGGCCGTGAGCATCTTCTCCTTCACCACCGGGTGGGTCTCGGCCTCGTCGGTGGTGAGCCACACCGAACCGCACCACACACCCTGCGCGCCCAGCGCCATGGCGGCGGCCATCTGGCGGCCTCGCCCGATGCCGCCCGCACCGAGCACGGGGACGGGGGCCACCGCGTCGACCACCTCGGGGATGAGCACCATCGAGCCGATCTCGCCGGTGTGGCCCCCGGCCTCGTAGCCCTGGGCGATGATGATGTCGACGCCCGCCTGCACGTGGCGCTCGGCGTGCACGGCCTTGCCGGCCAGTGCACCGACGAGGCGACCCTCCTCCTTCACCCGGTCGATCAGGAACTGCGGGGGCGGGCCGAGGGCGTTGGCCACGAACGACGTCCGGTGCGCCAGGGCGATCTCGAGCTGGGGGCCGGCCGCGGTGGCGGAGAACGGTGCCGCGCCACCGCCAGCGCGATCCAGCCCCCGTCCGCCGCTCGACTCGTCGTCATCGGCCGGGAGCTCGGGCACCTCGTAGCGGCGCAGGATGTCATCGACGAACGCCTGGTGCTCGGCGGGGATCAGCTTGCGGATGTCCTCGATCGTGTAGCCACCGTCCTCGTCGCCGGCGTACTTGGCCGGCACGATCAGGTCGACGCCGTAGGGCCGCTCGCCGATCTCGGCCTCGATCCAGGTGAGGTCGATCTCGAGCTGCTCGGGCGTGTGGGCCACCGCGCCGAGCACCCCGAGGCCGCCCGCCCGGGAGACCGCGGCCACGACGTCGCGGCAGTGCGAGAAGGCGAGGATCGGGAACTCGATGTCGAGCAGGTCGGTGACGGTGGTGCGCATCGTGCTCCTGGGGCTAGCGAGGGTTGGTGGCGGCGGGCCCGTCGGTGGCGCCGCCGGCGAACGCTTGGGCGTGGACGAGCCAGTCGGCGGCCGCCTCGCCGGTCACCTCGAGGTCGGTGTCGTGCGGGTGCCGGCGCTGGGTGACCACGAGGCAGAAGTCCTCCGCAGGACCGCGGACGATGTCGGGGGCGTTCTCGGGACCCCAGGTCCACAGGGCGCCCGACGGCGCGGTGAGCTCGACGCGGACCTCCCCCAACGGCACATCCATCCCGCGGTTGGTGTACGACCAGCCGCGGGTGATCACACCGAGCTGCGCGATGTGGCGCAGCCGGTCGGTGGCGTCACGGCGCGCGTCGAGGCCTGCCTGCACCGCGGCGTCGACCACGTCCTGGCCGTGGGCCCACGCCTCCATGAGCCGGGCGGTGAGGAAGGACTTCGCGCTCATCGAGGGGCCGTACCACTCGACGCGCATCCCGTCGGTGAGCGTGGCCGCAGCGGTGGCGAGACGGCGACGGTTCTCCCGCCACGCCTGGAGGAGCGCCCCCGGCACCATGGCTCGCGCGGGCCCGAGGGTGAGGTCGTCGGCGGCACCGGGCTGATCGAGGGCAGCGGCGAACAGCTCGTCGCGGCGCACCGCGAACTCAGCGGGATCCTGGATGGCGGTGGTGGCGGCGCCGTCGAAGTAGGTGAGGTGGCCGATCTGGTCGGCGATGGTCCACCCCGGGCTCGGGGTGGGCAGCTGCCACTGGTCGTCGGTCAGCTCGGCCACGACGACGTCGAGGGTGTCCTGCTCGGCCGCGAGGTCGCCCGCCAGGCTGCGCACGTCGACGGCCATCATCCCTCCTCGGGCGCCCACGACGGACGCCGCTTCTCCAGGAAGGCTGCCATGCCCTCGGCCGCCTCGTCGCTCCCGAACAGCGCGCCCGAGCGCGCCGAGGTGACGCGGTAGGCCTCGTCGGCGGGCATCGCCGCGATCTCGTACACGAGCTGCTTGGCCTGACCGAGGGCGATCGGGCCACCCCGCTTGAGGTCGTCGACCACCTCGGCGACGGCCGCGTCGAGCTCGGCGGCGGGCACGGCCCGGTTGATCAGGCCGAGCTCAGCCGCTTCCGTGGCCGGGAACCGCCGGCCCCTGAGGAACGCCTCGAGTGCATCGCCTCGCCGCATCTTGGGCAGGCAGACCACGGAGATGATCGCCGGGACAACGCCGACGCGGACCTCGGTGAACCCCAGCAGCACGTCGTCACGGGCGATCGAGATGTCGAAGGCCGCCGCGAGGCCGACGCCCCCGGCCACCGCGTGCCCGTCGATCCGCCCGACGACCGGTGTGGTCGAGGCCTGGATCGCCCGGAGGAGCGTGTCGAACCCGCGAAGGGTCGTCGGCTCCCCCGCGGTCGTGGCGTTCCCAGCCGCGACCGCGGACTGCTCGCTCAGGTCGGCGCCGGCGCAGAACACTCGACCCGTGTTGGTGACGACCACGACCCGCACGGACGGGTCGGCGTCGGCGGCCGCCAGACCGTCGAGCAGGCCGCCCACGACCGCCCGGCTGAGCGCGTTCCGGTTGGCCTCGTCCTGGAGCGTGAGCGTGGCCACGCCGTCGGCGACGTCCACCCGCACCGCCGGCTCCTGCTCCTCGTCAACCATGGCAAAGGATACCGTCGGGCCCCATGCAGCCCACGATGCTGGCGGCGCCGCTCCGCTCCACGCTCGACACCACCAGCGAGGCCTTCGCCCAGAACCGCGCCGACATGCTCGAGCAGCTCAGCGTGATCGACGCGCTCCTCGACGAAGCGGAGGCCGCGGGCGGGCCGAGCCGCATGGACCGGCTCCGCGCGCTGGGCAAGCTGCCGGTGCGGGAGCGCATCGCCAACGTGCTCGACCCGGACAGCCCGTTCCTCGAGATCAGCCCGCTGGCCGGCTACGACTCCGACTACACGATCGGCGGCGGGATGCTCGTGGGCATCGGCGTGATCGCCGGCACCGAGTGCGTGATCCTGGCCAACGACCCCTCGGTGCTCGGCGGGGCGCTCACGCCCTATGCGGCCAAGAAGTGGAGCCGAGCGCTGCAGATCGCTCGCGACAACAACCTCCCCTACGTGAGCTTCGTGGAGTCCGCCGGGGCCGACCTTCGCGTGCAGGCCGGTGGTGGCGGACGCCGGGTGCAGACCGATCACTTCGCCGAGACGGGGCGGTTCTTCTACGAGCTGATCGAGCTCTCCAAGATGGAGATCCCCACCGTGTGCGTGGTGTTCGGGTCCTCGACCGCGGGCGGTGCCTACCAGCCTGGCCTGTCCGACTACGTGATCGTGGTGAAGGAGCAGTCCAAGATCTTCCTCGCCGGGCCGCCGCTGGTGAAGATGGCCACCGGGGAGGAGAGCGACGACGAGACCCTCGGCGGAGCGGACCTCCACGCCGAGGTGTCGGGCCTCGGCGACTACTACGCCGTGGACGAGATGGACGCCCTGCGCATCTGTCGGGAGGTGGTGTCGCACCTGAACTGGCGCAAGCCCGGCCCCGGCCCGCGCTTCCGGTCTGACGAACCCGCCCACGATCCCGAGGAGCTGCTCGGCATCGTCAGCCGCGACCTGAAGCAGCCGGTGGAGGTGCGGGACGTGATCGCCCGCATCGTGGACGGCTCCCGATTCGAGGAGTTCAAGGCTCGCTACGGACCGACCCTCGTGTGCGGTTGGGCCTCGATCCACGGGTTCCCCCTGGGGATCCTCGGCAACAACGGCGTCATCTACCCCGACTCCGCCGAGAAGGCTGCCCACTTCATCCAGCTCTGCAACCAGATCGATGTGCCGCTCCTGTTCCTGCAGAACATCACCGGGTACATGGTCGGCCGCGACTTCGAGGCGGCCGGGATCATCAAGAAGGGCTCGCAGATGCTCAACGCGGTCACCAACTCGACCGTGCCGCACCTCACCGTGATCATCGGCTCGTCCTACGGCGCCGGCACCTACGGGATGTCCGGGCGAGCCTTCGGCAACCGGTTCACGTTCCTGTGGCCCACCGCCAAGATCGCGGTCATGGGCCCCAAGCAGATCGCCGGGGTCATGTCGATCGTCCGGCGGGGCCAGGCCGCCCGCAAGGGAGAGCCCTTCGACGAGGACGAGGACGCCAAGATCGTGGAGATGGTGGAAGCCGTGCAGGAGAAGGGCTCGCTGGCGCTGCGGGCCACCGGGGCCATCAGCGACGACGGCATCATCGACCCCCGCGACACCCGCACCGTCCTCGGGATGTGCCTGTCGGTCGTGCGCAACAAGCCCATCGAAGGCACCGACGGCTACGGGGTCTTCAGACTGTGAGCAGCTTCGAAGCCGAACCGGAGGTCCGCCTCCGAGCGATCCAGACCCTGCTCGTGGCCAACCGGGGGGAGATCGCCCGACGGGTGTTCCGAACCGCCCGCTCGATGGGCATGCGTTGCGTGGCCGTGTACGTCGACGCGGACGCCAGCGCGCCGTTCATCACCGACGCCGACGAAGCCGTCCGTCTTGCCAGCGGCTACCTCGACGGGCCCGCGATCATCGCGGCCGCGCTCGCCACCGGTGCCGACGCCGTCCACCCCGGCTATGGCTTCCTCTCGGAGAACGCGAGCTTCGCCGCGGCCGTCCTCGAGGCGGGCTTGGTGTGGGTGGGCCCGTCCCCGACGGTGATCGAGGCGATGGGCGACAAGCTCGCCGCCAAGCGGATGGCGATCGAGGCCGGGGTGCCCACGCTCCCGTCGACCGACGACGTGGCCGACGCGGACGCGGTGGGGTACCCGATGCTGGTGAAGGCGGCCGCCGGCGGTGGCGGCAAGGGCATGCGCACCGTCACCGAGCCCGCGCAGCTCGACGAGGCGGTCGCGGCTGCCCGGCGCGAAGCGGCCAGCGGGTTCGGCGACGACCGCGTGTTCCTCGAGCGCTACCTCGAGCGCGCGCGGCACATCGAGATCCAGATCCTCGGCGATGCCCACGGCGGCCTGCTCCATCTGGGCGAGCGCGAGTGCTCGATCCAGCGCCGGCACCAGAAGATCATCGAGGAGTCGCCGTCGCCCGTCGTCGACTCCGACCTCCGGACCGCCATGGGCCGCGCCGCCCTCGCCCTGGCCGGCGCCCTCGGCTACCGGTCCGCCGGCACGGTCGAGTTCCTCCTCGACGAGACCAGCCGAGAGTTCTTCTTCCTCGAGGTCAACACCCGCCTGCAGGTGGAGCACCCTGTCACCGAGGCCGTCACCGGGATCGACCTCGTGCGCGAGCAGCTCCGCGTGGCCGCCGGTGAGCCGCTCGACTACGACCAGCGCGACGTGTCGTGGACGGGCCACGCCATCGAGGCACGCCTGTACGCAGAGGACGTGGCGGCCGGATTCCTTCCCGCCACCGGCACGCTGGCCGCCTTCGCGCCGCCAGCGGGGGATGGGGTGCGATGGGACGCAGGCGTCGTCGCGGGGTCGACGGTGGGGGTCGACTTCGACCCGATGCTGGCCAAGGTCATCGCCCATGCCCCGACCCGAGCGGAGGCGGCCGGCTGCCTGGCCCTCGCCCTCGAACGCCTCCACGTGGGCGGCGTGACGACGAACCGGCACTTCCTCGCCGCCACCCTCCGCCACCCGGCCTTCGCCGCCGGTGACACCACCACCGACTTCATCGACCGCTTCCAGCCGACCGCCGCGGCCACCCTCGACGACCGCGCCCGCCGCCACGTGGCCACGGCCGCCGCCCTCTGGCTGCAGGGGCGCAACCGGTTGCACGCGCCGGTGCTCGGCGCCATCCCGAGCGGATGGCGCAACGCGCGCCTCCCCGCCGAGCGGATCGAGCTCGCCGTCGGCGACCACTCGGTCGAGGTCACCTACCGGGCGCACCGCGACGGCTCGTTCCGCGTCGGGACCGACACGGTGGCCCGCGTCCACGGCTGGACAGCCGAGAGCATCGACGTGGAGATCGACGGACGACGGAGCACCCACCAGATCACCAGCGCCGGCGAGCGGCTGCACGTCCAGACCGTCGGGGGCACCGTCGACATCGACCTGCGGCCGCGCTTCCCCCAACCGAATGCCCTGGGCGCGGCGGGCGGGCTGGCCGCGCCGATGCCCGGCCTGGCCAGCGACGTGCGCGTCGCCGTGGGCGACGAGGTGCACGCAGGCCAGGTCCTGGTGGTGCTCGAGGCCATGAAGATGGAGCACCACATCACCGCCCCCATCGACGGCACGGTCACCGAGGTGCTCGTGCACGCGGGCAGCCAGGTGGCGAACGGTGAGGTGCTGCTGGTGCTCGAAGCCTTCGATGGCGCAACCGACGAGGAGGTGACCCCGTGAACGAACCCGTCCGCATCGCCAACTGCTCGGGCTTCTACGGCGACCGGCTCAGCGCGGCCGCCGAGATGGTGGAGGGCGGGCCCATCGACGTGCTCACCGGCGACTGGCTGGCCGAGCTGACCATGCTGATCCTCGCCCGCACCCAGGCCAAGCACCCGCGCGGCGGCTATGCCCGGAGCTTCGTGACCCAGATGGAGCAGGTGATGGGCACCTGCCTCGACCGTGGCATCAAGGTGGTGTCGAACGCCGGGGGGCTGGATCCGGACGCGTGCGCCGAAGCCGTGGCGGAGGTGGGCGACCGACTCGGCCTCTCCCCGCGCATCACCTACGTGCGGGGCGACGACCTGCTCCCCCGCCTCGACGAGCTCGTCGCGGCGGGCGTCGACCTGGCCCACCTCGACACCGGCGCGCCGATCGGTGACACCTCGCGGTTCATCAGCGCCAACGCCTACCTCGGCTGCTGGGGGATCGTGGAGGCCCTCCGCGGTGGGGCCGACATCGTCATCACGGGCCGGGTCACAGACGCCGCGGTCGTGTGCGGACCCGCGGCATGGCACCACGGCTGGGCGCGGGACGACTGGGATGCCCTGGCCGGCGGGGTGGTGGCTGGGCACGTGATCGAGTGCGGCACCCAGGCCACCGGCGGGAACTACTCCTTCTTCACCGAGGTGCCCGGCCTGGCGCGGCCGGGCTTCCCTTGGGCAGAGGTCGCGGGCGACGGGTCGTCGGTCATCGGCAAGCACGATGGCGCCGGCGGTCAGGTGTCCGTGGGAACCGTCACCTCGCAGCTGCTGTACGAGATCGGCGGCCCCGCCTACCTGGGTCCCGATGTCACCGCTCGCTTCGACACCATCGAGGTGGCCGAGGTGGCCCCCGACCGGGTGCGGATCAGCGGCACGAAGGGCGAGCCACCTCCCACCACCCTCAAGGTGGCCATGAACGAGCTGGGTGGCTACCGCAACGACATGGCGGTGGCGCTCACCGGCCTCGACATCGAGGCCAAGGCCCAGCTGGTGGAGGAGGGCTTCTGGGCCGCCTGCCCGTACGGGCCCGACGACTTCGCCAGCGTCACCACGCGCCTCGTGCGCACCGACAAGCCCGACCCCGCGACCAACGAGGAGGCGGTGGCGCTCTGGCGGCTGAGCGTGAAGGACCCCGACGAGCGCAAGGTGGGCCGAGCGGTGTCGAACGCGGTCATCGAGCTGGCGCTGGCCAACATCCCGGGGTTCTTCGGCGTCGGTGGCGGCCCCTCGGGAGGCCGGCCCTACGGCGTCTACCGACCGTCCGTGGTCCCCGCCGAGCTGGTGCCCCAGCACGTGGTGCAGCTCGGGGGCGACCAAACGGTGGTGGACTCCGTGGCCCCGACGGGATCGACCACGGTGACACCAGCGCCCGGACCCGGCGCGCCCGCCCCCACCGGGGAGACCGTCGCCGTTCCCTTGGGCCGCATCGTGGGCGCCCGCTCCGGCGACAAGGGCGGCAACGCCAACCTCGGTGTGTTCGCGCGCAGCGACGAGGCCTGGGCGTGGCTCGACGCCTTCCTCACCACCGACCGGTTGCAGGCCCTGCTGCCTGAGGCCGCGGACCTCCAGGTGGAGCGCCACCGGTTGCCCTCACTCCGGTCGCTGAACTTCGTGCTCGTGGGCCTGCTCCAGGAGGGGGTGGCCGCATCGACGCGCCAGGACGGGCAGGCCAAGAGCCTGGGCGAGTGGCTCCGCGCGCGTCGTCGAGGTCCCTGCGTCACTGGTGGGGTGACCGACCTCCGCGCGGGCCCCTGAGCGGCGCCGCCGGCGGGATCAGGGGAGCGAGCCGGTGACGTCCCAGAGGTGGTGCTCGATGTCGTGGAGGTAGTAGCGGCCGATCGAATCGACGGTGAACGTCGCGCCGTCGCTGCGCCGACCGGTGCGTGACCATCCGTCACCGGTCACGCCGGCGAACAGTGCACCGAGCTCCTCCCCCGCTGCGGCCAGCTCCCTCGACACCACCGCGGGATCCTGCTCGCCGTAGCGCTCCTCGACCGCCGTGACGTCCTGGTCCCAGTTCTCGTAGTGGGGGTCGTCCTCGGTGAGCATGCGCCCGACACGCCCCGCGTAGACGCGGTGCACGTCACGCACGTGGCAGGCGTACTCGAGGGGCGACCAGGTGGCGTCGTCGGGTCGCTCGCGCACGTCGGGTCGGCCGAGGATCGCCTCCCATGCCCGCGACGTGGCGACGATCCGGCTGTCCAGATCGTCGCGGTCGACCTCCGCGGTGTCGAAGCCGCACTGGGGGCACACCTCCTCGAGCACCCAGGTCCAGTCCTTCTCGTCCGGCACGATCGGCATGGGCCGAACCTACCCAGGACGCGGACTCGGCTCGGTAGCGGTTTCGCCGTACCCTCGGGGCCATGACAGCGGGTTCCGAGCTGCACGTGCCCGCGCACCCTGTGCGGATCGTCACCGCGGCGAGCCTGTTCGACGGGCACGACGCGGCGATCAACATCATGCGGCGGATCCTGCAGTCGCAGGGCTGTGAGGTGATCCACCTCGGCCACAACCGGTCCGTCCAGGAGGTCATCACCGCGGTGGTGCAGGAGGACGCGCAGGGCGTGGCCGTGTCGTCCTACCAGGGCGGCCACAACGAGTACTTCCGCTACCTCGTCGACGAGCTACGGGCCCGAGGGTTCGGCCACGTCCGCATCTTCGGCGGGGGCGGCGGCGTGATCATCCCGAGCGAGATCCAGGAGCTGCAGCGCTACGGCGTCACCCGGATCTTCTCGCCCGAGGACGGCCAGCGCATGGGCCTGGCGGCAATGGTCAACACCATCGTCGAAGCGTGCGACGTCGACCCGATCGCAGTGCCGCTCACGTCGTTGGACGAGGTCCTGGCCGGTGACCAGGGCGCGCTGGCGCGGGCCATCACCGCGCTGGAGCTGGGCCGGCTGGAGCCGGCGCTGCTGGAGCAGCTTCGGGCCGCGGCTGGTCGCCGGGCCACCCCCGTGCTGGGGATCACGGGGACAGGCGGCTCAGGCAAGTCGTCGCTCAGCGACGAGCTGCTACGCCGGTTCCGGCTCGACCAGGAGGACAAGCTCCGCATCGCGGTCCTCGCCATCGACCCGACGCGTCGGCGAGGCGGCGGCGCCCTGCTCGGCGACCGCATCCGCATGAACGCGATCGATCCCCCGCAGGTGCTGTTCCGTTCGCTGGCCACGCGCGGGTCGAGCGAGGTGCCCGACGCGCTCGACGACATCGTCACGGCCTGCCGGGCGGCCGGCCACGACCTCATTGTCGTGGAGACCCCGGGCATCGGGCAGGGCGACGCCGGCATCGTCGACCACGTCGACCTGCCGATCTACGTGATGACCCCCGAGTTCGGCGCCGCCAGCCAGCTCGAGAAGATCGACATGCTCGACTTCGCCGAGGTGGTCGTGATCAACAAGTTCGAACGCCGCGGGGCGGAGGACGCACTGCGTGACGTGCGGCGGCAGATCGCCCGCAACCGGGAGCGGTTCGACGCCGATCCGGACGACCTGCCCGTGTTCGGCACGATCGCGGCGCGCTTCAACGACGATGGCGCCACCGCGCTCTACCAGCACCTGCGGGGGCTCCTGCAGGAGCGGGGGCTACCGGTCACCGAGGGCACGCTCCCTCGGGTGGAGAGCAAGGTCAGCACGAAGATCGCGTCGATCGTGCCGCCGGAGCGCTCCCGGTACCTCGCCGAGGTCGCCGACTCCGTGCGCGGCTACCACGCCACCACCGACGATCAGGTGCGGGCGGTGCGGACGGTGGGCAACCTGCTCGGCGCCAAGGACGTGCTCGCCGACCAGGGGCGCAGCACGAGCGAGCTCGAGGCCGCGCTCGACGAGTCGTTCGCGGCCGTCGACCCCGCGAGCCGCGCGCTGCTCGACGAGTGGCCGGCCCAGGTCGACGAGCTCACCGGTGACACCCACGCGAGCGGCGCTTCCCTGACCCGCGAGTCGCCGTCGGGCACCGCCGTGCCGCGGGTGGCGCTCCCGGGCTTCGAGGACCCCGGCCAGCTGCTGCGGTTCCTGCGGGCCGAGCACCTGCCCGGCCACTTCCCGTTCACCGCGGGGGTGTTCGCCCTCAAGCGGGAGGGTGAGGACCCGGCACGGATGTTCGCCGGCGAGGGCGACGCCTTCCGGACGAACCGCCGGTTCCACCTCCTCGCCGAGGGCCAGCCCGCGACCCGACTGTCGACCGCCTTCGACTCCGTCACGCTCTACGGCTTCGACCCGGACGAGCGGCCCGACATCTACGGCAAGGTCGGCAACGCGGGCGTGTCGGTCGCCACCTTGGACGACATGAAGGTGCTCTACGACGGCTTCGAGCTGTGCGACCCGACGACGTCGGTGTCGATGACGATCAACGGTCCCGCGCCGACGATCCTCGCCATGTTCCTGAACGCCGCCATCGACCAGCACCCGGAGCTCGAGCCGGCCGAGGTGCTGCGCCGGGTGCGGGGCACCGTCCAGGCCGACATCCTCAAGGAGGACCAGGGTCAGAACACCTGCATCTTCTCCACGGAGTTCAGCCTCGGCCTGATGGCCGACATCCAGGAGTGGTTCGTCGAGCACGAGGTCCGGAGCTTCTACTCCGTGTCGATCTCCGGCTACCACATCGCCGAAGCCGGCGCGAACCCCCTCTCCCAGCTGGCCTTCACGCTCGCCAACGGGTTCACCTACGTCGAGAGCTACCTGGCGCGGGGGCTGGACATCGACGACTTCGCGCCCAACCTCTCCTTCTTCTTCTCCAACGGCATGGACCCGGAGTACGCCGTGCTCGGCCGGGTCGCCAGGCGGATCTGGGCCATCGCGATGCGCGACCGCTACGGCGCCAGCGAGCGCAGCCAGAAGCTGAAGTACCACGTGCAGACCTCCGGCCGGTCGCTGCACGCCCAGGAGATGGACTTCAACGACATCCGCACCACGCTCCAGGCCCTCATCGCGCTGTACGACAACGCCAACAGCCTGCACACCAACGCCTACGACGAAGCGGTCACCACGCCAACCGCGGAGTCCGTCCGGAGGGCACTGGCCATCCAGCTGATCATCAACCGCGAGTGGGGCCTCTCGATGAACGAGAACCCCAACCAGGGCAGCTTCATCATCGAGCGGCTCACCGACCTCGTCGAGGAGGCGGTGCTGAGCGAGCTCGAGCGGATCTCCGAGCGCGGCGGCGTGCTCGGCGCCATGGAGACCGGCTACCAGCGCGGCCGGATCCAGGACGAGTCGCTGAAGTACGAGCACGCCAAGCACGACGGCACCCTGCCGATCATCGGCGTCAACACGTTCCTCGCGCCCGGCCACCACGCCGGCGAGTCACCGCCGGTGATCGAGCTGGCGCGCTCCACCGAGGAGGAGAAGCAGAGCCAGCTGACGCGCCTGCGGGCGTTCCACGCCGACCACGCCGACGAGGCCCCCGCCATGCTCGCCCGCCTGCGCGACGCCGCCCTCGCCGGCGAGAACCTCTTCGCCGTGCTCATGGACGCCGTGCGCGCCTGCAGCCTCGGCCAGATCACCGACGCCCTCTTCGAGGTCGGCGGCCGCTACCGCCGCAACGTCTGACGACGTCTGCGGTCGATTTCGTTCGCTGGGCGGACGCGTTCGACCGCAGACGTGGGAACTCGGGGACCGATGCCCGCCATCTGCGATACACATGGGCAGGACACCTCCATTCAGCAACGCAGATGGGCATCATGGACTCATGAGGCCAGCGTGCTGCTGCCCGACCGGGTCGTGACCCTGGGCGCCGGTGACGTGGTCGGCGAGCTCGCCACCCTCGATCCCGCGCGCACCCGCAACGCGACCGTGGTCGCCACGACCGAGCTGCTCGTGCTCGTGTTCGACGCTCGGACCTTCAACAGCCTGGCTCGCGAGCAGGCGCTCGCGAGCATCCTCCGCCCGGAGCGCTCGGCCGCCTAGGGCCTGGCTGACGGGCGGCGGAGGCACCCGCCACCCGGATGATCAGTCGACAGAGATGCGGGCCATGAGGTCCGCCTTCTGCTCCTCGAAGTCCTCGAAGCTGATCTTCTTGTCGTCGAAGAGGCGGTGGATCTCCTCGACGCGAGCCAGCAGCTCGGCCGCGGACAGCTCGGTGCCGGGCTCCGCAGGAGCCATCGGGGTCAGCTCGTCGGCCTCGGTCTCGGTCTCGGTGCCCTTCTCCAGGCGCTTCTCGCGCTTGGCGGCCTGCTTGGCCTTCTTCGCTCGGTCGCGCTGGAGCTTCTCGAAGCTCGTCCTCTGTGCGGCCATGGGGGTTCCTTTCCTCTGACCCCGGGGGCTCGATGGCGGTGGGGTCGTGGTCAGCCGATCGGCGCACGCGGGTGGCGACTGACCGAGCCACCAGCATGACGGAGCCGCCGGCACAAGTGCCGGCGGCTCCGATCAAACGGATTCGGGACTAGATGACCCGGACGTTCTGGGCTTCCTCGCCCTTGCGGCCGGGGGCCACGTCGAACTCGACGCGCTGGCCCTCGTCCAGGGTCTTGTAACCAGACCCCTGGATGTTTGAGAAGTGGACGAACACGTCGTCGCCCTGCTCACGGGAGATGAAGCCGAAGCCCTTCTCGTTGTTGAAGAACTTCACGGTTCCAGTTGCCACGTTTTCTACCTATCTGCATTGCAAGCAAGTCCGACTGACTTCCCTGTTCGAGGCTCCAGCCTAGAGCCTCGTCGTCAAGAAGGCGACATCCCGGCTGGCAGACTGGCGCCGTGGCCCCCTTCCCCGCACTCCTCCGGACTCGGGGCCTGACCAAGCGATATCCAGGCGTCACGGCCGTCGAAGGGCTCGACCTCGACGTTCCCCCGGGGCGGGTGGGACTCGTCGGGGCGAACGGCGCCGGCAAGACCACCCTCTTCCGGATGATGTTGGGCTTGAGCCATCCGTCCGCGGGCACGCTCGAGGTGTGCGGGCGCGACGTGGCGACCGACCCGATCGGCGTGCGCGGCCGGCTCGGGTACATGCCCGAGCACGACTGCCTCCCCCTCGACCAGACGGCCGCCGACGTGGTCTCCACCTTCGGCGAGCTGAGCGGGCTCCCACCTCGTGCAGCCCGTCAGCGAGCGTCCGACGTGCTCGACCTGGTGGGGCTGGACGAGGCTCGGTTCCGACCGGTCGGTGGCTTCTCCACGGGGATGCGCCAGCGGACCAAGCTGGCCCAGGCGATCGTGGCCGATCCGGAGCTGGTGCTGCTCGACGAGCCGACCGCCGGCCTCGACCCGATGGGCCGCGAGGAGATGCTCGAGCTCGTCGCGCGCCTCGGCGGTCTCGGCATCTCCGTGCTGCTGGCCACGCACCTGCTCGACGACGTGCAGCAGGTGTGCGACCACGTCGTGATGCTCGACGGCGGGCACCTCGTCGTCTCGGGCTCCACGGGGTCCCTCCTCGAGCGCACCGGCCTGCTGACCGTCGACGTGGGGCCGGAGTGCGACGGGTTCGTCGATCACCTGGGAGAGCGAGGGCTCTTGGCCACCATGGTCGGTGCACTGGTCGAGGTGCAGGTGCGCAGCGACGACGACATCGACATCGTGCGCGATGTGGTCGCCGAGCTGGTCCTCCCGTTGCACCGCATGACGACACGGCTGACGTCTCTCGACGACGTCTTCCTCGACCGGGCTGGGCGGGGCTGATGACCGGCGCCGTCTACGACCGTGGCTACCGCACGTACGAGGGCGAGCGCGGCGGACGGGCCGCGGCCCGGGCGGCGCTGTTCCGGGCGTCTGTGCGACGCGCCCTGGGGCTGCGACGACCGTGGCGGCAGAAGGTGGCGCCGTTCGTGCTGCTCGCCATCGCCACCGTGCCGGCGATCGTCTACGTGGGCGTCGCCTACGTCACCCGCAACACCCCCGCCTCGGACTTCGAGTTCATCACCTACCGCGAGTATGTGGGCGTCTCGACCACTCTGCTCGTGTTCGTCGCGCTCACCGCACCCGACATCGTGTGCCCGGACCGCCGCCAGCACGTGCTCCCGCTCCTCTTCGCGCGTCCGCTGACGGGCATCGACTACGTCCTCACGAAGGTCGGGGCGATGTTCGCGATCCTCTTCGTGTTCGGGTTCCTGCCGCAGGTCGTGCTCTTCGTCGGCCAGATGCTCGTCAGCGAGGACGGCGCCCTGCGCTACGCCCGCGAGAACGCGGAGGTTCTCTGGCAGGTGCCCGTCGCGGTTGCCCTCCTGTCGCTCTACTACGCCTCGATCGGCGTGGCGATCGCCTCGATGACATCGCGTCGGATCATCGCCGGCGCGACGATCATCGGCCTGTTCCTCGTGTCCTCGATCGTCGCCGCAGTCATGGTGGATGGCGAGACACGCCAAGAATCGGACCAGGTCGAGCTCTCGCCCCCGGCCACCGTGATCACCGAGGACGGCGAGGTGCTCTACATCCCGGAGGGCGGCGTCGGGGACGGCGAGGTGCTGTACCTGGACCGCGAGCCCAAGCCCGCCGCGCTCAGCGACCTGCTCACGCTCCCGCTCGTGCTGCGCGACCTCGTGTTCCTCGGCCAGGTCGAGGACAGCCACCCCCTGTCGGGTCTGGCCAACGGGGGCCTCTACGCGGTCATCCTGTACCTCGTGCTCGTCCTGGCGGCCTTTGGGACGCTGTTCGTGCGCTACGACGAGGTCGAACGGTGAGCGCCCTCGCGCCCCCGCCTCCGGCCGCCCTCGACCCGGCGTTCGTCGCCGACGCCACGGTCACGGCGACGGACGTGTCCGTGTGGTTCGGCCAGATGGTCGCGCTGTCCGAGCTCAGCTGCTCGTTCGGTCCCGGCGTCACCGGGCTGCTCGGACCGAACGGCGCCGGCAAGACCACCCTCATGCGGGCGATCACCGGCCTCATCCCCGTCAACCAGGGGGAGGTGCTCGTCACCGGTCGCTCCCCCCGGGCCGACCGGGAGGTGTATCGGCAGCTCGCCCTCGTGCCGGAGGACGAGGCCGTTCCCCGAGGTCTCACGCCTCGCCAGCTGTGCCGCTACGTCGCCGACCTGCACGGGCTCAAGGACCGCAGCGTGGTGGGCTGGGCCCTGCGCACCGTCGACCTGGGGCCCGTCGCCGACCGGAGCATGGACGGGTTCAGCAAGGGCATGCGGCAGCGCAGCAAGGTGGCCGCCGCGCTGGTGACGAACCCCCTGGTGCTCGTGCTCGACGAGCCGCTCAACGGCGCCGACCCGCTGCAACGCCATCGTCTCATCGAGCTCTTCCGCCGATTGGGCGCCGAGGGCCGGACCGTGATCGTGAGCTCGCACGTGCTGAACGAGGTCGAGTCCATGGCTGACCGGGTGATCGTGATCGTGCGGGGCCGACTGGCCGCGGCCGGGGGGCAACGGGCGATCCGCGACGCCATGGACGACGTGCCGCGCCACGTGCTCGTGCGCGCACCCGACGGGCGACGGCTGGCCGCGGCCCTCGTGGGGAACCAGGCCGTCTCGGGCATCAACGTGGACGGTGACGACCTCATCATCTCCACCACGCGCGCCAGGGAGCTCGCGGTCCTCCTGCCGCGGGCCGCGCGCGACCTCGGCGTGCACCTCGTCGAGGTCCGCCCCCTCGACGACTCGCTCGAGAGCCTCTTCCGCGAGCTCGTGCGATGACGGCTCCGACCACCGCCGCCCGCCGACCGGTCCTCGTCGCGCTCGTCGACTACACGCTGCGGGCGTGCCTGCCGGGCAAGCGGTGGGCGGCGGCGCTCATCCCTGCGGCGGCGGCGGTGCTGTTCGGGTTCATCGCCCGCACGGTCGACGACACGGCGGCCCGAGCCTTCGCCAGCGTCGCCGACGGTGCGCTCTTCCGCCTCGTCATGCCGGTCACCTGCCTGGTCATCGGCGACGCCGTCCTCGGCGCGGAGGTCCGTTCGGGCACGATCGCGTTCACCTGGATGTCCCCGGTACCGACCTGGAAGATCGCGGTCGCACGCTGGCTCGGCGGCACGATCGCGGCGGCCGGCACCCTCGCGATCGCGTTCGCCCTTGCCGCCGTCGCGGCCGGCGCGCCCGAGAGCGCCGGAGCGATCGCGGTCTCCGCGGTCTTCGGCGCCCAGGCCTACATCGCGGTGTTCCTCGCCATCGGCTGCATCACCAAACGGGCGGCCGTCTGGTCCCTCGCCTTCGTCTTCCTCGTCGAACGGCTCCTCGGCGGCGAGCTGAGCGGCATCGCGCAGCTCTCCCCATCATGGGAGGCGCTCGCCGCGTTCGTCGGCCTCAGCGACGCCCAGCAGGACCTCGTCCGCGACGGCATCCCTCACGGCACCGCCGCCCTCGTCCGCCTCGGGCTCATCTCTGCCATCGCCCTCGCCCTCACCACCACCAAGCTGCGCTCCCTGAAGCTCCAAGGCTCGGCTGATTGACGAGGACAGAGGAGGGCCAGGTCAAGAGCGCCACGAGGCGGAGCCGGCTGCTCGAGACGCCGATGCCCGCGCCACGGCGCCCGCGGCCACCCACCTGAGCCTGTGTTGAATCGTCAACGCCTCGTTGAGGATCGAACACAAGCTCGCTCAAAGCCACAAACACACCTGAGCCTGTGTTGAATCGTCAACGTCTCGTTGGGGATCGAACACAAGCTCGGAAAGGGGGAGGGGGAGGGTGGGGCGCGGGGATCATCCCCGCTCCTGGCGGCTGGCGAGCATGGCGCCCACGATGACGAAGCCGACGCCGACGACCGCGAGGGCGGCGACGTGGTCGTCTCGGAAGGCGACCCCGAGGACCAGCGACACGCCCGGGATGAGATACGTGATGAAGGAGGAACGGGTGGGGCCGACGCGAGCGACGAGCGCGCCCATCAACAGGTACGCCAGGCCCGTGCCGATGATGCCCAGGACGAGCACGGCCGCCAGGGGCGCCAGCTCGACGGACGACCCCGGGATGCTCACCACCCCGAACGGGAGCGTCCAGAGCGTGGCGAGGGCCAACATGCGGGCCATCACGGGCCGGGAGCCGTAGCGGACCTGCAGCGGCGCGGCGAGGTTCGTGGCGAGCCCGTAGCACAACGTCGCGAGGAGCACGAGGGCGACCCCGAGCGCCTGCGACGACCCCTCGCTGAGGCTCGGGAGGCTGATGAGGACGACCCCGAGGAGGCCGACGCCGAGCCCGAGCAGCTGCGGGCCGTTGGTGCGGCGGTTGAAGAGGAGCACCCCGAACACCGCCGTGAACATGGGAACGGCGCCGTTGAGGAGGCCGGCCACCGCGGAGTTGATGTGCTGCTCGGCGAGCGGGAAGAGGGTGAACGGGATCCCGACCCAGATCACCGACAAGGCGACCATGCGGAACCGGTCCTCGCGCTGGAGGCGCATCCGGGCCCCTGGCAGGAGGGCCAGGGTGGCCGCGCCGAGACTCACGCGGAGCAGCGTGATGACGCCGGGTTCGAAGCTCTCGAGCCCGATGGCGATGAAGAGGAACGACGCACCCCAGATGAGGCTGATCGCCCAGAAGATCGCCCAGTCCGAACCCGAGAACGCCGCCCCAGTGGTGGACGTCGACGCGGTGGGGGCCGGCGGCGTGGTGGTCACCCCCCCATCTCTAGCCCGTTCGGCCGAGGCCGCGGCGCGGGTCAGGCGGGCGAGCGCAGCAGGACCGTCACCATCTGCGTGACGGTGTCCGTGGCCCGCGTCAGCGACACGCCTTGGGCGGACCGCAGCTGGTCCCATGCCTCGAAGGACAACGCCAGCTCGACGGCCGCGGTGGTGTCGCGGGCCGCGGTGGCCAGCTCAGGCGCGAAGACGCGCTCGACCTCGCCCCGCACCCATCCGCGTGCTCTGGCCAGCTGCTCGCGCAGCGCGGGGGACTCAGGGGCGGCGCGCAGCGCGGCGCGACGGATCGGTGCGATCGACTCGTAGAGCCGTCCGTTGATCGCCACCACCTGCCCCACGCGCTCGGCCAGGCTGCCAGTCGGCATCACGTCGACGAAGAGGTGGCGGATCCGGCTCAGCTGCCGGGCCGCGGCGGCGGCGTTGAGCGACTCGACGTCGTCGAAGATGCGGAAGATGGATCGCAGCGACACCCCAGAGCGCTCTGCCACCTGCTGCGCGGTCGGCCGGAGCACCCCCTCGCCGAGCAGGTCGAGCAGCCCGTCGACGGCCAGGTCGCGACTGCGATGTCGGCGGGCCCTGCGACCGTCGACGACAGGAGCCGGGTCATCCATCGGGGCGGTCACGTCTTGACCATAGCCCCCGATCTGTTCGGCTCCCCGGGAACGTAGGCTGCCGCAGATCCGGCAGGAACGGGGGGTTGCATGGACACGACACCGGTGGCGGTCCTGGACGGCCACGCGGCGCGCGTGGACGTGGAACGGCAGGGTGACGGTGTTCCGCGGCATCCCGTACGCGACTGCGGGGCGCTTCGCGTCACCCTTCCCGGTCGCGACGGCGACCGACCTCGACGCCACGGACTTCGGCCCCATCGCACCGCAGGTCGGGGGCGCGCAGTTCCAGCGCGCCGACCTCGTCCAGGACGAGCAGTGCCTCTCGCTCAACGTGTGGACGCCGGGGGCCGACGACGCGCGCCGGCCGATCATGGTCTGGATCCACGGCGGGGGCTTCCGCACGGGGTCCGGCGCGAGCCCGCTCTACGAGGGCTCCACGCTGGCCGCCCGTGGTGACGTGGTCGTCGTCACGATCAACTACCGGCTCGGGCTCCTCGGGTTCCTGGGCCACCCCGACCTGGCGACGGGGGACGGTGCGCCCTGCGCGAACTGGGGGATGCTCGATTGCATCGAGGCCCTTCGCTGGGTCCGCGCGAACGGGGCGGCCTTCGGCGGCGACCCTGACGACGTCACGATCTTCGGCGAGTCCGCGGGAGCGGCCGCCGTGGCCCTCCTCTGCACGATGCCCGCCGCCCGGGGGCTCTTCCGGAAGGCTGCCGTGCAGAGCGGTGCGCCGCTCACGTCGTCCATCGGCCGGGCGGCGCGCCTGGCCGAACGGGCTGCGGAGCTCGCAGGGGTCGATCGCGTGACCGGGCTCCGAGACCTTCCGGTCGACCGGATCCTCACCGTCCAGCAGCAGGTGGAGGCGGAGGGCGCCGACCGCACGTTCATCCCCGCCGTCGATGGTTCGGACATCCCCACCCTGCCCGGCGTGGCGCTCCGAGACGGGTCGGCGGCGGGGATCCCGCTGCTGATCGGCTCCAACGTCGACGAGTGGAAGCTGTGGGCGGCGGCTGACCCGCACAGCCGCGACCTCGACGAGGACCGGCTGCGGTCGCGACTCGAGCGCTCCTTCCCCGCCGGCGCCCTGGACGGGTTGATCGACACCGTGCGCGACGCCCGCGCCGCACGCGGCGAGGGGGTCGCGCCCAACGACCTCTTCTACGCCATCGAGTCGGAGCGCGTGTTCCGCGTGCCGGCGACCCGGGTCGCCGACGTCCAGTCCGCTCATGCATCGACCTTCGTGTACCTCTTCGCATGGGGCTCTCCAGCCATGCGCGGCTGGCTGGGGGCATGCCACGGCCTCGAGATCGCCTTCGTGTTCGGCAACCAGGGTCGCGGGGAGCTGGCGGCCTTCACCGGGTCCGGCTCGGAGGCCGACGCGCTGGCGGAGCGGATGATGGATGCCTGGCTGGCCTTCGTCCGCACGGGCAGTCCATCGGTCCCGTCGCTGCCCTGGCCGCCGCATGACGCCGCCAGCCGCCCGACGATGGTGTTCGACGCCACGAGCGGCCTGCAGCACGCGCCACGGGACGCGGAGCGGGCGATCGTCGACGCGCTCGTCCCCCGACCGGTCTGATCGATCGCCGGCTGGTGCCCTGTCCATGAACGTTGTTCTGGCTCACGGCGAGCCAGTCGTGCCTCTGGCAAGGACGCAGGCCGACGGACTCCACCAGCGAACGCGAGGCCGAGGACGCCGCCAGCGGTGCGAGAGGCCGTCGTGAACGGGGCGAACGTTGGTGGACAGGGCACTAGCGGTAGGCCTGGCGAGCCACCCGCGCGCCGTCGATCACCTGGGGCATGAAGCTGGTGGTGCCATCCTCGAGCAGCTCGCGGGCGGCGGCCGCCACGGCGCCCGCCGCCACGTAGCTGAAGGCGCCGCCGACCGAGATCCGCCGCACGCCGACCTCCGCCAGCTCGCTGACGGTCGGGCCGCCGGGCAGGAGCAGCACGTTCACCGGACGGTCGACGGACCGGACCACCGCCTCGATCTGGGCGAGGTCGCGCAGGCCGGGGGCGTACAGCACGTCGGCGCCCGCCTCCTGGAACGCCTGGAGGCGCTCGATCGTGTCGGTGAGGTCGGGCCGGTCGTGCAGGTAGTTCTCCGCTCGCGCGGTGAGCACGAACGGCACGGGCCCGGTATGGGCGGCCTCGGCCGCAGCGGCCACTCGCGCCACGGCCGCCGATCGTTCGTAGATGGGGTCGTCGGATCGGCGGGTGAAGTCCTCCACGGAGCCGCCCGCCAGCCCGGCGCCGATGGCATCGGTGATCGTGGCCGCCACCTCCTCGGGGTCGTCGCCGAAGCCGTTCTCGAGATCACCGTTGACGGGCAGATCGGTGGCGGCCGCGATGGTGGCGGCGTGCGCCAGTGCCTCCGCCCGCGTCACGTGACCGTCGAGGCGGCCCAGGGTGCCGGCGAAGCCGCTGCTCGTGGTCGCGAGGGCCTGGAAGCCGAGGTGGGCGAGGAGCCGCGCGGAGCCCGCGTCCCACGGGTTCGGCATGACGAGCGGCTCGGGTCCCTCGTGGAGACGGCGGAAGCGCTCGACGTGATCCACAGAGATCGGCATCGCCCCAGCCTAAGGATCAGCGGGCGGCCTGAGCGGCCTTCCACCAGGTCTCGGTGGTGGCGGTCAGTCGGAAGGCCTCGGGCTTGTCGTCGTCGGTGAGGACGCCGGTCTCGAGCCACAGGCGCTTGAGGTGCCGGACTGCTCCGGTGGCGCGGTCGTCCGTGTAGGCGTCGCGCGCATGGAGCACGTGGTAGTTGTTCACGAACTGCATGTCCCCCGGTTCGAGCTGCATCGAGAGGTGGAACTCGGGGTCGGCGCACATCGCGTCGACGCGGTCCATGGCGGCCGCGGCGACCGCGCTGGGGACGGGCGCATCCGGGTGCCGGCGCGCCGCGAGGATGTACGGGCGGATGTAGCGCACGAAGAGCCGCCCGTGGCGCTCCGTGAACAGCGGCATCAGGTACCAGGGACGGCTCCCCGGTCGCTCCTCGCCACGGAAGTCGTAGGCGAACTCCGTGTACAGGGCCTCGGCGAGCTCGGGCTCGCTGCGCACGAGCTCGTTGTGGATGGTGACGGCGTTGGCCACGAGGCTGGCCCCGCCGCCCGCGCCCGCGTTGAGGCAGAACAGCCCGACCAGGTCCGAGCCGTCGGAGTGGAACGGGAAGGCGACCCCGCCGATCTCGTTGCCACGGCTGGTCGGGTCGTCGCCCGTCTTGCCCTGGTCGGTGACGTCACCCAGCAGGTGGCCCTTGTGGTTCTGCGGCCAGGGTCGGCCGAGGTGACGGCCCATGCCCCAGTAGACGGCCGAGGCACGATCCGGGCCGAGCCGGTCGACGGGCACCCCGCGGATGAGCACCACGCCCCGGCCCTCGATCAGCTCCCGGGCCACCTCCCCCAACCGGGGCCCGAGCGTGGGCAGGGGGAACAGCTCGGCGCTGATGTCCAACGTGTGCTCGGTGCGAGCCTCGGCGTGCTCCAGCGCCGCGTCCAGCTCCGCGCGGTCCGCGTCGGTGAGCTCCCAGATGTAGGCGTCGCCGATGTCCTGGCTGCGCCACGCGCAGCGCTCCTCGAGGACGACAGGGTTGCTCATCGGACGGGAGCGGCCGTGGCGCCGCGGAGCAGTCGGCCCGGCAGGGCGTCGGTGGGTTCGCCGCTGCGGTAGGTGACCGCGCCCTTGACGAGGGTGGCGTGGTACCCGTCGGCCCGCTGGAGCAGGCGCTTGCCGCCGGCCGGGAGGTCGTGGCGCATCTCCGGCCGGCGTGGCCGCAGGGCGTCGAAGTCGATCAGGTTCACGTCGGCGCGGTAGCCGGGAGCGAGGACGCCCCGATCGAGAAGTCCGACGGTCTCCGCGGTGTCCTTGGTGTGCTGCCGGACGAGGTAGGCGAGATCGAGGCGCCCCCGCTCGCGGTCGCGACCCCAGAGCGAGAGGAACGTGGTGGGGAAGCTCGCATCGCAGATCGTGCCCACGTGCGCCCCCCCGTCGGAGAGGCCGGGGACGGTGTGCTGGTGAGCGAGCATCTCACCCACGCCGTCGAGGGATCCGTCGAACCAGTTGATGATCGGCACGTAGAGGAACGTGCGGCCCTCGTCCTTGCGGAAGAGGTCATAGGCCAGGTCGAGGGCCGATCGACCCTCGCGTGCCGCCCGGGCCGCGATGCTCGTCGAGGGGTCGGGCTCGTAGTCGGGCGGGTCACCGAGCTCGAACATCCGGTCGGCCCCACCCAGCGGCTTGTCGCTGGCCGCCAGGAACCGCTCCTTGAAGCTGGGTTCCGCCATCGCGCGCGCCTGCTCGGCCACCGGGAGGTCGGCGAGCTCCCGCCACAGCGGGTTGCCGGCCAGCGGGTTCACCGTGCACTGCAGGCCCACCAGGATCCCGATGGCCCGGGCGGCGGCCTGGCCCCGCATGCGCACCCCGGCCGCATTGGCCTCGTCGAGCAGGTCGAGCTGCCGCGGGTACTTCTGCGGGTCGACGCCGGCGAGCGAGAAGGAGAGCGGCCGACCCGAGGCCTCGGCCATCGAGCGGAAGAGGCCGAACTCGGCGTCGACGTCGTCGAAGTCGGACACGACCTGGAGCACACCGGTGCCCGTGGCGCCGACCGCGCGGGCGATGCCGAGGAGCTCGTCGGCGTCGGCGGTGAGGGTGGGCGTGAGCTCGCCGTTGGAGCTGCGGTGGTTCCGGGTGCGGGACGTGCTGAAGCCGATCGCACCGGCCTCGACCGCCTCCCGGGCGAGGGCCGCCATCGCTCCGATGTCCTCCGGGGTGGCCGTCTCGCGCTGGGCGCCGCGCTCCCCCATCACGTTGAGGCGCAGCGCGCCGTGGGGCACGTGGGTGGCGATGTCGACGTCGTAGTGGCGACCGTCGAGCGCATCGAGGAACTCGGGGAACGACTGCCAGGTCCAGGGCAGCCCCTCGTGGAGCGCGGCACCGGGGATGTCCTCCACGCCCTCCATGAGCTGGATGAGCCGGTCGTGGTCCGCGGGCCGCACCGGCGCGAAGCCGACGCCGCAGTTCCCCGCCACGACGGTGGTGACGCCGTGCCACGACGACGGGATGAGGCGGTCGTCCCAGGTGGCCTGGCCGTCGTAGTGGACGTGGATGTCGACCAGGCCTGGGGTGACGAGCAGCCCGTCGGCGTCGAGCTCCTGGGTGGCGCGGCCGTCGACGCGCCCGACCTCGGTGATCACCCCGTCCGAGACGGCGACGTCGGCGGTGCGGGCCGGACCACCGGTGCCGTCGAGCACCGTGCCTCCCCGGATGATCAGATCGTGTGCGGCCATCGGTCCCCCCGGACGCTCGCGGCTTCGCTTCTCAGACCAGGATGCGCTCGTCAGGGGCCCGAACGCCAACCACCGCCATCACTCGACCGAGGCCGAGGAACATCCCACAGCACATGGTGAGGTCGGCCAGCTCGTCGTCGGCGAAGGCGCCGCGCAGGCGGTCCCAGAACGCGTCGTCCATCGCCAGGTGGTCGAGGGCGAAGCGCTGGGCGAACTCGGCCGCCAGCTTCTCCCGCTCGGTCAGCGCGTCGGTGGTGGCCCAGGATGCCACCTCGGCGTAGAAGCCCTCGTCGATCGCGTGGGTGGCCGCATCCTTGGCCCGGGTGTCCTGGCAGACCACGCAGTCGTTGATCAGGGCGATCGTCCAGCGAGCCGCCTCCCGCTCTCGCAACGGGAGCTGGCTGCTCCCGTAGACGGCCTCGGAGAGCTTCCCCATCCCGATCGCCATCTCGGTGCGGTGCAGCGACCAGTCGACGTGCTCCCCCAGCCCCGTTTCGGCCGGCGGCGAGATGCGTGCCATGCCCCGACCCTACGCCGTGGGCGCGTCCCCCAGCCCGCCGTTCGGAGGTGAGGCCGCGATGCGCTCCTCGGGGGGGCGAACATCGTGGAAGAAGGCGAGGAGCGTGAGGTCGTAGGCGATCTTGAGCGACCCGGCGATGATGAGCGGCCATCCGAAGTCCGTGTGCTGCAGCATCCACCCGGCCGCGAGCGGTGGCAGTGCGGACGCCAGGCTGCGGGGCACGTTGGTGACCGCCGCCGCGGCAGTGCGCTCCTCCGGGTCGACGACGGCCATCACGTAGCTCGAGCGGGCGGGCACGTCCATCTGCGACAGGAGCGCCCGGGCCAGCAGGCATGCCACGGCCAGACCGGCCGTGGGCATCAGCGCGGCGGAGATGAGCAGGATGCTGGCTGGGATGTGGGTGAAGACCATCGTGCGGATCAACCCGATGCGGCCGGCGATCCTCGGGGCCAGCAGGGCCGAGCTGGCGGTGAGCAGCCCGCTCCAGAAGAACACCGCGCCGGCCTGCGCCGTGGACAATCCGAAGCGGAGCGACAGCCAGAGCACGAGGATCGACTGCACCGCGAAGCCCCCACCGAACGCGTCCACGCTGAACAGGGCCGACAGGCGCATCACCGTCACCTTCGAGCGACCGAGCCCGCTCCGGCTGAGCCCGGCCACCTCGACCGGTGGTCGCGGCGCGAGTCGCCGGTACGAGATCAGGAGCACGACACCCGTCAGGGCGTACACGAGGAAGACGCCTCGCTCCGCGTCGAGCTCGGAGAGGTCGGTGTGTTTCGCCAGCCATCCCGGGACGCCGGCGGCGAGCGCGCCGAACGCGCCCGCGAGCGCGGCCACCAGGCTGTACCGGGCGAAGACGTGGGTGCGCCGCTCGGTCGGCACCGTGTCGGGGAGCAACGCCTGCTCGATGGGCAGGAAGGCGCTGACGTCGCCTGACGACGGGTTGATCGTGCCGACGGCCGCGACCACCAGCAGCGCGCCGAACGCGGCCACCAGCCCGAAGGCCAACCCGGTCACGATCATCAGCACGGCCATCACCTGGAGGAGGTGCACTCGATCGAACCGCCCGCCCCTGAGGCCGATGGTCAGGGTGACGGCGGCCGACCCGAGGAGCGTCGCGGTGACGATGGCCCCCACCTGCGTGGCGGTCAGGCCGCGTGCGAGCAGGTACGACGGGAGCACCACGGCCACGAGCCCGTCCACCAGCGCTCGCAGCCCCCGCGTGCGGAGCAGCCGCGCGGCGTCAGGGCTCGTGTCGGAGGCGGCCATGCGGTGCGCAGCCTCCCACGCTCACCCCTGGGTCAGACGCTGACGAGCTCCGACGCCGACTCCGGCTCGTCGAGCTCGGCGTCGATGGCGAAGTCGGGGCTGCCCTCGATGTTGACGTTCGGGAGGATCCGGTCAAGCCACCTCGGGAGCCACCAGTTCCTGTCGCCGAGGAGCTCCATGGTGGCGGGCACGAGGAGCATCCGGACGACGGTCGCGTCGAGGAAGATCGCCGAGGCGAGGCCGACGCCGAACAGCTTGAAGGTGCGGTCGTTCTCCAGGATGAAGCTGCCGAACACGAACACCATGATGGCGGCGGCCGCCGTGATCACCCGAGCCGTGGTGGCGAGGCCGTTGGCCACCGAGAGGTGGCTGTCGCCGGTGCGGTGCCACTCCTCCTTGATCCGCGACAGGAGGAACACCTCGTAGTCCATCGAGAGCCCGAACACGATGGCGAAGAACATCATCGGGGCGAAGGTCTCGATGGGCCCGGGCGCCAGGCCGGTGACGTCCCCCAGCCAGCCCCACTGCACCACGGCCACGGTGATCCCGTAGGCCGCGGCGATCGACAGCAGGTTCATCACCACGGCCTTCAGCGGCACGAGCACGGACCGGAACACCAACATGAGGAGCAGGAACGACAAGGTGAGCACCGCCACGAAGAACCACGGCATGCGCGAGCTGAGGTAGTCCGAGAAGTCCACGGTGGCCGGCACCTGACCGGTGACCAGGATGTCCGAGCCCAGGGCGGCCTCGCTGTCGACGAGCACCTCGCCACGGAGGCGGTGGATGAGCTGGGTGGTGGCCTCGTCCTGCGGTGAGGTGCGCGGCGTGACCTGCCAGAGGACCGCGGTGGGCTCCTCGCCGTTGGGGATGGGCGGTTCCACGTGGGCCACGTCGGGATCGGCGGCCACCGCATCGGTGACGCCCGCCAGCACCGCCGGGTCGACCTCACCGTCGACCTGGGCGACCAGCACGAACGGCCCGTTGTGACCGGCACCGAAGCCGTCGACGAGCAGGTCGTAGGCCTGCCGTGTGGTGGTGTCCTTCTGGAAGTTGCTCTCGTCGGAGAAGCCCAGACGGAGGCCGAGCACCGGGATGGCCAGGACCACCAGGAAGGCCGCGCCGCCGATGGCGGCCGGCCACGGGTGGTGCTGGATCACGCGGCTCCAGCGGTAGGCAAAGGTCTCGCGGGCGGGCTTGGGGGGCCGGCGGCGCAGCTCCCGCTTGAGCGGGCTGGCGAAGAGCCCGACCACGAGGAAGACGGCCGCCAGCGCGAACCCACCGATCGCCAGGGGCGTGATCTTCAGGCCGGCGCCCACGAGCCCGAGGGCCGCGAAGCCCGTCGCGATCACGCCGCGCCAGCGGGTGACCTCGATGCGCTCCCCCGCGAACCCGAGGAGGGCGGGGAGGAGGGTGAGGGAGGCGGCCACCGTCATGCCGACGACCACGGCCGAGCTCACCGCGAGGCCCGTGATGAAGCTCACCCCCATCACGATCATGCCGAGGAACGAGACGACCACCGTCACGCCGGCGAAGGCGACCGCGCGGCCCGCCGTGTCGATCGCGATCGCCACCGACTCCTGGATGGCGTGCCCGTGATGGAGGTTCTCCCGGAAGCGGGTGACGATGAACAGCGCGTAGTCGATGCCCACCCCGAGGCCGATCATGATCCCGAGGAACGGAGCGAAGTCGGGCATGACGATCAGGTTCGAGAGGATCGTGACGATCACCGAGCCGGCGAGGATGCCGGAGAGGGCCACGCCGACGGGCAGGCCCATGGCCAGCACCGACCCGAACGCGAGCACGAGGATCACGACCGCGAACGCGAGCCCGAGCGCCTCGGTCGAGGGCTCCTCGAACTCTCCGAGCGCCGCGCCGCCGAGCTCGACCTGCAGGCCGTCGACCGACGGCAAGAGGGCCTCCAGCGAGCGGCCCACCGCCCCGCGTTCTCCCAGTCGTCGCCCGGCACCTCGAGCGAGGCGAACGCGATCTTGCCCGCGTCGGGGCCTTGGCTGGCGATCTGCTCCCGCGCCGCCTCGTCGTAGGGGCTCACGACCGTGATCCCCTCGAACAGCGAGAGATCGGCGCTCTCGAGCTCCGCGATGGAGTCGTCGTCGAGCCCGGCGAAGACTGGGTCGGTGGCCACGTCGATGTCGGGGTCGGCGGCGATGGCGGTGACCATGGCGAAGACCTGCTCCATGGCGGCCCGCACCTCGGGATCGTCGACGCCCGGCTCGGCGCGGAACACGATCGTGCCCTGGATGCCGGCGCCCTGGCCCCCGAACTCCTCGTCGAGCACATCGAGCCCACGCGTGCTCTCGAACCCGGGTGGCGTGAAGTCCTGGCCGAAGCTCCCTCCGACGGCACTGGAGATGCTGCCGACGACCACGAGGGCGATCACCCAGGAGACGACGACGAGCTTGCGACGTCGGAAGCACCACGAGCCGAGGCGAGCGAACACGGGGAGACCTCCGGGGATGGGGGGTGCGGACGAGCCCAGAGGTCGTCCGCCGACAACGGGGCTCAATCTATGGTGAGGGTGTGACGGTGCAATCGGGGATTGCCCTCGTTGTGACGGATTTCATCAAGGGTTCTCATCGGGGTCACTAGGGTCGCCGCGATGATCCAGGACCGGTTCAGGGTGGACGACAAGGTCGCCATCGTCACGGGTGCGGGTCGCGGGATCGGGGCCGCGACCGCCGTCGCGCTGGCCGAGGCAGGCGCCGACGTCGTCCTGTCATCGCGCACGAGGGAGCAGCTGGACGCGGTCGCCGCGCAGGTGGCGGCCGTGGGTCGGCGCGCCGTCGTGGTGCCCGCCGACCTCAGCGATCTCGACTCGGTCGCCGGACTGGCGAGCATCGCCAAGCGGGAGCTCGGCCGGGTGGACATCGTCGTCAACAACATCGGCGGCACGATGCCGCGACCGTTCCTCGACACCTCCCCCGAACGACTGATCCGGGAGTTCTCGTGGAACGTGGCCACGGCCCACGCCCTGACGCGCGCGGCCGTGCCGCTCATGCTCGACGGCGGTGGAGGCGCCGTCGTCGGCATCTCGTCGATGATGGGCCGGACCGCCGGTCGCGGCTTCGTCGCCTACGGCACGGCCAAGGCGGCCCTGTCGCACTGGACCCGGCTCGCGGCACAGGACCTGGCTCCTCGCATCCGCGTGAACGCGATCGCGGTCGGGTCGATCGCGACGTCCGCACTCGAGATCGTCCTGGACGACGACGACCTCCGCACGACGATGGAGCAGGCCACGCCGCTCAAGCGCATCGGTGACCCCGAGGACATCGCCGCCACCGTCCTCTTCCTCGCCTCCCCTGCCGGCGGCTACGTCACCGGCAAGGTCATCGAGGTCGACGGCGGCATCGAGCAGCCGACCCTCGACATGGGTCTCCCCGACCTCTGAGCCCCACCCCCGACTCCTTCTGTGTGCGCCCAGCACCGGATGGCGGTGCCGGGCGCACGCAGAACGGGCGGCCGTAGGCTTCGTGCCTGATGGATCGCTTCCAGTACCTGCTCCTCATGGGTGCCTGCGTGCTGATCACGCTGCCGTTGGAGCTCTACTTCGGCGCTCGGGTGTGGCGGCAGCCACGGCGGCTCGCGATCGCGCTGCTGCCCGCCTTCGCGCTGTTCGTGGTGTGGGACATCTGGGCCACGTCGACAGGCACCTGGGACTTCAACCCGGACTACACGGTCGGCCTCACCCTCCCCGGCGGGATGGCCATCGAGGAGCTGGTGTTCTTCACCGTCATCCCGATCTGCGGCCTGCTGACGCTGGAGACCGTGCGCCTGATCCTGCGCCGCCGGGAGCCGGCCTGATGCCGATCTACCCGACCCTGGCCGTGACGGCCGCCGTCGTGGTGGTGGCGCTCGAGCTCCGCGTGTTCCGCTCCGGCCTGTTCCGCGAACCGGCGTACTGGATCTCGATGGCCATCTGCTACGCGTTCATGATCCCGGTGGACGGGTGGCTGACCAAGCACTCCGCGGCCATCGTCATCTACCGGCCCGAGGACACCAGCGGCATCCACCCCATCTGGGACATCCCGCTGGAGGAGTACGCCTATGCGTTCGCGCTGCTCACGCTGGTCATGCTGACGTGGGACCGCCTCGGTGAACGTGCGAGCGCACCACCGGCGCGGGAAGATGTCCCGGCATGACCCCCCTCGTCCTCGTCGTCGGCGCCTTCGTGGTGATGGAAGGCGTCAGCTACGCCGCCCACCGCTGGGTGATGCACGGCTTCGCGATGAGCTGGCACCGCAGCCACCACGCACCCGCCACGAGCCGCTTCGAGCGCAACGACCTGTTCCCCGTGTGCTTCTCCGCCATCGGGGTGCTCCTCTTCGCGCTCGGCTCCCTCGGCCTCGAGGCCGTCTGGTGGGTCGCCGTCGGCGTCACGGCCTACGGCGTCTGCTACCTCTTCGTGCACGAGGTGTACATCCACCACCGGCTCCCCATCCGCGTGCCGAAGCTGCGCTACCTCGAGTGGCTGCGCGACTCGCACCGCGTCCACCACCAGACCGGGGCGGAGCCCTACGGCATGCTCCTCCCCCTCGTGCGCGAGCCGTCGCCCGCCCGCACCCCCGCGTCCGACCCCCTGGAGCGCTCCCTCCGCGCTTGACCCCAGTCCGCCAAGGCCAAGGGCGCGACGAGGCGGCGCCGGATGGCCGATGGCGCCGCGCCTGGTCACGCCTGCCTGTTCCGAGGTCATAGGTCCCGTTGCGACACTCTCGAGGCGTGGGGTCCCACATGCGGGACCCATGACCTCCGGCTCGTCGACATGGGACCCATCGCCTCGGGTCGAGCTGACGAGCACCGGCCTCGCTGCGGCCTTCACCCGACCGGACCACATGGGCGTCAGCTCGGACGGCGGGCGAGGATGCGCTGGGCCCGCTGGCGGTTGTAGCGCTGGACGGCGATGAAAGGAGCGTTGACGACGACGCTGTAGGTGGTCATCAGGACCAAGCCGATCGGCGGGTTCCAGAGCGCGAACAGCGGCGCACAAGCCATCGCCAGCCAATGGCCGTACTCCGCCCGGCGCGTCTCGGCGACGAAGCGCTCGAGGTCACGCGTCACGTGCCGCTTGCTCACACCGCCCGCGAACAGCGCGCCGGCCTCCGGGAGGTGGTCCTTCCACCGTTGGATGCGGAACCGACGCTCGTACAGGCGGCCGCCCCGCTCGACCGATCGCGCCGACAGCAGCCAGCTGTCGTGCTGGAGCCAGTCCAGCGGCAGATGGTGCGCGACGTACCCGGAACCCGCGTGGAAGCACCCGGCGCCGACGATGTTGGCGACGAGGATGCCCCACGCCGACAGCTCGACCGCCAGCGGCAGCATCAGGCGCGCGTCGCGATGCGCCGCCCCCGCCACGAGACCGGGCGGTGGGCCAGGCGCAGCACCAGCGACCGGAGGAACAGCGCGACGAAGGCGAGCAGCGGGATCGGGAACAGCACGGAGGCGAGCCAGTGGAACGACCCGAGCCGGCGCAGCATCCACCACAGCTGCGCGGCGACGGCCGCCCAGGCGACCACCACCGCGACGGTCGGCTCCATGACGGCATCGACGGTGACGGACAGCCCGGCGGTCACCCACAGCACCGCACCGAGCAGCGCCAGCGGCGCGACCCGCACAGCCCCACCCGCGAGGTTCTTGGTCCATCCTTCGACGAGGGAGCCCACGCCCTCCGGGTACATGCGGAACGACACGGTCGAGCCGCCACCGAGGCACCGCACCGGGCGCCCGACGCGGCGGAAGGCGCGGGCGAGCGCGGCGTCCTCCACGATCTCACGGCGCACGGCCCCGAAGCCGCCGGCCGCGTCCAGCGCGTCCGCACGCGTGAGGAGACAGGGCCCGAACGCGATGGAGGGGTGCGGGTCGCCTGGGGCCGCCGTGCCGCTGGCCAGGATCGGCACCACGTTGCACACCGCGGAGAGGTGTTCGTAGGGCCGCTCCACGCGGTGGAAGGGCTGCACGGACAGGAGTCCGTCAGGCGCCAGGTCGTCGTGGACGGCGACCAGGCGGGCGATGCCGTCAGGGGCCAGCCAGGTGTCGGCGTCCAGGAACAGCAGCCGCTCACCGCTCGCGGCATCGACGCCCTGGTGGCACGCCCATGGCTTGCCCAGCCAGCCCGCGGGTGGCGCGCCGGCCTCGACCACGCCGACCCCGGCGGCCCGGGCGACGGCGGCGGTGCGATCGACGGAGTCGTCGTCGACCACCAGCACCTCGAGCGGCGGCTCGGTCTGCGCATCGAGCGACGCGAGCAGCCGGGGCAGGTTGTGCTCCTCGTTGCGGGCAGGGATGATCACCGACACCGATGCGGCCAACCCCGTGGCGGTCGTGGCCGGCGGCGTGCGCACTCGCCAGAGGAGCACCGTGCCGGCGACCCAGCCGGCCACCACCAGCACGTAGGAGAACGTCGTCACCCGCGGGGCGGCAGCATCATCCGGCCAGCGAGGGTGGCCTTGCGCCACGTCGGCACCGTGGCCCGGTGCGTGAACACGTCGTAGCCCGATGCCTCGATGCGGTCGAGGATCTCGGCGTAGAGCGTGCGGGCGGCCTGGATGCAGCGGGCCGAGGTCAGGGGCAGCATCGCCACGCCGCCGTCTGCAGAGCGGTAGAGCGCGCGGGCCCGGTCGATCTCGAAGGCCATCACCTGCCGCCACGACTGATCGACGGTGCGGCGAGCGGGGTCCGCCCCGAACCGGTCGAGGTCCTCCTGCGGTAGGTACACGCGCCCTCGGTCGAGGTCCTCGGCGACGTCACGGAGGAAGTTCGTGAGCTGGAAGGCGTTGCCGAGGTCGCGGGCCGGCCCGAGCGCGTCGGGGGTCAGCGGCTCGAGGATCGGCAGCATCATCTCGCCGATCACGGCGGCCGACCCGTCCATGTAGCCGAGCAGGTCGTCCCACGTGGCGTATCCCGTCACGGTCAGGTCCATCGCCATCGACCGGAGGAAGCGGCGGAAGCAGTCGGGATCGATGTCGAAGGCGCGCACGGTGTGGACGACCGCCTTCAGGACGGGGTCGTCGGAGTGGCCCGCCTCGAGGTCGGCGAAGAATCGGTCGCCGAAGTCGGCCAACGCCTTCTCCCGCACCTCGACCGCCGCAGGGCCGAGGTCGTCGACGATGTCGTCGGCATGGCGGCAGAACGCGTACAGCGCCCACACGTGATGGCGCTTGACCCGCGGCAGCGCGTAGGTCGACCAGTAGTAGGTGGTGCCGTACTGCTTGTTCAGCGTCCGGCAGCGTGCGTAGCTCTCGTCGAGCGTGACGTTCATCGTGCCCCCATCGCCTCGACCCGCTGTGCCGCGAGCATGCCCGACACGAGCACCATCGGCACGCCGACGCCGGGGATCGTGCCCGATCCGGCGAAGACGAGGCCGGGCGCCCGCTTCTCGAGGTTGCCGGGCCTGAAGGGGCCGGTCTGGCGGAACCGGTGCGACAGCGCGAACGGCGTGCCCCGCTCCATGCCCTGCGCCTCCCAGTCGAGCGGGTCGACCAGCTCCTCCACCTCGATGGCGCTCGGGTAGCCGAGTCGGTCGAGGTGACCGTGTAGGTCGTCCCGGGCACGGCTCCGCTCGCGGGTCCAGTCGACGTTCCCGTCGAGGTTCGGGGTGGGCTCGAGGACGTAGAGCGCATGCGCGCCCTCGGGAGCCATGGTCGGCTCGTGCAGGGACGGAACGCTCACCAGGAGCGACGGGTCGGGCATGCGGACGCCATCGCGGAGGATCGCCCGGAAGGCTCCGTCCCAGTCACGTCCGAAGTGGATGTTGTGGTGCTCGGTGCCGGGGGGCAGGTCGCCGCGCACGCCGACGTGCCAGACGATCGCCGACGGCGAGTACGCGCCGCGGCGGGCCACGCGCGGCATCGGGGTGCCCGGGAGCAGGGTGCGATACGCGACGGGGAGATCGGGGTTGGCGATCACGGCAGCGGCCTCGACGATCTCGCCGTCGGCGAGGCGCACGCCCGTGACCGGGCCCGACGTGCCCTGGGCGAGCAGGATCCGGTCCACGCGGGTGCCGTAGCGGAACGAGGCTCCCGCCTTCTCGGCCGCGGCTGCGAGGGCGACCGGCAGGGCGTGCATCCCGCCCTCGGGGACGAACACGCCGTTCACGCTGTCCATGTAGGTGATGACCGCGTAGATGGCGAGCGCCTCGTAGGGCGCCAGGCCGGCGTACATGGACTGGAACGTGAAGATCCGCTGCAGACGCGCGTCGTCGAAGTAGCCGCTCACCACCTTGGCGAGGCGACGGAACCCGCCGAGGCGGACGAGGTCGAGGGCGGGCCGCAACGGCGAGGCGAGATCGAGCGGCGAGTCGAAGCTGCGCTCGATGAAGGTCGGCATCTCGAGGTCGTAGAGCGTCGTGAGCCACTCGCAGAAGCGTCCGAACGCCTCCGCCTCCCGGGCCCCGCACACCTGGCGGATCTCCTCCGTCATGGCGTCGCGGCCGTGGCGCACCCGCAGCTCGGAACCGTCGGCGTAGCAGGCGCGGTACATCGGGTCGACGGGCCGCAACGTGAGGAGGTCGGTGCCGTCGACACCGGCCGCCTCGAAGCAGCGATCGATCAGGTGGGGCATCGTGAGCACGGTGGGTCCCGTGTCGAAGCGGAACCCGCCCCGCGCGAGCGTGCCCGCACGACCACCCGGCACATCGGCGGCTTCGAGGACCGTCACCTCGTGACCTGCCCCGGCGAGGTGGCACGCGGCTGAGAGCCCGCCGAGACCCGCGCCGACGATGACGACGCTGGTCATGCGGTTCTACAGATCGCGAGGTCGGCGAGCTCCGTGAGCGCGGTCCGGGCTGGATCCGGCACGGCCGCGATGGCCGCCACGGCCACGGCGTGGTGCGCGGCGATGAGGGCCTCGACCGAGGCCAGCGCACCGGTGGCGGCCACCACGCGCCGCGCCTGATCCGCCCGCTCCTCGTCGAGGTGAGGGTCCCCCAGACACGAGCGCAGGAAGGCGCGCTGTCCTTCGTCGGCCAAGCGGAGGGCGCGGAGCACGAGGAGGGTTCGCTTGCCCTCGCGCAGGTCGTCGAGCGCGCTCTTCCCGGTCGCCGCCGGATCGCCGAAGAGGCCGAGGATGTCGTCCCGCATCTGGAACGCGAAGCCGACGCCATCGCCGTAGGCGTGGAGGGCCGCCGCGACCCGTGCACCGTCGGGCCCGGGCGCGAGCGCAGCACCGAGGAGCAGCGGGCGCGTGACGGTGTAGCGAGCCGACTTGAGGAGCGCGACCTGGCGCGCCCCCGACTCGGCGGCGCAGTCGTCGGCCGCGAGCACGAGGTCGAGGTACTGGCCGGCGATCACCTCCCGCCGGAGCTCGGTGAAGACGGCGCGGGCCCGCGCCACCGCGTCCGGCGGGAGGGCGGTGCTGTCGAACAGCTCGTCGGCCCAGACGTAGGTGAGGTCGCCGGCGAGGATCGCCGCGCTGGCCCCGAACCAGTCGGCGTCGCCGAGGCGCCGCTCGCGCACGTGGGCGGCCGCCAACGCCGCGTGGGCGCTGGCCCGCCCTCGGCGGGTGGCGGAGCGATCCATCACGTCGTCGTGGAGGAGCGCAAAGGTGTGCAGGAGCTCGACCGCGCCCGCCGGGCCGAGCACGGCGTCATCGTGCCCGGCGCCCGTGGCCCGATGGCCCCAGTAGACGAAGGCGGGACGCAGCCGCTTACCCCCGGCTGCGACGAGGGCACGGATCTGGTCGGTCACCTCGCGCAGCACGGGGTCGAGGGCCACGGTCTCCGCTGCCTTCGACGTGAGGAACCCGTCGAGCGACGAGCGCAGGGCGCCGTGGACGACTGCGAGCGACCTGGCGTTCTCCTCGCGTGCGACCAGCACAGGGGCGACCCTGGCGCCGCCGACAGGCCGGTCGAGCAGCGGCTCCGCCAACGAGGCCGCGGGCCCGTGGAGCCAGGCCCGGGGCTCCGACCCGAGCTCGGCGAGCTGTCGCACCTGCTCGACCGACCAGGGGCTCAGGGACCACGGTTCGCGGTCGCCCCGCTCGACCACGTCGGCCCATGGCAGCCACACGAGGTCCTCCACCTCGTCCGGATCCGGGGTGATCGGGCCGGCGACCTCGGCGATCACGACGGGGCAGAGCTCGTGTTCGACGGTGCCGTCCGGCATCTCGGCGCGGTACGCGAAGTCGGGCAGGGCCACGGAGGCCTGGACGACGTGCAAGCCCAGCTCGTCGCGCACCCGGCGCTCGACGGCGTCGCGCAGGGTCTCGCCGAGCTGCGGGTGGCCGCAGCACCCGTTCGTCCAGGCGCCCGGCCAGGTGCGCTTCGTGAGGGCCCGGCGCGTGAGGAGCACGCGGCCGTCACGGTCCACGATGTGGCAGGAGAACGCGAGATGGAACGCGGTCGCACACGTGTGCGCGGTCGCCTTCTCAGCGGTGCCCGCAGTGCGGCCCCGTTCATCCAGGAGCACCACGTGCTCGGCGACGGTCGCGACCTTCGTGCTCACGGGCATGCGTCCTACTCTACAAGTTGTCGAGGTATTCTACATCTCGTGTCGAATATTGCCGCGGGCCTCACCATCTCCGCCGCGGCCGCCAGGAGCGGTGTCAGCGTGGCCGTGCTGCGGGCGTGGGAGCAACGGTACGGGTTCCCCCGGCCGCAGCGGCTGGCCGGCGGGCACCGCCGCTACGACGAGGCCGAGGTCGAGCGCATCGCGCAGGTCGTGGCCGAGCGCGACGGGGGCCGGTCGCTCGACGCCGCCATCGCCCTCGTGCTCCAGCGCTCGACGCCACCCCCCGACGAGGCCGACGGATCCGTGTTCGCAGGGCTCCGGCGGACGCGGCCCGACCTCCCCGTGCACGTCCTGCGCCGTCGCACGATGCTGGCGCTCAGCCGTGCCATCGAGGACGAGAGCCTGGCCAGCGGAGAGCGCCCCCACCTGCTCGCCGCGTTCCAGACGCGCACGGCCTACCGAGCCGCCCGCGCGCGGTGGGACGGCCTGATCGACACGGCCTCGGCCGCCATCGTCTTCGCTGACTTCCCGCGGGCCCGCGTGCACGGCCGCGTGCACGAGGTGCCCATCGGGGCGGGTGATCCCCTCGGTCGCGAGTGGTCGGTGGTGAGCGATGGCCCCGACTCGCCCGCGGTCATGGCCGGGTGGGAGCGAGCCGACGGACGCTTCGAGGCGGTGTGGACCGTGGAAGCCCACGCGGTGCGCATCGCCACGGACGTCGGACGCCGTCTGGCTGCGCACCAGGCCCCGGGCCTGGCCCTCCCCGATCCGCCACCGCCCCTCGTGCCCGCCCCGGACCCGACCACCACGGTCCGCCGCGCCACCGCCATCACCAACCGCGTCATCGCGTACCTCGACTGACCAACGTCTGCGGTCGATCCCGTCCGCATGCCGAACGGTTTCGACCGCAGACCTTGTCAGGTGGTGGCGCTGTAGACCGGCAGGTCGAGCATCGTGAGGACGCCGGGATCGGCCCGGACCACCGATGGGATGGCGTTGACGACGTGCATGGCCGTGGCCAGGCAGCCGGCGTGGTTGTGGTCGCCGAGGTCGGAGCTCAGCTCGAGCTCGATCTTCAGGTGCGGCTCGCCCTCGACCAGGATCCGGTAGCCGTGGCCCTGTGGCCAGTCGGGGGCGTCACCGTCGCGCAGGCGGGTGACGTGCTCCACCACGATGCGCTCCTCGCCGCCGGCCATGCCGATGATCTCGAAGCGCATCCCGGAGATGGTCCCCTTCTCGACGGTGCCCGACGCGATGGTGATGTCCTCGTCGGCCCGGAGGATCTCGTGGGTCTCCTCCACCGAGTCGAGCTGGAGCCCGATCGCCGCGGCCACGAGGTGCAGCACCGGTCCCCAGGCGAGCGAGATCGACCCGGGGGACAGGAGCAGCGACTGCGAGGGGTCCTGCTTCCCGAAGCCCATGATCTCGAACATCGTGAAGGGGTTGTTCCAGGTGGCGTAGTTCACGATCTCCAGCATCCGGACCTTGCGCACCTCCTTGCACAGCGCGAGCGCGTGCACCGTGATGCCGGCGTTGCCGAAGCCCGGGTCGATGCCCGAGGTGTAGAAGCTGGACCCGCCCGCGAGGCACGCGGCCTCGAGCCGGTCGTGCACGCCGTCGCCGGCCGCCTTCGGGAACAGCAGGGGCACGTACGACGTGTTCACCACGTTCTTGCCGGACGCGAGCATCCGACAGACGTCGTCGATGACCCCGTCGGGCCGGAGGTCGGAGTTGGCCGTGTAGCAGATGCAGTCGGCCTCGAGGCCGAGGAGCGCGTCGGCATCCTGCGTGGCGACGACCCCAACCGGGGGTCCGCCGCACAGCTCGCCGGCGTCCCTGCCCGCCTTGCTGTCGGAGTGCACCCACAGGCCGGCCAGCTCCAGCTCGGGATGGTCCACGATGGCGGGCACGGCGTGGATCCCCACCGTGCCGGTCGCCCACTGGATCACTCGGTACGTCACGGCTTCTCCCACGTCGACGGTCGAGCGGAACGTAGTCCGATACGTTGCGCGGCATGCAGTGCCACCCATGGAACACGGACTTCGAGTGGACGGACCACGCCGGGCCGTTCCGGGCGCTCAGGGCCGGTCAGGTCGCCCAGTTCGACGAGCAGGGCTACCTCGTCGTGCCCGATCTCGTCGACGCCGACACGCTCGCCACGGTGCGGAACGACCTCGACCGCCTCGAGGCCGAGGTCGACGCCTTCCTGCAGACCCGCGAGGACGGGCGGTTCTCCATCGCCGAGACGGGGGCGCTCACGGTCGCCCTGCACGCGGTCACCCGCTCGGCCGCCGCGCGTGCCCTCAGCACCCACCCTGCGATCGTCGGGTTGTGCGCCGACCTCGTCGGGCCCGATGTGCGGCTCTACTGGGACCAGGCCGTCTACAAGAAGACCGAGAAGCCGCGCCGGGTGCCGTGGCACCAGGACAACGGGTACACCTACGTGGAGCCGCAGGAGTACCTCACGGTGTGGCTCGCGCTCACCGACGCGACCCTCGACAACGGCTGTCCCGAGGTCGCTCCTGGCCGCCACCGGCTCGGCACGCTCACGCACCACTACGTCGACCCGCTGGGTTGGGAGTGCCTCCCCGAGGGCACCGAGTCGGTGGCCGCCCCTGTGGCGGCCGGCGGCGCGGTGGTGTTCTCCTCGCTCACCCCGCATCGCACCGGCCCGAACCTCACCGACGCGGTGCGAAAGGCCTACATCCTCCAGTACTGCCCCACCGGCGCGGCGGTCCTCGAGGGCGACCCTGCGAACGGCGCGCCCACGGGCCGCGTGCCGTGCACCGCCGAGGGTCGCCAGTACGAGGTCCTCCACGCCGGCGTGCCTGTCTGACGGAAACGTCAGGCTCGGGGGTTGCGGGCCATGCGGAGGCGGCGGACGTCGACGTGCTCGCCGGTGGCCTCGTCGACGACCAGGGGGCGGATCTCATCGCGGGACGCGCGGTCGACGAGGACCACCGGCGGCTCCTCACCGTCCCAGAGCCAGTCCGAGCCCCAGCGCCACATGGCCGCGAGCACGTCCCAGAACGCGCGGCCCTTGGCGGTGAAGCGGTAGTCGAAGCGGGGCGGGTGCTCCTCGTAGCGCACCTTGACGAGCATCCCCTCGTCGATCAGCCGGTCGAGGCGCTGGGCGAGCACGGCGCGACTGCACCCGAGGGCACCCTGGATGTCGTCGAAGCGCGACCTGCCCGCGAACAGCTCGCGCAGCACGAGCGGCGTCCACCAGTCACCGATCAGGTCGGTGGTGCGGGCGATGGGGCACGGCCACTCGTCGAAGCGGGTGCGCCGCATCAGGCCACGCCGACGCGCTCGAGCCGGGCGGGCACGTGCTTGTGCCAGGGCGTGCCGGCGATCCAGTCGCGGTCCTCGCTGGCCGTGAGCTCGTTGGGCGCCGCGCCGGTGACGACGGCGGCACCGTCCTCCTGCGGGTAGTCGAGGCCCAGCCCGTTGGGTAGCGAGACGTGGCCGGGCTGCATGATCTCGTTGAGCTCGACCGCGGCCGTCACGCTGCCACGCTTGGTCGTGACGCGCACCATGTCGCCGTCGACCACTCCCAGGCCCTCCGCATCGACGGGGCTGATCCGCAGTGACCCAGCCGCGTCGCGCTTCCGCCAGGAGGGGTCGCGGAAGATCGTGTTGGCGGTGAAGGAGCGCCGCTCGCCGGCCGAGAGCACGAACGGGAACTCGTCCGATCCGCCCGGCGCCGGCTCGGTGGCCAGGTCGTCGAGCTCCTCGAGCAGCTCGGGGATGGCGAGGTGGACGAGGCCGTCGTCCGTGCGCAGCCGCTCGAAGCCGACCTCGGGCTCGTCGACGGAGAACACGAGGCCGGACGGGCTGGTCAGGATGGCGTCGAAGAGCCGCTCCCCGGGCTCGAGGCCCTCGCCCGTGAAGCCCGCCGCCGCCACCGACCCCGGGTTCTCCTGCGCACAGCGGTGGGCGGCGCCCCAGAGCGCCGCGGCCGCGGCGGCGCCGTCGGGCAGGGTGGGGCCGAGCGTGCGGTAGAGCAGGTTCGGCGCGCACCGGCCGAGCGCGGGCTTGGCGGCCACCGCGGCGAAGAAGGCGTCGGCGAAGGCGGCACGGCTCTCCTCGGCAGCGGCCCGCAGCGGGGCCACGTCCTCCTCGCCGAAGGCACCGAGCGCCTCGCACAGCCGCGCGTGGATCTCGGGCTCGCCGAGGGTCCCCGGCAGCGGCTCGAGGAGCGGACGGCGAAGGTGGAACACGTTGCGCGGGAAGTCGAAGTTGAAGAAGGTGGCCTCCCACTTCTCGTACTGCGACGGCACCGGCAGCACGTAGTGCGCGAGGCGCGCGGTCTCCGTCATCGCCACGTCGATCACGACCAGGTGCTCGAGCGACGACAGCGCTTCGCGCATGCGCTGGCTGTCGGCGAGGGAGTGGGCCGGGTTGCCGCTCTCCACGAGCATCGCTCGGTAGCGGGCCGGGTGGTCGGTGAGGATCTCCTCGGCCACGACGTTGGCGGGCACCAGGCCCGAGATGATGCGCGCGCCGGCGACGGGACTGGTGCGAGACGACCCGCCGCCGCGGACACCCGCGCCCGCGAGGTTCACGATGCTGGTCGGCACGTACTGGGCGCCGGGCTTGGCGAAGTTGCCGGTGAGGAGCCACACGAGCTTCTCGAGGTAGCTCGACAGGGTCGAGTGCAGCGACATCTGCACGCCGAGGTCCTCGAACACGGCCACGCTGCTGGCCGCCGCGAGCCGGCGGGCCGCTCGGCGCACGAGATCTTCGTCGACGCCGGCGATGGTGCAGTAGGCGGGGATGTCGACCTTGGCCAGGTGCGCGGTCACCTCGTCGACGTCCGTCGCGTGGGCGGCGAGCCACGACCGGTCGATGAGGTCCTCGTCGACCAGCACGGCCCCGAGCGCGGCGAGGCACCAGGCGTCGGTGCCCGGGCGGACCTGGAGGTGGAAGTCGGCCAGGTCCGCGGTCTCGGTGCGCCGCGGGTCGAGCACGACCATCGAGCGCGCCGGGTCCCGGGCGATCTCCTTCAGCGTGGTGCGCGCTCGCGCCAGACCGTGGCTCTGCCAGGGGTTCTTCCCGACGAACAGCGCGACCTCGGCCTCCTCGAAGTCGCCGCGCACGTGCGTGCCGAGCATCTTGCCGTTCACCCAGAACTCGCCGGTCTTCTCCTGTGCCAGCGCGTTGGAGCGGAACCGGGAGCCCATCGCGGCGCGGGTGCCGGCCGCGTACGCGCCGCCCAGGTGGTTCCCCTGTCCGCCGCCGCCGTAGTAGAAGATCGACTCGCCGCCGTGGGTGTCGCGCACCTCCGCGAAGCCTGCCGCGACCTCACTGATGGCCGTGTCCCAGTCGATCTCCTCGAAGGTGCCGTCGGCGCGTCGGCGGAGAGGGGACGTCAGGCGGTGGCGGCCGTTCTGGTAGTGGTCGAGGCGCAGCGCCTTCTCGCACGTGTAGCCGGCGGAGGCCGGGTGGGCCTTGTCGCCACGGATCCGCTCGAAGCGGCGACCGTCGTCACCGCCGAGGCGCACCTCGATGCCGCAGTTGCACTCGCAGAGGATGCAGGCCGTCGGGTGCCAGGTGCCGTCGCTCACGTCGTCGCCTCCGTAGTGGGTTCACTAGAAGAATCCACTACGGGAGCGCTCGGCGTCAAGGACGCTCGGGGACCGGGATGGGAAGGCCGTCGATGACCTGGGCCGGATCCTGGACGGGCTCGCCAGGGGTGAGCCGCAACGGCACCACGCCCGCCCACACGGGCAGGTCCATGTCCTCCTCGTCGTCGATGGGACCCCCGGTGCGGACCTTGGCCGACCCTTCCGTGATCTCGAGGTCGAGGACGAGGGTCTTCCGCAGCTCGGCGTCGTTGGTGGGACGGGCCACGGTGCTGCGGCCGGGCAGCACGTGCTCCACGATGACGTCGAACGCGTGCCGCTTGGCCGCCTCGTCCTCCACCTTGGTCGCCTGACCGAGCAGCACGACCGAGCGGTAGTTCATCGAGTGGTGGAAGGCCGACCGGGCGAGCACCAGCCCGTCGAGCAGCGTGAGGGTGACGCAGAGCTCGCGCTCGGTCAGCGCGCGCAGCATGGCGTTGCCGACGGCACCGTGGAGGTAGAGGTGGTCGCCGTCGCGTCCGTAGGTCATGGGCAGCACGCGCGGCGAGCCGTCGACCACGAAGCCCACATGGGCGATGTAGGCCTCGTCGATCACGGCATCGATGAGGTCACGGTCGTGGGAGCCTCGGTCCGGGAGGCGACGGACCTTGGTGCGCTCGGTGGGGGTCAGCTGGGCGGACATGGGCGCCATGGTGGCAGGCGCTCGTCGGCTCGGAGGGGGAGATTCGGCTAGGAAGTCCGCCCATGAGCATCCTCGTCACCGGCATCATCGACTTCGACCCCGCCAAGCGCGACGACGCGATCGCCGCCGTCACCGCGTGCATGGAGGCCACCCGCGCCGAGGACGGCTGCGAGCACTACGCCTTCTCCGGCGACTTCGCCGACCCGGGCCGCCTGCACATCTCCGAGCAGTGGGCCTCGCAGGAGGCCATCGACGCGCACAACGCCTCGCCGCACCTCGCCGCGCTGCTCGGGGCGATGGGCGGCTTGGGCGTCACGTCCGCCAGCCTCACCCAGTGGGACGGCGCCACCCCCAAGAAGCTGATGTAGCCGCGATCGCCGATGCCCTCGCCGGCGCCCTCGACCCGCATGGCCACTGGTACTGCGACTTTCGGACGGAGGCCGAGACGTTCGTCGTGTTCGCCGGCGAGGTCTTCCGCTACCCGCGTGGCGACGCGGACCTTCGCGCCCGAGCGGCGCGCCACGCTCGCACCGTGGGCGTGCCCGAGACGCAGATCGACTGGCCCGAGTAGGTCAGAGGTCCAGGTGGACGGCGACCTCCAGGCCGTCCCGGTAGCTCGTGATGTCGGCTGGCACCCGCAGGCCCTCGTCAGACGCGAACCGGCGCGGATTCCGTCGGTGTCATCGCTCGTGGCGAGGGCTGCCACGTCGTCGATCACCGCGAGCGTGTGGTCGTCGAGCGGGTGGTGGGGGCCGGTCATCATCCCCCAGCTGTCCCAGGGCAGCAGCTCGACCTTGTTGAGGCAGGCGAAGTCGCTGAGGACGTTCCCGGCGATGAAGGGGAGTCCCCACATGTCGAAGATCCCGAACAGGTTTGGATCCACCTTGCCGGCGCGGGCAGCGGCCCACGCCTCGTCGGCGCTGAGGAAGCGGCCGGGTGGCTGGTCGTACGGGTCGAAGTCGAGGTGGACGACCTTGGCCTGCAGCCCGTCGATCTGGGGGTCGTCGCGCACCCACCGCTCGTCGTCCCACCGTTCCGTGATCCAGTGGTCGTACCACTTGGTCGCGTCGAAGTAGCTGCTGAACCCGCACCGGACCCGGGCCGGGATGTCGCGGGCGCGCAGCAGGGCGGTGTGGAGCAGCGTGAAGTGGCGACAGGTGCAGAGCACGCGATCGAGGGGCACACGAGGCGTGGTGATCGACTCCGGGGACAGCTCCTGGGCTCGGGTGAGCACCTCGGCCGTGGAGCGAAGGTGCTGCTCGTCCAGCCGGATCGCATCCCCGACGACACCGTAGGCCGGCGCCCAGTCGCGGTGGAGCAACAGGCCCTGCACCACCTTCCGGAGCGCGTCGAGGTCGGCCGGGAGCTCGGCCGGCGCCACCGACGGCGGCAGCGCGCTCATGGCGCTCGGCGCGGCGTAGAACGATGAGTCGACGCCACGCGCTCCACGGGCGCTAGGCGACACAGAGCTCGTTGCCCTCGGGGTCGGCGAGGGTGACCCACGTCTGCGGGCCGACCTGCCCGTCCCAGAGCTTGGTCGCCCCGAGGGCCAGGAGCTGGTCGACCTTGGCGTCCCGCTCGCCCTCGCTGGGGTGGAGGTCGAGGTGGACGCGGTTCTTGGCGACCTTCGGCTCGTCCACCCGCTGGAAGAGCAGCCGGTCGTCGGAGTCGCGGGCCTTGGCGGCGGCGTAGTCGCGCCACGCCCGCCGACCGTCCAGCTCGATCACGTCGTCGCTGTCGGCCGGGAGGTGGCCGGCGGCGATCACGTCGCCGATGAGGTCGTGGTGGTCCTCGAGGTCGTAGTCGAGGGCGACGGCCCAGAACCGAGCCTGGGCGTGGGGGTCAGCGCAGTCGAAGGTCACCTGGAGGGCCATGCCGCGACGGTAGGCGCCGCCCGGTGACACCACCTGTCAGCGTTGGGGGCAGGTTCTGGCCCGAGAACCTTCGCCTCGGCAGCGAGGTTCCCGGGCCACTACGTCTCACGCGGCGGGGAGGTCGCCCCAGAAGCCGGTGACCCGGCACAACCGGCCATCAGGTGCCAGCTCGGCGACGTCGAGGCCGGCGACGATCGGGGTGCCGTCGGCGGCGTCGAGCTCCCAGGCAAAGCGCAGCTGGTCCCCGAAGCGGTCGACGCCGGTCGTCCGGGCCATCTGGAAGCCCGGGAACCCGGCGTGCACGCCGGCGATCATCTCGACGAGCGCCGCGTGCCCGACGGCGTCGGCGTGCTGGTCGACGTGGCGGCCGTCCTCGGTGAAGGCCCGGGCGACGAGCTCAGCCCGCTCGGCGGCGTCGGTCGTGCGCCACATCGCGAAGTAGGTGTCGAGGACGGTCTGGGTGTCGGTGGTGGTGGTGTCGGTCATGCCGCCCACCATGCGGGCGCGGGTGGCTCTCGGCCATTACCTGCCAGGTAAGCGACCAGGCGCCGGCGGGTCGGTACGGTCGATCGCATGAGCACCATCTCCGCGCCGCTCGGGATCGGCGACCTGCTGCGCGGCTGGCGACAACGCCGACGCCTGAGCCAGCTCGACCTCTCCAACGAGGCCGCGGTGTCGGCGCGCCACCTGAGCTTCGTGGAGACCGGCCGCTCGAAGCCGAGTCGCGAGCTCGTGCTGCACCTGGCCGAGCACCTCGACGTGCCGCTGCGGGAACGCAACTCGCTGCTCATGGCCGCCGGCTACGCGCCCGTGTACCGCGAGCGCTCGCTCGACGACAGCGAGATGGACCCCGTGCGGGCGGCCCTCGACGTGATCCTCGCCGGTCACGAGCCCTACCCGGCGGTGATCGTCGACCGCCTCTGGAACCTCGTCTCCGCCAACGCCGCCGCCCTCACCCTGTTCACGGCCGGCGTCGCGCCCGAGCTGCTCGAACCGCCCGTCAACGTCGTCCGGCTCGGCGTCCACCCCGACGGACTCGCCCCGCGCACCCGAAACCTCGCCGAGTTCAGCGACCACCTGCTGATCCGCCTCCAGCGTCAGCTCGCCGTGTCGCCGGACCCTGAGCTCCAGGACCTCTACGACGAGGTGCTCACCTACCCGGGCGTCAGCCACGAGTCCCCGGTGGTGACGGATCCGACCACGCTGCTCTTCGTGCCGATGGTCTTCGAAGCTCCGGGCGGCCAGGTGCTCTCGCTGTTCAGCACCCTCGCCACCTTCGGCACCGCGCTCGACATCACCCTCGCCGAGCTGTCGATCGAGTCCTTCTTCCCCGCGGACGCCGCCACCGAAGGCCATTTCCGCCCCTGACCGTCGCCCCCGCGCCAACCACCGCCTGCGAACTCGTGGGTGAAAGGTCCAGATCCGCCGCCCTGTTCGTGCGGCACTTCACGCACGGGCTCGGGGGGTGCAACATGCAGGGCATGACGGAGCTCACAGAGAAGCAGGCCGAGCTGTGCGAGGCGAACACCACCGACTTCAGCGACCTGTCAGCGCTGTTCATCGGCTGCACGCTCAAGAGGTCGCCCGAGGTGTCGAACACGGAGGGCCTGGCCGAGATCTCGATGGAGATCATGCGACGCAACGGCGTCGGCGTGGAGCTCATCCGCGCCGTGGACCACGAGATCGCGTCCGGCGTCTACCCCGACATGACCGAGCATGGCTGGCCGAAGGACGACTGGCCCAGCATCTTCGACCGGGTCATGGCGGCGGACATCCTCGTCCTCCTCACGCCGATCTGGCTCGGTGAGAAGTCGTCGATCTGCACCCAGGTGATCGAGCGGCTGTACGGCAACTCGAGCCAGCTCAACGATGCCGGCCAGTACGCCTACTACGGGCGGGTCGGCGGCTGCCTCGTCACCGGCAACGAGGACGGCATCAAGCACTGCGCCATGAACATCCTCTACTCACTGCAGCACCTGGGCTACGTCATCCCGCCGCAGGCGGATGCCGGCTGGATCGGCGAAGCCGGACCCGGCCCGTCGTACCTCGACGAGGAGGGTGGTGGTCGCGACAACGACTTCACCAACCGCAACACCACCTTCATGACCTGGAACCTGCTCCACGTCGCCCGCATGCTGAAGGACAACGGCGGCCTGCCCGCCCACGGCAACCAGCGGGCGGGCTGGGACGCCGGTTGCCGCTACGACTTCGAGAACCCGGAGCACCGATAGCGGCGGTCAGCTGCCGTGCGACGACGTGTCGGCCGAACCGCTCGGCGCGCTCGGCACGAGGCTGCCGCCACCGGACCAGCCGTCGTCGTCCTCGTCCGCCTCGTCCCCACCGTAGGGGTGGTCGCCGGGCCACCAGTCACCGGGACCGCCGACGGCGGGCGCCGACCGTGGCAGCCACGGTGACGGGCCGGTCTCGGTCGAGGGCGCGTCGTCGGAGGTCGAATCGTCGTCAGCGGAGCCCTGCGCGGCGACCGCGCCGGTCAGGAGCAGGCTGGCCGCCACGGCCGACGTGCCGACCACCCACTTGGCGCGGGCGGCCCGCTGGCGTGGCGGTGCCTTGTCAGCGCGATCCATGCCGGAGCTCACTCTCGTCGATGGTGCGGTAGGGGTGAGCGGGAGCCAGTGGTGGCGGCGCCAGCCGCGGCCGGGTCACCGGGAGCCGGGGTGCCGCCGCAGCGCGACCGCGGTGCGCCGTGCGGGCGGGAGGCGGCGCCAAGGCCTGCGCGATCCGCAGTGCCGTGAGCGTGACCACGGCGCCGGTCGCGCCGAGCATCGCCCAACGCAGGAGGGGGCTCCCTCCGTCGGTGCCCGCTTGCAGACCGTGCAGGGTCGACACGGCGAAGAGCCCGAAGCTGGCCAGGTGCACCCGGCGCCAGATGTGCTTGGGGATCCGGGGGCGAAGCAGCGACGTGACCTCGACCGCCAGCAGGAGGTACAGGCCGACGACCCCCCACGCCACCGCGACGGGGCGGTAGGAGCTGGTGAAGGGCACCAGCAGCTGCACGAGACCGAAGGACACGTAGGAGTCGAGCACCAGCGCGCCGACGTGGATGCCGGTGAACACCAGGGCGAGCCCGCCGAGGAAGCGGTGGAGATCGAGGAGCCAGCTGGGATGGGGGCGCTTGCCGAAGGCCTTCGTGCTCAGGGCCAGCCCCCACAGCACGCTCGCGGCGAGCAGGACCCATGCCACGATGCCGCCGGACCGGGCGACGTACCACCAGAGGTGCCCGCTCACGATGCGATCCCGAAGCCGGTCGACGGGACGCGATCAGGCAGCGTCTGGACACCGAGGTGCGCGGCGAGGCCGTCGCTCGCGGAGACACGGCCGCCGCGGTCGACGACGAGCGCGTGCGCGCCGGTCCCATCGACGAGATCGAAGGGATGGGGACCGCCGCGCAACAGGACGGCCTTGGCGAGCACCTCGGCCATCCACGCCGAGCCGGCGACGACGGCCACCAGCGCGAGGTCGGTGGAGGACGGCGCGCCCGTGCGCGGATCGATGAGGTGGTGCTGCTCGACGCCGTCGACGACCCATCGGCGGCGGAGCGTGGTGGACGTCGCCACCGCCCCATCGGCCAACCCCACCAGGGCGATCGCCGCGGGATGGCCGGGGTGATCGATGGACACGGTCCAGCCGCGGCCGTCGGGCGCCTCGCCCCGGACCCGGAGGTCGCCGCCCAGGTTCACGCACACGCCGTCGGCACCCGCGCGCACCAGCTCGTCGCTGACGAGGTCCGCCGCGAGGCCCTTGCCGATCCCGCCCGGATCGAAGCCCAGCCCGGCCGGGAGGCGGACGGCGTCGGCCGACACCTCGATGTCCATGGGTCCCAGGAGCGACACCACACCCGTGGACGGCAGGTCGTCCGCCGCGCGGGCCGGGGGAAGGTCGGCAAAGGTGCGGTCGTACCCCGCCGCCTCCAGCTGCTCGAGGAGCGTGCAGTCGACGAAGCCGGCCGACAGCCGCCACGCCTCGATGCCTCGCGCCACCAGCAGCACGGTGTCGCCGGACACCGGCACCCACGACCCGGCGGCGGCGTTGACCTGGGTGATCTCGCTGGTGGGCCGGAACCGGCTCCACCGCGCCTCGAGCTGCTCGATGCGGGCGCGGGCCACGTCGGCCAGGTGGTCGGCGCCCTCGCCGACCACGATCAGGTGGGCGTCGGTGCCCATGGCGGTGAAGCGGCGCTCAGCTGCCATGGCTCGACGTGGTGGGGGCCGCGGCCGGCGTGGCCGCTACGGCCGGGCTCGCGGAGGACGATCGCGAGGCGGCCGACGACGCCGCCGTCGCGGTGGCGACCGACCCGGCACCGGCGGTCATCGAAGGGGGTCCCGAGCCGTTGAGCGCCATCACGCCGCCGAGGCCCACCACGGCGAGCATGCTGGCCCCTCCCATGACGCGGCGGGCACGCCGGGCTGGGTGTCGGCGACGGCGGCGAGGGCTGGCGACCGTGGGGGGCGTGGGGTCGACGGGCATGGGGGGCTCCTCCTGGGGGTGACCCCATCGTGCCCCGGCCGCCTGTGAGCAGGCTGTGGACCCGCTTGGGACTCGTTGGGAAACGCGGGGCCGCGCCGACGATGACCCGCTCACCAGCGCTGGCGGGCCTCCTCCGCGAAGCCCTGCAGCCCGCGAAGGGCCAGCTCGAGCCCGTCGTCGGTGCGCAGCCGCCCGGACCAGGTGCCGAACACCTGGTGGGTCTCGCTGCCGTACTCGCCGCCCTCCATGTGCGAGTGCTTGTCGAAGCGCGGGGTGAGCACGATGTCGAGCTGCCCGCCCGGGTCCTCGACGTGCCACGGCTCCATCGGCGCATCCCAGTCGTAGTCCCACCGCAGCTCCGACCCGAGCTTGCTGAGCCGGCCGTCCACGATCACGCCGTTCTCGGTGAAGCCCGTGCCCTCCGTCCACTTGGCCCCGATCTGCAGCCCGACCACGTGCTCGCCGCTCCGCCCGGCGCCGCCACCCCAGTTCCAGGCGATCTCGTGCGGCCACCGCCCCCGGCCGACGTCGAGCACGCCCCACGACTCGGGTCCGTCCGGTCCGCCGATCACCCACCGCCGGTCCCCCACCGAGAGCTCGCCCACCGCGGGGCGCGCCTGGTGCTTGGACGTGAAGTTGAACACCGTGTCGCTCCAGGGGATCACGACGTTCAGCGACTCGTGACCCTCGGGCTGCTCGACCAGCACATCCAGGTGACCGGCACGCCCGTCGGGCTCGGTCCAGGTCGCCGTGAGCCGAGTGCCCACCTCGTCGTCGACGAGCTGCAGGTCGAGGCCGTCGCGATCGACGCGCAAGGGAGCCGTCCCCGGTCGCTCCGGCAGCACGATGCCGCCGCCCGCCGGCGCCACGATCGCCTTCCCCCCTGTCTCGCCGGTCAGCAGGTCGACCCACCACACGTCGGCGAGGCCGAGGTGGTCGATGTCGGAGTACACCGCCGACACGACCAGGTCACCGGCCAGGACGGCCCAGTAGTCCCAACGCTTGTTCACACCGAAGCAGCCATCGAGGTTCGCCCGGTGCAGCGGCTGACGCGACCAGCCGCGCGCCGCGGGGTTGAGGGCCGAGCCGTCGGGGGTGCACAGGTCGACCGGCTCGGTCAGCTCGGATTCGTGGGTGGCCATCAGGCGGTTCTACCGCGGCGGCCGGACCCGAGAAGGACTGCTTCTGTGTGCGCCGGACACCGGCATGCGGTCATCCGCGCACACAGAAGCAGCGACGAAGCGCTCGAGCACGGGTGGCCAACCCTCGGCGTAGCCGGCTCGCGACTCGGCCGCGTCGGCACCGAGCGCCTCCCATCCCGTGTGCGTCAGCCGCACCTCGGTGCCACCGTCGACCGGCGTGAACACGACCTCGACGTGCGTCGGCTCGCGCGTGGTGTCGAGCGTCGGCCGCCACCAGAACGCCAGGCGCGCGGGAGGCTCCCATACGGTGATCCGGCCCCAGTGGTGCTCCGCGCCATCGGCCCACCGCTCCTGGATCCTGCCGTCGAGGCGGGGCTCGAGGACGACGTCGACGACCCGGGACCCGCCGATCGAGTGCGTGCCGGCCGGCCACCACTCCCCGATCCGACTGGTGAAGGTGGTCCACGCCCCGTCGGCCGGCACGGCCACGGTGACCGTGGCGACGACGGGTTCGATCTCGGTGGTGGTCATGACGGGTCCTCCTCGGCAAGAGTCTTGAAGCGAGCCAGCGCGTCGGTCCAGAAGCCCTCGACCCAGGCCCGCAGGCCCACCAGGCCGCCGGGGTCGACGGCGTACAGACGGCGGGTTCCCTCCGGTGAGCTGGTGACGAGGCCCGCGGCGGCCAGGACCCGCAGGTGCTGCGACACGGCGGGCCGCGACACGGGCAGCCCCGCCGCGATGTCGCCCACCGACCGCGGTCCCCCGCGCAACGACTCCAGCACGGCTCGACGGGTCGGGTCGGCGAGCGCGGCGAGGGTCGTATCGGGAGCGGTCGGCACATCGGTAAGTGTGAACTTACCGATGCGGGATGTCAACCCACTCCGTCGTGGTGCGCGCCGCAGATGAAGACGGCCAGCACGGCGGGCTCGCTGCCCGCGTTGCTCCAGCGGTGACGGGTGCCGTTCTGCACGACGGTGTCGCCGACCCCGAGGGTGACCTTGGCGCCGTCGTCGAGCTCGAGCGTCACCGAGCCCTGCAGCACGACCTCGAAGTCGACGGTCGCGGTGGTGTGCATGCCGGGATCATCGGGCTCCATGTGGCCGGCCAGCCCGGGGAGCTTCTCCTCGAACTCGGCCATGGCGGCCTCGAAGTCGAGGTCGGGCGGTGCGCCCGCCCCACCGTCCGGCGGGACGGTGAAGAAGCCGAACCGGAAGCCACCGACCGGCGGGAAGTAGGCAGGGCCATCGGGCTGGCTGCCGTCGTCGGGGAAGTGCGGCGCCGTGTCGCCGCCCCACAACCGGTGGAACTCGCTGCCGGGCAGCAGGCCCAGCACCACCGGTGCCACTGACGAGTCGCTGACGAACACCGCCTTGCCGTCCGCGTCGTGCCCGGTGACCACTCGTCGAACATCCATGAAGACCCCCTAGATCGTGGTGGCAGGGGACCTTAGGTGGATCACGGAGGCGGCGAGCGACGACGACTACCGAGCCCGGTACTCGTCGCGGAGGCGCCGCTTGTAGATCTTTCCGTTGTCGTCGCGTGGGAGGTGCCCGACGAAGTCGACCGCCCGCGGGCACTTGAAGTGGGCCAGGCGCGCCCGGCAGAAGGCGAGCAGCTCGGCGGCGTCGACGTCGACGCCGTCCCGCGGCTCGACCACCGCGAGCACCGACTCGCCCCACTCGTCGTCAGGGATGCCGATCACGGCGACGTCGGCGACGGCCGGGTGCTGGAGCAGCACGGCGTCGACCTCGGCCGGGTAGATGTTCACCCCACCGGAGATGATGAGGTTGGCGGTCCGGTCCGTGAGGAAGAGGTAGCCGTCCTCGTCGATGCGGCCCACGTCGCCGAGGGTGAAGTGGTCGCCGCGGTACGCGCCGTCGGTCTTCGCCGCGTCGCCGAAGTACTCGAAGCGGGCCGCCCCGACCCCCTTGATCCAGACCAGTCCCTCGTCGCCCGCCGGAAGGGGGCGGCCCTCCTCGTCGCCCACGTGGAGGCGCTCCAGATCGACCTTGCCGACGGTGCCAGGCCGCTCGAGCCACGTCACAGGATCGACGACCGTTCCGGCGCCTTCGGTGGCGCCGTAGTACTCCCAGATGACCGGGCCCCACCAGTCGAGCATCCCCTGCTTCACCGCCACCGGGCACGGCGCGGCACCGTGGAGCGCCGACTTCATCGAGGAGGTGTCGTAGCGCGCCTTCACCTCCTCAGGCAGGGCGAGCAGCCGGTGGAACATCGTGGGCACGAGATGGGAGTGCGTGACCTCGTGCCGCTCGATGAGGGCGAGGGTCTCCTCCGGATCCCAGGTGTCCATGAGCACCGTCGTGATGCCGCACGTCAGGGGAGCCTGCAGCCCGAAGAGGTACGGGGCGGTGTGGTACAGCGGCCCGGTGACGAGGTGCACGTCGCCGTCCGTGTAGAAGAACGCTGACACCGCGGTGACGAGCCCGTCGGGGTCGGCGGCCCTGCTCACGCCCTTCGGGTAGCCGGTGGTGCCCGACGTGTAGAGCATCGCCGTGCCGAGGGTCGGGTCGTCGATGTCGGTGCCGTCCTCGGCCGCCAGCACGTCGTCCCACCGGTCGAAGCCGGCGAGGTCGCCGCCCACGGCCAGGCGCACCTCCACCCCGTCGGCCCGTGGGACCGACGCTGCGCAGCCGGCGTCGGCGATGAAGGCACGCGCCTGGCAGTCGCCGACGATGTAGGCGGCCTCGTCGGGCGTGAGGTGCCAGTTCACGGTGGTGAGGCGGAGCCCCGCCCGCGTGCAGGCGGCGTAGGTCTCGGCGAACTCGGCCCTGTTCGAAGAGAGGATCGCCACGCTGTCACCAGCGGCGAGGCCCCGGCGGCGCAGCGCACGCACGAGGCGGTTGGCGTTGGCGTTCAGCTCGGCGTAGGAGCGATCGCCCGTCGGGGCGATGACCGCCGGTCGGTCGGGGGTGCGGGCCGCTGCGTAGGCCACCCCCATCCCCTGCCGCGCCGCGTCGGCCCACGCCTCCCGGTCGAACTCCATGCGGCGGGACCGTAGCGGCGTCGTAGGTTGCGGGCATGGCCGAGCGCGCGGAGACGTACACCCACGGGCATGCGGAGAGCGTGCTGCGCTCGCACCGCTGGCGCACGGTCGAGAACTCCGCGGCCTACGTCGCCGCCCGTCTCGTCCCGGGAGCGGAGGTGCTCGACGTCGGCTGCGGGCCAGGCACCATCACCGTGGACATCGCGGCGCGAGTGGCACCCGGGCGCGTGGTCGGGATCGACGCGGCCGAGGACGCCATCACCGCGGCGCGGGAGGCCGCGCAGGCGGCCGGTGCGAGCAACCTCGAGCTGGCCGTCGGCGACGTGTACGCGCTGGACCACGCCGACGACACGTTCGACGTCGTGCACGCGCACCAGGTGATGCAGCACGTGGCCGATCCCGTGGCGGCCCTCCGGGAGATGCGACGGGTGTGCCGCCCGGGTGGCGTGGTCGCCGCGCGCGACAGCATCTACCGGGCGATGAGCTGGTTCCCCACCGTGCCCGCCCTCGACCGATGGCGGGCGGTGTACTGCGCGGTCGCCGAGGCCAACGGTGGCGAGCCCGACGCCGGCAGCCGGCTGCGCCATTGGGCCCTCGAAGCGGGCTTCGCCGAGGTGCGCGCCAGCGCGTCGGCCTGGTGCTACGCGACCGACGAGGAGCGGGCGTGGTGGGGCGGGCTCTGGGCCGACCGCGTGGAGACCACCGCCCTCGCCACCCGGGCCGTCGAGCTCGGCCTCGCCACCGCGGCCGACCTCACCGAGATGGCTGATGCGTGGCGCGGCTGGGCCACGACGGAGGACGCCTGGTTCGCCGTCCTCCACGGCGAGGTCCTCGCCTCCCCCTGAGCTCGTCTCGGGATCACTGCCGGGCGGCGGCCACGAGGCCGGCGGTCCAACCCGGCGCCCGGCCACCGGGGGGCAGCTCGATCTGCTCCACGTCGACGCCGCCACGGGCGAGCAGCCACGACGTCACGGAGTTCGAGTTCCACATCTCGCCCGCCCGGAGCTCATCTCGGCCCCAGACCGGCGTCGGCACCGCCGACACCAGGTCGAAGATGCGCTCGGTGAGCTGGCGGTCGTCGCACACGCGAACCGGGCTCGCGATCGCCGCGTGGGCGTCGGGGATGACGCCGTCGCGCCAACGACGGATCTCGTACCGGAACAGCCGGCTCCGACCGAGCCAGCTCGATCCGACGGCGCCGTCGGCGACGACGCCGCGCTGAGATCCATCGAGGTCCGGACGAGGCGTCATCTCCACGACGAAGCGTCCGGCGGGGAGCACCACCTCGAGGGCCGAGTGGTAGAGCGCGCACGGCTCCCGCCGCTGGATCAGCGCCGACGCGGCCTCGAACACCCTGCCGCTCACCCGGACGACGTGCGCGCCCGCCCCGAGAGGAATCCACAGGAGGTCCACTCCGATCGGTTCCACGGGCTCCACCCAAGCGCACGCCACGGCGCTCGGCTAGAGGCAGACGTCCCCACCGTCGTCCCGCCCCACTCCCCCCGTACTCGTCATCCCGCTACGGTCGAGCCGTGAGCTCCTGGCAGCACCTCCTGGTGGAGGACGTCGATCCGATCACCCGGATCACGCTCAACCGGCCCGATCGGCGCAACGCGCTCTCGCTCGACCTGATGCGCGAGCTGCAGCAGGCGCTGGAGCAGGCAGCGGGTCGGGTGGTGGTCATCGCTGGCGCGGGCCCGGCCTTCTCCGCCGGACACGACCTCACGGAGCTGACCACCTGTGAGGATGACGAGGCCGCCGAGCTGTTCACCACCTGCAGCACCCTGATGAGCACCGTGCAGTCGATCCGGCAGCCGGTGATCGCGCGGGTGCACGGGGTCGCCACCGCGGCGGGGTGCCAGCTCGTCGCGAGCTGCGACCTCGCCGTCGCGACGACGGACGCCCGCTTCGCCACACCAGGGGTGCGCATCGGGCTGTTCTGCTCCACACCGATGGTCCCGCTCACCCGGTCGATCGGTCCGAAGCGCGCCATGCAGATGCTGCTCACCGGCGACCTGATCGATGCGGCCACCGCGGTCGACTGGGGGCTGATCAACGATGCCGTCGCCCCCGAGGCGCTCGACGCGACCGTGACCGCCCTCGCCACCCGCATCGCCGAGGCCAGCCCGATGGTGCTGGCGCTCGGCAAGCGGACGTTCTACGAGCAGACCGGGCTGCCCCAGGCCGACGCCTACGAGCTGGCCAGCAAGGTCATGACCGAGAACGCCGCCACCGACGACGCCCATGAGGGGATCGCCGCCTTCCTCGAGAAGCGCCCGCCCACCTGGACGGGTCGCTGATGCCACGGTTCCGGCTGGCCCACGACGTCACCGCCGCCCCCGGGTGATCCGTCCGTACGAGGCGCGCGACCTCGGCCGGCTCTACGAGATCTGCCTGCGGACCGGGGCCGCCGGGGAGGATGCCACGGATCTCGTCGTCGACCCGCGTCTGTTCGGGGAGCTCTATGCGGCGCCCTACGCGGCGCTCGAGCCCGCGCATGCGCTCGTGGTCGACGACGGCTCGGGCACCGCGGTCGGCTACGCCCTCGCTGCGCTCGACACGCGCGCGTTCGAGGCTCGCTGCGAAGCCGAGTGGTGGCCGGCGCTCCGCGAGCGTCACCCCATCGGATCCGGCGCCAACGACCTCGACGAGCTGCTCATCACGATGCTGCACCACCGGCACGCTGCCGCGGACGACATCGTCGCGAGCTACCCGTCGCACCTCCACATCGACCTGCTGCCCGAGGCACAGGGCGCCGGCTGGGGCCGTGCGCTGATGGAGGCGCTGCAGGAGCTGCTGCGCGCCGCCGGCTCCCCCGGCGTCCACCTCGGTGTCAGCGCCCGCAACCGGCGAGCGCTGGCCTTCTACGTCCACCTCGGCTACGAGGCGCTGTCCTCGGACGCCGTCGGCCACACCCTCGGCCTCCGCCTCTGACCGCGCGCCCACCCCGCCCGGGTCGGCATCCACCCCCACCGCCGCAACTTGTGTTCAATCCTCCACGAAAGCGGCAGTAACGAACACAGGCTCGGGGTTTCGCCACACCGCCCCGCAACTTGTGTTCAATCCTCAACGAAAGCGGCAGTATCGAACACAGGCTCGGGTGGTGGGGGTGACTACGACGAGCGGACGGACTCGAGCACGGGGCGGTAGGACTCGGCCGGGGGGACGTCGAGGTCGGGGACCTTGGCCTGGTCGTCCCACCGGCGGAGGGCGACGGCGTCCTCCCAGCCGGGGTTGGCCTCGAAGGCGGCGACCTCCACCGCGTCCATGGGGCCGCCCTGCCGTTCGAGGCTGGCGACGGAACCCGCCGACAGCACCGACAGGTAGGTGGGGTCGACGGCGCAGAGGTAGCGCTTGGCCCGCACGTGCAGGGCGATCGGCGCGGTGACCGCCGGCGGGAACAGCTGCGCCAGCCAGGCCGAGCCCCGCGCCTCGTGGCGGTGGTCGGTGGTTCGGTCGCGGGCGCCCTGGCGTTCGGCGACCTCGAGCAGGTGGCCGACGTCGTGGAGCAGCGCGGCGGCCACGACGTCGTCCGCGGCCCCGGCGGCCCGGGCCAGCGCGGCCGTCTGCTCCGCGTGAGCCACCTGGTAGATCTCCTCGTCGTAGAGCTCGGAGCGATGGCGAGCCATGAGATCGAGCACCTCGTCGATCGACTGGGCGGTCATGTGACCGGCCGGCCCTGGAAGTCGCCGATCAGCGACACCGCCGATCGGCCACCGAGCTCGGCCCGCTTCTGCTCGTAGTAGGCGGCCCGCAGGTCACCCTCGGCTCGTGCGTTGTAGGTGGGGTACAGCGCGCGTCGCGGCGACGGACCCAGGTTGGGGCCGCTGCGGTGCGGCGTGCGCGAGTGGAACCACAGCGTCTCGCCCGCTCGCACCTCCACGGGCATCCACTCGAGCTCGGCCGCCACCTCGGGAGCGACGCAGCCGCTGTCGTCCATCGGGAGCAGCTCGTGGTGCCGGCCGGACACCACCTCGAGGCAGCCGTTGTCGACGAGCGCGTCATCGACGGCGACCATGCACGACACGTGCGTCTCGACGAAGCGGTAGGCCGGGGCGTCCTGGTGGGGCGCGTAGCCGGCGCCGCCGGGCAGCTTGTAGTTGATCTTCTCCTTGTAGAGCACGGCCGGCTCGCCCAGCAGTCCCGACGCGGTCGCCAGCATGGGCCCGGTCGTCAGCAGCGCCCGCAGCCCCTCGTGGAACGGCACGAAGTTCTCCGTGCGACAGAGCTGCGGGCCGGTGTCGGTGAGCTCGCGGTGGTGCAGCCACGGACCGTCGTCCGGCCAGGCCGCCACCTCCTCCACCCACCCGACGACGGCGGCCACGTCGTCATGGCTGCGGGTGAGGACCCAGCCGTGCTCCTCGAAGTGCTCCACGTCGGCGACGACGACCGCTGTGACCATCGGTGGGAAGGCTACGCAGGCCACAAGATCGACGCGACCTCCGCCCACAGCGAGCGGTAGGCGCGGGTGGCCGGTGTGAACGGGGCGTACACGCCCACAGGCGCGCGCTCGAGGCCCATGCGCTCGATGACCGCCGCCGAGGGGACCGCCGTGCCCAGCAGCTCGGGCCACTCCTTGCCGAGGTCTTCGACGAGCTCGCGGTGGTGCTTGCGGCGCCGGTCGACCATCGACAGCAGCGGGAGGATCTCCGGCGCCTCGACCTGGTCGTCGAGGAAGTCGACGAGCTGGCTGAGGGTGCGGCTCGCGAGGGTGGCCGGCACGACCGGCACGAGGAGCGCGTCGGCAGCGCCGAACACGCTCTCGCTCGCCAGCGAGATGCTGGGCGGGCAGTCGAGCAGCGCGATGTCGTAGTGGTCGCGCACGGGGTCGAGCAGCGCGGCCAGCCGCTCCGTGGGGTGCTCGGTGCCCTCGAGGTGGAGGTCGAGGTGGCGCAACGAGAAGTCCGCCGGGACGACGTGGACCGGCGACAGGTCGGAGCCGCGGATGTGCTGGACGAGGGTCCCCTCCGCGCTGACGAGCCGTCGGCTCCCACCACGCACCTTGGCGCGCACCCGGAACACGTAGGTGGCCGCACCCTGCGGGTCGAGGTCCCACACGAGGACACGCGCGCCGGCGCGCGACGCCTCGTAGGCGAGGTTGACGGCGGTGCTGGTCTTCCCCACCCCGCCCTTGATGCTGTACGTGGCGGCGACCTTCACCGGCGCGCCACCCCGCGGAGCAGCGACTCGAGCGCGCGGCGGTTGGCCTTGGTGTCGTAGGCGGCGAAGCGCTCGACGAAGGCGGCCCGCGCCTCGGTGCGGCGCCGGTCGAGGTGATCGCTGAGCCGCCCCATCGCCAGCAGCGCGTCGGTGTCGACGGTGGCGCGAGCGTGCAGGTCGTGGGCGAGCTCGCGGAGCTGCGCCAGGTGCACTTCGGCGTCCTGGTGCTCGCCGAGGTTGTCCTGCAGCGCCTTGAGCTGGGCGACGAACGCCTTGCGGGCCTTGTTCGGGAACAGGCTGCCGAAGCACTCGAGCAGGTAGCGGAGCTTCTTGGTGTCCTTGCGGAGATCGTGGAGGCGCTCCGGCGGCGAGGCCGGGGTGATGGCCCGGCCGTCGGTGAGGACCTTGTGCTGGGCCTTGGCGATGCGCTTGGCGACGAAGGGCCCGAGGTGCCGGTCGTCGGTGGGCTCCACGGTGAGGGCCGCGAGCCACAGGCGCCAGCTGTCGAACAGCTGCCGACACTCGTCGCTGCGCAGCGCGCGGGCGAGCTCGAGGTGGGCCGCCCGCCGCCGCTTCTCGAGCTCGACCAGCACGCGATCGAGGCTCCCGCGGTCACCGGGGCCCAGGGGCGCGATGTACCCGTCCCACCCGAGGACGTAGACGTCGAGGTCGCGGGCGGGGCTGGTGATCTCACCCAGCCACCCGAAGGACGCTCGGTAGCGGTCCCGGATGTCCGCGGGAAGGACACCCTTGGCCTCCGCCAGCACGGAGCGGGTGCGCCGCACGGCGACCCGGAGCTCATGGAGGAACTCGACGTCGAGATCGTCGATCGTGCCTTCGAGGTTGTCGTCGATGGTGGTGGCCAGGTTCGCCAGCACTCGCCGGACCCCGTGCAGCGCCGACTCACGGCGCTTGAGCGGCACGGTCGGCGAGCTCGATCGTCCGCGCAGGTCGTGGCCCCCTACCTTCGCGGCGGCGGTGACGACGTCGAACTCGGTGGGCAGCATCCCGGCCGCCTCGAGTCGAGCCAGCGCCCGATCCCGGTCCGCCTCGTGACCGGCGACGCCGCTGAGCTCCAGCATCCAGGTCGCCACGTCCTCGCCGTCGGCGGCCACCTGCTCGTGCACCTCGGCGCGGGCGACGACCTTGCCGCGTCGGTCGAGTCGTCTGGCCTCGCGCACGTGGGATGTGACGGTCACCAGTGGCAGCAGCGCGCGCTCGCTGCGCGAGCGCGGCGACGCGCGACCGAAAGGGTCCCGGGGGCAGGTCGGCGGGCCAGCGCGGCACCCCCCGCCACTGGAGCCGGGCGGGCGGTGCGCCGTTGCGGTCGGCCAGCACCAGTGCGGCCTCTGGCTCCACTCGGAGCTCGAGGCGCAGGCCGGCGTCGTGCAGCCGCCCGTCGAACGTGTCGAACAGGACCCGCCGGCTCGACCGGGGCGCGTCCACCTCGAAGCCGGCCGCGCGCAGTGCGTCGGCGGCGGCGTCGGCGGTGAGGTCGGGGTGGGTGAGGGTGGTGGGCATGCGTTGGGCCGCCCGCTGCGCCCATGATGGGCTGATGGCCAGCGAGATCGAGCGGAAGTACCTGGTGCCTGCCGTGCCCGGCTCGCTGGAGCTCGGGACCGGCGCTCGGCTGCGACAAGGGTACTTGGCCATCGACGGGCCGGTGGAGGCGCGCCTCCGGTGCGCCGGTGATGCGGCGACGCTTGCGGTGAAGGCCGGGTCGGGGCTCACGCGGACGGAGGTGGAGGTCGCCGTCACGGCCGCGGAGGCCGAGGAGCTGTGGCCCTTCACCGAGGGTCGACGGGTCGAGAAGGTGCGCCATCGCGTGTTGCTCGCCACGGGCGAGACCGTCGACCTCGATGTCTACGAAGGGGCGCTCGACGGGCTCGTCACGGCGGAGGTCGAGTTCGCGTCCGCCGAGGCGGCGGGCGCCTTCGCGGCACCCGATTGGTTCGGACGCGACGTCACCGATGCGCCCGGCTGGTCCAATGCGTCCCTCGCGACGCATGGTCGTCCCTCGTAGGCTGATGCCCATGATCGAAGCCGCGGGTGGCGTCGTCTGGCGCCGAGGGGCGAAGGGCTCCCTGAAGGTGCTCGTCGTGCACCGCGAGCGCTACGACGACTGGTCGTTCCCGAAGGGGAAGCTCGATCCCGGCGAGACGCACCGTCGCGCCGCGCTGCGCGAGGTCGAGGAGGAGACGGGCCTGCGCTGCAAGACCGGCGACGAGCTCCCGGAGGTGCGCTACGACGATCGCAAGGGGCGTCCGAAGCGCGTGCGCTACTGGAGCATGGAGGCCGAGGGAGGTTCGTTCGAGCCGAACGCCGAGGTCGACGAGGTGCGCTGGCTGTCGCTCGACGAGGCGCGCGCCACGCTCAGCTACGTGCACGACGTGACGGTGCTCGAGGGCCTGGTCGAGCTCCAGCTCGCGTCCTGAGCTCGCTCAGCCGCCCGCCACCGCGTTGATGGCGCCGGCCGCGAGCACCAGAACGTGGTCGAGGGCGTCCGCCGGTCGATTCTGGTCGCCGATAGCCTCCCGCCATGGCCAAGGACCCGGAGCGCGTCAAGAAGCGGGCCGAGGAAGCCGCCAAGCTCGGCATCACCGAGGACGAGCTGCGCCAGCGGCGCGCCGCCGAGGATGCCGTCAACCTCGAGCGCAAGGCGCGAGAGGCCGGCGTGTCGGTGGAGCGCTACCTCGACGAGCGCCGCCGGGCCCGCAACAAGAGCCGTCGCGCCCACTGAGCGTCGCCTTCTGTGTGCGCCACTAGGTTGCCGGGATGCCTGAGGGGGAGCGCGCCGTCGACGTCGTGGTGGTGGGGGCCGGGTTCGCGGGTCTCTACATGCTGCACACGCTGCGGCAGCAGGGGCTCAGCGTGCAGGTGTTCGAGACGGGCGACAGCGTCGGGGGCACCTGGTACTGGAACCGCTACCCCGGCGCGCGCTGCGACGTCGAGAGCATGGAGTACTCGTACGGCTTCGACGAGGACCTCCAGCAGGAGTGGGAGTGGACCGAGCGCTACGCCCCCCAGGCCGAGATCCTCTCGTACGCCAACCACGTCGCTGACCGGTTCGACCTCCGCAAGGACATCCAGTTCGACACGAAGGTGACGGCGGCCGCCTTCGACGAGGCCACCAGCACCTGGCGCGTCCGCACCGACCAGGGCGACGCCGTGACGGCCCGCTTCGTCATCATGGCCACCGGCTGCCTCAGCGCCGCCAACACGCCCGAGATCCCCGGCGCCGAGACGTTCGAGGGGCCGACGTACCACACCGGCACGTGGCCCCATGAGGGCGTCGACTTCACCGGCCAGCGAGTGGGCGTGATCGGCACCGGTTCGTCGGCCATCCAGTCGATCCCGATCATCGCGGAGCAAGCCACCGAGCTCACCGTCTTCCAGCGGACCGCCAGCTACACGGTGCCGGCGTGGAACCAGCCGCTCGACCCGGTGGCGGTGAAGGAGATCAAGTCCGAGTACGCGGAGTTCCGCGCCGAGAACCGGCTGATGCCGAGCGCCTTCGGCGCCCGCATCCAGCGCGGCGACCAGTCCGCCCTCGAGGTCACCGACGAGGAGCGCCGCGCGGAGTTCGAGCGGCGTTGGGCCCAGGGTGGCCTCCCCTTCCTCGGCGCCTACAACGACCTCCTGCTGGACAAGGCCGCCAACGACCTCGCGGCGGAGTTCGTCCGGGAGAAGCTCCACGAGATCGTCGAGGATCCCGAGGTCGCCCGGAAGCTCACACCCGACCAGGTGGTCGGCTGCAAGCGCCTGTGCGTGGACACCGGGTACTGGGCCACCTTCAACAAGGACCACGTGCACCTCGTCGACCTACGGGAGACGCCCATCGAGGCGATCACCCCGGCAGGCATCTGCACCACGGCCGGGGAGCACGAGCTCGACGCCATCGTCTATGCCACCGGCTTCGACGCCATGACCGGGGCCCTCCTCCGCATCGACGTCACCGGTCGGGGCGGGCGCACCCTGCAGGACGCGTGGGCGGCCGGGCCGCGCACCTACCTCGGCCTCGGTGTGGAGGGGTTCCCGAACCTGTTCACGATCACCGGCCCGGGCAGCCCCTCGGTGCTCACCAACATGCTCGTGAGCATCCAGCAGCACGTCGAGTGGATCGCCGACTGCATCGCCTACCTGGACGAGCACGGCCACGCCACGATCGAGGCCACCCTCGACGCCCAGGACGCCTGGGTGGACTTCGTGAACTCGGTGGCCAGCTTCACGCTCTTCCCCACCTGCAACTCGTGGTACCTGGGCGCCAACGTGCCCGGCAAGACCCGCGTCTTCATGCCGCTGCCCGGCTTCCCCACCTACGTCGAGCAGTGCGACCGGGTGGCCGAGGAGGGCTACTCCGGGTTCGTGCTCGCCGGCTGAGGAAGCCGGGGGGGTGCGGGGGCTGTCACACCAGGCATGCGAGGATCCGGGATGGCCTTCGGTCAGCAGTCAGGTCCGCCGGCGTCGCACAAGCAGCTCCAGTACCTGGAGGTGCTGTTGCGCAAGGCGGGGCACGACGGGTTCCGCGACGCCCGCGGCCCGCTCGGGCTCACGCAACGCCAGGCGGGCGGCCGGTTCACCAAGGACGAGGCGTCCACGCTGATCGACCAGCTGCTGGAGGCCGATCCGGAGGTGGAGGCGCCCATCGGCGCCGGTCGAGCCACGATGGAGCAGACCTCGGCGGCCGACCGCCTGGAGGGCGAGCGGGTGCAGGCCCTCAAGGGCATGCCCGCGTCGCTGCTCGCCGAGGAGCTCGAGCGCCGCGGCTGGGTGGTGCAGGCGCCCTGACAGGACCAGCGCCGTCCTGCTATCCGTCGAGCGCGCTGAGGTCACCGGGCACGTCGACGGCGTGCTCCTGCAGGGCCTCGAGCGGCACGATCTCGAGCGCACGACCGTGGGTCGACGCCAGCACGACGGGCGCCGCGCAGCCGTCTTCGTAGGCCCGCCGCCAGTTGACGGCGGTGACGCACCACCGGTCACCGGGCACGAGGCCGGGGAACCGGTGCTGGGGCATGGGCGTGCTGAGGTCGTTGCCGATCGACCGCTGGTGCTCGAGGAACTCGGACGTGACGACCGCACAGATGGTGTGGCTGCCGAGGTCCTCCGGACCGCTGGAGCAGCACCCGTCGCGGTAGAAGCCCGTCATCGGGTCGGTGCCGCACGGCTCCAGCTCGCCGCCGAGCACGTTGCGGTCCGTCATCGTCCGAGTCTCTCAGGGATTGAGGCGCCAGCCCTTGCGCTTGCTGAGCGCGGCGCGGGCCGGCCACTCCTCCTTGGGGAGGGGGTCGACGCCGAGCGGGGCGGGCGACACGAAGCGGCCGGAGATCTCCCCGCCACCGGTGATGCGGATCGTCTTGGTGTCGGCGTCGTAGTGGAAGCCCTGGCTGCACGGCTTGAGCGCCTGGCCCGTCTCCCACGTGACCGCGATCAGCCAGCCGGGGCAGTCGATCGACGTGCAGCGCTGGCGGGCGCCGGTGGTGCGGCCCTCGAGCTCGCCGGACTTCGAGAGCACCTGCAGGCCCTCCTCGACCTTGCCCGCCTCGTCGAGGGGGAAGTCTTCGGGCCAGCGGCCGGGGCTGGCCTTGTGGGCCTGGGCCCGGCTCCGCGTGGGGACCTTGGGCGGCAGGGCACCGAACTGCATCCACGTGCCGCACTCGGTGCAGGTGTAGCCGGGTTCACCGTCGCGCCGCTGGAGGCGGAGGTGGGCGTCGGTCTCACACTGCGGGCAGATGGACATCTCGGGCTCCTCAACGTCGGAAGGGGACGGCGAGCCCCAAACAAGGTTGGCCCAGTCTACCGGCGGAGGCCCCATCCGCGACCTCTGCTGGGCTACGTGCGGCCGCCGGCGGCGGTGTCCGACAGCCGCTGGGCGAGGTACACCGGGATGATCATCACGATGACCACGAAGGTCGCCGTCACGTTCACCAGCGGCAGGCTGGTGTCCCGGAACATGTTCTGGAAGATCCACAGCGGGAGGGTCTGGAACCCGCCCTGCACCGTGAACGTCGTGACGATGATCTCGTCGAAGCTGAGGGCGAAGGCGAGCAGCCCACCCGCGAGCAGCGAGGTCGTGAGGAGGGGAAGCCGCACGTGCCAGAAGGTCTGGAGCTGGTCCGCGCCGAGGTCGGCGGACGCCTCGTCCACGTTCGGCGCCAGCTGCCGCATGCGGGCGGCCACGTTGTTGAAGACGATGACGATGCAGAAGGTGGCGTGAGCCACGGCCAGGGTGCCGCTCGACAGCTCGATGCCCAGGCGGGCGAACCCGGAGTTGAGGGCGATGCCGGTGACGATGCCGGGCAGCGCAATCGGCAGCACGATGATGAGGTTGAGCGAGTTCCGTCCGAAGAACTCGTAGCGGGAGAGCGCGGCGGCCGCCAACGAGCCGAGCACGAGGGCGATGAGGGTGGCCCAGAACGCGATCATCAGGGAGTTCATGAGCGCGTCGCGGGGCGCCTCGGCGTCGCGGGCGGCCGACCAGTGCTCCAGGGTGAACCCGCTCGGCGGCCAGGAGAACCCGCGCGACGTCGCCACGCTGAGCCGGGCCACGTACAGCAGCGGGAAGTAGAGGACGGCGATCACCAACCAGGTGAAGCCGCGCAGCAGGATCCGTGCCGGACGGGACAGGAACATCCGCTACAGCTTCTCGAGCGCGCCCGCGGCGCGCGCCATCAGGAGGTAGGCGACCATGATGAGGATCGGCACGGTGGCGTAGGCGGCCGCGAGGGGCAGGTTCACGCCGAAGTTGCTGTAGATGTTGTTGCCGATGAACTGGGTGGTGCCCCCCAGGAGCCGGTTGACGTAGAAGTCGCCCAGCGTGAGCGAGAAGGTGAAGATCGATCCCGCCACGATTGACGGCATCAGCAGCGGCAGCACCACCGAGCGGAACGTGCGGCCCGCGTGCCCCCCGAGGTCCGTGGAGGCCTCCAGCAGCGAGCTCGGGAGGCGATCGAGCCCGGCGTAGATCGGGATCACCATGTACGGCAGCCAGAGGTACGACAGCACGACGATCGTCCCCCAGATCCCGTAGCCGGGCGAGAACCCGAACACCTCCTTGATCATCCCGCTCTCGGGGTTGAGCATCCCGCGCCACGCGTAGCCCTTCACGAGGTAGCCGGCCCAGAGCGGCATGGTCACGGCGATGACGAGGCCCCGGCGCGACCGCGTCGTCGCCACCTTGGCCATGAAGAAGGCGACGGGGAGCGCGATCACGAGGTCGATCACGGTGACCGCGATCGCGGCCCCGATCGTGCGGACCGCGACGTCCTTGTAGACGGGGGTCTCGACGATGGTGCGGAAGTTGTCGAGCGACGGCTCGGTGACCATCTCGGTGGCCACCCCCACCGTCTCGTTGTGGTACAGCGACGTCACCAGCAGGGCGACAAGGGCCCCGACGTAGGCGACGAGCAGCCAGAGCAGCGGCCCCGACAGGGTGAGCCCCAGCCGGAGGCGCGGACGCTGCGCGACGTAGCGCGCCAGGGCGCGCCGGCGCGAGCGCGGAGGGGCCGGGGCGGCGACGCCCCGGCCATCCTCCGTCACGCGTGCGCCGATCGGGTCAGCCCTTCACCTCGGTCCAGGCCGCCACCCATTGGGCGTAGTCCATGCACTCGACGTCGGTGCGCCCGTCCAGGCACTGCTTCGTCGGCGTGGTCCAGTACCAGAGCTGCTCGAAGTAGTCGGCGTCGTCGGCGTGGTACTGCTCGCAGTGCGCCGCCATGTCGACGCCTTCGATCGTCTCGCTGCACGCGGCCAGGTTGGCCGGCGCCTCACCGTAGGTGGAGGTCTGCGTGGCCTGGACGCTCGCCGAGGTGATGTAGTTGATCCACTCGTAGGCGCAGTTGGGGTGCTCCGTCCCCTCGTAGATCATCCAGTTGTCCGCCCAGGCCGTGGAGCCCTCCTCGGGCAGGACGGCGTCCACCGGGGTGGGCGGGTCATCCGCCTGGAGCGTGTTCGTGATCACCTGCCAGCTCGTGCCGAGCACGGTGCTCCCCGAGCGGAAGTTGTCCTCGTAGGCGACGTAGTCGCTCCAGTACTCGGACAGGATCCCGCTCTGCTCCTTCAGCAGGTCGATCGCGGCGTCGAACTGTTCCTGGTCGAGGGCGTACGGGTTCGTGATCCCGAGGTCAGGTTGCGTGGCCATCAGGTAGACAGCCGCATCCGCGATGTAGATGGGCCCGTCGTAGGCCGCGATCTTGCCGGCGTACGGCGAGTCCGGATCGAACACGGCACCCCAGCTCGTGGGGGCGGGGTCGACGACCTCGGTGTTGTACTGCAGCACGTTGGCACCCCAGCCGTGCGGCACGCCGTAGACGGTGCCGTCGAGCGAGTTGTTCGCCTGCTCCACCATGAAGGGCGCCAGCTCGTCGTAGGTGTCGATCAGATCGGTGTTGATCGGGGCGGCGTCACCGTCGGCGACGCTGCGCATCGACGAGTCGCCCGAGGCCGACACCACGTCGTAGTCACCGCTGCTGAACAGCGTGTACGCCTCGTCAGACGTGGCGAAGTACTTCACCGTGGTGTCGCAGCCAGTGTCCTCCTCGAAGGCGGTCACCCAGTCATAGTTCGGGTCCTGGGTGCCGTCCTCCGCGTAGTACGGCCAGGCGAGGACCGACAGGGCGCCTTCGCCCTCACCGATCGACTCCTGCGTCGCGGGCGCGGTGGTGTCGCTGGCCCCGTCGCCGTCGTCGTCATCACTGCCACAGGCTGCGGTGACGAGCACCAGTGCGATGGCCACTGCAGCCAGGCGCTGTCCCTTCCTTCGCATGTCCCCTCCCAAGGGTTTGGTTGTTCAGGCGGTTGCGGATGCGTCAGCGTTGGGGGTCCCCACGCGCTGGCGGTCGGTGAGGTGCCAGGCCAGCTCGACGGCGTCGCCCTCGGCGATGCCGAGCCCGGCCGTCGTGTTGGCGACCTCGACGACCAACGGGGTGCCGTCGGCGATGTGGACCCGGTAGCGGGTGGTGGCGCCGAGGTACTGCACGGCGTCGACGACGCCGGCGGCGCCGACCTCATCGCCGACCGGGGCCCCCAGGCGGATGCGCTCGGGCCGCACGGTGACGAGCCCATCGCCGTCGGTCAGCAGGTTGGCGGTGCCGACGAAGCCGGCCACGAACTCGGTCGCCGGGTGCTCGTAGATCTGACGAGGGGGGCCGACCTGCTCGACCTTCCCCTCGTGGAACACCGCCACCCGGTCGCTCATGGACAGGGCTTCGCCCTGGTCGTGCGTGACGAAGATGAACGTGATGCCGACCTGCTGCTGGATCTGCTTGAGCTCCACCTGCATCTCCTCGCGGAGCTTCAGGTCGAGGGCGCCGAGCGGCTCGTCGAGCAGCAGCACCTTGGGTCGGTTGACCAGGGCCCGGGCGAGGGCGACGCGCTGGCGCTGGCCGCCGGAGAGCTGGTTGGGCTTGCGGGAGGCGTGGCCCTCGAGGCGGACGCTGGCCAGCGCCGCCGCCACCCGTTCCTTGCGCTCGGCCTTGGGCACCTTCTTGACCTTCAGTCCGTACTCGACGTTCTTGGCCACATCCATGTGGGGGAACAGCGCGTAGTCCTGGAAGACGGTGTTGACGTCGCGGTCGAAGGGCGGATCCCGGCTGACGTCGCGCCCGTCGAGCTCGATGGTGCCCGCGGTCGGCAGCTCGAAGCCGGCGATGAGGCGCAGCATGGTCGTCTTGCCGGAACCCGACGGGCCGAGCATGGCGAAGAACTCGCCAGGTGCGATGTCGAGGTCGACGCCGTCCACGGCCGCGACGTCGCCGAAGTGCTTCGTCACGCCTCGCAGTCGCACTGCTGTGCTGGTCACGCCGCGCCTCCCCCCTATCCGCGGCCAGACACTAGGCACCCCCGTCGCCATCGCGCTGGGACGCTTGGTGGCGCGGGCCAGAATGGTTCGCGATGACTCGATCTGTGTGGACCATGCCGGTGGTGGCGATCGCCCTGGTGGCGACGCTGGTGGCCGGCTGCAGCGATGATGACGACGGCGGCACGACCGCCGAGGCGACCACGACCACCGAGGCGACGACGACCACCGTCGGGTCGACCACCTCGACCACGGCCGCCCTGACCGACGAGCCTCCCCTGGTCGACGATGCCGCGTCGGGCAGCGGCTGCACGCCAGGTGAGGACGAGGAGCTGACCGATGGGTGGTGGTACGGGACCCCGACAGGCCCCGTGACCGACGAGGTCGTCTTCGACCTGGCCTGCTACTACGTCGGTGCCGCCGCGGAGGCGGAGGCCGCCGGTCGGGGCGACGAGGTCGACAACGACTACTACGTGGTCAACGACAACCCCCGCCTGCGGGCCCTCACCGTCACCGAGGGCGCCACCGCGTCCTGCGTGGCGCTCGGTGCCGGCCTCGAGATGGTCGACTGCTCCCCCACCGAGGTGACGGGCGACTGGGCGGTGTGGCTGCGCGTGCGAGATGGGGACGTCGACCGGATCGTGGAGCAGTACGCCCCCTGAGTGCCGGTGCTCAGCGCTGGGCGCGGGCGGCCTCGACCCGTCGGGTGGAGGCGCGGGCCGTCGCGCTGGCCCGCTTGCTGGCCGGCGTGCGTCGCTTCACCTTGGCCGCCGGCGCCGCACCCTTCGCGGAGGTCGTGCCCTTGGCTCGGGACGGGGGTCGCTTCGGCGTCCCCTTGCCACGGCGGGCGGCGGCGAGGCGCTCGGCCTTGAGCTCGTCCGCGCTGGCCTTCGCCGCCTTGGCGAGGTGGCGCGACACGCGGGCGAGGGCGTCCTCGAAGGCCTCGGCCTTCGTGGCGGTCCGGGCATGGGTGGCGTGGGCCCGCCCGCGGGCCGCGTCCGTCCCGACCTGGCCCGCCGCCCGACGGCGGTACAGCTTGGCGTACTTGTTGCGCGCCCGTCGCACCCGGTCGTGCAGGGCGAGCAGCCCGTCCTCGTCGAGCCTCGCCAGCGCCGCCGGCTCGGCGTCCCGGAGGAGCGCCTTCTCCGACTCGTTCAACATGGCCCAGACCGCGTTGTTCATCGTGCCTCCGTGAGCGGATCCTGTCGCCGCAGACTACCGAGGAGCTAGGTGGGCTCTTCCCCGAAGGTCGCGTCGAGCATGACGCGGGCGGCCCAGTCGGTGACCGCGGATGCCTCGTCGGCGTCGAGCTGGCAGACGTCGCGCAGAACCACCATGGCTTCGGCGCCCGCCACGAGGGACAGCCCCGCGATCAGGCGGTCGAGGTCGGCCGGCGAGACGTCGGTGCGGACCGGTGCGAGCGACTGGGCCAGCCACCGGCGCCGCCGGCCCTCTCGCACGATGGGCGTGTCCTCGCCCTTGGCCACGGCGTCGAGCCACTGGTCCTGGTAGAGCCGCATGGCCGTGCGGTACTGGGCCTCCTCCGCGTGCACGTGGCGGTTGAGGCGTGCGAGGAGGTCGAGCACCCGCGCGCGGGCGGTGGCCCGATCGACGGGCTCGGCCACCAGCGACTCGATGTCGTCGACGTCGAGGTTGACGCTGAGCTCGACGAGCAGCGACTCCTGGGTGGGGAAGTACCGGTAGGCCGTCGTGCGCGACACCAGCGCCGCCTCGGCCGCCTGGGCCACCGTCGGCGTGATGCCCTGCTGCAGCAGGTCCTTGGCCGCCGCCACCACGGCAGCGCGCGTGCGGCGCTTCTGGTGAGATGGACCACGCAGCCATGGACAGGATCGTCGACGAGCACTTCGGCTACGAAGCGGCAGACGACGTCGATGGCGTGCTCGCCACCCTGACCGAGGACGCCACCCACCACCTCGTGGGCTCGCCGCTCGGGCCGGTGTCGGGCCTGACCGCCATCCGCTCGCTTCGAGCCGACGCTGATCGCGCCCGAGACGTTCCTGATCCACGACCACGAGGGCGAGGGCGTCGACCCCGTCTCGGTGCCGCTCAACACGATGGTGATCCGGGCCGCCGAGCCCGTGGTCGTGGACACCGGCATGGCCGAGAACCGCGAGCAGTACCTCGCCGACGTGTTCAGCCTCGTGGAGCCCGAGGACATCCGCTGGGTGTTCATCAGCCACGACGACGTCGACCACACCGGCAACCTCAACGCCCTCATGGACGCGGCGCCGAACGCCACCCTCGTCATCAACTGGTTCATGACCGCCCGGATGGGGGCCTCCCTCGAGGTGCCGCCCACCCGGCAGCGGTGGCTCGGGGACGGCGAGTCGCTGGACGTCGGTGACCGCGTGCTGCAGGCCGTGCGCCCACCCATCTTCGACTCGCCCACCACCCGAGGCCTGTTCGACCCGACCACGGGCGTGTACTGGAGCGCCGACTCCTTCGCCACGCCGATGGACGTCCCCGTGCGGACCGTGGCCGAGCTCGACCGCGACTTCTGGCTCCAGGGCATGACGATGATCGACAACTACGTGAGCCCGTGGCTGGACCTCGTCGATGACGCCCGCTTCCAGGCCACCGTCGACCGCGTCGAGGCCCTGCAGCCCACGACGATCGCCGGCTGCCACACGCCCGTCATCAGCGCCACACGCGTGGCCAAGGCGCTGGCCCACACCCGCCGATCGCCCGGGGCGACCTTCGCACCCGAACCCGACCAGACGACCCTCGAGGTCATCCAAGCCACCCTTGCCGGCGCGGCGGCCTAGCGGCCCCGCTCGGCCCGCCGCGCCCGGCCTCCTCGCAGGCCGGGCGCCGGCGCGTCCTCACCCGGTGGTGATGCGGACGACCTTGGTGCGGCTCGTGTGACCCCGCATGATCTCGACCGCCCGCTCGGGCAGGTCGAGATGCTCGGCCAGGAAGCGGACGAGCTCGCCGTTCGCCTTGCCGTCGACCGGGGGCCCGGCCACCCGGATGCGCAGCGCGTCGCCGTGGGGCCCGACCACCTCCGAGCGCTTCGCGCCCGGCTGCACCCGGATCGTGAGCGACCACCCGTCCGCCAGCCGACGGACCCAGGGCGCGTCGGGGTCGAGGATGTCGTTCAGCGGCCGAGCCATGCCGCGAGGGTCGGCTGGCCTGCGCCGGAGACGGCGTCGATGCGGGCGCCCCGGCCTGACGCCGCCAGCGCCAGGTCGGCCATCGTGCCTCGCACCTCGTCGCCGGTGCCGTGACTCCACCCGTGGTCGGTGGCGACCCAGCGGAGCGCCGGCCGGCCCCTGGGCACGAAGCCGATCTGGCCACGCCGGTCGAAGAGCAGTCCGAGGGTGGGCTCGTACGCTCCGGCAGATCGCTCCGACGGCAGGCCGAGCGGGATCCGCACGTCGAAGCCGTGGAGGATGGCGTCGCTCAGCGGGGCGACGGGCCCGAGGCCCGGTGGGGTGGCCCGCTTGCCGATCCGTTCGCGGTAGCGGGCGAGGAGGTCGGCCGTCGGACGCTCGGCCTCCTCTCGGGCCAGCCGGTCGTTGGCCTTGTCGAAGCTGCCCAGGGCCTTGACCGTCTCGATGAGGAACCGGCTCGTCGGCGGGTCGGCGGCGATCACGAGGTGACCGAGCACCTGCCGCACGTTCCACTGCCCGCACAAGCTCGGCGTCTGCCATTGCGCAGTCGTGAGCCGCTCGAACGTGTCGAGGAGCGCCGCCCGCTCGTCGGCGATCCGCTCCCAGATGTCCATGACCGAACGCTACGGCAGAGCCCACGGATGCCGCGCTGGCCGCCCCATCGGCCGAGCGCCGTAGCCTCGCCCGGGTGCGGCTCGGCGTCCTGATCCTCCCGGAGCACCGATGGACCGACGCAGCGCCGATGTGGACGAGGGCGGAGGCGATGGGGTTCGACCACGCCTGGACCTACGACCACATCGCTTGGCGGACGTTGCGCGATGCCCCGTGGTTCGCCGCCGTGCCGACCCTCACCGCAGCCGCGCTGGTCACGTCGACGATCCGGCTCGGCACGCTGGTGGCCTCCCCCAACTTCCGCCACCCCGTGCCCTTCGCGCGGGAGCTGATCACGCTCGACGATGTGTCGGATGGCCGGCTCACCGCCGGGCTCGGGGCGGGCGGCGAGGGCTGGGACGCCACCATCCTCGGTCAGGCAGCGTGGTCGCCACGGGAGCGGGCCGATCACTTCGAGGAGTTCGTCTCCCTGCTCGATCTCGTGCTGCGTGGGCCCACGACCACCTTCGCCGGGAAGCACTACAGCGCCGACGCCGCGCCGAACCATCCGGGCTGCGTGCAGCAGCCGCGGGTGCCGTTCGCCATCGCGGCCACGGGCGACCGTGGCATGCGCCTGGCCGTCGAGCAGGCGGACACCTGGGTGAGCAACGGCCCGCGCTCGCACACCGGCCCGCCGCTCCCCGCACCGGACGGGGTGGAGGTGGTCCGCGCCCAGATGCAGCGCCTGGACGACCACTGCGCGGCCGCCGGGCGGGACCCGGCCTCGCTGCGCCGGCTCGTGGTCCTGGGTGCCCGCCTGGACGCCGGCCTGGAGTCGGTGGCGGCCTGGCGAGCGACCCGTGCGGCGTACGAGGAGATCGGCGTCACCGACCTCGTGGTGCACTGGCCCCGGGCCTCCGAGCCGTACCAGGGGGATCCCGCGATCCTCGAGCACCTGGTCGACTGAGGCGGGCGGCGTCAGCCGCCGGCGCGGTGCACCGAGACGGCGTAGGCGCCCCCGTCGACCCAGGGGCCGCGGTCCCACGTCGCGAAGCGCTCGGCGAGGGTGAGGCCGGCGGCGGCGGTGTGGACGTCCCAGTCGTCGATGCCGTAGCCGCGGTCGATGCTGAATCCGGCGACGAGCCGCCCGCGGGGGGCGACGTGACGGGCGACGCCGGCCGCCAGCGCGGCGTGGGTGCCGGGCGGCGTAAAGAGGGGGACGTTGCCGGCGAGGACGACCACGTCGAACGTGCGGCCGAGGTCGAGCTCGGCGAGGTCGGACTCGACCCACGTGAGCTCCGGCGCCCGGAGGCGAGCCGTGGCGAGCATCGACGCGTCGACGTCGACGCCGACCACCTCGATCCCGTGACGAGCGAGCTCGATGGCGACGCGGCCCGTGCCGCAGCCGGCATCGAGCACGCTCGCCGGCTCGTAGGCGCGCACGAAGGTGGCCTCGCCGTGGACGTCGGCCCCGGTGGCGGCGAGCCGGTCGAAGCGAGCCTGGTAGTCGTCGCCCTCCCACTCGACGGGCCGACCGACGCCGGTGGCGCCGAGCTGCTCGAAGGCGCGCCAGGTGTCATCGCCGAACGCGACGATCCGGATGTCGGTGACCGTGGTCGGCGTGTCCCGCAGCGTCTCGAAGGCCACCCGGCACCCGTCTTCGAGGGGGTAGCCCCAGATGCCGGTCGCCAGCACGGGGAAGGCCATCGAGGTGGCACCCACGGCCTCGGCCGCCGCGAGGGCGTTCCGGTAGGCACTGCGCAGGAGCTCCTCCTCTCCCGAATGGCCGCCCTGCCAGACCGGCCCGACGGCGTGGATCACCCACCGGGCGGCGAGGCCGAAGCCCGGCGTGGTGCGAGCCTCGCCCGTCGAGCACCGTCCGAGTGCCGCGCAGGCGTCAGCCATCTGCGGCCAGCCGGCCCGCTCGAAGATCCGTCCGCAGACACCCGCTCCGCCCACGAGCTGCTCGTTGGCGGCGTTGACGATGGCGTCGACGTCCTGGTCGGTGATGTCGCCCCGCACGATGGTCACCGCCATCGTGCCGACGATACGGCGAACCAGCGTCGCTGCGAGCCCGGGTCTACGGTCCGACCCGACAGGGCATCGTCAACGCACCACAGCGACCGGAGGTTGCGCCATGACCGAACCGACGCCCGTGCCCGACCCGGAGCGACCAGTCGAGCCGGACGAGGAGCCGGCCACGCCGGAACCCGAGTGGCCGATCCTGCCGGAGGAGCCACCGACGGAGATCATCCCGGACCCAGAGCGACCAGTGCCCCTGGATCCCGACGACCACCCCTGAGCGCGTCGACGGCAGGCTTTGGGATACTGCTTCTGCCGATCCGAGGGGGTGGTCATGGGGCTGTACGCCGACCAGGTGCTGCCACGCATCATCAACGTCGCCTGCGGCATGAAGGCGAACGCCGAGCTGCGACAGCGGGTGTGCGAGGGCCTCCACGGGCAGGTGGTGGAGATCGGCTTCGGGTCCGGGCACAACGTGCCCTTCTACCCGGACACCGTGACCGGGGTGGCCGCGGTGGAGCCGGCCGACCTCGGCTGGAAGCTGGCCGGGAAGCGCCTGGCCGAGACGAGCGTCCCCGTCGAGCGCTCCGGTCTGGACGGGCAGTCGCTGCCCTTGCCGGACGACAGCTGCGACGCCGCGTTGTCCACCTGGACGCTGTGCACGATCCCCGACGTGGCGGCCGCCCTGCAGGAGGTGCGGCGGGTCCTGAAGCCGGGCGGGACCCTGCACTTCGTCGAGCACGGGCTCGCCCCGGACGAAGGGGTGCAGCGCTGGCAGCACCGCCTCGAGCCGATCCAGAAGCGGCTCTTCGGTGGGTGTCACCTCACCCGTCGGATCCCCGAGCTGCTCACCGATGCGGGCTTCACCCTCACCGACGTGGACGTCTTCTACGAGAAGGGCGCGCCGAAGCTCCTCGCGGCTGACTCGCTCGGCGTCGCCGTGGCTCCCTAGCACGGAGCGGAAGGACCTTCGGCTCTGTCGCCGTCAGGCGCGGGTCACGACAATGGAGCCGGTTCGAATCCCGGCAGGCAGGAGCAAGCGATGCAGGTGCTGGTGGTGTACGAGTCGATGTACGGCAACACCCACACGATCGCGGAGGCGGTCGGCCGCGGTTGCGGGACCGAGCACGAGGTGAGCGTGGTCCCCGTGGGCGACGCGACCCCCGAGCGAGTCAAGGCGTCCGACGTGGTCTTCGTCGGCGGACCGACCCACATGCACGGGGAGTCGTGGTCGATGACCCGGGCCGGCGCCCGCAGCGCGGCCGAGAAGGAGGACCTCGACCTCGATCCCGACGCGGAGGGCCCCGGGTTGCGCACCTGGTTCCACGGGCTCGACAAGGTCGCCGGGGTGAAGGCCGCGGCGTTCGACACCCGCATCGACGCCAACCCCACCTTCACCGGGCGCGCTTCCAAGGGGATCGCCCGCAAGCTCCGCCACCACGGCTTCGGGTTGCTCGCCGAGCCCGAGAGCTTCCTGGTGACCGGGGACAACACGCTCATCGAGGGCGAGGACGCCCGCGCCGAGGCCTGGGCTCGGTCGGTCATCAGCAGCGCGGTGCCGGTCGGCGAGTGACGCACGCCGACGTCCAGATCCCGCTGACCAGCGCCATGCCCGCCTACCTGGCGGTGCCGGCCGGCGACGGCCCGTGGCCGGGCGTGGTGGTGCTCTCCGACGTGATGGGGATGACACGCGATCTGCGCGACCAGGCCGACTGGCTGGCCTCCGCCGGCTACCTGACCGTGGCGCCCGACCTCTTCTTCCGCGGCAACAAGGTGCTGTGCCTTCGCACGATCTTCCGCGACGCGCTCGAAGGGACGGGGCCAGACCTTCGACGACATCGACGCCACCCGCGCATGGCTCGCCGAGCGCGACGACTGCACGGGCCGCATCGGCGTCATCGGGTTCTGCATGGGCGGTGGGTTCGCCCTGCAGGTGGTGGTCGGCCACGGCTTCGCGGTCGCCAGCACGAACTACGGCGGCATCCCCAAAGGCTTCACGAGGTTCCTCGACGAGGCCTGTCCGGTCGTCGGCAGCTACGGCGCCAAGGACCGCTCCCTGCGCGGCACGGCCGCCAAGCTCGACGCGGCGCTGACCGCGGCCAGGGTCCCACACGACGTCAAGGAGTACCCCGACGCCGGCCACTCCTTCCTCAACGACCACGACCCGGGCGAGTTCAACGCCCTCGTCGTGGCGCTGTCCCGCCTGAGCAACAGCCGCTACCACGCGCCGTCGGCCGCCGACGCCCGCGAGCGCATCCTGGCGTTCTTCGCCGAGCACCTCGTGTAGGAGGTCAGGGGCGGTGGCCGTGCTCCTGCATGAGCTGGTCGAACTCCTCCCAGCCCAGCGTGCGGGCGTAGGCGTGCGAACGGGGAGCCCAGTCGATCGAGCCGCGGGAGATGCGCAGCTCCCCCAGCTTCTGGTCGCTGCTCGTGACCTCGATGACGAGGTCAGCCGAGTCGACCGCCAGCGGCTTGGAGGGGTGGACGGTGATCTTGTGCGTCGCCATGCCGTCGGTCTACCCCAGGCCGCTGGGGTCGGACGGCGGCTGTTGCTCGACCCTCTCGTACCGATCGCCGGTGCTGTGCTCGTCGAGCCGGAACAGGGTGGGCGGCCCCAGACCGACGACGGCAGGGGCGGTCCACGCATCGATGGCCGTCGGCGTCGTCGGCTTCGCTCCCCTTCGCAGCCGACCGAGCGTGACGTGAGCGCGGAACGACGCGGGCCGATCGAACTGCGGCAGCTGCGCGACCGCGACGTCGAGGCATGCGTCGGCCGCCGTGCGGAGGTGTCCGTCGTCATCGACGAGCGAGAGTGCGATGGCGCGGCGCCCGAACCGCTCCCAGCCCTGCGGTCGAACCCGCTCGGGCAGGTCGAGCTGCGGCAGGGCACTCCAGACGCGCATGACGTCGTCGGTCGGCACGTGCCCGAGGTAGACGATGGTGACATGCCGGTCGCCAGGGCGCGTCGGCACGATCGCGGCCTCGCTCGAGAAGCCCTCGTCGAGATCACCGTCGAGGGAGACCGGCGCGCCGACGAACCACACGAGGCGAGGGTACCGACGAGCGCTATCGGCGACGGGCGATGACCTCGACGGGTACGCCGCCCTTGGGGGTGAGCGTGGCGATGCCGGTGGGCCGCACCCTGGTGCGGCGTGGCCGCCACTCGACCTGCTGGGCCAGGCGGACGGCCATCACCTGCAGCTCGAGGGTGGCGAGGGCGAAGCCGATGCAGCGACGGTTCCCGCCGCCGAAGGGCACGAACGAGTACGGCACCGGCTCGGGAGCGTCGGGCGCCCAGCGCGTGGGGTCGTAGCGCTCCGGGTCGGGCCACAGCTCGGGGAGCCGGCCGGTGACGTAGGGGCTGTAGAGCACGAGCCGACCGGCGGGGATCTCCATCCCGTGCAGCTCGCTGGGAGCGATCGACATCCGGGGTGCGGCGGGGCCGGGGGGCCACAGCCGCAGCACCTCCTGGACGGCACCGAGGGTGAGGGGCAGCGCACGCAGGTCGTCGGTCGTGGGTGTCCGATCGCCGAGGACGGCGTCGACCTCGGCTCGCACCGCGGCGAGGGCCTCGGGGTTGCGACCGAGCTCGAGGACGAGCCAGCTCGCCGCGCCCGCCGTGGTGTCGAAGCCGGCGGCCATGAGACTGCGGACCTGATCGAGCAGCTCCGAGTCGGTGAGCGCCTCGCCGTCGACACCCGCCAGCAGCGCGGTGAGCGTGTCGGGATGCGCGTCGGCGTCGATGCCGGCGGCCCGGCGACGGGCCACCTCGGCCAGCACGAGCTCGTCGGCGGCGCGGTTGCTCCGCTGCACCCGGGCGTACGGGTTGATCCTGAGGTCGTGCTCGAAGCGGACCTGCGGCATGCGCTGCACGTACCGCAAGCCGGGTTCGAGCAGGGCGCCGAACTGGTCGGCCTCGGCCCCGAGCTGCTCGCCGAACAGCGCGCGCACGACGATCCGGCGGACCGCGTCGCGCAGCGACGCGCTGGCGTCGAGCTGCACGCCGGGCCGCCAGGCCGCGAGGGCACGGTCGACCTCGCTGACCACGAGCCCGAGGTGGGCGTCGACTCGCTTGATCGAGAACGCGGGCTGGACGAGTCGGCGGCGGCGCCGATGGTCCTCACCGTCGGACACGACGAGCGCCGTTGGTCCGTCGACCGCGACCAGCGCCTGCATCGCCTCGCCCCACTCGAAGGTGTGGGCGGCGGTCGACAGCACGTGCTCGTTGGCCTCGGCGCCGAACACCAGGATCATGCGGCCCGAGCCGTACCCGGCGTCGACGACCGGCCCATGGCGACGCTGCAGCTCCTGCATCACGCCGACGAGGTCGCCCGAGGCGAGCTGCGGGAGCAACGTCAGGTGATCGCGTGCGGAGAGCCGGACGGGCGGCGTCACGAGGACGTGTCTACTCGTGCGCGGAGCGGCGACTCTCGCGGGCGCGGCGCTTGCCCTCGTGCATGGCCTGCACCCGGCCGACCGGGATGGCGGCACCCTCCTCGACGAGCGCGGCGCTGAGGGGCTGCGGATCGGGCATCTGCTCGGCCCACGGGTCGCGGTCGCCGAGGAGCCCCAGGGCGGTGTGCACGGTGAAGTCGCTGGGCGTGATGTCGTCGAGGTCGTCCCAGGTGACCGGGAACGACACCGGCACGCCCGGGCGGACCCGAGGGCTGTACGCCGACACGACGGTGCCGCCGCCCACCCGCGTCGAGTCGACGAAGACCCGCCCGCCGCGATCGTCCTTCACGAACTCCGTGGTCGCGATCTCCGGGTCGAGGGCGGCCGCGCGGGCCGCGATGGCGCGCGTGGCGGCGGCCGTCTCCTCGAGCGAGGTGGTGCCGCCGACGGGGACGAACACGTGCAGCCCCTTGGCCCCGCTGGTCTTGAGGGCGCCGGTCAGACCGAGGTCGGCCAGCGCCTGGTGGACGAGGCGCGCCGCCCGCACCGCCATCGGGAAGGAGTCGCCCTCGGGCGGGTCCAGGTCGAGGACGAGGTGGGTCATGTGCTCGCCGTCGTCGACGCGAAGCAGGGCGGGGTGGTACTCGACGGCGCGCTGGTTGGCGAACCACAGCAGCGTCCGGCGGTCGTTGCAGAGCGCGTAGGACACCTCGCGCTTGGAGGTCTCCGCCCAGAGCTGCACGGTGCGCACCCACTCGGGGGTGTACTTCGGCACGTTCTTCTGCATGAAGGCCTCTTGGCCCCGGTGGACCCGGATCACCGACAGCGGCCGGTCCGCCAGCGCGGGGAGGATCCGCTCGCGGACACCGTCGAGGTAGTCGACCAGATCGCGCTTGGTGGCTCCGGCGCCGTCGAAGAGCGGCTGGTCGAGGTTCGTCAGCGACACGCCGTCGCGCGACTCGGCCTCCTGCTTCGGGCTCATGGCTCCACGACGGTACCGACGGCCCGAGCGGCGCGCCTTGACCCGCGGGTCAAGTCTGTCGTTGACTCACCCTCGTGACGACGATCGACATCGACGCCCTCAAGCAGAAGTACGCCGAGGAACGGGCCAAGCGACTGCGACCCGACGGCAACGACCAGTACCTGCAGCTCAAGGACCAGCTGGCCCACTACCTCGAGGACCCGTACACGCCGGTCATCGAGCGGGCGCCCAAGACAGATCACGTGACGGTGGCGTTCATCGGCGGCGGCTTCGCGGGGCTGGTCACCGGCGCCCGGCTGAAGGAGTCCGGCGTCGACGACGTGCGCATCATCGAGAAGGGCGGCGACTTCGGCGGTACCTGGTACTGGAACCGCTACCCCGGCGCCCAGTGCGACACCGCGAGCTTCGTCTACATGCCGCTGCTCGAGGAGACCGGGCACATGCCCACCGAGAAGTACGCCCACGCGCCCGAGATCCTCGAGCACTGCCAGCGCATCGGGAAGCAGTTCGGCCTCTACGACAACGCGCTGTTCCACACCGAGGTCACCGACCTGGAGTGGGACGCCGACCGTCACGCGTGGATCATCCGCACCAACCGCGGCGACGAGTTCACCGCCCAGTTCCTCGCCATGGGCACGGGCCCGCTGCACGTGCCCAAGCTCCCCGGCATCCCCGGCATCGAGGACTTCCAGGGCCACTCGTTCCACACCAGCCGTTGGGACTACGACTACACCGGCGGCGACCCGCTCGGCGCGCCGATGGAGAAGCTGGCGGACAAGCGGGTCGGCATCATCGGCACCGGCGCCACCGCCGTGCAGTGCGTGCCGCACCTGGCCAAGGCGTGCCAGGAGCTCTACGTCTTCCAGCGCACGCCGTCCTCGGTCGACGTGCGCGACAACCGGCCCACCGACCCCGAGTGGTTCGCCGAGATCGCCACCCCGGGCTGGCAGCAGCGCTGGCTGGAGAACTTCACGGCCAACCAGACCGGCGGCCTCGTGGACGAGGACCTCGTGATGGACGGCTGGACGGACCTGGCCCGCCGGGTGCGCAGCAAGATCATGGCGCTGCCCCCGGAGGAGATGACGCCACAGGGGATGATGGCGGCCTACGAGGACTCCGACTTCGAGAAGATGGAGGAGATCCGGGCCCGGATCGACTCGATCGTCGAGGATCCCGGCGACGGCGCAGGACCTGAAGGCCTGGTACCGGCAGCTCTGCAAGCGGCCGTGCTTCCACGACGAGTACCTGCAGGCCTTCAACGAGCCCGGCGCGCACCTCGTCGACACCGACGGCAAGGGCGTGCAGCGCATCACCGAGACCGGCGTGGTGGTGGCCGGCCAGGAGTACGAGGTCGACTGCATCATCTACGCGTCCGGCTTCGAGGTCGGCACGTCGTACGTCCGGCGGGCGGGCTACGACCCGGCCGGCCGTGACGGTGTGCGCCTCTCGGAGTACTGGGGCGACGGCATGCGCACCAAGCACGGCATCCACGTGCACGGGTTCCCGAACCTGTTCATCGTGCAGCCGACCCAGGGCGCCAACCTCATCTCGAACATCCCCCACAACCTCACCGACGCCGCCAAGACGATCACGCTGACCATCCGGCACGCCCTCGACGAGGGCTACGACGAGGTCGAGGTGACCAAGGAGGCCGAGGACGCCTGGATCGAGCTGCTGCTCACCGGCCCCGGCATGATGCTGGCCAACCCCGACTGCACGCCGGGCTACTACAACAACGAGGGCCAGCCCCCTCGCCCCGGGGGCGAGCTCTTCGTCGGCTACCCGGCCGGTGCCATGGCCTACTTCCAGTACATCGACCAGTGGCGCAACCAGGGCGACTTCGAGGGCCTCGAGCTCCGCTAGACGCACTACGGTCGCCGCACTGACGGCTGACGGGAGTGGACGATGGCTGGTGACCGGTACTCGGTGGACGGGTTCGCGGGGACGCTGATCCACCCGGGGGACCCCGGCTACGACGAGGCGAGGGCCGTCTTCAACGGGATGATCGACCGGCGGCCGGCGGTCATCGCCCGGTGCGCGTCGGTGGACGACGTGGTGGCGGTGGTGGGCTTCGCCCGCGACAGCGACCTGCCGCTGACGGTCTACGGCGGCGGGCACGGCGTGACCGGCTCGGCCGTGGCCGACGGCGCGGTGTGCCTCGACCTGCGGGGCCTCCGCGACGTCACGGTCGACCCGGCAGGCCAGACGGCACGCGTCGCCGGTGGGTGCACGTGGGGCGAGGTGGACGCCGCGTGCCAGGAGCACGGCCTCGCCGTCACCGGGGGCCGCGTCTCGGGCACGGGCGTGATGGGCCTGGCCCTGGGCAGCGGGAGCGGTTGGCTCGAGCGGGCCTTCGGCTACGTGTGCGACAACCTGCTCGAGGCGCAGGTGGTGACCGCCGCCGGGGAGGTCGTGACGGCGTCCGCGCAGGAGCACCCGGAGCTCTTCTGGGGCCTGCGCGGCGGGGGCGGCAACTTCGGGGTCGTCACCGAGATCCAGCTGCAGCTGCACCCGCTCGGGCCGATCGTGTTCGGCGGCATGCTCATGTTCCCCGCCGCGATGGCCGGGGAGCTGGTGCGCTTCTACCGCGGCTTCATGGCGGCGGCGCCCGACCAGGTCGGCAGCGGGATGGCGTTCATCACGGCGCCGCCGGAAGACTTCGTGCCCGAGCCGGTGCGGGGCCAGCCGGTGGTGGGCGTCGTCTGCGTCTACGCGGGGTCGGTGGAGGACGGCGAGGAGGCGTTCCGCCCGCTGCGCGAGCTCCCCTACCTGGGTGTCGACCTGCTGGGCCCGATGCCCTACGTGGCGCTCCAGCAGCTGCTCGACCCGCCCAACCCGAAGGGCATGCAGAACTACTGGACGGCCGACTTCCTGGCCGAGCTGCCCGACGAGGCGGTCGACACGTTGGTTGGCCTGGCCACCAACCCGGTGTCGCCCATGACGCAGATCATCCTCGTGCCCGGCGGCGGCGTGCTGGCCCGGGTGGACGAGGACGCCATGGCCTTCGGGCAGCGCCAGGCGCCGTGGAACCTGCACTACCTGTCGATGTGGCCCGACCCGGCCGACGACGACACCAACATCGCCTACACCCGTGCGCTCGCCGGGGCCATGAAGCCGTGGACCACTGGCCGGGCCTATCTCAACTTCATCGGCGACGAGGGCGCCGGCCGCGTCGAGGCCGCCTTCGGGTCCGACAAGTACGCCCGGCTGAGCCGCCTCAAGCGGGAGTGGGACCCCACCAACCTGTTCCGCCACAACCAGAACATCGCCCCCGCCACCCACTGAGGGGCGCGGGCTCCTGCGCCTCGTGGCGCCGTAGCCTCAGCCCCCATGCGTGGGAAGATCTCGAGGAAGCGGCCGCTCCTGGCCGCGTGTGCGCTGCTGGCGATGGCCGCCTGCGCGCACGAGGCGTCGGGCGCCACCGCCGCGCCCAGCGAACCGCGGCCCCTGGTCACCACCACCACGGAAGCGGCGACGACCTCCACCACCGCGTCCACCACCACGACGTCCACGACCGCGCCGACCACGACCATCCCCACGACGACCACGACCGCGCCGGCGACCGGCGGCCATCCCGCGCGGGTGGCGGGCGTGCAGGCCTGGACGCCGTACGCGACGGTCGGGCCGGTCACGCTGCACCACCCGTCCGACCGGGTGGAGGCCATCGGGTTCCACCAGTCCGGCCACGACGGCGCGCAGCACCAGTCGGCCACCGCCACCGCGGTGCGGTGGTTCACGATGCCATCACGCAACCGCGACACCGACCGCCAGGGGGCCGCCGACATCGTGGTGGAGCCGGGCCGCGAGATCCGGTCCCCGGTCACGGGCACCGTCCTGGAGGCCGGCACGTACACCCTCTACTGCGACAACGTCGACCAGTACGCCGTCATCGAGCCCGACGCGCACCCGGGGTGGCAGGTGAAGGTGCTCCACATCGAGGGCCTGGTGTTGGTGGCCGGGCAGCGGGTGGAGGCCGGGGTCACCCGCGTCGCTGCGCATGCTCGAGTGCTGCCGTTCCCCTCCCAGGTGGAGGACGACACGGCCCTGCCGGCCTGGCCCCACGTGCACGTCGAGGTCGTCGACCCCACCATCCCCGACCGCCCCACCGGCCCCGGCTGCCCCTGAGGACGAGTGGACCCCGGCGCCGACCGATCAGTCGCTCAGTGGATGATCTGATCGGCGCGGCCGCGGCGCACGGCGTCACGGCGGTTCGCGACCTGGAGCTTGGCCAGGACCGCGGACACGTGGTGATCCACGGTCTTGGGGGAGATGAAGAGGCGCTCGGCGAGCTCGGCGTTGGTCAGACCCTCGCCCATCAGGGTGAGGACCTCGAGCTCTCGGTTCGTGAGGCCGGCCGGGTTCTGCCGGGTCGTGGTCCGGCGGCGGGCCGGGACCGCCGTCATCCCGCCACGACGAAGGTCGAGCCGGACGCTCGCCGCCACCGCGGTGGCGCCCAGCCGATCGAGCTCGTCGAGCCCCGTGCGGGCGTCCGCGGCGTCACCGGACCCGACGAGCGCCAGGGCTCGCTCGTACGGACACGACAGCTCGGCCCACAGATCCGCGGCGTCGCGGTGCTTGCCCGCCAGCTCGAGGCGGTACGGCTCGGCGACGTCGTGGAGATCGCCGAGGTCGGCCTCGGGATCGAACCGTCGGAGCCAGATGGCCAGATCGCCTCTGGCCCACTCCAGGCCCGTGCCGGCAGCCTCGAGGAGCGGACGGGCTCGGGCGAGCCGATCGTCGTGGCGGGGGTGCAGCCACGCCCGCTCGACCAGCGCAGCGGCGACCGGCAGCAGCCGGATCGGCTCGCCGTACCGGGAGGCCAGCTCCCAGGCCTCGTCGAGGTCGGCGTCGAAGCCCACGGCACCGCGCCGCATCCGGAGCAGCCCGCGCACGAGGAGGGGCCACGTGAGGGCGAGCGGCGCCGTCGGGCCGGACAGCACCGCGTCGACGTCGACCAGGGCGTCATCCCACTCGCCCGTCTCCAGCTTGAGCCGGCCGCGCGAGCCCAGCTGCCAGGCCCGGCAGATCGGCAGATCACGCTCCACGGTGAGCGGGAGGCTGATGTCGAGCAGCTCCTCGGCCTCGCGCAGGCGACGCTGCTCCACGTCGAGGTAGGTGAGGTTGCTGTAGCCGCTGGAGTAGATCTCGTCGAAGTGCTCGTGAGCGGCCCCGAGGATCGCGAGCGTCGCCTCGCGTCCCTCGTCGTCACCGCTCATCACCGAGCAGATGCCGTCGATCAGACCCGAGCGCACGATGAGCGTCGGGTCGTCGGCGCCGGCCGCCAGCTCGCGCGCGTGGGTCACCAGGAGCTGTGCTCCGGTCACGTCGCTGTCGTGCAGCGCGAGGTGCGCCTGCATCGCCAGCGCGTGGCCGAGCTGGCTGAGCTGGCCGCGGTCACGTGCGTCGTCCTCGCTGCCCAGCACGGCGACGGCGTCTGACACGTGCCGCTCGGCGGCGCTGCGGTCGGCGTTGTACCAGTGGTACACGGACAGCGCGTGGTGGTTCGAGCTCATCCCGGTGGTGTCGCCGGTCCGGGCCCGCAGCATCAGGGCCCGGTCGCTGGCGGCGATGGCCTCGTCGAGCCGGTCGGTCAGGTAGCACTCGGCCGCCAGCGACTCGAGCAGCTCCGCCTCGTCCGCGGGTGCCAGCGGCGGGCCGCTCTCGAGCGCCATCCGGAGGAAGGCGGCGGCCTGGGTGTGGGCTCCCGAGCGAGCCGCCGCCCGGCCGGCGTCGGTGGCGTATCCGAGGGTCCGCCACGCATCGCCGGCCCCGACCGCGTGGTGGGCCAGCACCGCGGGATCGGCCGACGGCCAGGCCTCCAGCGCGTCGAGCATGCGGCGGTGGAGCGGCGCATCCCCACCCGGAGGGATCGCGTCCGCGACCGCCATCCGACACAGGTCGTGGCGGAAGCCGACGCCTCGGGGACCGCGACGGAGGAGGCCAGCCTGGTCGAGCGTCCGCAACGGCGTGAAGCCGATGCCCAGCGTGGGGAGCAGGTGATCGGGGATGGCCTCCGGGGAGCAGGTGAGGAGGTGCAGGAGGTCCCAGGCCTCGGCATCGAGGTGGGTGGTGCGGGCCAGGATGGCGTCGCGGACCGACACCGGCAGGTCGTCGCCGTCGTGGTCGAGCATCTCCGTCACGAAGAACGGGTTCCCGCCGGTGAGCTCGAGGATCTGCGTGGGGTCGACGGGCCGATCCCCGATCAGCCTGGCGATGGCATCGAGGCTCAACGGCCCGAGCGGGATCGTCACGGCGTCGGGAGCGCGGGCGACGTCACCCAGCAGCGACCGCAGCGGATGGGCCAGGTCGAGCTCCTCGTCACGGAGGGCACCGACCACGAGCGACGAGGTGCCGCCGATGCGCCGGAGCAGGAACCGCAAGAGGTCGATGGTCCCCTGGTCGGCCCAGTGGAGGTCGTCGACCACGAGCACCGACGGGTGAGCCTGCAGGTGCTCGTGGACCGCCGTGAAGATCTCGTGCGGCTGGGCGGCGTCGCGCAGCGCCGATCGGGCGGCGTCGTCGAGCTGCGCCGCCACGTCGTGGAGCGGTCCGAGCGGGCGGGGGGTCGTGAGCGGGTCGCAGCTGCCCCACAGGATCGGGACCTCGACGGCGTCATCGTCGACGAACGCCTGCAGCAGCGTGGTCTTCCCGGCTCCGGGCTCCCCGGTGATCATCACCATGCCGCCGCGGGCCTCGCGGGCCACCCGCCGCCGCTCCAGCAGCACCCGCAGCTCCTCGTGCCGCTCGAGCAGCCCCATGCGCGGGATGCTACCGACGCCGTCCGTCGGAGCGGCGGGCAGATCGATGGGTCCGCCGTCCGGGCGGGTGAGGATCGCCCGGGGGTCGAGGGCGACGGCGAGATCGGTCACGGATCCCAAGGTACGAAGGCCGGGGGACGGCGACATCGGGAGGACCTCCCCATCTCCGGCGGCCGCGTTGGACGGCCGTCCCTCCACAAGATGCGGGTCGGCGGCCGATGTGCGGCCAGGCCTCGATGTCGGACGATGCGCTTGCCGCTGGCATCGGGCCGACGGCGACAACCCCAAGGAGTGAGCACAGTGAAGCGATTCATCATCGAGCGCGAGATCCCCGGCGCCAGCAACCTCAGCGAGGCGGAGCTGGCCGAGATCTCGAAGACGTCGAACGCGGCCGTGGAGTCGCTCGGCGTCGCGTACAACTGGGTCACGAGCTACGTGGCTGGCGACAAGGTGTACTGCGTCCACGAGACCGAGGACGAGGAGACGATCCGCGAGCACGCCCGCCGCGGCGGCTTCCCGGCCAACATGGTGTCAGTGGTCGCCAACGAGTTCGGCCCGCAGACGGCCGAGCTCGTCGCCGGGTGATCGGGCGGGCCCGCGGCGTCGCGACGCGACGGCGCGAGCCCATCCAGCCTCCGGGCGCCGTGGCCGGTTCCGCCGGCCGCGGACGCCCGGTTCGGTGCGCGTGGCCGACGCGCGGTTCCACCTCGTGGTCGCGGGTGACCTATGGGTCGAGCAGCAGGGTGAGGTCGACGTCGACGTCGTCGCCGGCGTCGATCCCGGCGCGGGCGCGGACGTCCTTCTTCACGGGGAGCACGTACGACGCCGACTCGGCGCTGGGGAAGATCGACGTCCGCCACGTGGTGGGCCCGACGGTGACCTCGACCCTGACCGACCCGAAGCCGCGGCGCGGGGTGCCATCGGTGATGGCCTTGATCTCATCCGCGCTGTCCTCGGGCAGGGTGACGAAGTGCCAGCCACCCTCGCCCGGGTGCTCCCATACGGGGACGGTGAAGCGGTAGCGGTGCCGGTCGGCCATCGTCGTCCCCTCGGTCACGGGTGCAGTGGGCAGGCAGCTCGCTGACAGATGATGTCAGCGGCCGACGAACGCCTCGATGGCCGTCGCCACCTCGGCATCGGAGGGCATGGCGGCGATCTCCTCGGCCAGCGCAAGCGCCGCGGCGCGCATCGCCTCCGCCTCGAGGATCTCGGCGATCGCCGAACGGACCGCCGACTCGGTGACCTCGGCACCTACGAGGAGGCTCCCCGCGCCCACCCGCGCGACGTTCAAGGCGTTGACGAACTGGTCCGCCCCCCGGGGCAGGCACACCAGCGGGATCCCGTGGGCCAGCGCGGCCAGCACCGTGCCCGAGCCACCGTGGCAGACGACGGCCGCGCACCGTGGGAGCACCTCGGCCTGGGGGACGAACCGCTCCACGCGCACGTTGCCCGGCACGGCACCGACCGCCTCGGGGTCGCTGGCGGACCCGACGGTGACGAGCACCTCATCGGCAGCTGCGGCGGCGCCGAGCACGGCGGCGCGGAAGCCGTCGTCGATGTCGTTGAACACCGTGCCGAAGGTGACGTAGACGAGCGAGCCCGACGCCGGCGACCCGTGCGCCGGTCGCCGGAGCTGGACCCGGGGGACGTGGGCCATGTCGATCGACCCGAGCGAGGGCGGGTAGATGTCGATGTAGAGCCCGCGGTAGCTCCCGGCGCGGGGGTCGGGGGCCAGGCCGGCCGCCTCCCAGGACCCGGCCAGCACCGTGCCGATGCGCTGCACCGAGTCGTCGGGCACCACCTCGCCGAAGCCGTGGCACACCGAGGGGATGCCGGCCGCCGCGGCGACGAGGGGGCCGGCGAGCTCGGCGGCGTCATGGAGGATCACGTCGGGCTGCCAGTCCGCGACGAGGGGACGCACGGCCTCGATCATCGCGGGCGCCGCCAGCTCCCCGAACAGGGTGCTGAACGCCACCGCCCGCGCCTCGGGCGGCGGCAGCGTGTCGAGGTCGGGGCGCCGGCGGAGGAACTCGGCTCGGCGCTCCGCCGCGGGCATCCCCGCCACCGTGAACTCGAGCCCGGTGGCGGCGACCGTCGCGTCGCTACCCGGTCCCACCACCCAGTGCAGGTCGTGCCCCCGCGCCCGGAGCTCGACGGCGAGGGGGAGCACGGGGAGGAGGTGCCCGAGCCCCGCGGTCGTGGTGACGAGGACCTTCACGAGCCGAGCGTCCCACAGCGACCCCGCGGATGCTGGCCGGCCCACCAGAGCACCACCTCCCCACCGCACGGTGGAGGCTGTCGCCCATGCCGACGGGAACCAGCGTCGTGCGCTGATCCACCTCCCCGGTCCACCAGCGCACGACCCCGGGCGACGACCGCCGCGACGCTCAGGAGCCGGACCCGATCCCGCCCAGGGCATGCTCGACGCCTTCCGCGACGCACCAGGCACCGGCCACTCGTGTTGGCCCTCGCCCACCACCGCCCGCGCGTCGGTAGGGTGCCCGTCGACGGCGAGGGGGATCGATCGTGGGAGCACCGGTCCGAACGAGTCCGCGCCGGCGCGCCGGGCGTGACCCGCTCGTGCGGGCGACGGTCGCAACGTTGGCGTCGGCCGCTGCGCTCCACGCGATCTGGGGCCTCCGCGTCGACGTTCCCGGAGTGGACGGGGCCCGCATGGCCGAAGCGGTGGGCGGCGCGGGTCCCATGCCCGGGCCGGGGGCGTGCTTCGCCGTCGCCGGCGCGCTCACCAGTGCCGCGGCGCTGGTCGCCGGCGTGCCCACGGACCGTCCCGGGGTCGTTCGGGCCGGCCGGGCCGGCGTCGCTCTGGCCCTTGGGGGTCGGGCTGCGCTCGGGCTGACCGGCCGGACGGGTCTCGTGGCGCCCGGCGAGCTCACCGATTCGTTCCGGCGGTGGGACCGGATGCTCTACACACCCCTGTGCGCGGGGCTGGCGGCCGGCGCCCTCCGGGCGATGGCCCTCGACGCGCGGTGACCGTCGTCGCGGACGAAGGCTCCGCCCGCTGGGTGAGGAGCCGGGCCGGGGATCGGCGAGCGCAGGGCCTGGGCACCCTGCGCTGACGCCCGCAGTGGTGCCGCTACAGCGCCTCGAAGGGCGTGGCGTAGCGGAACTCGCCTCCCACGACAGGGGTCCAGGCGCTCAAGCGTCGGGCCTGGAAGTGCTCGCCCCACGCCGGGTCGGGCGGGGTGATCCCGATGGAGCGGGCGGGTACGAACCCGAAGCGGGGGTAGTAGTCGAGGTGCCCGAGCAGCACGACGACGGAGAAGTCGAGCGCATCGGCGGCGCCCAGCACCGCGTGCATGAGGGCACTCCCCGCGCCCCGGGCCTGGACGTCGGGGAGCACGCCGATGGGCCCCAGGCCCACGGCCGAGCCGCCGGGGACCGATCCTCGGGTGCAGACCACGTGGCCGACCACGGCGCCAGCCGCGTCCTCGGCCACCAGCGACAGGGCCGGGATCCAGCCCGCGTCGGCCCGCAGGCTGCGCACCAGCCCGACCTCGACGGGCTCCTCTCCCGCCGGTGTCTGGCCGGCGAAGGCCGCCCGGTGGACGGTGTCGATCACCTCGACGTCGGGGTCGGTCTCCCGGCGGATCAACATCGGACGTCCGACATCAGCTGCGCGTCGATGACGACTCCAGGCGAGCGGGCCCCGGTAGGGCGGCGGGTGTGACACTCCTCGTCCGCTGGATCACCTTGCCCTGCTGTCCGGCGGCGTCAGGCGACGCGAACCACGCGGGAGCGATCACCGGGCCTCCGGACATCGACGGCGCACCGTGAGCCTCCCGTCAGCCCGGGGCGTGCCGCGGCCACGGGCGGGCCTGCTCGTAGCGAGCGGCGGCGGCCAGCACGAGATCCTCGCGGTGGCGCGGTCCGACGATCTGGAGGCCCACCGGGAGGCCTTCCTGGGTGAGGCCGGCGGGGACGCTGAGGGCGGGCAGGTTCACGAGGCTGGCCAGGAAGCCCAGCACCACCGACATGCCGCCGTGGACCTCCCGGCCGGCGACCTCGGTGGGCATCGGCCCCTCGGCCGCGAAGGGCGGGATCGACGCCATGGGTGTGAGGAGGAGATCGATCTCGTCGTACAGGCCCGCGATCTGCTGGACCAGCCGCCGGCGGTCGTCCTCCACCGCCGCCTGCCAGGGCAGCGTGCGCTGGCTCAGGTAGCGCCACCCCGGGGCGGAGAGCGGGTCGAGCTCGTCGAGGCGGTGCTCCCAGAGGTCGGAGTCGATACCGACGAACTTGTCGACCCCTTCGATGAAGGCATACGTGAGCGTGTAGTCCTCGAGCTGCACCGCGGTGTTGACGAGCGTGGCGCCGGTGGCGGCCACGAAGTCGTGGGCGGCCTGCTCGCAGAGCGTCGCGACCTCGGGATCGACCACGGCGAAGCCGAGATCGGCCGACCAGCCGACCCGGAGGCCGGACAGGTCGAGCTGCTCGAGCGAGTCGAGGTAGCTGACCGGCGGGGCGGGCAGGCACGTGCGGTCGCGGGCGTCGGGCCCGGCCATCACGTCGAGCAGCAGGGCCGTGTCGGCGACGGTGGTGGTGACGCATCCGACGACGGCGTTCTGGGCCAGGTGCGTGTCGCCGAAGGTGGGGATGCGGCCGTAGCTGGGGCGCAGGCCCACCAGACCGGTGAAGGCGGCCGGCGTGCGGATCGACCCACCGCCGTCGCTGGCGGTGCCGAAGGGCACCATCCCCACCGACACCGCCGCGCTCGAACCCCCGCTGGACCCGCCGGGGGTGCGGGACAGGTCCCAGGGGTTGCGGGTGACGCCGAGGAGGGGGCTGGCCGTGTAGGCCCAGGCGCCGAACTCCGGGGTGGCGGTCTTGCCGATCGGGATGGCGCCGGCGGCACGGAGGCGACCGACGTGGAGCGAGTCGGCCGTCTTGGGCGGGCCGCCGGCGAACCACCGCGACCCCTTGGTGGTGGGCATGCCCGCGCAGTCCTCCAGGTCCTTCACGCCGAAGGGGACCCCGGCGAGCGGCCCGAGGTGGTCGCGGCGGCCGTCGCGCACGGCGGCGTCGACGGCGCGGGCCTCGGTCAGCGCCAGGTCCGCGTCGACGTGCACGAACGCGTTGAGGCGACCGTTGTGCTGCTCCACCGCGCCGAGGCAGGCGCGCACGAGCTCCTCGGCCGACTGCGTCCCGGCGCGCACCCGGTCGGCCACCTCGACGACGGTGGGCATCTCCGTCACAGCGAATGTCTAACCGCTTCCCCTGAGCCCTTGGCGCGAACGAGCGCGGTGCGAAGCCGGTAGAACCGGGAGATGCAGATCGGCGTCGTGTTCCCTCAGACCGAGCTCGGCGGGTCCGCCGCCACCGTGCGCAGGTACGCCGAGGGCGTGGAGGCGCTGGGCTTCCGCCACGTGCTCGCCTACGACCACGTGCTCGGGGCCGACCCGGACGTCCACCGGCCCTGGAACGGTCCCTACGACCTGCGGACCACGTTCCACGAGCCCTTCGTGCTGTTCGGCTACCTCGCCGGGTTCACCCGGCTCGAGCTCGTCACGGGAGTGATCATCCTCCCGCAGCGCCAGACGGCGCTGGTCGCCAAGCAAGCCGCCGAGGTGGACCTGCTCACCGAGGGCCGCTTCCGACTCGGGGTGGGCGTGGGCTGGAACCATGTGGAGTACGAGGCGCTCGGCCAGTCGTTCGGCACCCGCGGGCAGCGCTTCGACGAGCAGATCCCGCTGCTGCGCCGCCTGTGGACCGAGGCGGCGGTGACCCACGCGGGCCCCTTCGACCAGGTGACGGGCGCCGGGCTGGCGCCCCCACCCGTGCAGCGACCGATCCCGATCTGGATCGGCGGTCAGTCGCCGCCTGCCTACCGCCGGATCGGGCGGTTGGCCGACGGCTGGTTCCCGCAGGTGCGCCCCGGGCCGCCGCTCGACGACGCGCTGGCCCTGGTCGCCGAGGGCGCCGACGCCGCGGGCCGGGACCCGAAGGCCATCGGGATGGAGGGCCGTGTCGGGTGGACGGCCGACGGTGTCGCCAAGCTGGTCGACCACGTCGGCCGCTGGCAGACGATCGGTGCGACCCACCTGTCGATCAACACGATGGGGGCAGGCCTGGCGACGGTGGAGGACCATCTCGAGGTGCTCGCCCTCACGGCCGGGGCCGTCCTGCCGGTCGCCGGCTAGAGGCCACGCCTGAACGAAGGGCACGTCGTCTACTCTCGTCGAAATGGGCCGGTCGGGGATGAAGCGCAAGGGACGGAAGCACCTTCCAAAGGCAGGCACCCGCCCGGCCAACGAGCAGCTGCTCCACCATGAGCGCGCGGGTGCCTCCCACCCGTTCTCGTCCGACCCCGCGCGCCGTCGTGGCACTGGCTACGGCATCATCGCCGCCGTCGTCGCCGTCGTCGTCGTGATCGGGATCATCGCCCTCATCGTCTTCACCTGACGGACCCGCGCCGGCGGTGATCCGGGCACACCAGCGCGCAGCACCCGCCACGCGGTCAGCACGTGCGGTGAGACGGCGTGGTTCGCCACTCAGATCCAGTGGCGGCCGTCGACGGTGAGCGACCGCGGCGGGAGCTTGCCGGCCTCGGCGAGCGCGGCGAGCAGGTCGTCGTGGTCGAGCAGCTCGGAGGTGACCTGCGCGGGCAGGCCCGGGACGTCCGTGAGGATCGAGACGAGATCGCGGCTCCGACGCACGGGATCGGTTCCGAGTTCGGGCATGGACGTCAGGCGGTGCGGAGGGGGAAGCGGACCTGCAGGGAGTCGGGGGCGCCGATGCCGGTGCTCGGGCCGACCGCCTCGACGGTGGGCGGGCCGAAGCGGCGCGTGAGGGCACCGAGGCCCTCGGCCAGCTCGAGACGAGCGAGACCGGCGCCCACGCACAGGTGCGGTCCCCACCCGAAGGTGAGGTGAGCGTGGGCATCGGGGCGGTCCACGACGAAGGCGTCGGCGTCCTCGAAGCGGTCCGGGTCGCGGTTGGCGGTGTCGAAGGACAGGAGGAGGCGTCCGCCTTCGGCGACGCGGAGGTCGTCGCGCTCGAAGGGCTCCTCGGCTCGTCGGGTGAGGCCGGAGATGATCCCCCGGTGGCGGAGCATCTCGTCCACCGCGTTGGGGAGGAGCTCGGGCTCGGCGGTGAGGCGCTCCCAGTCGTCCGGGTGCTCGGCCAGCAGCTGCACCGCGGCCGTGAGCTGGCGGCGGGTGGTCTCGGCGCCGGCGAACACGAAGCCGGTGATCATGGCGATGACGTCGTCCTCGGACAGGCGCTGCCCGTCCACTTCCGCCTCGAGGAGCCGGGTGACGAGGTCGTCGCCGGGCTCGGCGCGGCTGGCGGCGATGCGCTCGCGGCCATAGGCGCGCATCTCGGCGGCCGCCCCCTCCACGCGGGCCAGGTGCTCGGGCGGCATCGACGGGTTGAAGGCGAGGGCGATGGACGCCGCCCACCGCGCCATGCGGTCGCGGTCCTCGACCGGGAGGCCGAACAGGATCGCGAACACCTCCGGCGGCAGCGGCTCGGCGAAGGCGGCGACCAGGTCGCAGGCGCCGCCGGACGCGGCGATGGCGTCAGCGAGGCGCTCGGCGATGGCGCGGGTGGCCGGTCGCAGCTGCTCGACCTTCTTCGGCGTGAAGGCGGTGGACAGCACGGCGCGCAGGTGGCGGTGCTCGTCGCCGTGGCGGCTGAACAGCGGGGCCACCTGCACGGCGGTCTCCGGCGACAGGCCGTTGGCCACCATGTCGTCGGCGAACGAGCGGGGCGACAGCCGCCGGTCGGCGAGGGTGGCGCGGTTGGCCTCCCACGTGAGGACGACGGCGGTAGGCGTGCCGGCCTGGTCCGTCCCCTGGGCCCACCAGTGCTGGCGCGCGCAGCGCTGGAGCTCGGCGCCCCAGTCGCCGAAGTACTCGCCGGGGTCGAGATGGGCTGGGCCTGCGGGTCCGTCCGTCACGCCCGCAGTCTGGTCGACCGGCGCGGCGGCCGCCGCGGGTCAGCCGGTGAAGCTGGGCGCGCTGGCCACCGGCTCCGCGGCGGGAGCCGCGGTCGGTGGCACCGGGTCCGGGCCGATCGGCCCGATGAAGGTGCGGTCGAAGTCATCGCCCTCGCGGCTGACGCCGAGGGCCACGCCGTTGTCGTTCACCGCCATCAGCTCGCTGGTGAAGGCGGCGGCGACGAAGAGCGGGTACACGGTGTGGTCGCCGCTCGCCGTGTCCCAGGCGGCCGGGGTGCGGGACGGGGAGCCCGCGTTGTCGACGAAGCCGACGACGAGGCCGGCGTCGTTGATGGCGTGCCCGAAGGCGGTGGTGTAGCCGTCGCTGGTGAGCTCGGTCCAGGTGCCGTCGGGGTCTCGCACGTAGGCGCGGTAGAAACCCTCGGGGGCGATGAACTCGAAGACGTGGCCCACGACCTGGCCCGAGGCGTTGATGTCGTCGGGCTCGAAGGTGACCTCGCCGGGCGGGAGTCCGAGCTCGCTGATGCCGTCGTCGGCGTTCCAGGTGAAGGCCAACCACTCGCCGCCCACGAGGGCGCGGCCCACGGCCACGCCGGCGTCGCTGATGGCCATCACCTGCACCACGGTGGCCCCGCCGATGGTGCCCATGTCGGTGAGGGTGCCGGTGCCCGGGTCGCGCGCCCACGAGTGGTAGGTGCCGGCGCCAGACGAGACGCCGACGATCCAGCCCGCGTCGTTGATGTCCCACGCGATGGAGTCGGTGTCGCCCGGCAGCAGGCCGAGGTCCTGGGGCGCGCCGCCCGCCTCCCACAGCACGGCGAGGCCACCGGAGCCACCCACCACGTCGCCGCTCTCGTTCAGCGCGGTGCCCTGCGAGAACGTCTCCCCGGCCAGCGGCAAGAGGTCGGTGTACGAGCCGTCGGCCTCGCGGAGGTAGGCGTGCAGCCCGCCGGCGAACTCCGCCTGGCCGGTCGACTGCCCGGCGTCGTTGATGTCGCTCCCGGAGATGAACCCGCCGGGCAGGGGCGCCTCCACCTCCGTGAAGTCACCGGTGAGGGCGCCAGCCCCCAGGCTCGTACCGACAGTGACCGCCAGGGCGGCCGCTGTTCCACCCACCACCGTTCGCATGCGCATGGGCGGGACGGTACCGAGCGGTGGCCCGCTTGGGGAGGGATCGTTTCGCGGCACCCGTTTGCGGACATGCTGGAGGGACGACGGCCCAGGAGGTTGCGATGAACGATCTCAGTCCAGCGAGAGCGAGCCGGCGTCGGCGAGCGGCTGACCGACGTGTACGGAGGCGTGGTCAGCGGGCGGCGAAGGCTGCGATGGACGCCGCCACCTCGGCGTCCGTGGGCATCGCCGTGATCTCGGTCGCCAGGCGCGTCGCGACGGCACGCGCCGTCGATGCGCCCATCAGGCTGTGGAGCGAGTCGCTCACGGATCCTTCGGTGACCTCGAGCGGTCGGAGCACGGCGCCGGCGCCGACCCGTGCGACGTTGTCGGCGTTCGTGAACTGGTCAGCCCCTCGCGGCAGGCACAGCACTGGCAGGCCATGGGCCAGTGACGCCAGCACGGTGCCCGAGCCACCGTGGCACACGACCGCCGTGCAGCGCGGCAGCACCTCGGCCTGCGGGACGAACCGCTCCACCCGCACGGTGGACGGGACCGGCCCCACCCCAGCGGGATCGCCCCCCGGCCCGACCGTCACCAGCACCTCGTCGGCCACCGCCGCCGCGCCCAGTACCGCGGCGCGGAACCCCTCGTCGACCTCGTTGAAGACGGTTCCGAAGGTGACGTAGACGAGGGATCCCGCCGCCGGCGCCGACGCGGCGGTCGGGCGGCGGGGCTGCACCGTCGTCACGTGATCCATCGGCGCGCTCCGGAGTGACGCCGGGTAGAGGTCCACGTAGAGGCCGCGGTAGCTCCCGGCGTGGGGATCGGGATCAAGGCCGGCCGCCGCCCAGTGCGGGGCCATCACGTCACCCGCCGCCCTCGTCGACCGGGTGGGGACCAGCTCGCCGAAGCCGAGGCACACCGAGGGCAGGTCGGCTGACGCCGCCGCCAGTGGAGCGCCCAGCTCGGCGGCGTCATGGACGAGCACATCGGGACGCCACTTCGCCACGACGGGTCCCAGCGCAGCCACCATCACGGGTGCGGCCAGCTCGCCGAAGTGGGTGCTGAAGGCGATGGCCCTGGCCTCGGCGAGCTGACGGGTGAAGAGGTCGGGGTGGCGACGGTTCAGCTCGGCGACGCGATCGCGGGGCGCCATCCCGGCCACCGTGACCTCGAAGCCGGCGCCGGCCACGGCGGCCACGCCCGGCTCGCCGGTGACCCAGTGGACGTCGTGACCCTGGTCCCGCAGCGCGAGGGCCAGCGGGAGGATCGGCTGCACGTGCCCGAGGCCGGGGGTGGACGTGACGAGGACTCGCACCCGAGGAGCGTGCCACAGCCCCACGTCATCGACGTCGGGCGCCGACTGCGACGGACGGGCGGTGAGTCGGGCGGGGCGACGTCGACAGGTCACGCGGAGCTCGTCAAGCCGGTCAGCTACTGGGACGCCTTCGAGAAGGGGCGTCGGTGCCCGTCCCGGAAGAAGCTGTTCAACCTCGAGCAGCTCCGTCGTCGCTCAGCTTCGGGGCGAGCCGCCGAGGTAGCCGTGGTCGTAGGCGTAGGCGGTGGCGGCGCTGCGCGACGTCACGCCCAGCTTCGTGAAGATGTGGCTCACGTGGCTGGCCACCGTCTTCTCGCTGATGAAGAGCTCCTGCGCGATGACCCGGTTGGTCTTGCCGGCGGCCAGCAGCCCGAGCACCTCGAGCTCCCGGTCGGTGAGGTCGGTGGCCGCCCGCGGCCCGCGCTCCGGCCGCAGCGAGGCGAGCACGGCCTCCGCCGCCGCTCGCTCCATCGACGCGGTGTCGTGGTCGCCGAGCGCCTCGCACGCGTCCGCCAGGAGGAGCCGGGCGCACGCGGCCTCGTGGACCACGCCGAGGCGGTTCAGCTCGTTGCACGCGGCGCGCAGCTCGACGAGCGCGCCGGCGGCGTCACCTTCGGCGAGGAGGACGGCACCCAGCGCTCGACGCGCCATGGCCACCAACAGCCCGGTCCCGAACATCGATGCGGTCTCGACGAGCTCGACGGCGGCGGGACGGGCCGCCTCGAGGTCGCCAGCGGCGAGCACGACCTCGACGTAGGAGCCGAGCAGGCGGACGCGCGACATCGGGTCACCCGCCTCGCCCAGGGCGCGCCGGATGGCGGCGGCGCCCGCGTCGAGGCGCCCTTGCGCGACGCGGAGGAGCGCGAGGCCCGGTTGCGGGTCGCGGCCGTGCTCGCTGGCGCGCCGGTAGGACGCTTCGGCGCCGGCCAGGTCGCCCATGCGCCGCAGGAGGTCGCCTTCGACCACCGACGCCGCCCCCAGTGCCATCGGGTGGACCGGTTCGGCCAGGTGCTCGCACGCGTGACGGGCCTGGTCGAGCGCCTCGGGCCAGCGCCCCAGGTAGCCGAGCACCTCGGCCGTGTGGAGGAAGCAGTGCCCGCGGTAGAGCACCAGCTCCTGCTGGGTCGCGCACCACCGCGTGAAGGAGTCGGTCCAGGCGCGGCAGCGCTCGAGGTCGTAGAGCTCCGAGCAGGCGTCGATCACGGTGCAGTAGGCGTCGCCGGTGGCCAGCGGCGTGAGGTCGCCGGTCTCGATCGACACCATCGCGCCGTCGAGGAGCGCCATCCCCTCGGCCAGGTCGCCGAGGTAGATGAGCATGCGGCCCTCCGCGATGTGGGCGAGGGTGGCGAGCTCGCGGTGGCCGTAGCGGGCGGCGATCTTGCCCGCCTGCACGAAGTGGGCGTGGGCACCCGCGATGTCGCCCGCTTCGAAGAGCTGCATCATCCCGAGGCCGTGCTCGAGGTAGCCCTGCTCCACGCAGTCGATGCCGGCCTGGCCAAGGAGGTCGGTCCCACGGTCGACCCAGCCGCGGCAGCGGGCCAGGTCGCCCATGAAGCCGAGCGCCTCGGCGATCCGGGCGCCGACGGAGGCGGCCCGGTGGACCGACCCCTCGTCCAGGCAGACCTGGTAGGCGCGGGTCCAGGCGGCGAAGGCGTCGTGGTGGTGGCCGGTGAGGAAGGCGGCGGTGGCGCGCCGGTCGAGGTCGTCGACGTCGAGGGCGTCGAGGTCGAGCTCGGACAGCAGCCGCCAGGCGTCTCCCCAGCGGCTGCTGTCGCAGGCCCCGCGGGCATCCTCGATGGTCGGCACCATGCCCAGTCTCGCCCAGACGGCCGGCGCTCAGCCGAAGAACGCCTCGGCCACGTCGGGCATCAGGCCGACGTACATCCACATCTCGGCGATCCGGTCGCCCTCGAAGCGGTACACGAAGGCGTTGTCGGACTCGACGGTCTCGCCGTGGCGGCCCAGCTGAGCCCGCTCGAACTCGGCGGCCCAGCCGTCGGTGCCGAGGCAGAGCTTCGTGTCGAGCTCGATCTGACCGTTCGTCTTCTCGAAGATCCAGCCGAGCACGGCGAGGAGCCCGCCGAGCCCGGTGTGGTCGCCGGCCATCGGGTGTGGACCTCGGAAGTGGAAGACCAGGTCGTCGGTGAAGATCCGGGCCAAGGCGTCGTGGTCCTGGCTGAAGATGGCGTCGGTCATCGCGTGCACGATCTGGACGTTCGGGTGGTCGGTGGTCACGGTCATGGCTTGCCTCCGGGTGGTCGTGGCGTCGTCGGATCGACCGTACGAAGCGCCGGCGGGCCGACACATCGGGCGAACCGTCTATCTCGTGCCGGGGGATGGCTCAGCACTTCTGCGGATGCGGCCGGCCGACCGGATCAGCGCTTCGCCCGATGCGGGCGCCGCGCCCGTCTTCGTACGGTCAGCCCACCGCCACGATCGCCAAGGAGGGCCCATGTCCGCACTCGACTCCACGATCCTCGACGACGCTGCTGCCCAGCGCCTCAGCGAGCGGCTCGCCGACGTCTTCCGCACCGCGGAGGTGGGCGACGTCCTCACCGACGATGTGTTCCTCGACGGTCACCCGCCGTTGTGGCGGTTCCAGCTCCAGGGGCGCGACACCTTCGCGGCATGGCTGCGCGGGTATTCGCCCGATGGCGGCGAGATCACCGTCGTGCGCACGATCCCCACCGCCACCGGATTCGTGACGGAGCTGGTAGGCCGCCACGACGAAGGCGGCCAAGAGATGACCGACCGCAAGATCGTGCTGTGCGAGGTGCGCGACGGCCACATCGCCGAGCTCACCATCTACTGCAGCGGCGACTGGGACGCCGAGCTCCGCGCCCGCCACGCCGCCGAGAGCCAGCTGCTGCGCCCCTGAGGCTGGACGCTGAGGGCCGCGGGCGGATCAGCCGGGCGGGCAGAAGAGCTCGAGGGGGATGCCGTCCGGGTCGCGGAAGCTGATGCCCGACCCGTAGGTGGCGTCCTTGATGCCGCCGTGCGCCACGCCGAGCTCGTCGAGGCGCTTCTCCCACGTCTCGAGCTCGCCACGGTCGGCGCATCCGAACGCAACGTGGTCGAGGCCGATGCGGTGCTCGCTGAAGCGCTCGTCCGGCGCCGGCGTGCCGTGCTGGTGCAGCCCGAGCAGCGTGCCGTTGCCGAGGAGGTACACCGTGTGGTGGAAGTCCGGGTCGGTGTCCTCGTCGAGGACGGGCTTGGCGCCGAGGAGCGCCTCGTACCACGGGACGCTCACCGTCAGGTCCCTCACCGTGAGCGCCACGTGGGTCAGCGCCGGGAACTCAGCCATGGCCATGCACCTCCAAGGCCCCCCGGTATCCCCGTTCCTGGCCCGGGCTGGAGCGTAGGTCGGAACGCCGGGCTTCGCGGCGCGACGCCTGGCCGCCGGAGCTCGCGGCCGTGGCGCGGCGTGCCTCGCCGACGACGTCCTCCACGCGAGCGCCCGCGAGATGCCCGAGCCGCGCGCTGGAGGACCTGGCGGCGCGACACTCGCGCCGGTGAGGAAGACCACGCTCGTCCTTCTCGGTGCCGCCGCCACGTTGGCCGCGGTCGCCGCCCGCCGCTTCGCCCGCGACGACGCCGCTGCACGCGCTCGCCTCGAGGCGGTCGGGCGCCGCGTCACGCCCACCAGCTTCGGCGAGCTCGAGTACGCCGATGTCGGCGACGGGGAGCCGCTGCTCGCCGTCCACGGCATCTTCGGCGGACGGGACGCGGGCCTCCTGTCCTTCGGTGACCTCGTGCCCGACCGGCGCGTCCTCGCACCGTCACGCTTCGGGTACCTGGGCTCGGCGATGCCCGACGGGGCAACGCCGGCCCTGCAGGCCGACGCCTTCGCGGAGCTGCTCGACGCGCTCGACATCGACCGGCTCGACGTCGTCGCGTTCTCCGCCGGCTCGCCCTCGGCGCTGCAGCTCGCCCTGCGCCATCCCGACCGGGTCCGGCACCTCGTCGTGATGAGCGGCGACTGGCCCGGCGCCTTCTCCACGGCCCCCGCAGCCCGTCGAGGGGCTGGCCTACCGGAGCGATCTCCTGATGTGGCTGGGGAAGACCCTCGCGGGACCGGCGCTCCTCCGCCTCGTCGCCGGCATCCCGAAGACCTTCCCGCTCACCGACCAGGACCAGACCCAGGTCCGCGCGCTCATCGACAGCATCTTCCCGGTCCGCGACCGCGCGCCCGGCGTCATCTTCGATGCCTACGTCGGCAACGCCGACGTCGACACGTACCCGCTGGAGGACCTCGCCGTGCCCACGCTCATCGTCCACTCCCGCGACGACACCCTCGCGTCCTTCGGGCCCGCCGAGGCGGCGGCGTCCCGCATCCCGCACGCCCAGCTGCTCGCCCACGACAGCGGGGGCCACCTCATGCTCGGCCGCGACGCGGAGACGCGAGCCGCCGTGTCGGCGTTCCTGTCGTCCTGAGAGGCGCCAGGCGCCGGACCGGCGGGAGGTCAGTGCTCGTTCTTGATGACGAAGTACGAGCCGCGGATGGTGCCGGCCAGCTTCGACTTCTGCCGGGCGAACTTGAAGGAGGCGAGCTCCTCGGGGACGTCCATGCCCTCGGACAGCTTGAAGCCGACCGCCCGCTTGCCGCCCTCGTCGAGGCCGTACATCACGTTGATCGACAGGCCGCTCTCGTAGAAGACGTAGGCCATCTTGATGTTCTCCACCTCGAACGCCGTGGCCTCCAGCGGCGGGGACGCGATGACGATCCCGCGCTCCTCCTCGAGGATGCGGTGCACCCACTCGACGGCGTCCTTGGCGACGCTGGCGGGCTCGACCGTGAAGACGTGGTCGTACTTGTTCTTGAAGTAGCGGGCTTCGTTGGCGCGCAGGCCGGCCAGCGCATCGGCGTGCGGTGACGACTCGAGCCCGACGGTCGAGACGTCGGTGAAGTCCACGGTGTAGCTCGCGCCTGCCTTCGGGGATCCGGCCATGGTGGCTCCTCACTTCCTGGACCAGCGGCCCGTCGTAGATGGTCTCGAGAGTCGTACTCTCGTTTTGATAGTGCTACTCTCACATTGATGGATGGGAACGTCAAGCCCGATCGGCCCCACGGCATCGCCGCCCCACAGGCTCGCACGCGGCGGACCAAGGCGAGCGTGGTCGACGCCGCCCGCCGCCTCTTCGAGGAGCGGGGGTACGCGGCTACCACCATCGAGGCCATCAGCGAGCGGTCGGACACCCCGCAGGCGACGATCTACCGGTTGTTCGCCTCGAAGCTCGGGATCCTCAAGGCCGTGATCGACGTGGCCATCGTCGGCGACGACGAGGACGTCGCCATGGCGGACCGCCCGCAGGTCCAGGAGCTCCTCGCCCACCCCGACGCCCACCAGCGCCTCGCCCAGTTCGCCGCGCTCCTTCGGGAGCTGATGGCGCGCACGGCGCCGGTTCACCGCCTGCTGGCCGACGCCGCCCGGTCCGACCCGGATGCGGCGTCCCTGCTGGCCGAGATCGCCCGCCAGCGCCAGCAGGGCCAGCAGCGCATCGCCCGATCCCTCGCCCGCTCGGGCGCGCTCGGTCCGGAGCTGCGGGAGCGCGACGCCGCCGACATCATCCATGCGCTGGCGTCCCCCGAGGTCTACGGCCTGCTCGTCCTCGACCGAGGCTGGAGCGGCGAGCGCTACGAGCGCTGGATCGCCTCGACGCTCGCCGGCCAGCTGCTCGCGTAGCGGGGACGCTCAGCGCCGGATGGCGTAGTGCACGTGCGTGGCGTAGGGCGACGACCAGACCTGCCGCACCTCGAGGTCGAGGTCCTGGTGGAACCCGTCGAAGAGCGCCTTGCCGGCGCCGAGCACGACCGGCGCGGTGGAGATGACCAGCTCGTCGACGTGGCCGGCGGTGATGGCCTGGCGGATGACGTCGGCGCCGCCGCCGATCGAGACGTTGCCGTCGCCGGCCACCGCCTGGGCCTGCTCGAGGGCGCGGTCGAGGTCGCCGACGAAGGTGAAGCCGGTCGAGGGGTCGGGGGCGTCGTCGGTGCGGTGGGTGAGCACGAACAGCGGCCCGGGGAACGGGTTGGTGCCGCCCCAGGCCCCGGCCGCCTCGTACATGCCCCGCCCGACGATGGCTGCCCCGAGGTTCTGGGTCATGGCGTCGAAGAACTCCCGATCGACGCCGGTCATCCCGTTGGTGTCGTGCTCGGTGTCGTAGGTCCACGGCCCGCCCATCACCCAGTGGTGCAGGCGCTCGCCGCCGGTGCCGAGCCCGTTGCCCGGCCCGTCGTCGGGTCCGGTGATGTAGCCGTCGACCGACGTGGTGATGCTGGCGATCACGGTCATGGGCGGGTCCTCCTGCGGTGGGCGGGTCCTGCCCGATCGACGAGCGGCCGCCGCCGAACTCATCGCTCGGCCGCGCCACCGCTACGCCGAGGAGGACGTCTGGACCTGCAGCCGTTCTAGGAGAGCAGTCCGATGGCAGCGAGCAGGGCCGTGCTGGCTGCGATCGCCGATCCGAGTCGCAACATCAGACGAGCCTCCAGCTCGGCGAGCTCGGCTCGGAGGAAGTCCTTGGTGACGAGCTCGTCGGCTTCGATGGAGGGGAACTGTGACATCAGCTCGTTGGCGTCGTGCTCGCCGAGGATCGGCGTGAGGCTCTGGTAGATCGACGACCGGGTGCGGGCATCGAGGGCCATGGTGGCGTACTTCCTTCGTGAGGACAACCGACGAAGGGGAAGGCAGCCCACGCTACCGCCGGCCTGTGACAGCCGAACCGTCGTCAGCGGCGCCAGTAGAGGAGGTGGGTGACGCCGCTGGGGCTGGGGACGCGGTCGCAGTGGTACCGGTCGAGCAGCTCGTCGGGCGAGTCCCAGAGGCGTTCGCCGCGGCCGAGGTCGATGGGCGCCACGGCGACGTGCAGCGTGTCGACGAGATCGGCGTCGAGGAACTCGCGGACGGTGTGGACGCCGCCGCCGAGGCGCACGTCCTTGCCGTCGGCGGCGGCCTTCGCCTGGGCGAGCGCGTCGGCGGGCGAGGCGTCGATGAAGTGGAAGGTCGTGTCGGCGAGCGTGAACGACGGCCGCAGGTGGTGCGTGAGCACGAACACCGGCGTGTGGAACGGCGGGACGTCGCCCCACCACCCCTGCCACTCGTGGTCCTCCCACGGGCCGCGCTGGGGACCGAACTTGTTGCGACCCATGATCTCGGCGCCGATGTTCCGGTGGAAGTCGCGGGTCATGTAGTCGTCGAGGCCCCGGGTCCCGCCGGGGTCGGTGCGGTTGGGCCAGCTGGCGGTGGCGCCGGCCCACGCCGCCGAGGTCGGCCGGGTCGGCGTGGCCGAAGGGGCGCTCGAGGCTCTGGCCCTCGCCGGAGCCGAAGCCGTCCTGGGAGACCATGAAGTTGTGGCACGCGCAGGAGCTGGCGTCATCGTCACGGCCTCCGGGTCGGGCGCGGCCAGGCCGTGCTCGGCGTAGTGGGCCCGCGAGGTCGGCGAAGGCATCCCAGTCCCACGGCGCCGGCGTGCCGGCGAGGCGCGGGCTCGAGGCGCAGCGAGCGACGTGTGCATGCCGACGATCCAGCAGCTCTCGATCGGCCTCGTCGACGTTGGGGACGTGCTGGCGGAACCGGAGCACGGTCCCCTCGGGCACCGCCTCGAGCTCCCAGCGCATGGTGACGCCGTCGACGAAGTGGGTGTGCTCGAACAGCACCGGCGGCTCGACGCGCAGGATCGTGCAGGTCATCGGCGGCGGCTCGCCGGAGCGTGGCGGTGAAGACCATCTCCCCGCCCTCGCGGAGGTCGACGGTGATGTCGGCGTCGAACGGCAGCCACCAGTCGGCCAGGCGGTCCGGGTTCGTGATGGCGTCCCACACCGCCTCCACGGGATAGGGCAGGTGCCGCTCGAAGCGGATGACCCCGCCGTCGGGGGTGCGCTCCAGCGTGCCGTCGGGGGACGCGGCGGTCTCGGTCATGCGGGGTCCTTCTTCTTCGGGGCGGATCGGTTCGGTGGTGGCCCGGAGGTGTCGCTCGAGCGAGTCGAGCCGGTTGGCCCACTCGAGGCGGTAGGGCTCGAGCCACGCGTCGAGCTCCATCAGCGGCTCCGGTCGCAGGCGGTAGAGGCGGCGCTGGGCGTCGCGCCGCACCTCGACGAGGCCGGCGTCGCGCAGCACCTTGAGGTGGCGCGACACCCCGGGCTGGTGCATCCCCACCTCGTCGACCAGCTCGCCCGACCGACCGCTCGCCGTCTCGCACCGCATCGAGGATGCGACGACGGGTCGGCTCCGCGATCACGTCCAGCACGGCAAGGCTTCCGGGCACCGCCTGAGCATATGCCTACACGCATATATGGTCAAGCAGATCCTTGCGCGGCCGCTAGCGGGAGCCGGCCATCGAGGCACCTCGCGACGAGCGCACGCTGAGCTCCATCGAGCGGCGGCAGCAGCGATCGGATCCATGCCGCGAGGACGGCATCGATGCTCCGGGTCGCAGCCGCAGCCCGAAGTCACCATCGACGAAGCAGGGGACACGCCGAACGGGGTACGCCGATGCAGCGACCGGTCAGGAGGCGCGAGCCTCGTACTCGTCGATCGCGTCCGCTGGCACGTGGGCGATGCCATCCACCATGACGTAGCGGATCTTCCGGTCGTGGATCAGGCGCAGGAGCTCGCTGGTGGGCAGGCCGAGCCGACGAGCAGCCGCCGTCGCGGGAAGAGGTTCAGCGGGCATCGGCATCCCCCTCAGGATCGTCGAAGCCGAGTTTACGGTTGAGCAGTCGAACCTGGTCCTCGATGCCGACCACCACCGCGAGGTGACCTGAGTCGGTGAGGGCGTCACGGGCGTCTTCGAGGACGCCGAGCAGGAGCAACGCACCATCGAGGTCGTAGGCGACTCGATCGGGAGGTTCGGGCTGACTCGGCTCGGTCACCACACCGACGCTACGAAGCCCTTGTGACATCTCCGTTGGCCCTGGTCCGTGCTCAGGAGGCCACGTCGATGGTGCCTGTCGTGTCGACGAAGGTGCGCTCCCGTAGCCAGAGCGGCGTACCGGCCGGGACGTGGTACGCCTGCAGCAGCGCCAGCGTGCAACCGGGATCGGATGGCCAGCGGGTGCTGTCGGCCACCTGCGCGAGCGGGCTCGCTGGCCCTTGGCACGGCTCGTCTCGCCAGGCACTCAGTCCTGCCACGGACCACGCCGATACCATCCGCATGGGACCGGACGGGGGGCACATGCGCACGTGGTGGGGGGCATTCCGGCGCTGGCCGGTGTGGGCGCAGGTGCTCGTGTGGGTGGCAGCGTGGCCCGTCCCGCTCACCCTGCTCGCCATCGCCCGGCCCGAACGCCGGCGAGCGTGGGGCGCCGCCGCCGTGGTCGGTTCCCTCGTCTGGGCAGCCCTGGTCTTCTCCAACAGCGGTGAGCCCCGTGCCGACGCCGATGGCGCGGCGGCGACCACCACGACGAGCGAGGCCCCGCCGTCGACCATCGACGAGCAGATCGCCACGACGACCACCGAGCCGCAAGGGCTCGGCCCGATCCCCGACATCGACCTCGTTGCGGGCAGCACCAGCCCCGCCCTGACGGGAGGGCTGAGCGCCTTGGGATCCAGCGTGTTCGACGCGGAGGAGCTGCTCGGCCGAGTCGACATCGCGGCGGAGAACGAGAGCGCTGACTACGAACGCGACCTGTTCGACGAGGGGGCCGACGACGACGGTGACGGATGCCGCACCCGGGCCGAGGTGCTCATCGCCGAGTCGATCACGCGCGCCCAGGTCGACCCGTCGGGCTGCCGAGTGCTGGCGGGCGACTGGCGGTCGATCTACGACGGCTACACCACGGACGATCCCGCCGAGCTCGAGGTCGACCACCTCGTCGCGCTGAAGGAGGCCTGGGTGTCGGGCGCATGGGCCTGGTCGCCCGCTCGTCGCCACGCATTCGCGAACGACCTCGGCTACCCAGGCACGCTGGTCGCCGTCACCGCCGCCATGAACACGATCAAGAGCGACCGGGACCCGAGCTCCTGGCAGCCTCCGAACCGATCGGCGTGGTGCCTGTATGCCGCTGACTGGCTGACCGTGAAGGCCCGCTGGAGCCTCACGATGGATGCCGCCGAGGCGACGGCGCTGCGCAACATGCTCGCCGGCTGTGGCGTCGCCCCGACCACCACCACTACGACGACCGCCCCTCCGTCGCCGCCGCCGACGACCGTGGCGCCCGCTCCCGTCGCGCCGCCCACCACCGCCAGCCGGGGCGGCTGCGACCCGTCCTACCCCACGGTCTGCATCCCGCCGGCGCCGCCCGACCTCGACTGCGGCGACATCCCCTACCGGCGCTTCACGGTCCTCGCCCCGGACCCCCACGGCTTCGACGGCAACGACAACGACGGGCTCGGCTGCGAGTCGGGCTGAGCTGGACACCGTCTGGTTGCCCCCGCCAGCGGCGGCTAGGTGAGTCGCTCCAGGCGCAGCAGGCGCGGCCGCCCCGCCATCAGGCGATAGGTCACGGCCACCCCCGCCGCGTCGAGCAGCGCCACCCGGATCGAGCGTCCGCGCGCATCGGTCACCTCGACGGCTGGCGGTGGGAGCGGGTCGTCCTGCAACTCCAGGATCCAGCTGACCAGCGCAAGCCGCTGGTCAGCGGAGAGCCGGTGATCACGATCGAGGAAGCCATCGAGGCGCCAAAGCGCGCTGATGCGCGTCACTCAGAAGGGGGTTCCAGCAGATCCTTGTACTTGGCGAGGAACTCCTCGCGAGTGAGGCCCTGATCGACATCGCCCCGCTGCTCTGCGGCCAGGTCGTCATCGAGCAGCCGAGCGAAGTCGGGATCGCGAAGCAGCGCGTTGGCGTACTGCTCAGCACGGCGATCCGGCTCTGACATCACCCGCGAGGCTAGCGACGACGGTGACCGCTGGGCACCCCTCCGTTGGCGCCACCGCACGTCGGTCACGGCGAGCTCGTAGCTTCTCGGCGTGGATGACCTCGGGCCTGGCCTCTTCGAGCGGCTCGTCACCGAGGGGCTGCGTGCCCAGCTCGAGCAGATCGACGAGCGGCTGCTCCCCGAGCAGCACGCGCTCCGCAGCGCCGAGGCGCCCGATCGCATCGCCTGGCACCTGAGCCGGCAGATCCAGCGGGCGCTCGCCGACGTCGAGCGAGGACGACCGCGTCGCCGTCGGCGTCCAGGTCGCCCGCGACCTCCTCCAGCGGCTCGGCGAGCTCGTCGCCACCGATCCCAGCGAGCTCCCCACAGATCCGGCCCAGGTCCTCCACGCCATCCGCCAGCGTCGGCCCGACGGCACGCCGCGAGCCGATCGAGCAGCCGCTCATCCCGCTGCTCGACACCACGCTGCTCACCAACGCGCCCGGCGAGCCGGGCCTGTGGAGCCAGCTGCGCTCGGAGATCGAGTCGGCCGACGCGCATCGACGTCGTCATGGCGTTCATCCGCCGCAGCGGCATCGCCCCGCTGCTCGACGCACCTCCGCCGCCACTGCGACGCAGGGCAAGCCGCTGCGCGTCCTCACCACCACCTACACCGGCTCCACCGAGCGCGCGCGCCCTCGACCAGCTCGCCGACCTGGGCGCCGAGGTCCGCATCTCCTACGACCTCGGCAGCACCCGCCTCCACGCCAAGGCCTGGGTGTTCCACCGGCGCTCCGGCTTCTCCACCGCCTACGTCGGCTCCTCCAACCTCACCCACTCGGCGCAGGTCACCGGGCTGGAGTGGAACGTCCGGGTCTCGGCCGCCCGCAACCCCGACGTCGTCGACAAGTTCAGGCGCGTGTTCGACAGCTACTGGGAGGCCGGCGACTTCGTCCCCTACGACGCCGACGCAGTTCGACGAGGAGCAGCGCCGCACCGGCCGCACCGACGACGGCCCCCTCGTCATCCTCAGCCCGATCGAGCTGCGCCCGGAGCCCTTCCAGGAGCGGCTGCTCGAGCAGATCGACGTCGCCCGCGAGCAGGGCCATCACCGCAACCTCCTCGTGGCCGCCACCGGCACCGGCAAGACCGTGATGGCCGCCGTCGACTACGGGCGCCTCCGCCAGACGGCTCCCCCGCGCCCGCCTGCTGTTCGTCGCCCACCGCGAGGAGATCCTCGACCAGAGCCTCGCCACCTTCCGCTACGCCCTGCGCGACGCCGCCTTCGGCGAGAAGTGGGTCGGCCGCGCCAGCGGCCGCAGCGCTTCGAGCACGTCTTCGCCTCGATCCAGAGCCTCAACGCCAGCGGCCTGGCCGACCTCGCCGCCCGATCACTTCGACGTGGTGATCGTCGACGAGTTCCACCACGCCGCCGCCGCCTCGTACGAGACGCTGCTCGACCACCTCGCCCCCGTCGAGCTGCTCGGCCTCACCGCCACCCCCGAGCGCAGCGACGGCCTGCCCATCCTCCACTGGTTCGACGACCGCATCGCCGCCGAGCTGCGCCTCTGGGACGCCATCGACCAGCAGCAGCTGGCGCCGTTCGCTGTACTTCGGCATCCACGACGGCCTCGACCTGCCGACATCCCCTGGAAGCGAGGCCGGGGCTACGACGTCGAGGCCCTCAGCGACCGCCTACACCAGCTCCGACGCCTGGGCTCGCCTCGTCGTCCAGCAGGTGGCCGCAGCACGTCGAGCCGGCCACGATGCGCGCCCTCGGGTTCTGCGTGAGCATCGACCACGCCCGCTTCATGGCCCGCCACTTCACCGGCCACGGCATCCCGTCGGTCGCCGTGTGGGGCGACAGCCCCCGCGACGAGCGCCAGCGCCGCCCTGCGCGACCTGGCCGCCGGCGAGGTGCGAGTCGGTGTTCTCCGTCGACCTGTTCAACGAGGGCGTCGACGTGCCCGCCGTCGACACCGTGCTCATGCTGCGCCCCACCGAGAGCCCCACCCTGTTCCTCCAGCAGCTCGGCCGGGGCCTGCGCCGCGCACCGGGCAAGGGGTTCTGCACGGTCCTCGACTTCGTGGGCACCCACCGCCGCGAGTTCCGCTTCGACCGCCGCTACCGGGCCCTGCTCGGCGGCACCCGCCGGGAGCTCGAGCGCACCGTGGCGCAGCAGTTCCCGTTCCTGCCCGCCGGCTGCCACGTGGAGCTCGACCAGAAGGCCGCCGAGATCGTCCTGCGCAGCCTCCGGGAGGCCATCCCGTCGCGCTGGCCGAGCAAGGTGGAGGAGCTGCGCTCCCTGCGCCAGGTGCACCCCGACATCGACCTGGCCGGGTTCCTCGACGAGTCCGGCCTCGAGCTCGACGACGTCTACGACGGCGCCAAGTCCTGGTCCGACCTCCAAGCCGCCGCCGGCGCCCCCGTCCTGCCCGACGGCCCGCACGAGACCGAGCTGCGTCGAGCCGTCGGCCGCCTCCTGCACATCGACGACGACGAGCGCATCGCCACCTACCAGCGCCTCCTCGCGGCGACGACGGCACCGTCGGTCGACGAGATGCCCGAACGGGAGCGACGCCTCGTCCGCATGCTCGTCGCCGCCCTCGTCGGACGAGCCATCACCAAGGACACCAGCCTCCAGGAGGCGCTCGACCTCCTGTGGACCCACCCGCAGGTGCGCGCCGAGCTGCGGCAGCTCCTGGCCGTGCTCGACGCCCAGGTCGACCACCTCCACGCCCGCCACGCACCCTCGCCACTGCGCCTGTCACATCCCCTCGGTAGGTTGCGATCACGGGCCACGGCCCGCCTCGGTGCCTCGGCGCCCTTCCGCTTGCTGCGAACGCAGAGGAGGTCGACCATGGAGGTCACCGAATACGATCGTCACCAGCTCTTCGTGTGGTTCGAGGAGCGCATGGGTCCGGAGCGAGCCGCCACCATGATGAACCTGATCCCACCCATCGGCTGGTTCGAGCTGGCATCGAAGCACGACCTCGTCGAGCTCGAGGGTCGGCTCGACGGACGGCTCGCCCGGCTCGAGTCGTCGCTCATGCGAAGCTTCATCACCTGGCTGCTCGCCAGCCAAGCGACCGTCGTCACCGTCATGGTCGGCCTGCTCCTCGCCCTCCGCTGACGCCGGGGCGGCCGGATCGAGGCCTCGATCAGGCGGGGACGGGCTCCATGCCGGCGAGCATGGCCTCGAGGGCCTGCTGGTCGGGGCCGACGAAGCGCTCGGCGTCGGGGCACCGTGGCCAGGGAGCCGAGGAACCCGTCGAGCATGGCGCCCGGCGCCGGCGGGAGGTGGCTGCTGCACACCATGGTGGGCTCGAGCGCCCGGATCCCGTCGAGGGTGCGGGCGAACACGTCGCGGTCGACCTCGTGCACCCATGCCGAGTCGATGGTCGCCCAGCGGACCTGACCGGCGCGCAGCGTGTCGCCGTCGAGGTCGGCGGCCGCCTGCGGCACGTCCGGCAGGAGAGCGCCGAAGCAGTCGGAGCTGAAGAAGATGCCGGTGCGGTCGTCGACGAAGCCGGTGGTGATCGGGTTGTCGTACGCCGGCGGCTTCACGGCGGTGAGCGTGCGATCGCCGATGGTGATCGACTCGCCCGGGTTGACGAGGTGGACCCGGTCCATCGGCAGCGGCGTGGACGACAGGCCCATGATGCCGACGCCCGAGGAAGGTCGTGATCACCCGCAGGTTCGGGTTCTCGTCGAGCAGCTGCCGGCAGCGACGCCGATGTGGTCGAAGTCGGTGTGGGTGAGCCAGATCCAGCGCAGGTCGGCCACGTCGATCATGGATCGCAGGGCGGCGAGGAAGTCGTCGCGACCGCACGACGGTGCCGGTGTCGACCAGGAGGGGTTCGGCGCCGTGGAGCACGAAGGCGTTGATGGCGAGCGAGCCGAGGGCGGGGATGTCGGCCGTGGTGCTGATCACGTCGACCCCGGGCGTGGCGGTGAAGCACGTCGGTCATCGGCTGCGCCTCTCTGGGGCCCTGGCGTGACGTTCGCGTCGCGCCGAGTGGCTCGGCGGCCCTTCAGGCGCTCGAGCGTGGTGCGCATGCCTCGCACGCAGCTCCTTGTGGCCGGTTGGTGGGGACGTCGAGGATGCGGGCCCACGTCGGGATCCAGCGGACCTCGTAGGACTCGGTGACCAGCGTGCCGTCGCCGTTGGGCTCGAAGGTGTAGCGCCACACGCGTCGACTCGCGGCCGCCTTCGTCGGTGACGAAGGCGAACTCGCGGCCCGGCTCGGCCGCCAGCACCCGACCGTGGCGCGAGTAGCGGATGCGCCGGCCGGGGCCCACGGCGTTGTGGCCGATGAACGTGGTGCCCTCCACGGGGGTGGTGACGTCGCCCTCCCACTCCACCCGCTCGCACTCGGGGCTCCACTCGCCGATCCGGGGGAGGTCGGAGACCATCCCGTACAGCTGCGTCGGCGTCGGCGCCGATCTGGAGCTCGACCTGGTCGGTGGTCAACCACCACCGCTGGTTCTTCGGGGCCATCGGGCCGCCTCCTCTGCTCGGGTCGACGTCAGGCTAATGACCTATAGCTATTGCTGTCAATCGAAACTTCCGCTATGATGCAGCGCATGTCCGATCGTCCGTCGTCGCCGCCCTCGATCCGCCTCCCGACCGAAGGGCCCGGCGACGGCAAGAGACCATCGACGAGATCCTCACGATCGCCACCGACGTGATGACCGAGGACGGCGTCAACGGCCTCAGCCTGTCCGAGGTGGCCCGGCGACTCGGCGTGAAGCCGCCGTCGCTCTACAAGTACTTCGACTCCCTCATGGACGTGTTCGACGCCCTCTTCGCGCCGCGGCCAGCAGGCCCACCTCGAGGCCCTCCGCATCCGGGATGGACGGGCGAGGAGCCGGGCCTCCCCGCGCTCGCCGCCGGGCTCGACGCCGCCTGCCGGTGGGCGTTCGCCAACCCCGCCCTCGCGCAGCTCCTGTTCTGGCGGCCCGTCCCCAGCTTCGAGCCCACCGCCGAGGCGATGGCGCCCAGCGTCGAGATGGTCCGCCTCCAGCGCCAGGCGCTGGCCGACGCGGCCGCCGCCGGCCAGCTCGGGGCCGGCGCCGACTCCGACGAAGCGCTCTACGTGGTCTCCGTCTTCGTCAGCGGCGTGCTCGGCCAGGCCATGGCCAACGAGCCCGCACGTGCGCTGGGGCAAGGGCCGCTTCACGCCGCTGCTGCCCAAGCTCCTCGACGTGCTCACGGCGATGTACCCGCCACCCGCTGCCCCGTCGAGGAGCACCACATGGACCGCCACGGCGTCCTCGCCGTGCTCGCCACCGCGCCGTAGCCGGCGGCGGCGCTCACCGCACGAGCGGTGTCAGGCGGTCGCGTCGCGCGGTTCGAACACGACGACGGGTGCCTCGGTCGTCCGCCCGCCGGCAAAGCCGTCGAGGTCCGGATTGACCTCGGCCCACAGCTTCCACAGTCGCTCGCGCTCCTCCCCCGTCGCCGCGAACGCGTGCACGGGGCGCTCCGTCTCGCCCGACAGGCGAACGACGGCATCGGGGTGCGCCTCGAGGTTGAGCCACCACGCGGGATGGCCCTCGTCCCAGCCGTTCATGGCGATCACGACGAGGTTCGGGCCGTCCTCGATGTAGCCGAGGATGACGCTGCGCTCCTGCCCGGACTTCCGCCCGATGACCGTGAGGCGCAGCGCTCCCCAGCCCCGCTTGTTCGCCGTGGTCCACAGAAAGCGGCCGCCGCTGAGCTTGTACAGCGCGCGGTGCACGCGCCACGCCACGTGCACGAACCACGCCGGCGGCTTCTTCGGAGGTGGGGTTGCCTCGGTGTCCATGGACGGCTCCTCCGGGGGTTGGCGCCTCCCTACCCTACGACTCGTCCGCAGCGCAGCGCCGGCGTGCGTCACACGGCGTCGGTAGCCTGTAGGCGCGAACCGTGCGGTTCGCCTCGGTGCCTTCGGGCGCCCTTCGCGGCAGCCACACCACGGAGGTCGACCAGGGCGGTCACCGAGCGTCAACGTCACGAGCTGTTCAAGTGGTTCGAGGAGCAGATGGGCGAGGAGCGTGCATCCACGATGATCGAGCTGATGCCACCCACGGGGTTCGCCGAGCTGGCGACCAAGCAGGACCTCGCCGAGCTCGAAGCACGGCTCACCGGATCGCTGACGAGCAGCTTCATCACGTGGCTCCTCGCCAGCCAGGCCACCGTGGTCGCCGCGATGGCCGCCATGTTCGTCGCCTTCCGCTGAGCGCGGCACCACCGGCCACCGCGCCCTCGAGCTGACGTCGGGATCGGCGGGCTCGGCCTGGGCCGTCCGGCCGCTGCCGCGGGAGCGGTCGCTCGAGCTCGCCTTCTCAGCCGTTCCTGATCCCGGCCAGCCGTCCCAGCGCGCCGGCCACCGTCCGCGGCCGTCGCGTCGGCGTCGAACAGGCCCACCTCCGTGACCTCGCCGACCGGCTTGGTGAGGGCGGTGTGCCAGTCGTACTGGTCGCCGCGGCTGTACCAGCAGATGCCTCGCACCGGGCGGCCGGCGGCGGCGAGGCGGTCGAGGCCGGCGACGAGGGCGTCGAGCCAGGCGGGGCCGTCGTCCACCGGGAGGCCGAGGTTGGAGGTCTCCGCCACCCAGAACGGCACCTGGTAGCGGTCGTGCCAGGCGGCCGCGGTCGCCTCGTAGGCGGCGACCCGGTCGGCGATCGTGAGCGGTCGCTGCGCCCGGGTGCCGTGGGCGGCGACGCTCACCGGGTAGAGGTCGTGACCGGCGACGATCCGGTCGGCCGGGACGACGCCGGCGAGCTCGGCGAGGCGCGCCTGCACGTCGTCGGTCAGCACGTCGGTGAGCCGGGCCGCGATGCCACGAGGCTCGACGCCGAGGTGGAGGTCCCACACCGCCCACTGCAGGTCCCGGGCGTCGAGCGCCGCCTGCTGGCCGGGCTCGTCGTCGGGGTCGGCCAGCTCGCAGCCGAACCCCTCGGCGCCGATCCACCAGCCGTCGCGGTCGGCCCGGATCCGGGCGAGGGCCTCGAGGTTGGCCAGCGTGACGTGGCCGAGGGCGGTGAAGTAGTCGTCCTCGCTGGCCCGCCGGTCGTTCCACATGCCCAGGCGGGCCGAGAACAGCGCCGTGATGCCGGGCTCGTTCACCGGCGTGAACCACATGAGGGTGCGGTACCGGGCGAGGAAGGCGTCGACGTAGCGGCTGAACCCCTCGACCCAGGCGGGATCGCAGAACCCGGGGTAGTGGTCGGGCAGACCGAAGTGGCACAGGTCGACCACCGGGGTGAGGCCGTGGCGGTCGCAGGCCGCCAGCGCCCGGTCCCACAGCGTCCAGTCGTACACGCCCGGCTCGGGCTCGGTGAGCCGCCACGGCATCCCGTAGCGCCACACCCGCACGCCGAGGGCGGCGACGTCGGCCAGGTCGCCGTCGAGCCGCTCGAGGTGCCCGCTGGCGGCGAGCTGGTCGACGCGCACCATCCGCCCGTCGTGGCGCACGAGCGGATCCGACCCTTCCTCACCACACGCGACCGCGAACGCCGGGAAGTCGTTGGGCATGGCGTGATGTTGGTCGACCAGCAACGGCCGCCGACGTCGATCACCCCCTTGCGGACCGAATTACACGGGTGTAATCTGGGCGCCTTCCCCTTCGGGACCCGGGTCTGATCTGAGGGTCCCCGACAGTCGAGACGACGTGTCCCGGAGGTGAACCATGGCCGACCAGCCGCTCGACTACGAGCAGTGCACGCCCGACGAGCGCGAGGTCATGCTCGATCGCCTCCTCACGCAGCGCAACGTCCTGCTCGACGAGGCGCTCCGGGTGATCCTGGCCGCCGACGCCCTGGACGACCACCGGGCCGACGGGTCGCTGTCGATGGCCGACTGGCTCGCCTACCGCTACCGCGTGTCCGGAACCACCGCCCGCCAGTGGGTGCGGGCCGCCACCGCGCTGGACCACCTTCCCCTGATCCGGGCCCGGTTCGTGGCCGGCGACCTGAGCTTCGAGCAGGTCCAGCACGCCCTCACCTTTGCCCAGCCGGCCGACGACGAGCACCTCGCCGAGCTGCTCCCCTCCCTGAGCTGCGCCGAGATCGAGCTCCTGGCCAAGCAGCGGCGCCGGGCCCGCCGGGCCGACCACGACGAAGCCCGCCGCCTCACCCACCTCCGCCTCCGGCCCGATCGCTCCGGTGCCGGCAAGCACGTGTCGGGCTTCCTGGCCAACGACGACGCCGCCATCGTGGAAGCCGCCCTCGACCGCCGCGCCGAGGCCGCCGGCCCCGATCCCGAGACCGGCCTCTGGGCGCCCCACGGCGAGCGCACCGCCGGGGCCCTGCGCGACCTGTGCGCGGAGGACCTCGGGCGCGCCGCCGCCGAAGGATCAGAGCCCGACGCGGCGATGGTCGTCATCCACGCGCCGGCCGAGCTCCTCGACGACGACACCGTCGAGCGCAGCGCCACCATCAACGGCGCGCCGATCACCGTCGACGTGCTCCGCCGGTTCCTCTGCGACGCCCGCGTCGAGACCCACTACGACACGCCCGACGGTCGCACGGTCGGCATCGGCCGAGCCACCCGCAACCCGCCCGCCTGGCTCCGCCGCCGGGTCATCGGCCGCGACCACCACCGATGTCGATGGCCCGGCTGCGGCCGGGCGATCCGCCACCTCCACCACATGCAGCACTGGACCAAGGGAGGTGCCACCGACGCCGCCAACCTCATGGGCGTCTGCTGGCACCACCACCACCTGCTGCACGAAGGCGGCTGGAACGCCACCGGCAACGCCGACCACGAGATCCTCGTCACCAGCCCCCACGGCCGCACGCTCCAGAGTCGTGCCGGCCCCATGGCGGCCTGACCCTGCGGGGCCAGGTCGTCCCCTGGCTCGGCTCTCTCGTGACAGGCTGACGCCGGCAGATCGGCAGGAGGAGGCGCGATGATCCGACAGCTCACCGACCTACCGGACGGCGTCCTCGGCTTCGAGGCCGACGGCGAGATCCACGCCGACGATTACCAGGACACCATCATCCCGGCGATCGAAGGCGTGATCGCCGACGGCCACGACGTGCGGGTCGTGCTGGTCTTCCCCGAGTTCGCTGGCTACTCGGGCGGCGCCGCGTGGGAGGACCTCAAGATGGGCATGAACCACCTCCACAAGTGGAAGCGCGTCGCCCTCGTCACCGACGTCGACTGGATGGTCCACCTCGTCAACCTGTTCGGCTGGATGTCGCCGGGTGACGTCAAGCACTTCCCCCTCGCGGAGCGGGCGGCCGCCATCACGTGGGCCGCCGAGCGCTGAGGTCGTCAGCGGTCGGCGAGGAACTCGAGCAGCGCCGTCATCTGGACCTGGAGGCTGTCGGGATCGATCGAGATGTGGCTGACGCCCGGCGTCTCCACGTACCGGCCGTCCCGGACGGCCTCGGCGACAGCCCGCAGGCCGACGGCGGGGAAGACCGGATCGTGCTCGTTGGCGATGACGAGGACGGGCGGCCGGATGTCGGCCAGCTCGCTGAGGTGGTCCTCGCTGATCCAGGTGGCGCTGGCGGAGTACTGGCCGTGCTGGCCACCGGGTCCGAAGCCCTCGGTGAGCCCGCCCGCCAGCGCGGTGGCCAGCTCCACCATGGCCGGGTCACAGCGCTGCTCGGGCGTGAGGAACGCCTGCAGCAAGAGGAACGTCTCGATGCCCGCCGGCAGGTCGACCCCGGCGGTGTAGAGCTCCACGATGCCCGTCATCAGCGGGCCCCAGCTCGGCCCGAACTGGCCCCCGCCGAACATGAACGTGGCCGAGCGGACGAGGTCGGGATGACGCAGCGCCAGCGTCTGGGTGACGAGCGCGCCCAGCGACGCGCCGACCACGTGGGCCGGACCGACGGCCTCGAGCACCGCGGCCGCGTCGGCGGCCATGTCGCCCACCGTCCACGGCGGCGCCGGGCAGGCCGCGCCAGCCATGCCCCGGTTGTCGAAGGTGACGACCTGGTAGCCGGCCCCGGTGAGCGCGTCGGTGGTCCCGAGCGCGCCCCACATCGCGGCGGGCTGGCCGGTGCCGCAGACCAGCAGGACCGTGCCCCGGCCGCCGACGCCGTGGACGTCGTAGGCGATGTCGATCCCGCCCGCGCGCACCTGGCCCATGGCGGCGCACGCTACCCGTCACTTCTCGACCGGCCGTCCGGAGTGGGCGTCGAAGGTGTGGGCGGGTCAGAGGCTCATGTTGCACTGGACGCTGGCCATCGAGACCTGTTCGCACGTCGTCGTGATGGCCACGAGCCACCGTCCGTCCACGAGCACGGCTTGTCCGACCTGGTTTCCCGAGATGACGCCGGCTGTGGTTCGCTCTCTCTGGGTGCAGAGGGGGACGAGCGATGGACGAGATCCAGGTCGACAACGGCGACATCACGCTGCGGGTCGAGGTCACCGGCGACGGGCCCGTGGTGCTGTGCGTGCACGGCTGGCCGGAGCTGGCGACGTCGTGGCACCTCCAGGTGCGCCACCTGGCCGAGCGCGGCTACCGGGCGGCGGCCATGGACGTGCGCGGCTACGGCGGGAGCTCGGCGCCCCCGGAGATCGAGCGCTACACGCTGGCCGAGCTGGCCGGCGACGTGGCGGCCGTGGCCGCCGCCCTCGACGACGGTCCGATCGTGCTGGCCGGCCACGACTGGGGCGCGCCGATCGTGTGGAACACCGCCGTCCGCCACCCCGACCACGTCCGCGCCGTCGCTGGCCTGAGCGTGCCCTACACCCCGCCGATGGCGCTCTCGATCCTCGACCTGTTCGACCAGCTCTACACCGACAAGTTCTTCTACATGCTCTACTTCCGCGAGCCCGGCGTGGCCGAGGCCGCCTTCGGTGCCGACGTGCGGGCCGCCCTCAAGCGGTGCTTCTTCGCCCTCTCCGGTGACGCACCCGAGAACGCCTGGGTGCCCGGATGCGCCGCGCGACGCCGCCTTCCTCCCGCTCCTTCCCGACCCGCCCGACGGGCCGCTCCCCTTCCTCTCCGACGAGGCCCTCGACCGCTACGCCGCCACCTTCGAGCGGACCGGCATGACCGGCGCTTTCAACCGCTACCGGGCCCTCGCCTTCGATCCAGCCACCGTCGGCGACCTCGCCGGCGTGACGGTCGACCAGCCGTCCTGCTTCATCGCCGGCGCCCTCGACCCGGTGCGGGCGATGCTCCCCGGCGTCGACTCCTACGAGGACCCGGGCGCCGCCTGCACCGACTTCCGCGGCAAGACGATCATCGACGACGCGGGCCACTGGGTGCATCAGGAGGCCCCCGACGCGGTCAACGCCGCCCTCGACGCCTTCCTCGATTCCCTCGACGCCTGACCAGCCGGTCCGTCGGCCTGGCGGCGACTCAGGCGGGGCCGAGCACCAGGTGGGCCGTGGCGGCGGCGGACCGGATGGCGTCGACGAGGGCGGCGGGGTCCTTGCCGCAGGCCGCCAGGGCGGCCCGGTCGACCAGCACGAGCTGCTCGCCGTCGCCCTCGGCCACGACGCAGGGCAGCGCACCGTCGGTGAGGGCAGCCAGTGCGGGCGAGCGCTCGTCGCGGTGCAGCAGGTCGAACGGGACACCGAGCGTGGCGGCGGCCTCGTCGAACTCCGGGCGGCGCTTCACGCCGCCATGGGTGATGTCGCAGAGCGCGCAGCTGCGCCGACCGAGCAGGTGGCCGACCACGTAGGCCAGCTCACCGAGCAGCGAGCCGTCGGCGTCGTACACGCCGACGAGCCGCTCGATCCGCTGCATCGCCGCAGTCTGGTCGCTGACCAACCCGAGCGGGCGTCGTCGGACACCTGAGGGACGATCGCTGCCTCGGCTGAGCCTCAGTCGATGCGGACCCGGCCGGTGACCGGCTCGACCTCGACCTTGGCGCCATTGGGGATGGCGGCGGTGGCGTCGGCCACGCCGACGACGGCCGGGAGGCCGAGCTCCCTCGCCACCAGCGCGGCGTGGCTGATGAGGCCGCCCTGCTCGGTGACCAGCGCACCGGCGATGGGCAGGACCGCCTCGTAGGCGGGCGTGGTCATGCGCGTGACGAGCACGTCGCCGGGCTCGAGCCTGGCCAGCGCCTCCTCGGGCGAGGCGGCCACGCAGGCCCGGCCGGTGTAGGGCTCGGTGCCCACGCCGATGCCGTCGCCCGTCCAGGCGGCCGGCGAACCGTCGGGCTCCATGCCCTCGAGGACGAGCGTGTCGATGATGGCGGCGGTGATCTCGGCCATCGCCTTCGGGAACACCTTCGGGTCGGGCTCGCCACCTTCGGACCAGCCGAGGGTCGCCGGCGCGCCGGCGGCCTCGGCGGCCATGCCGTGCTCGGCCCGGGCCTTGGCCAGCTCCCCCATCGACGCGTCCCCGCGCAGCGCAGCGGCCAGCTCTGCCTCGCCGAGGCCGAACGCCATCCAGTCCTCGTCGATCGCGCCGCGCTCGACGAGGCGGCGGCCGGCCTCGAGGATCGCTCGGCGGACCAGCCCGACCGGCCACATCCAGGTGAGGCCGACGTTGTCGTCGCGGATGCCGTAGCAGCGGCGGGCGTCGGCGAGCAGGTCGTCGAACGCCGCCCGATCGGCCTCCGCCACCTGCGCCCGGATCGGTGCCGAGTCCGGTGGGGTGCGCTCGGGCGCGTCGCCAGCGCAGCGGATCGCCTGCACGAGGAGGTCGGGCAGCTCGATGAGCGCCTGACCGCGCGGCGCGTACTGGGTGATCATCCGCCAGGCGTGGTCGGCCAGGTAGTCGTCGAGGGCCGCGCGGGCCTCGGGGCCGGCAGCGCGCACGTCGTCGAGCGACTGCGGGTCGACGCCGGCGGCCCGGCAGGCCCGCGCGATGGGGGCCAGCGCCTCGGCGGACGCCGTCGAGGCCGGTGAGCTCCCCGCCAGGAGGGCGAGGGCGTCGACGTCGGCGATGCCCTGGCGGCGCGTGAGCGCGACCAGCCGCCCGAGCGGGATGTTGTGCACGGCGATCAGGTCGAAGTGCACCTCCATGCCGCGCGCCATGTGGTCGGCGACCCGGCCGACGTGGCCGATGAGCTCGTCGTCGCTCATGGCCGCCACGTCCTCGGCCTGCAGCGCCCGACCGGTGGCGAGCATCTCGCCCTTCAGCTCGCCCTCCCAGCGAGCGAGGTCGTCGTGCCAGCGCCGCTCGGCGAGGGCGGCCTTCGCCGCTCGCTCCCGGCGGCGCAGCTCCGGGTGGAGGCGGGCCAGCACCCACAGCACGAAGTCCGGCGGTGGGCTGGTCTCCTTGCCCGGCTTCGGGTCGGGGGCACCCACCGCTCGCATCCGGGCGTAGCCGTGGTCGTTGACGAAGCGGAACTCCAGGTAGTCGATCGGCAGGCCGTAGCGCCGACTCGACGGCCGGAACCCCCGCTCCATCGCCTCGGGCGCCCGCTCCTGGAACAGGCGTGGCACCGCGCCGGGCAGGTGCAGCGTGTCCAAGGCCCACAGGCCGCCGGCTGGTGCTTCCCAGGTGATGGTCACAGTCCCTCCCTCTGCGCGGGGTCACCGGCCGCGTCGGCCAGCACCCGGATCGCCCATTCGATGACCCGCCCGATCTCCTCGGGGGGCAGGTCCCAGTAGTCCTTCATGAACAGCGCCCCGGCCGAGCTCGCCACCAGGTTCAGCACCGCCAGCAAGCGGCGGGCCTCGCCGTCGTCGAGGCCCTCGAGCTCCGCGGCGTAGGCGCTGCGCATTCTGTCCTGCCGCCCCGCCTGGCGCTGGTGCGACGCCCGGCCGGCGGCGGTGGCGAACAGCGCCCGGTAGAGCGGCTCGATCCGGAACACCTCCGCGATCACATCCGCGGTCGTGGTCTCGTAGTCGTGCCGCGTCTCGGGCCGGACGCCGATCGTCTGGCTGAGGTGGACGTTGATCCAGTCGATGACCCCATCGAGCAGCTCGTCCTTGTTGGCGAAGCTCCGGTAGACGGTCCGCACCGACACGCCGGCGCGCTCCGCCACCTCTGCCATCGACAGGTCGCTGGCGTCGCCCTCGCTCAGCAGGTCGACGGCCGCCTGCACGATCCGGGCCGTGGTCTGCTCCGCCTGCTCCGCGCGCAGCGGGCTCGAGTAGGTGCGGGCCGCCTTCGCGCTCATGTCAGACTTTATGACATGAATGCACGCAGCCTGTCAAGGCGGCGCCCGGACGCCCCGGATACCGTCGTCGCCCTCAGCAGCAGTTCATCCCGCTGACCCCCTGAGAGGCAGGCGCCATGCAGATCGGGGTCCACCTCCCGCTCGTCGACTTCGGCGGCGAGCCGCGCACGCCCGAGCTGCTCACGTCCTACGCCGCGCGGGCCGCCGAGCTCGGCTTCGACATGGTCAGCGGCAACGACCACCTCGTGTTCCCGGCGCCGTGGATCGACGGGCCGATGGCGCTCGCGGCGGTGGCGGCCGCCGCCGCCCCGGCGACCCTCGCCACGACGGTGTACGTGCCGGCGCTCCGGCACCCGGTGGTGGCCGCCAAGGCGCTCGCCGCGCTCGATTGGCTCGCGGACGGGCGGCTCGTGGTCGGGGTCGGTCCGGGCTCCTCACCGGTCGACTACGCGGCCGTCGGGTTGGACTTCGACGACCGCTGGTCGCGGCTCGACGAGGCCGTCGCCGCCCTACGGGCGCTGTGGCGACCCGAGGGTGAGCCGTTCGTGGGCCGCCACTACTCGACCGAGGGCATCACGCTGGCGCCCGCCCCTCGCCAGGCCGGCGGCCCGCCCATCTGGATCGGCAGCTGGGGCTCGCCCGCGGGCCTGCGTCGGGTCGCCCGGCTGGGCGACGGCTGGCTCGCCTCGGCCTACAACATCGACGCCCCCCAGCTCGCCGACTCGTGGACTGCGCTGCAGGACGTGCTGACCCAGCACGATCGCGACCCGGCGACCTTCCCCAACACCCTCTCCACGTTCTGGTACCACCTCGCCGACGACCAGGCCACCGCCGACCGGGTGCTGCGCGAGCGCCTCACCCCCGTCGTGCACCGACCCGAGGAGGTGCTGCGCGCCCGCTGCGGCGTCGGGTCGGTGGGCTCGGTGGTCGACAAGCTCTCGGCCTTCCGCGAGGCGGGCGCGCAGCGCGTGCTGATCTGGCCGGTGGGCGACGAGCTCACCCAGCTCGAGCGCTTCCACGCCGAGGTCCGGCCCCAGCTCACCCCGTAGCCCAGGTCGCGGCGACCGGGTCCCGTTCAGGACCATCGCCCCTAGTGGCCGGCGCCCCGCGCGCCCATGGTGAGACCGACGAATGGGCGATCCCACGGCCGCCGATCTCGACGGGTTTGCGGCGGAGGTGGAGGCGGCTGACCGGTAGCGCCCTGCCGGCGAACAGGTCACCTCGTGCGGTGGTGCAGGTGGACGACGCCGCTGCCGAAGCGCCGTTCGTCGAGCAGCTCGAGATCCAGCCGGATGTCCCGAGGCAACCCTCGCTTGCCGCCGCCCACCACGACCGGGAACACGAACAGGTGGACCTCGTCCACCAACCCTGAGCGGAAGGCGTGCCGGGCCAGGCCGGGACCGCTCACGCTGAGGTCGCGGTCGGTCGCTCCCTTCATCGAGCCTGGCGCCAGGCGGCGCTGTCGTCGAGGTGGACGTCGAAGGCCGGCTGGTCCGCCATGAAGGGGCCGGGCGGATCCTCACCCGACGCGACGCGGGCGAGGCGCCGGAAGAAGTCGAACCGGGACGCACCGGGCGTCACCACGGCCAGCAGCTCGGCGTCGCAGCCAGGCGCGGCGGCGAAGGCGTGTGACGTGCCGGGCGGGACCACCACGACGTCGCCCTCCCCGGCCTCCACGACCTCGTCGCCGATCAGGACCTGGAGGGAGCCGTGCAGGACGTAGAACAGCTCGGCGGCCATCGTGTGGTGGTGGGGGCCGGCCCCGTCGGCGCCGTCGCGGAGCACGGTTCGGTGGACGCTGAGCTGGCCGGCCGTGGCGGGGCCATCGGCCAGGAGTCGCATCGAGGAGCCGCCGGGCAGGTCGTGGTGCTCGGCGTCGGCGGCGCGCACCACGACGGTGCCGGACGCGGGAGCGGCGACGGCGGTCATGGCTGCCGGCTCAAGAAGGCGAGCAGGCGGTCCTGCACCGGTGCGGACTCGGGCACGGCGATCTCGGGCCCGTACACGCCGTGGGCGCGCAGGTCGTCCATCGGCACATGGGCGTAGAGGTCGAGCACCAGCGCTGCCACCTCCGGATCGAGGTGCGCCTCCTGCCCGGCGGCCTTGGCCACGTCCCAGGCGTGCAGCGCCACCTCGCCGATGTTGCTGACCAACCCGGCGCCGGCGGGGAAGGTGCCGAAGGGGTAGGTGCGCTCCCCGTCGAGGCCTCCGGGCCGGCGCCACGACGCCAGGTTGGCGGCGGCCACCTCGGCGACGGCGAGGCTCGGATCCTCCCCCACGATCTCCCCGGCGTCCTCCGACACCAGCCGGGCGTCGTTGGCGGCCACGTACATGCGGGCGCCGCCGAGGATGTGGTCGAGCAGCGCCCGCACGTCCCACTCGGGGCAGCAGGTGGGGAGCGTGAGCTGGTCGGGTCGCAGGTCGGCGACGACCTTGCCCAGCTCCTCGTAGGACCGCTCGAGGGCGGTGATGGGATCGATGGTGTCGGTCATCGGCTTCTCCTTGTTTAGCGTAGAACTTGATTCTGCTCAGAATATCGATCTACTGTCAAGGGCATGCCCAAGAACTCCCCCCGGACCTACGACGCCAGCGCCCGCCGGGCGCGGGCCGAGGGGGAGCGACGCGCGACGCGGCGGCGCGTCGTGGCGGCGGCCCAGCACCTCTTCCTCACGAAGGGGTACCCGGCCACGACGATGGTCGAGATCGCCACCGAGGCCGGCGTCGCCCTCCAGTCCGTCTACAAGGCGGGCCGAAGCAAGGCCGACCTGCTGCAGCTCGTCCTCGACAACGTGGTCGCCGGCGATGACGACGAGGTGCTGCTCGTCGACCGGGACCCCTTCCGGGCGATCGCGGACGAGCCCGACCCGGTGCGGCAGGTGCAGATGCTCGCGGCGCTGATCGCGGCGACCCAGGAGCGATCGGCAGCCGTGCAGGTGGCGTTCCGCCAGGCGGCCGCGGTCGACGACACGGTCGCCGCCCGCCTCGACGCCGAGCTCGAGCGACGCCACGCCACCTTCGCGGCGATCATCGCCCTGCTCCCCGCGGACCGACTGCGCCACTCCCCCGAGGAGTCCACCGACCTCGCCTGGGCGGTCGGGAGCTCCGAGGTGTTCCTGCTCCTCCGCCACCGGCGGGGTTGGGACGCCGACCACTACCTCGAGTCGCTGAGCCGCCTCCTGGTCGACCAGCTCCTCCGGCCCGCCGGCGACTAGTGCGCGTCGGCGCGTCGCGCGGCTTCGATGGGTCGACCTCCGCCCGCCCTACCGCTCAGCGCCGGGAGTTGAGGCGGGCGAACATCCCCTTCTGGGCCTTGTAGAGCCGCGGGAACTCCCGGTAGAGCCGGTCGTAGAGGGCGCGGTTCGCGGGATCGGGCGTGAACGTGCGGTCCACCGGCACGAGGTCGCGGACCTCGCCGGCCTGGACGCGCCCGAGGGTGAGCCCGGCGAACAGCGCCGCACCCCGGAGCCCGGTGAGCAGGGGGTCGGCGACCCGCTCGATCCGGCGGTCCATCACGTCCGCGTGGATCTGGCACCAGAGGTCGGACTGCGCGCCGCCCCCGAAGATCCGCAGCGGACCCAACCGACACCTGGCGAAGCGCTCCACCGCCTCGTGCAGCCACCGGCTGTTGTAGGCCACGCCCTCCAGCACGGCGCGCACGAGGTCGGCGCGGGTCGTCTGGAGCGACAGGTTGTGGAACCCGCCCCGGGCGGCGTGGTCCTCCACCGGCGAGCGCTCGCCCGCCAGCCACGGCGTGAACAGCACCGAGCCGCTGCCCGGCGGTGAGCCCGCGGCCTCGCTCGTCAGCGCGTCGAAGTCGTCGCCCCCGAGCACCCCGTCGCGCAGCCACTGCAGGCACATCCCCGCCGTCTCGTGGTTGTCCGCGATCAAGTAGCGGCCCGGTTGCACCCCGGGCACCGAGGCGATCTGCCGGAGCACGTCGGTGCGCTTGAACGGCACCGGGCAGCTGATCCATCCCGTCGTGCTGATCGCCATGTGCGTCTCGTAGTCCGCCATGGCCCCGGTGCCGACAGCCGACGAGTGGAGGTCGGGGGTGCCGGTGACGACGACCGTCTCGGGCCGGAGGCCGAGGTCGGCGGCAACGTCTGGCTGCACCGTCCCGACGACGGACCCCGTGGGGACCAGCGGCGGCAGTCTCGTGGGATCGACACCCACCTGCCGCAGCAGGGCCGCGTCGTAGACGAGCCGGTCGAGGTGGCGGTTGTCGGTGAGCCAGGCCGCGGTCATCGACGCGTGCGACGCCGCGGCCACCCCGGTGAAGCGCATCGAGAGGTAGTCGACCGGCTCGAGGAACCAGCGGGCGGCCGCGGTGATCTCCGGGCGGTCGTGCTGGAGGTGGAGCAGGTGGCCGACCGGGTCCGCTCCTGTAGGCGAGGGCGCGCCGCCCGTCTTGCGGACCCACTCGACGATCGCCCGGGGCGCGTACCCGGCGACGGGACCGCCGATCGCCCGGCGGGTGTGCACGCCGCCGCGCTGGTCCATCCACTGGATGGAGGGCCCGACCGGGCGGCCGTCGGCCGCGACCGGGACCGTGCTCGCCCACTGGCCCGTGCAGCTCACCGCCACCACCTGCTCCGCCGGTATGCCCCCGCCCGCCATCGCCGCGCGGGCGAACTCGGCGACGATCTGCCACCACGCCTCGGCGTCCTGCTCGGCACCGCCGCCGTCGAGCAACGTGGTGGGCACGGTGGTGTCGGCGTGCCAGGCGATCTCGCCGTGGACCGACACGAGGCCCACCTTGATGCCCGTCGTCCCGAGGTCGACGGCCAGGACGTGCTCGGCGCTCACCGCATGTCCCGCAGGAACACCGTCATCCACTCGGGGCGCGGGGCGCGGCACGTCAGCCCGGGATGGCCTGCTGGCCGTCCATCATGTCGGCCATCACCGCGCGGATGAAGGCGTCGGCTTCGTGGTTCATGCCGCCGGCCACGCCGCCGTAGATCGCGCCGGACCTCGGCTCCTCGCCCGCGTGCTCGAGCGCGTAGGCGACGGCTGCGTCGAGGTCGCTCGCGAACCGCTCGACGATCCCGGGCCGCGTCTGCGGACGGGTGACCGCCATGTGCAGCGCGTTCGGGTACTGCTGGCCGTTGAACCGCCACCCACGCGGCCGCATGAAGTCGTTCACGTGGTACACGTCGAAGACGTCGGAGGTGAAGCTGAAGAGGAACGTCGGGTCACCGAGGATCCGCAGCTCCGGATGCGATCGCACCGCGTCCTGCATCGCGAAGGCCGTGTCGAAGATCAGCCGCGCGTAGCGGAGGTACCCCTCCCACCCGAGGCTGACCATCGCCGCCCACGTCGACGCCAGCAGCCCACCAGAGCGCGACCCCTCCATCCCCGGCGAGCAGTACTTGCCGCCGCTCCAGTCGGTGAGGAAGAAGTACTGCGCGTTGCGCAGCGCCTTGTCGCGGAACGACAGCACGGACGTGCCCTTCAGCGCGTACCCGTACTTGTGGGTGTCGGCGCTGATCGTGGTGACGCCCGGCAACCGGAAGTCGAACACCGGGATGTCGATGCCGAGCCGCTGGCCGAACGGCAGCAGGAACCCGCCGAGGCACGCGTCGACGTGGAGGCCGACGCCGCGGTCGAGCGCGAGGTCGGACAGCGCCGCCATCGGGTCGACGGTGCCGTAGCCGTAGTTGCACGCGGACCCGATGACGGCCACCGTCGACCCGTCGACATGGTCAACCACCCGGTCGACGTCGACGAGCGTGCTCTGCGGATCCACCGGGGCGACCCGAACCTCGATGCCGAAGAGGTGGCACGCCTTGTCGAACGCCGGGTGGGCCGTCTCGGGCTTCACGACGTTGGGCCGGTCGATGCCTCGCTCCTGCCGGCCCCACTCGCGATAGGCGAGCATGGCGTGCAGGATGCTGCCGGTCCCGCCGGTGGTCACGAGCCCAGCGGCCTCGGTGCCCTCGACCGCCTCGCCATGGAGGATGTCGAGTGTCATCGCGATGATCTCGGCCTCGAACTTCGTGGCGCTCGGGCACATGTCGCGCTGCAGCGCGTTGACGTGGGCGAACCTGCCGAACGCCTGCGTGAGGAAGTCGTAGTGGTCGTGGTCTCCGCAGTACATCGTGCCGGAGCACCCACCCTCCTCCCAGAACGCGTCCTCCTCCGTTGCCATCGTGTGGAGCTCGGCGAGGATCTCCTCCCTCGCACGACCGAGCTCGGGCAGCTGCCGGTTGACTGGGAACCGGTCCTCGTAGGGGAATCCGCTCATGGCGCGGCGAGCCTAGTGAGCGGGCGAGACGAGGGCGCCGGGCGCGGAGAACTGGCACACTGCCTGGGCGTCAGGTGATCGTCAGCGGGTCGTCAGCGCCGGGTGGTTGCGTTCGTCCCGAGCGGTGCCGTTGGCGCCGGGGACAGGAGCGACGGATGGCTGATCACGCGGAACCCGCCGCCGCCCGGCTGGATGGACGCCGGGCCGTGCGCCGGCTCGCGGTCGCCCGGTTCGCGTCCACCGGCGGTTCGCAGGCCGCGCAGATCGCGCTGGCGTACACCATCTTCGAGCTGACGGACTCGGCGGCCTGGGTCTCGGCCGCGCTCGTCGCCTCCGCCGGGATCGTCGGCCTCGTGGGTCCGGTGTCGGGCCGGCTGAGCGATCGGTTCGACCGGCGCCGGGTCATGGTCATCGCCGAGGTGGGTGGGGCCATCGGGTGGCTGGCGGTGCTGCTGGTCGACACCCCGCTCGGCCTGGTCGCCACCGCCCTGTTCGCCACGGCCGCCAACGCACCGTTCCGGGCGGCGGCCAGCGCCTCCGTGCCGAACCTCGTCGCCCCCGAGCGCCTCCCCTGGGCCAACAGTGCGATGGCGACCGCCGTGAACGCCTCGCTGGTCGTGGGCCCGCTCGTCGGCGGGGCCCTGGTCGGCTCCTTCGGCCCGCGCTCGGTGTTCGCGCTGAACGTGGGCAGCTTCCTCGTGTCCGCCCTGGTCATCGCCCGCACCCCCGGGTCGTTCTCCGAGCGTGAGGAGGCGGTGGTCGACGGCCCGACGGCCCGCTGGCGCGACCTCGCCGCGGACCGCGGCCGCCGCAAGCTGTTCACCGTGACCGCGCTCAGCTTCGCAGCCTTCGGCATCACCCTGGTCGCCGACCTGCCGCTGGTCGACCACTTCGGCGGCGGGGCGGTCGGCTACGCGCTCCTCACCACCCTCTGGGGCGTCGGCGCGGTGGCGGGATCCCTCGTCGCCGGCCGGCTGCCGGAGCGCTACGAGCGCCGGTCGCTCATCGGCGGCACCGCGGCGATGGCGATCGGGCTGGGCTCGATCTCGGTGATGCCCGGGCTGGCCGCCGCCATCGCCGTCGGGACGATCGGCGGCATCGGCAGCGGGATGGGCTTCACCCCCTGGTACTCCCTGCTGCAGCGGTGCACCCCGGACGCGGAGCGGGGCACCGCCTTCGCGATGGCCGAGACCTTCGAGCAGTCGTCCTTCATCGCCGGCATGGTCGTGGCCGGGATCGTGGTCGCCCCGCTCGGCCCCCAGGCCACCTACCTCCTGCCCGGTGGCCTCCTGCTGCTCGCCACCGCCGTCTCCCTGCGGCTCGCGCCGGCCTCCGCCGACGCGGCCGCGCTGGTGCCCTCCGCCGTCACCTCCTGACCCGGGTCGACGGTCGGCCCACCGCTGAGGTTCGGATGACCGATCGGCGGCAGACTGCGGCCGTGCACCTCGCGCAGCTCAACGTCGCCCGGCTCCGCGCCCCGATGGACGACCCGCTCATCGACGACTTCCGGAACAACCTCGCGCCGGTCAACGCGCTGGCCGAGGCGTCGCCGGGCTACGTCTGGCGGCTGCAGGACGACACCGGCGATGCCACGTCGATCAAGCCGTTCGGCGACGAGCTGGAGATCGTGAACCTCACCGTGTGGGCGTCGATCGACGCGCTGAGCGACTTCACCTACCGCACCGGCCACGTCGACTTCCTGCGCCGACGACGCGACTTCTTCGAAGCTCCGTCGCTGCCGATCCTGTGCCTCTGGTGGATCCCGGAGGGGACGGTCCCCACGGTGGAGGAGGCCATCGAGCGGCTCACCCACCTGCGCAACCACGGGCCGACGCCGACGGCGTTCACCTTCCGCCACCGCTTCGAGCCGGGCGACGACGTGGCCCGGCCGGGCAGCGACCGCGACACCTGACCCGCCTGAGCAGCGCACTACCTAGGTACCCATGCGCCCGTCGGCTCATCGGCGTCCGCGGTTGCGGCGCGTCAGGCGCGGCGAGCCGTCGCCGCCGACCGGAGGAGGGCTGCCGCAAGGACGACGTGCCCGGCCGCCACGACCATCGTCCGCCTCGGCGGGCGCCGGCCCCAGGTCACCGGCTCGCCGACCACACCGACGAGCCGGAGAGCGGCCAGGGCCGAGACCGCGCGACGTGCAGCCGGGTCTCCGCGGTCAGCCGCTGGCGCGACGGCGAGGAGGGCGGCGTCGGCCACCAGTGGACCAGACAAGGCGGTGCCCCAGCCCGGGATCACCAGCGCCGCTGGGAGCCGGCCAGGCGTCGGCAGGCCGAAGGGCTCGGCCACCAGCTGGTGACGGGTGGCCATGCGCGCCCCGACCAGGTCCAGGGCCAGCGCGGCCCACGCGAGGCGTTGCACCGGACCGCCCGTCCTCGGGCCCGGAGGCGGGTCGGCGACTGCATCCATCTCCCATCCCCTGTCCTGCTTCGCGTGTCGGTGCTCATCGAGCCACACCTGCGGCGGCGGCCCAAGGGCGGCACCCGGTGCCTCGACGGTGTGGCTGCCACCCCTCCTGCGAGGCCGTCCGAGCGCGCTCGAACGCCCGGCCGGAGCGGGGCGTTCGTGCGGGGGTCCCCTCGGTGGCGCGGGAGCCAGGTCAGCCGGGCTCCTGGACGAGGGTGTTGTGGAACGCGGTCACCGCCCAGCGATCGCGCTGCTCGACGATGGTGAGCGTGGACCTGGAGCGGTGGATCCCCTGCAGGGGCCCGCTGGGGGCATCGAGCGTCGCCGAGGCGACCGCCACGATGACCCCGGGGGCCACGACCCGGGCGGCGTCGAGCTCGTACCGCACGGTGCTGCCCGCGTAGATCGAGTCGAAGACCGCCTGGTGGCCGTGGCCGATGGCGGCCCGGCCCTGGTGATGGTCGCCGCGGATGTCGACGAAGTCGGCGTCCTCGGCGAAGGCGTCCCCGAAGGCGGGGCCGTCGGCCCGGTTCCACGCCTGCTCCAGCTGCTGGAGCCGCGCGGTGGCGACCGCGGCGGGGGCGGTGTCGATGGTGGTCGTCATGCCGTCACCGCCTGGGAGCGCACGAGGCGGAGCCCGGTGGTGGCGAGGAAGGCGAGCCAGACCACGAACCCGATGAGGCCGAGACCGAAGATCGGCATGGCGTCGCCGGCCGCGGTCGCGGGTCCGGCCACGGCCCCCATCGCCAGCAGCGCGAAGCCGACGGGAGCGAGCCGGTCGAAGGCCGCCGGGGTGATGCCGGCGGCGACTCCCGCGCGGGCGAGGCCCAGCAGGGCCACGCCGATCGAGAGCCACAGCACCGTGAAGACGCTGTTGTGGAGGGCCCAGAGGGCATCGACGGCCCCGGCGTCGGGCGTGGCGCCGTCGGCGACGATCGACAAGGCCTGCTCGGTGCCGACCATGACCGCGAACAGCGCCATGATGGCGACGCCGCCGGCGAGGCCGGTGTAGGCCCACGCCGGTCGGGTGCCGGCCAGCAGGCGGCGCATGGCGCCCCCGAGGAAGACGGCCAGCCCGGTGCCCCCGAGCACGAACGTGCCGAGGAGCACGAAGGTGAGACTGCGGTGGTCGGCGTAGTGGCTGAGCACCTCGTCGCTGCTCGCCCCGCTGGACGGCGACGACGAGCCGCGGAGGACGTTCTGCAGGATGACGATGCCGACGAAGGCGAGGGCACCGAACCCGGCGGCGCGGCTCGTGATGTCGCCGAGGGCTCGGCGCACCCGTGGGGCCGTCGGGACGATGGTGGTGGGGATGGCTTCTGCAGTTCCAAGCATGACTGCTCCTGTTCGGTTGACTTGTGGTGGTGTCCAGTGACTTGAACAGTTATAAAGTATCTGGATCCATTGTCAAGTGATAGACCGAGGCCATGCCGGAGAAACCCCCCAGCCTGCGGGAACGCCAGGCACAGCTGACCCGAGCGGAGATCCTCACGGCGGCCCGCCGTCTCTTCGCCGAGCGCGGCTACGCCCGCACGAGCGTGCGCGACATCGCCGAGGCGGCCGGGGTCTCCGCCCAGACCGTGTACGACAGCATCGGCTCGAAGCAGGTGCTGGTGGCCCGACTCAACGACCTCATCGACGCCGAGGCCGGCATCGCCGCCATCGCCGTCACGACGGCCCAGTCGGGCGATCCGATGCAGATCGCCGCGATGCCCGCCACGATCGCCCGGGCGATCCTCGAGCACTGCAGCGACATCATCCATGCGCTCGTGACCGGCGCCGCGGCGGAACCCGATCTCGAGGTCGTGCTGGCGGAGGGACAACGGCGCCACGTCGACGGGGCCCGCATGGTCGTGACGCAGCTGCAGGAGATGCGCGCCCTCGACGAGTCCCTCGACCCCGAGACCGCCATCGACACCCTCTGCGCCATCGCCGACGTCCGCGTCGCCCTCATGCTGCGCGAGAGCTACGGCTGGTCGCTCGACCGCATCGAGGCGTGGATCGCCACCACCGCCCGGACCCTACTGCTGGGACCCGGAGGCACCTCCCGCACGCCGCGGCGCAACCTCCCTGGTCCCTGACAATCGGTGTCAGGGGTCGGTGCGTACCGTGCATCGCATGAGCACCACCGACCTCACCGCCGAGCGCGCCGACCTGCTCGACATCCTCACCAAGCACCGCCAGCTCCTCCGCCACACCGTCGATGGCCTGACCGACGAGCAGGCGGCGCTGACGCCGACGGCCAGCGAGCTGTGCCTCGGGGGCCTGATCAAGCACGTCGCCATGGTCGAGTCGGGCTGGGTCGACTTCGTCGTCGAGGGCACGAAGGCGATGGAGTCCAGCGGTGACGGCAGCGACTACACCGAGCACGCCAACAGCTTCCGCATGCTCGAGGGCGACACGCTCGCCCGCGTGCTGGCGCGCTACGACGAGGTCGCCCGGCGTACCGACGAGCTCGTCGTCTCCCTGCCCGACCTCGACGCGTCGCACGCCCTGCCGGCCGCGCCCTGGTTCGAACCCGGCGCCCGGTGGTCGGCCCGGCGGGCCTTCATGCACATCGTGGCCGAGACCGCCCAGCACGCCGGCCACGCCGACATCCTCCGCGAGACGATCGACGGCCAGAAGAGCATGGGCTGACCGGCGAGCTCGAGCTCGATGCCTCGCGGGCTGTCGCCCGATACCGTCACCCCCATGGAGCCCGCCCTCGCCACGATCGCCGCCCGCTGATGCGCTTCGGACTCGACGTCGCCCAGCAGCGGATGCCCTGGGAGGAGGTGGTTTCCCGGGTGCAGTTCGCCGAGGAGCTCGGCTTCGACGGGGCGTGGGGCTTCGATCACTTCCAGCCGATGTACGGCGAGGGGCCGGGCGAGGCCTTCGACGGCGTCACGACGCTCGCGGCGCTGAGCGGGCTGACCTCGCGCATCCGGTTGGGCCTGCTCGTCACCGGTGTCACCTACCGGCACCCCGCGGTGTTCACCACCCAGATGGTCACCATCGACCACGCGTCGGGCGGACGTCTCGAGCTGTCGCTCGGTGCGGCATGGCACGACAAGGAGCACACCGAGCTGGGCATCCCGTTCCCGTCGACCGGCGCGCGCTTCGACCTGCTCGAGGACGCGCTGGAGATCGTCACCCGCCTGATGACCGGCGAGCCGGTCTCCTACGACGGCAAGGTGGTGTCGCTGCACGACGCCCAGGTGCTCCCCCGCCCGGTGCAGTCGCCGCACCCGCCGATCTGGGTCGGCGGCACGGGGCCGCGGCGCACCTTGCCGCTGGTCGCGCGCTACGCCGATGTGTGGCACGCCTACGGCACGCCGAACACCCTGCGGGACGCCTCGGCTCGCATCGACGAGCTGGCCGAGGCCGCGGGTCGCGATCCGAGCTCGATCATGCGGGCCGGCTCCCTGTCGCTCGACGACCTCGACGCCGCCCGCAAGCACGCCGCCAAGTGGCGCGACGAGGGCTACGGCTACCTCGTGTGCGGCTGGCCGGGCGCCGGCCGCCCGCAGATCGAGGCCTTCGTGCGCGACGTCCTGCCCGAGTTCGCCTGATCGACCATGGCCGCAGAACCCGACGACCCGGCGCCGGTGCCGACGACGATGCAGGCAATGGTGCAGGACACCTACGGCGAGGCCGAGGACGTGCTGCGCCTCGAGCAGATCGCCGTGCCCGAGGTCCCCGAAGACCGGGTGCTGCTGCGCGTGCACGCTGCCGGCGTCGACCGGGGCGTGTGGCACCTCACCGCGGGCCTCCCCTACCCGGTGCGCCTGTCGGGCCTCGGCGTTCGGGCCCCCAAGAACCGGGTCCCCGGCATGGCTGTCGCCGGGACGGTCGTCGCGGTGGGATCGAAGGTGACCGGGCTCGCGTCCGGTGACGAGGTGTACGGCGTCGCCGAGGGGTCCTTCGCCGAGTACGCCACGGCCCGCCCGGACAAGCTCGCCCCCAAGCCATCGAACCTGACCTTCGAACAGGCCGCGGCCGTCCCGATCTCGGGCCTCACCGCGCTGCACGGGCTGCGCGACCACGCAAAGGTGCAGCCGGGCCAGAAGCTGCTGATCCTCGGTGCGTCGGGCGGCGTGGGGTCCTACGCCGTGCAGATCGGCAAGGCCCTCGGCGCCGAGGTCACGGGCGTGTGCAGCACCGCCAAGCTGGACCTGGTCCGTGCCCTCGGCGCCGACCACGTGATCGACTACACCGTGACGGACCTCGCGGACGACCCACAGCGCTACGACGCGATCCTCGACATGGGCGGCAACCGTTCGCTGTCCGAGCTCCGGCACGCACTGACCCCCCGGGGGACGCTCGTCGTCGCCGGAGGCGAGACCGGCGGTCGGTGGCTCGGCGGCTACGACCGGCTCCTGCGCGCCAGCGCGCTGTCGCCGTTCGTGAGCCAGAAGCTCGGCACCTTCGTGAACTCGGAGAACCGCGAGGGCCTGCTCGCGCTCACCGAGCTCATCGAGTCCGGCCAGGTCACCCCGGCGATCGACCGGACCTACCCGCTGCGCGAGGCAGCCGCCGCCATGCGCCACATGCTCGACGGCCACGCACGCGGCAAGGTGGTCATCACCCTCAGCGAGGGACCGTCGAGCTGATCCGCACCCGATCCGCCGCACGATGGTGACCTTCGGCCCTGGGGCGCCGACGGAGCGGCTGGATACGGTCGGCAGCGCCGACAATCGATGGAGGTCAGACCGATGGTGTTCGAGGAAGCGATCGTGGTGTCCCTGCCCTTCGACGAGGCGCTCACCCACGTCAAGGAGGCCTTCGCCGCCGAGGGGTTCGGCGTCCTCACGGAGATCGACGTGCAGGCCACCCTGCGCGACAAGGTCGGCAAGGAGATGGGTCGCTACGTCATCGTCGGCGCCTGCAACCCGGCCCTGGCCAGCCAGGCACTCGACGCCGTCCCCCAGGTCGGCGTGCTCCTGCCCTGCAACGTCGTGGTCCGGGAGTCCGACGGCGACGTGATGGTGGAGGCCCTGGATCCGGGCATCATGTCGACCCTCACGGGCAGCGCCGCAATGGAACCGATCGCCGCCGACGCGCGCGCCCGGGTGGGTCGGGCCCTCGAGGCCATCGCCAGCTCGAGCTGATCGTCAGCCGAGCGGCTCGGGCACCGACCGGGCGGCCACCTCGCCGAGGCGGCGAAGGTCGCTCTCGAGGGCGGCTGAGCGGTCACGGTGGGCGGGGACCAGGACGTAGAAGAGCCGATCGGCCACGGGGTTGACGTACAGCACCTCGAAGCGCTGCGTGACGCGGCACCCCGCCTCGGTGGGCACGATCTCGTAGCTCCACAGCGTGCTGTCCGGGTAGAGGCGGCTGCGGACGGTGCGCCAGCTGATGGCGTGGGGCTCGTCGGCCGTCACCACCTCGCAGACACGCGACCACGTCGAACGCCCCTGGCGGTTGCGACCTCGGAAGCGGGCGCCCGGTGCCGCGGCGGTGGCACGGTCGAGCCACTCGGCACCCTGGGTCTCGTGGCTCCACTCCCCGGTGCGGGTGACGTCGGCGAGGAGCGCCCACACCTGCGCGGGGGTGGCCGCCACCTCGACCGTGACGGATCCGGCCTTCGGAAGGGTTCCCATCTGACTCTCCTGACCTCTTTCGATCTGAGCTCATCTGTATTCGATTGAGTAGAGTTGTAATAAATCAAGTCACACGGTATTGTCAACCCGTGCCGGCCAGGACCTCCAAGCGCTCCTACAACTCGTCCCGTCGCACGCTCCAGGCCGCGCAGACGCGCGACGCCGTGGTCCACGCCGCCATGGCGCGGTTCTCGGCCACGGGCTGGGCGGGCACCACGCTGGCCGACGTCGCCGAGGAGGCGGAGGTCTCGGTCGAGACGATCTACAAGGGGTTCGGCTCCAAGAAGGGCCTCCTGCGCGCGACGATCGACGCCGCCGTCGTGGGCGACACCGAGCCCATCCCGCTCAGCGAACGCCCCGAGTTCCGCGCACTGGGCGAGGGGTCGCTCCACGAGCGGATCGCCAACGCCGCCCGCATGACCGCCGCGATCCACAGGCGGGCCGCCCGCGTGGGGCAGGCGATCGTCGAGGCGGCACGGGCCGACGACGAGGTCGACGGCTGGCGCCGCGAGCTCGAGCAGCGCCGGCACCTGCAGGTCGCGCAGAGCATCACCCTCATCCTCGGCCATCCCCTGGACGATCAGGTCACCACGATGCTGTGGGTCCTGTACGACGCCGACACCTACCTCAAGCTCGTCCACGACCTCGGGTTCACGCGCGAGCAGTACGAGCGCTTCCTCGTCGAGGCGACGAACCGCCTCGTCCCGGGCCGCTGAGCTGGACGCGGCCCACCGCTTGATGCCCGCCGAACGCCACGCGATCTGGTGACCATCGCCTCTGACGGAAGCGCTCCTGCGGCGCGCACGTTGGCACCGATACAAGGGAAGGGGGTGCGACATGGCACAGCCGACGCATGGCGTGGTGCTGCTCGACGTCTCTCCCGGCGTCGGTGAGGCGTTCGAGAAGTCGTTCCTCGAGAAGGTCGGTCATCCCGCGATGGTCTGCCACGGACCGCACGAGGGGACCCTGTGCCCACTGCTCGCGGGCAAGGGCTGCGCCGACTTCGAGGCCGCCCACGGGATCGTGTTCGAGCTCGACCTCGACCGGCCGCAGCACCGGGCGATCGTGGAGCGGTACCGGCAGCTCGGTCGGGAGGGCATGCCCATCAGGGTGGTCGCCACCCCCGAGCAGGCCGAGCGCTACCGGGATGTCCTCGCCGGGGTCGAGGTGTGGACCCACGAGCCGAACGTCGCCGATCTCGACGGCTTCGCCGCGGAGGTCGAGGCGGCCGACCGATAGCGGCGTCAGCTCACCGCTGGCGCGCGGAAGACGTCGAGCAGCGGCTCGCCGCACGCGTGGCACGCACCCTGGGTCACCGGGGTGGCGGCGCCACACGCGCAGAACGCGATCCGGCCGTGGTTCTGGTGCAGCTCCCACACGGCGGAGAAGTGGGTGTGCTGCCAGCCTTCCTTGTAGAGGCCGCGCACCGCCGCCCGGTGCTCGGGTGAGGCGGCGAAGGCGTGGGCGTCGTCGGCCGTGCGCCACAGCGCGAGCAGGCTGATCGTGGGGCCATCGGGCCAGCTGTAGCGGCGGATGAAGCCGGGAGCATCGGCGAGCAGGGCCATGAGCCCCACCGCCGCGTCCCAGAAGTGGTCGGCCCCCTCCTGGGTGGCGAAGGTGGCCTGGAGCAGCAGGATCGCCCCCGCCGCCTCCGGTCCGAGCCGGCCGTCCTCGCCGGGCCCGTGCTGGGTGACCAGGATGGAGGGCGTGATCGACAAGCGCGGGATGCCCGCCATCGCCGTGATCACCTCAGGTGGCGGTGGGGCCACCAGCAGATCGGCCATGTCGTCTCCTCCCCACTATCATCCGAGCGTCACTCGGTTCAATAAAGTGAATGTAGGATGAAATGACGCGATCGGTCAAGCGGCGCAGCTACGACTCCCCCGTCCGGCAGGAGCAGGCCGCCCAGACACGAGCGCGCATCGTCGAGGCGGCCGGCGAGCTGTTCGAAGCCCACGGCTACGCCCGCACGACCGTGCGCCAGATCGCCGAGGGGGCCGGCGTCGCGGTCGACACCGTCTACGCCACCTTCGGCGCCAAGCCCCGGGTGCTCACGGCCCTGATCGACGATCGGCTCGCGGGCGGGACCAGCGTGGCCAACGTCATGGAGCGACCGGAGGCCCTCGCCGTGCGCGACGAGGTCGACCAGCGGCGACAGATCGCCCTGCTCGCCCACGACCTCGCCGACGTGGTGTCCCGCGTCGGGCCGGTGTTCGAGATCATGCGAACCGCGGCCTCGGTGGAGCCGGCGATGGCCGAGGTGTACGCAGAGATGCAGGGCTACCGGCTCGAGAACATGCGACACGCGATCCGGTGGATCGCCGCCCGCGGACCGCTGCGCCTCCCGGTCGCGCGCGCCGCCGAGACGCTCTGGGCGCTGGCGGCTCCCGACACCGCGCGCCTGCTCGTGCAGAGCCGGGGGTGGAGCACGAAGCAGTACGGCGACTGGCTGGCCGACGTTCTCACGCGCGTCCTGCTCGAGCCGTGACTCGCGCCTCTGGCGCGCCGGCCTTCACCCTTGCGATGCGCTCGATGGCCTGGACGAGGTCCTGCAGCGTCGCCGCCGGGAGCAGGTCGTCGACGAACGGGAGCGCGGCGGCCATCGCGGCGACGCTCGGTTCGTAGCCGGGGGCTCCGGCGCGAGGGTTGAGCCACACGACGCGGTGAGCCCGGCGCCGGAGGCGGGCCATCGCCGCGGCCAGTGCCTCGGGTGGGTCCGCGTCCCAGCCGTCGGAGGCGATCACCACGATCGCGCCTCGGGTGTCGTGACCGTGGCGGGAGGCGAGCAGGGCGCGCAGGTTGGTGGCGATGCGGGTGCCGCCGAAGCGGTCGTCGACCGCGGCGCTGGCCAGGCCCATCGCCACGTCCACCTCCCGGTGGGCGAGGATCGGCGTGAGCCGGGTCAGCGAGGTGGCGAAGGCGAACACCTCGGCGTCCGTGGCGTGGACCGCGGCCCGCATGAGGTGGAGGTAGGCGGTGGCGTGGGCCTGCATCGACTGGCTCACGTCGCAGACCACCAGCAGCCGGCGGGGCCGCTCGACCCGGCGGCGCCGCACCAGCTCGATCGGCTCCCACCCCGTGCGGCGGGAGCGGGCGATCGTCTGGCGGGGATCGATGCGCGGGCCCGACGGATGGCGCACGGCGCGCCGCGTGCGACGGCGGGGCCACTCGCGGAAGGCGGTCTCGAGCCATGCGCCGAGGCGGGCCAGCGCCGCGGGGTCGAGCAGCTCGAAGGGCGTGGCGGCGATCGCAACGAGGTCGCTGGGCAGGCGTTCGGGGACGAGCCGGTCGTCCGCTCCGCCGTCGTCCTCGCGCCGCTCCACCGCCGCGGGCAGGGTCGCCCACGGGAGTCCGTCGCCCCCGTCGACCTCGTCGGCGCCGGCGGTGGCCAGGGAGACGAGCTGCTCGTCGCCGGCGCCGGGCGGTGAGCGGCGGACGAGCGACTCCGCCACCACGTCGGCCTCGTCGAACACCGCCGCGAAGATCGCGTCGAAGCCGGGCAGGTGGGCGCGGTCACGTACGAGCGTCGTACGGGCCAGCCAGTAGAGGCGATCGCGGTCCGTCGGCGGGCACACCGACAGCGCCTGCGTGAAGGCCTCGATGCCCGTCAGCGTGACGGGCACCCCGCCGGCGCGCAGGCGTGCCCCCAGCGCCGCCGCCAGCGCGGCGCGGTCAACGCCGCCGAAGAGGACCGGTGCGGCGGAGTCGTTCGGCATCGGGCGATCGGGGCGGTCGGCGGACGGACGAGCTCCGACCGCGGCGGCGGGCGAGGCGGGCCCGGATGGTGACCGCCGAGGCGCCCACCATCGCCATTGCCGTGCCGTCGAGGAGGAGCAGCGCCTCGTGGTGGGCGAGGATCACGCCGGGGTCGCCTCCTCGAAGCCGAGCTCGTCGAGGGAGCTGACGACGAGGTCGCGGTCATCGGGCGTCTTGACCACGGCGCCGAGGGTGCGGATCACGTCGTGGCGCTCGAGGCCCGTGACACCGAGGGCGGCGAGGGCCGACACCCAGTTGATGGCCTCGGCCAGGCCGGGCGCCTTGTCGAGGTCGAGCTCGCGCACCCGCACCACGAACGCGGTGGCCGCCGACACCAGCGCGTCGCTCCCGCCCGGCACGGAGCGACGGACGATCTCGGCGGCGCGGGCGACGCTGGGGAAGTCGATCCAGTGGTAGAGGCAGCGCCGCTTGAGGGCGTCGTGGAGCTCCCGGCTGCGGTTCGAGGTCAGCACCACGACGGGCTGGTGGACGGCGGTCAGCGTCCCGAGCTCGGGGATGGTCACGGAGCCCTCGCCCAGGAACTCGAAGAGCAGCGCCTCGAACTCGGCGTCGGCGCGGTCGATCTCGTCGATCAGCAGCACCGGGGCGACCGGCCCCCGGTACCGGAGGCACGCCAGGATCGGGCGCTCGAGGAGGAACTCCTCCGTGAACAGGTCCGCGTCGACGAGCGCCCGGCCCTGCGCCTCGGCCAGGCGGATGGCCAGGAGCTGGCGCTGGTAGTTCCACTCGTAGAGCGCTTCGTTGACGGCCAGGCCCTCGTAGCACTGCAGCCGGATGAGCGGTGCCTCGAGGGCCTCGGCCATCGCCTTGGCGGCGGCGGTCTTGCCCACGCCGGGCTCACCCTCGAGCAGCAGCGGCTGCCCGAGGGTGGCGGCGAGGTAGAGCGCGGTGGCGGTGCCCTCGTCGACGAGGTGGTCCACGGCGTCGAGCCGGCGCACGACGTCGTCCGGGTCGGCGAAGGGCCCGCTCATGGCGCGTCCTCGAGGGCGAGGAGCGCTTCGTAGTCCTCCCAGGTGTCGACGTCGAGGGGTACCCGGCCTGGGATCCGCACCTCGCGCACCGGGTGGCGGCCCGACTCGAGCAGCTTCCACACGGCCTTGTCGCCGTGCAGCCCGGCCAGCTCGCCGAAGACGGCGCGCCCGAACCAGAAGGGGTGGCCGACCCCCTCGTCGTAGCGGACCACCGCCAGGGGGCTGCCGGTGCCGACCAGCACCACGGCCGCCACCGCGTCGACGGTCACCCCGGGCTGGTCGCCGAGGAGCAGCACCAGCCCCTCGGACGCGGGGTCGACCCGTTCGAGCGCGGCCACGATCGACGAGGCGCACCCGGAGGTGAAGGCCAGGTTGTCGACCACCTCGACACCGGTGAGGTCGACCTGGGCGCGCACCTCGTCGGCCGCCCCGCCGATGGTCACCAGGAGCTGGTCGAACGGGCAGCGCCGCGCCACCTCGAGGGTGGCGTCGAGGAGCGTGTGGCCCCGGAAGGGCAGAAGCTGCTTGGGGCGGCCCAGGCGATCGGACGCGCCCGCCGCCAGCACCAGACCGGTGACGGTCACCCGGCCGCGTCCGCGGCGAAGCGGTCGCGGCAGCCGGTGCCGCAGAACCAGTGCTCCCGGCCGTCGACGGTGAGGTGGGGGGTGTCCGGGCCGAGGATCACCGTCATGCCGCAGACCGGGTCGATCGCCTGCACGGCGGCGGGCGCGGGTGCGCTCGTGCCGCCCGGCGCGGTCAGGCCCCCCACGCGCACCGCCTGCACCACCTCGGCCATGATCGACAGGGCGATCTCCTCGGCGGTGGTGGCGCCGATCTCCAGGCCGATGGGCGTGCGCACGCGAGCCCGCTCGTCTGCCGACAGGCCGAGCCCGTCGAGCACGGCGGCACCGCGTGTGTGGCTCGCCACCAGGCCGATGAGGCCGACGCCGGCGTCGAGCGCAGCCCGGATCGACTCCTCCTCGAAGCGCCCGTGGCTCGAGACCAGCACCGCGGTGGCACCCTCCGCGCGGGCCGGGCCATCGCCGTCGCGGCTGACGGCGAAGCCCAGCGGCTCGGCCAGGGCGGCCACCGCGTCGGCGATCGGTGACGAGCCGACGACGGCGAGCAGCGGCGCCGGGAGCATCGGCTCGAGGAAGATCTCCAGGGCTCCGCCCGACAGGCACGGGTTCACGACCGTGCGGGCCCCGGGTGTGTCGGGGAACGCCTCCTCGCCCTCGGGCAGGACCCGCAGCAGCAGCGGCTCGCCGCGATCGAGCACGTCGAGGCTCGCGGTGCGCACCGACCCCTCGGCGCACTGCCCGCCGACGAACCCCTCGAAGGACCCGTCGCCGAGCACCAGCGCCGCGTCGCCGGGGTGAGCGGAGGTGGGGCACTGCGCCCGCACCACCGTGGCGTGCACGAAGGGCACCCGCGCGGCGATGAGCTCGGCCATCCTGGCCGCGACCCGACCGGTGCCTGACGGGCTGGTCACCATCGCCTACAGGCTACGGGTGCGGGATCGCATCAGATGGGCGGGGCGGCGTGGCCCTGCATGGCCGCCCACACCCGAGACGGCGTGAGCGGCATGTCGGCGTGGCGCACCCCGAAGGGCTTGAGCGCATCGACGACCGCGTTGACGATGGCGGGCGGCGACCCGACCGTGGCCGACTCACCGATGCCCTTGGCCCCGATCGGGTGGTGAGGCGACGGGGTGACCGTGTGCCCGGTCTGCCAATCCGGCACCTCGAGCGCGGTGGGGATGAGGTAGTCCATCAGCGAGCCGCCGAGGCAGTTGCCGTCCTCGTCGAAGGCGATCATCTCCATCAGCGCCATGCCCACGCCGTCGGTGAGCCCCCCGTGCACCTGCCCCTCGATGATCATCGGGTTGATGCGCGTGCCGCAGTCGTCGACGGCGACGAAGCGAGCGGACCTTCACGTGGGCGGTGCCCGGGTCGATGTCGACCACGCAGATGTAGGCGCCGAACGGGTACGTGAGGTTCGACGGGTTGTAGCAGATCTGCGCTTCGAGTCCGCCCTCGATGCCCTCGGGCAGGTCGCCGGCGCCGTGGGCGCGCATGGCGATGTCCTGGATGGTGACGGACTTGGTGGGATCGCCCTTCACCTGGAAGGAGCCCTTGGCCCACTCGAGGTCGGCGACGGACACCTCGAGCATCCCCGAGGCGATGATCTGGGCCTTGTCCCGCACCTTGCGGGCCACCAGCGCGGCCGCGGCGCCGGACACGGGCGTGGAGCGGCTGCCGTAGGTGCCGAGACCGAACGGCGTGTTCTCCGTGTCGCCGTTGAGCACCTGGATGTCCGCCGGCGGGATCCCGAGCTCCTCGGCCACGATCTGGGCGAAGGTCGTCTCGTGGCCCTGGCCCTGGCTCATGCACGACACGCGCAGGATCGCCTTGCCGGTGGGGTGCACCCGCAGCTCGCTGCCGTCGGCCATGCCGAGACCGAGGATGTCCATGTCCTTGCGGGGCCCGGCGCCGACGGCCTCGGTGAAGAACGCCACGCCGATGCCCATCAGCTCGCCCTTGGCGCGCTTGTCGGCCTGCTCGCGGCGGAGCTCGTCGTAGCCCGCCATCTCCATGGCCAGGCGCATGGTGGGCTCGTAGTCACCCGAGTCGTACACCCAGCCGGTCTTGGTCGTCGTACGGGAACTGATCGGGCTGGATGAAGTTCTTGATCCGCAGCTCGACGGGATCCATCTCGAGGTCGTGAGCCAGGCAGTCGACGAGCCGCTCGACCAGGTACACCGCCTCGGTGATGCGGAACGAGCAGGCGTAGGCCACGCCGCCGGGCGCCTTGTTGGTGTAGACGGCCGTCATCTTGCAGTGGGCCGCCTGGAGGTCGTAGCTGCCGGTGAACACGCCGAAGAACCCGGCCGGGTACTTGATCGGTGCCGCGGTGCCGTTGAAGGCGCCGTGGTCGGCCAGCACGTTCGTGCGGATGGCGAGGATCTTGCCGTCCTTGGTGGCGGCGATCTCACCGCGCATCACGTAGTCGCGGGCGAAGCCGGTGCTGACGAGGTTCTCGGTGCGGTCCTCCATCCACTTCACCGGCTTGCCGATCACGAGCGACGCCACGATGGCGCACACGTAGCCGGGGTAGATCGGCACCTTGTTGCCGAACCCGCCGCCGATGTCGGGCGCGATGACGCGGATCTGGTGCTCGGGGAGGCCGGACACCAGCGCGTAGACGGTGCGGTGGGCGTGGGGCGCCTGCGAGGTCGTCCAGAGGGTGAGCTTGCCGGCCACCCGCTCGAAGTCGGCCACGCACCCGCAGGTCTCCATCGGGGCCGGGTGGACGCGGGGGTAGACGATGTCCTCGGTGACGACCACCTCGGCCGACTCGAAGACCGCGTTGGTGGCGGCCTCGTCACCGGTCTCCCAGTCGAAGCAGTGGTTGTCGGCCTTGCCCTCGAGGTCGTCGCGGATGATCGGCGCGTCGGCGGCCAACGCCTGCCGCACGTCGATCACGGGCGGGAGGATGTCGTAGTCGACCTCGATCAGCTCGAGCGCGTCGCGCGCCGAGTAGCGGTCCTCGGCCACCACGAAGGCGACCTCCTGGCCCTGGAAGCGCACCTTGTCGGTGGCCAGCACGGCCTGCACGTCGTTGGACAGCGTGGGCATCCACGCCAGGCCCTTCTCGGCCAGGTCGGCGCCGGTGATGACGGCGACCACCTTGGGGTGGGCCTGGGCGGCGCTCACGTCGATGCTCACGAGGCGGGCGTGGGCGACGGGCGACCGCAGGATCGCCATGTGCAGCATCCCCGGCAGCTGGATGTCGTCGCAGTACCGGCCCATCCCGCGGACGAAGCGGGCGTCCTCCTTGCGGAGCATGCGGCCGTAGCCGACGGGCGTCTGGTCGTTGTCGTCGAAGCTGTCGAGCGGGCGGGTGTCCATGGTGGTCATGACGCACCTCCGCCGACCGTCACGGCCTGCTCGTTCTGGAGGGCGGCCGCCTACTGCACCGACCGCACGATCGTCGTGTAGCCGGTGCAGCGGCAGATCTGCCCGGAGATCGCCTCGCGGATCGTCTCCTCGGACGGGTTCGGGTCACGGTCGAGCAGCGCGCGGGCGGTCATCATCATCCCGGGGGTGCAGAACCCGCACTGCAGGCCGTGGCACTGCATGAACCCCTGCTGGATCGGGTCGAGCTCACCGTCCTGCTCGAGGCCCTCGACGGTGCGGACCTCGCGGCCGCCGGCCATGGCGGCCAGGACGGTGCACGACTTCACCGGCTCGCCGTCCATCCACACCACGCAGGTGCCGCAGTTGCTGGTGTCGCACCCCCAGTGGGTGCCGGTCAGCCCGAGGACGTCGCGCAGGAAGTGCACGAGCAGCAGGCGGCCCTCGATCTCCTGGGTCACGGCCTCGCCGTTCACGGTCATGGACACCTGCATGGTCACGCCTCCTCGCCGGCGATCCGGGCCACGGATCGACGGAGTGCTCGTCGGGTCAGCTCATCGGCGAGGTGGCGCTTGTACTCCACGCTGCCTCGCATGTCGGTGGTGGGGTTGCAGCTCTCGTGCCGCGATGGCCCCCGCCCGGGCGTAGAGGTCCTCGGACGGCGACTGGCCACGGAGGGCCTCGGAGATGGCCGGGATGCCGGTGGTGTTCGGGCCGACGGCCGCCAGGCCCACCCGGGCGTCGGTGATCACACCACCGTCCATCCACACCGCGGCGCCGGCCGAGACGATTGCCCAGTCACCGGCCCGGCGCTCCACCTTCTCGTAGGCGCTCGATCCGCCCGGCCGGATGGGGATGCGGATCTCGGTGAGGATCTCGGCATCGCCGACCGCCGTCTCGTACGGGCCCTGGTGGAACTCCTCCATGGAGACGACCCGCTCACCGCCGCTCCCGCGGATCACGCAGCTGGCGTCCAGCGTCGTGCACACCGCCGAGAGGTCCTCGGACGGGTCGGCCTGGCACAGCGAGCCGCCGAGCGTGCCGCGGTTGCGCACCACCGGATCGGCGATGACCCGCTCGGCGTCGCGGAAGATCGGGAAGGCCGCCGCCAGCTCGTCGGACTCGAGCAGCTCGCGGTGGCGGGTCATGGCCCCGATGCAGATCCGGCCGGGCTCGACCCGGACGTAGCCGAGCTCGTCGTGGAGGTCGTTGATGTCGACGAGGTACTCGAGGTTGGCGAGCCGGAGCTTCATCATCGGCAGGAGGCTGTGGCCGCCGGCCACCAGCCGGGCTTCGCTGCCGAGGCGCTCCAGGAGCGAGATGGCGTGGTCGACGCTGGTGGCGCGCTCGTACTCGAACGGTGCCGGGACCTGCATGGTGAACCCCCCGAGGGCGTGGCGATCTGGGACGCCGCGGACCAGGCGGGCTGGTGCGCCGGGGCCACCCTGCGCCCCCGCTCGCCAGGGGTCAACGGCCACCTAAGGGATCCCTTAGGTGCCTAGGGTGCGGGCGTGACCCCCACGCAGCTGCGTGCCTTCGCCGCCGTCGTGCGCCTCGGCTCGGTCAAGGAGGCCGCCGCCGAGCTCGGCGTCAGCGAGGCCGCCGTGTCGGGGCACGTGGCCCTGCTGCGCAAGGAGCTGGCCGATCCGCTCTTCACGCGCACCCCTGCGGGGATCGCCTTCACCCCCGGCGGCCTGCGTCTGGCCAGTCGGGCGGCGGAGATGCTGGGCCTGCAGGACCAGACCATCCGCGAGGTCAGCGCCGCGGGCCAGGGCCGCCGCCTGCTGCGGCTGGCGACCTCCAGCCTGTTCGCCGAGCACGCGGCGCCCGGGCTCATCCAGCTCTTCACGAGCCGGGCCAAGGACCTCGACGTGGAGCTGAGCGTGCGGCCCAACAGCCAGCTCGTGTCGCTCGTGTCGACCCGGGCGGTGGACATGGCGATCGGGCCGAGCGACGCCTTTGCGGTGGGCGACCTCGCCTCGAAGGTGTTCCTGAAGTACCAGATGGCGGTGGTGGCCGGCCCCGGCCACGCGCTGGCCCGAGGCCGGGTGGGGCCCGAGGCCCTCCGGGAGGAGCTGTGGCTGCTGGGACCGTCGGGCGCCGAGCGCGACGGCGTCACGCGGGTGATGCTGGATCGCTTCGCTGTGCCCGAGGCGCGCGAGCGCATCTTCCAGAGCCACGCGGCAGCGCTCGAGGAGATCAAGCGCAACAACGGGGTCGGCTTGGCGGTGACCTTCGGCGTGGCCGACGACCTGGCCGAGGGACGACTGGTGGAGCTCGACGTGCGGGGCGCCCGCGCCGAGGGGACCTGGAGCGCGATCACCCTGCCGAGCCACAGCGTGCCGTCGACGGCCGCCGAGCTCAGCCGCTTCATCACCACCCCGCGCGCCACCCAGGCGATGCTCCAAGGCGTGGCCGCGACGATCGGCCACTTCCGCCCCAGCGCCCACGTCACCCTCTGGAGCTGACGCCTGGCGTGACTCGACTCAGGCGCGCCAGGTGAGGACCTCGCCCGTGCCGAGGAGCAGCACGGAGCCGGGCATGACGCGCAGGCGACGCGGCATGAGACGAAGGATGCCGAAGGCGGGCGCCGTCGGGGCGTCCCAGCCGGGGATGATCGACGGGTCGTAGCCGACCGGTGCGGGGCCGGTGGCGAACCGGTCCCAGCCCGCTCGCCGCTCCTCGTCCGAGGTCTCCCACGCGGTGTCGCAGTCGGCCGTACCCGTGTCGTGGGTGGCGTCCCAGTAGGTGAGGGAGATGGCCGGCTGGTGGGCGAGGTCGGCCGCCTTCGGCGAGAGGGGCGAGGTGGCGATCCAGCCGGTGAGCGCCGAGCCGTCCCACTCCCAGATCGGGTGGAGGATGCGCGTGCGAGGCGTCCCGTCGGGGGCGGTGGTGGCGACCGTGCACCAGACGATGCGGTGCGCCATCTCGACGAAGGCGGGCGCGACCGTGGCGAGATCCGTCATGGCCGCAGGGTAGGTCAGTCATGGGGCCACGCCGCCTGGCATGCTCGGGCGTTCTCGACCACCCGGGGGTTTGCGGTGACGGATCTGGACATCTTGGCGCTGCACGCCCGCGCACGGCCGGACGGCGTCGCCGTGATCGACGACGAGTGGGTGCTCACCCTGGCCGACTTCAACGCCATGGTGAACCGGTACGGCAACGTGCTGCGCGCCGCCGGGGTGCGGGCCGGCGAGAAGGTGCTGTGGGTGGGGCAGAACAGCGCCGAGGTGGTGGCGATCAACCATGCCGCCCGCAAGGTCGGCGCGGTGTGCGTCCCCATGAACTACCGGCTGGCTCCCGACGAGGCGCAGTACGTCATCGACAACTGCGACGCCGTCGTCGTCCTGTTCGACGTCGAGCAGGTGGCCCAGCTCGAACCTGTCCGCTCGGTGTGCGACCGGGTGCGGGAGTGGCTGGCCTTCCGCGCGCACGGCACGCGGACGCCGGGGTGGGCGCGCGACCTCGACGCCGAGGCCGCCGAAGCGTCCGCCGACGAACCCCACCGTGAGGGCGACGACCCCACCGCCGGCACCACGATGATCTACACCTCGGGCACGACCGGAAGGCCGAAGGGCACGGTCCGTCGCACCACCACCAACGCGGCCGACACGGCCGCCTTCATCGAGCTGGTGGGCTGGGTCCCGAGCGACGTGTACGTGTCGACCGGCCCGCTCTACCACTCCGCGCCGCTGGGGTTCATGCTCGCCGTGCAGGCCCTCGGCGGGTCGGTCGTCGTGCAGCGGCACTTCGACCCCGAGGAGTGGCTGCGCCTGGTGGACACGCACAAGGTGACGACGTCGTTCTCGGCGCCCACGCCGATCCGCCGGGTCGTGGACCTACCAGAAGCGGTGCGGGCGAAGTACGACACCTCATCGATGCAGCGCCTGATCGCCAATGCCGCGCCGTGGCCGTTCGAGCTCAAGAAGAAGTACGTCGAGCGGATCAACGACTGGTCGCTCATCGAGGTGTACGGCTCGACCGAGCTCGGGGTGAACACCGTCCTGCTCCCGGCCGACCAGATGCGGAAGCCCGGTTCGTGCGGCAAGCCCATCCCCGGCGTCGAGATCGAGCTGATCGCCGACGACGGGCGGGTCGTCACCACGCCGATGGAGCCGGGCGAGGTGTTCATCCGCTCCGACGCCACCTTCGCCACGTACTACAAGGACCCGGACAAGTTCGAGGCCAGCAGGCGGGGCGACTTCCTTTCCGTCGGCGACATCGCCTACTGGGACGACGAGGGGTACCTGTACATCTGCGACCGCAAGAGCGACATGATCATCTCCGGCGGCGTCAACATCTACCCGGCCGAGATCGAGGCGGTGCTCGTCGCCCACCCGGCCGTCGCCGACGCCGCCGTGTTCGGCGTCCCCGACGACGAGTGGGGGGAGGCCGTGCACGCGGTGATCTCGACCTATGACGGCGAACGCGTTGTCGAGGACGAGGTGCAGGCCTTCTGCCGAGATCACCTCGCCGGGTACAAGGTGCCCCGCTCCCTCGAGCTGATGGACGAGATCCCCCGCAGTGCGTCCGGCAAGATCCTGAAGCGCCAGCTGCGCGACCCCCACTGGGCGGGCCGCACCTCTCGCGTCGGCTGAGCCGAGCGCCGGCGCGGCTTCGCTCCACGCCGACCCGCGCGACCAGACTCGCGGTCATGCCTGCCGACGACCCCCACGACGTCCACACGCGGATGTGGACGATCGGCGACTACCCGGTCGTCGCCCGCCACCTCCTGCCGATCAGCGAGACGGTGGTCAAGGCGCTCGACATCCAGACGGGTGAGGCGGTGCTGGACGTGGCGGTGGGCGATGGGAACGCCGCCATCCTCGCCGCCCGGCGCGGCGCCAAGGTCACCGGGATCGACCTCGCCCCGGCCCAGATCGAGCGGGCCCGCGCCCGGTGCGCGGCCGAGAAGGTGACCGTCGACCTCCGCGTCGGCGACGCCCAGGCGCTCGACCTCCCCGACGAGGCGTTCGACGTCGTGATGAGCGTGATGGGCGTGATCTTCGCCCCCGACCACGCCGCTGCGGCCCGAGAGCTGGCCCGCGTGTGCCGGCCCGGTGGCCGCATCGCCATCACGACGTGGGCGTCGACCGGCTGGTCGATCACGTGGCGCGCCAAGGTGGCGCACCTCACGCCGCCGGCGCTGGCCGGGGCGCCCTCACCCGACGAGTGGGGCGACCTGGACGTGGCACGGGGGCGGCTGGCCGCGGCGGGGCTGTCGACCAAGGCCGAGCAGCGGAACTTCGCCTGGCGCTTCCCGTCGGCTGAGGCCGCTCTGGAGACCTTCTCGACCGCCGCGGGGCCCTTCGTCGCCTTCGTCGACGCCCTCGACGCGATCGGCAGGGCCGAAGAGGGCAAGGCCCTCCTGCTCGAGGCCATCGAGGAGTCGAACGTGGCCACCGACGGCTCGTGCACCCTCCCGGCCCCCTTCCTCCTCATCACCGCCACGCCCTGACCGTCAGATGGGCTTGGCGGACTCGGCGGTGAGGCCGTCGGACTCCATCTGGACGTAGCGCTTGGTGAGACCCCGGTAGACGAGGCCGACGAGGGCGCCGAGCGGGCCGGCTTGTTCGATGGCGAGACGCACCTCGCAGCTGCCCTCGCCGGTGGGTGTGACCTCGTGGCGGCCGGTGGCGTGGCTCCCGGGCGCCCTTGCCTCCCAGGTGAACGAGCGACCGGGCACGACCTCGGTGACCGTCCAGGTCGTCACCGGGAGCTTCGGCTGGCGGATCTTCGCCTTGGCGCCCTCGGCGAGGGGCCCGTCGAGCACGACGGAGGTCACCGACGCGGTCCAGGTGGGCCAGCGCTCGACGTCGGACAGGATCGCCCACACCCGGTCGGCGGGGGCGGCGATCGTGGTGGTCACCTCGTGCTGCATCTTCTCCTTGTACCAGCCACGAGCGCGCCGGGCAGGCTGGAGCGATGCAGGCTTCCTTCGCACGACGACTGTGGCGGGTGGGCGAGCCCGTCCACGCCATCATCTACTTCCATCCGGCGTCGGCGGCGGCCTGGTCGACGGCCGGGATCCGTGGGTTCTGGCGCGGCTACTTCGCCACCCGGGCCGCCCCGTTCGGCGAGACCGGCCCGGGCCCGGTGACGGCCACCTTCTACAACTTCCACCCGGCGATGGTCTCCCGAGCGCTGCCCGAGGTGTGGACGATCGTCTCACCGGACGAGGCGCTGGCCGCGCGGCTGGCCGGCGCGGACGACGCCCTGCGCGAGGCCCTCGGTGACGACGCCGCTGCTCCAGACCTCGCACCGGCCGCCGACGTGCTGCGCGACGTCGTGCCACGGGCGTCGGTGGCGGGGCGGGCGCTGTTCGGCGCCAACGTCTCCCTGCCCTGGCCCGGGGAGCCGCTCCTCTCGCTGTGGCACGGGCTCACCCTGCTTCGCGAGCACCGCGGCGACGGGCACAACGCGACGCTGCTGGCCAACGGCATCGACGGCTGCAGTGCCCATGTCCTGGCCGCGGCGATGGGCGGGGCCCCGCGCGACGTGACGCAGCCCGCCCGCGGGTGGTCCGACGACGACTGGGACGCCGCGACCGACGCACTCGCTCGGCGCGGGCTCGTGGATGGCGACGGCGTCGCAACCGAGGCGGGACGCGAGCTCCACGCGGCCGTCGAACGCCGCACGGACGAGCTGGCGGCCGAGCCATGGACCCACGTCGCGGATGACGCGCTGGAGCAGACCGTCACGACCCTCGCCCGGCTGGCCGGTCGCATCGCCGGTGCCGGCGTCATCCGCTTCCCCAACCCCATGGGCCTCCCCGCACCCGACTGACCGACATCGGACGCTCGTACGCTCACCCGGGTGCCCGATCCGATGCGCATCCGACGTGAGCCGCCGCCGCTGCGACGGCTGACGGTCGTCCGGCGGCAGACCGTGACGCCGCGCCTCGTGCGGGTGACGCTCGGCGGGCCGGAGCTCGAGGGGTTGGAGCCCGGGCTGCCCGCCGCCAGCGTGCGGTTGCTGCTCCCGACCGGCGGCGCGCTCGCGATGCCGACGTGGAACGGCAACGAGTTCCTGCTCCCCGACGGCTCCCGGCCGCCGCTGCGCACGCTCACCCCACGACGCTGGAACGCCGAGCGACAAGAGCTCGACGTCGAGATCGTGCTGCACGGCGACGGGCCGCTGTCGACATGGGCCGCTGCAGTGGAACCGGGTACGGCAGCCGCCCTGTCCGGCACGGGCCGCGGCTACACGATCGACGAGTCAGCCACGCAGTACGTCCTCGCCGGCGACGAGTCGGCGCTCCCGGCGATCAGTGTGCTGCTCGAGGCGCTGCCGCCATCGGCGGCGATCGCCGTGCTGGCGGAGGTTGCGCATCCCGACGCGCGGTTCGAGCTCCCCTCCCACCCCGGCGCCACCGTCACCTGGCGCGACCTCGCCCCCGGCGCCCCGCCTGGCGACGCGCTCGTCGGGGCCGTCGAGGCGGCGGACATCTGCCCGGCGGCGCGCGTCTGGGCCGCCGGTGAGGCCGCTGCCGTCCATCGCATCCGCAAGCACCTCTTCGACCAGCGCGGCCTCCCGCGCTCGCAGTGCACGGTGCGCGGCTACTGGAAGCACGGCCGCGCGAGCACGGACGACGATTCGTGAGGCGTTGGCCCGCGTCCTGCGTTGCAGTGGCGAGGCAATGGGTCCCGATCCGGCGAGCATGAGGCATGGAGTCCCGGATGTGGGACGAATGACCTCGGGAACCAGCGAGCGGGACCCATTGCCTCGGGTCGCAGACGTCAGCCGCCGGACTCGCTGAGCCAGAGGTGCAGGGCGGCGGCGGCCCGGTGGGGACGCCAGGCCTCGGCTCGGGCCACGAGCTCGTCGGTGGTCAGCGCCTCGCCGCCCGGGTTGGCAGCGCGACGGAGGCCGAGGTCGGCCGCGGGGAACGTGTCGGGTTCGCCGAGCCGCAGCGCGATGACGCCTGCCGTCCACGGCCCGAGGCCGGGGACGACGCAGATGGCAGCGAGCAGGTCGTCGAGCGAGAGGCTGCCGTCGAGCGGCACGTCGCCCTTGTCGACGGCGGCCGCGAACGCCTTGATGGCCGCGGCCCGCGCGCCGGGCATCCCGATGCCGCCCAGGTCGGCGGTCGCGAGCGTCGGCGGGTCGGGGAACGTGTGGGTGAGCCCGAACGCCTCGAGACCCGGCACGGGGCGGCCGACCCGCTCGACGATCCGGCCCGTCACCGTGCTGGCACCGGCCACGCTCACCTGCTGACCGACGATCGCTCGCACACCGGTCTCGTAGGCGTCCCACGTGCCCGGCACGCGCAGCCCCGGGCTGGCGGCGACCAGCGGCGCGAGCACCGGATCGGCACCCAGGTGCTGGTCGGCCGCGGACGGATCGCGGTCGAGGGCGAAGATGCGGCGGGTGCCCTGCACCACGTGGATGAGCCCGCCGACGTGCGGGAGGTGCGCCCGCAGCACGAGGTGGTCGGATCCACCGCTGATGACCTCGAGCACGCCCGGGTCCCCGTCGACGGTGATCGTGCGCCGATAGGTGCCGCCGGCGACGTGCTCCACGCCCGCGATGGCCCGTCGCTCGAAGTAGCCCAGCATGCGATCCCAGTCGAGCGGCCCGTGGAACGGCAGGCGCAGCACGAGTCCGCCGTCGGCCACGAGCCGGTCGCTCCTGCGACGGCGCGCTCGGAGCTCGGTGGGCGAGGCCCGGAAGATCTCCTGACAGGCTCGGTTGAGCTGGCGCAGGCTGCCGAACCCGCTCGCCCACGCGATGTCGGTGACCGTGAGGTCGGTGTCGTCGAGGAGTCGCCGGGCGAAGTGCGTCCGGTGGCTGCGAGCCAGGCGGTCGGGCGTCGTGCCGACGTGCTCGCCGAACAGCCGCCGCAGGTGGCGGGCCGAGACGCCGAGCCGACGCGCGAGGTCGTCCTCGGTGCCGCCGTCGAGCGCGCCCTCACCGATCAGGTGCGCCGCCCGGCACACCAGCTCGGGTCCGGTCGTCGTGACGGGCGCGCTGCGGTACGGCCGGCACCGCAGGCACGCCCGGAACCCGGCCGCCTCGGCTGCCGCCGGGGAGCCGTACCGCACGACGTTCCCCGGATGGGGCCGGGCCGAGCACGACGGCACGCAGTAGATGCCCGTGGTGGTCACGGCCTGGACGCTCATCGCGCCATCGTGCCGGTTGCAGCCCGCACGCGCCGGTCAGATCCGGACACGCCGGGTGCAACCCCGAACTTGTGTTGGATCCTCAACTTCCGGTTGAGGATCCAACACAGGCTCGCGAAGGGGTTGGGGTGCGGTCGGAGTGGGAGGTCAGTCGGCGTCGTCGGTGGCGGGTTCGGCCAGGAGGTTCGCGGCGGCGGCGAGGGCGGTGGCGAGGCCGGCGGCTCGCTCGGCGACGGCCACGAGGTACGCCTCGGCCATGTCGCTGCGGGCCCGCAGCGGCGGGGCGCCGATGCTGCGCAGCAGGGCCGTGGGATCCGTGGCCGGCGCGATGGGCTCGGGGTCGGGCAGCGGCGGCACGGGACGCCAGATGTCGACCGGCTTGTGCTTGCCACCACCGCCGCGCTTGCGCTGCGACGACCGCTTCTTCCCCTGCTGAGCCATCAGATGTCGTCCTCCGCGAGGAGCTGGTCGGTCCGGAGGCCGAGAGCGGCGCGCAGCTGATCGGGATCGAGGTCGGCGAGCGAGCTGCTCTTCGGGAGCACGAGGTCGGCGATGCGGCGCTTGCCGCCCACCACCTCCTCGACGCGCTCGTCGACGGTGCCCGGGCACACGAGCCGGTGCGACAGCACCGTGCGGGTCTGGCCGATGCGCCAGGCGCGGTCGCGGGCCTGGTCCTCGACGGCGGGGTTCCACCAGCGGTCGTAGAGGACGACGTGGTTGGCGGCGGTGAGGTTGAGCCCGGTGCCGCCCGCCTTGAGCGACAGCACGATGGCGCCAGCGCCGGCGCCCTCCTGGAACTCCTTGATCATCGCGTCGCGTGCGCCCGCGCGCGAGGCCGCCGTGATAGCAGTGGATCGGCTTGCCGGTGACCTCGCTCAGGTGCGCCGCGAGCCGCACGCCCCACGTGGCGAACTGCGTGAAGATCAGGATCCGCTCGTCGGCCTCGAAGACCTGCTCCACGACCTCCTCGAGGCGGTTGAGCTTGCCCGATCGACCGGCGAGGGGCTTGTCGTCCGCCTGGTAGTTCCACGGGTGGTTGCAGATCTGCTTGAGGGCGGTGATGGCGGCGAGGATCGCGCCCTGCTTCACGTCGCGCTCGGCGCCCTCGGCCTGCACCACGAGCCCGTCGAGCACGGCCTGGTAGAGGCCGATCTGCTCCGCGGTCATCGTGCAGTGGTCGAGCTCGTCGATGCGGTCGGGCAGCTCGGCGGCCACGCTCGGCTCGGTCTTCGTGCGGCGGAAGACGAGGATCCCGTTGAGCGCGTGCAGCGCCTGCTCGCCCTCGCCGGACAGCTGGCTGATGAACGTGGTGCGGCCGCCGACGAGCCCGGGGTTCGTGAAGTCGAGGATCGACCACAGGTCGCCGAGCCCGTTCTCGATCGGCGTGCCGGTGAGGGCGAGGCGCGTGCGGGCCTCGATGCGGCGGAGCACCTGAGACGTCTCGTTGGTGTGGTTCTTGATCGCCTGCGCCTCGTCGAGCACGAGACGGTCCCAGTCGTGCTGCTCGAGCGCGTCGATGTCACGGACGGCGGTGCCGTAGGTGGTGATGAACACGTCGGCGTCGGCCACCTCGGCCTCCAGCTCCTCGGCGGACGCACGAGACGCGCCGTGGTGCACGACGACCCGTAGCCCGGGCGTGAACCGCGCGGCCTCGGCGGCCCAGTTGCCCACAACGGCAGGCGGCGCGATGACCAGCGCCGGCCCCGCACCCTGCGTGCGGGCGAGGTGGGCCAGGACGGTGGGCGTCTTGCCGAGGCCCATGTCGAGCGCGAGGCAGCCGCCGAGCCCGACGGCGTCGAGGAAGCCCAGCCAGCCGAGCGCCTCGGCCTGGTACGAGCGGAGCTCGCCGACGAACCCCTCGGGCTTGGTGACGGGGGCGGTCGGCGCGGCGCTGGCCTTCTCGAGCAGGTCGGTGACCCAGCCGCTGCCGTCGACCGTGAGGCCGGCGCCGAACGGCGTGCCCTCGAGGCCGACGACCTGGCGCAGGATCTCGGCGCCGGTGAGCTTGTCGGTGCCGGCGCGCTCGGCGAGGGCGGCGGCGGCCTCCTTGAGATCGACGCGGTCGAGCTCCACCCACTTGCCGTGGGAGCGCACGAGCGGGCGGGCCTCCGCGGCCAGGCGCGCCACATCGGCGGCCGTGAGCTCGACGTCGTCGAACACGGCGGACCAGCGCACGTCGCTGAGCTGGTTGGCACCGACCACGGTCTCACCGGTCGGTTCGACGAAGAGGCGGAGCGCGGGGGTGGGCTTGCGGCGCGACATCGCCGGCACGCGAACCTCGAAGCCGGCGGACTCGAGGGCCGGACCGGTGACGGTCATGAGCTCCCAGGCCTCGTCCTGGCTCAGGTACACCTGGCCGCGGCGCAGGCCCCCGGCGCGTCCGAGCTTGTCGTAGAGGCGCTCGAGCCGGACGATCTCGTCGGCGAGGTGCTGCGTGCGCTTGCTGTCGGTGAGGGCTTGCTCGATGGGCAGCAGGCCGCCCTCGGCACCGCGGCCGAGCACGGAGAGGAACCAGGCGTCGCCGCGGTCGGGCGGGTCGAGCTGCAGCACGAGGGTGGTCTTGGCCACGCCGCTGACCTGGTTCGACCACTGGTCGAGGCGTTTCGACACCTCGGCACCGGCAGGGATCGGCGCCCGGAACGGCGAGCCGTCGAGGCGGGCGACGAATGCCTCCCCGACATCGGCCGCGTTGCGGATCACCGGTGGGGTGGCGGGCCGCTCGAGCTTCTCGCCGGCCTCCAGGGCGATGGCGTCCACCACGGCGCCGATCACCTCGAGGGTGACGGTGCGCGGCGTCCTTGCGGGACAGCACGGCGACCGGTCCGGGCATGGCACCGGCGAGCCGGGCGATCTCGGCGTCATCGACCCGGGCGGGCGACCAACGCACGCTGAGGTCCATGACCTTGCCCTCGGGGTGGCGCTGGGTGCGGAGGCTGGGGACGATGCGGCCCTGGGCGACGAGGGCGACCGCCGCCACCGCGACCCGCCCGAGCCACCGAACGCTCGCGCCCACGCCGTCCTCGTCGCCCTGCCCGCCGCCGACCGCGACGACCAGCCAGCCGAGGGCCTCCTCGACCGGGATCGACAGCGCGGCGGCCTTGAGGCCGTTCGGCAGGGTGACGTCGGCGTGGACCGCCCAGCCGAGGCTCGGACCGCCGAGCGCCTCGAGGCGGTCGGCGAGGTCGGCGTTCTTGTGGGCGACCATGTCGGGCCCGCCCGCCCACACGACGATCGAGCCGTTCGCCCACGACGCCTGGAGCCGGATCTCGCCGGTGGGGTCTGCGGTGGGGATGAGGACCTCGGATCCGGTGCTCGTCGAGCCGATCAGCAGGTCGTAGGCGGCCTCGAGGCGGTCGAGGTCGGCTTCGATGTCGCCCATCACCTGGGCGCGCTCGGGCCCCTCGAGGTTGCTGACGGACTCGAGGTTGTCCTCGGTCTCGTCCATCAGCCGCTCGAGGATCAAGCGCCATGCGACGGGATCGGCTTCGAGCAACGACCGCTGCTCAGCGGTGGCGATGCCCTCAGCTGCTGCCCACGCCGCGGCTTCGAGAGCACGTGTGAGTTCTGGCATGCAGGTGGTCGGCGCTGTCCGGCGCCGGAGGCCCACGGAGAGGATACGCCGAGCGGCGTCAGATCACAGCATCTGCGGTGTCGCGAGGGCCACGGCGTTGTCGTGGAGCACCAGCCGGCGGTCCGCCGGCGACAGCGGCTTCGTCTCCGGCAGGTAGTCCAGCGGGTGCGGCAGGGCTTCGATGTGGGGCCAGTCGGAACCGAAGATCACCCGGTCGGCGCCCATCAGCGACACCACCGTCTGGAGGTCGTCCTCCCAGAAGGGGTTGATCCAGACGTGCCGCCGGAACTGCTCGACCGGATCCTCCCCGAAGTAGCCGGGCATCCTCTTGTCCTGCGACCGGAGCTTGCGGAACAGATCGGGGAGGAACTCAGCGCCGTTCTCGACCGAAGCGATGCGCAGGTTCGGGAACTTCTTGAAGTGGCCGGCGAGGGTCATCGACAGGAGGAAGTCGTGCACGGCCTCCTCGATGTGGAAGCTCTTGATCGTGGGCCGGAAGTCGGACTGCCGGAAGTTCGCCGCAAAGCCGTCGACCGCGTAGCCGTTCGACGACTGGCCGCTGTCCCCCGCGTGCACCACCACGGTGATGCCGGCCTCGTCGACGCGGGCCCAGAACGGGTCGAACGACGAGTCGAAGGGGCTGCGACGACCGGTGACGGTGGTGGGCGCACCCGCGCGCATCACGATCAGACGCGCGCCTTGGTCGAGCGCCCACTCGAGCTCCTCGACCGCCCAGCGTTCGTCGGCCAGCGAGAGGTAGGGGGCGGTGAGGATCCGACCCTGGTGATCGAAGGTCCAGTCCTCGGCGAGCCAGCGGTTGAACGCCCGGAACGTGATGCAGACGGCCTCCGGGTCGTCCTTGAGCGGCTCCTCGTAGATCATGCCGAGCGTGGGGAACAGGAAGCAGCCGGCGAGCCCCTGCTCGTCGAGCACGCGCACGCGGGCGGCAGGATCGCGGTACTCGGGCCGGATCGGCTCGTGATCGCGGAGGAGCTCGAGCGGGTTCACCTGGTTCGGGTTGCCGCGGAAGTACTCGCTGAGGCAGCCCGGCTTGGAGATGGGGTCGAAGGTGGCGTTGGTGACGGCCCGGCTGACCTTCCCACCGAGCACGTGGTACTGCCGGCCCTCGATCGTGGCCCACTGCACGGTGCGCGGTCCGAGGGCCGGGTCGAGGTGACGGGTGAACGTGTCCAGCGCCTCGTAGTAGTGGTTGTCCGCGTCCCACACCGGGTGCCCGAGCTCGTCCATCGCGCGAGGGTACCGATCAGTCCTTCAGGGACGGGTGCCGGCTGGCGAGCAGCGGCATCAGGAGCCGGCGGGGCGTGAGGTGGCCCACGCCGGCGCCGATCCAGTTCGGGGCACCCGGGATCACCACCTGGCGGCCCTTCTCCAGCCCGGCGATGCCCTGGGCCGCCACCTCCGCGGACGACACCCACATGAACCTCGGCAGCGAGCTCTCCGCCTCGGCCGCATCGAAGCCGGCCACCTCCGCGAACCCCGTCTCGACCGGGCCAGGGCACAGGGCCGTCACGGTCACCCCCCGCTTGCGGACCTCCTCCGCCAGCGCCCGGGAGTAGGACAGCACGAACGCCTTGCACGCGGCGTAGCCCGCCTGGCCCGGCAGCGGCTGGAACGCGGCGACCGAGGCCACGTTGAGCACGGCTCCCCGGCCTCTCGCCACCATCCCGGGCAGGAACGTGCTGCACAGGTGGGCGACGGCCTCGACGTCCGTGCGGATCATGGCCACCTCACGCGCCGGGTCGCACTCGTGCACCGGGCCGGTGGTGGAGAAGCCGGCGTTGTTCACCAGGAGGTCGACGGTGAGGCCCCGCTTCTCGATGGTGGCCGCGAGCGGGCCGCGCTCGGCTTCGTCGCTCAGGTCGCACACGACCACCTCGGCCCGGATGTCGTTCGCTGCGGTCAGCTCCTGGGCCAGTGCCCGGAGGAGCTCCTCGCGACGCGCCACCAGCGTCACCCCATGCCCCTTCGCGGCCAGCTGCCGGGCCAGGTCGGCACCGATGCCAGAGGACGCGCCGGTGATCAGACAGGTGCGGTCAGCGGCGGGCGCAGGGAGGCTCATTCGGCCGAGCGTAGGGTCAGCGCCTCACCAGCGCATCACGGTCGAGACCACCTCCTCCGCGATCCCCATCCCGCCCAGATGGCTCTCGCCGGGGCGCACGTGCAGTGTCGCGCCGGGGATGCGCGGCACGAGGTGCTCGGCGTGGGCGAGCGGCACGATGTGGTCGGCATCTCCGTGCCACCAGGTGAGGGGGACCGCGACGTCCTCCGCCGTGAAGCCCCACTCGCGTGTGAACAGGATGCCGTCGTGGACCACCGACCGGAGCCCGCGGCTGCCGTTCTCCAGGATGTCGTCGAGGAACATCGCCCCGACCTCCGGCCGGCGAAGCACCTCGCGGTCACCCGGCGGCGAGACACGGGAGTACAGCTCGAGGACCTGTGGGCCCAGGGGCCGGGCCAGGCGGACGAAGGTCTGCAGCGCGTAGCCGGCCGGCACCTCGACCACGGGCAGCAGGTACCGGAGCCGGTGGGCCAACCCGACCAGTCCCCCCGGCGCGGCGTCGGGCCCCACGGTCGGCACGACGCCACCGAGGACGCCGACGGACGCCACGCGGTCGGGCAGGCGCGCCGCGGCGGCCATCGCGTACGGACCGCCACCGGACAGCCCGACGGTGGAGAACCGCTCCACGCCGAGCTGATCGGCCACCAGCTCGAGGTCCGGTACGAAGTCGGCAACGGACTCGTACTGGTGCGGCGGGGACAGCCCGACGCCGGGCCGATCGATCCCGATCACCCTCAGGCCGCGCGCCTCGGCCAGCTGCCGGGCCTCTTCGGGGATCTGACGTCGCGCGCCCGGCGTGCCGTGCAGCCAGAAGAGTCCCTTGCCGTCCGGCGGACCGAACTCGGCCACGCCCAGCACGCGACCGTGCCGGACCTTCACCGAGCGCTCGAAGCGCGGTGCCGTGATGTGCCCCATCGCTGGTTGAACCTACAAGGGCGTCGTCGTGGCAGGCTGCGGCGATGGGTGATCGCGTCGCCTACGACGAGCTCGGGTTGTTCCACGAGAACGCGGCGGAGTTCGGGCTCCCCTACGACGGGCCACCCGTCGTTCGCCGCGCCTCCGTCGAGGTCGGCCCCGGCCGGCATCTCAGCGCCCTGGTGTGGGGGACGGCTCCACCCGAGCTGGTGCTGCTGCACGGTGGCGCCCAGAACGCCCACACCTGGGACACGGTGGCGATGGCGCTCGGGCGCCCGCTCGTGGCCATCGACCTCCCGGGGCACGGCCACTCGGATGCGCCGGCCGAAGGAAGCCTCGACGTGCGGACGAACGCCGGCGACGTCGCCGTCGCCGTCCGGGCACTGGCGCCTGACGCGCTCGGCGTCGTCGGCATGTCGCTGGGTGGCCTGACCACGATCGCGCTCGCCGACGGCCACCCGGACCTCGTGCGCAAGGTCGTGCTCGTCGACGTCACCCCGCGCGTCGACGGCCCCGGCGCGGCCGCGATCGTCGCCTTCGTCAACGGGCCGGAGAGCTTCGCCGACTTCGACGAGCTCCTCGCGCGCACGATGGAGTACAACCCCACCCGCTCGGAGTCCTCGCTGCGACGGGGCATCCTCCACAACGCCCTGCAGCGCGAGGACGGCAGCTGGGTGTGGCGCTACCGCCGGTTCACCGACGGCGACGCGTCACCCGAGCGCTCGCTGCCCGCCGACGATCTCTGGGCGGCGCTCGAGGCGATCGCCGTGCCCCTCATGCTCGTGCGCGGCATGCGTCCGGGATCCGTCGTGGACGACGAGGCGGAGGCGGAGCTCGTCCGGCGACAGCCGGGGGCTCGCATCGAGCACGTCACCGAGGCCGGCCACAGCGTGCAGGGCGACGACCCCCTCCGACTGGCTGCGCTGCTCGACGACTTCATCGCCTCCGCTCGCTAGGGGAACCCCAAGGGCGCGAGGCAATAGGTCCCGCTTTCGTGCTCTCGAGGCACTCGGTCCCGCATACGGGACACCACGCCTCGGCCGGCCCGTGACGGGACCTATTGCCTCACCGGAGGACTCCCGCGGCGCGGCGCCGCCTCGCCGCGCCCTTGCCCTTCGTCAGCCAGCCGCGGCGCGTGCTCGGGGCGGGCGACGAGCTCGCCGCTGCAGTTGGGGCAGACGGACGCCATCTCGTCGGCGCAGGGCACGCAGAACGTGCACTCGAAGCTGCAGATCCGGGCATCGGCTGCCTCGGGCAGTCCGGTCCCGCACCGCTCACAGGTGTCGCGCATCTCGAGCATGGTCAGCCGTCCTCCGCGGGCCAGGGGTACGTGACGCCGGTGAGCTCCTCGCTGCGCGCCCAGAGGCGAGCGGCGACCTCGCGGTCTCTGGCACGGTCCGTGCGACCGACGCGCGTCGGGTGGCCGCGCTGCTCGCGGAAGGCGTCCGGACCCCAGTAGTCGTCGGGCAGCACGTCGGGCATCGTCGCCGCGTAGAGCTGCGGGAGGGCACCCATGTGGTCCGGCTGGCCGAAGAGACGGTCACCGAGCGCGAGGACCGGCTTGAGCAGTGCGGCCCCGAGGGCGGGGCCGGAGGTCAGGTTCGTGGCGGCGTAGCCCGGGTGGGCAGAGGTGGCGGTGAGGACGGTGCCGGCGGCAACGGCGCGACGCTGGAGCTCACCGGTGAAGAGGAGGTTGGCCAGCTTCGTCTGCCCGTAGGCGGCCCATCGCGAGTAGTGGCGCCGCTCGAAGAAGAGGTCGTCGGGATCCACCCGACCGAGCTTGTGGGCGTTCGATGCGACCGTCACCACCCGAGGCTCCGGCGCCGCGAGGAGCAGCGGCAGGAGCTGGCCGGTGAGCGCGAAGTGACCGAGGTGGTTCGTGCCGATCTGACTCTCGAAGCCGTCGACGGTCTGCGCCTTGGGAACTGCCATGATCCCGGCGTTGTTCATGAGGACGTCGAGGTGCCCGAGCGCCGCGGTCAGCTGCTCGGCGCAGGCGGCCACCGAGGCCAGTGACGAGAGGTCGAGCGGCACGACCTCCGGCGCGACGCCGGTGGCCTGGGCGGCCACGGCCTCGCGGGCGGCCGCCGCCTTGGTGGCGTTGCGGCACGCCATCAGCACCCGGGCGCCCTTGGCGGCCAGCGCCTCCGCCGAGCGCAGGCCGAGCCCGCTGTTGGATCCTGTGATCAGGATGGTGCGCCCGGACTGGTCGGGGATGTCCGCAGCGGTCCACTTCGCCATCCTCAGATCCTCGCACTCGCCAGGTCTCTAGGCTGGACCGGTGGTCGAGCACGTCGTGACGGGGGTGTGCCACCACGACTGCCCCGACTCGTGCGTGTGGGACGTGACCGTGCGCGATGGCCGAGCGGTGCGCCTTCGCGGCCAGGCGTCGCACCCCTTCACGCGCGGCGAGCTGTGCCCGAAGGTCAACCGCTTCCTCGACCGCGTCCACCACCCTGACCGGGTCCTGCACCCGCTCGTGCGCACCGGGCCGAAGGGCACGGCGTCCTTCGAGCGCGCGACGTGGGACGACGCGCTCGGCGCGGATAGCGGCGCGGTGGCAGCAGCTGCTCGACGAGCACGGGCCCGCATCGATCCTCCCGTTCGGCTATGCGGGCAACCAGGGGATCCTGCAGTGCCGCACGATGTCGGAGCGCCTCTTCAACACGCTCGGCGTCAGCACCGTGGTCGGCGGCCTCTGCGGCAACACGGCGGAGGCCGGCATCCGGGTCACTCAGGGCACCGGCATCGGGATCGACCCGGAGGACCTGCGCCACAGCCGCGTGATCCTCCTCTGGAGCACCAACACCCTTGTCACGAACCGCCACCTCTGGCCGATCCTCGAGGAAGCCAAGGCGGCCGGCGCCCACGTCGTCTGCATCGACCCGCTGCGCACCCGCACCGCCACGGCGTGCGACGAGCACGTGCAGCTGCTCCCGGGCACGGACGCCGCCCTCGCGCTCGGGATGATGCACGTCCTCGTGGCCAAGAGCCTCGTCGACCACGACTACGTGCGCGACCACGCGGCGGGGTACGACGAGCTCGTCGAGCGCCTCCAGGACTGGCCGCCGGAGCGGGCGGCGGAGATCTGCGGGCTCGACGTGGCCGACGTCGAGCGCCTGGCCGTCCTGTACGGCGAGGGCGAGCCGTCCGCCATCCGGGTGCTCATCGGGATGGAGCACCGCGAGAACGGCGCCATGGCCTACCGGGCGATCAGCTGCCTCCCCGTCCTCATCGGCGCGTGGCGCCACCGCGGCGGCGGCCTCGTGCGCAGCATCGATCCGCTGTTCGACGAGCTCCTCCCGATCGCCGCGCTGCGTCGGCCCGACCTGCGCCCGCACCCCCGTCGCCCGATCGAGATGGGCAAGCTCGGCGAAGCCCTCACCGAGCTGCCCGACGACGAGGCCGTGCGGGGGCTCGTCGTCTACAACTGCAACCCGGCCGCGATCGTCCCGAACCAGGCCAAGGTCCTCGCCGGCCTCCAGCGGGAGGACCTCTTCACGGTCGTGATCGAGCAGTTCGTGACGGACACCGCCCGCTACGCCGACGTCGTGCTCCCTGCGACCACACAGATCGAGCACCTCGACCTGATGCCGTCCTGGGGCCACCTCTACCTCACGCTCAACCAGCCCGCCATCGAGCCGCTGGGCGAGGCCCTGCCCAACACCGAGGTCTTCCGGCGACTCGCGGCCGCGCTCGGTCTCGATCGGCCCGAGCTGCAGGCGAGCGACGAGGACCTGCTGCGCGAGCTGCTGGCGGGCACGTCGCATCCGTTCATGGAGGGCATCACCTTCGAGCGGCTGGCCCGCGAGGGCTCGATCAAGGTGAGGCGCCCGGTCGACTGGCGACCGTACGCGGACGGTGGCTTCGCCACCCCGAGCGGCAAGGCCGAGCTCCTGGCACCGGGCCTCGCCGACCGCGGCCTCGATCCGCTGCCCACGTGGCTCCCGGCCCGCGAGGGCCTGCACGGCGACCCCCAGCTGCGTGCGCGGTTCCCGCTGTCGTGCATCACCTCGAAGCGACACCAGCGCTTCCTCAACTCGAGCTACCAGACGCTCGAGGCCCACACGGTCCCCGAGGGCGAACCCCGGCTGGAGATCAGCGCGGCCGACGCCGCCGAGCGGGGCATCGCGGACGGCGACCGCGTCCGCGTCTGGAACGACCGAGGCGCGATGGAGCTGGTCGCCACCATCTCCGATCGGGTCCGTCCCCGGCTCGTGAGCGTGCCGTTCGGCTGGCCCCTCGAGGCCTCCGGCGGCGTGAGCTGCAACACCCTGACGAGCGACGTGTCGACCGACCTCGGCGGCGGCACCGCCTTCCACGACAACCTCGTGGAGGTCGCCAAGGTGTGACGCAAGACGATCTGAGGGCGCAGCGAGGCACCGCCGAGCGGCCGGTGTCGCCACGCCAGGTCACCGTCGTCCGATCCCGAGGCAGTAGGTCCCGGTCGCGGCATCTCGAGGCGTTTGGTCCCACATGCGGGACCGATTGCCTCGGGCTCTGTCCAGCGGGAGCTATTGCCTCGCCGGGGTGGGCTCCGGTGGCGTCCGCTGCCGTCGCCGCGGCCTTGCCCTCTGCTACGCCGTGGACTTCCGTCCGAAGCCGAAGAGCTGCTGGCCGACCTTGCGCATCTGGATCTCCTCGGAGCCCTCGGTGATGCGGTAGCGGCGGTGGTGCCGGTAGATGTGCTCGAAGGGCATGTGGCGGCTGTAGCCGACGCCGCCGCAGGTCTGCATCGCCCGGTCGGCGGCGTCGCACGCCAGCCGGTTGGCCCGGTAGTTGCACATCGCCACCAGGTGCGTGACCTCCATGTGGTGCTGGCGGTCGAGCGGCCAGGCCGTCTACCGGATGAGCTGGCGCAGCATCGCGGCCTCGGTGTGCAGCTCGACGAGCGGGAACTGGATGCCCTGGTTGCGCGACAGCGGCTTGCCCCACGTCGTGCGGCTGTTGGCGTAGGCGACGGCCTCGTCGATGCAGTACTGCGCGGCGCCGAGCGACGACGCGGCCTGGCGGATCCGGTTCTCGTGCACGAAGTGCTGCGCGAGCTCGAGGCCGTGGTCGACCCGACCGAACAGCGCGTCGGCGCCGACGCGCACGTCGGTCATGCGTGACCTCGGCGTGGTCGGTCGGCATGTTGAACGTCCACCAGAAGAAGTCGACGCTGAAGCCGGGCGCGTCGGTCGGCACGAGGAACGCGGTGATGCCGAGCGGGCGAGCCGGGCTCGCCGGACGTGCGGGCGAAGATGATGTCGTGGGTCGCGTGGTGCAGGCCCGAGTTGAACCGCTTCTGCCCGTTGATCACCCACTCGTCGCCGTCGCGGACGGCGGTGGTCTCGAGGTAGGTCGCGTCGGAGCCGTGGTTCGGCTCGGTGAGCCCGAACGCCAGCCGGCGGGTGCCGTCGAGGAAGCCGGGCATCCACTCGGCCTTCTGCGCGTCGGTGCCGAAGTCGCGCATCATCAGCACGGTCGGGAAGTTGCCGACGATCGAGCTCTCGTTCTGCAGGTCGTTGTGCAGGCCGAGGCCCTTGTGCGGCGAGGTGCTCGCGGATGATCGCCATCTCGAGGTTGCTGGCGTCGTGGCCGCCGAACTCGGCCGGGCAGCGCGAGGCGCAGCCACCCGGCGGCGTCGGCCCGGCGCCGCATCTCGCGCGAGCAGCTCCTCCCAGTCGGCGCGGGGCACGCCGTCGTGCTCGAAGTCGGTGCGGGCCCACTCGCGGCGATGGTCGAAGAACCGCACGTTGTCGTCCTGCTGCCTCGAGCGGTTCGATCTCCTCGCTCGATGAAGGCGTCGAGCGCGTCGAGCGTGGCCTGGATGTCCGTCGGGATGTCGAAGTCCATCGCCGGAACCTAACGACCTGATCCGCGGCATGATGCGCCGATGCGCATCGGGATCAACGGCTCCAGCCTCATCGCCCTCGGCTCGCCCCTCGAGCAGCTCGTCGACCATGCCGCGGAGGCAGAGGCGGCCGGGTTCTCCTCCTACTGGGTGGCGCAGCTGGCGGTGCCCGATGCCCTCACCGCGATCGCCCTCATGGGCGCCAGGACGAGCACGATCGAGATCGGCACGGCGGTGATCCCGACGTGGCCGCGTCACCCGCTGATGCTCGCGGCCCAGGCGTTGACGACGCAGGAGGCGATCGGGGGACGGCTCATCCTCGGCATCGGACTGGCCCACAAGTCGAGCATCGAGGGAACGCTCAAGATCCCGTTCTCCACCCCGGCGAAGCACATGGACGAGTACCTCTCCGTCCTGCTCCCCGCGCTCACCGACCGCAAGGTGTCCTTCACCGGCGACATCTGGTCGGCGGAGGTCGAGGGGGTCGGCGGCACCCCGGTGGAGCCGCCCACGGTGATGCTGGCCGCCATGGGACCGCGCATGCTGCGGCTGGCCGGGGCCCGCGCGGCCGGCTCCATCCTGTGGTTGAGCGGCCCCAAGGCCATCGAGACGCAGATCAAGCCGGCCCTCGACGCCGCGGCTGCCGATGCGGGTCGCCCCGACCCGCGCATCGTCGCCAGCGTGCCGGTGTGCGTGACCTCGGACCCGGACAGCGTGAAGGGTGCCGTGGCTGCCGTCCTCGACGGCTACAACGACCTGCCGTCCTACCGCGGCGTGATGGACACCGAGGGTGCCGGCGGGCCCGCCGACGTCTCCCTCATCGGCGACGAAGCCACCGTGCGAGCCGGCCTCGCCGCCTTCGCCGACGCCGGCGCCACCGAGTTCTCCGCCCTCGAGTTCTTCACCACCGCCGACGAGGCGACGGCCACCCGGGCGCTCCTCCAGGAGGTCGCCGCCGAGCGCCACCGCTGACGGCTGAGACCGAGGTCACGGGCCTGGAGGGAATCGCCCTGTACACCTCTAGGTTGTGGCTTGCAGAACGCAAGTCACTCCCCCGGAGGCGTCGTGTCCCAGTCGCTCGAGTCCAACACCCTTCCCGCCCTGCCGCTTCCCGACGGCGTGATCCTCCCGGGGATGGTCGTGACGATCGCGGCCGAGTCCGAGGAGGCCCGGGCCGCCGCCGCCGCCGCCGAGGACACCGGTGGCGAGCTCCTGCTCGTGCCCCGGGTCGGCGACCGCTTCGCCCGGGTCGGTGCCCTCGCCCACGTCGAGTCGACCGGCGTGCTGCCCGGCGGCACCCAGGCCCTCGTGGTCCGCGCCACGGGCCGGGCCCGGCTCGGCGCCGGCGTGGTCGGCACCGGCTCCGGCCTGTGGGTCACCGCCGAGCGCATCGAGGAGGTGCCCGCGACCGACGAGGCCAAGGCCCTCGGCGCCGAGCTGCGGGCGACCCTGCGCGCCCTGTTCGAGCACCTCGGCGACCGGCAGATCCGCGGCATCCTCCGCGGCGTCGACGCCGACGATCCCGGTGGGCTGGCCGACCTCGTCGGCTGGTGGCCCGAGCTCACGACCGAGCGCAAGATCGAGCTGCTCGAGGCCGTGGACGTGACCGATCGCGTGCGCCTCGTGCTCGGCTGGGCCAAGGAGGCGCTCGCCGAGCGCGAGCTCGTCGACAAGATCAGCAACGACGTGCGCGAGGGCCTCGATCAGCAGCAGCGCGAGCACCTGCTCCGTCTGCAGATGGACGCCATCCGCAAGGAGCTGGGCGACGAGGACGGCGAGTCTGCCGACGACTACCGCGCCCGCATCGACGCCCTCGAGGAGGCCGGCGTCGCCGACGACGTCGTCCGAGCCCTGCGCAAGGAGCTCGGCCGCTTCGAGCGGATGCCCGAGCAGAACATGGAGCGCGGCTGGATCCAGGGCTGGCTCGACACCGTCCTCGGCCTCCCTTGGACCGAGCGCACCGCCGACGAGCTCGACGTCACCGTCGCGCGCGCCACGCTCGACGCCGACCACACCGGCCTCGACGAGGTGAAGGAGCGCATCGTCGAGCTGCTCGCCGTGCGCAAGCTCCGGGCCGAGCGCGACCTCGACGAGGAGGGCACCGCGCGCCGCAAGCCGAGCGCCATCCTCGCCCTCGTCGGGCCTCCCGGCGTCGGCAAGACGTCGCTCGGCGAGTCCGTCGCCCGCGCCCTCGGCCGCCGGTTCGTCCGGGTCGCCCTGGGTGGCGTGCGCGACGAGGCCGAGATCCGCGGGCACCGCCGCACCTACGTCGGCGCCCAGTCGGGCCGCATCGTGAAGGCCATCAGCGAGGCCGGCACCATGAACCCCGTCCTGCTGCTCGACGAGGTCGACAAGCTCGGCAGCGACTACCGGGGCGACCCCTCCGCAGCCCTGCTCGAGGTGCTCGACCCCGCCCAGAACCACACCTTCCGCGACCACTACCTCGAGGTCGACCTCGACCTCTCGGACGTGCTGTTCATCGCGACCGCCAACGTGCTCGAGACGATCCCCGGGCCGCTGCTGGACCGGCTCGAGATCATCCGGGTCGACGGCTACACGGAGGACGAGAAGGTCACCATCGCCCGCGATCACCTGCTCCAGCGGCAGGTGAAGGGGAACGGGTTGCGCCCCGACGAGGTCGAGGTCACCGACGCGGCGCTGCGTGCCGTCGTCGCCGGGTACACGCGCGAGGCCGGTGTCCGCGAGCTCGAGCGGCAGCTGGGCAAGGCGCTGCGCAAGGTGGCCGTGCAGGTCGCGGGGGGCGCTGACACGCCCGTCGTGGTCGACGAGCCGGACCTGACCGACCTGCTCGGGCGCCAACGGTTCCACGCCGAGGACCTGGCCGACCGCGTGTCGGTGCCCGGCGTGGCCACGGGCCTGGCCGTCACAGGCGCGGGCGGCGACGTGCTCTTCGTCGAGGCCACCTCGATGGACGGCGAACCGGGGCTGCAGGTCACCGGCCAGCTCGGCGACGTGATGAAGGAGTCCGCCCAGATCGCGCTGTCGTGGGTGCGGAGCCACCGCGGCGACGTCGACGTCGATGCCGACGACCTGAGCCGGCGCTTCCACGTCCACTTCCCCGCCGGGGCGGTGCCCAAGGACGGCCCGTCGGCCGGCATCACCATGACGACCGCGCTCGTCTCGCTGCTCACCGGCCGACCGGTGCGGCCGGAGGTCGGCATGACCGGCGAGGTCACGCTGTCCGGCCGCGTGCTCCCGATCGGGGGCGTGAAGCAGAAGGTCCTGGCCGCCCATCGGGCCGGGCTCACCGAGGTCATCCTCCCCGCCCGCAACGGGCCCGACCTCGACGATCTCCCCGACGAGGTCCGCGAGGCCATGACCGTGCACCTGGTCAGCGACGTGTCCGAGGTCCTCGACCTCGCCCTCGCCGCCTGACATGTACGGTCCTGCGCCATGCAGGACTCCGTGACCGTGCACGTCGAGGCGCCGCCGGAGGCGGTGTGGGCGCTCGTCAGCGACGTCACCAAGATCGGGCGCTACAGCCCGGAGACGTTCGAGGCCGAGTGGCTCGACGGAGCCACGGGCCCGGCCGTCGGGGTGCGGTTCCGCGGCCACGTGAAGCGCAACCAGAAGGGCCCCACCTACTGGGCGACCTGTGTGATCACCGAGTGCGAGCCGAACCAGGTCTTCGAGTTCACCGTCGGCCCGTCCGTCGAGAAGGGCTTGAACAACTGGCGCTACCAGCTCGAGCCGAGGGGCACGGGCACCGACGTCACGGAGTCGTTCCGTCTGAAGGACAACCTCCCCCTCAAGGTGTACTGGGCCCTGCTCGGCTGGGCGCGGGGCAGGACCAACCGCACCGGCATGCAGGCCACGCTGGAGGGCATGAAGGCCGAGCTCGAGGCCTGACGCGTGGCATTCGAGACCGTCACCGGGTACTGCTGGCCGCAATCCGTCGTCGGCGGGCGGGACGCGTCGGGCTGCACCTGTCGTCGGCCGGTGGACGGCCCGTGTCCGTCGAGGTGGCGCGCGTCGGGGCCGAGCGCACGGTCGTGTTCGCGCGACGCCGCCGTCCCGGCCGACGACCACCCGACGCCCGCGCGATGCGCACAGCCGACGGGTGCGGCTGGCCGGCGGCGCTGCGTGCTCGACGTCGACCCGGCGTGGCGCTCGGGCTACTACGAGGTGGTCCTCGAGATCGACGTCGACGGCAAGCGCCGCCGCGAGCCACGCGTTCTTCGTCGTGCGGCCCGCGATCGGTGCGCCGACCGCGCCGATCCTGCTGGCGCTGTCCACCAACACCTGGCACGCCTACAACGACTTCGGCGGCCGCAACCTCTACACGGGCGGCACCCAGGTGTCGCTGCAGCGGCCGATGTCGCCCGGGCTACCTGTACAAGCCGCCGGGGCTCGGTCGGCGGGTCACCGTCGATCGCACCCGCCCGACCCGCAGATGGCCGCGCACGTCGGCTACCTCGCGGCTCAACCACCTGTCGCCGTACGCCGGGCTCGGCCGGCTGGCCCGACTGGGAGCTGCCGTTCCTCGCAGTGGGCCGAGCGCGAGGGCTACGACATCGACGTCGTCACCAACGCCGACCTCGAGGACCACCCCGAGCTGCTCCTGGGCGGCGGGCGGCTACGGCTGTTCCTGTCCGTCGGGCACGACGAGTACTGGTCGGGCCCGATGCGCGACACCGTCGAGGGCTTCATCGGCCAGCGGTGGCAACGCCGCCTTCCTCTCCGGCAACACCGCCGTTCTGGCAGGTGCGCCTCGAGGACCCGACCCCGGAGGGCCCGGCCGCGACGATGGTCGGCTACAAGGGCTTCTTCAAGCAGCGACCCGGTGTACGACACCGATCGGGTCGGCCGAGCTCACCAGCATCTGGTCGGACCACCTCATCGAGCGGCCCGAGAACCACATGACCGGCGTGAGCTTCGCCCGGGGCGGCTACCACCGCATCGGCAAGCGGGCCACGAACGGCGCCGGCGGCTACACGATCCACCGCGCCGACCACTGGCTCTTCGAGGGCACCGGGCTCGGCTACGGCGACGTGCTCGGCGCCGGCGCGCGACGATCGTCGGCTACGAGTGCGACGGCTGCGACTTCACCTACCGCGACGGCCTGCCGTACCCCACCGGGAGTCGACGGCACGCCGGCCGACTTCGAGATCCTCGGCACCGCGCCCGGCCGCCCACTTCACCCGCGACGACGGCCACCCGTCCGCCGGCGCCGAACGAGCCGTCCGAGGTCGAGTTCATCGCCTCCCGCCTGTTCGGCGGCAGCGCGATCCGGCCGAGGACGTCGAGCGCATCGCCCACGGCCACGCCGTGCTCGGCACCTACACGTCGGCCGCGCGGCGGCATCGTGGTCACCTCGGGCAGCACCGACTGGGCCCACGGCCTGGCCGGCCGCGACCCCCAGGTCGAGCAGATCACCCGCAACATCCTCGACCGCCTCGCCACCTGACCCCGGTGGGGTCGTATCGTCCGGGCATGTCGCTCACCGAACCCGCCCCCACCGCCGTGCACCGCGGCGAAGCCGACCTGCCCTTCGTCGACCTCGGCGACGCCGGGAAGCTCCAGCTCCTGCAGGTCGACCTCGCCAACGGGGTCTGGATCATCCGGAACCTGTTCGACCCCGGCACCACGGTGCAGATCCACAAGCACACGGGCCACGTGTACGCCTTCACCCAGACCGGGCGCTGGCACTACCTGGAGAGCCCCGAGGCGGTGAACGTCGCCGGGTCCTACCTCTTCGAGCCCGCCGGATCCGTGCACACCCTGCACGTCCCGGCCGACAACGACGGTGTCACCGACGTGTGGTTCGCCATCCACGGCGCCAACCTCAACCTGGACGCCAACGGCGGCGTCGAGATGGTGATCGACGCCGGGTTCATCCTCGACGTCTACCTCGCCCTCTGCGAGGAGCAGCACGGCATCACCGACCCACCCGTCATCGTGATCGACCCCCGAACCGGTGGGTGAGTCGGGAGGTGGACCGGGGCCTCGCGAGAGGGTCCGCCCGCCGGGTGTGACCTCCCCGAGAAGCCTCACCCGACGGACGGGGATCATGCCGCCCGGCTCCGGATCCAGCGTCCGCCCATCGCCCCCCGTCCTGTAGAGCCCATCGCTCAGAGGTCGAGGGACCAACGGCCCTATGGAGGAAGGGCCTCTCCGCGTCACGATCGCGGACATGACCGCGCCCCAGTCGGACTCCGAGGCCGTGGCCCGACGCCACGGGCGCGATCCGGCCGGGTCGGAGGGGCGCTGATGCTCGTCGTCATCGCGCTCGGCGGCAGTGCCGTGCTGCACAGGGACGCACCGCTCGACGCGTCCGTGCAGAAGGCAAGCGTGAAGCTGGCCGCCCAGGCGGTCGCCGAGGTCGCGCGCGACCACCGCGTCGTGCTCACGTACGGCACCGGTCCGCACGTCGATCTGCTCGGACTCCCGAACGAGGCCGGCACGGCGGTCACCGCCCACCCCCTCGACGGCCTCGGCGCCGAGCGCGAGGGCATGGTCGGCCGCTTCCTCGAGCAGGAGCTCGGCCGGCACCTCCCCGAGGACCGGCTCGCCACGCTGCTCACCGAGGTGATCGTGGATCCGGGCGACCCCGCGTTCTCGTACCCGACCACGTTCGTCGGGCCTGCGTACGAGGCGCGCGACGCCCGATTCCTCGCCCACGAGCGAGGCTGGGTGGTGGCGCCCGACGGCGAGCAGTGGCGGCGGGTCGTGCCCTCCCCCGAGCCCCAGCGCATCGTCGAGAGCGGCACCATCCGGCTGCTCGTCGACCATGGGATCACCGTCACCTGCCCGGGCGGTGGCGGGATGCCGGTCGTGCCGGACGGGCGCGGCGGGCTGCGCGGCGTCGAGGCCGTCATCGACGACGACCTGTCCGCCTCGCTCCTCGCCACCTCGCTCGGCGCCGACGCCCTCCTGGTACTCACCGACGTCGACGCCGTGTACACGGCCTGGGGCACCCCCGAGCAGCGCCCCATCCACGAGACGGTGCCCGCTGCCCTGCGCTCGCTCGACGTGCCGGCCGGGTCGATGGGCCCGAAGGTGGACGCGGTGTGCCGGTTCGTCGAGGCGGGGGGGAACTTGGGCGCCATCGGCGCGCGGGATGACGCGGTCGACCTCCTCCGCGGCGGGGTCGGCACGATCGTGCGGAGCCGGGATGACTGAGCTCGAGGATCGAGCCGAGGAGGTGGGCCACGTGGTCGAGATGGATCGAAACGGGCTCGAGATCCTGGATCGCGCGGCGTGCCTCGGCCTCCTGGGGGCCGCCCGGCTCGGGCGCGTCGGCATCACCCTTGGCGCCCTCCCCACGATCCTGCCCATCAACTTCCGGCTGGTCGACGAGCGGATCGTCTTCCGCACGAGCGCCGGCACCAAGCTCGACGCGGCGACCTCCAACGCCGTCGTCGCCTTCGAGGTCGACGCGGTGGACCCGCTCTGGCACACGGGCTGGAGCGTGGTGGTCACCGGCCTGGCCCGCGAGGTGACCGACCCGGAGGACCTGGCCCGGCTCGACGATGCGGACATCCCCTACTGGGCCCCCGCCGCCACCGGGGACCGCATCGTCGAGATCTCGACGGAGATGATCTCCGGACGGCGGATCGTCCCCAGCGTGCACCCCTTGCCGCCCTGAGCGCCGCCGGGCGGGCAGAATGCAGGTCATGACGACGCGTGTGTTCCTGCTCGACGACCACGAGGTGGTGCGGCGAGGCCTCCGCGACCTGCTGGAGTCCGAGGACGACCTCGAGGTCGTCGGCGAAGCCGGCACCGCGGAGGAGGCCTACGGGCGCATCCCCGCCACCACACCTGACGTCGCCGTGCTCGACATGCGGCTCCCCGACGGCGACGGGATCGACGTCTGCCGCGAGATCCGATCGCGGCACCCCGAGATCGCGTGCATCATGCTCACGTCCTTCGCCGACGACGACGCCGTGTACGCCGCGATCCTCGCGGGGGCCGCCGGCTACCTCCTGAAGCAGGTGCGCGGCAACGACCTCGTCGACGCCATTCGGCGCGTCGCCGGGGGTGCGTCGCTGCTCGATCCGGAGGTGACGACGAGGGTCCTCGAGCGCCTCCGCCACAAGGACGACGACGATCCGCTCGCCGCCCTGACCGACCAGGAGCGCACGATCCTCGAGCTCATCGCCGAGGGCCTCACGAACCGGCAGATCGGCGAGCGGATGTTCCTCGCCGAGAAGACGGTCAAGAACTACGTGTCCAACATGTTCTCCAAGCTCGGCATGAGCCGGCGCACCGAAGCGGCGGCCTACGCCGCTCGCCTGTCCGAGCGCCGCGACCGCCAAGACCGTCGCACCTGACCCCGGGGCGACGCCCCGAGGCCGTTGGTCCCGGCAGGATCTCCCACCCGGCCCTAGGTCCCGATGCCGGACGCGTGGGATGCTCCACCCATGCCAGGCATCGTGATCGGCGTCGACGGATCTGACAGCGCGGCGCACGCCCTGCGGTGGGCCTCGCGAGAGGCGGACCTCCACGGCTGGGAGCTCACCGCGATCTTGGCGTGGGGCTACCTCAGCCAGTACCACGCCGAGCCGACCGAGGGCTTCGACCCCGACTACGGCGAGGCCCAGGCCAACGCCGCCCTGACGACCTACATCGAGCGGGCGCTCGGACCCGAGCGCAGCGGCGGCGTCATCCACCGGGCCATCTGCGATCTCCCCGCCGGGGCCCTCCTCGCCGCCGCCGCGGACGCCGACCTCATGGTGGTCGGGGCGCGTGGCCTCGGTGGCTTCAAGGGGATGCTGCTGGGCTCGGTGAGCCAGCACGTCCTGCACCACGCCACCCGCCCGACGGCCATCGTCCACGACCACGCGTCGCCCGGGGCCGACTCGGGGGCGTCACGGATCGTCGTCGGCATCGACGGGTCGGAGACGTCCCGCCGCGCCCTGCGGTGGGCGATCGAGGAGGCCCGGCTGCGCCAGGCCGAGGTGGATGTCGTGCACGCGTGGCACCTGCCCTACGTCGGCGGGTACCCGTACACCGCCGGGAGCTTCGACCCCACGCCGTTCGAGGACGCCGCCCGCCAGACGCTCGACTCGGTCGTCGACGGCATGGACGCCACCGGGCTCCCCGCCCCGCTGGAGCGGATCCTGCACCTCGGTGACCCCGCGACGGGGGTGCTCGAGACGGCCAAGGGTGCCGACCTCGTCGTGGTGGGCTCCCGGGGGCTCGGGGGGTTCAGCGGGCTCGTCCTCGGATCCGTCGGCCACCACGTGGCCAACCATGCTCCGTGCCCGGTGGTCATCATCCCGCCCGGGGACTGACGCGATGCCCTCGGCCGCTCCGGGCCTGGCCGAGACCCACTCCGCCATCGTCTTCTTCGTCGGGGATCGCGCCTACAAGGTCAAGAAGCCGGTCGACCTCGGCTTCCTCGACTTCAGCACCCCGCAGGCCCGCCGCGACGCCTGCCACCGAGAGGTCGAGCTGAACCGGCGCCTGGCCCCAGACGTCTACCTCGGCGTGGCGGACGTGCACGGGGTCGACGGATCCGTCTGCGACCACCTCGTGGTGATGCGGCGCATGCCGGCGGAGCGACGACTGTCCACGCTCGTCGCCGACGGGGCCGACGTGGAGGGCGAGCTCTGGGACCTGGCCCACCTGCTGGCTGCCTTCCACGCCCGGGCCGAGCGCAGCGCGGCCGCCGACGACGTCGCGTCGATCGCGGCGACGCGGTCCCGATGGCGGACGAACACCGAGGAGATGCTCCGCCTGGGCGACTCCGGGCTCGGCGGCGAGCTGGTCGAGCGCACGCAGGCGCTCGCCGACGCCTACCTGGACGGTCGGGAGAGCCTCTTCGCGGCGCGCATCGCCGACGGACGGGCGGTCGACGGCCACGGTGACCTGCTCGCCGACGACATCTTCTGCCTGGACGACGGCCCCCGGGTGCTCGACTGCCTCGAGTTCGACGACCGGCTCCGGATGGGTGACGGGCTCGCCGACGCCGCCTTCCTCGCCATGGACCTCGAGCGACTCGGCCGGCCCGACCTCGGGCAGCGGTTCCTCGACCACTACGCCGAGCACAGCGGCGACACGTGGCCGGCGTCGCTGGCTCACCACCACGTGGCCTACCGCGCGCAGGTCCGTGCCAAGGTGACGGCGATCCGCGCGAGCCAGGGCGACGCCACCGCGGCGGAGGAGGCGGCACACCTCCTGGACGTCACCGCCCGCCACCTGGAGGCGGGACGGGTCCGCCTCATCCTCGTGGGCGGCCTGCCCGGCACCGGGAAGTCGTCGCTCGCGGGCGCGCTCGGGCACGGCCTGGGCGCCGCGGTCCTGCGCTCCGACGAGATCCGGAAGGAGCAGGCCGGCCTCCCCACGAGCCAGCCCGCCCCGGCGCCCTACGAGGCGGGGCTGTACACGCCGGAGGCCACCGCCGCCACCTACGAGACGCTGCTCGAGTGGGCCGCGGTCGCCCTCGGGATGGGCGAGACCGTGGTGCTCGACGCGTCGTGGAGCGCGGCCGCGTGGCGGGCCCGGGCCCGGGCCGTCGGCGCCGCGGCCACCGCCGAGGTCGTGGAGCTCCGGTGCGACGCGCCGGCGGAGGTCGCGGCCGCCCGCATGGCCCATCGGGCCGCGAAGGGCCACGATCCGTCCGACGCCACGCCGATGATCGCGGCGCAGATGGCCGCCCATGCCGACCCGTGGCCCGAGGCCACCACGATCGCCACCACGGCCGATCGCGCCAACACGCTGGCGGCCGCCCTCGCGATCCTCGAGTAGGTGGGGCCTACCCCTTCGGCACCCGCCACTCGAGCGCGGTGCCACCACCGGGTGCGGCGCCGATCTCGATCTCCCCGCCGAGCCCGACAGCCCTCGCCGTCATGTTGTCGAGGCCCTTGCCGCGCTGGGTCGTGGCGCCCGGCGGGCCCACGCCGTCGTCGACCACCCGCAGGGTCAGCTCGCCGCCGATCAGGACCTCGACGTCGACGCGGGTGGCGCTTCGCGTGCCGGGCGACGTTGCTCAGCGCCTCCCGGAGCGTGGCCAGCAGCTCGTTGCCGACACGCTCGCTGACGCCGGTGTCGATCGGACCGTCGAGCAGGACCTGAGGGTCGAACCCGAGCGGACCGGCCGCCTCGCGCACCAGCGAGAGGATGCGGTCGCGCAGCCCGTGCTCGCTGATCCTCGCCTGCTCGAGCCCGAAGATGGCGGTGCGGATGTGCTTCACGGTGAGGTCGAGGTCGTCGACGGCGCCCTCGATGCGCGCCGTGGCCGCCGGCGGGTCGCTCTCGACGAGGCGGACGCAGCCCTGCAGGGACAGGCCCGTGGCGAACAGGCGCTGGATCACCGTGTCGTGCAGGTCGCGGGCGATCCGCTCCCGATCCTCCACGAGGGCCAGCTCCTGGATCTTCGCCTGCAGCCGGGCGTTCTCGACCGCCACGCTGGCCGCCGCCGCGAGCCCGATGACGAGCTCCTCGTCGACGTCGGTGAACACCTCGCCGGACCGCTTGTCGGTGAGGTAGAGGTTCCCGAACACCTCGTCCCGCAGCCGGATCGGCACCCCGAGGAACGACCGCATCGGCGGGTGCCCGGGCGGGAACCCGTAGCTCTCCGGGTGCTCGTGAGATCCGGGAGCCGCAGCGGCTTGGCGTCGACGATCAGCAGCCCGAGGATCCCGTGGCCCTCCGGGAGCTGCCCGATGATGCGGTGCGCCTCGTCGTCGATGCCGACCGTGATGAACTGCGCGAGGCGGGTACCGGTGTCGTCCAGCACGCCGAGGGCGCCGTAGCTCGCGTCGACGAGCTCGACCGCGCTGTGCACGATCCGCTCCAGCATCGAGGGCAGATCGAGGTCCGAGCCGATCGTGAGGACGGCATCGAGGAGCTGACGCAGGCTGCGCGGCCCGGCGGCATCGGCCATGGCGGCAGCATAGGACGAGCCATGTGACCATCGTCCCATCGATCGTCGCCCCTCGGCCCTGGTGACGCCGCCGCCCCCCGCCGAGGATCAAGGTCATGCGCGAACCCCTGGACATCCTCGTCATGCAGTCCGAGCCGCACACCGACGACGGCACGATCGAGGCGCTCGTGGCCGCCGGCCACCGAGTGCACAGCTGCCACGACGAGGACAGCGCCGGGTTCCCCTGCCGCGGGGCGGTGGACCGCAGCGCCTGCCCCGTCGACCTCGATCTCGATGTCGCGCTCCTCATGCGCCGAGGGGTGCAGCCGCAGGCCACGCCGCTGGAGGCCGGCGCGACGTGCGCGATCCGCGCCGACGTGCCGATCGTCGAGCTCGGCACCGACCTGCTCGACCCCTTCGCCCCCTGGATCACCCGCAGGGTCGCGAGTGGGGCAGAGGCGCTCGAGGCGTGCGAGGAGGTCGCCGTCCACAACCGCGACCCGCTTCGTCGAGCCATCCAGGACAAGATCGCAGCACTCCTCGGAGCCGCCGGCATCGATCCTGCGAACGTCGAGTGCACGATCCAGGGGGGACGAGCGTCGCTCGACGTGCACCTGGAGCTGCCCGAACCCGTGGGCCTCCGGCTCGAGCACGCGCTGGCGGTGCGGGTGCTCGACGCAGTGCGCGGCAGCGGGCGGACCTACGGCCAGATCGACGTGTCGGTGAGCCCCGGCGGGGACCCCGAGCCAGCGCCCGTCACGGGCGGCTGAAGGGCACCTCGTCGCTCGGCTGGTCTCGATCGTGCCAGCTGCCCCGCAGCTGCAGGCGGTCGACGGGTACGTGCCAGCTGGGATGGTGGCGGGAGGCGAGGCGCTCGATCCCGGCGCCGACCTGGGCCGCGTCGAGATCGCGGTCGAGCACGGTGATGTGGGGCGACCACAGCTCGCGCTGGCTCCACCCGGCCAACTCGGCGCCCTCGGCCACCAGCGCTCCGTGCACCCGTTCGTGGAGCGCATCGAGCTCCTCGTTCCGGACGACCGGGACGTGCAGGCTGAGCCCCGAGTGCCCGTTGCGCGCGAAGATCCCGAACCCGTGCGCGCGCAGCACGAACGGGGACAGGTCCGCCACGGCTGCCGTCAGGGCCGCCAGCGCGGCCTCGCGGGCGACACCTCGGAAGGCCACGACCGTGACGTGAGGCTCCGAGCGCTCGGGGTTCGGGATGCCCATGGCGTCCGCCGCCTCCGCCACCAAGGCCTCGATGGCCTCGACGTGATCTCGGTCGAGCGGGGCGACGACGTGGTCCACGGATCCATCGTGGCGGACCCGGCGGCGTCAGGACAGGGGCAGAAGGGGTCGTGCCAGGATGGACCTTCGGCCCTGTCCAACCTGCGCCTCCGGGGACATCGTGAGGCCATGAGAACGATCGTCGTCCTGCCCGACACCGGAGGCGTCGAGCTCCACCTCGAGGCCGCGGCCCAGGAGCTGCAGGCGCAGTGGGCGGCCGCGCTGGTGACCGGCGACTTCTCCACGATCGATCGGATCGTGGAGGCGAGCTATGCGGTGCAGCGCGCGCTCGTCGCGCTCCAGACCGACAACCTGGTGCCGGCTGGATGAGTGACCTTCGGCCCTACTGGCGGCAGGCCACGGGAGTCGACGATGGGAGTGATCGAAGGGAGTGGACCGATGCAGGCAGCGGTAGGAGATCGGATCATCGTGAAGGGCCACCGCGTGGGTGAGCCGGACAGGGACTGCGAGGTGTTGGAGGTACGGGGGCCGGATGGCGGCGCGCCGTACCTCGTCCGCTGGGACGACTCCGGGCACGAGTGCCTGTTCTTCCCGGGCAGCGATGCCAGCGTGCAGCACTTCGACCACGCCGACCACTGAGGAGGTCCAGATGAAGGTCACCGATGCGATCCGGCGCTCCGGCGTGGGCGTGAGCCCCGAGCGGACGATTCACGAGGCCAGCGTGCTCATGGAGCAGGCAGGGGTCGGGTCCCTCGCCATCATCGAGGGCGACCGGCTCGTCGGCATCGTCACCGACCGGGACCTGGTGCGCCGTGCCCTTGCCCGCGGGCTCTCACCCGACGCCCGGATCGACGCCGTCATGTCGACGCCGGTCGTGACGATCGACGCCGACACCGATCTGCACAGCGCGTACGCGCTGTTCCGCACCCACGCGGTGCGGCGACTCGCGGTGACCCGCGGCGACCACTTCGTCGGCACCGTGACGGTGGACGATCTCCTCGTGGACGTGGTCGGGCATCTCGCCGACCTCGCCCGGCCGGTCACCGCCGAGGTGCTCTTCGCCCACCACGACAGCCCCCCGCCGGCGACCACCTGAGCCCGCCGCGCCCTCAGCTCACCTCGAGGGTGCCGACCATGCCCTTCTCGACGTGGCCGGGAAGGTCGCAGATCACCCGATAGGTCCCGGGCTCCACGTCGTCGGGGAGCTGCATCGTGGCGTGCTCCCCTGCCTGCAGCTCCAGGCCCTTGGCGAGGTCGACGATCAGGTAGGAGTGGGCGATGGCGCCGTCGTTGGTGATGGTCAGCTCCTGCCCTGGCTCGGCCCGCACGTCCACCGGGTCGAACGCGTACTCCACCATCGAGATCTCGACGGCGTCCGGGGCATCGTCGGAGATCGGCAGGAACAGGATGCCGCCGAGGGCCAGCAGTGCGACCACGGCGCCGACCACGGCCAACCGGATCCGGCGGCGTCGGCGCTGCTCGGCTTCGTGTCGCTGTCGCTGGCTCATCTGGTCTCCTGTGGAGGTCGTCGGGTCATTCGCTGGCGATGGCTCGGAGCACGTCGAGGCGTGCCGCGCGGCGAGCGGGGAGGAGCCCGGCCACGACGCCGCACAGGGCTGCGATCAGCACGATCACCGCGATGGTGCCACCGGGGATCGCGATGGTGGTGATCACCGACGAGGGCATCGCCATCGCCAGCGCGACGCCGAACACGACGCCGAGCCCGACTCCCATGACAGCGCCGAACACCGCGACCATGGCGGACTCGGCGAGCACCATCTGGCGAGTCTGGCGGCGGCGCATGCCCACGGCGCGGAGCAAGCCGATCTCGCGCGTCCGCTCCAGCACGGAGAGGGCAAGGGTGTTCGCAATGCCGAGCAGCGCGATCAGGAGGGCCAGCCCGAGCAGGCCGTTCACGGCGATCAGCACGCTGTTGAACTGCGCCTCCTGATCGGCCTGGTAGCCGGCGCGGTCGTCGAGCTTCACCTGGGGATGGTCGACCAGCACCGCATCGATGGCCGCCCGGCCGACCGCCGGGTCGACGCCATCAGCCAACCGGGCGAAGGCGAGCACGTCGAGGTCGCTGGTCGGGTATCCCTCCGTGAACAACCCGAGGTCGATGTAGTAGTTGCCGACGTAGGCGGCGTCGGCGTAGATCCCCGCCACGGTGAGCTCCCGCGGTCCGCCGGTGGCGAACTCGACCGTCACCGTGTCGCCCACCGACAGGTCGAGGTCCCCGGCAGGGTCCTCGTGGACGAAGATCGACTGGTCGTCGAGGTTCGCGAGGTCACCCTCCTGGACGTCGATGTCCACGAGCTGGTCGGTCAGCGACGCATCCGCCGCCACGACCTGCCGCGTCTCGCCCTCGAAGAGGAACTCGCTGAAGCGCACGCCGGACACGGCGGCGATCTCGGGCAGATCGGCCAACGCCTCGGTGAGCGCTGGGCTGAACCCGATGAACCCCTCCGTGGACAGGATGTAGTCGGCGCTGACGGACTCCTTGATGGAGTTGGCGAAGGTCTCCTTCATCGAGGTGCCGACGATGAACACGGTGGTGACCAGGGCGAGCCCGATCATGAGGGCCGAGGCGGTCTTGGCCGTACGGTCCGGGTTCCGCACCGCGTTGGCGTGGGCAAGGCGACCCGCGACGCGGAACAGCGGCGCGACGGGACGGCCGAGGGCACCGGCCACCGGGACGGCCACGACCGGGCTGAGCAGCGCGGTCCCGATGAACACGCCGAGCGCGCCCAAGCCGAGCAGCGCCACCACGGCCGTGGTCGCCTCCGCGACCCAGAGCCCCATCACGACGAGGATCGAGCCGAGCGCCACGACCAACGCGCCGGTGACGGCGCGGCGCGTGCGCGACCACCGCGAGGGCACGAACCCCTCCCGCATCCCCTGGACAGGCGGCACCGCGGACGCCCGGCGGGCCGGAGCCAGCGAGGCCACGAGGGTGACCCCGAACCCGACGAGGACGGCGGCGACGAGGGTCCTCGGCTCGAGGAGCAGCGTCTGGTCGGGCAACCCGAAGCCTGCGGCGTCGAAGATCGCCTGGAGCGCGATGGCGATCACCAGACCGAACCCGATCCCGATGACGGAGGCGAGGAGAGCCACGACCGCGGCCTCACCCAGCACGGATCGCGTGATCTGGCCCGTGCTCGCGCCCAGGGAACGGAGCAGGGCGAGCTGGCGGGTGCGCTGGCCCACGACGATCGAGAAGGTGTTGTTGATGAAGAACGCGGAGACGAAGAGGGCGATGGCGGCGAAGCCGAGCAGCACGTTGCGGAACGCGTCCATGAAGCCGCCGACGGCGTCTTCGCCCTCCGCAGCCACCTGGGTGCCGGTGACCGCCTCCACCCCCGCGGGGAGCACCTCCTGGATCCGTGTCGCCAGCACCGCCGGGTCCACCGATGGCGCGGCGAGGGCGTCGATCGAGTCGAACTGGTCCCCGGCCCCGAACACCTCGCCCGCGACATCGACATCGAAGGCGGTCAGGCGGGCGCCGAGCAGGTTGTTGGCCTCCCCGAAGGTGAAGATCCCCACGATCTCGACCTCGGGCTGCGTGCCGTCGGCGAGCAGGACCGTGGTCGTGTCGCCCACCCCGAAGCCGTAGTCCTCGGCCGTGCCACGGTCGATCGCCACCTCGCCGAGGCCATCCGGCGGACGACCCTTGTCGATCGTCGCGGGGACCAGCCGCTCATCGTGGCCCCAGGAGACCCCGAGGAAGGGAGCCCCCGTGGTGGTCAACGGCTCGCCGTCGAGGTCGACGAGCTGCGCGTAGCCGCCCACGGAGCCCTCGGCGGCCTCCACGCCCTCGACGTCCCGCACGGTGTCCACCAGCGACGCCGGCACCCGTCCGCGGGCCGCGGACGCGCTGAGCTCGAGGTTCGTCTCCGCGCGCACGGACACGTCGGTGCCGGACGTGATGTCTGCGAAGAGCTGGTCGACCGACGCCCGGAGCGAGTCGGTGACCACGAAGGACCCGACCACGAAGCCCACGCCGATCACGACGGCAAAGGTCGTCATCAGGAACCGCAGGCGGTGATCCCAGGCGTTGCGGAGGGTCAGGCGAAGCACGTCAGTCTCGGAAGCGCTTCATCCGCTCGAGCACCTTGGCCGTGGTGGGCTGCGGCATCTCGTCGTCCACCCGCCCGTCGATGAGGAAGACGATCCGGTCGCTGTAGCCGGCGGCCACCGGGTCGTGGGTGACCATCACGATCGTCTGGCCGAACTCGTCGACGGCGCGGCGCAGCAGGCCCAGCACCTCGCTGGCCGAGTGGGTGTCGAGGTTTCCCGTCGGCTCGTCCGCGAACACGATCTCCGGCCGTCCGGCGAGGGAGCGGGCGATCGCCACGCGCTGCTGCTGGCCGCCCGACAGCTCGGCCGGACGATGGGTGAGGCGGTCGCGCAGGTCGACCGTGTCGACCACGGTGTCGAGCCAACCGGGGTCGAGGTCACGGCCGGCCAGGTCGGACGGCAGCCGGATGTTCTCGAGGGCGGTCAGCGTGGGGATGAGGTTGAACGCCTGGAACACGAACCCGACGTGGTCACGCCGTAGGACGGTCAGCTCGTTCTCGGACATGGTCGACAGGCGCTGGCCCCCCAGCTCGATCTCACCGGACGTCAGGGTGTCCAGCCCGGCCAGGCAGTGCACCAGCGTCGACTTCCCCGATCCCGAAGGCCCCATCACCGCGGTGAAGGCGCCGGCGGCAACGTCCACGTCGACGCCGTCGAGGGCCTGCACCGTCACGTCGCCCGTGCCGTACGTCTTCACGGCGTCGATGGCCCGAGCGGCCCAGGGCGAGCTCACCGCATCCTCCGGGGGCCCGTTCTGCTCGACGGGCATGGCGCGCGCGTTCACGCACCAGATCCTGCACCGGAACCGACCGTGAGGGCAGGGTCGAAGGTCCCCTCCGCCGACCCGCCTCGCCCGGAGATCAGGCGCCGGGACTCGGCAACGGCTCGCGACGGCGGTGCCTCCAGCGCTTCTCGACGGCGTCGGCGAGGAGCACCGCCGGCGCGGCGAGCAAGGCGACGAAGAACGCCGCCGCGGGCGGCGGCGCTTGGTCGAGCAGGTCCGCCACCGGGGGAACGAGGACGAAGAAGGCCAGGGCGACCATCTCGGCGGCCACGGCCCACAACAGGAGCGGGTTCGTCCACCAGCCCAGCCGCCCGGGCCACACGCTGGCGCTCCGACAGGCGAAGGCATTGCCCATCTGGCCGACCACCACCGCGATGAAGGCCGCCCCCGAGGCGGCGAGGAGCGCGTCACCCTCGGGGAAGGACTCGCCGGGTCGCCATCCCGCCACGACCATCGCCACGAGGAACGCGGTCATCTCCACCGCCGCCTCCGCCGGCCCCAGCACGCCGAACACGCGGGACACCAGACGGCGGTCAATGACGTGGCGCCGCTCCGGCGGACGGTCCAGGACGCCGGCGCTCGGGGGCTCCGAACCCAGCGCGAGCGCCGGGAGCAGGTCGGTGCCGATGTCGAGGCAGAGGATCTGCATCACGCCGAGGGCCAGCGGGAAGCGGCCTCCCGAGAGGGCCCACACGACGAACGGCGTCAGCTCGGCGACGTTGTCGGTGAGGTGGTAGGTCAGGAACCGCCGCACGTTGGCGTAGGTGGCGCGGCCCTGCTCGACCGCGGCGACGATCGTCGAGAAGTCGTCATCGAGGAGAACGAGGTCGGCGGCCTCGCGGGCGACGTCCGTCCCGCTGCGACCCATGGCCACGCCGATGTCCGCCTCGCGGAGGGCCGGCCCGTCGTTCACGCCATCGCCGGTCATCGCGACCACGTGGCCACGAGCCTGCAGGGCGCGGGTGATGCGCAGCTTGTCCTCCGGGGTGACGCGGCTCACGACGACGCCGTCTCGATCCAGGAGGGCGCCGAGCACGCTCTCGTCGGCTGGCAGCGAGTCACCCTCGAGCACGAGCTCGCTGTCGACCAGCAGGCCGACGGCCCGGGCGATGGCGCGGGCCGTGGCGGGATGGTCGCCGGTCACCATGGCCACCCTGATGCCGGCCGTGCGGCACGCCGCCAGCGCCTCGGCGGCCTCCGCACGGGGTGGGTCGAGGAACGCGAGGAGCCCGAGGAGCTCGAGGTCCTGTTCGGCATCGTCGGCGGAGGCACCCTCGGGCACCTCCGCCGCCGGTCGCCGGGCGATGGCGAGCACACGGAGTCCGCCGACGGCCATGCGGTCGACCACTGCGTCCGCTCCCTCCGCTCCACGGCAGCGCGGGAGCACCGAGTCCGGAGCGCCCTTCACGACGAGCGCGTCCCCGAGGATCGCCGACGCGCGGCGCCGGGTGGCATCGAACGCGAACCGTCGGCGGGGACGGTCCACCCCGTCATCGAGGGCCCCTGGCACGGCCAGACGACCGACCAGGGCGTGGATCGCCGCCTCCATCGGATCCCCCACCGGGAGCCAGGTCCCCTCGTGCGCCCGGATGCGGCCGTCGGAGCAACCGAGCGCGGCCCGAGCGAGCTCCGTCGCGCGGGCCCGGGCGTCTGGTTGCCCCTCGACGGTCCCGTCCGGCTCGTAGCCGGTCCCCTGCACCGTGATCGACCCGAGCGGCGTCCACACCTCGACGACGCTCATCTCGTTGCGCGTCAGCGTCCCGGTCTTGTCCGTGCAGATGTAGGTGGTGGATCCCAGGGTCTCGACGGCCTCGAGGTGCCGGACGAGTGCGTTCGAGTGCGCCATGCGCTGGGCACCCATGGCCAACGAGAGGGTGACCGTGGGGAGAAGGCCCTCGGGCACGAGGGCGACCGTCACGCCCACGGCGAACAGGAACCCGTCGCTCGCCGGCGATCCGATGAGGAGGGAGAGCCCGAAGAAGCTCACGCCGACGCCCACGGCGATCACAGCCACGGTGCGCACGATCCGGTCGAGCTCGAGGGCCAGTGGACTGGGCGGTCGCTCGACGTCGGCGGTCAGCTGGGCGATCCCCGCCAGGCGGGTGGCGGAGCCCGTGCGTTCGACCACCACCTCGGTCGCCCCCGCCACGACGTAGGTGCCGGCGTGCACGCGATCCTCGACGACCGGCGAGATGGGCACGCTCTCGCCGGTCAGCATCGACTCGTCCACCAGGACGCCGCTCGCCTCCACGATCACGCCGTCGGCGGGGATCCGGTCGCCGGCGGTGAGGAGGAGCAGGTCACCCGGCACCACCTCGCGGGCGTCGATCGTGATCGGATGGCCGTCACGCCTGACGGTGACCCCCACCGGGAGCAGCTCCCGCAAGCGCTCGGCCGCCCGTTCGGCCCGCCGCTCCTGCACGAAGGCGAAGACCCCGTTCACGATGATGACGACGATGATCGCCACGCCCAGCTGGGGCAGACCGGCGACGAAGGCCAGCACCGAGGCCACCCAGAGCATCAGGGCGAAGAAGTGCACGAGCTGAGCGACGAGGTCGCGGAGCGCGCTCGGCGATGGCGGCGTGGGAAGCGAGTTCGGCCCGGATGCCGCGAGCCGTCGCGCGGCCTCGTCGGCGGTGAGGCCCGAAGGGGACAGGGAGGGGTGGATCGGCATCAGGACGCTCTCCGGCCCATCCTCACCCGGAGACGGGGTCGGGCCGGAGCGCCGACTGCAGGAACGACGTCACCCGTGCCTCCCACTCGTCGGGGTGCCTCGCCAACGCATCCGTGTGCCCGGTGTCGGGCGCGACCCAGACCTCCACGGAGTCCGGGGCTCCGGACGCGATGTGCCGCGCCGCCGGCTCCTCGTCGGGCACCGCGGCGCCCGCGATGAGGAGCACCGGCCGAGGATCGGCCGACGCGACAGCGGCACGGAGGGAGATCGGCGGGGAGGCTTCGGTGAGCAGGTCGGCGGCGCCGTAGGTGAGCTGGTCGACGCCACGCTGCAGGGTGCCGCGCCAGTCGTACTCCTCCGAGAGCCACGTCTTGTCCTCCGCCACCCGATTGGTCGCTCCTTCCGCGACGACCCCCTGGATCCGCGGATCGGCGGCGGCGGCGCCGATCGCCTCCTCCCCGCCCATCGACAGGCCGAGGACCCCGATGCGCCCGCCCGTGACGTCGGGCTGCTGCGCCAGGAACGTCACGGCCCCCGTGACATCCTCGTCGCCGTACCAGCCGAAGTCCATCGCCCGGCCGTCGCTCTCTCCGTGGCCGCGGGCATCAGGGAGGAGGACCCCGTACCCGTGCCTCGCCAGCACCACGGCGTGATCCAGCACGGCGGCACGGGTCGACCCGGCACCGTGCAGGAGGACGACGGCGGCACCGTTGCGGGACGGCACGTACCAGGCCGACAGCCGAACCCCGTCACTGGTGCGGTACTCCACGTCGCGGTGCACCAGCCCCACGTCACCCGGACCGCGCGAGCCCACGCTCGTGCGCGGGACGTTCGTGGCGGCCACCGCCTGACCCAGCGAGAGCGCGACCACGAGGAGGAGAGCCAGGAGCCCCAGCGCCACCGGCGGTCGCCGCCAGCCCCGCACCGAGCGGACGAGCACCGTGCTCCCGTGCGCGAGCAGCACCAGACCTCCGCCGAGGGCCAGCAGCCCGGCCACGGCGATGCCCGTGCGCCCTGTCTTGGCCAGGTGGGGCACCGCGATGCCCACACCGATGGCGAACAGCAGCGCGCCCGCCACCCAGCCGACGGCGGCCGCGGGCCGGTCCCGGCCGTGGCGGAGGCAGCCGAGGAGCGCGGCCGCGGCCATGAGCAGCGCGAGGACCCGGACCGCCCCCCAGCCCGGGGAGCCGTCGTGGACGAGCAGGTAGGCGAGCCCGGCCCCTCCCGCGACCACCGCCACTTGGACCAGGCGGTGGTTACCCGCGATCATCGGCACGTCCACCATCGTCACCTCCCGGTGCCCGGGGAGTCAGGGACCTTCGGCCCTCCGGTCCGGGCCCACGGGCCCTCCCGACCCGGCTGCCCTAGCGTCATCGTGGAGGAGTCCCCGACCAGTGCTGGAGAACAACGTGCCCGATGACCTGCCCGAGCTCGAACCCGCTGAGGCCAAGCCGTCCCGCGACGTCGCGACGCTGCCGCTCATCTTCGGCACCGTCGCCGTGCTCGGCCTCGCCGTCGTGCTCTCGATCGCCGCGCTCGTGGCCAGCGACGACGACTCCGGCGGCGGCGGCGGCGCCACCAGCACCAGCGCCCACGTGTCCCTCACCGAGTTCGCCATCACGCCAGACGCCGTCACCGTTGGCGCCGGTGGCTCGATCCACGTCACCAACGACGGCACGGCGGTGCACAACCTGTCCGTCGCGGACACCGACCTGAGGACCCCTGACATCCCGGCCGGCGAGACCGATGAGCTCGACGTGTCATCGCTCGAGCCCGGCGACTACGAGATCCTGTGCCTCATCCCCGGCCACGCCGACTCGGGCATGAGGGGCACGCTCACCGTCACCGAGGGCGGCGGCGCCGCGGCGGGCGGGACCACGGACACCACGGCGGGCGCGCACGCGGACCCAGAGGCGATGACCAAGGCGCTCCTGGCGTCGTTCGACGAGTTCCCGGCCGAGACCGAGGGCCTGGGCAACCAGCCCCTGGAGCCCACCGAGGTGAAGCCCGACGGCACGAAGGTGTTCGACCTCACCATGGAGGCCGCCCCGTGGGAGCGGGCGCCCGGCGACGTCGTCCAGGCGATGACCTTCAATGGCACGGTGCCGGGACCGCTGCTGGCCCTGGAGGTCGGGGACAGGATCGAGGTGCGGGTGAAGAACGACCTCCAGATCGCCACGGAGGTGCACTGGCACGGCCTGAACACCGAGAACGAGTTCGACGGCGTCGCCCCCCTCACGCAGGACCTCATCGAGCCCGGCGACACCTTCACCTACAAGATCACCTTGAACGAGCCGGCCGTGGCCATGTACCACCCGCACGCGCACGGCAGCTGGCTCCTCCCCGACGGCATGTTCGGCGGCGTCGTGGTCGGGGACATCCCGCTGCCGACCGGTAAGACGGTGGGCTACCAGCAGATCCCGGCGCAGGTGGACATCAGCCGACGGATCCCGATGGTGCTCAACGACTCCGGCGTGATCGGGCTGACGCTCAACGGCAAGAGCTTCCCGGCCACCGAGGCCTACCCCGCCGCGGTCGGCGACTGGGTGCTCATCGACTACTGGAACGAGGGAAACCTGATCCACCCGATGCACCTCCACCAGTTCGACCAGATCGTGGTGGGCAAAGACGGGTTCCCCATCCCCGAGCCGTACGCGGTGGACACCCTCGCCGTGGCGCCGGGGGAGCGCTACACCGTGCTCGTGCACATCGACAAGCCAGGGGTGTGGGTCTGGCACTGCCACATCCTCCCTCACGCCGAGCGGGAGGACGGCAGCATGTTCGGCATGGTGACGGCGGTGATCGCCGAGTAAAGGGGAGCCCATGACCAGCCCAGAGGGCACCGGTGCGCTCGAGGAGATCGAGGTCGAGGAGTGCTGGGTGCTGGTCCGGTCGCGGTCGATCGGGCGGGTCGCGGCCAACCGCAGTGGCATGGGCCCGCTCGTCGTCCCGATCAACTACGCGGTCGACACGGATCTGACGATCGTGTTCCGCTCGGGCGCGGGCACGAAGCTCGACGCGGCCGACCAGGGGATCCTCACGCTCCAGATCGACGAGGTGGACCCTCTCCACCACGTCGGCTGGAGCGTGATCATCGAGGGCCTCGCGCACTGGGTCCACGACCCCACCGAGGACACTCCGGTCGAGCCCTGGGCGCCAGGCGAGCACCCCTACCTCGTGCGGCTGCAGCCCCACCGCGTGACGGGTCGCCGCATCCGGCTCGTCCAGCCCGACACCGACGACCGCGGCTACCGCTGATCCGCGCCCTCAGGCAGCCTGGAGGTCGTCCTTCCTCCCGGCCCGCGCGGCAGCCCGCTGCTTGCGCTTCGGCAGCACCAGCCGGAAGACGAGGAAGAACGTCGTCGCGGCGACGGACGCGACCACGCTCCAGATCACGAGCGGGTTGTCGGCGTCGGTGCCGGCCGTGAAGGCGTGGACGGTCGCCATCACCGCGGCGAGATAGCTGGTCAGGTGGATCGTGCGCCACGTGCGGCGCGGCAGGCGCCGCATCATCAGGCTCGACAGCTCGACCGCGATGAGGAACCAGAACGCGAGCACCCCCCAGGCCACCGCGCCCGACTTCCAGCTCGACGCGAACGGCACGAGCAGGTCGGCCACGCCGAAGTGGACGAAGCTGTCGGCGACGAGACTGCCCAGGTGCACCGCGAGGAACAGCACGGTCAGCCCGCCGACGAAGCGGTGCAGGTCGAGCAGCCACGCCGGTCGCGGGTTGCTGCCGAGGGCACGCGTGGCGAGGGCGAGGCCCAGCATGATCGCGAGGATCGACAGTCCCCACGCGATGAAGCCGGAGGACCGCGTCAGGTACCACCAGATCTGCGGGTGCAGCTCAGCCACCATCACATGCGCCTCCGGGGACGGGTTCGACCCGCGCTCGATCCCCGATCGTACGGGTGACCCCGTCGGCGGTGGTGAGCAGCGCCGCCTCGCCATCGCCCACGGCCTGTTCGAGGCGGGCCGGATCGACGAAGGCGATCTTTGTCAGGACCTCCGCCCGGGCCGCGGTGCTCGCGACCACGGTCACCTCGACCAGGGCGCCGCGGCACGGCGTGCCGCGGCGCGGGTCGAGCAGGTGATGGCGATGGTCGCCCCCTGGCCCCTGCCACCGCCGTCGCAGCGTCGTCGAGGTGGCCACACCCCCGCCGCGCAGAGCCACCACCCCGTGTGGCGCTCGCGCGGCCTGGTGCTCGACGGCGACGTACCAGCCGTCCTCATGCGGGGCGCGCCCCCCGACGGACACGTCACCGCCGACGTTCGCGCAGGCGCCTGCGGCGCCCCGGGTGAGCAGCCCGGCGACGAGCCGGTCGGCGGTCCATCCCTTGGCGATGCCCCCGAGGTCGAGGGCGCGGCCAGGGGCGAGGCGCGCACATCGACGCGCCACATCCACCTCGAGGTCGTCGGGCCGGCGTCGACCAGGGGTCGGCGGCGGACAGGTCGAGCCGGCACCTCTCTGATCGACCTGTTCGAACGACCGGTCGTAGCCGAGCGTGGTGATCTGCGACCCCAAGAGGGGGTCGAAGGCACCGTCGCTGATCTGCCATGCGTCGACGGCGGCCCGCAGCAGCTCAGCGGTCTCGGGCGCGACCTCGACCCAGCTGCCAGCGTGTCGGTTGATCCGGCTGACCTCCGACCCGTCACGGAACCGGCTCCAGAGGTCCTCGAAGCGGTCGACCTCGGCATGCGCCCAGTGCAGGTCGGCATCCTCGCCGTCGAGCACGAGCACGTGCACGTCCGTGCCCATCGCACGGAGGTCGCACGACGCGAGGTCGAGCACCTCGACGACCGCGCGCACTACGAACCCTTGGTGGTGGTGACCGGAGCGGGGGCAGGCGCCGGGGCAGGTGCCGGGGCGGCCGCCGCCGGCGAGGAGGTCCTCGGCGAGGAGGAGCGGGTCGACGGCGAGGCGGTCTGCGAGACGACGCTGGATCCGCCGCCGGTGACCACGTGTCGGCGGACGACGACCACGACCGTGCGCGGCGCGGGGGCCGGAGCCGTGGTCGCCGGTGCCGTGGGGGTGGTCGTCGGCGCGACCGGTGGTGCATCAGTCGTCGAGGCCGACTCGGCGGCCATGACCGCGGCCAGGTCGAAGGTCGCGGCGAGCGCGACGCCGCCCACGACCAGGCGAGTGGCCGCCGCGGCGTGACGCCGTCGACCGCCAGCGGACCGACCGGCGACGGCGCGGGGGACCCGCGCCGTCGCGTCCGGTTCGTCAGTCATCGAAGGCGTCGTCCTCGGACTCGTGGTCCTCGGACTCGTGGTCCTCGGACTCGCGGTCGTCGGACCCGTGGTCCTCGGACTCGTACGAGTCGTCGTCGACGTACGTGCCGTTGCTGGAGTCGGGGTCGGAGTCGTGCGAGCTCGAGGCGGCCGGAGCCGTCGAGGGTGCGGCCGGACCGCGTGGTGGGCGCAGGGGCCTGCTCGTAGACGTCCTGGACCACGATCTCGACGGGGGGTGCGGTGGTCGTCGTGACCATGCCGTCCGCCGTCGCCGACACCTTCTGCGGCTCGAAGGGTGCGCTGTCGTTGCCGGTGAGCAGCCCGACGTTCACGGCGGCGGCAGCACCGCTGATGGCGACGGCACCGGCGACGATGCCGGCGGTGGCCAGGGCCTTGGGGCGGGACATGTCTCGGAACGGGTTTCGCATGGGGGGAGGCCTTTCAGCTGTGGTGGGGATGGTTCGACCGTACGACGGCCTCCCCCACGGATCGGCCAGGTGCCGACAAGGCTGGATCCAGCGTTTGGTAAACGTTTGGCAAGGCGGGCGCGCGAACCGGGCAGTTCGGGCGACAATGCTCGGATGCGGGTGCTCCTGGTCGAGGACGATGCATCGATCGCGGAGTCGCTGGTGAGCGGGTTGGAGCGAGAGCGCTTCGACGTCGCGTGGGTGACCACCGGGCAGGGGGCGCTGGACACGCCGATCGACGACATCGACATCGTGCTGCTCGACCTGGGCCTGCCCGACATGGACGGCCTCGACGTGTGCCGGTCCCTGCGCACCGGGAGCGACGTGCCGATCATCGTGCTCACGGCGCGGGACACCGAGACCGACCGGGTGGTGGGGCTCGAGCTCGGCGCCGACGACTACCTGGGCAAGCCGTTCGGCTTCCGCGAGCTGCTGGCGCGCATGCGGGCCGTGCTCCGCCGGCGAGGACCCCAGGATGCGACCGTGACGAACGACGTGCTGGCGTGCGACGGCGTCACCGTGGACGTGCGCACGCACGAGGCGCGGGTGGGCGACGAGCTGGTCGAGCTCACGCCCAAGGAGTTCGAGCTGCTCGTGCACCTGCTCGGCGACCCGGGCGCCGTCCACCCCCGCCAGCGCATCCTCGAGGAGGTGTGGGACCGCAACTGGTTCGGGCCCAGCAAGACCCTCGACGTGCACATCGCGTCGCTGCGCCGGAAGCTGGGCGACCCCTCGCTGATCGAGACCGTCCGGGGCGTCGGCTTTCGCATGCGACCCAGCCGGACCTGATCCATGTCCCTCCGCATCGTCGGCGCGCTGGTGGCCGTGACGGTCGTCGTGCTCATCGCGCTCGAGGTACCGCTGGCCGTCACCTTCGAGCAGCAGCGCACGACTGAGGCGTCGACCGAGCTCGAGCGCGATGCGCTCGCGATCGGCGACCTCGTCGAGGACGACCTCGAGACGAGCAAGGAGGCCATGCTCGACGAGGTCGTCCGCGCCTACGAGGCGGAGCGCGGCGCGCGTGCGGTGATCGTGGATCCCACCGGGGTGGCCCTCGCCGACTCCGACCCCACCGCCGAAGTCGGGGAGTCCGTCGGCCGATCGTTCGCCGACCGACCCGAGATCGCCCAGGCCCTGGACGGCGAGGTCAGCCTCGTCACGCGGTACTCCGAGACCCTCGGCGAGACGCTGCAGATCGTGGCGGCGCCCGTGCGGTCCGGCGGACGGGTCCTCGGGGCCGTGCGGGTGAGCCGCTCGCGAGCGGAGATCGACGACGAGGTGCGTCGCTACCAGCTGGCCCTCGGCGCCATCGCCGTCCTGTCCCTCCTCGGCTGCATCGGCCTCGGGTACGCGGTGGGACGCTGGGCGACCGGCGCGCTCGCCGGCCTCCAGCGGACCGCGGCGCGGCTCGAGCGCGGCGACCTCGACTCCCGCTCCCCCGTCGGCGTGGGCCCACCGGAGGTGCAGGACCTCTCCGCTAGCTTCAACGCCATGGCGGACCGGTTGGCGGCGCTCGTGCGCTCGTCCCAGGACTTCGCGGCCGACGCGTCGCATCAGCTGCGCACGCCGCTGACCGCGGTCCGGCTGCGCCTCGACAACCTCGCCGCGACGAGCGGCGACGAGGAGGCGGTCGAGGCCGTGCTCCGCGACATCTCGCGGCTCGAGCAGACCATCGACGCCCTCCTGGCCTTCACTCGGCTGGATCGCCAGCCCACCCAGCCGTCCGTCATCCGGATCGGCGACGTGCTCCAGGAGCGGGCCGCCGTCTGGTCGCCCGCCGCTGACGACAGCACGGTGCGGCTCGCCGTCGCCGAGCACGACGGCCTCGACGAGCGCATCGAGTTCGACCCCAACCACCTCGAGCAGGTGCTCGACAACCTGATCGCCAACGCCATCGAGGCGGCACCCAGTGGATCGAACGTCGAGCTGTGGGTGCGCGGCGCGGGCGACCAGGTCGAGATCCACGTGACGGACCACGGACAGGGGCTCGCCGACGACGACCGTGAGCGCGCGTTCGACCGCCATTGGGGGATGCGGCCGGGCGGCACCGGCCTGGGCCTGGCCATCGTCCAGCGGCTCTGCTCGAACAACCGAGCGAGCGTGAGGCTCGACGAGACACCTGGAGGCGGCATCGACGCCACGGTGGTCGTGCCGCGGGCCTCCAGCACGACGATCGAGGAGCCGGCACGATGAGGCTCCGCGGACCGGGCGGGGTCGCCGCGGCCGTCGCGATCGCGGCAGCCATCGCTGCGGCAGGAGTGGCCGCCAACCTCCACCTCCTCGAGCCGCACGGGGTAGCGACCGAGACGGTCGTGCTGGGCACCACCATCGATCGGTCCTCGACGACCACGACGACCGTCTCGCCTCCCACCACACCTGCGCCCACCACGACCACGACCACCGCGACCGAGCCGCCGCCACTGCGCCGGTCATACGCCGTCGGCGGGGCAGGGACGGTGACGCTGGTCGTCCGCGCCGGCGCACTGGCGGTCGAGTCCGTCGTGCCCGGCGCAGGGTGGCGCTACGAGATCGACGACCAGCGCACCGACGAGGTCGAGATCACCTTCCGGTCGGGTGAGGACGCGAAGGCGTCGTTCCACGCGTCGGTCCAGGGCGGCGATGTGCGCGTCGAGATCGAGCCCGAGGAGGGCGAGTCGCCGGATGACTGACGTGCGCTCGTGGTCAGCGCGCCGTCGGCATGTCCAGCGAGACCCGCTGGACATGGCCGCGGTCGGGCCAGCGGACCGTCACGGCCTTGCCCCTCGTGTAGAACGCGACGCCCTCGGGTCCGTGGATGTGGTGCTCGCCGAAGAGCGAGTCCTTCCACCCCCCGAACGAGTAGTACGCCATCGGCACCGGCACCGGCACGTTCACGCCGACCATGCCGACCTGCACGCCGCGCACGAACCGCCGCGCTGACGCGCCGGAGCTGGTGAAGACGGCGGTGCCGTTCCCGTAGGGGTTGGCGTTGATCAGCCGGATGGCCCCGTCGAGGTCGTCCGTGCGCAGCACCGAGAGCACCGGGCCGAAGATCTCGTTCGTGTAGACGTCCATCGACGGCTCCACGAAGTCGAGGACCGTCGGACCCACGAAGAAGCCGTCCTCGTGGTCCGGTACGACCAGGTCGCGTCCATCGACGCGCACCTTGGCGCCCTGCCCCTCGCCAGCCGTGATCAGCCCGACGATGCGGTCGCGTGACTCGCGCGTGACGATCGGGCCCATGTCCGACTCGGGCGAGCGGCCGGGTCCCACCCGCACCGCCCGGGCCTTGGCGTCCAGGACGTCGAGCAGCTCGTCTCCCGCGGAGCCGACGGCCACCGCCGCGGAGATCGCCATGCAACGCTCACCCGCGGAGCCGAAGGCGGCAGCACTGAGGTTCTCGGCGGCGAAGTCGAGGTCGGCGTCGGGGAGGATGACGGCGTGGTTCTTCGCCCCGCCGAGGGCTTGGACGCGCTTGCCGGCCGCGGTCGCGCGCTCGTGCACGTAGCGAGCGATGGGGGTCGAGCCCACGAACGAGATCGCGGCCACCTCGGGATGGGCGAGCAGCGCGTCGACGGCGACCTTGTCGCCGTGCACCACGTTGAACACCCCGTCGGGCAGGCCGGCCTCGGCCCAGAGCTCAGCCAGCAGCATCGAAGCGGACGGGTCGCGCTCGCTGGGCTTGAGGACGAAGGTGTTCCCGCAGGCGATCGCCACGGGGAACATCCACATCGGGACCATGGCGGGGAAGTTGAACGGCGTGATGCCCGCGACGACGCCGAGCGGCTGCCGGAACGAGTACGAGTCGACGTCGGTCGACACCTGGTCGCTGTAGCCACCTTTGAGGAGCGTCGGGATGCCACACGCGAACTCGACCACGTCGAGCCCGCGCTGCACCTCGCCGCGGGCGTCCGAGAGCACCTTCCCGTGCTCGTCGGAGATCACCCCAGCGACGCGGTCGGCCTGGGCGCTGACGAGCTCGCGGAAGCGGAACAGCACGCTCGTGCGGGCGCTGGTGGAGGACTCCGACCAGGACGTGAAGGCGTTCCGGGCCGCCTGCACGGCGCGATCGACGTCGGCGGCCTCCGCGAGCAGGAGCTCGTGCTGCGGTCGGCCGGTGGCCGGGTTCCAGACGATCGAGGTGCGGGTGGAGACCCCGCTCGTGCGGCCCCCGCCGATCCAGTGGTCGATGGTCGTCATGGCGAAGTCGTCCTTCTGAGGGATGCGGTTCGCAACCAGCATGGCGCGATGTAGGACACTCAGGCCATGGCGAGGTCCGCGGACGGCACGAGCGACGAGGAGGGGCTGCGGATCGAGGCTCCCGAGCGCGCCGCGGCCGGGCTCCCCGGAGTGGTGTGGTCACTGCGTCACATCGGCCGCCACGTGGGGCTCCGGAAGGGTGTCCGCACCCTCCTGCAGGTCAACCAACCGGACGGCTTCGACTGCCCGGGCTGCGCGTGGCCCGAGCCCTCCGAGACGTCACGGTTCGAGTTCTGCGAGAACGGGGCCAAGGCGGTGGCCGAGGAGGCGACGCGCCGGCAGGCGGGCCGGGCGTTCTTCGCCCGCCACCCGGTCAGCGACCTCCTGACCCGCAGCGAGCACTGGCTCGGGCAGCAGGGGCGGCTCGCCGAGCCGATGTGGAAGCCCGCCGGCGCCGACCACTACGAGCCGATCACGTGGGACGCCGCCCTCGATCGCGTCAGCGAGCGGCTCCGGGCCACCACCCCGGAGCGGGCCGTCTTCTACACCTCCGGGCGCACGAGCAACGAGGCGGCCTTCGCCTACCAGCTGTTCGTGCGGCTCCTCGGCACCAACAACCTCCCCGACTGCTCGAACATGTGCCACGAGTCGAGCGGCGTCGCCCTGACGGAGACCATCGGCGTCGGCAAGGGCACGGTCACCCTCGAGGACATCCACGACGCCGAGCTGCTCCTGGTCATCGGCCAGAACCCCGGCACGAACCACCCGCGGATGCTGATCGCCCTTGAGGAGGCCAAGCGACGGGGCGCCACCCTCGTGGCGATCAACCCGCTCCCCGAAGCCGGCCTGCTCCGGTTCAAGAACCCCCAGCGCGCAGCCGGGCTGCTGGGCCGGGGCACCGCGCTGGCGGACCTGCACCTCCCGATCCGCGTCGGCGCCGACCTCGCCCTGTTCCAGCTGGTCAACCACCTGCTCCTGGCGAGGGACCGGCCGGATGCACCGGTGCTCGACCACGCGTTCCTGGACGAGCACTGCGACGGGCAGGACGAGCTGGTGGCCCACCTGCACAGGCTCGACCCCGACATCCTCCTCGCCGCCACGGGGCTGGATCGGCGGGACGTCGACCGGCTCGTCGACCTGGTCTCGAGGAGCGAGCGGATCATCGCCTGCTGGGCGATGGGCCTCACGCAGCACCGCGGGGCGGTCGCCACCATCCGCGAGATCGTCAACACGCTGCTCCTCCGGGGGAGCATCGGCCGGCCCGGCGCCGGGGCCTGCCCCGTGCGGGGTCACAGCAACGTGCAGGGCGATCGGACGATGGGCATCCACGAGCGTCCGAGCGACGAGTTCCTCGACCGCCTGGGCCGTGCGGTGGGGTTCGACCCTCCGCGCCAGCCCGGCTACGACACCGTGGAGGCCATCGAGGCGATGGCGGCAGGTCGCGTCGACGTGTTCCTGGCCATGGGTGGCAACTTCGTGGCCGCCGCGCCAGACACCGAAGTGACCAGCGAGGCGCTCGCCCGCTGCAGCCTCACGGTGCAGATCTCCACCAAGCTCAACCGCTCGCACCTGCGCACCGGACAGGAGGCCATCCTGCTCCCCTGCCTCGGCCGCACCGAGCGCGACATCACGGGTGGCCGGGAGCAGGTCGTCACCGTCGAGGACTCGATGAGCGTGGTGCACACCTCGCGCGGCCGCAACGAGCCGGCGTCACCCGAGCTGCGCAGCGAGGTGGCGATCGTGTGCGACCTCGCCGCCCGCACCGTCGGGCACGAGGTAGTGGACTGGGCGGAGCTCGCCGCGGACTACGACAGGATCCGCGATCTCATCGAGGAGGTCGTCCCCGGGTTCGAGGACGTGAACGAACGGGTCCGAGCGCCGGGCGGGTTCACGCTCCCCAACGGTCCGCGGGACGATCGCTCGTTCGCCACCGCGACGGGCCGCGCTCGGCTGACGGTCAACCACTTCGAGCCGGTCGAGGTGCCGCCTGGCCGCCTGCTCCTGCAGACGATCCGCTCCCACGACCAGTACAACACGACGATCTACGGCCTCGACGACCGCTACCGCGGCATCCACCACGGCCGGCGCGTCCTCCTCATCGCGGACGCCGACCTCCAGGCCCTCGGCTTCGCCGACGGTGAGGTCGTCGACATCGTGAGCGAGTGGACCGATCACCGCGAGCGACGGGCCCCCGCCTTCCGGCTGGTGGCCTATCCCACGCCTCCCGGCACCTGCGCGGCCTACTTCCCGGAGGCGAACGTGCTCGTGCCGCTCGGGAGCACCGCCGAGGGCAGCCGCACCCCCACGTCCAAAGCCGTCGTCGTGCGCCTCGAGCGCCCCTGAGAGGCCGCTACCCCTCCTCCTCGGCAGGGAGGTCGTCCCAGGTGGCCTTGGCGCCGCTGTGCCCGACGTCGATCACGGTCCACGTGGCGCCGATGCCGGTGATCGTGGCTGCGACGACGAGGACGGCCGTCACGCGGGTCGGTGAGAGGTTCGGGTAGCGACGGGCGAGGTAGGGAGCCGCGGTCACGCCGGCGGCGACGATCGTGAGGGCGATCGCCCACGGCAGCACCGTCTCACCCTGCTCGGCGTGCTCCTCGACGAGCTCGGTCTCGTCGACCCGCTCCTTGAGCGACTCGCCTGAGCCCTGCGCGAGCCCCACCGCGATCGTCGCCGACGAGCGCCAGCCCGAGCGCCACGGGCGCGTCAGTGGCGGCGCGAGGCGGGGATCGCCGCCGTCAGGATGGTGGCGATCGCTGCCAGCGGGAGCAGCACGACCGCCGCGTGCACGACCAGCGGGTGCGCCGGCAGTCCGAACAGGGAGTTGATCTCCACCTGGGGCCTCCTTGGGTATGGGTGATCAGGTCAGATGTGCGTCGGCTCGAGGGTGCTCGCCTTGGGGCAGCGGACCCGCATGCCCATGCCGCAGCGTGAGCAGGCCCACTCGCCGCCGTCACGACGCCACATGGTGGTACCGCACTCCGGGCAGCGCTCCTGCCACACCGCGCACTCGACGCCGGCGAGGCGCTGCGAGGTCAACGGGCAGCCGTGCCCGTGGCAGACGGCCCATGCCGGGTCGGGGACGATGGCGCCCTCGGGGCACTTGTCCACGCAGAGCCAGCAGTCGTCGCAGAGTGTACGGGTCGATCGACGAACAGGCCGAGGAACGTGTCGGTCTTCGTCAGCGCACCGGTGGGGCACGAGTAGTCGCACGCGCCGCAGCCGATGCAGCCGTCGGTGACCTTGAAGCTCACGAGATCGTCACCCTCCGCTCAGGCCGGAGTGAGATCGTCGTGGACGGCGTCCTGGGGTGGAACGGCCGCAGCTCGCCCATGCAGTCGTAGTGGACCCACGGCGCGACGTCGACGCGGGTCGACGGCGGTGCGCAGCTCGTAGGCCTCACCCGTCCACTCCCACCAGCCGTAGGGCAGGTCGAGCGCTCGGGTGACCGGCTTGTCCGCAGTGCGGGCAGCGTCGGTGCGTCCATGGTCTCTCCCCTCTCAACCCGTGACCGCGTGGGCGGCCCGGGCAGCTCCGTCGAAGAACTCCTGCAGGCTCTGGTTGAACCGCGAGAACTTGTCGACGCCCATGGGTCGGTGCCGCCGAAGGCGGATCTCGTCGCCGAGCATCGTGAGGCTGTTGAGGGTCTGCCGGCCGGTCGCTCGGCCGTTGGCGCGGATGTCGTCGAACATCGCCCGCCAGGCCTCGATGGGCCCCTCGAGCCAGCAGTCGGTGGTGCGCTCGTCGCCGTCCGCCATCACGGACGACGTCGATGCAGCGGATCCCCTCGAAGGTCAGCCGCACGCGAAAGGCGTCGCCGTCGCGGCTGCGCATCACGACCACTCCCAGCACGAGGTCGAAGTCGCCGAGCACCTCGTAGCGCTCGGGATGGGCGTTCATCTCCGTCGCCAGGGGCTCGAAGATGCGAAGGTCGTCGACGTCGACGTGGTCGTCCATGCCGTCCACCGCCTCAGCTCGCCGATCCGACGAGGTCGTCGCGGGTCGATGCCGAGCAGGTCGAGCGGCAGCTTCGTGCGCTCGAGCCGGCTGAGACCGGCCCGCTCGCAGCGGGACAGGTACGACGTGAACTGCTTCTTCGACAGCTCGCGCCTGCATCGGGAAGCCCTTGTCCTCCACGTCGTCGACCCCGCCGGCGAGCAGCACGGCGATGCGCCGTGCCGAGGTCGGGTGTGGTGCCGAACTCGATGAGCACCGCCTCGCCGTGGTCGAGGGCCTCGTGGATCTCCTCGGCCACGTCGGGGTCGTGCTCGACGGCGTACCGGATGTGCATCGTGCCGTAGGCGACGTGGCGGGCCTCGTCCTGCATCGCCATGCGGAACATCCGCTTCTCGACCGGCGCCGGGCGCGATGCAGCTCGCCCTGCGGAAGAGGTCGAGGATGAACCCCTCGCCGAGCAGGTGCATGCAGCGCGGTGGCCTGCGTGTAGGTCTTGGCCTCGATGATCGTGCGCAGCAGGCTGGCCGGCGCCGGAGCGCGACATGAGGAGGCCACCGCCGTTGGCGAGCGCTCGCTTGCGGAACACCTCGGCGTGGCGGGCCTCGTCCATGATCTGCGTGCAGAGGAACATCTTCGCCTCGACGAAGTCGTGGTTCATCCGCCACATCCACTTCGCCGGCAGGTCGGCGGCGATCATCTCGACCTCGGTGAGCGATGGTGCAGACCTGGCACATGGCGTGCTCGAGGTCGTCGGCGAGCTCCTCGCAGCTCGCCCCACGGGATGTCGCGGGTGGCGCGACCACTGGCGGGCGACGGCCTCCTCGTAGAGCTCGGTGACGTTCTCGGCCCAGACGTCCGACTTCGTGTTGAGGATGTAGCCCATGTCGGGCGTGTCCGGATCGACGTCGGCGCCCCGGGGAGCCATCGAGCGATGGGTGGGGTGGTCCGGCACCTCGCCGTAGGCTGCCGACCGCGATGTCCATCATCGTCAGCCCACGCGGGCTGGGCTTGGGCTGCACCCCCCACTCGCTGCGCGCGCCCCGCAACCACGCCCAGTCCAGGGGCTGACCGTTGGGTGAGATGTCCGGCAGGTTCGGGTAGGTGTTCGCGTCTCCCACGGCAGCGCCTCCTGGCTCGGCTGTTCGCCTCACTTGACCACCCCGTCAAGTCGTCCAACAGGGCCGAAGGTCCCCCTCCGCCCAGGGCCGAGGGACCCTCAGTCCGCGGCGAGGTCGGCGAAGCGGGACCAGGTCTTGGTCTGGAAGTCGAACAGCTGGCAGGAGGCGAAGATCCATCGGACGGTCGACCAGCGGAACCGGTACTCGTGGATCTGGGTGCCGTACCTCGCCTGCAGGTCGGCCCAGGCCTCCTCGAGCCGGTAGAACGGGATGCGGGTGTCCACGTGGTGGGGCGTGTGCACGAGGATGCGGTGGGTGAGGAGCTCGGCCAGGCGCCCGCTGCGGATGACCGTGCTGCAGTACACCTGCCCCACCGTCGCGCTCCACTCCTGCCGGTCGTCGAAGAACGGCAGGTCGGGGTGCGTGTGGTGCAGGTAGACGAAGAGGGCGATGCACCAGGTGAACACCGCGAACGGCACGACGACCGCCGCCACGACGCCCCACGCACCACCACCCAGCTGGTACGCGACCAACGAGGCCACCAGCACGAAGGCCAGCGTGCCGAGCTTCGACGCCCGGAACCCGCGCGTGCGACGCAGCTTGGGGTCCGGGCGGAAGCGGACCATGCCGGCCCACCAAACGCGCAGCAGGTAGTGCAGGCCGCACGTGGCGGGATGGCGTTCGAGCCGGTAGACGAGTCGGCGAGCCGGCGTCGCCGCGCGGTACTCGTCTGGTGTGAGCGGGCGCCAGATCCAGTCGATCGGGCTGAAGCTGGTGAAGCCGTGGTGGACCTTGTTGTGGCCGTACGACCAGAGCCGGTACATGTTCAGGGACGGCAGCATGGCCGCGGTCCCGAGGATCTCCGACCAGCGCTGGCTCTCGAAGAGGGCGCCGTGGGCGGCGTCGTGGGCCCACACGAACAGGAACGCCACCGCCGCACCGGCCAGCAGGCCGAAGGCGAGCTGGACCACGGGCTGGTGGAACGCGAACACGCCGGCCAGCGCCGCGAGGTACAGGGCGAGGTCGAACGCGAGCGACCCGAGCGCCCTCGCCGTGGAACGCTCGTAGCAGTGGTCGGAGAAGGAGTCCCGCACGGCCCGGAGCTTCACCCCGTCGAGGTCGTGCCACGGCGTGACGGGCGGGCTGGCTTCGATGGTGATCGATGACACCCCTTCTCCCTACCTAACGGTCGGTAGGGAGAGGTAGGGCCGAAGGTCCCGACGTCAGCTCGAGGTGACCTCCAGGGGCGAAGGTCCTGTCAGGGCTGGGCCGCCGCGACGTAGGCGACGAAGCCACCGACGGTCGACAACGAGGGGTAGTCGCGCTCGGGGACCTCGATCCCCGTGGCGTCGTGGAGCGCCGTCACCAGGTTCAGGAAGTCCATGGAGTCGAGGTCCATCTCCTCCTGCAGCGGGGCGTCGTCGTCGACCTCGGCGAGGTCGACCTCGGGGGCGATGCGGTGCAGCAGCTGGCCCAGCAGGGCTCGGGCGTCGTCTGGGGTCACAGGTCCTCCGGGGCGTTGAGCGATCGCTCGATGATGGACAGGAAGCGGCTGCCCTCGTGACCGTCCGTCACGCGGTGGTCAGCGGCCAGCGTGGCGCGCACCGTCGGTCGGACACCGACCATGCCCTCGAGGGCCCATGGGCGCTCGACGAGCTTGCCGAACCCGACGATCGCCACCTGGGGCGGGTAGATCACGCCGAGCACCTCCTCGGCGCCCTGGTCCCCCAGGTTGGTCACCGTGAGGGTGGGATCGGCCATCTCCGACGCGCGCAACCGGCCCGCCCGGGCCCGCTCGACGAGGTCACGCAGCGCGGCCATGAGCTCATCGAGGGATCGCTCGTCGGCGTCATGGATGGCGGGGGCGACCAGCCCTCCGCCGCGCAGCGAGATGGCCACGCCGAGGTGCACGCTCGGCGCCGGCCGGAAGCCACCGTCCCAGAAGCCGTTGAGGTTCGGCACCGCGCTGAGCCGCGAGGGCTGTCGCCTTCAGAAGGAGCGCCGCCGGGAGCAGGCGCTCCGTGACGGGGCGGCGTTCGTTCTGCACGGCGAGCCACGCCATCGAGTGCGAGAGGTCGATGGTGGTGGCCAGGTAGTAGTGGGGGATCTCGCGCTTCGAGCGCGCCATCAGCTCGCCGATCGCCTGGCGCATTGCAGCAGAGCGGTCGCGCGGCTCGCGAGGGGTTGGGGGCTCGCCGGCGGACGGGGCCAGGTCGCCCGCGACGACGGCGCCGCCCGGTCCCGACCCCTGCAGCTCGGCGAGGTCGACGCCCTGCTCGGCCGCCTGCCGGCGAGCCCGCGGCGAGGCCCGGACGTGCTCGGCGGCGACGGGCGCGGCCGGGGCTGGGGCCGCTTCCGGGGCCACCGGCGCGGCGGGACCACCCGACGCGATGCGAGCGAGCGGGGTGCCGACGGACACCTCGCGGCCGACCTCGACCAAGAGCTCCTCGACGACGCCGTCCTCGAACACCTCGACCTCGATGTCGGACTTCTCGGTGTCCACGACCGCCACGATGTCGCCTCGATGCACGGGGTCGCCGGGCTGGACCCGCCACTCGAGGATCGTGCCCACGTCCATGTCGGCGCCGAGCGAGGGCATGAGGAACTCCCCCACCTCAGGCTCCGAGCACCTGGTGGACGGCGGCGGCGATCGACGCGACCTGGGGAAGCGCCGCCTCCTCGAGGTGCTTGGCGTACGGGATGGGCACCTCCGCGCTGCACACCCGCGCGATCGGTGCGTCCAGCTCGTAGAACGCCCCCTCGGCGATGCGCGCCGCCACCTCGGCCGACAGCCCACCGCTGCGCCACCCCTCGTCGATCACCACGGCGTGGTGGGTGCGGTTGACCGAGCCCACGATCGTCTCCGTGTCGAGCGGTCGCAGGGTGCGCAGGTCGATCACCTCGGCCGACACACCCTCCGCGGCGAGGAGATCCGCCGCGTCCATCGCCTTGCCCAGCGAGCCGCCGTGGGTGACGAGCGTGACGTCGTCGCCCTGGCGCCGGATGGCGGCGCGATCGATGTCGGTGGGGCCGGCGTCGTCGGCCAGCTCGCCCGAGAGCCCGTAGAGCCCACCGTGCTCGAAGATCAGCACCGGATCGGGGTCGCAGAGCGCCGTCCACAGCATCCCCCTCGCATCCTCGAGGGTCGCGGGAGCGACGATGCGGAGACCGGGGACGTGGGCGTACCAGCCCTCGAGGCTGTGGGAGTGCTGGGCCGCGAGCTGTCGACCGGCGCCCGTGGTCATCCGGATCACCAGCGGGACGTTCAGCTGCCCGCCCGACATGTGGAGCAGCGTGGCGGCGTTGTTCACGATCTGGTCGAGGGCCAGCAGGCTGAAGTTCACGGTCATGATCTCGACGATGGGCCGCATCCCACCGAGGGCCGCGCCGATCCCGGCCCCGACGAAGCCCGACTCCGAGAGCGGTGTGTCGCGGATCCGCTCGGGGCCGAACTCCTCGAGCAGCCCGAGGCTCACCGCGAAGCATCCGCCGTAGGCGCCCACGTCCTCCCCCATGAGGAAGACCCGCTCGTCACGGGTCAGCGCGTCACGCATCGCGGCGCGCATGGCCTCGCGGTAGGTGGTCTTCACGTCGCGACCTCGCTGTGCACGAACCGGGTGAGGTCGGCCAAGGGCTCCAGCGTGCCCGCCTCGGCGAAGGCCACGGCCTCGTCCACCTCGGCCGCGACCGCCGCTTCGATCTGCTCGATGTCTCCCGGCGACAGCAGGCCGCGTCGGTCAGGGATGCGGTGAGCACCGTGATTGGGTCGCGCTCGACGCCAGACCTCCACCTCCTCGTGGGACCGGTACCGCTCGGGGTCGTACATCGAGTGGGCTCGGAAGCGGTAGGTGCGCAGCTCGAGGAACACCGGGCCACCGCCCGCACGGATCTGCTCGCAGGCCTCATGCGCAGCCTCCGCCACGGCTTCGACGTCCATCCCGTCGACGGGCCGCGCCGGCATCCCGTAGGAGGCGGCCTTGACGGTCAGGTCGGTCTCCGCCTCCGAGCGGGCAAGCGCGGTGCCCATCGCGTACAGGTTGTTCTCGCAGCAGAAGAGCACGGGGAGGTGCCAGAGCGCGGCGAGGTTCATCGTCTCGTGGAACTCCCCCTCGGCCACGGCTCCCTCGCCGAAGAAGCACGCCGTGACCTGCGGCCGTCCCTGCATGTGGTCGGCCAGGGCCAGCCCACCGGCAACGGGGAGGCCACCGGCGACGATCGCGTTGCCGCCGTAGAAGCGGCGGGCGGCGTCGAAGATGTGCATGGAGCCGCCACGACCCCGGCTGGCTCCCTCGACCTTGCCGTACATCTCGGCCATCACCTCGCCGGCCGGCACGCCGCGCGCGAGCGCGTGACCGTGCTCGCGGTAGGTGGCGACCACGGCGTCGTCCGGCCCGAGGGACTGCATCACGCCGACGGCGACCGCCTCCTCGCCGATGTAGAGGTGGACGAAGCCACGGATGGTCGCCGCGCTGTAGAGCTCCACGCAGCGCTCCTCGAAGCGACGGATGCGGATCATCTCGCGTAGGAGGTGGCGGGCGCGCTCGCGATCGGCGTCGCTCATGGCGCGTTCTCCAGCGTCGACAGGTCGCCTTCTGGCAGGCCGAGCTCACGTGCCTTGAGCAGCCGCCGCATGATCTTGCCGCTCTTGGTCTTGGGGAGATCCTGGTCGAACTCGATCGATCGGGGCGCCACGGCCGGACCGAGCCGGCGACGAGCGAAGCCGATGAGATCGAGTCGCAGGTCGTCGGTGGGCTCGAACCCGGTCCGCAGGCTCACGAACGCCTTCACCACCTCACCGGCCACAGGGTCGGGCACACCGATCACACCGGCTTCGATCACGGCTGGGTGCTCCATGAGCACGCTCTCCACCTCGAATGGACCGATGAGGTGCCCGGCCGACTTGATGACGTCGTCGGCCCGCCCCACGAACCAGAGCCAGCCGTCCTCGTCGCAGCGGGCCACGTCGCCGGTCAGGTACCAGCCACCCGCGAAGCACTTCTCGTAGCGCTCGTCGTCGTGGAGGTAGCCACGGAACATCGACGGCCACCCCGGGCGCAGGGCGAGCTCGCCGTCGGTCCCGGCCTCGACCTGCTCGACGGCGCCGTCGTCGGCCACCGCCGCCCGTCCATCGGGCCCGCGCACGAGCACAGCGACCTCCACTCCTGGCAGAGGGCGACCCATCGACCCCGGGTGCACCTCGGCTCCGGCCAGGTTGGCGATCATGATCCCGCCCGTCTCGGTCTGCCACCAGTTGTCGTGGACGGGCAGCCCGAGGGCCTCCTGCCCCCAGACCACCGCCTCGGGGTTGAGCGGCTCGCCAACGCTCGCGACGAAGCGGAGTGACGACAGGTCGTAGCCACGGGCCACGTCGGCACCGGCGCGCATCAGCATCCGCAGGGCGGTGGGCGCGGTGTACCAGACGCTGACTCGCTGATCCTGGAGCGTCTGGTACCAGCGCTCGGCGTCGAAGTCCGCCTCGTCGACGATGCTCGTGACCCCGTGGGTCAACGGGGCGATGATGCCGTAGGACGTGCCCGTCACCCACCCCGGGTCGGCCGTGCACCAGAAGACGTCGTCGGGGTGGAGGTCGAGCGCTGACGTGCCGGTGGCGTGGTGCGCGACCACTGCACCGTGGACGTGCACGGCCCCCTTGGGCATGCCGGTGGTGCCGCTCGTGAAGTGCAGCAGCGCCATGTCCTCGGGATCCGTCGGAGGGATCTCGAACTCGGCCGATGCCTCGGCCAGGAGCGCCCGGAGGTCCTGGGCGCCGTCGATCACCTCGTCGCCACCCTCACCGACCAGCAGGACGTGCTCGAGGTCGGGCAGCGAGGCACGGATCGGGGCGACCTTCCGCCGGTAGAGCGCGGGGGTGGTCACGAGGACGCGTCCGTCACCGCGCTCGATGCGCTGCTGGATCGGGCCCGGCCCGAAGGCGGAGAACAGCGGACAGAGCACACTCGTGCGCTTCAGCGTCCCGAGCACCGTCACGTACAGCTCCGGGACCCGCCCGAGCAGGGTGAACACCCGCTCGCCGGGGCCGACGCCCAGCCCCGCCAGGACGTTGGCGAACTGGTTGGTCGAGGTTTGCAGCTCCGCGTAGGTGATGTCGGTCACGGACCCGTCGCGGCGGAGCCAGCGGAAGGCGACGTGGGCGCCGTGCGAGCCGCTCGCGTGACGGTCGACCGCCTCGTGGGCGATGTTCAGCCCTCGACCGTGGGGAAGCCCGTCGAGCTCCGGCGCGCGCGTGCTCCCACGAGAACGTGGCCCGGACGGCGTCGTAGTCGACCACGTTGGGGACGACACCGCCTGGCCAACCGCGCTTGGTGATGGTGGGGAAGGGCATCGTCTCGTTCACCGCGCCGCGCGCGGGCCGCCTCGACGACCAGCCGGCGCTCCGCTTCCGCGACCACCCGCCGCGCGGTGGCGACGGCGTCGGGGTTGACGGAGATCGAGGTGATCCCCAGGCGGACGAGGTGCTCCGCGAACTCGGGCTTGTTGGAGGGGGCCTGGCCGCACAGCGAGGACGTGATCCCGGCGTCGCGGCAGGCGCCGATGATCCGGGCGATGGCGTCGAGGACGGCGGCGTCCGACTCGTCGAAGAGCTCCGCGCACACTTCCGAATCGCGGTCGACGCCGAGCATCAGCTGGGTGAGGTCGTTGGAGCCGATCGACACCCCGTCGATCCCCATCGCCGCGTACTCAGGGATGCGGTACACGACCGACGGGACCTCGGCCATCACCCACCGGTGCAGCCCGCGCTGGGCACCGAGGGGGCTCTGGTCGATGGCCTCCAGGCAGGCCTCGAGCTCCCACTTGGTGCGCACGAAGGGGATCATGACGTGGAGGTTGGGCGTCTCGTCCCGCACCCGGGCGAGCAGCTCCAGCTCCAGGCCGAACAGCTCAGGGTCGCGGATGTAGCGGTAGCACCCGCGATAGCCGATCATCGGGTTCTCCTCGACCGGCTCGAACTCCGCCCCACCCTCGAGGCCACGGAACTCGTTCGTGCGGAAGTCCATCGTCCGGTACACGACCGGGCGCGGCGCGAACGCTCGGGTGATGCGGAGCAGTGACGCCGACATCGAGTCGAGGAACTCCTGCCGTCCACCACGGGCGAGGAGCGCCTTGGGGTGGACGCCCCCGAGGGCCTCCGTGAGCATGAACTCGGCGCGCAGCAGACCGACCCCGTCGACGGGCTGGGCGGCAACCTCCTCGGCGTGGTCGGGGATGGCGAGGTTGACGTAGAGCCGAGTGGCGAGCGGCTCGGTGGCGCCGGCCGGCGCCGATGCGGCGACCGCGGTGGCACTCGCCACCGGGGTGGGCGCGAGCGCGCCCTCGTGAACGGTCCCCAGGGCGCCGTCGACGGTGACGAGCTCGCCGTCGCGGAGGATCGAGGTGGCCGTGCGGGCCCCGACCACGCAGGGCACGCCGAGCTCCCGCGAGACGATCGCCGCGTGGCACGTCATGCCGCCCCCGTCGGTGACGACGGCCGCCGCCCGGCGGATCGTGGGCACCCAGTCCGGGTTGGTCATCGGCGCGACGAGCACCTCCCCGTCCAGGAGCTGGTTGCCTTCCTTGGGCGAGAGGAGCACCCGCACGCGGCCGGAGGCCATGCCGCTCGAGGCGGCCAGACCCTGCAGCAGCGGCGGCGCCGTCGGCGTCGAGGTGGTCGGCCCAGCCGTCGGGCTGGTCCCGAGCGTGGTGATGGGCCGGGTCTGCACCAGATAGGTCTTCCCACCCGCGATGGCCCACTCCACGTCCTGGGGCTCGCCGTAGTGAGCCTCCACCGCCAGGCCCAGGCGAGCCAGCTCGATCGCCTCGGCGTCGGTCAGCACCCGCGCGTCGGCCTGTTCGGGATCCAGGTCGACGCGCTGGACCGTGCCGTTCGGCCCGAAGACGAGCTTGTGCGTCTGGTGGCCGATCCGGACGGACACGATCCGAGGGCCGTCCTTGGCGAGGATGTAGGTGTCCGGCTCCACCTGACCCGAGACCACCACCTCACCGAGGCCGAGCGCGCCCTCGATCACCATCCGGTCACGGTCGCCGGTGGACGGGTCGGCGCAGAACAGCACCCCCGAGCGCTCTGACTCGACCATCTGCTGCACCACCACCGCGATCACGGGCTCGTCCGCGAGCTCGCGGCTCGCCCGGTACGTGATCACGCGCTCGCCGTACAGCGAAGCCCAGCAGTCGACCAGTCGCTCCAGCACCGCCGCGTCACCGACGACGTTGGCGAACGTCTCGTGCATCCCGGCAAAGGACGTGTCGGCCGCATCCTCGGCCGTCGCTGAGGAGCGGACCGCCACCGCGACATCCGTCCCGAGCTGGTGGTAGGCGGCCAGCACCGGCTCCCGGAGCGTGGGAGGGACCCCGGCCTTGCGGACGAGCGCCCGCAGCCGTTCGGCTGACTGCTCCAGCGCGGCCAGGTCGTCGACATGGGTGCGGGCCTCGTCGAACACCGCGATCAGGTCGGCGCGGACGCCGCCCTCGTCCATGGCGTCGAGGTACGCGGCCGCCGTGACCACGAAGCCCGGTGGCACGGGCAGGCCGGCTCCCGCCATCTCGCCGAGGTTGGCGCCCTTTCCGCCGACGGTCGCCGTGTCGGCGCGGCCGAGGTCCTGGAACCAGGTGATCGGCGCAGTCATGACGGGATCCCCGGTACCGGTGCCAGCTCCTGCTGGAACTCGAGGAAGGCCTCCCAAGCCCGCGGCGCATAGACGCTGGCGGTACCGCCGTCCATGAGGAGGGCGACGCCGAGCAGCTCGGCGACCTCCCCGGAGGTCGCGCCGGCCCGCGCCGCCGCCTTGGCGTGGTACGCGATGCAGCCGTCGCATCGCTTGGCGACCGAGATGGCCAGTGCCGTGGCCTCCTTGAGGCGGGCGGGCACCTCGCCGTCAGCCACGGCCGCGCCGTGGAGCGACACGAACGCCGCCCACGTCTCGGGGATGGCGTGCCGCAGGTCCTTGGTCGGCTGGCGCAGCTCCTCCAGCACCTCGTGGTTGTGGCTCATCCTGGGGTCCCTTCTCGATCAGCAAACCAAGTCTCCCGTCGGGCGCGCTCCGAAGGGAAGGGTCGAAGGTCCCCGATGGACATCCGTCCTCCTCGTTGGGGCCTGTCCGAGAGGTCTCGCGTGCCGGCACCGGCTCGGGGCGAGGCCTGGACACACCCGGGAAACGGACCTTCGGCCCTGGGCGCGGCGCGGCCGTAGACCTGATAGTGACGGTGAGGGCGCCCGCACGAGCCGGGCTCGTCCCCCGCAGGAGCCAGCCGACGTGACCCAACCCGACGAGACCGTGGCTCCCGAGCCCGTTCGGACCACGCGGCTCCCCGAGGGGGGGAGCCTCGTGATCCGGCCTGTCGAGCATGAGGACCTCGACGTGGTGGCCGAGCTGTACGCGGGTCTCGACGAGGAGGCGGCGTACCGGCGGTTCTTCTCCGGGTTCCACCCGGATCACGAGTTCTTCGAGCACCTCGTCTCCGTGGACGAGCGCGGCGGTGCCGGGCTGGTCGCGGTGGTCGAGGGTGATCCCGACGGAGAACGCCTGGTCGGAGAGGCCAGCTACGAGCCGCTCGCCAACGGCAACGGTGAGCTCGCGATCACGGTCGACGGCTCCTGGCGCGGCTGGTTGGGGCCCTACCTGCTGGACGCCCTCCTGGAGGTCGCGGCCGCGCACGGGGTGCCCAACCTCGAGGCTGACGTGCTCCTGACGAACGGGCCGATGCTCGCCCTCCTGCGCGCCCGTGGCTACGCGGCCGTGCCGACGGACGACTGGTCCGTGGTGCGAGCGGTGATCGGCGCCGCCACGCGTCGAGCCGGCTGGCCCGCCGCCAAGACGGGGCTGCGGGTGCTGGTGGAAGGAGCGGGGGGCCACTGGCGAGGCGCCGAGGACGCGGCAGCGGCCGGGGTGGAGGTGCTCGGCTGCACGGGTCCCGCAGCAGGTGGGCCGACGTGCCCCGCGATCGCGGGCAAGCCGTGTCCGCTCGCCGCCGGCGCCGATGTGATCGTCGTCTCACATCCAGCTGACACCGAGGAGTGGCGGACGTTGCGTGACGCACACCCGACGCTGCACCCCGGGGTGCCGATCTGCGTGGAGCTGCCTCACACCGGGGGCGAAGCGAGGGCTGACGAGACATCGATAGGGCCGGATGCCGGAGCCGACGTCGTGGCCATCGTCCAGCGCCTGGCGCGCGAGCGGGCGGCCCACGACAGATCGGAGGCGCCGTGACCACCGCGCGGGCTGCCCTCCTCCTGGGCTCGGTCGCAGCCATCGACGACCACCAGACCGGCCTCGGCCACCCCGAGCGACCGGCACGGCTCCCAGCGGTGGCTCGCGGCATCGAGGCCGCCCACCTGGACGACGCGATCCGTCCCCTCGAGCCGCGACCGGCCGCGATCGAGGAGCTCGAGCGCGTGCACGGTCGGCGCTACCTCGACGCGCTCGCCCAGCTCGCGGCGGCTGGCGGTGGGGACCTGGACCCGGACACCCCCACCTCGCCAGGATCGTGGGAGACGGCCCGGGCCGCGGCGGGCCTCGGGCTGGCCGCCGTCGAGGCGCTGCGCCGCGGTGAGGCCGACACGGCCTTCGTCGCCCCACGGCCCCCGGGTCATCACGCCACGGCGAACCGGGCCATGGGCTTCTGCCTGCTCAACAACGTCGCCATCGCGGCCGCCGCCATCGCCGAGGCCGGTGAGCGCGTGGTGATCGTCGACTGGGACGTGCACCACGGGAACGGCACCCAGGAGATCTTCTGGGACGACCCCCGGGTGCTCTACGTGTCCACGCATGAGTGGCCGGCGTACCCCGGAACCGGTCGAGCGTCCGAGACCGGCGGACCGCAGGCCCCCGGGCTCACCGTCAACGTGCCGCTGCCGTCCGGCGCGACCGGCGACGTGGCGCTGGCGGTGCTCGACGACATCGTCGCGCCGGTCGTCGAGGTGTTCGCCCCGGACTGGGTGCTCATCTCGGCCGGCTTCGACGCGCACCGCGACGATCCGCTCGCAGGCCTGGCGTGGAGCTCCGGCGACTACGCGGACCTGACGCGGCGCGTGGCGTCGTTCGCCCCCGGGCGGGACGCGTGATCGCCTTCCTGGAGGGCGGCTACGACCTCGACTCGCTCGCTCGCTCCGCGGGAGCGACGGCGGCCGCGCTCGTCGGGGAGGACCACCGTCCTGAGGCCGCGACGAACGGCGGCCCGGGACGCTCCGCCGTCTCCGAGGCGACCCGCATCCGAGCCCGAATCGAAGGAGAGGCCCCATGAAGCTGGACCGGATCATCGTGGCCGTGGACGGGTCCGCCAACAGCGTGGCAGCCGTCGACTGGGCCGCAGGCCTGGCCCAGGCCACCGGGGCCGAGGTCGTCGCGGTGCACGCGCTCGGCCTGCTCGAGCGAGTGGACGACGACGCGAACGTGCCGACGCAGTCGCACCGGGAGGAGATCCGGCACCGGCTCGAGACGATCTGGTGCGAGCCGCTCGCCCGGGCGGGCGTCGCGCACCGGCCGCTCCTCCGGGACGGCAGCCCGGTGTCGGTCGTCCTCGAGGTGGCCGACGAGGTGGAGGCAGATGTCGTGGTGGTGGGCAGTCGGGGGCTGGGCGGCTACCCCGAGCTCCTGCTCGGGAGCACCAGCACCCAGATCGCGCAGCACTCGGTGCGGCCGGTCGTGATCGTGCCGACTCCCTGATCAGCCGCCGCGGGCGACCGTACGGGCGAGGATGCCCAGCGTGGCTCGCAGCGCGCCCTCCGACAGGATCGGGAACACGCCGGCCTCCTTCCAGGCCTCGTCGATCTCCGACCAGTCGTAGTACGAGGTGACGAGCGTGCCGTCCTCCACGGGCTCGAGCGTGTAGCCGTACACGTGGCCGATCTGCGGCTTGATCTGACCGAGGATCGTCCACGCGATCTCCCGGTCGGGCACGAAGGTCGTGATCGAGACGGTGACGTCGTACTTGCCCATCGGGTAGTCGTTCAGGGCCTCGCGGTCCATGTGGACGACGAACGTGTCACCGACGGCCGTCACCGGATCCCCGGTGGCGTCGAGGAGCATCCCCGAGCTGTCGATCGACACGTGGCCCTGCGGGTCGCACAGCACGCGGAAGATCGTGGCGGCGTCGGCAGGGATCGTGCGCTGGACTTCCATCCGCTCGTCGGTCATGCGCGCATCCTGCCACTCCACGAGGTTTGCCCGCCGGCGGCGACGGGTACCACCGCACAAGGACGAGCTCGTCCAGCTCGCCCGGGCCCAGGAGATCCCCGGTCGGAGCTCGATGAGCCAGGAAGAGCTGGCGGCTACGGTCAATCCTCGCTGAGGGGTCTGGGCGCGCGCGATCGAGGCACGAACCGTCCGGTCCGCCGGGCGTACTCGGCGTAGTCGGGGAAGCGAGCCCGCAGGAGGCGCTCCTCGAACCGGGCCTTCACCGTGAACACGCCGAGCAGCGCGACCCAGGCCGCCACGTGCACCGGGGAGCGTCCGGTCACGACCAGGGCCGCGGCAAGCACCAGCACACCCGTGTAGATCGGGTGACGGACGTAGCGGTACGGGCCGTCGGTGCGGAGGGTGGCGCCAGCCGTGGGGGCGGGGTGGACGCTGGCCGCGGGTCCCAGCCGCAGGGCACCGACCACGATCGCGACAGCGCCCAGGACGCGACCGGCCGTGCCGATGGCCCGGAGCGCCGGGGGGAGGGGCCACATCGATCCGGCAGGTACGAGGACGAGGATGGCCAAGAGGCCGAACTGCGCCGAGACGAGCATCCAGCCGCGCGCCCGGTCGCTCATCGTGGGCACCTCAGGCGAGGAGCGCTGAACCGGCGCGCACAGCGGTGTACAGGGCCACCGCGAAGAGGAGGCCGGCGAACCAGCGGAGGCTGCGGTCCGGGTCGAGGCGATCGGCGATCCTGGCGCCGGTGAGCACGCCGAGGATGGCCGCGATCGTGAAGGGGATCGTCACGTGCCAGTCGACCGTCGTCGTGGTGGCACGGGCGGCGAGGGCGACGGCGGAGTTGATGGCGATGACCAGCAGCGACGTGCCGATCGCCTCGGGCATGGGCAGCTTCAGCGCGAGGGCGAGGGCCGGCACGATGATGAAGCCGCCGCCGACCCCGAACAGGCCCGTGAGGAACCCGACCGCGGTCCCTGCCACGAGGACGGTGACGACGGTGCGGACGTCGATGCGCGTCTCGACCAGCGTCGTGGCGTCGCCGGCCTCCGCGGCGGCGAGCTCACGGTCCTCCCCCACCTGCGTGCAGGTGGGGCACCCCGTGAGCATCCGCCACGCCGCCACGACCACGAGACCAGCGAAGCCGAGCAGCAGGAGGTCAGGGTCGAGCTGCTTGTTCACGGCTGAGCCGATGATGGACCCCCCGATCCCGGCGAGGCCGAACGCGACGCCCGTGCCGACCCGCACCCGCCCGCCCCGCCAGTGTCCGACCACCCCCACGAGCGAGGCCGTGCCCACGAGCAGGAGGCTGGAGGCGGTCGCCGCGCGCGGGTCCTGCCCGGCGGCGTAGACGAGCACGGGGACGGCGAGGATCGACCCCCCGCCGCCGAGCGCGCCGAGCGACAGGCCGATGAGGAACCCGAGAGGCGAGACCAGCAGGGCGCGCACGGTGGGCGGGTCAGACCGCCGGCCTGGGCGCGTCGGCCCGCGTGGCCGAGGCCCACGCGCCGTAGCCACCGATGAGGTCGGCGACGTGGGTGAAGCCGTGCGCGCGCAGGGTCGAGGCCGCCACCGAAGAGCGGTAGCCGCCGGCGCAGTAGACGACGGCGGGCCGCGTGGGGTCGAGGTCGGCGATGTGGTCGAGGAGCTGTGGGAGCGGGAGGTTGACAGCGCCCGGCACGGTGCCGCCGACCTTCGTCTCGCCGGGGTCGCGGACGTCGATGATCTGGACGTCCGGATCCTCGGCGATCCAGGTCGCCACGTCCGACGCGGGGAGCCGCGGGGCCGTGGTCGCCAGCTCAGGATGGGTGGCGAGGGCCGTCTCGATGTCCGCGACCTCGCCGATCACCGCGTCGAACCCGATGCGGGCCAGGCGCACCTTGGCCTCCGTCCCGCGCCCGGGATCGCCCAGGAGCACGACCTCCTGGCCGGGGCGGATCACGTCGCCGGCGTACTCGGCGAACCGACCATCGAGCCCGACGCTGACGGAGCCACGCAGGTGCCCCGACGCGAACGACTCCGGGGCCCGGGTGTCGAGGAGAACTGCTCCCGCCCGGCCGAGCTCGAGCGCCTGCTCGATCGTCAGGGCCGTCGGGGCCTCGGCATCATCGAGGAGCTCCCGTTCTCGGCGGTTGGCATCGGCGGCGAAGGCGAAGTACAGCGGCGCCACGCCCTGGCCCTCGGTCACGGCCTCCACGAACTGGTCCTCGGTCATCGGGGCGAGCGCGTAGTTCGTCGCCCGCTGCTCGCCGACCGTCGACGAGGCCGCCGCGTCGAGGTGCTTGCCGCAGGCCGAGCCCGCGCCATGGGCCGGGTACACCAGCGTGGCGTCGGGCAGGGTGAGGAGCTGTTCGTGGACCGAGTCGGTAGAGGTCTCGGGCGAGGCTCTCTGCTGTGCGACCGACCGAGGTGAGCAGGTCGGGTCGGCCCACGTCACCGATGAAGAGCGTGTCGCCGGTGAGGACGGCCCAGGGCTCGGCGTCGGGCTGCTCGCGCACGACGATCGAGATCGACTCGGGGGTGTGCCCTGGGGTGTGGCGGATCTCGAGGGTGACGGCCCCGAGCGAGAGGACCTGGCCGTGGGCCAGGGGCTCGATCGGGAAGTCGGCCTGTGCGACATCGCCGTACGAGATGACGGCGCCGGTGGCGGCCGCCAGCTCGAGGTGCCCCGACAGGAAGTCGGCGTGGAAGTGCGTCTCCAGCACCCGTTCGATGCGCAGCCCGTTCGCCTCGGCATCGGCGAGGTACTCACCGATGTCGCGCTGCGGATCCACCACCACCGCACGGCCGGTGGTGGTGTCCCCGATGAGGTAGCTGTACAGCGAGAGGCAGGCGAGGTCGTATTGGCGGAAGTACATGGAGGCCTCCTTCGAGGTCCGTCGGTCAGTGGGCGAAGGTGATGTGCGGAAGGCGGCGATCGAGCCAGCCGGGCAGGCGCCAGGCCCGTTCGCCGAGGAGCCCGAGCAGCGACGGCACGAGCATCATCCGGATGACCGTCGCGTCGAGCAGGACGGCGAGCGCCAGCGTGACTCCCAGCTCCGTCGGAGGGATGGGTCCGGTGACCCCGAAGGCCACGAAGACGACGATCATGATGAGCGCGGCGTTCGTGATCGGTCGGCCGGTGCGAGCGATGCCCTCCTGCACCGCGAGCTGCGCGTCGCCGGTGGCGTCGTGGCGTTCCTTGATCGCGGCGAGCAGGAACAGCTGGTAGTCCATCGACAGCCCGAACAGCAGGGCGAAGAAGAACAGCGGTGCCCAGGCGTCCACGAACCCCTGGTGCTCGATGCCGAGCAACGAGGCGCCGTACCCGTGCTGGAACACGAGGGTGGCGAACCCGAAGCTCGCGGCGACGCCCACGAGGTTGAACAGGATCGAGGTGACCGCGATCAGGGTGCTGCGGAACACGACCAGCAGCAGCACGAAGGCGACCAGCATGATGGCGCCGATCGCGAGCGGGGCAGTGCCGGTCAGAGCAGACGTCAGATCGTGGTTCTGTGACCCGGGCCCGCCGAGCATCGCGTCGGGCACGGTCGTCGCCAGATCGCCGCGCAATCGGGCGACGAGCTCGGAGGTGGCTTCGTCATCCACGGCGCTCGCGGGCGTGATCCGCACCACGGTGCGACCCGACGCCGCCGGCTCGGTCACGGTCGCAGCCGCCACCACACCGGGGTCGAGCGTTGCGATGTCCACCACCTCGGCCGCGTTCGCGGCGGGGACGGTCACGAACAGCGGGGCGGGAGCCCCCGGTCCGAAGGAGTCGACGATGGCGTCGTAGCCGTCGCGGCTCTGCTCCCCACGGTCGACGACGCCGGCGCCGGGCATCCCGAGCCGCATCCCGAGGGCGGGTGCGGCGAGCAGCAGGAGCACCGCGAGACCGGCGGCGAGCGTCGTGCCGGGGCGGCGCATGGCGGCCGCGGTCCAGCGCGCCCAGCGACCTTCCGCCGCCCGGTCCGGATCCTCCTCGCCCTTGGCCACGAGCACGCGGTCACCCATGGCGACGAGGATCGCGGGCAGAAGGGTGAGGGAGGCGGCGGCGGTGGCCACGACCGACAGGATCATCCCCAGCGCCATCGAACGGAACACCATGACGGGCACCAGGAAGATCGCCGAGAGGGAGAGCACCACCGTCATGGCGGACAAGAAGACCGCCTTTCCCGCCGTGGCGAGGGTGCCGGCGACGGCATCGAGGGCGTCCTTGCCGTCCTCGCGCTCCTCCCTGTAGCGGGAGACGATGAAGAGGCTGTAGTCGATGCCGACGGCCAAGCCGATCATCATCGAGAAGTTCATCGACCACACCGACAACGGGGTCAAACCCGTGCCGAGGTGCAGCGCTGCGAACCCCACCGCGATGCCGGCGATGGCGAGCACGAGCGGCAGCCCAGCGGCGATGGCGGAGCCGAAGGCGACGAACAGCAGGATGAGCGTGGGCAGGCCCGAGAGCAGCTCGGCTCGGTGCAGTGCCTCTTCGTTCAGCGTGTTGAAGTCGTGCCAGACCGCCCACTCCCCCGTGGCGTCGGCCTCCGCTCCAGCGGGCAGCTCGATCCGTCCGACGGTGGCCATGAGCTCCCCGGCAGACTCCGGGAGGTCAGCGTCGGTCGTCGACTCCAGACCGACCGGCACGAGCGCGGCCCGACCGTCAGGGGAGACGAGCCCGGCCGCCGCCGGAGCCGTCAACGGATCGAGGACGGTGGTGGTGCCCGGGCTCCCCTGGAGCCCGACGACGAGGAGCTGCAGGCCGGCCGGGTCCTCGGCGATCGGGGTCTCCTGGCGATAGGCCACGACGGCCGCCTCGGCACCGAGCTGGGGGAAGTCACGCCGGAGCTCGTCGCGCACCTCCTCGGCGGTGGAGCCCTGGGCCTCCCACCCGGCTCCGGAGAGGGCGCCGGTGAGGCTCGCCGCCAGCGGGGCGGCGAGCAGGACGACGATCGCCCACAGCAGGATCACCCGTCGGGGGCGTCGTCCGGCCGCTCGCCCGATGCGGGCCAGGAGGCGGTCGCCGGATGCGTCGGTTGCATCGGCAGGGGCGGGGCTCGGCGGATCGTCGAGGAGGGTCACGGGTCAGAGCTCGTTTCGGGTCGAGGCGAGACGGGGCGAGGCCGGGTCGCGCCGGGAGGCGGAGCGGTGGAGCGGTGGAGCGGTCAGGCCAGCTTGGTGAACATCTTCTGCACGTCGGCGAGCTCGTAGCCCTCGGCCGCCGATCGTTCGGGATCCTCGAGGCACCAGGTCAAACCGGCCGCGACGAGGACGAACCCCGCCTGCTCGAGGGCCTTGTTGGCCGCCGACAGCTGGGTGACGATGTCGCGGCAATCACGATCCTCGGCGAGCATCTGCTGGATGCCGCGCACCTGGCCCTCCACCCGGCGCAGCCGGCGGATGAGGTCGCTGATGGTCTCCTCGGGAAGGTCCATCCGACCACCCTACACATACCCCTGGGGGTATGCAACTCAGGTGAAGATGATCTGGCCGCCGGCCGCGACCTCGTAGAACTCTCCGACCGTGATGATGTCCTGGACCTGCGGGATGAAGTCGTCCTTCGTCGAGCCCGAACAGGTCGACCGACGCCTGGCAGGCGTACATGCCGGCGCCGGTGTCGGCGATCATCTCGACGAACTCGGGGATGGACGGGATGTCGAGCTTCTCCATCTTGTGGTTCATGTAGTGGGTCATCACCGTCGAGACGCCGGGCAGCCCGCCGGCCATCGTCGCCAGGTGGAGGCCGGGGTTGCCGACGGTGGCGAGCTTGATGTGGTCGTGCCGCTCCTGGTGGATGGCGTCGAGCCCGAAGAACGTGAAGAAGAGGTTGGCCTCGATGCCCTCGGCGCGAGCCCCGTTGGCCATGATCAGGCCGGGGTAGACCCCCTCCAGGGAGCCCTTGGAGATGATGATCGAGACCTTCTCGATGGGGTCGTTCATGTGCGATGCCTCTCAGATGCAGCCGCGGGGCTTGGGGATCCCGGCGATCCTGGCGGCGATCTTCGCCGGTCCCTTGGGGAAGAGCTGGTAGAGCTCCTTCACGGAGACGCCCGAGGTCTTGCCGAGCATGCGGACCGTCGGTCCGGTGCCCTTCTCGAAGTACTCCTGTGCGCATGAAGCGGATGACCGTCCAGTGCGCCTCGGTGAGCTCGTCGATGCCCTCGGCCTTGGCGAGCTCGGGCGCCATGGCCTCGGTCCATTGGGTCGGCATCGGTGAAGAAGCCTTCGTCGTTGCGGTCGACGACCGCTCCGGCGACGGTCTCGGTGGGCATGGTCAGTCCTCCTCGGGGATGGGTCGGTGCTTGCCCGACGTCGGCATGGCGGCGCCGAGGCCGGGCAGGTCTCGGCCGGGGAGCAGGCTGTGCCAGTACACGGACTGGAACAGCAGCTTCCCCAGGTGGTTGAGCCGCGACTCCTTGAGCAGCGGGAGGCCGACCGGGCCCGGGTAGTGGCCGGGCAGCGGCTCCGTCTCGTAGTTGAAGTCGATCAGCAGGGCCTTGTGGTAGCCCGGTCTCGATGAAGCAGTTCGCGTGCCCGTCGAAGCCCGCCTCGAGCGGCTCGCCGGCGAGGAAGTGCTCGCACGTTGCTCACCAGGGTCTCGCCCTCGAAGTGGGTGACCGAACCGGCCTTCGAGGCCGGCACGTTGGCGGCGTCGCCGATCACGAACACGTTGGGCGCCGCCTTGGACTGGAGCGTGTGCTCGTCGGTGGGCACGAAGTCGAGCTCGTCACCGAGACCGGGTGAGCGGCCGACGTACTCGGCGCCGCCGTGCAGGGGGATGACGACGGCCAGGTCGAAGGGCACCTCGCGCCCGTCGTAGCCGATCAGGCGCCCGCCCACGCCGTCGACCTCGCCGGTGTTGAACTCCGTGACCAGCTCGATCCCACGCTCCTCGAGCATGCCGCCGAGGTGCTCCGACGCGATCGGCTTGGTGAAGGCACCGTCGAGCGGCGTCGCGTAGGTGATCTGCACCCGGTCGCGGATGCCTCGCTCGGTGAAGTAGGCATCGGCGAGGAAGCAGAACTCGAGTGGTGCGACCGGGCACTTGATCGGCATGTCGACGACGTTCACGACGAGGCGACCGCGCGTCGAAGGCGTCCAGCGCGTGCGGACAGTGCCTCGGCCCCCTCCGGTGTGTAGAAGGTGAACACCTTCTCGCCCCAGCCCGGCCCCTCCAGGCCCTCGGTCTCCTCGGGCACGAGCCGGGCGCCGGTGGCCACGATCAGCACGTCGTAGCCGAGTGTGGCCCCGTTCTTCGAGTGCACCTCCTGGGCATCGAGATCGACCCAGTCGATCTCGGACTCGACGAACTCGACCCCCTGTCGCAGCTGTCGGTGCCGGGGCCGCTCGATCTCATCTGGATCCGCCATGCCGAAGGGCACGAACAGGAGACCCGGCTGGTAGACGTGCCGGTCGTCCTGGTCGACGACGGTGATCTCGGCGTCCCGCCCGAGCGTGCGCTGAAGGCGGTTGGCGGCCAAGCGTGCCGCCGGTGCCCCCGCCGAGGATCACGATGCGCTTGGCCATGCCTCCATGATGGGCATCACCTGGTGCGAGCGGTAGGTCCGAAGGTCCTTCGTGTGAAGGGAGGATTAGGGTTCGGCGCCATGACCGAAGCGTCCAGCCCACCCGCACGCCATCGGGCACGCTCCACGTTCTCCATCGTCTTCGGCGTCCTGGGCGTCGTCGGTGTGCTGGTCAGCGTGGTCGCGATCTGGGCGCACCAAGTGCTCTTCGACTCCGACTCCGTGGGCAACGCCGTCGAGCAGACGCTGCTCGAGCCCGAGGTCACCGACGCCCTGGCCGTGTACCTCACGGATCAGGTGCTCGCGGCCGTGGACATCAACGAGCTCGTGGCGGACAAGCTGCCCGACAACCTGACCGCCCTGTCGCCGGTGATCGCCGGCGGCGCCCGGACGGTCGTGCAGGAGGCCTTCGAGCGCGTCCTGGCCAACGACCGCACCAGAGCGGTGATCGTCGCCGCGTCCGAGCGTGCCCACGCGCGGGTCATGAAGGTCCTCGAGGGCGGCAGCCTCACGGACGGCGCGAACGTGGAGAACGGGGCGGTGTCGCTCAACCTGCTGGCCATCATCGGGAACGGGCTCCAGTCGCTCCAGGACGCCGGCCTCCTCACTCGCATCGATCTCCCCGAGCTGGACACGAGTGCCGACCCCGCCGACCAGATCAAGCAGCTCGAGGACGCCATCGGCCGGGATCTGCCCGATGACTTCGGGCAGATCGTCATCTACGAGAGCGAGCAGATCGCCGCCGCCCAGGAAGCCGTCGCACGGGCGCAGCAGGCCCTGGTGCTCTTCCGCAGGGCCGTCATCGCCATCCTGATCCTCACGGTCGTGAGCCTGGTGGCCAGCTTCTTCCTGGCCGTCCGCCGGCGGCGCGCGCTGGTCACCCTGTCGCTCGGGGTGGTCGCGTCGATGGCGCTGGGCCGGGCCGTCGTGCGGACGGTCGTGCAGGAGGTGCCCACGTTGGCCCTCAAACCCGGGTCGCGGGCGGCGCTGAAGTCGATGGTCGAATCACTGGCGAGCGGGCTGATGACCGCGGTGACCCTCGCGCTGATCGCGGGCCTCGTGGTCTCTGCGATCGCTTGGCTGACCGGCGGCAGCCGGACCGCCGTGGCCTTGCGCGGTCGGGTCGTCTCCACAGGCACGTCCGTTTCGTCGGTGGCCGCCGAGCATCGGGACGGCGTCGCGCTGGCGGCGTTCGCCCTCGCCGTGATCGTCATCGCCGCCTACGGGTTCACCGCGCTCCCGCTGCTGGTGGCGTCCCTGCTCGCGGTCGGCGGGGCCGCCGCGCTGCTGTTCCTGCCCGCGCCGACCGCGGACCAGCCCTGACCACGGCCCTGGTGCTTGGACGGGCCCGTGCTCTCCGACGGTGACCAGGTGCGCAACCTCCTCGGCCGCTACTGCGACCGGCTCGACGCCGGCGACTTCGACGGCGTCGGCGAGCTCTTCGCGACAGGTCGGTTGACCACCGAGGACGGCGTCGTCCTGGCCACCGGCGCCGCACAGGTGGCCGACTTCTACCGGCGGGGCACGCGGCTCCACGACGGCTCGCCACGCACGAAGCACCTGGTGGTCGACACCGTCCTGGAGCCGTCGCCCGACGAATCGTCGATCGTGGCCCGGTCGTCGTACCTCGTGCTGCAGGCCATCGATGGTCTGCTCCCGCTCCAGCCCATCATCGCCGGCCGCTACGTCGACGCGTTCGACCGCGCCGACGAGGGGTGGGCCTGGTCCGAGCGACGCTTCGCGGTGGACCTCCTCGGCGACCTCGCTCACCACCTGGCGTACGAGCTGTGAGCGTTGCCCTGGTCACCGGGGCGGCGTCAGGGATCGGGGCAGCCGTCGCCGGCCGCCTCCGGGCCGACGGGTACGAGGTCATCGGCCTCGACATCGCCGCCGCGTCCGACGTGCGGCGCTGCGACGTGACCTCGACGGAGGACGTCGAGGCCGCCGTCGGCGAGCTGGACCAGCTCGACGTGGTCGCGAACGTGGCCGGCATCCCCCAGTTCGGTCGGGTCGAGACGATCACCGACGACGAGTGGGCGCGGGTCCTGTCCGTCGACCTCACGGGACCGTTCAAGGTCGTCCGAGCCGCGGTGCCCCTGCTCAAGCGCTCCCGGGGGTGCATCGTGAACCTGGCGTCGATCGCCGGCCTCCAAGGCCAGGCGTACACCGCCGCGTACTCGGCGGCCAAGGGTGGGCTCGTGACGCTCACGAAGGCACTGGCCGTCGAGCTGGCGCCCGACGGCGTGCGGGTCAACTGCATCTGCCCCGGGGGCGTCGACACGCCCTTGCTCCACCAGGCCCAGTTCCCCGACGACGCCGACGCCCGCCTGCTCGCGATGTTGATCGGTCCGCTGGCGGGCGGCTCGCTGGCCACCGCCGATCAGGTCGCCGAGGCCGTTGCGTGGATGGTGTCACCGGCGGCGGCCACCATCACGGGGATCGCCCTTCCGATGGACGGCGGCCGCTCCGCCTGAGCCCTCACCAGGTGACCTCGTCGCAGCCGGTGTGGGTGTCCGGCTCGATCTGCAGGGTGGCGTGGTCGATGTGGTGCTCGTCCCGCAGGAGCGAGCGAGCCTGGTCGAGCACGGCGTGGGTGTCCGTGCCGCTGCGGACCATGACGTGGGCGGAGGCGACGTCCATGTCCGACGTCAGCGTCCAGACGTGCAGGTCGTGGACGTCGACGACACCGACGATCTCCGCCAATCCGGCCTCGATGGCATCGAGGTCGGTGCCGGGCGGCGCCGCCTGGACCAGGATCCGCACCGCGCGGGCGCCGAGCCGCCACGTGCGCGGCAGGATCCACAGGCCGATGGCGATGCCGACGGCAGGATCGACCCAGCCCCAGCCGGTCAGGCCGATGACGACCGCCGCCACGATGACGGCGACCGACCCTACGGTGTCGGCGAGCACCTCGAGGTAGGCGCCTTCCACGTTCAGGGACTCCTTGGCGCCCTCTCGCAGCAAGCCGTACGCGACCAGGTTGGCGCCGAGGCCCAGCACGGCGACCACGAGCATCGGCCCCGCGAGCACCTCCGGCGGATCGCCGAACCGGCCGATGGCTTCGATCACGATGTACACGGCGACGCCGATGAGGAGCACGGCGTTGGCGAGCGCCGCCAGGATCTCCAGGCGGTACAGGCCGAAGGTGCGGTGCCGCCGGTCGCTGCCACGGCTCGCGAGCTGGATGGCCGCCAGCGACATCCCGAGCCCGATGACGTCCGTGAGCATGTGGCCGGCGTCCGACAAGAGGGCGAGGGAGTCGGTGAGCACCCCGGCCACCACCTCGACCACCATGAACACGGCCAACAGGCCGAAGGCCGCGGCGAGCCGGCCTCGGTACTTCGCCCCCGCCCGGATCGAGCCGTGGCTGTGGTCGTGGTGCTCGCCGCTCATGGAGGTCCAGACATCGCACGCCGGACGGCCGACGTCAAGCGTCGGAGGGGTCCTCGCGGGCGGCGGGGAGCAACAGGTAGGCGCCCACGAAGAAGCAGACGGCACCGACGAACGTGCCGAGGTTGACCATGGTCGTGTTGCGCATCTCACCGGTGGTCGTGAGCGTGAGCGATGCGATCGCCGACAGCATGAAGAAGATCGACCCGACGTAGTTCAGCGCCGCCATCCACCAATCGACGTCATCGCGCCGGACGCACCACAAGCGATGACAGACTGCGAGCCACGCCAGATGGCTGGCGACGAGGAAGGCGACCGAACCGAACATGTCCGGCGCCCACACGAGGCGGTTCGTCTGCTCGGTGTCGAGGCTCTCCCGCATCGCGTCGATCGTGCTGATGTTGAAGAGGAAGGTGCCGACGAGCTGCACCTGGCAGGACCGGACCAGGAGGCGGCCCTCCCTTGCCCGCGTGGTCTGCAGGAGCTGGCTGCCCGCCGCGCTCGTGAAGAACACGGCGCCGACGACGAAGGTGATGCCGACCGTGCCAGGGTCGACGTTCTGCGCGTAGAGGGGGAACGAGCCCAGCGCGAAGAGGAACGAGCCGACCATGAAGAGCACGGCGACGCGCCACGCCAGCCCGCGCTCGGTCGATCGCAGCTCGCGCCTCCAGATCACCGCGGCGTCCGGTCGGTCGCTCAGGTGTGGCTGAAGCCCGAGGCCGGCGGCGGCTGCTGCGGTGGGAACGCCTCGAGGTGGTCGACCGACTTCTGGAGGTCGGCCAGCAGCAGGTCCGCGAGGTCCATGCTGAGCCCCTCCCGGACCACGATCCGCAGCACGGCGACGTCCGTGGCGTCGGCGGGCATCGTGTACGCCGGCACCTGCCAGCCGTTCGTGCGGAGCTGATCCGAGACGTGGAACACGGTGTAGCGCGACGGGTCGACCATCCGGAACGCGACCACCGGGATCGCGGTGCCATCGCTGATCACCTCGAACACTCCCATGCCGGCGATGGCGCTGGCGAGGTGGACGGCGATGTCTCGCAGCCGCTCCATGATGCGCGTGTAGCCCTCCCGCCCGAGACGGACGAAGTTGTAGTACTGCCCGACGATCTGGTTGCCCGGTCGGGAGAAGTTCAGCGTGAACGTCGGCATGTCCCCGCCCAGGTAGTTGACGTGGAAGACGAGGTCGTCGGGCAGGTCCTCCTGCGAGCGCCACACGACGAACCCGATCCCCGGGTAGGTGAGGCCGTACTTGTGTCCCGACACGTTGATCGACTTCACCTGCGGCAGGCGGAAGTCCCACTCGAGGTCCGGGTGGAGGAACGGCGCCACGAACCCGCCGCTCGCCGCATCGACGTGGATCGGCACGTCGAGGCCGTGCTCCTCGTTGTATGCCACGACGCGGTCGTGGATCTCCTTGATGGGCTCGAACTCGCCGGTGAAGGTCGTGCCGAGGATCGGGATGACACCGATGGTGTTCTCGTCGACCCGCGCCATGACGTCATCAGGATCGACCACGTACCGGTCGTGCCCGACAGGGACGTAGCGCGGCTCGACGTCCCAGTACCTGCAGAACTTCTCCCACACCACCTGGACGTTGGAGCCGAGCACCATGTTGGGGCGATCCGTCGGCCGGCCGGCCGCCTCCTGGCGCTGCCGCCACCGCCACTTCATGGCCAGGCCGCCGAGCATGACGGCCTCGCTCGAGCCGATGGTGGACACACCGACCGCATCGCCCGCCGGTGGCGCATGGAAGAGGTCGGCGACGATGTTCACGCAGCGGCGCTCGATCTCCGCGGTCTGCGGGTACTCGTCCTTGTCGATCATGTTCTTGTCGAACGTCTCGGCCATGAGGAGGTCGGCCTCGGGCTCCATCCACGTCGTGACGAACGTCGCCATGTTGAGCCGCGAGCTGCCGTCGAGCAGGAGCTCGTCGTGGATCATCCGGTAGACGGACGTCGCCGGCGCCTCGGTGTCAGGCAGCCGGTTCTTGGGCACCGGGCGCATGCTGAGCCGACCCGCGTAGGCCGGGGCGAGGTCGTCCGGCTCGTGGACGTGGCGATGGACCATGGCTGACCCTCCAGGGGTTCGGCGGCAGCGATGACGGTAGGAGCCGGGGCTCTCGACGTGCTCACCCCGTCAGGATGATTAGATGGGCCCCGATCACCCGACCGGGGTGATGCGGAGGGAGCCTAGGGCTGCTGGTATGGCCGTGGCTGCTGTCCGGCAGCGCCTCCCCCGCGAGGCGAACGACAAAGGGGAACGAGACCATGGGCTGCCTATTCGCGATCATCGGCGGCCTGGCGCCACGGTTCGCGTTCTTCATCTTCTGGATCATGCGGCCGACGCAGGTCGATGCCGCCTTCGACACGTGGATCTTCCCGCTGCTCGGCCTCATCTTCCTGCCGTTGGCCACGCTGCTGTACGCAGTCCTGTGGACCGTGGGCGGCCTCAGCGGATGGGCGTGGTTCTGGGTGATCCTGGCCGCGATGCTCGACATCGGGCACTCGGCCTCGGCGGCGGCCAACCGCCAGCAGTTCGCCTCGCCCGGCTACCCGAGCGGCGGCACCGGGAGCTGAACCCAGTCACCCGGTGACGGTCCTGACCGTCGTCACGAGCCTGAACGAATGGCGCGCACCAGCATCACCCGCGGGATGGTGGTGGCCGCCGGGAATCCCCATTCCTCGGCAACGAGCCTGGCCGGCGGCGGCTCTTCGCTCATGTCGTCGATCAACAGGCCGGCCGCTCCCATGGCGTGGACGTAGCGGCTGAGGGGGCGGTGGACGAACAGCAGGTCGACCCCCGGGGCGACCTCCTGGAACGCTCGCTCCTCGCGGAGGTAGGAGCCGACGCGCCAGTACTGCTCCCCCACGATCCGGTCGTCGATCCAGCCACTGCCAGGAGCTTGGAGCAGCGGGTGGCACAGGACCAGCACGAACCGGCCACCGGGTTCGAGGACCCGGGCGACTTCCTGGATGGCCGTCTCGAAGGCGTCGACGTGCTCCAGCGCGAGGCACAGCACGACGGTGTCGAACGCCCCGCTTGCACAGGGCAACGCCTCGGCGCGACCACGGAGGTAGTGGGGGCCGCCCGCGCGCTCACGGGCCATGGAGACCTGACTCGGGGTGGGATCGACGCCCACCACCGCCGCACCCATGCTCGCGATGCACCGCGCGACCTGTCCCTCCCCGCAGCCGACGTCGAGCACACGACGTGCTCCTCGGACGTGGCGAGCGACCAGGGGCAGGATCTGATCCTCGTACTCTGAGTCAGCCCCCGCGGAGTACTCGCGCTGCCACCATCGAGCGTGCTGCTCCCATTGCGCCTCGTTCTCCACCTGCTCCGCCCTTCTCGCGGATCACCTTGCCCACGGGACCGTAGCCATGCCAAGGTGACCGCTCCGGTTGCTCATCGCTCACGTCCGGCAAACGCGACGCGGCTGTTCAGTGACCGTCCTTTCACAGCGAACCAGCGGAGGCGCATCGCGATGGACATCGGACCGGTCGAGATCTTGGTCATCGGGTTCCCCGGCAACCACTTCACCGGTGAGGTCGCCCCCGCCCTCGCCGAGCTCGTCGAGTCGGGACAGATCCGGGTGATCGACCTGGTGTTCGTCCTCAAGGACGAGGCCGGCGACGTGGCCGCCGTTGAGCTCTCCGACGTGGACGAGAGCACCGGCACCGCCTTCCGCCCGTATTGCGAGGAGCCGAGCGGGATGCTGTCCGACGAGGACATCGAGGATCTCGGTGCTGCCCTCGAGCCGAACTCGTCCGCGGCGATCCTCCTGTTCGAGCACCTGTGGGCGACGAAGTTCCGCGACGCCGTGGTCGGCGCGGGCGGCGAGCTCGTCGAATCGATCCGCATCCCGAAGGACGTCGTCGACGCGGTCCTGGCGGCGAGCTGAGCCAGGCACGACCCGGACGGGACGATCCAGACACCGAACAACGAGAGGAACCGAAGATGCTTCGACGAGGAAGGCCCTTGCTGCGGACCGCAGCGGTCGTCGGGACGGCCACCGCCGTCTCCGGCGGCGTCGCGCACCACCAGCAGAAGAAGTACGCCCAGCAAGATGCCGCGGCGGCCGCCGCACCCCAGGAGTACGCGGCTGCGCCCCAGCAGTACGCGCCACCGCCGGCGCCAGCCCCGAACGACGACATGGCCGAGCTGACCCAGCTCGCCGAGCTCCACTCCCAGGGCATCCTCACCGACGAGGAGTTCGCGGCCAAGAAGGCCCAGATCCTCGGCATCTGAGGTCGGTCAGCGGACCGGCAGCCCGACGTTCCGCTGCGGACCACCCAAGCCGACGGCGAGGTGACGTGCAGGAGCACGGGATCGATCTGGGAGCCCTCGCCGTCGGCGCCGGCTGCATCGTCCTGTGGGCCTTGACCGCTCGCCGGCTCGCCCGCTGGAACATCAGCTCTGCCATGGCGATGGTCGTGCTCGGCCTCCTGGTGGCGAACCGGCCCCTCGACCTGATCGATCCCGCCCCGACCAGCGGCACCGTGCAGCTGCTGGCCGAGCTGGCGCTGGCCCTGGTGCTGTTCTCGGACGCCTCCCGGGTCAACCTCCGCGGGCTGCGCTCGGACCCGCAGCTTCCGGCTCGGCTGCTGCTGATCGGGCTCCCGCTCACGATCGCGTTCGGCTTCGGTGCCGCCCTGGTCCTCACCGATCTCGATCCTTGGCTCTGTGCGGTGGTCGCGGCGGCGCTGGCGCCGACCGATGCCGCGCTCGGCGCGCCCGTCGTGGCAGACCCGCACGTCCCGCGACGCATCCGGCAGACCCTCAACGTCGAGAGCGGCCTGAACGACGGCATGGTCACGCCGCTCGTCACGTTCTTCCTGGCGGGGGCGGTCGCCGAAGCGGACGCCCTCGGCAGCTTCACGCCGGCCTCCGCCCTGTGGGACCTGGCGCTCGGTGTGCTCGTCGGCTCCGCGCTCGGCGTGGGGGGCGGCCGGGTGTTGGGGATCGCGCGCGAGAGGGGCTGGACCTCCCCGAACGCGACGGCCATCTTCGTCCCCGCCCTCGCGTTCTTCGCCTACGGAGCCGCGCTCCAGCTGGAGGCCAACGGCTTCGTCGCCGCCTTCGTGGGGGGTCTGTTCTTCGGGAGCACGCAGCGCGACGCCGCGGAGATCGGCGAGCTCGGCGAGCAGGTCGGCGAGCTGCTCGGCCTGGTGGTGTGGCTCATCTTCGGCTCGCTGATGCTCGACGTCATGACCGACCTCACCTGGGGGATGGTGGCGTTCGCCGTCCTCTCGCTCACCGCCCTGCGGATGGTCCCGGTCGCGCTCTCGCTGACCCGTAGCGGCTTGAGCCGCTACAGCGTCGGCTTCGTCGCGTGGTTCGGGCCGCGCGGGCTCGCCTCGATCGTGTTCGGCGTGCTCGCGCTCGATGCGCTGCCTGCTGCCGACGGTGACCAGGTCATCTCGATCGTGGTGCTGACCGTGCTGATGAGCGTCGTCCTCCACGGCATCACCGCTCGGCCGCTGTCCCTCCGCTACGGCAAGCGCTCGACGGGCTTCGAAGCGAGCCGGCCCGAGCACCTCCCTGTGCGGGGGCACCGGCCCAGCCCGCGGCACATCGCCGAGCACGACGAGTCCCCCCACACAGGCGGCTCGGACCCGAGCGACACGTGATCAGGTGCGGCCGGCGAAGTACTTCGCGTAGCCGTCGGCGATCTCCCGCAGCTCGGGATCGGCCTGGAACAGGGGCTCGAACCGCTCCCGGGCGGCGGCGCGCTTGGCGGGGAAGTACTCGGTGGGCCAGTAGCCCTCGTGCGGCCGGTACCCCTTGAGCACGTTGCGGGCCACCGTCGCCTTGTGGACCTCGTCGACGCCGTCGGCGATGCCCATGGTGGGCGCGCCGGCGTACATCGCCTGCAGCGGCGTCAGGTTCGTGGTGCCGAGCGAGCCCAGGATGTGCAGCGCATTGAAGGACACGTCCCGCAGCACCTTGGCCATCGAGTACTTCACGGCTGCGATGTCGGTGCGGGTCTCCTGGGTGCTGGTGTTGTCGATCTTCCACGCCGTCTCGAGCACGAACAGGCGCAGCATCCGGATGGCGGCGTAGGAGTCGGCGATCTTCTCCTGCACCATCTGGTGCTCGGCGATCGTCTTGCCGTGCGACTCCCGGCTCAGGGCCCGCTCGCACATCATGTCGAAGGCCAGCTTGCACTGGGCGATCGTGCGCATGGCGTGGTGGATGCGACCGCCGCCGAGGCGTCGCTGGGCCAGCACCTTGGCGCCGTCCTCCGGGCCCAGGAGGTGGTCGAGCGGGACCCGGACCTCGTTGTAGATGATGTGGTTGTGGTTGCGGGGCTCGGGCTGGATCTCGACCCCGGGCGTGGTGCGGGGCACGACGAACATGCCGTTGGTGCACATCACGAAGAGGATGTCGGCCACCCGTCCCGCGCTCGGTGAACCACTTCTCGCCGTTGATGACCCACTCCTCGCCGTCCCGGACGGCGAGGGTCTTGAAGAGGTTCGGGTCCGACCCACCCTGCGGCTCGGTCATCGAGTACGCGGACCAGATCTCCTGGTTGAGCATCGGCGTGAGCCAACGCTCCTTCTGCTCGTCGGTGCCGTAGGCGGCGAGCATCTCCATGTTGCCGGTGTCGGGGGCGGCCGCCCCGAACATCTGCGGCGCCGAGGGGTACCGGCCCAGGATCTCGTTCAGCAGGCCGAGCTTGAGCTGCCCGTAGCCCGGGCCGCCCAGGTCCTCGTCCAGGAAGATCGCCCAGAGGCCCTGCGCCTTGATCTGGTCCTGCAGCCCCTTGACCAGCGCCCTGACCTTCGGCTGGGGCGAGCGGACCGCGTAGGGGAACACGTACTCGAGCGGTTCCACCTCCTCACGACAGAACCGCTCGACCCAGTCGAGCTTCTCCTGGAACTCCGGCTCGGTGGAGAAGTCCCACCCCATGTCTGACCCCCGTGTCGACGACGTTCTGCACGTGCCCCGCTGATCCTAGGGAGCCACGCGGGTGGCCGACGAAGGCGCCACCGCCCCTGCGTGGCAACGGGGAGCGGTAAGGTCATCCGGCCCGGTACGAGTCGGGCACTACGCAAGGGGTGCGAAGCCATGAGCTCTTGGACTCGACGGGTCGTCGCGCTTGCCGCGGTCGCGGTGCTCAGCGGGTGGGTCGGCGCGGTGCCAGCGGGTGCGGGAGCCACCGCCATCACGGTGAGCCCCTCGCCGGCAGCCCCGGGTCAGGACTTCACGGTCTCGGGGCCTCCCGACTGCATCCCGGACAGCACCCTCACGGTGTCGATCCCGGACCTTCTGCTCTCGCAGGACGTCTCCGGGGACGCGGCCTGGTCGTTGACCTTCACGGTGCCGCAGACGGCTGAGCCAGGTAGCTACCCCGTCGTGGTCGAGGGGGAGGAGTGCACGTTCGCGAACGGCACCCTGGTCGTCGCCCTGGTGGAGTCCATCTCGCTGGTGAAGACCGTCGGCACCACATCCGGCGCCTGCGCGACGACCACCAGCATCTCGGTGGTGACCGGGACGACCGTGTACTACTGCTACACGGTCACCAACAACACGGAGTCCACCCTCGCGACCCACAGCCTCACCGATGACGAGCTCGGCGCGCTGCTGACGAACGTGGCCCAGGACCTCGCACCGGGGGCGAGTGCGAGCACGGTCGCTCTCGGCGAGACCATCTCTGCGGTGCTCACAGCCACCACCACGAACACCGCCACCTGGACCGCCTACAACCAGCAGGGCCTTCCCTATGTCGCCACCGCCAGTGCCACGGTGACGGTGACCGCGGCCCCCGCGGTCGCGGCCGACGCCGCCCCCAACTTCACCGGCTGACCTCTACCGCGTTCATCCGGGCGCGCCAGCGCGCTCGCAAGGAGACCGGGCACGTGCCGCGCTGAGCATGGCGGACCAAACGGAACCCGTTGGCAGTGCCGACGACCCAGCCCAAGGCGATGATCAGGCTCGCGGTCAGCGCGTGGTCGCGCAGCAGACCGCCGATCGCCGTGCCACCGAGCACCGACAGCAGGATCCCGAGCGTCAGTGGGAGGTGGCAGGGGCAGAGCAGGAACGACCCGAAGATCCACCAGCGCCCCCGCTGCTCCGTGATCGGGGATCCGGGGCTCTCCTCCAGGGGCTGCGTACTCATCGCTCAGAGAAACCCATGATACCCCCCAGGGTATTCCCGCACCCGTGGGACGGCTCAGGCTCCCACGGGTGCGGTGGGGGTGAAGCGGGCGGGGAGCCGCTTGATCCCACCCACCAGCGGGATGCCGAGGGCGTCGAGGGGCACCACCTCGCCGCTCACCTCGATGTCGGGCAGGCGGGTGAGGAGCTGGCGGAACACGACCGAGACCTCGCGGCGAGCGAGGTGGGCGCCCAGGCAGAAGTGCGGACCGGGCCCACCGAAGCCGACGTGGGGGTTCGGGTCCCGTCTCACGTCGAAGCGCTCGGGATCGTCGAACTGGCGCGGGTCGCGGTTGGCGGCGCCGTAGAACATCACGACCTTGTCGCCCTCGTGGAAGTCGTGCCCTGACAGGGCCAGGTCGTGCGTGACCGTGCGACGCATGAACGTCACCGGCGAGGCCGCCCGAACGATCTCCTCGACCGCCGTCGGGGTGACGCCCTCGAGGTCGTCCTGCCAGATACGACGCTGGTCAGGGTTCTGCGACAGCAGGTTCATGCCGTGGCTGATGGCGGTGCGGGTCGTGTCGTTGCCGGCCACCGCGAGCAGGATGAAGAACGGGGCGATCTCCTGTGGGGTGAGCATCTCCTCGCCGAGGTCGTTGTGGACGAGCTTCGAGGTGAGGTCGTCGGTCGGGTGCGCGCCGGCGCTGTTCGGCCAGGTCGTCCATCAGCGTGGTGAGCTGCATGCCCGCCTCGAACATGGCGGTCATCGGGTCACGGTCGCCGATGAACTCCGGGTCGCCGCCGCCGAGGATCACGTTCGTGGCGTCGAGCACCGTCTGGAACTCGCTGCGCGGGATGCCCATCATGTCGCAGATGACCAGCAGCGGGAACGGCTGCGACAGCACCGTCGACGAGGTCGACCTCGCCGTGCTCGCAGAACCCGTCGATCACCTCGGTGCAGATCGTCTCCACCGAATCGAGCACGCCCTGGAGCTGGCGGGGCGTGAAGGAGCGAGCCACGATGCCCCGCTGCCGGGCGTGGCGTGGGTCGTCCATGTTGATGAACGACCCGAAGAAGTCGAGCGCCTCGACCGGCATGTCGGGGATCGACACCGCCCCCTTGCCCGAGCAGAAGTCCAGTGGGCGGCGGCTGATCTCGACGACCTCGTCGTAGCGCGTCACGGCGTAGAACCGCTCCCGCTCCCCGCGGCATGGGGTTGTCGAACTCGACGGGCACGAACGCGCCCTGCTCGCGGATCTCCGCGAACAAGGCCATGCGGTCGGCCAGCGGCAGCCGCCAGAACGACGGCTCGGCCAACGGTGACTCGATCAGCGCGCTCATCAGAACCCCTTCGGTCAGCGTCCGGCCAACCTAGCCAGCGCCACCGGCCGGACATCCCTTCATCGCCGTCGCGCTGACAGCCTGGACCGCCACCTTCGCCGACCTCGTCCACCTCGGCTTCACCACCGCCATGGCCCGCACCGCATCCGCATGAGGGGCGGCCGTCGATCGGACCCTTCCCGATCGTCGAAGGGTCAACCGGCGTTCACCGACGTCGGGGCGCAGGCCTCGAGCGGGCGTGGTGCGACTGGAGGGCGAGCTCGAGGAAGCTGTCCGCCGCCGGTGACAACGGGCCGTGTCGGTGGATGATGCGATCTCGCGAACGATCCGGGGGGTGATCTGGCGAACCTCGACATCGGCCACGGCCAGGTTCGCGGCGAGGTCGCGGGGCACGATCGCGACACCCGCGCCAGGATGCGAACGCCTGGATCGTCGCTGCCGGTCTCGCCGTCGGGTTCCTGTACGGGCTCTTCGGGGTGGGCTCGGCGTTTGCCACGCCGGTGCTGTCGCTCCTCGGGGTCCCAGGCATGGCTGCGGTCGTCGGCCCGCTGCCGGCGCTCCTGCCCGGATCAGCGGCGGGGGCATGGTCCTACTCACGCAAGGGAGAGGCCGCCGGTACCAGTCTCGTCGTCGCCGTCGCCCTCACCGTTCCCACGCTCATCACCCACACCGTGATCGGCGACATCGACTGGGCGATCGCCGGCTTGTTCGCGCTGGGCCTCGTCCCCGGCGTCTTGCTGGGGAGTCGCACCGCCCACCTGATCTCGACCGCCCGCCTTCGCCACGCCTTCGGGGTCCTGCTGATCGGGTTCGCGGTCTGGTTCCTCGCCCGGCAAGCCCTCGTGCTCGCCACGTGACCCCGCACGGATCGACCCGACCGTGCCTTAGGGTCCCCGGCGGGAGAGAATGCTGCCGTGGATGCGCTTTGCCCCGTGGTCGTCCTGCGAGAAGCTGAGTGAGCCATGGCCCTCGACACGCTCACCGACGTCCAGGAGCTGCTGGGACACGAGGGCTTCGTCGATGACCTGATCGCACACGACGGTGCGCTGCGAGCGGTTCCCTCCGGCCGGCGCTTCTCGCCCACCGAGCTCGTCATCGCAGGTGTCTACCGATTCGAAGGCCCGACCGACCCCGCCGACGAGGCCATCCTCTTCGCACTCGCCACGCCCGCAGGCGAACCGGTCGGCACGTTCACCGCCGTGTACGGCTCCGCCGTGTCGGCCGCCGACGAAGCCATCATCCAGGCACTCCAGACCGCTGACGACGCCGCGAAGTAGCCACGGGACGTGACCGACGCTGCGCCTTCGGTCGACGCGGCCGCGGCCGTGCTGGCGATCGAGGCAGCCGCGGCCATGCTGCCCGAACAGGTCCTCGCTGCCCTGGGTGCGCAGTCTTCGGGGCTGAGCTCGTCAGAGGTGGCGACACGCGCGGCACGGTTCGGGCCAAACGCCGTGCGCTCTCATCATGCGAGCGCGTGGTCGGTCCTGTCCCGCCAGCTGCAGAGCCCGTTGCTCTGGCTCCTGCTTGCCGCGGCGGCCGTGTCGGGGGTCGTCGGCGAGGGCCTCGACGCCATCATCATCGGCGTGATCGTCGCCGCGTCGGTCGGTCTCGGGTTCGCCAACGAGTACCGGGCCGAGCGCGCCGCGGAGGCGATGCACTCAGAGATCCGCCACGACGTCGCCGCGACCCGCGAGGGGCAGGCGGTGACCGTCGAGGTGACGCACCTGGTGCCAGGTGACATCGTCCACCTCGGTGTGGGCTCGATCGTGCCCGCCGATGTGCGGCTCCTGGCCGCGAGCGACCTCGAGTGCGACGAGTCGATCCTCACCGGCGAATCGGTCCCCTCGGAGAAGTCACCTCAGCCGGTGCCGAGCGGCAGCCCGCTGGCCGACCTGTCGTCGTGCCTGTTCATGGGGACGGTCGTGCACGAGGGCGCCGCCGACGCCGTGGTGGTGGCCACCGGGGCGGCGACCCAGTTCGGACGGATCGCCATCGGACTCGGCGAGCACCACCCCCAGACGGAGTTCCAGCTCGGCCTCACCCGGTTCTCCGGATTGCTCGCCAAGGTCGGTGGCGCGCTCAGCGTCACGATCCTCGTGATCAACATCGCGCTGGGCCGCCCCGTCATCGACGCCGTCCTGTTCTCCCTCGCCGTCGCGGTCGGCATCACCCCCCAGCTCCTTCCTGCGGTGGTGTCGACCAGCCTGGCCACCGGCTCTCGACGGCTCGCCGCGAAGAAGGTGCTCGTCAAGCGGCTCGTGTGCATCGAGGACCTCGGCGACATCGATGTGCTGTTCACCGACAAGACCGGCACCCTCACCGACGGCCGCATCAGCTTCGAGCGAGCGATCACCGCGACCGGCGACGACAGCCGCGAGGTCCTCACCCTCGGGCTCGTGTGCAACGAATCCACGCGCACCGGGGACACGGCCGTGGGCGGCAACCCCCTCGACGCAGCCCTCTGGGAAGCACCCGGCGCGCTCACCACCCCCACAGGTGACTTCCGCCGGATCTCGATCGCTCCCTTCGACCATGATCGCCGCCGGGTGTCGGTGCTCGCCGACCGTCACGGCCAGCAGCTCCTCATCACCAAGGGCGCTCCCGAGGCGATCCTGGAACGCTGCACCGGTGTCCCCGACGAGGCGCAGGGCGTGCTCGACGCCGAGTTCGCCGCCGGCAACCGCGTGGTCGCCGTCGCCAGCCGGGTGGCCCCCGAGCTCACGGCGGCCACGGTCGAGGACGAACACGACCTGACCCTGGCCGGGTTCCTGGTGTTCCTCGACCAACCGAAGCCGTCCGCCGCCGCGTCGATCGCACGACTGGCCGAGCTGGGCATCACCGTCAAGATCGTGACCGGCGACAACCCCCTCGTCGCCGAGACCGTCTGCCGCACCCTCGGCGTCCCCTCGGGCGGCACCCTCACCGGCACCGACCTCGCGAACATCGACGACACCCGGCTCACCGCCGCCGTGAACGACGCCACGATCTTCGCCAGGGTGAGCCCCGAGCAGAAGGCACGAATCCTGCGCGCTCAGCGCGAGGGCGGCTCCGCGGTGGCGTTCCTCGGCGACGGCGTCAACGACGCTCTCGCCCTGCACCACGCGGACGTCGGCATCTCGGTCGACTCGGCGACCGACGTCGCCAAGGACGCCGCCGACATCATCCTCCTCGAACGCGACCTGGACGTGCTCGCCGACGGCGTCGCCGAGGGCCGCCGCATCTTCGCCAACACGATCAAGTACGTGCTCATGGGCACGTCGTCGAACTTCGGGAACATGTTCAGCGTCACGGTCGCCGCCGCGTTCCTGCCGTTCCTGCCGATGCTCCCGTACCAGATCCTGCTGAACAACCTGCTCTACGACACGAGTCAGATGACCATCCCCACCGACCGGGTCGACGAGGAGCAGCTCGCCCGACCGTCGCACTGGGACATCGGCTTCATCCGGCAGTTCATGATCCGCTTCGGCCCGATCAGCTCGGTGTTCGACTTCGCGACCTTTGCGGTCATGCTCTGGGTCTTCGACGCTGCCGCACCTGAGTTCCGCGCCGGCTGGTTCGTCGAGTCCCTCGCCACCCAGACCCTCATCGTGTTCGTCATCCGCACCAGGCGAGTCCCGTTCGTCCGGAGCCGCCCGTCCCGGCCCCTCCTCGCCTCGGTCATCACCGTCGTGACCGTCGGCGCCCTGATCCCCCAGAGCCCACTCAGCGACACCCTCGGGTTCACGCCACTCCCCGCCGTCTTCTTCGCCGTGCTCGTCGCGTTCGTCGTCTCGTACCTCGCGTGCGTCGAGGTGGCCAAGTACTTCTTCTACAAGACGGCTCTCCCCACCACCGCCCAACCCCTCCAACGCGCACCCGCTCACCGGGTCCACCGCCTCGCCGCCCGCTGGAGCCACCACCGAGCCCTGCCGAGCTCGGCCGGCTAGGGATGGCGCGACACCGGTCAGGGATGCGAGAGGCCGGTGGCGCGTCGGGGAGCTCGAAGAAGAGCTCGTCGGGGTAGCACCACCACCAGTCCTCGCTGGGCTCGTAGGAGCGGATCAGCGGATGGTGTCGGCTGAGCGGGTCAGCTGACGGCGGGCGGCGCGGTGACGCGCAGGACCACCAACGCGACGTCGTCGGCCCGTTGGGCGAGCGGGAGCCTGTCGGTCACGGAGCGATGGATCGCCTCGGCGATCTCCTCCGCGGTTCCGGTCGTGGCGACCTGGGCGACGAGGTCGACCACGTCGGCTTCGGTCTGACCGTGCGGTGGCGGCAGGTCGGTGATGCCGTCCGTGTACAGCACGACGACGTCGCCGACCGCCAGCGGGACCTCGCTGACCTGCACCTCGATGTCCTCGAACACCCCGAGCAGCGATCCGGGCGGCCCGACGACGGCCGCGCAGCCGTCGGAGCGGGCGAGGACAGGTCGGGGGTGGCCAGCGGTGCACGCGGCGAAGTGCCAGACACCGAGGCGCGCCTCGACCGTGGCGTAGACGGCGGTGCAGAACCGGTCGCGATCGGACAGCCACATGGCCTCGTTGAGCCACTCGACCACCCCGAGGTGGTCCTGATCGTGGCGGGCGGCGGCCCGCACGGTGTGACGGGCGATGCCGGTCAACGCCGCCGCGTCGGGACCGGTGCCGCAGACATCACCGATGAGCACCGACCAGGCCGTCGGCGAGGTCCGGAACACGTCGTAGAAGTCGCCACCTGCTTGCACTGCGATGCCCGCCGGCCAGTAGCGGACGGCGACGTCGATGCCCGCGATCCTCGGGAGCCTCGGCGGAAGGAGCGCCTGTTGCAGGGTCGCCGCGATGTGCTGGTGCTGTTCCGTCAGCCACATGTTGTCGAGCGCGTCCGCGATGCGGCCGGCCGCCACCTCGGCCAGCGCGACGTCGTCCTGGTCGTAGGTCCGACCCGACTCGGCGCTCACGAACTGCATCGCCCCCCGGACGCCACGCTTGGTGACCAACGGCACGGTGATCACGCTGGTGAGGCCGAGGGCATCGAGGATCTCACGCATCTCGGCGGGATCGACGGTCGAGCGAGCCAGCGCCGCGTCGATCAACGTGTCATCGATGTGCTCGATGAACTCGGTGACGCCGGACCGGATCACCTTCGCGACCCCGGTCTCACCGTCGGGGTTGTGGGGGAACCGCTCGGCCAGCGCATCCGCCCAGGCGACCTTGCCTGGATCGGCATGGGCGACGACGAGCTCCACTGCGTCACCCGCCTCCGGCACGTAGTGGATCGAGCACCAATCGCCCAGCTTCGGTACCGCGCGCTGGATCGCCTCGAGGCGCCGCCGCTCAGGCGGTCAGGCGCGGTCGGCGGTCATGCCACCGGCACGTCGACGGGGGCGGGGGCGGGGGCACGCTCCTCGGCTCCGGTCGGCTCGGACGAGGTGGCCAGCGCCGCCTCGATCACCGACGCCACGGCGCCGATGGCCGGCTCGTGCATGATCGTCCGGTGGTGCGCGCCCTCGATCGTGACGGCTTCCACGTCCCCTTGGAGCACCGGGCCCCACCCCAGCAGCGGGTCATCGGGCAGGCCACGGGGCTGGGCAGCGGCCCGCACGACGAGCGACGGCCCGTCATAGGGCAGCGGCCGGTAGCGCCAGAAGGCTGCCCGGTACGTCGACGCGACGGCTCTCGTGTGCACTCCCCGCTGGGGTCGATCACCCTCGACACCGGGATCACCGGACACGTTCACCCGCGCGATCTCCACGAGCCCGCGCGCCTTGCGGGAGAGGTACCTGGAACGCTGTGGCCCGTCGAGCCGGGTGATCTCTGACAGCTCGTACGCGAGCCGATCCATCGGGCGATGGAGCAGCCGGCGGCGCAGCGTGGCGCGACCGGCGTCGATGTAGTCGTGGTGCTCCGTCTGGATCATCACGACGGGTGCGACCTCGTCGCCCGCGGCTCTCAGCTGGCGCGCCATCTCGAGCGCGATCGCCCCGCCCAGGCAGAACCCGCCGAGGTTGTAGGGCCCGCTGGGTTGCACGGTCCGGATCTCGGCGACGTAGTCGGCCGCGATGTCGACGATCTCACCGGGATCGGACGCACTCCCATCGAGGTTCCTCGCCTGCAGGCCGTAGAGGGGCTGGTCGGCACCGAGCCGCGTGGCCAGCGCACGGTAGAAGAGCACGTTGCCCTCCTCGGCATGCACGAAGAACACCGGGAGCCGCGACCCCTCGGGCTGCACGGGGACGAGCGAGTCCCACCCGACCGCGGGCTCGTCGCCAGCGAGGAGCTCGGCCAGCGCAGCCACGGTCGGTCGTTCGATGAGCGTCGCCAGCGGGAGAACCTTGCCGAAGGTGTGCTCGATCGCGGCGAACAGCTCGGTCGTCATGAGCGAGTCCAGTCCGAGGTCGACGAGCGGCCGGGACACGTCGACGTTGGCCACGGGGACCCGGAGCACCCTGGCGGCCAGCGCCGCCAGCTCCTCCTGCACCAGACGGCGTCGCTCCTCGGGGTCGACGGCGCCGAGGTCGCGCCGCACCGCTGCGGGCGCCGCCTGGGACCGGAGGGTGACCTCGCCCGCGAGCTCGGCGAAGAACGGGACCTCGCTGGACCAGCGCTGGTAGGCGAACCACTTCGACCAGTCGATGGCGAGGACGGCCGCCTGGGCTGTCGGCTGCCGCAGGAGCTGCCCCATGGCGACGGTCCCCCACTCTGGGTCGAACGCCGTGACGCCCATGTCGGCGAGTCGCTGCCGATCGGCGTCGGCCATGGACGCCGCCATGCCCACGGCCGCCCACGCCCCCCAGTTGATGCTGAGGCCCGGGAGGCCCAGGTCGTCCCGATGATGGGCGAGGGCATCGAGATACGCGTTCGCGGCGACGTAGCTCCCCTGGCCGGGCAGGCCGACCAGTGCGGCCCACGAGGAGAACGCCACGAAGAAGTCGAGCTCCATGTCGAGGCTCATCTGGTGCAGGTTCCATGCACCCTGGGCCTTGGGACCGAAGACCCTCTCGAACCGCTCGCGGGTCTGGTGGCCGAGGATCCCGTCATCGAGCACGGCAGCGGCGTGCACGATGCCCCGGAGCGGGGGCAGCTCGGCGACGATCTCCTCCCCCAGCCGCCGGACGGCCTCGGCGTCGGCGACGTCGACCCGACGCACCTCGACGCGCGCGCCCAGGGCTTCGAGGCCCCTGACCCCCTCGATGGCATCGCCGGTGGCGCCGCTGCGCCCCACGAGGACCAGCGTGCGGGCACCCTGGTCGATCAGCCACTTCGCGACCTCCAGACCCAGCCCACCGAGGCCGCCGGTGACCAGATAGGACCCGTCGGAATCCATCGTGGTGCCTTCGGGTGACCTCGGCCGGTCGGGCCGCACCACCGCGATCTTGCCGACGTGCCTCGACTGGGACATGTACCTGAAGGCGTCCTCGACATCGTCGAGGGCGAAGCGTCGGACCGGGAGCGGCGAGTAGGTGCCTGCGTCGAGCGCGGCGATCCCTTCGGTCAGCATGGAAGTCACGTGGTCGGGCTCGCTGGCGGCGCGGTCCGCGAGGTAGAAGACGTGGTACCCGACGTCGGGCCGCAGGTCGGCGACCTGCTCGGCCGTCCACACCTGCGTACGGCCGATCTCGACGAAGGTTCCTCCCGGCCTGAGGACCCGAAGGGTCTGTGGGATGTAGTCGCCGGCGAGCGAGTTCAAGACGAGATCGACGCCCTCGCCTCGGGTCTCCTCGAGGACCGCGTCAGCGAACGCGAGCGTCCGGGAGTCGTAGACGTGCGACACCCCCATCGAGCGCAGCAAGGCCCGCTTTCGCGGGGACCCAGCCGTCGCGTAGACCTCGGCGCCCGCATGCTTCGCGAGCTGGACGGCCCACAGGCCGACGCCCCCGGTCGCGGCGTGGATCAGCACACGCTGGCCCTCGGCGAGCAGTCCGAGGCCGAGCAGCGACTCGCGCGCGGTCAGGTAGGCGATCGGGACGACCGCGGCATCGGCGAAGTCCATCGTCCCGGGCAGCCGCACGGCGAGGGCAGCCGGCGTCACGACATGGGATCGGAACGAGCCGTACGCCATGGCGACGACGCGATCACCAGGGGCGAAGCGGTCGACCCCCGGCCCGATCGCGGCAACGACGCCCGCGCACTCGTCGCCGAGGGGGCTCTCCGTCAACGGGTACTTGCCGAGCGCCTTGAGGACGTCCTTGAAGTTCAGGCCCGTGGCGCGGACTTCGATCTCGATCTCGCCGGGGCCGGGCACCGGGCGCGGCATGGGGGTGAGCTCGAGCGAGTCGAGCAGGCCAGGGGACCCGACATCGACGCAGAACGGGCCGTCGGGAGCCGAGAGCGACCCGTCGGTCCTGTCCTCGAGCCGGCTCCTGACGAGCCGGGCGACGTGGCGCCGGCCACGGCGGTGCGCGATCTGGGTCTCCTGAACCGGCGCGACGAGCTCCCTGACGAGGGCGGCGGCCTCCTCGTCCCCGTCGGTCTCGGGCCAGGGATCGAGGTCGAGCCGAATGCAGTCGATGTCGGGACGCTCGGAGGAGGCGACCGCCCCGAGACCCCACACGGGTGCCTGCGCGGGGGACACGACGCATGGATCGGGTCCGACGGGCTGGCTCCCCCGCGTGGCGAGCCAGAGCCTGGGCCTTCCGGCGCCGGCGACGGCATCGAGCGCCTGCAGGATGTGGAGTGGCACGCAGGTGACGTCGACGTCGGGCGCCGCCTCGACTGAACCGGCGATGTACACGACACCGACCAGGGGTTCTCCATCCCCGACCGCGCGGATCAGGGCGGCCCTCGCGCCCTCGGGGTGGGAGAGGTCGAGCTCGTGACCATCGAGCGCCCCACCCGTCGAGAGCGCCACGAAGCGCTGACCGAGCGCTTCCAGCGGCTCTCGCAGCCGGGCACCGAGGTCGTCACCCTCGTCGATGACCACCCAGGTCCGGGGGTTCGACCGGGGGTCCGGCTTGGGCTGCGGCGCTTCCCGCCACGCCACCTCGTACACCCAGTCCTCGAGCTTCGGTCGAGCGAGGCGGGCCAGCGTGCCACGTGATGCTCGGCGCACCCGCAGGCCGTCGATCTCGACCGCGACCCGGCCCGACTCGTCGGTCAGCCGCACGTCGGCGACGAGCTCCCCCGCATCGCTCGACTGGCGGGGTCGTGCGATCAGGTGTGCCCATGGGCGATCGGGCACGCGCCCGTGGACCGCGATGCGCTCGATCGCCACCGGGAGGTACACCGTGGTCAGGTGATCGCCCACCAGCCCGTGGACGAGCTGCAGCGCGGCATCGACCGTGGCTGGATCGATCGATGGCCCCTGACCGGCCGGTGCGCCCTGCGGCGCGGGACGAAGCGCCGCGACGAGCTCGCCGTCACCACGCCACAGCTCGGCGATCCCTCTGAACGCGGGGCCGTACTCGAGGCCGACACCGTGCACGCGGGAGTAGAACGCGTCGGTGTCCAGCGCCTCCCGGCAGCGAGTCCGCGCCGCCGCGAGGTCGAGCTGCTCCACCGCGTCACCTTGATGGCCGGCTCGCAACCGGGCGGTGACATGGGTCTTCCATTCGTCGTCGTGTCGACTGGTGACGCGAAAGGCGAGGTCTTGGGCAGCCGGGTCGGGATCCAGGATCGACTGCACGACCGTGCTCTCCCCATGATCCTCGATGAGGAGGGCCTCGCGGATGAAGAGGTCGACCAGCTCGTGACCGTCGCCGGCGGACACCGTGCACGCGGCCTGCAGACCCATCTCGACGAAGGCGGTCGCGGGCACGACAACGGCACCGGCGATGCGGTGGTCCTGCAGGTACGGCAGCGTGTCCACGGTGACCTCGGCCTCGAACTGCACCTGTTCGAGCGGCGAGGACACCCGCGCACCCAGCAGGGGGTGGACCTCCTCCGACGACCGGAGGACTCGCGGCCGGTGTGGGTTGCGCTCGAGCCAGAACCGCTCGCGCTGGAACGGGTAGGTGGGGAGCGACACCCGGCCGCGCGCGCCGGGGCGGCGGCCGTGGAAGGCCTCCCAGTCGACCGCGTGGCCGGCGACGTGGAGCGCGCCGAGGGCCTCCAGCGCATGGGCGACGTCGTCGCCTGGTCCCCTGAGCGAGGGGATCAGGTTTGGATCGCCGTCGAGCGGAATGCACTGGCGGGCCATGCCGAGGAGGGTCGGGTTGGGACCGATCTCGAGGAAGGTCCGTTGGCCCTGCGCGTGCAGCGCGGCGATGCCATCCGCGAACCGGACCGGCTGGCGGACGTGCTCGCGCCAGTAGCGCGCGTCGAGGAGCTGGTCGGGGCCGACGATCTCGCCGCTGACGTTGGAGACGATCGGGATCTGCCCGTGGTGGAACGTGGCGCGCCCCGCCGTGCGCTCGAACTCGTCGAGCATGGGATCCATCAGCGGCGAGTGGAACGCGTGGGAGACGTTGAGCGGACGGCAGCGCACCCCCGCGGCCTCGAGCATCTCGGCCACCTCGGCCACCGCGCGCTGCTCGCCGGAGATCACGACGCTCTCGGGACCGTTGACGGCGGCCACGGCCACCTTCTCGCCGTGGTCACCGACGGCCGCCTGGACCCGCTCGAGAGGTGCGAACACGACGGTCATCGCACCGTCTCGGGGCAGGGCTCCCATCAGGCGCCCCCGCGCCGCGATCAGACCGAGCCCGTCCTCCAGGCTGAACACCCCCGCGATGCACGCGGCGGCGTACTCGCCCACGCTGTGACCCAGCACGACGGCAGGCTCGACACCCCATGACTGCCAGAGCCGCGCCAACGAGTACTCGAGGGCGAAGAGCGCCGGCTGGGTCCACTCGGTGTGGTCGACGAGCGGGTGCTCCGACTCGTCCTCGAACATCACGTCGAGCAGCGACGAGCCGCGCTGGCCCCGCATGATCTCGTCGCACGCCTCGAGGGCGGCCCGGAACACGGGTTGCTGTTCGTACAGCCCCCGCCCCATGCCGACGTACTGGGCGCCCTGACCGGTGAACAGGAAGGCGACCCCATCCGAGGGCTCGCGGCTGACACCGATCTGGAAGCCCTCCGTGGAGGTGCCGACGGCGAAGTCGCCGAGGCGGTCGGCGATGTCCTCCGAGCTGGTCGTCACAACGGCCAGGCGGTGGTCCCGATGTGACCGACCGTTGGCCGCCACCCAGAGCGCGTCGGCCAGCGCACCGTCGTCGAGCCCGCGCAGGGCATCGGCGTAGCGCGAGGCGACGTCCTTCAGCGCCTCGTCGGAGCTCGCGGACAGGACCAAGAGGTTCGGGCCGTGGGCGGGCGGCGTGGCCTCGACGACCGCTTCCGGCGCCTGCTCCAGAACGATGTGCGCGTTGGTTCCGCTCAGTCCGAACGAGCTGATCCCAGCTGCCCTGGGTCCCTCGCCTTCGGGCCACTTCATCGTGCTCGTGGGGACCGCCATCGCGAGCTCGTCGAGCGAGATCCGCGGGTTCAGCTCGTTGAGGTGCAGGTGGGGGGGGATCAGCCCGTGCTCGAGCGCGAGCGCCACCTTGATGACGCCGGCGACTCCCGCCGCGGACTCGAGGTGGCCGATGTTCGTCTTCACCGAGCCGACGACGAGCGGGCGCTCGGCCGCGCGACTCGGTGCGAAGACCTCGCCGAGCGCACGCAGCTCGATCGGGTCGCCCAGCGAGGTCCCGGTCCCGTGCGCCTCGACGAAGCCGATCGCGTTGGGGTCGAGGCCGGCGTTGGCCAGCGCCTCGCCCACCACCGTCCGTTGAGCCTGCGAGCTCGGGACCGTGAGCCCACCGCTCGGGCCGTCATGGTTGACGGCCGACCCACGGATGACGGCGATGACGTTGTCGCCGTCGGTGACGGCATCGGAGAGACGCTTCAGCACGATCATGCCGCAGCCCTCGCCTTGTCCGAAGCCATCGGCCGAGGCGTCGAACGTCTTGCACCGGCCATCCGGTGACAGGGCGTGGAACTTGCACATGGTGATCGTGAGCTCGGGCGACAACAGGACGTTCACGCCACCGGCGAGCGCCACATCGGTCTCGCGGCCTCGCAGGCTCTGACACGCGAGGTGGATGGCCACCAACGATGACGAGCACGCAGTGTCGAGGGCGACGGCCGGACCGTGGAGGCCCAAGACGTAGGAGATCCGCCCGGCCGTGAAGCTGAAGTGGTTCCCGGTGACGTAGTACGCGTCGAGGTCGTCGGCGCCGTTGTCCCGCAGGAGCTTGGCGTAGTCGTTCTCCATGACGCCGACGTAGACACCGGTCCTGCTGTTGGCCATCGAGTCGGCCGAGATGCCCGCGTGCTCGAGCGCCTGCCACGTCGTCTCGAGCAGCAGGCGCTGCTGGGGGTCGAGGCTGATCGCTTCGCGGGCAGAGATCCCGAAGAAGGCGGCGTCGAACCGGTCGATGTCGTCGAGGAACCCACCCTCGCGCACGTAGAGCTTCCCAGGAGCGTCCGGGTCCGCGTCGAAGAGCGCGTCGGTGTCCCAACGGCCAGCGGGCACCGGTCCGATGGCGTCCACACCGTCGAGCAGGAGCTGCCAGTACGACTCCGGGTCGTGGACGCCCCCGGGGAAGCGACACCCCATGCCGACGATCGCTATCGGCTCCGAGCGCGCGTACTCCATGTCTGCGATCCGCCCCTCGAGGCGGTCGAGCGCACGCAGCGCCTCCTTGTGCAGCGAGTCACCCATCGCCCACCCCCCGCAGACGCTGGCGGAGGAGCTCCTCGGCCTCGTCGTCGGTCAGCTGGTCGACGTCGACGGACTCCGGAGCGTCCGCACCCGGGCGGGCGGCCCGTCCATCCTCGGTCGGAGCGGACGGCGCCCCAGACCCGCTGATCACCTCATCCAGGTAGGCCGCGATGGCGCGCACCGTGGGGTGTTCGAGCGCCATCGTGTCGACGAGCGGGGTCCCGACGTCGGCGCCGAGGACCTCCGTGAGCTCCACCGCGGAGAGCGAGGTCATCCCCAGGTCGAAGAGACCGTCGTCGACCGGTATGGAGTCCGGACCCCCGAGGCCGAGGACCATCGCGACGCGTGCGCGAACGTGTTCGATCAACATCGCCTGTCGGAGGTGCGCGGGAGCGTCCGCCAGACGACCTTCGAGGGACGGAGCCTCAGCCCCGCGCTCTGTCTCGGCGGGGGCGGCGGAGCTCGTCGAAGGCTCCATGACGTCGGCGCTGTCGAGCCACAGGCGCGTGCGGATCCACGGCGTGGACGGCAGCGTGACGCACCTCGCGCCGGGGGCCTGGAGCGGCCGCCAGTCGACCGACCGTCCCTGTACGTACAGCTCCGCGACCGCGGTGAGCGTCACCGGATCCTCGTCGCGGCTGACGATCGTGTCGCCTGCGGCACGCCCCTCGAGTCGCGTGGATCGCGTCTCGAACCGCGTCGAGCTCGGCCGAGCTGGCCCCGCCCGCCACGGCCGCGTCCACCCCCGGCCCGTCCAGGATCGCTCGGAGGTGGCCCCCCAGCTCCGTGGCGTCGCGGCCGATCACGGCGAGACGGTGGGCATGGTGCGTCCTGCGCACCGAGGCCGTGAACACGATGTCGCTCAGCGCGTCGGGTTGCTCGACGAGCAGGTCGAGCATGGCGTTCGCTAGCCGCGTCAGCGCCTCCGGCGTCGACGCCGACAGGGGAAGCACGCGGAGCCTGTCGACCTGGCCCTCGACCCGCGGGCGGGCGGGGACCGGGCCTTCGAGCACCACGTGCGCGTTCAAGCCCGTCATCGAGATCGCCGTGACCCCGGCGAACACCGCACCATCGGTCGCGGGCCACGGCGCGAGCTCCCGCTGTGGCGCGATCCCGAGGGCGTCCGCGTCGATGTCGGGGTTGATCTCGCCGAGGTTGATCGTCGGGGGTATCTCGCGATGCTGCATCGCCAACGCGACCTTGATGATCCCGGCGATGCCGGCCGCGGAGTCGAGGTGACCGATGTTGCTCTTCACCGATCCCACTGCACACGGTCGAGCGCGGCCGGCGGCCTGTCCGATGACGGCCCCGACCACCGAGGCCTCGATCGGGTCGCCCTTCGGGAGCCCCGTGCCGTGGAGCTCGACGTAGTCGACGTCCTTCGGCTCGACCCCCGCGACGTCGTAGGCATGGCTGAGGGTCCGCTGCTGGCCCTCGGCGCTCGCCGCCATGATCCACTCGTTGTGCCCGTTGTGCATCACCGCGCCGCCTCGGATCAGTGCGTACACGCGGTCTGCGGGGGTGACCTGTGAGAGCGGCTTGAGCACGACGATCCCGGCGCCCTCCCCGCGCACGAAGCCGTCGGCCTGGGCGTCGAGGGTCCGGCAGTGGCCCGTCGGCGACAGCACCCCTGCCGCCCGCAGCATGTCGTCGGGCTTGGACGACAGCATCAGGTTCACGCCCCCGGCCAGGCACAGCTCGGACTCGCCGAGCCACAGGCTGTTGCACGCGGCGTGCACGGAGGCCAAGGAGCCGGCGCACGCCCCGTCGACGGCCACGCTCGGGCCGTGGAGGTCGAAGGTGTAGGAGACCCGACCGGGGGCGAACGCGAACACGTTGCCCGTCGCCGAGTAGGCGTTCACCGCAGCCTGCTCGCCGGCGTGCATCCGGAGGTAGTCGTTCCACATCAGAGCGACGAAGACGCCGGCGCGGGTCCCGACCACCTCCTCGAACGGGATCCCCGCGTCTTCGAGCGCCTCCCACGCGACTTCGAGCAGCAGCCGGTGCTGGGGGTCCAGGGCTCTCGCCTCCCGTGGCGGGATCCGGAAGGCTCGCCAGTCGAAGCCGTCCACCTCGTCGAGAAGGCCGGCGGGCCGCCGCATGCTCGACGGATCCTCGGGCGACCCGCTCAGCTCTCCCCATCGCTTCGGAGACGCCGTCACCGCGTCACGACCCTCGCTCAGCATGGACCAGAACCCGAGCGGACCGTCCGCGCCCGGGAACCGGCAGCCGATGCCGACGATCGCGATCGGCTCACGCGCGGACGAGGACGACGCGTTCACGATGGGTTCTCGCTGTGCCCCTGCACGAGCTTGGTGAGCGAGTCGAGGTCCTTGAAGTTGTCCAGCGTGATGGCCTCGACAGGCACCTCGACGGAGAACTTGTCGTGGATGAAGGTCACCAGCTGCGCGATCTCCATCGAGTTGAGGATGCCCCACTCGATCAGCGGGGTCGTTGCCTCCAAGCCCACGTCTTCGCCATCGAGGATCTGGTCCGAGATGTAGATCCGCAGATCCTGGACGATCTCTTCTGACGTCATGCTTCCGCCCTTTCCTTGCGCTTGGCGGCCACCGCCGACAGCGCGATCCGATCGATCTTGCCGTTTCGGGTTCGCGGAAGGCGATCGACCGGCCGCACCTCGTCCACGATCATGTATCTCGGGAGCCGCTCGGCGCAGAAGCGTTTGATCGCGAGCAGTGACGGCGGTGGATCCGCGGCCTCGAGGAAGGCGACCAGGCGCGCCTCCAGGCTCGACCCGGTGACCACGACGGCGACATCCGACACACCCGGGTGCGTGGCCAGCGCGGCCTCGATGTCGCCCAGCTCGATGCGGTGGCCTCGCACCTTCACCATGTGGTCGCGGCGACCGATGTAGGCCCAGCTGCCGTCGTCCTCGAGCTTGACCAGATCGCCCGTGGCGTACGGGCCCGGCCCATGGAGGGGCTTCCCCCAGTAGCCGATGAGGACCGTCGGCCCGGAGACGTGGAGCTCCCCGATCTCCCCCACGCCCGCGCGGGAGCCGTCGTCCTTCACCGCCCAGACCGTGTCGCCAGAACACGCTCGGCCGATCGGCACCGGGGTGGTCTGCTCGGGCGGGATGTCGTGCACCTCGTGGAACGTGCAGACGTTCGTCTCGGTCGGCCCGTAGAAGTTCCAGTACCGCGCGGTGGGGTGACCGTCGACGAGGCGCCGGAGGTGCGCGATCGGGAACGGTTCGCCGGCGAAGATGACGGCTCGCGCGGGGAACGGATCCACGTCGAGCAACCCGCCCTGCGACATCATCAGCATCAGCGCCGACGGGACGGAGTACCAGACGCTGATCTCGTGGGCGATGAGGAACGCCACCAACCGCTCGGGGGCGTACGCCAGCGTCTCCGGCACCAGGTGGACGCTCGCGCCCGCCCGGAACGCCGCGTACAGGTCGAAGACCGAGAGGTCGAAGTGGAAGGGCGCGTGGTTCGAGAGGCGGTCGCTGCCCATGACCTCCACCTCGTCGCCGGCCCATTCGATGAAGGCGAGGGCGTTGCGATGGCTGATGCAGACGCCCTTGGGCGTGCCGGTCGAACCCGAGGTGTAGAGGATGTAGGCCAGGTCGTCATCGGAGCGACGGATCCGCTCGGCGGGAGCGAGGCCGGGGCCGTCGAGCACCGGCGTCGCCTCCGGATCGACGCGCATGACCGCCGCGGGCAGGTCGCCGGACGCCTCGGCCCGCCCTGGGGTCGTGATCACCACGCGCATCTCGCAGTCAGCGACGATCTCGCGGATGCGGGCGAGCGGCGCCAGCGGATCCAGCGGCACGTAGGCGGCCCCGATCCTGAGCGTGCCCTGCATCGCGGCGACGGCCACGGCGGACTTGTCGATCCAGAGCCCGACCCGGTCGCCGGTGGAGACCCCCCGCTCGCGGAAGCGCGAGCGCGAACTGGTTGCTCAGGGCGTCGAGCTCCGCGTAGGTGAGCGTGCGGTCGGGGCCGACGATCGCGGTGGCGTCGGGAGTCCGCGCCGCCGCGTCGACGACGAGGTCGGCCAGCTCGAGATCGCTCGTCATCCCAGGCCCAACCGACCGGCGATGATGACCCGTTGGAGATCGGAGGTCCCGGAGTACAGCGTGCCTCCGATCGCGTCACGAAGGTCGCGCTCGACCTCGGACTCGGCCGCGTAGCCGTACCCGCCGTGGACCCGGATGGCGTCGTGGCTGGACTCGACGAACGCCTCGCTCAGGAACAGCTTCGCGATCGCGGCCTCTCGACCGGCGGGCTGGCCGAGCGACTTGAGCCATGCGGCCTTGTACAGCAGGAGCCGCGAGGCCTCCAGCCGCACCTCCATGTCGGCGATGCGGTTGGACACCGACTGGAAGCTGCCGATCGGCTTCCCGAACTGCCGTCGCTCCTTGGCGTAGCGGATGCAGTCTTCGAGCTGCCGCTGCATCACGCCGATGTTCGAGGCCAGGATCGCCGTTCGCTCCCACTCCATCGAATCGCCGAAGATCGCCGCCCCCGCGCCGAGCGGTCCCAGACGGTTCTCGGCCGGGATGAAGCAGTCGTCGAAGATCAGCTCGCCCAGCGGCGCCGTGCGCAAGCCCATCTTCTCGATGTCGGCACCGGTCTGGAACCCCGGTGTGCCCCGCTCCACGATGAAGGCGCTGACGCCCCATTGGCCGAGGTCCGCGTTGCTCGTGGCGAACACGATGGCCAGGTCGGCGTGGGGCGCGTTGGTCACGAACGTCTTCGTCCCGTTGAGGACGTACCCGCCGTCGCGCTCGACGAATCGGGTGCGGAGCGCGAACGCGTCCGAGCCCGAGCCCGGTTCCGTCATCCCGTGCGCACCGATCAGGGACCCGTCGCAGAGGCCCGGCAGGTAGCGGCGCTTCTGGTCGTCGCTGCCGAACGCCGAGATGGGGTGCTGGACGCTCCACATCTGCGCGTTCATCGCGAACACCAACCCGTTGTCCCGGCACCCGAACCCGATGCCCTCCATGGCGTGGACGGCGGTGAGCAAGCTCACGCCACCTCCGCCGTGCTCCTTCGGGAACGGGAGCCCTTGCACCCCGAAGCGAGCCGCCTTCTGCCAGAGTGCCGGGGAGAAGGCGCTGGCCCGGTCACGCGTGACCATGTCCTCGTTCAGCTCGCGCTGGGCGAACTCCGCGGCCGCGACGCGAAGCTCCGTCTGCTCCTCGGTCCAAGTGAAGTCCATCGCCCGATCTTCTGCCCTGACCTGTGTCGCCGCCGCCCGGAGCCGGGATCATGCGACCCACGACCCCTCCGTTCCGACGGCACTGTACCGGCTCGAGCGCAGGCCGTCACCCTGCAACCACGGACGGTAGCAACGGAACCGCGCAGGCCTCGGCCCGACGTGCTCCCCGACGCGCGTGATCCCGTGGTCACGATGGTGCTCCCCGAGCGCGTGCGATCTCGGCCGGCAGATCTGCAGTGTCTCCTCCAATCGCTCGAACCGTTCCGCCAGCGGTGGGAACCGGACGCCGAGTCCGAGGTGCTCGCGTTCGTACCAGGCGGCGCCGATGCCGAGCTGTGCTCGCCCGCCGGAGAGCACGTCGAGCGTGGTGACGGTCTTGGCCAGCAGGCCGGGATGTCGGTAGGTGACCCCGGTGACCAGCAGGCCGAGGTGCATGCGCTGGGTCTGGCCGGCCAGGAACCCGAGGCATGTGTACCCCTCGAGCATCGGGTCCTCGGCCGGCGCCATCATCTCCATCTGGAACCAGTGGTCCATGAGGGTGAACGTCGACACGCCGCCGTCCTCTGCGACGCGCGCCGTGTCGGCGAGCGTCGAGGCCAGCGAGGCGGGCGCGCCGGGAAGGGTGAAGTTGACGAAGTGGATGCCGACTCGCATCGGTGTCCTCTCAGCTCGCCCAGGGACCGACTCCGCCGATCCGCTCCGGGGTGACGTGGATGACATGCCCAGCGGGCGGGTCGTCGAAGGGCGGGAACTTGACACCCGGGCCGATGTAGACCGCGGCCAGACGCTGCAGCAGCTCAGGGGCTCCGCCCTCAGCCAGGCGGGCGGAGCCATGCACGATGAGGTAGTTCGCCATGCCCACGGGGTTGGCGCCCTCGGCCTCGACCGTGAGTGCCACCCGTGGGTCGCGGGCGATGTTGGTGACCTTGCGACCGCGCATGAGATGGCCGATGACGATGTCGTCGCCCTCGAGGCCGATCCACACCACGCTGACCTGGGGACTGCCGTCGGGGTTGATGGTCGTCAGGTGCGCGAGGCGACCGGTGGTCAGGGCACCGCGGACGTCGTCGGTGAGGATCGGTGAAGACACGGTCGAAGCGTGTCATAGACAGACAGGTCTGTCTAGAGACAGTAACCTCCTCGTTCATGACGACTCTCGACGCCGAGTCCGCTCGTGACCGGATGCTGCGTGCGGCCGGCGAGCTGTTCTACGAGCACGGGTTCCGCGTGGTCGGCATCGACCTGATCATCGAGCGCGCGGGAGTCGCCAAGGCGACCATGTACCGACACTTCCCCACCAAGGACGACCTCATCGCCGCCTACCTGGACCTCGCCGACACCCGCTTCTGGACGTGGTTCGACGCCGCCCTCGATCCCGGGGCCGCCCCCGCCGACGGGCTCGCAGGGCTCTTCGACGCCGTCGGCGTGCTGGCGACGAGCCCCACCTGCCTGGGCTGCACCTTCCAGATGAGCGCGACCGAGTTCCCCGACCGGTCCCATCCGGGCCACGCCGTCGCCCTCGCCCACAAGGACGCCATGCGCGCCAGGCTGCGCGACCTCACCGAGGCAGCGGGCGCCGAACGACACGAGGACCTCGCAGACGCGTTGCTGTTGGTCATGGACGGCGCCTTCGCGGCGACGCGCATGTATGGCCCCGACAACCCGGGCCGCCTGGCCGGGGACGCCGCTCGCGCCCTCATCTCGGCGCACACAGATGCCCGCCCAGCGTCGAGCGGTTCCCGTCGACGTGCACGGTGACACGATGTTCGAGTCGCTCGACTTCATCTACACCCCCACCGCGGACGTCGATGCGGCCGTCGCGCACCACCGCGACTCGCTCGGCGCGGAGCTGGTCTTCAAGGTCCGAGCGATGGGCACCACCGTCGCCGCGCTGCGCGTCAGCGAACACGGCCCGCTCGTCCTCCTCGCCAGCCATCTGCGGGGCGAGAGGCCCATCTTCGTCTATCGCGTGGCTGACTACGCGGCGGCCACCCGCGCGCTCGAAGCCGCCGGTGTCGAGCTGGACGAGCTCGAGATCCCCCACGGACCTTGCGCCGCGTTCCGTGCCCTCGGCGACCAGCGGTTCGCCGTCTACGAGCTCACACGACCCGAAGCAGACCAGCACCTCCGTGGGCGGGTCGACCCGTGACTCCTCATGATGATCGAGTCACCCCTCACCGTCCCGACGTAGCCTCGGGAGCACCCGCCGCTTCAAACCAGGATGGTGAACCCGATGCTGCTGGCCTACGACTATCCGCTCCTCGGTCTCTTCTGGACGATGGTCTTCGTGGCCTTCTGGGTCAGCGTCCTGTACATGCTGTTCTGGATCCTCGCCGACATCCTCCGGAACCAGGACCTGGGTGGCCTCGCCAAGGCACTGTGGATCGTGCTCGTCGTGATCGTTCCGGTCGTGGGGATCATCGTGTACGTGATCGTTCGCGAGCATGCGAAGTCCGAGCGCGACTACGGAGGCTTCTGAGCGGCGGCCGATCAGAAGTTTCGGCCGGCCGATCGACGACCCTGAGCTGCCCGGGATGGCCGCCAAGGGCACGGCCGTGTTCGGCGAGGCCGTCGCCATGGTCGCCGACTTCATGGTGCTGGGGATGATCATGACGGCGATGCCGGCGATCAACGCCATCCCCGGCGTGGTCGCCGCCCGAGAGGGCATCGTCACCTACGCCGACCTGCCGCTGCCGTTGCCCCGAGGGCTCGTGCAGGACCAAGCGACCAACTCATCGTGAACGGGAGCCTCGATTGAGCGACTGGAAGACGATCGACTACTTCTTCGACGACTCGTTGGTCGAGGACCCTTACCCCTACTACGACGCGCTGCGCGCCGAGTGCCCGGTGCTCGCGCTGCCACACCTCGGGGTGACGGCGGTCACCGGCTACGACGAGATCGGCGAGGTCTACCGCGCCACCGACAGCTTCTCCTCCTGCAACGCCGTGGTCGGCCCCTTCGCCGCCTTCCCGGTGCCGCTCGAGGGCGACGACGTTCGCGAGATCGTCGCCCAGCACCGGGACCAGCTCCCCATGCACGAGCACATGGTCACGATGGACCCGCCGGAGCACACGCGGGAGCGAGCCCTCCTCATGCGGCTGATCACCCCCAAGCGCCTCAAGGACAACGAGGCGTTCATGTGGCGCTTGGCCGACCAGCAGCTCGACCAGCTCCTGACGGACGGCCACTGCGAGTTCATCAGCGCCTACGCCCAGCCCTTCGCCATGCTCGTCGTCGCCGATCTGCTCGGCGTGCCCGAGGAAGACCACCAGCAGTTCCGCGAGGGGTTCGGCCTCAGCGGCACCGTCGGCGAGGTCGGCGCGGGCCAGGACGGCAACCCGGGCGAGAACCCGCTGTCCTGGCTCGACCAGTGGTTCGCCGCCTACATCGAGGACCGCCGGCGCGAGCCCCGGAAGGACGTGCTCACCGACCTGGCGATGGCCACCTACCCCGACGGCAGCATCCCGGACGTCACCTCGGTCGTGCGGACGTCGACCTTCCTGTTCGCGGCCGGCCAGGAGACCACGGCCCGCCTGCTCGCCGCCGCCCTGAAGCACCTCGCTGAGCACCCCGAGCTGCAGGACGACCTGCGCGGCGACCGCGACCGCATCCCGAACTTCCTCGAAGAGGTCCTGCGCCTCGAGAGCCCCGTGAAGACCGACTTCCGGCTCGCGACGCGCTCGACCACCGTTGGCGCCGTCGATGTCCCGGCCGGCACCCCGGTGATGCTGCTCAACGGCGCCGCCAACCGCGACCCTCGACGCTTCGAGTGCCCCCACGAGCTCCGACTCGACCGCCCCAACGCCCAGGCCCACATCGCCTTCGGCCGCGGCATCCACTCCTGCCCGGGCGGCCCGCTGGCCCGCGCCGAGGGCCGGGTGAGCCTCGAGCGCATCCTCGACCGGACCCGCGACATCCGCCTGTCAGAGGAGCACCACGGACCCCCCGGCCAGCGTCGGTTCGACTACGAGCCCACGTGGATCCTGCGCGGGCTCACCACGCTCCACCTGGAGTTCGAGCCGGTCGACGCGGGCCGGTGAGCCGGGATCAGCCCAGGTCGAACCGATCGAGGTCCATGACCTTGGCCCACGCGGCCGCGAAGTCCTCCACGAACTTCTGCTGCGCGTCTTCGCACGCGTAGACCTCGGCGACGGCGCGGAGCTGGGAGTTCGAGCCGAAGACGAGGTCGACGGCGGTGCCCGTCCACTTGACCTCGCCGGTCTGCCGATCTCGCCCCTCGTAGACGTGCTCGGCGGAGGACACCTGCCACTCGGTGCCCATGTCGAGCAGGTTCACGAAGAAGTCGTTGCTCAGCGCCTCGGTGCGGTCCGTGAAGACACCGTGGCCGGCGCCCACGTTCAGGGAACGAAGGCCCCCGACGAGCACGGTCATCTCCGGAGCCGTCAACGACAGCAGGCTCGCCCGATCCACGAGCAGCTCCTCGGGCCGACGCTTGTCGCCGGCTCGGAAGTAGTTGCGGAACCCGTCGGCGGTCGGCTCGAGCACGGCGAAGGCATCCACGTCCGTCTGCTCCTGCGAGGCGTCCGTACGGCCCGGGGAGAAGGGAACCTGGACGTCGTGGCCGCCGCTCTTGGCCGCCTGCTCGACGGCGGCGCACCCACCGAGGACGATCAGATCGGCGAGGGAGACCTTCTTGCCACTGGTCTGCGAGCTGTTGAAGTCCGCCTGGATCTGCTCCAGGGTCGCCAGCACCGTCGCCAGGCCGGCGGGGTCGTTGACCTCCCAGTCCTTCTGGGGAGCGAGGCGGATGCGGGCCCCGTTGGCGCCGCCGCGCTTGTCGCTGTCGCGGAAGGTCGACGCCGAGGCCCAGGCGGTCGAGACCAGCTGGGAGATGGACAGCCCGGACGCGAGGATGTTGGTCTTCAGGCCCGCGATGTCCTGTTCGTCGACCAGCTCGTGGTCGACGGCGGGGACCGGGTCCTGCCAGATCAGCTCCTCGTCCGGGACCTCCGGGCCGAGGTACCTCGAGACGGGTCCCATGTCGCGGTGGGTGAGCTTGTACCACGCCCGGGCGAAGGCGTCGGCGAACTCGTCCGGGTTCTCGAGGAAGCGTCGCGAGATCGGCTCGTAGATCGGATCCATCCGCAGTGCGAGGTCCGTCGTCAGCATGACGGGGGCGTGCCGCTTCGACGGATCGTGCGCGTCCGGCACGGCGTCCGCGGCCGCGGGATCCGTCGGGACCCACTGCCACGCGCCTGCAGGGCTCTTGACCAGATCCCAGTCGTAGCCGAACAGGGTCTCGAAGAAGCTGTTGTCCCAGGTCGCCGGGGTGGGGGTCCAGGCGCCTTCGAGCCCGCTGGTGATCGCGTCCCCGGCCTTGCCGCTGCCGAAGGTGCTCTTCCAGCCGAGGCCCTGCTCCTCGAGGCTGGCGCCCTCGGGCTCGCGACCGACGTACTCGTCCGCATCGGCGGCGCCATGGGTCTTGCCGAAGGTGTGCCCGCCGGCGATGAGGGCAACGGTCTCCTCGTCGTTCATGGCCATGCGAGCGAACGTCTCGCGGATGTCCCTGGCGGCGGCCAGCGCGCTCGGCTCTCCGTTGGGTCCCTGGGGGTTGACGTAGATCAGGCCCATCTGCACGGCGCCGAACGGGTTCGCGAGCTCCCGATCGCCGCTGTACCGCTCGTCGCCGAGCCAGGTGTCCTCGGGACCCCAGTAGATGTCCTCCTCGGGCTCCCAGACGTCCTCACGCCCGCCACCGAAGCCGAAGGTCTCGAAGCCCATCGACTCGAGGGCGACGTTCCCGGCCAGGATCATGAGGTCGGCCCAGGAGAGCTTCCGGCCGTACTTCTGCTTGACCGGCCAGAGCAGGCGGCGCGCCTTGTCCAGGTTCGCGTTGTCGGGCCAGCTGCCCAGCGGCGCGAAGCGCTGCGTGCCCGACCCGCCGCCGCCCCGGCCGTCGTGGATGCGGTAGGTGCCGGCGCTGTGCCACGCCATCCGGATCATGAGCGGCCCGTAGTGGCCGTAGTCGGCCGGCCACCAGTCCTGGGAGGTGGTCAGCACCTCGGCGATGTCGGCCTTCACGGCGGCGAGGTCGAGGCTCTCGAACTCGTCCGCGTAGTCGAAGCCCTCGCCCATGGGATCGATCTGCGGGGAGTTCTTGTTGAGGATCCGCAGGTTCAGCTGCTCGGGCCACCAGTGGCTGTTCGCCATCGATCCCGTCGCCGTGTGGGTGTTGCTCAGCACGGGGCACTTCGCTGAGGGCGCTTGCTCCTCGTCGGTGGTGGCAACGGGGCCGGTCTCTTCGGTGGTCATGGTGCTCCTTGGCTCCTCATGTGCTGATGGTGTCGTGATCGGGCATGGCTGTTGCGGCCGCGGCCGCGGCCGCGTCCTGGCAGATCGGGCAGGTGCCCCAGTAGACGACCTCGGCCTCGTCGATGGTGAACCCGTGATCCTCGGTGGCATCCAGGCACGGCCGGCTCCCCACCGCGCAGTCGACGTCGACCATGCGGCCGCAGGTGCGACAGACGAGGTGGTGGTGGTTGTCGTCGACCCGGTCCTCGTAGCGGGCCGGGGACCGCGCCGGCTGGATGCGCCGGATGAGCCCCGTGTCGGTCAGGGTGCCCAGGGCGTCGTACACCGCCTGGCGCGAGATGGCACCGATCTCGGCTCGCGCGAGGTCTTCGATGTCGTCCGCCGTGCCGTGCGGCCGGCTGGACACCGCTCGCAGGACGGCCAGACGCTGCGCCGTCACCTGCACGCCGTGCTGGCGGAGCAGCTCGGGGAGATCACTCGATCTTTCGGCGGGCACGATTGCACCGTAGATCTGATTCTGTACTGGATCAAGACCAGATGATGGCAGTCGGGCGACGCTCGCCCCGACCCGTCAGTGGTGGAGCTCCTCGAGCACCTCCGCGGACACCTCTCCGGGCTTCTTCCCCATGATGATCATGGCCAGGACCTCGTCCTTGGTGACGTCGTTCTTGTTGACGGTGCCAACGAGCTTTCCTTGCAGCATCACGCTGATCCGGTCGGCCAGGTCGAACACGTCGTGGATGTCGTGGCTGATGAGGAAGATCCCGATGCCCTCTGCCTTGAGCTGGGTCACCAGATCGCGCACCTGATCGGTCTCGGCCGGGCCGAGGGCGGCGGTCGGTTCGTCCATGATGAGGATCCTGGCGTCGAAGTGGATCGCTCGGGCGATGGCCACCGATTGCCGCTGTCCGCCCGAGAGCGACCGGACCGGGGTCTTGAGGTTCGTGAACCACTTGTTCAGCCGTCCGACCACCTTCTGGGTCGCCGACGCCATGGCCGAGTCGTCGAGGGCGCCGGTGCGCGTACGGAGCTCCCGCCCGAGGAAGACGTTCCCCGCGGCGTCGATGTTCTCGGCCAGCGCCAGCTTCTGGTAGATGGTCTCGATGCCGGCCTTCTGAGCGTCACGCGGGGTGTGGATGGTCACGGGCTCACCGTTGACGAGGATCTGCCCGCTGTCCGCGGGATGAGCGCCGGAGAGCGTGTGCATCAAGGTCGACTTCCCGGCGCCGTTGCCGCCGACGAGGGCGACGACCTCACCCGGGTGGAGATCGATGCTGACGCCGTCGACGGCATGGAGGCCACCGAACGCCACCCGGATGTCGCGCATCTCGACCAACGGGGTCTGCGCGGGCTCTGTCGTCGTGGTCGACGGCGTGTCAGTCATCGTGCCGTCCCTCCCCTCACGCTCGACCGGTCTGGATGATGATGGCAGCCAAGGTCAGGCCGCCGGCGAGCGCGCCCACCGCCACGGTCCGGCGCCCCGCCCGGAGGGCCGAATCGATGGCGACGGCGGCGACCAGCACGATGCCGACCACGATGTCCTGCGACGGTGAGTCGATCCTCAACAGCACCATGCCAGAGCGGAGCGACTGCATGATGACGGCACCGAGCACCGCTCCGGGGATCGTCCCGACGCCGCCCGCGAACGAGGTCCCGCCGATGACGGCGGCCGCGATGACGTCGAGCTCGTTCTGGACGCCGAGGTTCGTGACCCCACCGTTGAGCCGAGCGGTCTGGATCGCCGCGCTCACCGCGACGAGCACGCCCATGAGGACGAACGTCAACATGACCGTGCGACGAGTGTTGATGCCGCTCAGCTCGGCTGCCTCCGGGTTGCCGCCGTACGCGAACACGTAGCGGCCGAAGCGACGGCGGCGCGGCGAGGTAGGTCATCAGGACCGTCACGAGGATCAGGATGACGACCGGGTAGGCGACCCCGGTGGGCTTCCCGGTGACCGGTGAGTCGTAGCGGTTGGCGACGAGCCCGACCCCCGCGAGGACCGCGGCGCAGCCGAGGACACCCAGCCCGACCTCGATCCACATCGGGCGGACGGCAAGCTCGTACCGCTGCCGGCGGCGACGCGCCAGGTAGAGGACGAGCGCGACGCCGGCGCAGCCCAGCAGCGCGAGCACCCAGCTCCGCCACTCACCGAGCGCGCCCCTGGAACCCCCACCGAACAGCTGGAAGGTCTCGTTCAGCGGCGACAGGGTCTGGCCCTTGGTGTCTCCGGTGCGGAAGATCATGCCCCGCCAGATGAGGAAGCCGCCCAGGGTGACGATGAACGCCGGGACGCCGCCGTAGGCCACGATGGAACCCGTCACCGCGCCGACGAGAGCGCCCAGGGCGATGCCGACGAGCAGCGCGACCACCCAGACGTAGGACTTCGTCGCCAGCCCGTCGATCGTGAAGTCGACGCCGAAGACGGCGATGGTGCCTTGGGTCTGCACCAGGGCCATCGTGTAGCCGAGGAACCCGAGCAGCGACCCCACCGAGAGGTCGATGTTGCGCGACACGATGATCAGGACCATGCCGGTGGCCATGATCGCGATGGACGTGCTCTGGACGGAGAGGTTCCAGAGGTTGCGAGCAGTGAGGAAGTCGCCGCCCGTCAGGACGTTGAACGCGATCCAGATGGCGGCGACAGAAACCACCATGCCGAGCAGGCGGGTGTCGATCTCGGTCGCGGTCAGCAACGAGCGCCACGACCGCGCCCCAGGCTGTGGGGCGGTGGTCGGGGGGCTCGGCGTCATCCCGGTGCCCGTCTGAGCCTCAGTCATCTCTCACCCTTGTCGTGACGCACGTGCAGATGCGCCCTCCGTCCGGATGTGCGGGCGGAGGGCGCATCGAGCACGACCTATGAATCGGTCAGTCGCAGACCGGAACCGACCCGGGTTCCACGCCGTTGCAGACGTTCTCCTTGGTCGTCCAGCCCGCGTCGATGACGACGTCGAGGTTGTCCTTGGTGATGGGCTGCGGGGTGAGCTGGATCGTGGTGAGCTCGTTGCCCTCGGGGGACTGGAACGGAGCGGTGTCGCTCACCTTGGTGATGTCCGGATCCGCGCACAGCGCGATCGCCGACTCGCCAGCGGTCTTGCCGAGCAGCCGGGCGTCCTTCCAGACGTCGATGGTCTGCGTGCCCAGTGCGATCCGGTTGAGGGCAGGCTGGTCACCGTCCTGACCGGACACGGGCACCGTGCCGGCCAGGCCCTGCGCCTCCAGCGCCGCCACGACCCCGCCGGCCATGCCGTCGTTCTCCGAGAGGATCGCTTGGACGTCGTTGTCGGCTGCGGTCAGGAACTGCTCGGTCTGGGTCTGGGCCTTGGCCGGGTCCCAGTTGTCCGTGTAGCTCTCGCCGACGATCGTGATGTCGCCAGCCGCCACGGCGTCACCGATGACCTCCTCGTAGCCGCTGCGGAGGAAGTCGGCGTTGGCGTCGGCCTTGTTGCCCTTGATGATGATGTAGTTGCCCGTTGGCACCAGGTCGAAGATCGCCTGTGCTTGCAGCCGCCCGACCTCGACGTTGTCGAAGGTGATGTAGAGGGCCTCCGGGTCCTCGATGAGGCGGTCGTAGCCGATGACGGGAATCCCCTGCCCGATCGCGCTTTCGACCGACGGCTTGATGGCCGTCCCGTCCTGGGCGAGGATGATCAGCACGTTGGCACCCTGGGAGATCAGGTTCTCCACGTTGGTGGCCTGCGTCTCGGCGGAAGACTTGGCGTCGTTCGACACGTAGGTGCCGCCGCCGGCCTCGACCGCCTCCTTGATCGCAGGCTCGTCGAACTTCGCCCAGCGCTCTTCCTGGTAGTTGTTCCAGGACACGCCGACCACGCAGTCGCCGCCGCCTTCCGGGGCGGTCGTGTCGGACGACCCCTCGTCGTCGTCGTCACCGCAGGCTGCTGCTCCTGCCATCAGTGCGACACTCAACACGAGCGCCAGCCGCTCCACGCATCCGCATCCGCTGTCCTCCCCGTTGGTGGAGCGGACGGCGTCCGCACCCGTTGGCCGCATGCTAGTCACACTCGCTCGGTCGAGGGCGTGGATGCCGCGATCACCGGCCAGGGTGCCGACGTGGTTCAATCGCACGCATGCGCGCCCGGCCGATCTCCCGGCGGGTGATCGCGATGGTGGTCGTCGCGGTCGTCGCGGCCGCGGGCGGACTCGCCTTCGCAGCCGCGGGCGACACGGGGCCGGCCTCGCCGGTGGCGCCGCACTTCGTCGACGACACCGCCACCGCGGGCATCGATCACCCGTACGACGGTGAGTTCGAGTTCTTCGTGGGCGGCGGGGTGGCGGCCTTCGACTGCGACGACGACGGGCGTCCCGACCTGTACCTGGCCGGGGGCAGCGAACCGGCCGCCCTCTACCGCAACGAGAGCGACGCGGGCGGCGCGCTGCGGTTCACCCCCGTCCCGTCGGCGGTCACCGACCTCACCGAGGTGACGGGCGCCTACCCGATCGACATCGACGGCGATGCCCACCTCGACCTCGCCGTCCTGCGCCTGGGGGAGGACGTGATCCTGCGGGGGCGGGGGGGATGCGAGTTCGAGCGGGCCAACGAGGCCTTGGGCATCGACGGCGGCGATTCCTGGACCGCGGCGTTCAGCGCGACGTGGGAGGCGAGCAACGCCCTGCCGACGCTGGCCTTCGGCGACTACCTGGCACGGGATCGTGGCTCGTGCGAGGACAGCCGGCTGTTCCGGCCGGCGGTCGACGGTCAGCGGTATGCGCCGGCGGTTCCGCTGACCCCGGGCTACTGCACGCTGTCGATCCTGTTCAGCGACTGGCAGCGCACGGGCCGGCACGACCTGCGCATGACCAACGACCGGCACTACTACCGCGAGGGCACGGAGCAGCTTTGGCGGGTGGAGCCCGGCGCCGCCCCGGTGCCCTACGGGGAGGCCGACGGGTGGCGTCCGTTGCAGATCTGGGGCATGGGCATCGCCAGTCAGGACGTCACGGGGGATGGCGTGCCGGAGGTGTTCCTCAGCAGCCAGGGCGACAACAAGCTCCAGACGCTCGTCGAGGGCGCAGGGGGACCGGCGTACGAGGACATCGCGCTGGCGCACGGGGTCACCGCCACCCGCCCGTTCACCGGGGGCGACGTTCTGCCGTCCACGGCGTGGCACGCCGAGTTCCAGGATGTCAACAACGACGGGTACGCCGACCTCTTCGTCTCCAAGGGCAACGTGGAGGCCCAGCCCGACTACGCCACGCAGGATCCGAGCAACCTGCTGCTCGGAACACCGGACGGGACCTTCGTCGAGTCGGCCGACGAGGCGGGGATCGTGGACTACCGCCCCGCGCGCGGCGCCGCGGTCGTCGACCTCAACCTCGACGGGATGCTCGACCTCGTCGTGGTGCACCGGCGCGAGAACGTCACGTTGTGGCGCAACACCGGGCAGGGAGACGCCGACCGGCCCGAGGCGATGGGCAGCTGGATCGCGGTTCGGGCGCGACAACCCGATGCACCCAACGTCGATGCGATCGGGGCCTGGATCGAGGTGCGGATCGGCGATCGCGTCCTGAGCCGCGAGGTGACGATCGGTGGGGGGCACGCCGGCGGGCAGCTGGGCTGGATCCACTTCGGCGTCGGCACGCACGAGCAGGCGGAGGTCCGCGTCCAGTGGCCCGATGGCGAGGTCGGCCCGTGGGAGACGGTGGCCGCCGGCGAGCGTGCGATCATCGACCGCGACGACGGGTAGGGCGTCCGGAGACCGAGCTGCCCCCGCCAGGCTCGGCGAGGCTCAGCCCGGTGCCGTCGCGTCGCGGAGCGCGTCGTACGCGGCGCGGACATCCGCGGCGGCGCTGGCCCCCGGACCCGGTTCCACCTCGTCACCCTCGCCGAGCCGCCAGCGGTCGGCGATGTCTGCCATCTCCACGCCAGTGGCCACCGCGGCGGCCTGGACGCACGCGCCCGTGGCGACCGGCTGATCGCCGCGCGGCACGAGCACGGTGCGGCCGCTCAGGTCGGCGAGCACCTGGCGATAGGCCTGCGAGTGGGCGCCGCCACCGACGAGCAGCAGGCGCCCGCCGACGGGTGCGAAGGCGCCCGAGCGCGTCGAGGCCGTCGAGGAGCCCGCACACGACACCCTCGACCGCAGCCCGCGCCAGCTGCGCGCGGGTTACGTCGCTGCGCAGCCCCGACAGCACGCCGGTCGCCGTGGGGCGGTTCGGCGTGCGCTCGCCGTCGAGGTACGGCAGCAGGCTGAGGCCGCCGGCTCCGGGTGGGGCGGCGAGGGCGAGCTCGTCGAGCCCCGCGTGGTCGATGCCGAGCAGTCCGGCCACGGCGTCGGTGACCTTCGTGGCATTGAGCGTGCAGACGAGCGGGAGGTGCCGACCGGAGGCGTCGGCGAAACCGGCGACGGCGCCGGAGGGGTCCGCGGTCGGTGCGTCGCTGACCGCGTACACGGTGCCCGACGTCCCGATCGACACGGCGACGTCGCCGGGCCGCAGGCCGACGCCGAGCGCGCCCGCCATGTTGTCACCCGTCCCCGGCCCCACCTGCGCCCCTCGCCAGTGGCCCGCCACGTCGTTTGGCCCGAGCACCGGGGGCACGACCTCGGTCCAGTCGCGGTCGCCATCGACGAGCGCCAGCAGGTCGAAGCGGTAGCTGCCGGTGGCCGCCGACCAGTAGCCGGTGCCCGACGCGTCGCCCCGGTCGGTGGCCAATCGTCCCGTCAGCTGGAGCGTGAGCCAGTCGTGCGGGAGAAGGACGTGGGCCAGCCGTCGCCATGCCTCTGGTTCGGCGCGGTGCAACCACGACAGCTTGGTGATCGTGATGCTCGCCACGGGCACCACACCGCACGCGTCGGCCCAGGCCTGGCTCCCGCCTGCGAGCTGGCCGATCAGCCACTCCGCATCGGGCGCTGACTCGGAGTCGTTCCAGAGCTTCGCCGGCCGGATGACCGCGCGCGTCTCGTCGAGCGCCACCATCCCGTGCTGTTGTCCGGCGACGCTGATGGCCTCCACCTCGGGCGCGCCGGCCTGCTGCCAGGCCGACTCGAACGCCGCCCACCACGCGGCCGGGTCCTGCTCCGATCTCGGCGGGTGCGTCCGCGGGTGTGGCGCGGAGCCGCGCCCGACGGGGCGCCCGCTGTCGAGCTCGCGCACCTCGACCTTGGTGGCGGTGGTCGACGAGTCGACGCCCGCGACGAGCACGCCGTCCGACGGGGCCACGAGAGTCAGCGAGCGCGAGCGATGTGGCGGGCGACGAGGTTCTCCAGCGCCTCCTGACGCCCCGACACGCGGGCGGGCTCACCGGTGCCGACGGCCCGCTCGTGGAGCGAGGCGAGGGACGCGCTGCCGTCGAGGATCGAGCGACCGAGCTCCTCGTCCCAGCCGGCGTAGCGCCGATCGCGAGCGGCGGCGAGCTCGCCGGACTCCAGGATCGACGCCGCGGCCAGCAGCGCCCGGGCCAAGGTGTCCATGCCGCCGATGTGGGCGTGGAACAGGTCGGTGCGGTCGATCGACTGGCGGCGCAGCTTCGCATCGAAGTTGAAGCCACCGCTGCCGAGCCCGCCACCCCGGAGGATCTCCAGCATCGCCAGCGTCATCTGCTCCACGGACACCGGGAAGCGGTCGACGTCCCATCCGAGACGGTCGTCGCCGGCGTTGGCATCGACCGAACCGAAGATCCCCGCCCCCGCCGCCACGGCGATCTCGTGGGCGAAGTCATGGCCAGCGAGCGTGGCGTGGTTGACCTCGATGTTCACCTGCACCTCGTCGACGAGGTCGTAGCGCTGCAGGAACGCCCACACGGCGGCGACGTCGAAGTCGTACTGGTGCTTGGTCGGTTCGAACGGCTTGGGCTCGATCAGGATCGCCCCCGTGAACCCGATCCGGTGCTTGTGCTCGACGACCATGGAGAGGAACCGGCCGAGCTGGTCGAGCTCTCGATGCATGTCCGTGTTGAGCAGCGTCTCGTATCCCTCCCGCCCACCCCACAGCACGTAGTTCTCGCCGCCGAGGCGGTGCGTTGCCTCCAGGCAGTGCGCCACCTGCGCGGCGGCGTAGGCGAACACCTCCGGGTCCGGGTTGGTCGACGCCCCGGCCTGGTACCGCGGGTTGGAGAACAGGTTGGCGGTGCCCCACAGGGGCACCACGCCGGTGCGCTCCTGATGCTCGGCGGCGGCGTCGACCATCTCGTCGAGGAGCGCCGCGGACTCCTTGAACGACGCCCCCTCGGGCGCGATGTCTCGGTCGTGGAAGCAGTAGAAGGGCACCCCGAGCTTGGTGAAGAACTCGAACGCCGCTTCCATCTTGCGGTGCGCGGCGGCGATGGGGGCGGTGCTCCCCGCGAACGAGGGGTGCCATGGGCGATCCAGCGTGCCCGCCCCGAAGATGTCGAAACCGTCCCACGCGAAGCTGTGCCAGTAGCACACGGCCAAGCGCAGGTGGTCCTCCATCCGTCGCCCGGCCACCACCCGGTCGGCGTCGTACCACCGGAACGCGAGCGCGTTGTCGCTGTCGGGACCTTCGAAGCGGATCGGCGCCTCGACCTCGGTGAAGAACGGCTCGTTCATCTCTACCTCGCGCGGTCCGGGGGATGTGACGTCGCCCGTGACGGTACCTGCTGCGAGCGACCTGCGGTCCGGTCGGGCTCCGGAGGCACGGAAGCCCTCAGGTGGCTGCCTCCAAGGGGCAGGGCGGCCACGTTGAGCCAGCGCCCGCCCGTGGGCCGGCCCATCACGAACGATGTCTCGAACGGCGCCGACGAGCGCGATCGCAGGTCGCCATCGGCATCGTAGGTCTCGGTGGTCACGGTCCCTCGAGACTCGAGCCCGAGGCTCAGACCGGCCTGCCTGCCGAACGGGACGACGAGGGTGATGTTCACGTCGTCGATCTGGTACCGCTCGACGACCTTCGTGCCGCCCGCCGCCGCATCCTGGATCCGGCGGCGCATCTCCTCGAGCCGATCGCCATGGTCCACCGCCTCCAGGATCCCCGCGTCACCGCGTCGCAACGCCTGGCGCTCGAGCTCGAGGTTCTCGGCGAGGGCCAGCACGATCGCCTGCGCTCCCTCGCCGGTGATCTCGTGGTTCCAGTCCACCACGTCCTGGGCGACCGAGATCGAGGGCAACGTGGACGGGTCGACGTCGCTCGGCAACCGGCCCAGCACGTCCTCCACGGCTGGATCGACGACCCCGCGCGCGGGTCCGCCGACCGCGACGATCCCCACCCCGGCCACCGCGACGGCGAGGACCAGCAGCCCGACCCGGGCCATGGCGCGTGGCCGCGCGACCGCCGGCGGGGCCGTCCCCCCGGTCAGGAGTCGCGTGGCGAACCGCCTTGGGTCGTCGTCCGCCGCGTGCGCTCCGGGGACCAGTCGTTCGAGGAGCGGACGGAAGGCGCACAAGATCACGAGGCTGCCGAGCAGGGCGACCTTGGTCCCGAACTCGTTGGTCTGCGGCGCTATGAGGACCGCGATCAAGACCGCCAGCAGGAGTGCGAACACGATGCGACCGACCCGCCCGGGGGGCACCGTCTTCGGGTCGGTGATCATGAAGAACAGGAAGATGAGGACCTCAGGCGAGGTGACGATCACCCACCAGAAGTCGAAGCCGCACACGGGCGCGAACGCCCAGCGCGCGACCATGCAGTGTCCGGAGGCGGCGAGCAGCCCGACACTTGCAGCGAGCGCGACCCAGAACGTCACCGCCGCGGCGAGCAGGTCGAGACGGCGCGTGATCAGCACGCCGCCGATCAAGATGACGGCGTAGGCCAGGATCATCCCGCGATCGAGCGGCGCCCACCAGAAGTCGAGTGGTTCGACCCGGGCGCTGCCGAGAAGGAGGAAGGCGGCGACGAGCCCGACGTTCGACGGGTTGAACAAGGGCGACCCGCGGTACCGGATGAGGTACTTCGTCAGCAGCGAGATGCCAGCGACTCCAGCGAACACGTACCAGCGGTGGGTCGTCCAGTGATCACCCTGCGGAGTGCTCGGCACGCGAAGGATGAGCGCCACGCCGCTCCCCGTCAGCATCGCGCTGGCCGGCCACACGAAGGACCGCGTCCGGCGAAACGTCAGCGCCACCTCGAGGACGGCGGCCGTGACGATCGCGGCAAGGATCTGCGGGACGCTGACGTGGAAGCCCAGCGTGACCTGCCCCAGGACGTGGATCGTCACGATGACGGCGGCGACGTGCAGCCTCGCGTCGCGGATGCTCGGCAGCGTCATGGGGTACGCCGTGGTGCCGAGCGTCAGCGTCCGGCTGTTCATGTCCTCCCCGGAGCGGCGTCGTCGATCGGTTGCACGAGCTGGCCACGCCTCCACTGGTGCGGCCCGAGCACTGTAGGTCCCGTCGTCGGCCGCGCGCAGGCGCGCCCGAGTGGACGTTGGCTCGGGTTCGAATCCACACCCTGGGCACACGCAGGGTGATCTTCTGACCACATACCGTGGCGCAGGACTAGCATCCACCACCGACCCGCAAGGCCGAGATGTCGACGGGAGCTCACGAGCTGTGGCCGGCATCCTGGACTCAAACCAGGAGGAGACCGCCATGAGCGACGACTTCTTCGCCCGCTTCACCACGCTCGGTGAGCAGCCGGTTGGCCCCGAGGCTGCCGTCGATCAGGGCTGGATGACCAGAGGGATCGAGGCCAACAAGGTCCAGTCGAGCCTCGACGTGGTCCTCTCCTTCGTCGACGGAGCGCGCGAGGGCACCTACATCACCGAGGCCACCGTTGCCGGCGTCGTGCGGGCGATGTTCGATGAGGGCGGTGAGGGCCGCAGGCTCCGCGCGGAGCTCTCCGGCGCCGTCGCCGAAGCGGACGGACAACCCTTTGAGCGAGACGTCGACGGCCTGCGCGACGGGCCTGTCGTCGGCGACCTGCGCGGGCGACGCGAGATGGGCGATCTCCTCGACCGGCGCGACCTCACCGACCTGCTGGGCCGCGACGACCTCGACGACCTGCTCGGTCACATCAACCCGCGCGACCCGAGCGATCCGCTCGACCCGCCCCTCGACTTCGGCGACATCGATCTCGCCCGGCTCGACGAGTTCATGAAGACCGGTTGCGTGCGCGACGTGATGGCCGGCTTGGCGAAGCTCGGTGGGATCGTGGCCAACGTGCCGCGCGCTCGCCCGAAGCAGGGCGCGGTGATCAACGAGCTCATCCCGCGCTCGGCCATCGTCGGGCAGCCGCTCACGATCCGTGGGTCCGGGTTCGGCGATCCGAAGGCGAAGGACGTCGAGGTCTACATCGACAGATGGCACGCGCCGCACACGTCGTGGAGCGACAACGAGATCGTGGTCACCGTGCCCAGCGGGGTCAGTGGCGATGTGTGCGTCAGCGTCCTCGAGAACGTCGTCCTCGACTCGTCGGCCGCGGGCGACGCGGTGGTGATGGCGGTCGAGGTCGGCAGCACGATGACGGGTTGCTTCGGCATCAGCAAGGTCGGCGAGCGGCTCGCCTCAGGCACGGCGGCGCTGATCGCACCGAAGGCCGAGTGCGGACCGTTCAACCACATCTGGGTCGGGGCACCGGCGATCGACGCGTTCGTCATCAACGGCTCGTCGATGGGGGCGAGCATCCACCCGCAGGACCGCATCGAGCTCACCTGGGCGACCCGCTTCGCCGACACGGTGCGGCTGCAAGCGGTCGTCGTCTCCGGTCAACCACCGGCCAACGTGCGCGTGCCCAACGCGCAGGTCGCCGAGAGCGACACCCGCCGGATCGGACCGCCCACCACCCGGCTGGTGTGGGAGGTCGACTACATCCTCACCGCCACCAACGCGGCCGGCTTCCGCCAGGCGACCGTGCGCGCCACCGGCGCCTTCGGCTTCGCGATGGCGTTCCTCGGTGCGGGCACGCGTTCGATCTTCCATGCCGGCGCGCTCGAGTACCTCCCCATCGCCGCAACCACCGCGCCGCGGGTGGTGTCGTCCACGGGCCTCGGCGCTCTCGGCGCGTTGTCCGCGGCTACGACGTACGGCAACCCGGCGCCGCTCATCGCGAGCTGGAACTCGATCAACGCGGCACCGATCGCAGCGCCGCCGCAGAACGCCCGGGCCTACAACGTCATGAGCTCGCTGATCGGCGTCGACACGACGGTGGCGCAAGCGTTCGCCTCCTATGAGCAAGGGATCTACCTTCGCCTGCTCGGTGCCGTCGACGTCGCGATCAACGAGGCGATGCTCTGCTACGCCGACGCCCCGGCCATCGGCCAGATCGCGATCGCGATCACCGACGACGAGACGATCATCGAGAACAAGCTGATCGAGGGCTTCAAGGAAGCGGGGATGTGGGTCGCCCAGAACGTGATCGGATCGGCGCTCGAGGACGGTGGCGTCTCCGACAGCGAGATGGGCAAGGTCGGTGGGGTTGCGAAGGCCGTGGTGGAGGAAGCGATCGTCGGCGACGCCATCCAGGGTGGCATCAACGGCGTCGGCCAGGGGCTGATGTACTGGAACGCCGGCGTCGCCGTCGTGTTCATCATCGTCGCCGACGTCGTCAAGGCGCTGGTGGAGGGCGGGTTCGACATCGGCAAGGCGAACGCGTTGCGCGCCGCGCTGGCGGCGCGCGGGTTGTGTGGGCGCGGCCCGCTCGTCGCGTTGATCGACGACTTCATCATCCGCGCCGGATTGCAGGGCCGCACGGTCGGCACGTCGACCGGAGTCGCGCTCGGTGCCTCGATGCTCGAGTCGGGTGAGCCGTGCTACATCGACGGCTTCGCCTACGCACGCACGACGTCGGGCGGCACGATCGGTTCGCTCGGCTGGCGCGACTCGCTGCTCGCCGTCACCGCCGTCCCCGGTGCGCTCGCTCCGGTCACCGCAGGTGCGGTCAACGTCGTCGACGCCTCGTACACCGACACCGGTCCGATCGAGATCCTCCAGCGCAACGATGTCGACGAGATCGTCGTCGTGCACTCCACGTGCAACCTGCTGCCGCGCGTCTCGCCGCCGGACAGCTTCGGAACGGTGGGGTTCCTGTCGTTGGCTCGCCGAGGGGAAAGGGTTCGATCGGCGAGCCTTGCCCTCACCGGTGTGGAGCCCGATCGCTTCTGGAAGGACCTGATGGACCAGCGGGACGGCACCCGCCGCCGGTGGAAGGCGCGACATGTGATGCCCACGATGGCGTTGTCCCACTTGTACGCGTTCGAGCACGAGCCGGGGCTGTTGTCGATCTGGCGCGACTACGGCTACATGCGCGCCTTCGACGTGATGGCGCCGACACTCATCCACCCCGGCGAGGACGAAGCGTCCGAAGATCTCCGGCGTGACCTGCGCGACCGGCTCGCCGTGTCGAGTGACCTCATCACAGGGTCGCGGGAGCAAGCCTGGCGGCTGGAGTGCCTCATCAACAAGGTCGCGCCCGTCGAGCTCGGGCCCATCGATCGGCGCAACCCGCCGCAGGTGTCGATCGCGAACGACGGCGCGGATCTCCTCGCGCTGCGGCAGTTGAAGTCGCTCATCGCCAGTCAGGTCACGAGGCGCCTGCAGATGGTGCAGCTGGCGGAGAAGGTGTACCGCAGCCCGGTGTCGAAGTGGCCGGGCGCCGCGGTGCCGCGGCCGCGGTTCTCGACGTGGTTCACCGAGTTCGAGGGCCACGGCTACACGTTCGACAACATCCAGTCGATCGACCCTACGGGGATGATGCGCGTCAACCCGTGGCTGGAGACGAACGGCTTCCTCGTCAACAACGGCGTGCCCGTGGCGACACCGCCGTCGGTTGCCGCCTCACTGTTCAACCCGCTCCCCTGACCCCGCTGGAGGACTGGTCATGACGTGCCATTGCGTTTGCTGTTGCCATTGCCCCTACTGCCAAGGAGGGGCGGGCTACGCGCCGCCAACGCCCGGCAGCTCGACCAACGTGCCGCCGCCACCTCCCGGGGGGACGTCGGCCGGTGGAGGGTCGGCGCAACCCCCGCCCGGTGTCGCCTACCCGACGCAGCCGGTCGGCAGCGGGACGCCGACGGCCGACACCGGGTGCTGGCACGCACCGCGCTACGTGCCGCCCGCGTTGCCAACCGACTCGAACGACGACGTAGCGACGATCGACCTCTCCGCCGGCACTGGGGACCACCTGCCGACGACGCATCACCGCAAGGGCAAGGGTCGCATCGTCGTCGTCAGTGACGTGCACATCGGCAACGGCGCGCGCACGTGCTGGTATCAGCGCTCGCTCCACGAGCCCTACCTGGCGGCGATCTTCGACTACGTCATTGCCCACGCCAAGACGGCCGACCCGGTGCGCGGGCTCGTGCTGCTCGGGGACTTCTTCGACTTCTGGACCTACCCGCCGGAGGTGCGGCCGCCGACGATGGAGGAGATCATCGCCGCCAACGAGCCGATGCTCGGCGAGAAGGGCAAGATGCGCGAGGCCGTCGAGGCGCTCGACGGCAACGTGATCTTCCTGCGCGGCAACCACGACATCACCGTCACCCAGGACGACCTCGACAAGCTGCCGTTCGGCGATCATCAGGTGAAGCTCGCCGCCGGTGTCGTCGAACTGGGTGGCAACGTGCTCACGCACGGCCATCTGTTCACGATGTTCAACGCGCCCGACGAGCGCTACCCCGACGACGTGCCGGTCGGCCACTTCGTCACCCGGGCGATCGCGCACTACCTCGAGTCCACGCTCTTGCCCGGACAGACGGCGGCCGACCTGCGCGACCAGGGCTCGCCGTACGGGTTCGACCTCGGCAGCTTCCTGCCCGCGCTCGCCCCGCTGCTCACCTCGCCGTCGGTCACCGACACGCTGCTCACGTACATGGCCAGCCGCTGTGGCCTGTCGGAGACCGCGCCGATCCTGCTTGCCGATGGATCGGAGACGACGATCGCCGAGGCGAAGAAGAAGTACGACGGTCTGTGGACCGACTGGGCCGACCGTCACGGAGGCGGCCTGGCCGGTACGACTGTCGCCGCCAAGTCGGCACAGGCCGACTACGACGGGACGTACATGGCGTGGTGGGCGCAGAAGTCGGCGTTCGAGCACGGTGCCCGCGGGATCATGACCGGTCACACCCACTTCCCGAAGGAAGGGATCGTCAGCTCGCGCACCCGCTACATCAACTGCGGGTTCGAGTGCCCGTCGGTGCCCGACCTCAACGAGCGGCGCACCGGCGTCAACTTCGGTGTCATCGCCACCGACGGCACGCCGGAGCTGTGGACCGTCCTCAACGAGAACGGGACCTACTGCATCAAGCGCGACCTGACGGCGCCGCCCGACCGGACCGTGATCGAGCCGTTCGAGGACTTCTCGTGCTACGTGACCATCCACAACGACGGCACGGCCGACCTCGAGAAGGTGAGCGAGCGCGTCGACAACGGCTTCTCTGTGGTGGCCCCGCCGCAAACCATCGCCGCTGGCGAGACCCGGCAGATCTGGCTGCAAGACCTCGCCGGCATCCACGGGGCCGAAGGAGCGGTCACCTACCGACGCAGCGGCGACACCACGACGGTCGATCTCGTCTACGGCTGCCCGACAGGGATCTTCTCCAACTACGGCAGTGGTGGCTCGTCCTTCGTCGCCAGCTCGGGAAGCCCGCCGACGCCGAACACGCCGTCGGGCGCGGTGCCCTCGTACGGGCATCCGCTGTTCATCGACTACACGGTCGCCGACATCGTCGACAACACACCGGGTCAGTGGACGCCGCTCAGCTTGCTCGCTCACGCCGTCGACGCCGCCGGGTTCTGGTATGACCCGAACCAGGACATCATCTACTCGCGGATGTATCCGCTGCAGCGGAACTTCGGGTACGCCTATGGCTACGACGCCGCCGCGCTGGCGATGAACTCGATCATCGACTGCGAGCCGATCTTCTTCGACTACGGCGGCAAGTCGTGGATGATCGAGCTGTGGAAGGGCCAGTACGGCCTCGAAACGGGTTGTGAGATCGGCGTCTACAACCGGGCCGGCGGGCCGTCGTCGGCGTGGTACTCGGTCCTCGACGCGACCATCGGCCAGCGGCCGTACGAGAACGTCCCGGCGCATGAGCGGTTCTTCGACTGCGCCAACGACAACGAACTGCTGCGCATGTCGTCGACGCTGTATCGGAACGGGGTCAAGCTCTTCGCCCGCGGACCCGAACGCCACTGGTGGCTCACCGGCTTCAAGTGGGGCGTGCTGTCCGAGCCCGAAGACCTGGTGATGGACGTGTCCATCGAGCTCCTCGACTCGGCCATGACGGCCGCGTTCGCAGCTGCACTGGCGGGCATGGGCTACACCGGCGTACAGACCGTCGGCAACACGGTGAGCTTCCGCTTCGACACCCCGAAGACGCATCAGCCGCGGGCCGACGACCCGCAGATCGTCACGGGCGTGCGAGCCGCCAACCAGCAGATCGTCGGCTTCTACAACAGCCTCGGGCTCACCAGCAACGACCCGAACACCGTCGGCGATCAGGCGGCGGCGACGATCGGCTCGGCGATCGCTCTGTACAGCGAGCAGTTCTTCGCCAGCGTGCTCGCCAACCTCGCCAAGCAGCTCGGTGTCACCGTCGATCAAGCGGTGCGGGCCCTCATCGACGCCTTCGGGCTCGCGCTCGAGGACGCATCGCAATTCGTCAACGACGTCGGCTACACGCTCTCGCAGTGGGTCGACGGCATCGGCAACCTCATCGCCGATGCGTTCGACTTCTCCTGCGTGGTCGAGATCAACAACCGTGGCTGTCCCTACGAGCTGGTGCGCACCGGCTACAACGCAACCTTCGGCAACTGGGGCGTGGCGCCACCGGAGCGGATCCCCGCCGGCAGCGTCGGACGTTGCTGGTTGCGAGATCCGAAGCCGACGCCGTTCGGGTCGGAAGGTTGGGTCGACTACTCGTACGTGGTCAATGGGCAGCTGCGCGCGGTGCGCTTCTGGTTCACCGACCCGACAGGGTTGTCGCAGAACGCGGTCAGCGTGTCCACCAACGCATTCGGCTTCTATACGAAGTCGACCAACGTCAACAACGCGTGGAGCCAGCTCAACCAGCAGACACCGTGGGGACACCCGCTGTACGTCTCGTTCACCTGGGCGGGTCAGCTGCCGTAGGTCGCTGCCCGAGGGGGTAGACGATGATGGCGTCGCTCTCTACGGGCGACAGGATCAGTCGGCTCGGTAGGTGCGTGGAAGCGCGACGAGGCGCGTGACGAACGGGAAGCGTCGGCATCCTCAGCACCGACGGCACCCAGCTGGCGCAGCTCGTCGAGGATCTCCTTGGCAGTCTCCATGTGCGGTCTCCTTGGCTCAGGGGTGCGACGGCGCGGGCGGCGCGCCGTCCACCTCGAAGAACAGCTCATCGGGATAGCACCACCACCAGTCCTCCCCCGGCTCGTAGGAGCGGATCAGGGGGTGGTCGTCGTGGGCGTGCCAGTGGGCGGTGGCGTGACGGTTGGGTGAGTTGTCGCAGCAGCCGATGTGGCCGCAGCGCATGCACATGCGCAGGTGGACCCACTGCCCCCCGATGCGCAGGCAGTCTTCGCAGCCGTCGCTCGACGGCGTGACGTCAGCGACGGTGTCGAGGTGAGCACAGGTGTCAGCCATGGTGGGTGCCTCCGTCGGGTCGTTCGAGCGCATCTCGGTCCCAGCCTGCGGTGGTGGCGGCGCCCTCATAGGTGCGCTGCAGGAACTCGAGCAGCACGGTGTCGGGGTCCGCGTCGGTGCGGACGAGCTCGTAGGGGAGGACGAACTCGCCGAGCTCGTCGTCCCAGCGGGCACCGTCGACCCCGATCGGCGCGTCTCGGTAGCCGGGCGGCTCGGGGTAGGCGTAGGCGTAGAAGACGCCCTCCTCACCAGGCGGGCCCGGCCAGTAGCCGGCGCTGCTCACCTCGTGCGAGTAGGCCTCCCACATCACGTGCGGCCCGCAGTTCGGTGCGCCTCCCGGATGCGGTGGCGCAGTCCGGCCCGAGAAGCGGGTCGAGGCCAGGTCGAGGGCCCCCCAGAAGACGTGCACCGGGCTCGACTTGCCCACGAAGCGGGTGCGGAACACCTTGAAGACCCGCTGCATCTCGACGAGCGCCAGCCAGAAGCGGTGGACGGCGTCCGGGTCATAGGCAGCGTGGACGTTGTCGTCGGGGAAGGGGATGGCGTCGGAGATCTCGACGGGCACCGGCCAGATCTCGGTGGCCACGTTCAGGGCGTCGAGCATGCCCATCACCGCGGCGTAGAACTCGGCCACCGGGCGGGGTTCGAGGTCGAGGGAGCGGGTGGCACCGGCGACGGTGGTGACCTCGAGGCGATGGTCGACGAAGTCGAAGTCGATCTGGAATGCCGGCCCGGTCGGGTGCGGCATCAGCGACGTGGTCAGCCCGCGAGCGGACAGGTAGAGGGGCACGTTCCACCAGTGGTTGGTGGGTGGCTCGTTGGCGAGGCGGACCTTGCCCACGACCTGGGTGTAGAGCTGCAGCGTGTCGCGGGTGTCCTGCCAGTCGGCCACCGGGATGGCGGGCCATCGGTTCAAGTCGGTTGAGGTCATCTCCGCGCCTCTCGTCGAGGCGGTCTCCCCGATCGAGCCAGCGTCTCGACCGGCTTGTCGAAGCCGGCGAGGACCGTCTCGGCGGCTTCGCCGATCGCATCGAGCTGGGCCGGTGTGAGCCGGTCGACGAAGAGGCGGCGCACGGCGGCGACGTGTCCGGGCGCGGCGGCTTCGATCTCCGTCCGACCGCGCTTGGTGACCACCACGAATGCGCCTCGCCGGTCGGTGTCGCAGCGCTCCTTCTTCACAACGCCGCGCGCCTCCATGCGGGCGACGTGGTGGGACAGGCGGCTCTTCTCCCAACCGAGCACGGCGGCCAGCTCGAACAATCGCATCGTTCCGTCGGGCCGGTCCGTGAGCGCGACGAGCACGAGGTAGTCCGGGTAGGACAGGCCGGAGTCGCTGGCGAGCTGGCGGGCGAGGGCACCTTCGAGGCGCATCTGCATGAACTGCAGCGCACGCCACGCCCGTTCCTCTTGGTCGCTCAGCCAGCGGACGTCCTCCATGGCCGAGATCCTACCCGGGAATAGTTGACGTGTCGACTATGTTAGATGATGTGTCAACCAAGTTCTGAGGAGATCCCACAATGAGCACCGCCACCGTCCCCACCACCTCGACCGGCACCTACGCCATCGACCCGACCCACAGCCGCATCGGCTTCGTAGCCCGCCACGCCATGGTCACCAAGGTCCGCGGCTCGTTCAACGAGTTCGATGGCTCCGGCTACTTCGACGCTGAGGAGCCGGCCAGCTCCCGCCTGCAGCTGACGATCCAGGCCGCCAGCATCGACACCCGCAACGCCGACCGCGACGGCCACCTCAAGAGCAACGACTTCTTCGACATGGAGACCTACCCCGAGATCACCTTCGCCTCGACCGCCATCGAGCGGGTCGACCCCGAGAACTACCGGGTCACCGGCGACCTGACCATCAAGGGCGTCACCAACCCGGTCACCGTCGACTTCGAGTACACGGGCACCGCCGTCGACCCCTACAACAACCAGCGGATCGGCTTCGAAGGCAAGACCACCGTCAACCGCAAGGACTGGGGCGTCAGCTGGAACGCCGCCCTCGACGCTGGTGGCGTGCTCGTCAGCGAGAAGGTGACCCTCGAGTTCGAGGTGTCCGCCATCCGTACCGCCGACGCCAGCTGACCGTCGCCAAGCGCCTGCCCCGGGCTGTCATGGTCATGGCGGCGGTGGACGTCCGTGCCGAGACTCCGCGGGTGCGGTCCGTGGGCGACGCCGCACCCGTCGATCCTCCACCCGAACCCGACCGCGGAAGGGGCGGGTACGGTCCAGGACATGGGATACGTCGCCGCTCCCGACCGCTACGACTCGATGCAATACCGGCGCTGCGGCCGCAGCGGGTTGCAGCTGCCGGTGGTATCGCTCGGGCTCTGGCAGAACTTTGGCGCTGACCGACCGCTCGAGACCAGCAGGGAGATACTCCGGCACGCGTTCGACCGCGGCGTCACGCACTTCGACCTCGCGAACAACTACGGCCCGCCGTACGGGACGGCGGAAGAGACCTTCGGGAAGGTGCTCGCGACCGACCTGCGGCCATACCGCGACGAGCTCGTCATCTCCACCAAGGCCGGCTACGACATGTGGCCCGGCCCGTACGGCGACTGGGGCTCCCGCAAGTACTTGCTCGCCAGCCTCGACCAGAGCCTGAGCCGCATGGGCCTCGACTACGTCGACATCTTCTACTCGCACCGCGTCGATCCCGACACGCCCGTCGAGGAGACGATGGGCGCGCTCGACACGGCGGTGCGACAGGGCAAGGCTCTCTACGCCGGCATCTCGTCCTACTCGGGGGAACGCACGCGCGCCGCCGTCGAGGTGCTCCGCCAGCTCGGCACCCCGCTCCTCATCCACCAGCCGTCGTACTCGATGCTCAACCGCTGGATCGAGGATGACCTGCTCGATGTCCTCGCCACGGACGGCGCTGGGTGCATCGTCTTCTCGCCACTCGCCCAGGGGCTGCTCACCGACCGCTACCTGCACGGCATCCCCGAAGACTCCCGCGGGGCCCGTGACGGGTCGATGCTGCCGGACTTCCTGCGGGAGGAGAACCTGGACCGGGCGCGTGCGCTGCGGCAGATCGCCCTCGGGCGCGGGCAGACCTTGGCCCAGATGGCGATCGCCTGGGTGCTCTGTGACGCGAGGGTGACGTCCGCGCTCATCGGTGCGAGCAGCGTCGAGCAGCTCGACGACAACCTCGACGCGCTGGACCGGCTCGACTTCACCGCCGACGAGCTCGCCGCGATCGATCGCCACGCCGTGGACTCCGGGATCAACCTGTGGGAGGCGTCCAGTCGGGCCTGACCGGCAGCCGATCCATCGACACACGCCGGTGGAGAACAGCAGGCGCCCACGTCCGGGAGCTCATGTCACCCCGCCACGGTGACATCCGGGTGACACGACAGCAGAGAGGCCCTCTCCGATCGCGCCGCACGGACTGACCCTTGACAAGAATAGTTGTCAGGAGCGATGGTAGAGGCGTGCGCGATGTCGAGGTGATCGAGGATGCGGCGGCCGCCGTCGTGGCGCTCGATCCCGTGCGCGCCATGCTCCTCGGCGAGCTCACGTCACCGGCATCGGCCGGCGCGCTCGCCGTGCGGGTCGGCATCACCCGCCAGAAGGTCAACTACCACCTGAACGCGCTCGAGGCCCACGGTCTCGTCGAGCAGATCGACGAGCGCAAGCGCGGTGGCATCACCGAGCGCGTGCTGCAGGCCACTGCTGCCAGCTACGTCGTCTCCCCCACCGCTGTCGATGGCGACGCCACCGACCCCGCTCGCACCGCCGACCGGCTGTCCGCCCGCTACCTGATCGCGTTGGCCGGCCGCGTGGTGCACGAGGTCGGAAGCCTCGCCCGCCGCGCCGATGACGCCGGCAAGCGCCTGCCGACCATGGCGATCGACACCGAGATCCGCTTCAAGTCGGCCGCCGATCGGGCCGCCTTCGCCGACGAGCTCACCGCCGCCGTTCTCGACCTCGCGGCCCGCTACCACCACGACGGCGGGCGGCCCCACCGCCTCGTCGTCGTCTCTCACCCCAAACCGAAGGAGTCGTAGACCATGACCACGCCCGATCGCCCCCTCCGGCTCGAACTCTCCTTCGAGGTACCCGGCACGCCCGAACAAGTGTGGGACGCCATCGCCACCGCCAACGGCATGAGCGCCTGGTTCATACCCAGCGATGTCGAGGAGCGCGCAGGCGGCGCCGTCGTGTTCCACATGGGCGAGACCAATTCGCGCGGCCACATCACGGACTGGGACCCGCCCCGCCGCATCGCCTACGAGGAGCCCGACTGGGCGTCGCTCGTCGGGCAGGAGGGAGCCGAGGTCACGCCGCTCGCCACGGAGTTCCTCGTCGAGGCGAAGTCGGGCGGCACCTGCGTCGTGCGCGTCGTGAGCAGCGCGTTCGGCACGGGCGCCGACTGGGAGCGCGAGTTCTTCGACGACATGGAGCGCGGCTGGGCGCCGGCGTTCGACACCCTGCGCCACTACCTCGTGCACTTCCCGGGTCAGAAGGTGACCACCATGTGGGTCGATGCGCAGGTCGAGATGTCCCTCAGCGATGCATGGGCCGCGTTGCGTACGGGGCTCGGAGCGCACCAGCTCGGCCCGATCGAGATCCGCGACCTCAAGGGCGAGGTCGAGCGGATCGGCACCGAGGAGCTGCTCGTGCGCCTCACCGAGCCCGTACCGGGCTTCCTGCGGTTTGCGTCCTACAACATGGGCGAGAAGACGTTGCTGAACGTCAACGGCCAGATCTTCTCCGACGACGCTCCATCGTTCGTCGAACGCGAGCGCCCGATCTGGACCGAGTGGCTGCAATCGCTTGGATCGAAGCCGTGATCGCTCAGGCTCCTGCCGATCGTTGTCGTCGGGGTCACCGAGGCTTGCCGGCACCACCCCCTTTCCTCGGGAGCGACGACGAGTGTCGCCGCGGGTTTCGCAGCCGTTGAGGTGGTGCCCCTCGCCGAGCGTGCGCCGTCAGCGCACGTCCCTTCGGGTCGCGATGACAAGCGCGAGACTCACAGCGGCGCTTGTGTATCCGACGAGGAGAAGTCCGCCGATGGGTGCGTTCAGCAGCGTGCCGCTGGTGGTGGCCACAGCGCCGAGTTGCAGCAAACCGTTGGTCGCTCCTCCGGGTGTCCACCGGGCGACTTGCGGGAGTGCCTCGATGAGGAGGTGCTCCCCGGCGGTCAGCCACACCAGGGTGAGGGTCACGGCGATGATCTGGTTGCGGACCATGGCGCCGACGCTGACGCCGATGAGTCCGGAAAGCGCCATGACGAGGAATGCCGCGGCCGCGACCTGCCAGAACTCGGCCCCGACGGTTGCGTTGCCGTGTCGGGCGCGGATGACCGCGACCTCAATCGCGGCCTCGTCGCCGTCGGCTACGAGGTGCAACAGACGCGGGGCAAGACCCGCAACGCGCGCCGCCCGATCGACCTCGATCCCACGACGCTCTCGATCCTCGAGGCGTGGCGATCGCTGCAACGCGCCGAAGCGGCTGCGACGGGCGTGGAGCTCGATGGGTGGGTGTTCACCGACGGCGATGGCCACCCCATCCACCCCCATGCGGTCACGCCGGCATTCGAGCGGATCGCTCGACGAGCCGGCGTCCCGGTCATCCGACTCCACGAGCTCCGCCACACCCACGGCACCCTCCTCATCAAGGCCGGCGTGCCGGTCAAGGTCGTGAGCGAGCGCCTAGGACACGGGAACATCGCCCTCACCATCGAGACCTACCAGCACGTCATGCCGGGCATGCAAGCCGACGCCGCTCGCGTCTACGAGGCACTCGCGAAGCCAGCTGCGGCCAGCCCGGTGGAACACCGGAGGAACGCCCGGAGGAACACCGCCTGAACCCGGTAGACGCCCCGCTCAA
>CAVVRO010000011.1:0-298268 GCA_963750645.1 uncultured Microthrixaceae bacterium | reverse complement strand
CGAAGGTGAGGGTGGAAGAGAGACCTGTCCAGGGTGATCTGGGCCGGCCGGTGGGCAGCAGAGCGGAACAGCAGCTTGACCACGGTGGACTTGCCCGAAGCCGGTGGCGCCGACGATGGCGTGGGTCTCACCGGCCGGGACGTCGAGGGCTGAGCCGCGCAGGACGTGGGTCCCCGACCGATGTTGTACGCGAAACGACACGTCGTCGAAGCGGACCGCCCCGCGGACCGGAGGTGGGGATCTCCCGCCGTGCCGGGCTGGAGCGCTGGGGTCGACCTGGAGCACCGAAGATCCGGCGGCACGACGCCATGGCCCGCTGGTAGAGGTCGAGGGTCTCGCCGAGGCGCGGTGAGCGGCCAGAGCAACCGCTGGGTCATGTAGACGAGCATCGAGAACACCCCGAGCTGGAACCGGCCCTGCAGGGCCATGTGCCCACCGACCAGCAGGGTCATGGTGAACCCGACCAGCACGGCCATCCGGATGAGCGGGTTGAACGTGGTGGAGAAGCGGATGGCCTCTCGGTTGGGCTGCTCCTCTTGCAGTCGATGCTGTCGGCGCCCACTCGCTCGAGCTCGCGCTGTTCCCTCGGCGCTGAACGCCTTGACGGCGGCCATGTCCCCGATGCTGTCGGTGAAGGGCGTCCGCCATGGTAGAGCCGGGCGCTGGGCCGGACCTGGGCGTACCGGGGCTCGAGTCGGGTCTGGTACACCAGCTAGCCTGGCCACGATCACCGGGTATTGCAGGAAGGCGAGCAGGGCGAGCAGCGGTGACGACCACGAAGAACACCACGCCGATGAAGACGACGTTGGCGGCGGTGATGATCAGGCTTGGCGGCCTGAGGTCCAGGTACCGTCGAGCTGGTTGATGTTGTTGTTGTACACGGCCATCAGACCGCCTGCAATGCTCGAAGTACGACCACTCGAGCGTCTGGACGCGCCCGTAGGTGTCCAGGCGTGCCTCGTGCTCCACGGTCTGGCCCAGCAAGTGCCAGTTCAAGATGGCGATGTACTCGCCGTGCTCCAGCAGCCACACCACCACCGTGATGACGGCGAGGATGATCAGCTGGAGGAAGGGATCCTCGACGCCGAACAAGCCGCCGATCCACGACTGGTCCTGGTTCACGACGACGTCGACGGCGGCGCCGATCAGGAGCTCGGGAGCGATGTCGAAGAGCTTGTTGAGCACCGAGAAGACGGTCGTGAGCACGATGCGTGGCCGGTGTTGCTCGTGTGCGCCCACAGCTGGCGGAAGGGCGGGTGCACTGGAGAGCGGCACGGCGTTGCTGTCGGGGTCGACCATCCCGAGAGCCTACGGACGGCGATCCAGCTCCGTAGGAAGTTGCCCGGCGGCTCAGCGCGTCGAGCGCTTGCGCGGCGGGGGCGGGCGATCGGTCGCCTCGTCGATCACCTGTGCGACGAGCGGGAGGACGCGGCGGCGCACCTGCTCGCTGAGGGCGATCTGGGTCGTGGTGCGCATGATCCCAGGCACCTCGAGCACGCGGTACAGGACCTGCTGGAGGTGCGCGTTCGTGCGGGCGACGATCCGGCAGTGGAGATCACCGGGGCCGGTCGTCGTGTGCGCCTCGAGCACCTCGGACGGCTTCAGGTGCTCGATCACGTCGTCGAGCCGGCCTTGCGCGATCTCGAGGGAGACGAAGGCGAGCACCTCGTAGCCCATCGCCTGCAGATCGAGGTCGGGGTCGAAGCCGCTGATGATCCCGCGTCTTCTGGAGCTTGTCGAGGCGGGCCTGTACCGTGCCGTGTGCGCCGAGCTGGCGGGCCAGCTCCATGACGCCGGCCCGGCGGCGTCTCGCACATGGCCTGGATCAGCTTGGCGTCGAGCGCATCGATTCCGCTGGGCAACATGAGCAGAGCGTCTACGACATCGCGCTCGTTGCTGGGCAGATCGTCCATCAGGCCATGCATGCTTGACCTGATCGTCGGCAGGCACTTCCCTGGACCGAGCAACTCGTGCATCCAGGAGGGGGGCTCCACCATGATCACGGCGACCCAACCGACGCTCACCGCCGTTCGGGGAGCGGTGATGCGCTGGTCGCGGACCACCCGCTTGTCGAGCGCAACCGGTACACCGCCTGGTTCTCCGGCGGGGCGGCCACTCGAGGCGAGGTGCGGCACCTGACCGTGCAGTTCTCCGTGTTCAGCCACCTCTTCGTCGAGGCGCAGCTCCGCAAGGTGATCAACGCCGCGGATCTGGACACCTACCGCGCCGGCAAGGAGATCCTCCTCAACGAGCTCGGCGTCGTGTTCAACGTGGGCGTCGTGCCCACGCCATCAGGCACCGACCCGGATCTGGTGGCGGCGATGGAGGGCACCGTCGACGGCGGCATCTTCCGGTTCCGCGCGGCGAAGTTCGAGTGGCTGCTGGCCGGTCGGCGAGGCCCCTGGGCCTGGGCTTCGACGACATGGGGAAACGCCATCACGGCCGACCCTACACACTCTCCAGTTCTGCGACGGCCCTCAGCCGCTCTACCGGCAGCAAGATGGCCCGCTCGCCGGGGCCGGCTTCGCGGTCGAACTGGGCCGCCACCGATACTGGCAGGAGCTGGAAGACGGCCTGCTCCGCATCAAGGCGACGCGGATGCCCGGGCGCCTGACAGCTCGCCTTCTGCACCTGGCACAGCCGACACCCGCGTGGAAGCCCAGCACGCCGGCCACGTCTCGGACGAGGTGGAGGACGTCGTTCGCGATCCGTGGTTCGACACGCGGACGCCTTCGCGAGGCGCGCCAGCCGGATGCTGGATGGCGTCGCCGGTCTTCTGGGACGGCTTCGAGGCCGACCACCCGGCGGGTGTCGAGGATGACGGGCGTCCCTGCCGCGCCGAGCCCCGGTGGCATCGACCACCTCGAATGGTCGTCGGCGACCCGAGGGCCTTCGGCGGCTCCCTCGCCACGCCTTCGGCCTCGACGTCGTCGCGTACGCCGGTCCGGAGACCGGGGCCGCGACGGGTGAGCTACCCCGTCGAGAGGGCCGCGTCCCGTTCATGTGCTCGCGCGCCCTCCACCCCGAACAGCCCGAGTCCGCGGCTCACGTCCGCACCACGGCGACGGCGTCCGCGACGCGCTGCCTGTCGACGACGTGCCACGGCCTTCGACGCCGCCGGCACGGGGCGCCTCCGGCGCCGGCGCCCGCCAAGGACGAGCACCGCCACGGCGTCATGCACCACGCCGCATCACGGGCCTATCGCGACACCGTGCACACGTTCGTCAACCGTTCCGCGTACACGGGCGGTTCGCACCGGAGTTCGAGGAGACCGATCTCACCCGTGCGTGGGCCCGGGCGTCGGCCTGACCCGCGTCGACCATGTCGTCGCCAACGTCGAGCAAGGCCACCTCGACGAGTGGGTCGACTACTACCAGCACGGGCTCGGGCTCTCGAGCTCCCGCACTTCGACGACAAGCACATCACCACCGAGTACTCGGCGCTGATGTCGACGGTCGTCTGAACCACGACCAGGTCGAGCGCCGATAAACGAACCGGCGCGGGCCGGCGCAGATCCAGATCGACGAGTACCTCGACTTCTACGGCGCGCCCAGTGTCCAGCACATCGCCCTGCACCGCCGACATCGTCGGCAGCGTCCGCGCGATCGGGCGCGCGACGTCCGATTCCTCAACGTCCCCCCGGCGTACTACAAAAGGACCACGACCGCGTCGACATGGAACTGCCCTGGAAGTGCCCTCGCCGGGCTCGGCATCCTGGTCGACCGCGACGAGGACGGCCACCTGCTCCAGATCTTCGCCAGACGCCGCCGACCGGCCGACGGTCTTCTTCGAGATCATCCAGCGGGAGGGCGCCACTGGCTTCGGCGAGGGAAACTTCAAGGCCCTCTTCGAGGCCATCGAGCGGGCCCAGGCCCGGCGGGGGAACCTCTGATGGACGGGGTGCCCCAGTGGATCAGCGGGGTGGCGAGCCGCCAGGCGCACGTCGGCCTGCCACCCGGGACGGTGGAGGAGGAGCACGGCCGCTCGGGTTCTTCGGACCGGCGAGCCACCTGTACCGATTGCACGCCCCGACCGACTGGGTGGACGTCGACGGACCGGCCGCCCACCACGCGTACGACACCCGGTTGCTCACTGGCCGCGACGACCTCTGGCCGACGCTCCTCCTGGGCAACCACCAGCTCTCGATCGCCTGGCACCGCTACGAAGAGGGTCGCCCCGAGTTCCTCCGTGACGCCGACGGCAACGGCTTCTTCTTCGTCCACACGGGGACCGGGTGCCTGCACCGAGTACGGCCCGCTCGACTACGGCCCCGGCGACTACCTCGTCGTCCCCCGGGGCACCACGTACCGCTTCGAGCCCGCCACGCCCACCGACCTGCTCGTGGTCGAGGCCTGCGAATCTCGGTTCCAGCTGCCGGACAAGGGCCTGCTCGGTCGCCATGCGCTGTTCGACCCGGCCGCGATCGAGGTGCCCGAGGCAGAGGCGATCGACGAGGCGGGGGAGTTCACCGTGGTGGTGAAGCGACTGGGCCAGGACACGCGCGTGACCTACCCCTTCCACCCGTGCGATGTGGTCGGGTGGAAGGGCGACGTCGCCCCGATGCGGATCAACGTCGCCGACTTCCGGCCGGTGACCTCGGCCCGCTACCACCTCCCCCGTCGGCGCACACGACCTTCGTCGCCGACGGCTTCGTCGTCTGCACCTTCGCCCCTCGTCCGGTCGAGGACGATCCGGAGGCCGTGCGACTGCCGTTCTTCCACCGCAACGTCGACTACGACGAGGTCATCCTGTACCACCGAGGCGAGTTCTCGTCCCGGTCCGGGACGCGGAAGGGATGCTGACCTGGCACCCGTTCGGCCTCCACCACGGACCCCAGCCGGCGGCCCGCGAGCGTGACGCGGCGGCCGCCAGCTCGCCGACCGGGGCCCGCCGGATGGCCGACGAGGTCGCAGTGATGATCGAACGCGCGGCACACGCTCGTCCCCGGCGAGGCAGCCAAGGACCTCGACGTCGAGGACTACATCCAGTCGTGGGCGCCCGACGGTTGAGGCTTCATCGGCGCGGTGGTCGGCTGCTAGCGTCGTCCCCTCACGGGCCGTTAGCTCAGTCGGCTAGAGCACCTGCATGACGCGCAGGGGGTCAGGGGTTCGAGTCCCTTACGGCCCACCCATTCAATCCCAGGTCAAGAGGCTGTTCTCGACGATCAGCAAGATCCGCCCCCGGGGGCCTGGGTGCTTAGGCTCAAGCGCGACAGCGGGCTGCCCCTGGGTGCTGTGGGTGGCCGAGTCACGCCCGCGCCCTAGAGGGGTCCGGCCTTCGCCGAGGACCAGACGCGGGCGCGTGACGTACCGGCAGGAATGTCGCAGCGGCGCTTGGATCTCGCAGCGTTGTAGCGACAAACAGATCCGCGTTCGCCGATGCCTCGTCGCTTGTCGCTACAACGCTGCGCCGAACGGCCATGTTCGGCAGATCTGGGACCGCCGCTCCGAGGTACCGTTTGCGTGTGCGGAGAGGTCGTGGAGCTGCGATCGCCGTCGGTCTCGTTCTCTCGCTGGTGTTCCTCGTTGCGGCCGCAGATCGGCATCCTCAGGGCGACATCACGCGCGCCGTCCCGTTCGTTCTCGCGGCCTTGTTGCTCTGGTCGGTGGTCGTCGGAGTCGCCTTCGGTCCACGGTGGGGTGCGATCGTCGCGCTCGTGGGGGGTGCGGTCTTCCTGCTGGCGGCGGGCCTGTACGTCGTCTTCGTGCCGCAGATCGACTATGCCGAATGCCAACAGCTCTACTTGGAGGTTTCGAACAACGCCTGTCGAGATCACAGCGATCTCGGATGGGCCGTGTTCTTCCTCGTCGGCGCCGTGTGTTGCGGTGCGCTTGGCTTGAGTGTGAGCCGTCCCCGAGCGCAGACCCCGGCCTGAGGCCCGACGCCTCTTGTCCCAGCCGCCCCCAACGGAGCGGCCCCCAGCCGGCGGCGCATTGACATGAGCTGTCGAATCCTTCACCATTTACCTATGCACCTAGGTAATCAGTGGAACGCTCGATGATCGAGTTCCGCATCGACCCGCGCTCAGGGATGCCCCCGTACCGGCAGATCGTGCACCAGGTGCGCCAGGCGCTCCACCTCGGGCTCCTGCGCGAGGGTGACCAGCTGCCGACGGTGAAGGACGTCGTCGGACAGGTGGCCATCAACCCCAACACCGTGCTCAAGGCGTACCGCGAACTCGAGCACGAAGGTCTCGCCGCGGGCCGGCCCGGACTTGGGACGTTCGTGACGAAGTCGCTGGTCGGCGACTCGGTCGCGGCGCACAAGGGCCTGCGGACCGAGCTGAGGCGGTGGCTGGAGAAGGCCCGGCGGGCCGGGCTCGACGACGCCAGCATCGCCGCGCTGTTCGAGAGCACCTTTCACGCCTCCTCCGCCGAGGGGGTCGCGTGAGCGCGATCGTCGCTGACGGGCTGGGCAAGCGATACGGCCGACGGTGGGCGCTCCGGGACTGCACCCTCGAGGTCCCCGAGGGGTCCGTCGTCGGGCTCGTCGGGGCCAACGGGGCCGGCAAGTCGACCTTCCTCCACCTCACCGTCGGCCTTCTCGAACCCACCGAGGGATCGCTCGAGGTGTTGGGCGGTCGGCCGGGCGCGGATGCCACCCAGCTCACCAAGGTCGGGTTCGTGGCGCAGGACGCGCCCGTGTACGGCGCGTTGTCGGTCGCTGACCACCTGCGGCTCGGTGCCCGCATGAACCCGGGATGGGACGACGTGGCGGCCCAGGAGCGCGTCCGCGCCCTCGGACTCGACCCGCGTCAGCGGGCCGGGAAGCTCTCGGGCGGCCAGCGCTCGCAGCTCGCCCTGACGATCGCCATGGGCAAGCGGCCCGAGCTGCTCGTACTCGACGAGCCAGTGTCGAGCCTCGATCCACTGGCTCGGCGTACGTTCCTCGCCGACGTCATGGAGCTGATGGCGGACCACCACCCGACCATCGTCCTGTCCTCGCACCTGCTGTCCGACGTCGAGCGCGTCTGTGACCACTTGATCCTGATGGCGGCTGGCGAGGTGCAGCTCGTCGGGCCGGTTGACGAGCTCCTCGCGCATCACAAGCTGCTGTCCGGCCCGCGGCGCGACGAGCGTGCCCTGCCGAGCGACCAGGTCGTCGTGCGGGCGAGCCACACGGACCGGCAGACCACCGTGCTGGTCCGCACGAGCACGCCCATCCTCGACCCCGCGTGGGTCGTGTCCGACGTCGGACTCGAGGACCTCGTCCTCGCCTACATGGCCCGCACGACCACCCCGCCAGCCCACGCCTCCCTTGAGGCGGTGCGGTCATGACCTGGCTCGCCTGGCGCCAGGCCCGAGGCCAGGCACTGGTCGCCGCAGTAGCGACCGCCGCCGTCGCCGCCATCCTGGTCGCCACCCGCAGCCACATCGCGGCGACCCCCGAGGACGAGCTGTCGACCTTCTACACGCAGCTGCAGCTGCTCGGGACGGTGCTGGTCGGGGTGCCCGCCGCCATCGGCGTGTTCTGGGGTGCGCCGCTGCTGGCCCGAGAGCTCGAGCTGGGCACCCACCGCCTCGCCTGGACCCAAAGCGTCACCCGCCGGCGCTGGCTGGGAACGCGGCTCGGCGTCCTGGCCCTCCTCGCCGTTGTGGCCACCGTCGTGTTCGCGGCTCTGTTCACCTGGTGGTCCCTCCCGATCGACGCCCACGGCAACCGCATCGGGACCGCCAACTTCGGACAACGAGGCGTCGCGCCCGTCGCCTACGCCGTGTTCGCGCTCGCCCTAGGAACCTTCGTGGGCACCGTCGTCCGCCGCACCCTGCCCGCCATGGCCATCACCGCCGTCGCGTTCTTCGTGGCCCGCTACACGTTCCAGCTCGCCGTCCGCCCCCACCTCGCCGGCACCGTCGAGCTCCCACGGGGCCTGTCGATGTTCGGCCCCGGCGCCAACGACCCTGCGTCAGCCGGCGCATGGGTGGTGTCGAGCAAGACCGTCGACGGCAACGGCCGCGTCATCCCATCAGGCTCGGCAGACCGCATCCTCGCCGAAGCCTGCAACCTCACACGCGACAGCACCGAGGGAGCCTTCCGCCAGTGCGCCGACTCGCTCGGCCTCCACGACGTGGTCACGGCCCACCCCGCCAGCCAGTTCTGGACGATGCAGGCCTGGGAGTCGCTCGCCTTCTGCGCCCTGGGCGCCGCGCTGGTCGCAGCGTCCTTCTGGTGGGTGCGCCACCGCACGTCCTAGCGCAGGGCCCAATGGTCAACCCAAGCCGAGCAGTCACACTTCGGCAGGAGTGGGACGCCTTGATCGGCTGATCATCGGACCTTGCCAGCCGGTCAACTCCTCCACCACGGCCCGGAAGGACCACTCCCACAGGGACAGCTCGGGCGCGTTTGGCGGCGGCCTGGTCCGTCAGCGTGCGCGCCGTGAGCGGGGATCTGAAGCTCGGGGCACGCACAGCCGAGTGAGCCGGGCTCCACTCGCAGGACTGCGACGAGGGGATCGGCGGCCTGCTCTACGGTGCTGGTTGAGGTCGACGACGGGAGGACTTGGTGGGTTTGCTCGACGGGTTGCGGGGCCGGCAGGCCAAGGCGTCAGCGGGCTCGGTGGGGGTGCCGTTCCACTTTGCCGTGGTCGACCTGGAGACGACCGGGCTCAACCCGGCGCGGGACCGCATCCTCGAGGTAGCGGTCGTCTTGTCGGACAGTCACGGCCAGGTGCTGCACGAGTGGTGCACCCTGGTTAACCCGGGGACGGAGTTCGGCGCCGGTCACATCCACGGCATCGACGTGTCCTGGCTCGCCGCGGCGCCGTCATTCGCTGAGCTGGCCGCTGAGATCGGCACTCGCTTGAACGGGCGCGTCCTGGTGGGTCACAACGCGAGCTTCGATGCCGGCTTCCTCGAAGCCGAGTTCGCTCGAGCCGGGTACCGGTTCGCGCAGAGCTTCCCAGTGCTGGACACGATGGCCATCGCCACCGCCGTCGGGCTCCCCAGCGGACTCCGCTCCGCGTGTGAGCAGATCGGCTATCCCTACGAACCGCATACGGCCCTGGGGGATGCGCGTGCTGCGACAGCGCTTCTGCATCGGCTCCTGCCTGTGGTCGACCCGACCACATTCGATGGTGGAGCCAGTACGTCCCCCTTCGTGCCGAGCGGGTTCTTCCCCGCCGGGGCCACTGCCGTGGCGCCCGTGGCGCGTGGCGTAGCAGCACAGGCCACCACCGCTCGCAACCTGCTGGCCGACGCGATCTACCGGCTGCCGCCCCATGACCCGAGCGCGGATCGCGACCCTGCCGCGGCCGAGGCGTACCTCGACGTCCTCGCCTCCGCGGTGGCCGACGGCTATGTGAGCTCGGACGAGTTCGAGGAGCTGGTCGGAGTGGCGACTCGATCAGGGCTGTCTGAGCCTGAGGTGCGCGACCTGCACCACGAGTTCGTCTTGGGCCTTCTCGACGCCGCGCTCGGTGACCGGCGCATCTCCAAGACCGAACGAGAAGCCGTCGAGCGGGCCGCCACCTGGCTCGGTGTCGACCTGTCCGATTGGGACGCCATGGTGACGGCCGCCCGCACGCGGGTGAAGCTGGCTCAGGCCGCGTTCCACGAGGAGGTGATCGGCAAGACCGTGGGCTTTGCCGGGCGGGGGCTACACCCGGCCAGCATCCGCGACGCCCTGGCCCTCAAGCACGGCATGGTCATCAAGCCACCGACGTCAAGCGACCTCGATCTCCTCGTCGTGAGCGCAGAGGATCTGGCTACCGCAGCAGTGGCGGCCGCTCGCGAGGGCGGAGTGCCGATCATCGTGGAGCAGACCTTCTGGGAGCGCCTCGGCGAGGTGTGACCGCCGCGGGCTCGAACCGTGTCCCTGTCCGGCAGGTATTGGTCAGTCGTCGCTGCATTCCCGGAACGGTTACTCGGCCTCCGCCCGTGCAGGGTGAGAACCCGGCTCGGCCGGAAGTGGGCAGTAGCCCCGCCTCCTCGCATGAAGGATGTTGAGCACACCGATGGCGGCTCCGGCAGCGATGACCACGATCGGTGCCAGATCGAGAGCAAAGCCGAGAAGCACCAGCACGACTCCCGAGGCCACGCCCCACCAGACCGGATGAACCACGACCCAGTCACTGAACCGGCTCGGCAGACTGCGCATCTGCTACCACTTCCCCCGCTTGGACTGCCGACGACCGTAGGGCCAACCTCCTCCCGATGTCGAGAGACGACCGGGGGGCCCGTTTGTGAAGGTACCAACGGCCACACGGCCCCTTGGCAGAATCCTGCTCACACCCCTACCTCCCGGCATGCCTGGTGCGGCCCGAAGCAGGAGGTCCGTGGACCCGGGCTTCGCAAACCTGGTGGCGGCAAACGCTGTTGAAGTCTGGGACGATCAGCCCTGGCGGCGGACCACCAACAGGGGCTTCATGGGGGTGTGACCGACTCGCAGTGGCGTTCGGGACAGTTCATGCCCGTGCTCGTGCGCCCGGCCCATCCACCAGGACGCGATGTGCGACGCACCACTCAATCGGACGTTCCGAAGGAGGATCGAGCATGAGCTCAGACCGGGCTACCGCACGCGTCGTTGGGGGCCTCTTCATCATCGGGACGGTCGCTGGTGCGCTGGGGCTCGCGTTGTCTCAGCCACTTGTCGATGCTTCGGATCACCTCACGACGCTGTCTCTCCACGAGGACAGGGTGGCGACTGGAGCGCTCTTGACGCTCATCATGGGCGTTGCCCTCGTCGGTACGTCGATTGTCATCTACCCCGTGTTGAGGAGGCACAGCGAGCGCTTGGCCGTGGGGTACGTCGTAGCCAGAACGGTGGAGAGCGTGATCTATGTCATCGACGCGGTTCTTCTGCTGACGCTTTTCACCGTGAGCCGGGGCTTCGTGGAGGCAGGCGCTCCTGATGCTTCCCGCTTTCAAGCCTTGGGTGACTCGGTGCTCGGTGCTCGCGACTGGGCAGGCGCGATCCTGGATGCGACCGCGTTCGGCCTGAGCGCCCTGATCCTCAACTATGCGCTGTATGGGGCAAGACTGGTGCCTCGATGGCTGTCGGTCTGGGGTCTTGCCGGCGCCGCGCTGTACATGGCGGCGGGGGTGATGGTGATGTATGGCCTCGAGCCTCTGTCGACGACCCAGGTCGTGTTGGACGCACCGCTGGGGCTGCAGGAAATGGCCCTCGCGATATGGCTGATCGTCAAAGGCTTCAATGCACCTGCAGTCGTGGACGTTCCCGATACGGAAGCGATTGCGGCCGAGGTCTGAAGGTCGGCTCCCAGACCAGAGCGCACGTGCCTTTGCTGGCGGGAAGGCGGCCGGTCGCGAGGTCGCGCTCGGGGTCGGCGCCTCGTAGTGTCTGTTCGGCCCTACTCGTCCGTGCACTGGAGGTTGCGCACCATGGGGATGCGCTCGTTGGAGACCGACTACCTGGTCGTGGGTGCGGGTGCGATGGGGATGGCGTTCACGGATGCCTTGGTCGACCACGCGGACGTGCATGTGGCGCTCGTCGACCGTCGTCACGCGGCCGGCGGCCATTGGCAGGACGCGTATCCGTTCGTCCAGCTCCATCAGGCGTCGGTGTTCTACGGCGTGGCGTCGACGGTGCTCGGTACCGGTGCCGTGCAGCAGCAAGGTCCTGAGTCGGGGCTTCAGGAGCGGGCGCGACGGTCAGAGATCCAGCGCTACTACGACGACGTCCTGAATCGCCGCTTCGTCGGCTCGGGCCGAGTCACCTTCCTCGGCGGGAACGAGTACCACACCGACGGCACCTCCCATCTCGTCACGTCGAGGGTGTCGGGCGAGACCGTCCGCGTCGAAGTGCGACGCCGCGTCGTCGACGCGACGTACCTGTCACCAACGATCCCCGCGACGACACCGGCGCCCTTCGGTGTGGCCGATGGAGATCGCGTCGTCGCCATCAACGAGCTGGCAGGGTTGGTCGAGGCGCCGAGCAGCTACGTGATCGTTGGATCCGGAAAGACAGCGACCGACGGGATCGTGTGGTTGTTGGCGAACGGTGTACAGCCAGACCGGATCATGTGGGTGCGGCCGCGTGAGCCGTGGATGCTGAATCGCGCCGTCGTCCAGCCCGACCCGGCGGTGGCGCTGCGGCTTGCTGCGGACACCATGGCGGCGGCCGCCGACGCCGAGTCCCTCGACGATCTGTTCCTCCGCCTGGAGGCTGCCGGTGTGGTGCTTCGGATCGACACCGACCTCGTTCCCACGATGGCGAAGACGCCCACCCTCGCCGTCTGGGAGCTCGATCTGCTCCGCACCATCGAGAACGTCGTTCGCCTCGGGCACATCAAGTACGTGGCTACGAGCGAGATCGTGCTCGAGGACGGGGTGGTTCCCCTGGCGCCGGGCTCGCTCGTGGTGCACTGCGCCGCGTCCGGGTTGCAGTACCCACCTCTGGTTCCCCTCTGGGGTCCGGACAAGATCCGGCTCCAGACGATTCGGGCCGGCTTCCCCTGCTTCGGCGCGGCGTTGGCCGGCTTCGTGGAGGCGACCCGCGACGACGATCGCGAGCGGAACCGGTTGTGTCCGCCCAACACCCTCCCCGACACCCGCACCAGCTGGGCGCGGATGCAGGTTCGTGGAACCTTGGCGACGCGGGCGTACGGCGCGGAGCCGGACATCGCTGCCTGGGCCAACGGCTGCGCCCTCAACCCCGCCCGAATCGAACCGTCGCAACGCGACGACCCAATCGTGCGGGTCGTCGCCGCTCGTCTGGCCGCAGTTGCGGAGCCCGGGCTCACTCGGATGGCCGAGCTCGCCGACGAGCCCCTGACGAGTGTCGACGCCGTCTGAGCGCGGACTGTGCCAACGCACGACTTGTGCGGGTGGCATCAAGCGCGAGCGGTGTCGAGTCCGAAGGCGATGGCGGCGGTCTGGTCCATCTCACCTGCACGGGCGCGGTTGCGGTCGGCGGCATCGTCGTCGATCGCGCGGTTCACCTTCCCCAGGTAGTGGGTGTAGAGGGCTGCGTCGATGGGGGTGCGCATTCCCGATGCGATGATGGACTCGCCCGCACTCTGCAGGAGCAGTCCGGCGGCGGCGATCTCACCGCGAAGCTCGGCCAGGCCGGCGAGGGCGATGACGACGGAGGTCATGACTCCGGGGGTCTGGGGCGTCTCTCGGTCCTGGAGGAGGTCACGCATGAAGGCGAGCGCGTCCTCGTGATGTCCGTGGTGCCCGAGCTCGAGCGGGTACGGCAGCGAGCAGTACAGCTCCCACGCCCACAGGCCGTTGTCCTGAAACGACTTGGCGCGCTCGAGCACCTCGGTTGCGGCTGCCAACGCCTCGTCGTGGCGGCCTTGGATGTGGAGCGTCCCGGCGAGCATGGCCAGTGAGACCGGCGACATGTCGCCGCTCGGGATGGCTTCTACCGATCCCTTCTCGAACGCGTCGATCGCCCCGTCGAGATCGTCCAGGAGCACCAGCGCCTGACCCAGCCAGAACCACGCCAGGCCTCGGCTGACTGGTTCCGGGGCGAGGTCTACAGCCTGCTGCCCGAGCCGTTCGACGTCGACGGCGTACAGGGTGTCCTTGGTCACGAACCCGTGTATCCCGGAGTTGAGGCACAAGAGGGAGTGCGCGAGCGAGGACCAGAAGCCCGGCTGGCCGTTCGACGCCTCGACGGCCCGGCGGGCCAGCTCGCCGTCGAACGCCTCCATCGCGAGCACCGCGACCTGTGCGGCAAGGGCGAGGACGCGAACCCGGTGCTCAGGTGTGAGCTCGTGCGCTCCCTCGATCCCGGTGGACAGCCAGCGGCGGCCTTCGGCGATGTCGGCCACCCAGATCCGGCTCATCGTGCTGGCGATCCGCCCCACGAGGTCTGGTCGACCTTGCGCTTCGGACCAGCTGAGCGCCGTGCGCAGGTTGTCTCGCTCACGCCTGATCCGGCCCTGCGGGTCGAGGTAGGTCAGCTCCGCGGGGATCGACTCGACCCACGCCAGCATGTGATCCCGGTGCCGGTCGCGGGCGGAGTCGTGATCGCCGGCCTCGACGAGTCGCGCCTCGGCGTAGGCACGGACCGTCTCGAGGAGCCGATAGCGGCGATCCGGACCCACGTCATCGACCACCACCATCGACTTGCGCACCAGGGCCCGCAGCAGCTCGGAGGCAGCCCCTTGGTCGCACACGGCGGCCGCCGCGTCGGACGAGAAGCCGCCGGGGAACACGGCCATCCGGCGGAACGCAACGCGCTCGTCGTCGGTCAGCAGCTCATGGCTCCAGTCGATCGCCGCGTGCAGGGTCTGCTGGCGTCCGGAGCGGCGGCGGCCCCCCGCGAGGAGGCGAAACCGGTCATCGAGCCGCTGGTTGATCTGAGTGGGGGCGAGGTGAGCGACCTGTGCCGCGGCGAGCTCGATCGCCAGAGGGATGCCGTCGAGTCGTCGGCAGATCTCCGCCGCCTCGGTCAGGTCGGCCGAGGACAGCGCTGGGTCGGGACGCACGAGGGCTGCCCGGGCGGCGAACAGCTGCACGGACTCAGAGGCCAGCGTCGCGTCGTCGACGAGACCGAGCGGCGGCACTCGGTACGCCTGTTCGCCCTGGAGCTCGAGCACCTCGCGACTCGTCGCGAGCACCGATGCGCCCGGGCAGCTGTCCAGGATCGAGTCGATCAGCGCTGCGCACGCGTCGATCACGTGCTCGCAGTTGTCGAACACCAGGAGCACGTCGCGCGTGGACAGGTAGTCGATCAGCTCCGTCGCAGGGTTGCCGGATCCCGTCCCGAGCGCGAGGCGCGCGAAGCCCACGGCCTCCGCGACAGCCGCGGGCAGCGCGGCAACGTCCGATACGGGCACGAGGTCGACGAAGAAGACTCCATCCGGGAACCGATCGAGCTGCTCCGAGGCCACCTCGATCGCCAGCCGAGTCTTGCCGCTCCCGCCCACTCCCGTCAGGGTCACGAGGCGTCCGGCCTCGAGGTGCTTCCGCACGGCGATCCGATCGGACCCCCTCCCGATGAAGCTGGTGCGCGGCGCCGGGAGGTTGTGGCGCACACCCAGTGAGCGCAACCGCGGGAACTCGACTCGCAGGTCGGGATGCTCGACCTGGAACACGGACTCCGCGCGTGCGATGTCGCGCAGCCGATGCATCCCGAGGTCGCGGAACGACACGTCCGCCGGAAGGCAACCCGACGGGCCAGCCGCCACGGCCAGCTCCTTGCTCGTCCGACAGCAGACGATCTGACCGCCATGGGCGGTGGCGCGGAGTCGCCCACCGCGGTTCGGCGCGATGCCGAGGTACTGACCGGTGCGGACCTCGGCTCTGCCCGTGTAGAGCGCGGCACGCACCCGGATCTCGCAGCCTTCGGGCCACGGCTCGCGGGCGAGCGCGCGCTGGAGCCCCACGGCGGCGGCCACCGCGGCACCCGCGTCCTCGAAGACCGAGAACGTGGAGTCACCCTCTCCTTTGCTCTTGACCAACACCCCACCGATCCCGCCAACAGCCTTGCCGATCAACGCGTCGTGCCGCTCGATCACCTCGCCCGCGATGTGGGGGTGCTCCTCCCACAACGGCGTCGACCCCTCGACGTCGGTCATCAGGAACGTCACCATCGCCGGCCACCGCTCAAACGGTCGTGGCTCATCTGCGAGGCAGCACTCATCTCACGTCCATCCTCGACCGCCCTCCGGTCGTGGCACCGCGCCATCATCATGAAGCCGATCATCTCGCCACGCCAGTGTCGCCACCGGGGTCGCCCGGGCCGGGTCCATCTGAGAAGGTGTGCAGATGTCTCGGGCACCGTGGTTCACGGTCGTGGTGGTGGGCGGTGGGCACAACGGGCTGGCGATGAGCAAGCGCCTGTCGGAGCGGGCCATCGACCACGTGGTGCTCGAGCGCGGTGAGGTGGCGCACTCGTGGCGGACCCAGCGCTGGGATTCCTTCACGATGCTCACGCCGAACTGGCAGGCCCGGCTCCCCGGCCGCTCCTACGGCGGCGATGATCCGGATGGCTTCATGACCGGCGCCGAGATCGTGGGCTTCGTCCGGGCTTACGCGGACGCGGTTGGCGCGCCTGTGATCTCCGGCACCACGGTGACCTCGGTGCGGCCGGCCGACGATGGCTACGAGGTCGTGAGCGATCAAGGCACGTGGCGATGCCGGTGCGTGGTGCTGGCCGGTGGTGCGTGCAACCTCCCCAGCATCCCGGACTTCGCGACCGCGGTGCCGTCCGGCGTCGAGCAGGTGAACCCGCTCGAGTACCGCAATCCGGACCAGCTCGCCGAGGGTGGTGTCCTGGTGGTCGGCGCGGCCGCCACCGGCATGCAGCTTGCCGAGGAGATCCACGCCTCGGGTCGGCCGGTCACGTTGTCAGTGGGTGAGCACGTCCGGATGCCACGGACCTACCGGGGTCTCGACATCCAGCACTGGATGGACGTCATCGGGCGGCTCGACGAGCGCTACGACGAGGTCGAGGAGATCCTGAAGGCCCGGAAGGTGGCGTCCCCACAGCTCATCGGCACCCCTGAACGTCGGACGCTGGACCTGAACCGCCTCAGCGACGCCGGGGTGCAGCTCCGGGGGCGGCTCGGTGCCATCCGTGACGGGGTGGTCATGTTCTCGGGTGGGCTGCGGAACCACTGCGCCCTGGCCGATCAGAAGCTGGGCCGCCTTCTCGATGACATCGACGAGTGGATCGCCGAGCACGGACTGGACGGTGAGGTCGGCCCCGTGGAGCGGTACGGGGCGACTCGGGTCACACGAGGCACGCCACTGACCGTGGACCTGGGCCGAGGGGAGATCACGACGATCGTCTGGGCGACAGGGTTCCGCCCCGATCTCTCCTGGGTCGATCTGCCCGTGTTCGACTCGGCGGGGCACCTCCGCCACGACGGCGGGGTGGTGGATGCTCCCGGGGTGTACTTCCTCGGAGCCACCTTCCTCCGTCGGCGGAGGTCGAGCTTCCTGCACGGCGCCGCCGCCGACAGCAGGGATCTGGCCGACCACCTGGCCGGAGTCCTCGCTGGGCGGGGATGATCAGCGCTTCGTTCCCACGTACCCGAACACCTGGACCTGGCCACGCAGTGGGAGCCCATCGCGCACCTGCGCAGCAGCCAGCTCGGTTGCTCGGGTGACGAACTCCCCTTCACCGATGCTCTGGATCGCTTCGTAGGCGGGGCCGGTGGCCGCGACGCCGCGGGCGTAGGTCTCCGGGTCGGGGAACTCGAACACGAACGGGATCTCGAACCGCTGCGCAACGTCGAAGCCGCGTTCATGGAGGAACGCCTCGCCGACACCGGGCCGCCCCAACGCAACCATGTCGGCCTGATGCTGCACCTTGTCGTCGGTCGCCCAGAGGAACGGTGCCAGCATCCATGCCCCAGGCGACTTGCCGACGTTGCCCCACACCGTGATGGCGAGGCGCCCGCCGGGAACCAGCACCCTCCAGGCCTCCTCGACCGCGGTCGGCGTGGTTCCCCAGATGCCGCGGAAGCTGGTCACCACGTCAAAGGTCTCGTCCTCCCACGGAAGCGCCTCCATGTCTCCCACCCGGATGTCACTGTCTGGGTTTCGGTCCCGCGCCACCGCCACCAACCGGGGCGACGCGTCGATGCCGGCCCCGGTCGCGCCCCGGACCCGGGCCAGCTCGATCGCCAGCCCCGAACCGCAGGCGACATCGAGCAGGCGGTCACCCTCCCTGACGTCGAGCTGATGGTGCACCGCGACGTACTCGCGGCAAGCCCCGGGCTCGGCGAGCGTCGAGAACTCGACAGCACGACGTCCCCACCCTTCATCGACCATCTCCCACGACATCTGCGTCCCCTCTCGGCCGGCTTCACCCTAGGAGCGTCGCCGTCGCCCGCCGCGAGATCGTTGGTAGTGTCCGCGTCGTGCTGTAGAGGGGAGAGCAACATGGCTGACGAGATCAACGGGGTGCCGTGCGACAAGATGTTCGGGGCCATCGCCAGGTTTCGGGATGACGGCGAGCTCGCCCAGTTCCGATTCTCCGCGAAGAACGACTGGGTCGAGGGCACCGCGAGCCAGTCCTCGATCTACGAGTGGTACGGCATCGGCGCCGACCAGAAGCACGTCGAGGAGTTCACGTTCAAGGCCGACCACCCGACCCTGGGTCACGGGCACGGCCCGACGCCGCAGGAGTACGTGCTGCACGCCCTCGCTGCCTGCATCACCGCCGGCATCGCCACGGGCGCGGCGGCCCGCAACATCCAGCTGCACAAGGTGTCCTCCACGGTGAGCGCGGACATCGACGTACGGGGCGTCCTGGGCATCGACCCTGACATCCGCAAGGGCTTCAGCAACGTCGACCTCGAGTTCGACATCGAGGCTGACTGTGACGACGAGCAGAAGGACGCCCTCCTGGCTGCCGGAGCCAAGTACTCGGCGGTGTTCGACATGCTCGCCAACCCCACCGAGGTCAACGTCACCCGAACGACCTGAGGTCCGACGCGTCGGACGTTCGAAAGAGGACGTTGGCCTCTGGTCGCCGACCCCCTCGGTGACGCACGCTCACCGCCGTGATGACCAACGTCCTCGCCGAGGGCAGCGCCTGGGGTGACGACCTGGGACCCGAGGCCGTGGTGTTGCTGCGCCACGCGCGCACCGGGGTCGTGGCCGTCATCGTCCTCGACAACACGGCGTGCGGGCCCGCCATAGGCGGGTTGCGGATGGCCGAGGACGTCACGGTCGAGGAGGTCGCCCGGCTGGCCCGTGCGATGACCTTGAAGAACGCCGCCGCCCAGCTGCCTCACGGCGGCGCGAAGGCCGGGATCCTCGCCGACCCGCACATGCCAGACGCCGCGAAGGAGGGCGTCATCCGGTGGTTCGCGCGTGCGATCCGCGACCTCCACAGCTACATCCCCGGACCGGACATGGGCACGAACGAGCGGTGCATGGCGTGGGTCCACGACGAGATCGACCGAGGCGTCGGACTCCCGGCGGCGCTGGGTGGCATACCGCTGGACGACCTCGGCGCCACCGGGTACGGGCTCGCGATCGCGGCCGAGGCGGCGGAGGCCGCCGGCCTCGTTCATCTCGAGGGAGCGCGGGTGGCGGTCCAGGGTCTCGGCGCGGTCGGCACGCACGCGAGCCGATTCCTCGTCCAGCGGGGGGCGACGATCGTGGCGGCGAGCGACAGTCGAGGCGCCGTCGTGGACACGAGCGGTCTGCCGCTCGACGCCCTGATCGCGTGGAAGGGCACGGGACGCCACCTCGACCGCTTCGACGCCGAGCAGCTCGATCGCGACGCGCTCGTGACGGTCGACTGTGACATCCTCGTCCCGGCGGCACGGCCGGATGTGATCAGCGGCGCGAACGTGCACGACGTGAAGGCAACGGTCGTGTTGGAGGGTGCGAACATCCCCGTGACCCTCGAGGCGGAGGCGACCCTTCACGAACGAGGCATCGTCTGCCTGCCCGACTGGATCGTCAACGCGGGTGGCGTGATCTGCGCCAGCGTCGAGCACGCCGGCGGCACCCGAACCCAGGCCTTCGCGCAGATCGAGGAGACGATCCGGGCGAACACCGCCACCGTCATCAGTGGTTCGGTCGATCGAGGCATGCTCCCTCGCGCCGTGGCCGACGAGCTGGCGATGGGACGCGTCAGGAGCGCCATGGGTCTGCGTCGATCCTTCGCCTGACGCCGGCCGTCAGCACATCAACGCTAGTGTATGTGCATGGCCGTTCATGTGGGCGAGGTGATGGCTCCGACCGAGGCGCTCAAGGCGCTGGCGGAGCCCCGACGGTGGCGGATCATCGAGCTGTTGTCGTGCGAGGAGCTGTGCGTGTGCCACCTGGCGGAGGAGGTGGGTATCGCGCAGCCGCTCGTGTCCCACCATCTCAAGGTGCTGCGGGACGCGGGGCTGGTGGAGTCGGAGAAGCACCGGCAGTGGACCTACTACCGGCTGCGGCCCGGTGCCTTGGAGGCGCTCAGCGGTCGGGTCGATGCGATCTCGGCGTGCTGCCCGACACCGGGTGAGCGACGGCGGCCCTGCGAATGACCACGGTGACGCCGGCCCCCACCGAGGGCGACGCTGCGGTGCTGGAGAAGCTGTCGACGCTGGATCGGTTCCTGCCGTTGTGGATCGGCGCCGCGATGCTGGTCGGCATCGGGCTGGGCCGCCTGCTCCCGGGCCTCGACGACACCCTCGATCGGGTCAAGGTCGACACGGTCTCGCTTCCGATCGCGGTCGGGCTGCTGTTGATGATGTACCCGGTGCTGGCCAAGGTGCGGTACTCGAGGATGGGTGAGGTCACCTCGGACCGGCGCATGCTCGGTCTGTCGCTGGTGCTCAACTGGGTGGTCGGGCCGGCGTTGATGTTCACGCTCGCCTGGCTGCTGCTGCCGGACCTGCCGGAGTACCGCACCGGGCTCATCATCGTCGGCCTGGCCCGCTGCATCGCCATGGTCCTGATCTGGAACGACCTGGCCTGCGGGAGCCGCGAGGGGGCCGTGTTCCTCGTCGCGGTGAACTCCCTGTTCCAGATCGTCGCCTACTCGCTGCTGGGCTACTTCTACCTGGAGCTGCTGCCGAGCTGGCTGGGCCTCGACCAGGAGTCCCTGGACATCTCGATCGGGGAGATCGCCAAGTCCGTGCTGATCTTCCTGGGCGTCCCGCTCCTGGCCGGGTTCCTGACCCGTCTGATCGGTGAGCGCCGCAAGGGCACCGAGTGGTACGAGAACGTGTTCCTGCCCCGGATCGGCCCCGTCGCGCTCTACGGGCTCCTCTTCACGATCGTGGTGCTGTTCGCGCTCCAGGGTGACGCCATCACCTCCGCGCCCCTCGACGTGGCCCGCATCGCCCTGCCGCTGCTGGCCTACTTCGGGATCATGTGGACGTCCGCGTTCTGGCTGAGCCTGCGCATGGGGCTGCCCTACGACCGCAACGCCACCGTGGCCTTCACCGCCGCCGGGAACAACTTCGAGCTCGGCATCGCCGTGGCCATCGGCGTGTTCGGCGTGACCTCGGGCCAAGCCCTCGCCGGCGTCGTCGGACCCGCTCATCGAGGTCCCCGTGCTCGTCGGCCTCGTCTACGTGTCGCTGTGGGCCAGGGGTCGCTTCTACCCTGACGGATAGACGACCGTCTCATGCACCTTGGGCGGGGGGCTGGCATCACCAGGGCAAGGGGGGTGGACCACCCTTGCCGCAGGCCGCCGGAACCCCTTTGATGACCAGGTGGCTCCGAGGATGAGGTGATGGGGGCCGTACGCCTCCTCGTCAGCTCGGAGCTCCGGCGTCGCTGGCGGAGCCTCGCGGTCACCGCCCTCTTGGTCGGCCTCACCGGCGCGGTCACGCTCGCCGCGGTCGGCGGGGCCCGGCGCACGTCGTCATCGTTCGATCGCTTCCTGGAGAGCACCCGGAGTCACGACGCGCAGCGAGTGAACCGGCGGCGTCCTCGAAGCCCTCGGGGTCGACGTTCTGTCAGACTCCCGGCCATGCCCGCAGCAGCTGAACCACAGGGTGCGGCAGCGCCCGCGGACCCTGTTGCGCTCCTGCGCTCGCGGAGCTACTTGGTGCTCCTCGGGTTCGGCGCGCTGATCGGCGTGCCCGTGGCCGCGATCGCGTTCGGCTTCCTGAAGCTCGTCGACGTCGCCCAGGAGTGGGTCTTCGCCACCTTGCCTGACGATCTGGGCTTCACGGATCCCCCGACCTGGTGGCCCCTGCCCGTCCTCGTCGTCGCTGGGCTCGCGGTCGGTGTCATCGTCGAACGGCTTCCTGGTCGGGGAGGCCACGAGCCGTCAGGTGGCCTGTCCGTCACCGGCGTCGCCGCCACTGACGCGCTTCCGGGCATCGCGCTCGCCGCGTTCATCACCCTCGGGCTCGGCGGCGTGCTCGGCCCCGAGGCTCCACTGATCGCGATCGGTGGGGGGATCGCCGCGCTGGCCGTTCACCTGGTGAAGAAGGACGCGCCCGCTCAGGCGACCGTGGTCATCGGTGCCGCGGGCAGCTTCGCCGCCATCAGCACCCTGCTCGGCTCACCGATCGTCGGCGCCTTCCTGCTGATGGAGGTCGCGGGGATCGCGGGACCGATGATCGGCGTCGTGTTCCTCCCGGGCCTGCTGGCCGCGGGCATCGGCTCCCTCGTCTTCCTCGGCCTGGACGGCCTCACGGGCTGGGGCACCTTCTCGCTCGCCGTCCCTGACATCCCCCCATTCCCGAGCATCGATGGGTACGAGTTCGGCTGGGCCATCGTCGTCGGCGTGCTCGGGGCGGTCGTCGGCACGGCGATCCATCGTGGGTCCCAGCGTCTCCAGCCGATCGTCGACGGGCGACGGGCTCTGCTGACCCCGGTCCTCGGGGCCGGCATCGCGCTGGCCGCGATCGGGTTCGAACAGCTGACCGATCACGGCACTGACCAGGTGCTGTTCTCCGGCGAGAACGCCCTGGCCCCGCTGATCCAGGAGGCGAGCACGTGGACGGTTGGCGCGCTGCTCCTGCTCGTCCTGTGCAAGGGCATCGCGTACACCCTCTCGCTGGCCAGCCTCCGCGGCGGCCCCACGTTCCCGGCCATGTTCATCGGCGCCGCCGGCGGCCTTGCCCTGTCCCACCTCCCGGGACTGCCCCCGATCGCCGGCGTAGCCATGGGGATCGGCGCCATGGCGGTGGCGATGCTCCGCCTCCCGCTGACGTCGGTGCTGCTCACCGCGCTCTTCCTGGAGGCCGACAGCGTCGAGCTCATGCCGCTGATCATCGTCTCGGTGGTCGTGGCCCATGTCGCCACGGCCCGTCTCAACCCACCTCCGCTCGACGGATCTGGCCGGTAGCCTGGCCGAGGTCTCCGATGCGCACCTCTGATCCCACCCGTCGACGCCTCCGAGCGCTCCTCGCGGCCATGATGGCGGCGACCGTCCTGTTGGGCGGGTCGGGCGCGATGGTGTCGGCAAGCTCGCCGGCGCCTGAAGAGGCACTCAGCTCCGCAACGTCGTCGGAGCACCGGGTCGGACGCGCCGTCCGCCGTGCGCGGCGGCTGCTCCCGCGTGGTCGTCGCCCGGGCGGCCCGACCACTGTGCCCTCGCCGGCCGTGGTGCGCTCGTCGGCGGGACGGCCAGGGCGGTCGCACCCGCTGCGGGGCCCTCCGAGCATCCTGACGATCTGAACCCTCGCGCCCCGACGGGTCCGAGTGCGCGGCCGCGCTGTCGCGGCCGCGCGTGACGTCATCGATCTGATCCCCCCCCTCTGTCGCCTCTGTCGAGGTGATCGCACACAAGGAGCGCCAGGCGCATGTTTCGGAACACCCTCAAGACGACCATCCTGCTCGGCGGTCTCGGCGGCCTGATGGTGGCCATCGGGTCGCTGTTCGGGTCCGGGGGAGCCATCCTCGGCCTGGGCCTGGGTCTCGCGATGGTCGGGTTCTCGTACTGGAAGAGCGACGCCCTCGCCATCCGCGCCGCTCGAGCGACCCCCGCCGACGAGGCCCATCATCCCGAGTACTTCGCGATCATGCGGGACCTGACGGCCCGCGCCGCCATGCCGATGCCGAAGCTGTACATCTCATCGGAGCCCCAGCCGAACGCCTTCGCGACGGGACGGAGCCCGGACCACGCGGCGGTGGCGGTGACCGAGGGCCTGCTGGCCGCCTGCTCGTGGGACGAGATCCGGGGCGTGCTCGCCCATGAGCTCTCACACGTCCAGAACCGGGACATCCTCATCGGCTCGGTGGCGGCGGCTGTGGCCACTGGCATCTCCTTCGTCGCCAACATGGCGATGTGGGGCGCCATGCTCGGTGGTGGCCGCGACGACGAGGACGCCAACCCCATCGCGCTGCTCGCCACCGCCCTGCTGGCGCCCATCGCGGCGTCCCTCCTCCAGATGGCGCTGTCACGCAGCCGGGAGTTCGAGGCCGACCGGAGCGGCGCGGCGCTGACCGGCGACGGCGAGCCGCTGGCCCGGGCCCTCGAGAAGCTGGAGCTCTACGCGCAGCGGGTGCCGATGGACATCGCGCCGGCCCAGGCGCAGGCCTTCATCATCAACCCGCTGACGGGGCGACAGGTCAGCTTCGCCAACCTGTTTCGCACCCACCCGACCACCGCTGAGCGCGTTGCCCGGCTGCGAGGCGCACGATGATCACCACCCTGTTCGCCGCGACCGGCGGCGCCGGGGACTTCGTCGCGCTCGACATCCCCGCGTGGGCGTGGGCCGCCCTGGTGGGGGCGATCGTGGTGATGCTGGTCGCCGACGTGCTGCTGGTGCACCGCACGGCCCACGAGGTCACCTTCAGGGCCGCCGCCATCGAGTCAGCCGTGTGGATCGGCATCGCCCTGTCGTTCGCGGTCGTGCTCGGCTGGTGGCAGGGCGGGGCGGCCGCCGGCGAGTACCTGTCCGGCTACCTCATCGAGAAGAGCCTCTCGATCGACAACGTCTTCGTCTGGGCGGTGATCTTCAGCTACTTCAGCGTCCCCGCGAAGTACCAGTTCCGCGTCCTGTTCTGGGGCATCTTCGGTGCGCTGGTCCTTCGGGCCATCTTCATCTTCGCCGGTGTCGCGCTCATCGAGACCTTCGACTGGATCCTCTACGTCTTCGGCGCCTTCCTGCTCTACACGGCGGTGAAGATCGCCCGACACTCCGGCGCCGAGGTCCACCCGGAGCACAACCCGGTGCTCCGCGCCATGCGACGCATCGTGCCGTCCACACCCGAGTACGACGGCCAGAAGCTGTTCACCCGTCGGTCCGGCGCGCTGCTGGCCACGCCGCTGCTCGCCGTCCTGGTGCTCATCGAGACGACCGACGTCGTGTTCGCCGTGGACTCGATCCCGGCCATCCTGGCCGTCTCCCGAGAGCCGTTCATCGTGTTCGCGTCCAACGCCTTCGCCATCCTCGGGCTGCGTGCCCTCTACTTCTGCCTCGCGGGCATGTCGGACCGGGTGCGATACCTGAACCAGGGCCTCGGGGTCGTGCTCGCCTTCGTCGGGGTCAAGATGCTCCTGCTCGACGTCGTCCACCTTCCGACGTTCGCCAGCCTCGCCGTCATCGCCGTCGTGCTGACGACGACGGTGCTGCTCAGCCTGCACGCCGACCGGCGCGACGGCGGTCCGCATCCGCCCGACGGCAAGGACGCGGCTGTCGCCTCGAGTCGGGTGTGATGGTCGTCGGCGGTCTAGAAAGATGCGATGTCACGCCGCCTCCCGCTCGTCCTGGCCGTCGCCGTCGCCCTCGGGGCCGCGGCCTGCTCTGACGACGGAGAGGGCGCTGAGGGCGACGAGACCGCGACGACGACCGAGGCCACCTTCGCCCCGGCATCCGACGCCGATCCTGCCGACTTCTCGGGCCGGGGGCCCTACGCCGTCGGTCAGGTCGACCTGCACCTGGACGCCGACCACGTCGTCGCCGTCTTCTACCCTGTCGATCCCGGGACGGTCCCCTCCGACGCCGAGGCCTACTCGTACTCGGGCGAGGACATCCTCGATCCGGCGATCAGCGCCATCCTGCCCGGCGCCCTGTCGGGTACGGTCGCACCGCCGGACACCTGGGTCGGTCTACCGGCCAGCGGCGACGGTCCGTTCCCCACCGTCCTGCACAGCCACGGCTTCTCGGGCAACGTCCGCTTCGGCAACCAGCACAACGCCGCCGTCGCCTCCTGGGGCTACGTGGTCGCGGCCGTGGACCACCCCGAACGGGGCCTGGCAGCCATCCTCGCCAGCTTCCTCGCCGGCGGGGCGGACGACGGCGAGCGGCCCGACGAGTACCTGGACAGCGACCAGCTCATCGCGGCGCTGGACCTCCTCGCCGACACCGACGAGCTGGTCGACTCGCCGCTCGCCGGGGCCATCGACACCGAGCGCGTCGCCACCGAGGGGCACAGCGCCGGGGGCAGCGCCTCCGGCACGGCGGCCTACGACCCTCGGGTCGACCTGTGGATCGGCCAGGCACCGGGCACGCCGCTCGAACCGGGTGCCGACCTCGCGGCCTTCACCGAGGAGGTCGGGACGGACGGCCAGACACGACCGCAGCTCGACGTGGCCGCCCTGCTGGGGGCGACGAGCCCGCCGGAGGTGCCGTCGCTGATCATCGCCGCCGAGGGCGACACCGTGATCCCGCTGGACCGGGTCGAGCAGACGTACGCGTGGCTCGACTCGCCGAAGCGCCTGGCCGTCATCGCCGGGAGCGGCCACGCCGTGTTCGTCGACCCGTGCGTGCCGATCCGCGCGGAGGGCGGCCTCAGCAGGTTCGTGGAGAACCTGGGGCTGAACCCCGACGACGTCCCCCTCGTCGAGCTGGGCGAGAACGGCTGCCTGCCGTCCGACACGGACCCCGAGCAGGTGTGGGGCTTGATCAACCACCTCACGGTCGCCCAGCTCAACCAGGTCTTCCAGATCGACACCGACGTGGCCACCGCCTCGCTCGACCCCACCTACCTGGATGCCACCTTCCCTGGCCTGCTCCGCGAGATCCGGACGGGGTAGCCCGCTCGGGGCCCCGAGGATCAGAGATCGAGCCGGGGCTCCAGCCGCTACCTTCGCCGGCCATGGGGCCCGAGAGCGAGCTGCGGACCGATGCGCTCACCGGCGTGCAGGTGCAGGTCACGCGGAGTCGGCAAGCTCGACCCAACCGCCCCGCCACGGGATGCCCGTTCTGCGTGGGCGGCATCGAGGCGCCGGAGCCCTATGAGGTCAAGGCGTTCACCAACCGGTGGCCGTCGTTCCCCGACGACCGCTGCGAGGTGGTGCTCTACGCCCCGGACCACGACGCCCGGCTGTCCACGCTGCCACCGGCGCACGTCCGCGAGGTGGTGGACCTCTGGGCGGCGCGCACCGAAGCGCTCGGGGCCCGGGCGGACATCGCGTACGTGCTGGTGTTCGAGAACAACGGCGCCGAGGTGGGCGCCACCATCGCCCACCCCCACGGCCAGATCTACGCCTACCCGAGGGTGCCGGCCCTTCCCGCCACCGAGCTCGGCCGCCTCGCCGAGGGCCACCGACTGCTGGAGGATCGTCCCGAGCTGGTGGTGGTGGAGCATGACGGCTGGCGGGCATGGGTCCCGGCGGCAGCGATGTACCCGTACGGCATGCGGGTGGCGCCGATGGAGCAGCGGCCGGACCTGCCGTCCCTCCGCGACCGCGAGAGGGACGCGTTCGGCTCGGTGCTGACCGAGGCCCTCGCCCAGCTCGAAGCCGTGTTCGACCCGCCCATGCCGTACATGTTCTGGATCCATCAGCGCCCGACGGACGGTGGGTCCTGGCCGCAGGCGTGGATGCACGTCGAGATCGTCGGGCCGCAGCGAGCGCCGGGCGTGCTCCGGTACGTGGCCGCTGCCGAGCTGGGCAGTGGCGCCTACCTGAACCCGGTCGTGCCCGAGGAGGCCGCGGCATCGCTCCGCGAGGCGGTGCCGCGACGGTGAGTCAGCGATCGCTGTCCAAGGCGGCGACCTCCTCCAGCAGGGCCAAGGTCCTGGCCGCCTCCACCTCGTCGATCACGCAGAGCGCGAACCCGGCGTGCACGATCACATGGTCGCCGACCTGCGCCTCCGGGACGTAGGCGAGGCACACGTCGCGGCGAGTGCCACCGAAGTCGACCGCACCGGTGCGCAGCGCCGCACCGTCGTCGATCTCCAGGATCCGGCCTGGCACGCCAAGGCACATGGTCAGCTCACCTCTGCCGGAACGCTACCGGCGTCAGCGCGGTCAGCTCGGCGACGATCGACGAGACCACCTGCGGCACCGCGGCGCGCACCTCGTCGGACAGCCCCGGGCCCGGCGCGAAGTCCCGGCCCTCGACGGCGAACACCACCAGCCGAGCGGGAAGCCGGCCCATCGCCCGGCCGAGCTCCAGCGCCTCGACCACGCCCAGGGCGTGACTGCTCGAGCGATGCGGGAGGTCGCCCGTGGCGAGACGGTCGGCGAGCTCGCCATCCTCGAACCGGGTCACGGTGCCGATGACCACACCGGAGCGTGCCGCGTCGATCACGATCGTGAGCGGGGTGCCCGCCCATGCCTCGATGACGCGGGCGGGTTCGCCGTCGAGCTCGACGATGGTCACGCCCGCCGGTGCCACGGTGGCGAGGGCGGCGGCCACGGCCGGGCCGACCCCGTCGTCGTGGGCCCAGCTGTTGCCGAGGCCGATGACGGTCGGCGCCCGGCGCGTCACCGCGGCCGTCCGCTCACCGCTGGTCGACCACCAGCTCCAAGAAGTGGGTGGCGCACGAGATGCACGGGTCGTGGTTGCGGATCGCCTGCTCGCACCGGTGGGTGAGGGTCTCGTGGTCCAGCGCGAACTGGCCGTCGACGAGGGTGTCCTCGACGAGGTGCCAGAGGTCGTGCTCGATGGTCGGCTGGTTCTGCGAGGTGGGCGGCACGATCACCGCGTCCGTGATGGTGCCGTCGTCGTCGAGCGTGTAGCGGTGGTAGAGGAGCCCGCGGGGCGCCTCGGTGCACGCGGCCCCGGTGCCGGCCCGAGGCGCCACCGCCAGCGCTGGCGCATCGGGCTCCTCGTAGGCGTCGATGATGGCGAGCGCCTCGTCGCAGGCGGCGACCACCTCCACGGCCCGCACCACGATGCTGCGGAACGGGTTGCGGACCGGATGCTCGAGGCCGACCTCGTCGGCGATCTGGGCGGCGGCGCCGCCGAGGCGATCGCGGTTGATCCACCACCGCGCCAGCGGTCCCACGAGGTACTCGCCGCCGCCGTCGGCCAGGTGCGAGTGCAGGGCGTTGGAGTGGGCGACGTGCTGCTCGGTGAACTCGGCGCCGAACTCGCCGTCGGGCACGTCGAGGCCGCGGTTGGAGACCACCCGACCGTCGAGCACGGCGTAGTCCGTCGGGTGGCGCAGGGCCACGGCGTGGTAGTCGTGCTCGGCCTCGGGGAAGTCGAAGCCCGCCACCCAGCCGACGAGCTCGACGTGCCAGATCACGCGCCGCCTCCATGCGAGGACGGAACGCCCGGAGCTCACGGCCGGGTCGGCACCCGGTAGAAGCCGCCGACCCGCACGTTCACGGGGTGCACCGCTCGGCCGCCGACCAGCTCGAGCAGGTCGTTGCCGGCCTTCTTGAGGGCCAGGCCCCGCTCCACCGCGGGGCGGTCGGCGGCGGCGAGGCTGATGGCGTTCTCGTGGCCGAGGAAGTCGGGTGCGTGCAGCATCACGATGTGGAGCGTGTGGCTCTCGATCCACTCTCCGGCGTAGAGGAGCCGTCGCAGGTCCCGCAGGGGGCCGTCCACCGTCACCCCGCAGGCTGCCTCGATCGCTCGGCACGCGCTCATCTGGTACGCCACCGGGCAGATGCCGCAGATCCGGGCGGTGATGTCGGCTGGCTCCGTGTAGCTGCGACCGCGGAGGAACCCCTCGAAGAAGCGGGGCGGCTCGAAGATGCGGAGCTGGACGTCGTGCACGACGCCGTCGCGCACCTCCACGTACAGCCCGCCCTCGCCCTCGACCCGCGTCAGGGCCTCGACCTTCATGGTGCGGCTGGCCGGTGGTCGGTGGGTCACGCGCGTCGGGCTCCCGTCACGTGCGCGCGGCTGGGTCGGTCGGACAGCACGACCGGCACCTCGTGGCGCCGGCTCTCGTCCTGGAAGGGCTGGGACCAGCCGTTGAAGCTGCGGAAGGCCCGCAGCACGTCGGTCTCGCTCATCCCGCAGCCGGTGAGGGCGCCGGCCAGCGCACGCGGTGGCGGGCGTCTCCATCGGTCCGAAGCAGCCGTAGCAGCCCCGGTGGTAGCTGGGGCAGAGGGCACCGCACCCGGCGTGGGTGACCGGCCCGAGGCAGGGCGTGCCGTGGGCGACCATGACGCAGACGTTGCCGCGGAGCTTGCACTCGACGCAGACGCTGTGGGCGGGGATGGCCGGCTTGCGTCCCGCGCAGGTAGGCGTCGATCACCTCGAGCAGCTGACGCTTGTCGATGGGGCACCCGCGGAGCTCCAGGTCCACCGGCACGTGGTCGGCGATGGCCGTGCTGGTGTCGAGGGTCTCGATGAACTGTGGCTGGGCGTAGACGATGGCCAGGTACTCCTGCACGTCGGCGTAGTTCCGCAGGGCCTGGATGCCTCCGGAGGTGGCGCAGGCGCCGATCGTCACCAGGGTCCGCGACGCGGCTCGCACCTCCCGGATCCGCTCGGCGTCGCCCGGTGTGGTGATCGATCCCTCGACGAGCGACAGGTCGTACGGACCCCTCGACGTCCGCCGCGCCCGCTTCGAGGAAGTAGGCGATCTCGATCTCACCGACGACCGTGAGCAGCTCGTCCTCGCAGTCGAGCAGGGTGAGCTGGCAGCCGTCGCACGACGCGAACTTCCACACGGCCAGCCTCGGTCGCGTCGCCGCGCGGTCATCGGGCCCGCACCTCGAGGAGCGATCGGGCGGTCGACCAGTCGAACACCGGACCCTCCCGGCAGACGAACACCGGCCCGAGCTGGCAGTGGCCGCAGTGGGCGATGGCGCACGCCATGTTGCGCTCCAGCGACACCTGGATCGCGTTCCGCGGGGACGCCCCTGGCGACGGAGCGCGGCCGCGGTGAAGCGCATCATGACCTCGGGCCCGCACACGAGCGCCGCGGCGCTCGAGGGATCGAGCTCGGCCCGGTCGACGAGGCCGGTGACCACGCCGACGTCCCCGGTCCACCCCGGACGGTGCCGCGTCCACCGTGACGAGCACCTCCACGTCCCCTCGCCGTCGCCACGCCTCGAGGTCGTCCTCGTAGAGCAGCAGATCGGGCGACCGGGCCCCCACGAGCACGGCGATGCGACCGAAGCGGTCGCGCTCGGCGATCGCGGCCCGGACGGCCGAGCGCACGGGGGCCAGCCCGATGCCGCCGCCGATCACGACGAGGTCCCCGCCCACCGCTGCGTCGAGGTCCCAGCCGGTGCCGAACGGACCGCGCAGCCCGAGCATGTCGCCGGGCTGCAGCGAGCACAGCGCGGTGGTGGTGGCGCCGACGGCCCGGATGGTGTGGGTGAGGCTGCGGTGACAGGGCGGACAGGGAGATCGGCACCTCGCCCACGCCGAAGGCCCACAGCATGTTGAACTGGCCGTGGGTGGGGTCGGTGGCCGGTTCGTCCACCGGTTCGACCGCCAGCGTGACGGTGTCGGCCAGCTCCTCCACCCGGTCGACGACCCGGTAGCGCAGGGGGACCATCACGAGGCGTGATCGCCGTAGACGTCGAGCAGCTGGCGACGGGTCCCCTGAGGTGGTCGATCGGCCAGCTGGGCGAAGCACTGCATGAGGCGATAGCCGAGGCCGTTGTCGGCCTCGCACTTCGCCCGCAGGCAGGCGCCGTCGATGGCGACCGCGCTGACGTCGTCCATGGCTCGCGGCGTCGAGGTGCCACCGGTACGGCGGGAACAGCCACGACCAGCCGACCAGGCCGCCGGGCCGGTGGTGGCCACGACCAGCGACTGCCCCGCGGGCGTCGGCACCTCGATGGCGACGCGTCCGTCGCGCACCAGGTAGAAGATGTCGGCCGGCTCGCCCTCGCGGAACAGGAAGCGACCGGCGGGAAGGTGCACGTTCTGCCCGCAGCCGGCGATGAGGTCGTGGTCGGCGGTCGGAAGGTGCGCGAGCAGCGCGTGTTCGGCGATCAGGTCCTTGATCGTGCGGGTCGTGACCATCACGGCACCTCCTTCGGGTCGGGCGCTCCCGCTGGGTCGGTGAGGAGCGCAGCGAGCTCCGCCGTGACGTCGATGCCCACCGGGCACCAGGCGATGCAGCGGCCACACCCCGTGCAGCCCGAGACGCCGAACTGGTCGTGCCAGGTGCCGAACTTGTGGGTGAGCCACTGCCGGTAGCGGGACTCGGTGGAGCTCCGGACGGACCCGCCGTGCACGTAGGAGTGGTCGAGCGTGAAGCACGAGTCCCAGCGGCGCCAGCGCTCGGCGTGGTCGCCCGTGAGGTCGGTGGTGTCCTCGACGGTGCTGCAGAAGCAGGTCGGGCAGACCATCGTGCAGTTGGCGCAGGTGAGGCAGCGCTCGGCCACGTCCTCCCACTGGGGGTGCTCGAGGGTCGCGGCGAGCCGGGCCGGCAGCCCCTCGGTGTCGACCCGCCGCTCGATCCGTGCCGCCGCTGCCTCCGATCGCCGGAGGGCGGCCTCGACGTCGTCCGGCGACGCAATGGTGTGGGGCACCTCCGCCAGCAGCGTGTGGCCGGCGTCGGACCCGACCTCCACCACGAACCGGTGCCCGTCGTCGAGGATCTCGGTGAGCGCGAGGTCGAAGCCGGCGTCGGCACGGGGCCCGGTGCCCATCGACGTGCAGAAGCAGGTGGCCGCCGGGTCGGTGCACTGGACCGACACCACCAGCGCGTCCGCGCGTCGTTGCCTGGTAGGTGGGGTCTGGGTGGGCGGTGTGGTCGAAGACCAGATCCTGCGTCTCGATGGCGCGGAGATCACAGGGGCGCACCCCCACGAAGGCGGCCGCGCGACGCTCCTCGGGGGCCTCGACGGTGAACCCGTCCTCTGCGCGGGTGGAGCGGACGAGCAGCGTGCGCGGGGGAACAGCTCGGCCTTCCAGGAGTGGGGGCCGACGACGTGGCCGAACAGCGCATCGTCGTCCCGTCGGACGAGACGGTAGGAGCCGGGCGCTTGCTCGTCGCCCCACCCGGCGGGCAGGTCGTCGACACCCTCGATCTCGTCGATGACGATCGCCCCGTCCCGGACCGTGGGGCCGAGCACGGCGCGACCATCGCGACCCAGCACCTCGAGGAGGGCGGCCAGCCCGTCCAGGTCGATGACCACGCGGTCGTGCGCCGCATCGACGGGTCGGGGAGTCCGAGAGGTGGCCACGGTCTCAGTCTGGCGCGTCCGACCCTTCCTTGAGCTCAGAAGCGGGTCGCGACGTGTCAGCCGCCTCGCGATCTGCGTCGAGGTCGAAGAACTCCCTGACCTTCGGGAAGCGGGCCGGCACGCGACGGACGACCGGCAGGTCGAAGAACAGCTCGCTGACGCTCCCGAGGCGCTCGAAGAGCACGGCATTGAGGATGAGGCTCGCGGCCATGAGTCGTCCGATCAGGAAGAGGTAGCCCAACGTCGCGAACGTGACGCCCAACGAGCCCATGACCTGTGAGGCGTTGGCGATCTTGTGGGGGAGGTAGAAGTGCATGAACCACTGCAGGATCGTGATGGCGACCCCGAAGGTGGTCGCGCCGGGGATGGCGGCTCCTGGGTCCCGCGTCGCCCGCGGGAGTGAGAGGCACACGAAGAACCAGGCGCCCGCGATCACGAGCGCGTTGGCGGCGAGCGAGCTGGCCGCGATGGCCACGCCGAACGCCCCTCGGAGCCGGTTGAACAGCAGGGCCGACACCACGAGCAGCGACACGAGCGCGGTGACCCGTGCGGCCACTCGCATGGAGGCCTTGGCCGAGCGGGCATCCATGCCCGAGGCGCCCGCGCTGCAGGCGGCCAAGACCTTCGTGAGGCTCCGCCCTGCGCTCAGGGTCAGGAACAGGCCGATCAGGAAGAGGCCGAGGTTGCGGCCGTTCGAGGCCGTGGCCGCGTGCTCGACCTCGGTTGCGATCTGGCCTGCGATGCCGCTGGCTGAGAGCAGGTCGTCGAGCGCCTCGCGGCCGAGGAAGAGGGTCAACCCCGTGACGAGGGCGACGGTCAGTGCCGTGACGAAGAGGAACAGGCGCAGGGCGATCGCACTTCCGAGGACCGAGCCGAAGGCGTCGCGGTCACGCTCGTAGAGCTGCGTGGCGACACCGATGGGTGCGTTGGTCTGCTTCCGCTCGTCGAGCCACTCGCCGGCCTGCTGGGTTGCCGTCGCGGCGCGGGCACGGGTTCGCGCTACCAGGCTCTGAGCATCATCGGACGATTCACCCACAGGGCATCGCAGCGTCGCGCGGTTCGATTCCCGTGTCGAGCAGGGAACGACCTTGTCACGGCAGAGGTCGACGGCCTCGTAGCGTTGCCGACATGTCCGATGAACCTGGTCCCACCCGCGATCGGCTCGACAGTGTCCTTCGCCGAGTCGATCCGGCGCGGGATCGAGCCCAGCGGACGCTCGTGTGGCAGGTGTGGGCTCGGATGCTCGAGATCGAGTTCGTCGACCGCAGCGTCGCGCTGGCTGGAAAGGCCTTCGTCTCCTTCTTCCCGCTGGTGATCGTGGTCGCGGCATTCATGCCAGCAGGCATCCGGTCCTCGATCTTCGAGACCCTCACGCATCGACTCGGGGTTCGGGGCGACGCGCTCGAGACGGCCAAGGAGGCCTTCGCTTCCTCGGATGACATCCGCAAGGCAACCGGGTTCTTCGGCCTGCTCCTGACGTTCTTCTATGCCAGCTCGTTCACCACGGCCCTGCAGCGTGTCTACCTACGGGCCTGGCGGCGGCCACCCGGCCGCAAGGCAGGCGCGTACGCGCGTGGTCCGGCGTGGCTCATCGTGATGTTGGCGAGCATGGCGTTCCTCGGCGGCGTGCGCGGGTTGGTCGGCGGAGGCCCGGGCGTCGTGCTCTTCATCGTGGTCTCGCTGCTCACGACGTCTGCCCTGTGGTGGTTCACGTCGTGGTTCCTGCTGCAGGGCGAGGTGCGATGGCGGGTCCTCGTCCCGACGGGCGTCATCACGAGCCTCACGATGTCTGCCTACGCGATCTCGGCGACGTTCTGGATGCCGGGTCTGGTGGAACGCAACGCTGAACAGTTCGGGTTCTTCGGCGTGGCCCTCGCGCTGGTCTCGTGGTTCTCGGGTGCCGCGATCTGCATCCTGATCGGCGCCTGCGCGGGTCCGGTGTTCGCCGAGGACGATGGATCGGTCGGCCGGCTCGCCCGAGGCCGGGGCCTCGGATTGCTGGTCGAGGGCGCCGCGCCGTCCCTGGCCGCTCCGGACCGGGAGCTGCGCCTCCGCGATGCGTTCAGATCGGGGGAGGAGACCTGATGCCGCGCGGCACGCAGGATGGCGACCAGGGTCGCGAGCCAGGGTTCCGGGTGAAGGTAGCGTCCAGTCCCCATGGCTGACCGGACGCTGGTGCTCGTCGATGCCGGCATGGCCGCGGGGTTCCGCCTGGCCACGCCCTCACTCGGGCAGCTGCACCAGGCGCTGGTCCACCTCCACCGGCAGCACCCCGAGGCTGCGGTGGCCGTCCTCGGCGACCCCGCGCTGAAGTGGGACGTGCCCACCGTCGAAGGCCCGATGTTCGAGGGCGACATCATCGCGGGGGCCATCGTGTGCGCCCCTGCCGGTGCCCTCGAAGGCACCGCCGGCTTCCTCGCCCGGGCAGCCGCCAAGGCCCGCGCCCAGGGCTACGAGGTGGTGGCCTTCACGGATCGCGCCATCCCTGACGTCTCGTTGGGCCGGCTGCGGAACGACGGTGGTCGTTGGCTGTGGGACCTCGACGCGACGCGCACGCTCGACGCGGACCAGGTCGGCCCACCCCTGGCCGCGAGTCGCCGGCGCCGCCGGACCCGCTGATCGTGCGGCGCGTCCTCATGGTGCTCGCGGCACTGGTGTGCGTCGTGGCGCTCGCCGTCCCCGCTGGGGGACAGGAGCCCACGACATCGAGCACGGCACCGGCGATGCCCTCACAGGACATCATCCCGCGACCGAACTCGGGCTCCGCGCCCCAGGAGGCGGGCGATCGTGGCGGGGCGCTCCAGATCGGGCTGCTGGCGCTGCTGGTGGTCGCGATCGGTGGCACCGTCCTGGTGCTGGTCCGCCAGTCCCGACGGGCCCGGCCTGGCGGGTAGGCCCTAGCCCCCCGCAAGGAGCGCATCACATGCTGCGGTGCCGTCCATGAACCCCGCCCGGTAGGCGTCGAAGCGAGCGAACGTCGTCCCGACCGAGGCGGCGTCATCGCTCACCTCGTTGCTGGCATCGCTGTCGCTCAGGAACGCGACGACGGCCTCGTCGAGGTCGCCGGGGGACAGGAACAGCTCCTGCCCCCGGCCGTCGCGGTCGCCCACGAACCCGCTGTGGGCGAAGAGGCCGGCGAAGCAGTCGGCCTGGAGGTTGGTGGCCGGCGTGTCGTCCAGGTTGCCGAGCTGATCCTGGGCCGCGAAGGCGTACTGGCGAGCGATCTCCGTTGCGACCGCGTAGTCGCCGATCTTGTACAGGGCGGGGATCGTGTTCACCCCGTCGACGTAGATCGTGTCGGAGTCGAGGCAGTAGAAGGATGCGCCGACCAGCTCGTCGCCGCTGAAGGTCTGGTCACCGCACGCGACCTCGTCGACCGACGGGTCGACGGTGACGACGTCGACGGGGTCCCAGGTCTTGCCCTGCTCCTGGAAGAGCAGCGTCCAGAAGTTCTCGAGATCGGCGAGCAGGATGGGGCCGAGCTCATCCAGCGGGAGGTTGCCACCGCGGTCGAAGTCGGCCTGGTCGGTGAAGGGCACCTCGACGATGACGAGGTTGCCGGCGGCGAACTCGTCGGGGTACTCGGCGCACCGTCCTGGGCCCTGCTCGAAGCCCTCGGTGAACGCTCCGATGCGATCGAAGCCCGTGCCGTGTGCCGCATCGTCCGTCGGGTCGACACCGACGGTGTCGCGGAGCTCGAGGAACCCCTCGAAGGCCTTGTCGAGGTCGGTGACGGTCAGCTCGAAGTGCCGGGCGTTGCCGGCATCGACGTCGGCGGTCCAGGCGCCGGCGAAGCAGTCGGCCTGGAGCTCGGACATGATCGTGGGGCCCTGGGCGAGAGTGCCGGCGCGCTTCTGGATCGCGTGCCCGAACTCGTGCGCGAACACGATCCCGAGGGTGAAGCCCCCGAACGCCGCGTAGAGGCCTGGCACGAGGTTGACGTCGTCCCAGGCGATGAGGTCCTCCGACGGGCAGTAGAAGGCGTTCCCGGCGATCTCGCTGTAGGCGGGATTGCCGCACGGCAGTCGGCCGGTGTCCGGGCCATACGGGATGAAGCCTCCGCCGATCGGCTCGTAGGGCTCGCCGTAGAGGTCCTCGTACGTGCGGCTCCAGAACGACTGCACGTCCTCGAGGGCTGCCTGGACGACCTCGTCGCTGGTGGGCGCCTCCTTGCCATCGAGGCCCGTGTCCGGAGCGATCGGGTCGTCGAGGTTGCTGTCCCCTTCGAAGGTGAGGCCGAGATCGCCGGTGCTCTCGGTGGCGCAGCTGCTCGCGAGGAGGGCCCCCGCGAGGAGCAGCACGAGCGGGGTGAGCGAGATCCGGCGCAAGACGGGGGGAGTCCTCTCGATCGGGGCGACGATGCCTCCACGTCTTCCCGGTAGATTCCGAACATGGACCCGGCAGAGGGTGAGCGGCCGGGCGAGGCGTCTGGCGATTATTACCCGTCCGCCTTCGAAACGGACGTCGTGCTCACCGACGGTGCCACCGCGCACGTTCGTCCCATCCGGCCCGACGACGGCGCCCTGCTCACGGACTTCCATGCCCGGCAGTCGCCGCAGAGCATCTACTTCCGATACTTCAGCCCGCGGCCGCGCCTGTCCGAGCAGGACGTGGAACGGCTCACGCACGTCGACTACGTCGACCGGTTCGCGCTCGTGGTGCTCCTCGCCGGTGAGCTGATCGGGGTCGCTCGCTACGACCGGTGGCGGCACCGGTCGGAGGCCGAGGTGGCCTTCTTCGTCGACGACGCGAACCACGGGCGAGGGCTCGCCACGGTGCTCCTCGAGCACCTGGCCGCGCGGGCCCGCGAGGTGGGGCTCACCGCCTTCACCGCGTCGGTCCTCCCCGAGAACCGGAAGATGATCGGGGTCTTCACCCAGGCCGGTTACGAGACCGCCACCCGCTTCGCCGACGGGGTCGTCGAGGTGCGACTCGAGCTGCAGCCGACGCCGGCGGCCGAAGCGGCCATCGACCAGCGGGCACGAGCCGCGGCCGCCGAGGCCGTGCGGCGGCTGCTCTCGCCCCGGAGCATCGCGGTCATCGGCGCCAGCCGGGATCCGGACACGATCGGCCACGCGGTGGTCCAGAACCTGCAGCGGGCGGGCTTCGCGGGGCCGGTGTGGCCGGTGAACCCGAACGCGCAGCACGTGGCCACGGTTCGGGCGGCGCCGAGCATCCTCGACATCGCCGACGACATCGACCTGGCCATCATCGCCGTGCCCGCCGACGCCGTCGCGGCGGTGGTGGAGGAGTGCGGTCGCAAGCAGGTGTACGGCGTCGTGATCCTCTCGGCGGGGTTCAGCGAGCAGGGCGCGGAGGGGGCGGCGCGGGAGGCGGAGGTCCTGCGGATCGCCCGGTCCTGGGGTGTGCGCGTGGTCGGCCCGAACTGCCTCGGGATCATCAACACCGATCCCACGGTGCGACTCCACGCCACCTTCGCCACCGTCGTGCCGCGTCGCGGCCCGGTGTCGCTGCTCTCCGAGTCCGGGATGGTGGGAGCGGCCATCATCGGTCAGGCCCGCGACCGGGGGATCGGGATCTCCTCCTTCGTCGCCCTCGGAAACCGCTCGGACGTGTCCGGCAACGACCTGCTCCAGTACTGGGAGGGTGACGAGAGCACCGCTGTCGTGTGCATGTACATCGAGAGCCTCGGGAACCCACGGCACTTCAGCCGGCTGGCCCGGCGCCTCACGCGCGCCAAGCCAGTGGTGACCGTGAAGGCCGGGCGGCTGCCCACCTCGCTGGCATCGGTCGGCCACGACGCCACCGAGGCCGCCCTCCTCGAGCAGACCGGCGTCATCCGTGTGCCCACGCTCTCGGCGATGCTCGACACGGCTCGCCTCCTCACCAGCCAACCCCTCCCGCCGGGCCGTCGTGTCGCGGTCGTCGGCAACGCGGGCGGATCACTGGCGATCGCCGCCGATGCGGCGATCGGCTCCGGTCTCCTGCTGAGCGAGCTCGCGGCCGGGACCCAAGCAGCGTTGTCGGGGCTGGCGACGCACGTGGTCGGGGCGCTCGGTGTCGTCGACCTCGGTCTGGAGGCCAGCGGCGCCGACGTCGAGCAGGCCGTCGCCGTGCTCGTGGCCGACCCGGGCGTGGACGGCGTGCTGGCCCTGTACGCGCCCTCGCTCGGCGCCACACCGGCGGAGGTCGAGGCCGCGCTCGACGCGGCCCGCCAGGCCCGTCCGGAAGTTCCCATCGTCGCCTGCTTCTACGGCCCGCCGCCTTCGACGCCAGGCCCGATCCCCGTGTTCGACGCCGTGGACGCGGCCGCGCGGGCGCTCGGGCGGGCGGCCGCGTACGCCGAGTGGCTGGCCTTGCCCGAAGGGGAGCCCGTCCCTCTGCCCGAGCCGCTCGTGGTCGCGGCGCGCTCGCTGATCCTCGAGCACCTCGCGACCGAGGCGACGGCGTCGCTCGACGAACCCTCGACGATGGCCGTGCTGGATGCCATCGGCCTGACCACCTTGGCCACGGAGGTCGTGTCCACCCTCGAGGAAGCGCAACGCGCCGCCGAGTCGATGGGCTACCCCGTGGTGCTGAAGGCGGCCGCGCGTGATCGGATGGCCAAGACCGCCGCCGCGGGGTTCGCCATCGATCTCGAGGGCCCGGACGCGCTGCGCCTCGCCTGGGAGCGGATGGCGGAGACGATGGGTGATGGGCTCGTGCCGGCTCTCGTCCAACCGATGGTCGGTCCCGGGGTGGACATCTCCGTGGAGGTGCGGGACCACCCGTCGGTCGGGCCGGTGCTCGCCCTCGGGCCCGGGGGCGCGGCCTCGGCGCTCGACACCGCGGCTGACCTCCAGGTCCTGCCACTCTCGGACCTCGACGCGCTGGCGACTGGTGGCGGATTCGCGCCTCGCGCCGCTCCTCGACGTGACGGCGAGCCGCGCACTCGAGGGGGCGATGCTCCGCGTGGCCGCCCTCGTCGAGGAGGTGCCGGAGATCGCCGAGCTCGTCATCAACCCGGTCATCGTCCGCGACGGCACCGCCGTGATCACACAGGGAGTCGCCACGGTGGCGCGGATCGAGCGCGATGCTCGTCCACCCGTGCGTCGCGTCTAGTGCCCCGGCAGTCAGCGGGGGAGGCCCAGCACCCGCTCGCCGAGGATGTTGCGGAGGATCTGGGTGGTGCCGCCCATGATCGTGTAAGCGGGCGCGTACGCGACGTTGCGGCTCACGCGCTGCGGCAGGCCGGGCTCGGCGAGCATCGCCCCCGGTCCGAGCACCGACGCGCAGAACGAGGCGATCCGCTGCTCGAGCTCGGTGCAGAACGTCTTGGTGGCGGCCGAGAACTGCTTGGGGGCCTGCCCCAACACCTCCCGCAGGACGAGGAGTCGCCCGATGCGGTAGCCGCTCTCGATGATCGCGATCTCCTGCCGGACGCGCGGATCGGTCGTGTCGGCGAGCGGACGGACGTCGACATAGAGCTTGCGGTTGCTCAGCAGCCGGTCGATGCCGCCCCGCTCGTGCTCCATCTGGCGCATCACCTGGCGGAAGCTCCCGTTGAGCTCGCCGACGAGGTTGTCCGCCGGCACCCGCACGTCCTCGAAGAACACCTCGCAGAAGTGGTCGTTCCCGGTCATGTCGCGGATTGGCGCGATGGAGATGCCGTGTGAGCGCATGTCCACGATCAGCTCCGACAACCCGGCGTGCGGGGGCGCGTCAGGGTCCGTGCGCGCGATGAGGTAGATCCAGTCGGCCGTCGCTGCGCCCGAGTTCCAGATCTTCTGCCCGTTGACGACGAAGTCGTCGCCGTCACGTACCGCGCGGGTGCGGATCGACGCGACGTCGGACCCCGCGTCGGGCTCGGACATCCCGATGCTCCATGCCGAGGTGCCGTCGAGGATGGCGGGGAGGTGGGTGCGCTGCTGCTCGGGCGTGCCGAACTGGAGGAGGGTCGGTCCCATCTGGCGGTCGGCGAACCACGAGGTGGCCAGCGGCGCGCCCTCCCCGATCAGGGCCTCGAACACGACGAACCGCTCGAGCGGGCTACGGCCGCCACCGCCCGCCTCGACGGGCCAGGTCATGCCGAGCCAGCCGCGCTTGCCCAGCTCCATCGAGAAGCGTCGGTCGGGGGCGGCGATCCAGGTGTCCTCGGTGAGGTCGGCCTGCTCGGCCGCGGCCCGGCCGACGTCCAGCGCCTCCTCCTGGAGGGCGCGCAGCTCGGCGGGCAGGTCGAAGTCCATCGGCTGCGAACCTACCGGCGTCAGCGCAGCAGGACGATCTTGCCCAGCTTGCCGCCCGCCGAGAACTGCTCGTAGGCGGTCGCCGCCTCCGCCATCGGGAAGGTGTGGGAGACGGGCAGGTGCAGCCGGCCGTCGGCGAGCAGCGGCACGACCTGCGTCTCGACCCGTCGGGCGGCGTCGGCCTTCTGCTCGAGCGGGCGAGCCCTCAGGGTCGACGCCAGGATCCGAGCCCGCTTGCCCATGAGGTCGAGCAGGTTGATCTCGGTCTTCGCTCCCGCCCCGACACCGATCACGGAGATCCGCCCGCCCAGGGCCAGCGCGTCGATGTCCTCGGCCAGGTTCGGGCCCCCGACGAGCTCCAGGATCACGTCGAAGGGCCCCTCGGCCGTGAACCCATCTGGCGGGATGGCGCGCACTGCCGGGTGCAGCGCGTCGACGCCGGGGCGCTTGGCGGCGTCGCGGACGGTGGCGAGCACCGTCGCGCCCGCCAAGGCGCCCAGGAGGACGGCCGCGGTGCCCACGCCGCCGGCGGCCCCGTGCACGAGGAGGCGCTCGCCCATGACGAGCCCTGCCTGGGTGAAGAGGGCGTCGTGCGCGGTCGTCACGTTCTCGGGCACCGCGCCTGCCTGCTCCCAGGACACGCTGGCCGGCACCGGGATGGCGACGCGCTCATGGACCACGACGCGCTCCGCCTGGCCCCCGCCGCCGAGCACGGCCATCACCCGATCACCGATGGCGAAGCGGGAGGCACCTGGCCCGAGCGCGATGACCTCGCCCGCGGCCTCGAGTCCGGGGATGTCGGCCGGCGCGCCCGGCGGGGGAGGGTAGAACCCCGCGCGCTGCAGGAGATCGGCGTTGCTGACGCCGGCGGCGTGGACCTCCACCAGCACCTCGCCGTGGCCGGGTTGTGGATCCGGGTGCTCGCGCCACTCGAGGGTGCCGTCGACGATCGTGACCGCATGCATGCGGGTCAGCCGCGTTGGTCGAGGGCGACGTAGTCCCGGACGGCAGGACCGACGTAGAGCTGCCGCGGCCGGGCGATCCGCTGGTCCTGCTCGAGGAGCTCCACCCAGTGGGCGAGCCAGCCGGCCGCGCGGGGGATGGCGAAGAGCACGGTGAACATCTCGATCGGGAACCCCATCGCCTGGTAGATGAGGCCGGAGTAGAAGTCGACGTTCGGGTAGAGCTTCCGCGAGGTGAAGTACTCGTCCGACAGGGCGACGTCCTCGAGGGCGAGCGCGATGTCGAGCAAGGGGTTCTTCCCCGTGATCGTGAACACCTGGTCGGCCGTGTGCTTGATGATGGCGGCTCGCGGGTCGTAGCTCTTGTACACCCGGTGGCCGAAGCCCTGGAGCCGGCCGTGGCCGTGCTTGACGGCTTCGATGAAGGCCGGCACCTGATCGATCGAGCCGATCTCCGTCAGCATTCGGATGACCGCTTCGTTGGCGCCGCCGTGGCGTGGCCCGTACAGCGCGGCGGCCGCCGAGGCGGTGCACACGTACGGGTCGGCGTGGGCGGATCCCACGGTGCGCATGGCGGTCGTGCCGCAGTTCTGCTCGTGGTCCGCGTGCAGGATGAACAGCACGTCGAGCGCCTTGGCGAGGGCTGGGTTGGCGTCGTAGCGGGGCTCGGCGACCTTCCAGAGCATGGACAGGAAGTTCTCCGTGAAGCCGAGGGAGTTGTCCGGGTAGACGAAGGGCATGCCCACGGAGAAGCGGTGGCACGCCGCCGCAAGGGTGGGCATCTTCGCGATCAGGCGGACGATCTGCTTGTACCGGTTGGCGGGGTCGTGGATCTCCCTCGCGTCCGGGTAGAAGGTGGACAGCGCCGCGATCGCCGACACCAGCATCCCCATCGGATGGGCGTCGTAGTGGAAGCCCTCGAGGAACCGCTTGCGTACGTTCTCGTGGATGAAGGTGTGGTAGGTGATGTCGTGCTTCCAGGGGGCGAACTGCTCGGCCGTCGGGAGCTCGCCGTGGATGAGCAGGTAGGCGACCTCGAGGTAGGTCGAGTGCTCGGCCAACTGCTCGATCGGGTACCCGCGATAGCGGAGGATGCCGTTCTCGCCGTCGAGGTCGGTGATCGAGCTCGACGCGACGGCGGTCGTCATCAACGCCTCGTCGTAGAACCAGACGCCGGGCAACAGCTTCCGCCACTCGGCACTGGCCACGCCACCGTCGACGAGCGGCACCTCGATCGACTCGCCGGTCCGGTTGTCGGTGATCGTGATGCTGTCGGCCACGGCTGCGATCGTACCCAGCCCTCGACGGCGAGGATCACAGTGGCGTGTTGTCGTGCTTTCGACTGCCCAGCGTCTCCCGCTTGGTGGACAGCAGATCAAAGGCGGCCGCCACCTCCCGCCGGGTGTCGGCGGGGTCGATCACCGCGTCGACGAGGCCACGGTCCGCAGCCAGGTACGGGTTCAGGAAGCGCTCCTCGTACGCCGCCTCGAGCTGCGTGCGCCGCTCGGCTGGCTCCCGGCGGTGCACGATCTCCACGGCACCCTTCGCCCCCATCACGGCGATCTCCGCGGACGGCCACGCGAGGTAGAGGTCGCTGCCCATGGTCCGGCAGTCCATGACGATGTAGGCGCCGCCGTAGGCCTTGCGCAGCACCACCGCGACCCGCGGCACGGTTGCCCTCGCGTAGGCGAACGCGAGCTGGGCTCCGTGGCGGATCATGCCCCGCCACTCCAGGTCCTTGCCGGGGTAGAAGCCTGGGGTGTCGACCAGGGTGAGCAGCGGGAGCCCGAAGGCATCGCAGAAGGCCACGAAGCGGGCGCCCTTCTGGGACGCGGCGATGTCGAGCGTGCCAGCGATCGACATGGGCTGGTTGGCCACGATCCCGACCGGTCGGCCCCCGACGGTGGCGAAGGCCGTGACGAGGTTCGGGGCCCAGTGCGCCCGCAGCTCGAGCAGGTCACCGTCGTCGACGATGCTCCGGGCGACGTCACGCACGTCGTAGGCGCCGGTGGTGGAGACCGGGATGCAAGCTCCCGCCTCAGGTGTCAGGCGGTCGACGGGGTCGTCCGTCCACCATCGGGGTGGCTCGTCGTCGATGACAGACGGGAGGTACGCCAGCAGGTCGAACAGCGCGTGCCGGGCCGCGTCCGCATCCCTGACCACCAACGAGGCCAAGCCCGTGCTCGTGCGGTGGATGCCGGCGCCGCCGAGCTCCATCGCGTCGACGGACTCGCCCGTGAAGGTCTCGACCATGCGCGGCCCACTGACGAAGGCGTACGAGTCCTCCGTCATCACCACGTGGTCGGCCAGCCCGAGCAGGAGGGCGGGGCCGGACACGACGGGTCCCGTGGTGGCGATGAGGACGGGGATCCGACCCGAGCACCGGGCCAGCATGCGGGCGGCGGTGCCCCACCCGTGCAGGGCCGCCACCCCGTCGTTCACGTCGGCTCCGCTCGAGGCGATGACGGCGAGGAGCGGCAGGCCGGCGCCCAACGCGTGCTGGGCGGCCTCAGCGAAGGTGTGGCCGTCGGCCTCGGACAGGGCGCCCCGGCGGTGCTGGTCGGAGACCTCGACGAGGACGAGGTCCCGGCCGGCCACCGAGGTGAGCTGGGCGGACAGCGAGCCCGGGTGGTCGGCGGCGACGGGGACGAAGGGGGGCATGTGAGCGCTGCGACCCGCCGCACGCGCCAACGGTTACGCCTCGGCCAGGTGGACGCCCGGGAAGCCCTCGCCGTCCGAGGCGACCATCGCCGTCACCGCGTCGTGGAGCGCTCGGGCGGGCGCGGACAGCAGACCGCGCTGGCGGCGGGCCAGCCCGACCGAACGACGCTCGAGGCCGTCGATCGGCACGTGGCTCCAGCTGCCCTTCAGCCACGCCGGCACGGCGGTGGCCGGCACGATGGCGGCTCCGAACCCCTCGAACGCCAGCGTGGTGATGAGGCGCAGCCCGTCCACCTCGGCCTTGGCTCGCAGCTCGACCCCGGCCGCGGCAGCTTCGCGGTCGAGTTCGTCGCGGAACGCCGTGCCGCTGGGCTCGAGCAGCAGGTCGTGTGCAGCGAGGTCGACGAGCGAGACGCGCTCGCAGCCGGCCAGGGGGTGGCCCGCCGGGGCGATCAGGATCCGGTCCTCGTCGAACAGGCGCTCGACGACGACATCGGGGTGGGTGACGGGCAGGTTGACGACGGCCAGGTCGAGCTCGTCGGCGAGCAGGCGCGGGACGAGCGAGGTGGTGGTGGCATCGACCACGATCACGTGGACCTTCGGGTGCGCACGGGTGACCTCCTCGAGCACGAGTGGCACCAGCCATCGGGCCGAGGTGCCGATGCACCCGAGCCGAGCCGTGCCGCTGACCTCGTCCCGCAGCGCGGCCACGTCCGAGCTCAGCGCCTCGAGCTCCGCCTGGATGTGCCGGGCCCGGCTGACGACGGCCAGGCCCTCCTCCGTGAGCTCGCCGCTCGCGCGGTCGACCAGGGCGACGCCGAGCTCACGCTCGAGCCGGGCGACGTGCGTCGACACGTTCGACTGCACGGTGTGGAGGGTCCGTGCGGCCGCCGAGAAGCTCCCTTCCTCGGCGACCGCCACGAGCACGGAGAGCTGGCGGAGATCCATCGTTGCGAGTGATGGTAGCCATCATCAACAACTGTTTGACGAATTGCTTGCTCGCACGTAGCGTGGTGCTCACAAGAGGCAGCATCTCCTCCCCCCAGGAGAAGCCCTCAGCGAGGTGAGGCAGGATCCCCCTCCAGCCCCTCGCAAGCACGGAACACCGGCCCTCCCCCCGGGCCGGTGTTTCCGTTTTGCGTGCACGCTCCTGCGCAGATCGTCGCCGCTCGCCCGGCTCACGTCGCTGCGAGGGGTTGTACCGTCGCTGACATGGCTGATGGTGCGGCGTTCTTCGATCTGGATCGCACGCTCTTGCGGGGGGCGTCGGGTCCGATCATCGGGGAGGCCCTGAAGACGGCGGGCGTGACCGATCGCTCGATCCCCGGTGAGCAGCTCATCTACCGCGTATACGACCTGTTCGGCGAGAACCGACCGAGCATGGAGGTGACCCGCCGAGCGGTCCGCTTCGCATCCGGCTGGGTTCGCTCGCAGGTGCAGGAGGCGGGCGAGCTGGCAGCCGAGGCCCTGAGCGGAAGCTTGCAGCCGTTCGCCCGACCGATCTTCGAGGAGCACCGCGCCGCCGGGCGTCCGCTCGTGCTGGCCACGACGACGCCGTACGACCTGGTCAAGCCCCTCGCGGACGCGTTGGGCTTCGATGACGTGGTGGCAACGCGCTACGGCGAGCGCGACGGCATCTACGACGGCACCCTCGACGGCGAGTTCGTGTGGGGCGAGGGGAAGCTGCGGGCGATCGCAGAATGGGCGATGGAGAACGCGGTCTCCCTGGGCGACAGCTGGGCCTACTCCGACAGCTTCTACGACGTGCCGATGCTCGCGGCCGTCCGGCACCCCGTGGTCGTGAACCCGGACCCTCGCATGATGGTGGTCGCCGTGCTGCGACGGTGGCCGGTGGTGCACCTCGACGTACCATCCGGTGTGCCCAAGCTGCCCATCGTCGGCATCGAGCCTCAGCAGGCCCTCCTCCAGCTCGCCCGTCCCGAGCTCATCCCCTACGCCCGGTTCGACATCAGCGGCGTCGAGCACATCCCCAAGCAGGGCGCTGCGATCGTGGTGGGCAACCACCGCAGCTACTTCGACCCGATGGCCATGGCCGTCACTCTGGCCAAGCGTGGTCGGCCCGTGCGCTTCCTCGGCAAGAAGGAGGTGTTCGACGCGCCGATCGTCGGCCAGCTCGCGAGGGCGATGGGCGGGATCCGGGTCGAGCGTGGCACCGGGTCGGACGAGCCGCTGGCGGCAGCCGCTCTCGCGCTCGAGGCCGGCGAGCTCGTGGCGATGATGCCGGAGGGCACGATCCCCCGGGGTCCAGCGTTCTTCGACCCGGTGCTGAAGGGCCGCTGGGGCGCGGCCCGCCTCGCCGCGATGACGGGCGCGCCGGTCATCCCAGTCGGCCTGTGGGGCACGGAGAAGGTCTGGCCACGAAGCGAGCGCCTCCCGAACCTGCTCGCGCTCGGGCACCCGCCCACCATCACGATCCGCGTCGGTCAGCCGGTTGCGGGTCTCACCGGTGCCTCCCCCGACGCGGACACGAAGAAGATCATGACGGCGATCACCAAGCTCCTGCCGCCCGAGGCGCGCAAGAAGCGCACCCCGACCACCGAAGAGCTGGCACGCACCTACCCCGGTGGCAAGATCAGGGACACCGACGAGGACAACCGGAGACCGGGCACCGACTGAGCGGCCCCCGACGACCGTCGGCAAGGGGCGAGGATGGCCGATCCAACCACGGGCGGAGTAAACGTTCTTGCGCACCACGCGTCTTGTCGGGTGATGAGAACCGCTCGGCTGGTCGGCGCTGCGACCGTGGTGCTCCTCGTTCTCGCGGCGTGTGGAGGTGACGATGCCGCGCCGCCGAGTTCCACCGCCGAGGCGTCCGCCACGACGTCCACCACCATCGATCCGATGGCCTCCCCATCCGTCGACGGCCGGTTCGCCGTCGATGCACAAGGTCGGGAGCTGGCGCTGCGGTGCTGGGGAGACGGTCAGCCGGTGGTGGTCTTCGATGCCGGCAGCGGGGGAGCCGGGATCGAGACATGGTCAGGCTCGCCGATCGTCCGGGACCTCGCCCAGAGCACGCAGGTGTGCACCTATGACCGGGCCGGCGTCGGTTCCAGCGATGAGGCGCCGAACCAGCCGCGCGTGCTGGATGACGTCGTCGATGACCTGCACGCCCTCCTGCTGGCCGCAGATGTCACGGCTCCGTACGTCCTCGTCGGCTCTTCGGGCGGCGGGTTCGACATCTACCACCATGCCGGTCGCCACCCGGAGGAGGTGGCCGGGTTGGTGATGCTCGATGTGCCGGCGGGACAGGCGACGATGTCACCGGCCGACGTCGTCGCCCTTGCCTGGGACGCCCCTGGCAATCCAGAGCACGTCGACTACGTCGCGGTCGAGCGACAGATGGCTCTGGACCGATTGCCCATCCCACCCATCCCGGTGACGGTGATCTCGGCGGAATCGGGCCAGTCAGAGGATGTGACCACGCAGGCGGTGTGGTTGGAGGGCAGCTCGATCCCGCGCCAGGTCGTGCTCGCAGGCGGCCACGGGATCTATGACGATGATCCTGAAGGTGTCCTGGCCGAGATCCGACGACTCCTCGAGCTGGTGAGCGGCGACTCTGCGCCGTGAGCCCACGATCCCGCGCTCATCCACGCCGCTGACGCGGCCCGCCGCTCAGCGGTCGTCGGGGTGGCCGAGGTCGATGCCGGTGATGTTGTTGATGTGTTGGCGGGTCTCCGGGAGGAGGGGGGGTGGTCGGGCGGTGAGGATCCGGCCGTGGGGGCTGGTGAAGGTGAGCTCCTGATCGGCGTTGCCTTTGATGGTCCAACCGCCTTCGTGCACGAGGTGGTGGTGCTGCCAGCAGAGACCAGCCAGGTTCCAGGAGTCCGTCGGCCCCGAGTCGCGCTCCCACCAGGCGACGTGGTGGATCTGGCGGATCTTGCGACCACAGCCGGGGAAGCGGCACAGCTCGCGGTCACGGCGGTGGATGCGACGGCGGAGCCAGCGGGGCGGGTTGCGGTCCTTGCGGCCGATGCCGACACAGGTGCCGTCGGGACCCTCCACATGGGACTCGATGGGGCAGTCGCACAAGAGGCGGTGCACGGTGTCGAGGGGGACCTGGACGCCGTCGGTGGTCGCGCCGTTGCCCTCGATGACACCGTCGAGCACGTCGGCGTCGACGTGGACCACGACCATGGTGGGGTCGGGCCCGGGGTCGACGTCGAGGTCCTGGCGGCAGAGATCGACGAGGGCGTCGGCGCAGCGCTGGGCGACGGGGCTCCAGACGCCGGTCTCGGGGTCGCGGCCGGCCTGTTCGGCACGGCGCTCGAGGGTGGCGTTGACGATCTCGGCCTCGGCGGCGGGCAGGAAGCCGGAGTAGCGGTAGCCGTCGCGGTCGTGGTCCTTGCGCCAGCGGAGGCAGCGCTCTTCGTGGGAGCGCTGGGCATCTCGGCGAGCGCGCTTCTTGTGTTCGTGTGCCATCTCCTCGATCTGGGCGGCGGTGCAGCCGAGCAGATGGTGTGCGAGGAGCTCGTCGGTCTCCGGGGTGGCGAAGCGGGTGGCAGCGGCGATCTGGTCCCAGGACAGCTCGGCGGCCGCGAACCGGGCACGGAGGCGGGGGAGCTCGTGGAGGGCGCGGGCGACACGGACCCACTGGAAGGCAGTGGCGGATGCGATGTTGAGGCTGGCGACCAGCCAGGCGGCCATGTCGATGGCGCCATCGATGCGGTGGTCCTCGGCGCGGTCCATGGCCACGATCACGTCGAGCATCTCGGCGGTCGTCGCGGCGGTGAGGGCGGCGAGCTGCTCGACGGCGTGGGCGCGGGCGATCGGGGAACAGGACCCGTGGTCCGTGACCGCCATGGCGGATCTCCCTTCGGGCGCGTCGCTCGACCAGGCGGGGAGCTCACGCTCCCGAAGGGGAAGACCCACAGCCTATCGAACACACGTTCGCTCCGCAACCCCAACGACCAGATTCCTTCTTCCCCACGGCGGCCAGGAGCCCGCCTGCCGCGACCCGCCGGCGATCTCGGGCCATGGGCTCAGGGTCAGCCGAGCTGCTTCTGGCGGATGATGTTGAGGGCGCCGCCAGCCTTGAACCAGTCGATCTGCTCGGGGCTGAAGGTGTGGTTGGCCTCGAAGTCGATCGTGGTGCCGTCGGGCTTGTGGATCGTGGCGCGCACAGGGGTGTCGGGCGCCAGGTCGGCGAGCCCGTGGACGCTGATCTTGTCGTCCTCGCCGATCAGGTCGTAGGTGGCCGGGTCGGCGAACGTGAGCGGGAGCAGGCCTTGCTTCTTGAGGTTCGTCTCGTGGATGCGGGCGAAGCTGCGGGACAGGATCACCTTGCCGTTGCGGAAGCGGGGTTCCATGGCGGCGTGCTCTCGTGAGCTGCCCTCGCCCATGTTCTCGTCGCCGATGGCCACCCAGCCGATGCCGGCCTGGTGGAGGCGCTTGGCGATCTCCGGGAACGGACGCGTCTCGCCGTCGATCGGGTCCTTCCCCGTGCCGGCCTCGCCCGTGTAGGCGTTGATGGCACCGAGGTAGAGGTTGCCGGAGATGTTCTCGAGGTGACCGCGATACTTGAGCCACGGACCCGCCGCCGAGATGTGGTCGGTGGTGCACTTGCCCTTCGCCTTGAGGAGGATCGGCAGCTCGACGTAGTCCTGGCCGTCCCATGGGTCGAACGCTTCGAGGAGCTGGAGCCGGTCGCTCTGCGGGTGGACGACGACCTCCACGCCCGAACCGTCGGCCGGAGCGGCCTGGAAGGTCTCCTCACCGGGGTCGAAGCCGGCGTCGGGGAGCGCCTGACCGACGGGCGGGTCGAGGCGGACCTCCTCGCCTTCGTCGTTGGTGAGGGTGTCGGTGCGCGGATCGAAGTCGAGCGTGCCGGCCAGCGCCAGCGCGATGACCGTGTCGGGACTGGTGACGAAGCTCAGCGTGTTGGCGTTGCCGTCGTTGCGCTTCGGGAAGTTGCGGTTGTAGCTGTTCACGATCGTGTTGAGCTTCGACGTGTCCAGGTCGGTGCGATCCCACTGGCCGATGCACGGGCCGCACGCGTTGGCGAGCACCGTGCCGCCGATCGCCTCGAGGTCGGCGAGGAGGCCGTCGCGCTCGATGGTGGCGCGGGTCTGCTCGGAGCCCGGCGTGATGAGGAGCTGGGTCTTGGTGCGCAGTCCCTTCGCCGAGGCCTGGCGCGCGATGGACGCCGCGCGGGTGATGTCCTCGTAGGAGCTGTTGGTGCAGGAGCCGATGAGCGCTGACGAGATCTCGAGCGGCCAGCCCTCGGCGCGCGCGGCGTCGCCGACCTCGGCGAGCTGGTGGGCACGGTCGGGGGAGTGGGGGCCGTTGATCATCGGGCCGAGCTGGTCGAGATCGATCTCGATGACCTGGTCGAAGACGGCGGCGGGGTTCGCGACGACTTCGTCGTCGGGACGGAGGTGATCGGCGATGGCGTCGGCGGCGTCGGCGATGGCGGCGCGGCCGGTGGCGCGCAGGTAGCTGGCCATGTTGGCGTCGTAGGGGAAGAGCGAGGTGGTCGCCCCGATCTCGGCGCCCATGTTGCAGACGGTGGCCTTGCCCGTGGCGGTGATGCTGTCGGCGCCTGGTCCGAAGTACTCGATGATGGCCCCGGTGCCGCCCTTGACGGTGAGGATCTCGGCGACCTTGAGGATGATGTCCTTCGGGCTCGACCAGCCCGACAGGGTGCCCGTGAGGTGGACGCCGATGAGCTTGGGCCAGCGGACGTTGAACGGGAAGCCGGTCATCACGTCGACGGCATCCGCACCGCCCACGCCGATGGCGACCATGGCGAGGCCCCCGGCGTTGGGGGTGTGGCTGTCGGTGCCGATCATCATCCCGCCGGGGAAGGCGTAGTTCTCGAGCACGACCTGGTGGATGATCCCGCTCCCCGGCTTCCAGAAGCCGATGCCGTACTTGGCGGACACCGTGCGGAGGAACTCGTAGACCTCGCTGTTGGTGTCGAGCGCGAACTTCAGGTCGATGTCGGCGCCGGCCTTTGCCTGGATGAGGTGGTCGCAGTGCACGGTCGAGGGCACGGCTACGCGCGCGAGGCCCGCGGTCATGAACTGGAGGAGCGCCATCTGCGCGGTCGCGTCCTGCATGGCGACGCGGTCTGGGTCGAAGTCGTTGTAGGTGCGCCCTCGCTCGACGCCCTGGCTCGCGTCGCGGAGGTGGTTGACGAGGACCTTCTCGGCGAGCGTGAGGCCGCGCCCGAGGCGGTCGCGGCCGAGGGCGACGCGCTCGGGGAGCCGCCCGTAGACCTCCTCCACGAGCTCGATGGGAGTGGTGGCGGTGACCTCGATGCCAGGCGTGGACATGGTGGAGCCCCTTGCGTCGTCCTTCGTGTGATACAAGTATAGGACAAGTGCGCGAGATCCGCTACCGAGCCATCGCCGACGACCTGCGCCGTCGGGTCGGGGAAGGGGAGTTCGCCGCGGGGCGCACCTTGCCCAGCGAGTCAGAGCTCTCGGGATCCTACGAGGCGAGCCGGGTCACGATCCGCAAGGCGCTGGAGCTGCTGCGGGACGAGGGCCTCGTGGACGCTCGCCAGGGGTTCGGCTGGTTCGCGGCAGTCGATCCCCTCCGCCAGTCCCTCGGTCGCCTGGGCACGATCGAGGCCCAGCTGGCCGCGTCCGGCGTCCGCTCCGAGCGCCGCATCCTCGACTTCCGGTTCGTGGCCGCGCCGCCCCGCGCCCGGCAGGTGCTCGGCACGGCCACCGTGCTGGAGGTCCGGCGCCTCAACCTCGCGGATGGCGAGCCGTTCGCGCGGGTCACGGTGTGGTGCCCGGAGGACGTCGGCTCCCACCTCTCTCGGGCGGATGTCGAACGAGCGCCGTTCTACGAGCTGCTCGACGCACCGCTCGGCGGCGCGGTGCAGACGATCGGCGCGGCGCTGGTCGACGCCCGAGATGCGGCCCTCCTCGAGGTGCCCGTCGGTTCGCCCGTGCTCCGTTGCGAGCGCATCACCTCCGACCGCGACGGCCGACCCGTGCTCCTCTCCGAGCACGTGTTCCCCGCCCATCGCACGGAGTTCGTCGTCGACCTCCCGCTGGCGGAGCCCAGCATCGCCCCGAGCGGCCTCCGCCTGGTCGACTAGGAGACGGCTGAGCACGTCTCCTAGGACGAGGTGCCGCTCCCGACCTCGAACACCGTGCCGCCCAGCGTGAGGATCCACGGGCGATCACTCGGGCCAGGCACGATGGCGATCGGGTTCTCGACGTCCAGTCCCGTGTCGAGCAGGCGCGCCGTGCCGTCGCCAGCCTCGACCGCGAGCGCCATCAGCACGCCCTTGCAGTAGTCCGAGTAGAGGACGCGGCCATCGAGGGCGGGGACGGCGGACGCGCGTGGCACGTAGCCGGCGACGATCCCACACCATCCGTCGGCGTGTGGGTGCTCCTGCACGGGGTCGAGGCGTCGGCCGGGCACCTCGCCGCCCTCGAAGCGGTGGGTGCCCTCGACGTTGTCCCATCCGAGGTTCGAGCCGCCGGCACCCTCGGCCCCGATGGGGAGGCGATCGAGCTCCTCCCAGCAGGTCTGACCGACATCGCCCAGCCAGAGCTCGCCTGTGTCGGGATCGGCCCCGATGCGGAACGGGTTCCGGACCCCCAGCAGCCAGATCTCCGGAGCCACGCCCGGCTGGTCGACGAACGGGTTGTCGGGCGGGATGCGATACGGCTCGGGCTCCGAGGGGGTGGGTGCGATCCGGAGCACCTTGCCGAGGAGCACCTGCGGATCCTGGGCGTTCTCGTTGGGATCTCCGAGACCGCCGCCGTCGCCGAGCCCGAGGTAGAGGAGATCGTCCGCCCCGACGGCGAGCGCACCGCCGTGGTGCTGCACGGACTCGGGGTGGTCGACGGCCAAGAGCACGCGCTCGCGGTCGCCGTCAGGTCGGCCCGAGCGGTCGAGCGGGTAGGCGGTCAGCACGTCGTCGTTGCCCGCGTCGGCCCGGTAGACATAGAGCCACTCGCCGCTGGCGTCGTAGACGAGGGCGAGCAGCCCACCGTCCCCCTCCTGCATCGTGTCGCCGGTGAGGTCGAGCACGACCTCGTCGGTGATCGCCCCCGCCTCGATGCGCAGCACCCGGCCGCCGCGCTCGCCGAGAAGGCCATCGCCCGAACCATCCGGCAGGAAGATGGCAGTCGTGGGCTCGTCGGCGTCACCGACCTCGCGCAGCGTCAGCGTGCCGAACGGCACTCGTGCGGCCACCACCGGTTCCTCGGGAGCGACGCACTCGCGGTCAGACGCCTCCTTGCTGATGGCGTGGGCCTCGTCACCGGTGTCGGCGCGGCGAGCTTGCGTGATGATGACGACGGCCCCCGCGATGAGCAGGGCTGTCGCGGCCACCGCCAGACTGCTGCGGCGCCGCGGCGACATCAGAGCTTGGGCCAGGTTCGGGTCTGGCGGCGTCGCTTCCGGGATCGATCACCGAGCGCCCACGCCCGGCGCCACGCCGGGGCTCCGGTCCGGTGAGCGGCGGGGTCGTGCCGGCGGCGGCGCGCTGGCGGGCCTGCCACCAGTCCGTGGTCGCCTCGTCGGCCAGCTCGGCGACCGACCGTTCGATCCGCTCGGCGAAGCGCGACGCGCTCTCGCCCGCCTCTGGGAGCAGTGGGGTGCCGAAGGTGACCCGCACGGCGGCCGGCGTGGGGCGCTTGGCCCCCTTGCGCAGGATCCGGCCGGTGCCCTCGACGTGGATCGGCACGACGGGCACCTCGCAGCGGCGCGACAGGTAGGCGGCGCCGCCGCGGAACGGCTGGCCCCAGCCGTCGGGGGAGCGCCCGCCCTCGGGGAAGATCAGCATGCTCCACCCGTCGTCGATCAGCTCGGCCGCCTGGTCGGCCGACCGGCGGGTGACCTTGGTGCGCTCGATCGGGATCGCCCCGATGACCAGGGCCGACAGCGGCCGAGGTGAGCCTGGTTGCCGAAGAAGTAGTCGGCGGCGGCGCCGACGAACATCTTGTGGCGCCAGGGCTCGGGGATCGACGAGAGCACGAGCGGGGTGTCGAGGTGGCTGTGGTGGTTGGCCGGCGAAGATCACCGGGTCCGTCGCCAAGGCCGCGCGAGTCGGTCGAGGCCGTCGCGCTCCGGGGCAGCCGAGGGCCGGCGACAGCCGGCCGGAGGACGGTCTCGAGCGAGGACGGCGCGCGCGCAACGCGGGCCGGGAAGCGGCGGGCCCAGTCGGTGTCGTAGTCGGCGCCGAGGGCTTGCGGGCGGTGCCGCCGGGCTGGCTCCGACGCCCGCCGGGCGACGGTCGGGGGCGCGAGTACGGGAACGGCACGCGTGGGCTTCGCCGAGCCGGCCGGCGACCGTGCTCACGTGACGTCGGCCATCAGGATCGGCGGGTTGTGGAGGTGGGTGATCGTGGCGTCGCGCCCGACGACGTCCGACGGCCATCTCGAGCGCGTCCTGCAGGGTGGAGGCGGGCGTGAAGCCGAGCCGGCGCACGGCCCGCGGCGTCGCCGCCGACGATGATCACCTGGCCGAGGTGCTGCAGGGCGTGGCTGCCCCAGTACCACATGTAGAACGGGTGGACGCCGTGGTAGGCGTAGCTCGTGCGGTAGAGGTGGCGGTACCACTCGTCCTCGGCGAACTGCTTCTCGTAGCGGCGCTCGATCTCGACCGGATCGGTCGTCTCGGCGAGCACCTGCTCGAAGAAGTCGATGTAGCTCGGGTGGTGCACCGGGTGGAACTCCCACGGCGTCGGGTGGCTCATGATGAGCACGCCGCCCTCGCGCACCGAGCGGCTTGCCGCGGTAGAGGTTGAAGAAGTAGCCGAGCCCGAGGCACATCACGAGGATCGGGTTCATGATCGAGTTCACGTTGTAGGGGCAGATGTAGGGCAGCCCCATCGTGAGGATGTCGGTCTGGCCCTCGACCGGCACGAGGTGCTGCTTGTAGCACGTTGCTCGGTGGTCACCTCGTGCACGGCCTCGACCTCGCCGGCCTGCACCGACGTGAGTCGCGTGGGGCGCCTGCCACGACTGGAAGATCTGACCGGCGGGCGCTTGGCCGGCAGGCGGTCGAGGCCGGCCTTCATGCCGAGGAACGTCAGCCGGTCGCTGCGTGTTCCACTCCCACTCGCGCTTCTGCAGCACGCGCATCGGGCCCGTCCGTCGCCGAAGATGTTGTTGTTGATGGTGGTCTCGATCTGGAAGACCTTGATGCCGGTGTTCCTGCAGCACCTTGCCCATGCGCCAGTTCGACGAGTGCAGCTCGCTCTTGTGGCGGTCCATGAACGACGGCGAGTGCTGCATGGTCTCGACGTTGTGGTGGTGGCGGAGCGCTGCGGTAGCTGCGCCAGGCCGGTGGCGGTGCGACTTCCAGCCGCCGTCCATCGACACGAGGTTGATGTTGACGTAGACGATCAGGTCGCTCTCGGCGGCCCGCTTGTTGATCTCGACCTCCTCGCCCTTGGTCGGTCGTGCCGATGAAGGCGAGGTTGTCGGGGTCCTCGGCGTCGTGGTTGTAGAGCAGGCCGTGCGGGGCGAACGCGTCGTAGACGCGGTCGCCGACGGCGTGGCGCAGCTCGGCCTCGGTCATGCGACGGTGCAGCGCGAGGGCGGCGATGAGGTGCACGTCGTCGACGCCGGCCGCCGCGGCCAGGTCGAGCACCGGCCTCGATGACGCGCTGGCGGATGTCGGGCCGGCGCATCGGCGGGCAGCGGCAGCGAGATGTCGTCGAACGCGATCGTGAGCTTCATGCCCGGCGTCAGCAGCGCCGGCAGGGGCTCGGAGTCGCCGAGGGGGTTCAGCAGCGCGTCGCGGATGGCGCCGTCGGGGTCGTCGAGCGCCTCGAGCGGCTCGGCCGGGTAGATGACCCGACTGCGGCCGGCGGGCAGCTTCTCGAGGCGGAGCGCTCGCCGTGGTGGAACAGGATCGGCGGCGTCGACCGGTCGACGTCGAGGACGAAGCCGGGCCGCGGCATCAGAAGCGGTCTCTCTCTCGTTCCGACCGGAGGTCGAAGGCGATCTTGACGGCGCCGCGGGAGCCGGCGTCGGCGGCGTGGGCGATGGCGTCCGTGTAGCGGCGCAGGGGATAGGTGGCGCTGACCAGCCGGCCGAGGTCGAGGTCGCGCGACCAGGTCGAGGGCCGGGTCGAAGTCGGCCCGCTGGTACGCGTAGGCCGCCCGGAGGGAGATCTCGCGCTGCCACAGCGGCGTGAGGTCGACGGTCGTGACGCCGGGCATGCCGACCAGCGTGGATGCGTGCCGCCGGGGGCCGCGATCCGCAGAGCCTGCGGCGAGGCTGTCCGGCGATGCCGACGCAGTCGATGACGGCTGCGGCGCCGCCGGTGAGCTGGCCGATGTCCAGCCGCATCGACCCGGTGCGCGCCGCACGAGGCCGGTCGAGCTCGCCCGGCGCGACCACCGAGTCGGCGCCGAGCGCGCGTGGCCAGGTCGCGCTGGAGCGGGTGCTTGGCGGTGGCGAGGATCGTCAGCCGGCCGGGCGAAGGCGGCGCAGGGCGGCGAGGGTGAGCAGCCCGAGCGTGCCGGTGCCGAGCACGACGACGAGCTGCCGTCGGCGTCGACGAGCGAGGCCGCGTGCACCGCGCAGGCGGTCGGCTCGACCATGCACCGCGGCCTCGTCGGTCAGGTCGGCGGGCACGGCGTGCAGCTGGCTCGGGTGGGCCACCATCGGCGTCGACCAGCCGCCGCCGGTGTCGCAGCAGAAGCCGCTCTGCAGCCCCGGCTCGAGGTCGCCGAACGCGATGCGCTCGCAGTGGTCGAGGTCGCCCGGCCGCGCAGGCCGCGCAGACGGGGTGATGCCGCGGGTGACGCAGCCGAGCACCGGGACGAGCGCGACCCGGCGTGCCGTCGTCGAGGTCGGCGACCACCTCGTGGCCGGGCACGAACGGGAACGACACGATCGGCTCGAAGTAGCGAGACGACGTGCCGTCGATGGTGGCGAGGTCGCGAGCCGCAGATGCCCGACGAGGCGAGGGCGGACGCGCACCCAGCCGGGTCCGGGCAGCTCGGGCGGGTCGATGTCGCGCAGGCGCAGCGGGCCGACCTGGGCGCCGCCCGCCGGGCACGAGCCGGCCGGCCACCATGGCGGCCGCGAAGCGTGGCACGGTTGCGCTCGAAGCGCAGTGCCTTCATCGGGTGCGTCCGGTGGTCTCGACCTTGCCGACACGACGGCGACGGGGGCGGCCCCACTCGGGGCCGATGGGCAGGAGCGGCGGCGCGGCGCCCGCCGCCTTGTCGAAGTGCTCGACCAGCCAGCCCCGCTTGCGGGCGAGGGCGGCCAGGCGGGTCTCGGGGTTCACCGCCACCGGGAAGCCGACGGCCTCGAGCATCGGCAGATCGGAGGTCGAGTCGGCGTAGGCGACGCGACTCGCGCAGGTCGAGGTCGTGGCGCGTCGGCGTAGTCGATGAGCGCCTGGGCCCGGGCCTCGCCGGTGGGCGGCACGTCGGTGAGCTCGCCGCGGTAGGTGCCGTCGGCACGACGGGCGAGTGACGGCGCCACGATGTCGTCGAAGAGCGGGCGCAGCGGCTCGATCACGAAGTCGAGGGCACCGGTGATCAGCACCGTGCGGTGGCCGAGCGCGCCGGTGCTCGCGCACCCGCCGGATGGCGGCGGGGAACGACTTCGTGAGGATGAGGTCGCTGAACATCTCGGTGGCGTCCGCCTCGAGCTGGGCGACGGCGGCACCGTCGTAGCGGCGGTAGAAGTGGCGCAGGAAGTCGCTGCGGTCCTTGCGGTCGAGCGCCAGCAGCGCCGGGCGCCTCGCGCAGCGTCTGCGGCACGAAGCGGACGCGGTCGTCGCGGCGGCAGGCGGCGGGTGGCCAGCCACGAGTAGGACGCCACCACGTTGGACGCGATGAGCGTGTTCTCGAGGTCGAAGGCCGCGAGGTGGCGGTCGGGTGCGAGGACCTGGCGGCGCAGGCGGTCCTCGCGGGTCTCGCCGGTCCGGCCGCCGGGTGTGGTGCGCACCCGGGCGTGCTCGACCACCGACGGCAGGTGGATCTCGGTGGACGTAGTGGTCCCAGTCGATCGACCCGCGGGTCGAAGCAGAAGGTCGGCCTGGTCCTCCGGGTCGAGCCGGTCCCAGCGAGCGAGGAGGTGGTCGACGCCGTAGATCGCCTCGCACTCGGCGTAGGCGCCGTAGAGCTCGACGTAGCCGAGGGCCCGCTCGACCTCCTCGCGCTTGCTCCTCGAGGGTGGCGGCCCAGCTCGGCCTGCTTGCCGCGCAGCGGGAGCGACTGCAGGACGCGCTCGGCCCGTCTCGAGCGGCGTCCTTGGCCCGCTCGAGCTGGCCCTGCACCCGGCCCCGGCCGGGGAACGACCACTCGGGCACGACGATGGGCTGGCCCTCGACGTCGTAGAGCGGGTGGTCGGTGAACCAGCTTCCCCACCAGGTCGACGAGGTGCCGGTAGCGGAGCGGGTTCACGCGAGCCCGAGGCGACCTGGGTGATGGTCGGGCTCCGTCGGGCGACCGGCCCGGCGGCGGCGGCGATGATGGCGGCGACGACGAGGTCGACCGGGATCACGTCGACGATGCCCTCGGGCACGCCGGGGAACTCCTTCAGCAGCCCGCGGGCGTAGGAGATGATCACCGGCTCGGCCATGCGGAAGCCGCGGATCCAGCCGGGGCGCGGCTCGGCGAGCGCGGACTCGATGATCGACGGCCGCACGATGCGAGACCGGCACGTCGCCGCGGGTCTCGCAGCAGCGCCCGCTCGCCGAGGGCCTTCGTGTAGGCGTAGGCGTCGGGCCAGCCGAGGGAGGCGGCCCGGGCGCGCCCGGCCTCGACCATGCGGTCGCTTGACCCATGCGCTGCGGCGCTGCTCGGTCTTGCCGGCCAGCGCGGGCACGCCGGCGGCGCCGAGCTCCGTGCGGGCCTCCTTGCGGAAGCGGGCCAGCGCCTCGGGCGTGCGGCTGTCGGCCTCGGCGTCGGTGCGAGCCCGGCGGGCGCCCTCGACCTCGCCGCGCCAGTCGACGTCGACGAAGAACGGGCTCGTCGTCGCACCGCGATCTCGGGTGCCGCGCCGCGGCGGTTGCCGGCGACGTAGCAGGTGGAGACGGCGACGAGGTGGGGGGTGACCCCGAGGTCGTGCAGCGTCTGCGCGATGCGGGTCGGGCCGAGCAGGTTGACCTCGACGGCCGCGTCGAGCGGCGAGTCGAACGACACCGTGGCGGCCGAGTGGATCACGATGTCGCACGAGGCGAGGGTGGCTCGCCCGGCGTCGTCGAGGCCGAGGCCGTCGGTGCCGACGTCGCCGGCGATGGGCGTGACCCGCGCGGGCGACCATCGCCGCGAAGCCGTCCTTGCCGAGCTCGGCGCGCAGTCGGTCGAAGGCGTCGTTGCTGAAGATCTCCCGCTTGGCCCGCTGCTCGACGGTCGACCGGCGGCCGGGGCGGATGAGCAGCACGAGCTCGGCAGTCGGGGACGCACCGCAGGAGCCGCTCGATCAGCGCGGTGCCGAGGAAGCCCGTTCCCCCCGTGATCGCGATGCGCGTGCCGTCCAGGCCCTCCGGGATCATCCCCTCCTGTCTACCATTTGGTAGACAGGCGTGCTGGAGGCCGGATGAGGGAAGCGACAGACGAGCGGATCCTTGCCGCCGCCACGGACGCCTTCGGGACGCGCGGCTACGACGGCACCTCCCTCGACGACCTCGCGAACGACCTCGGGATCCGCAAGCAGACGATCCTGTACTGGTTCCCCTCCAAGGAGGCGCTGCTCACCGCGGTCGTCGACCGCAGCGCCGACGAGGTGACGCACCGTCTCGTGAGCGCGCTCGAGGGCGCCGGGGACGGCTTCGGGCGGGTCGAGGCGATGGTGCGCGCGATGTTCCGCCTCGCCGCGCGTCGCCCGTCGATGCTCGGCTTCCTTCGTGAGGTGACACGGCTCGGGCCGCCCGCCTCGACCCGCTTGCTCGCCCGTCTCGAACCGCTCATCGTCCAAGCGTCCGCGTACCTCGAGGCGGAGATGGACGCGGGCAGGATGCGCCGTCACGATCCCCGGCTGCTGCTGCTCGCCGCATACTCGATGGTCACGGGCATGGCGACGGAGGTCGACGTCCTGCGCGCCTTCGGCGAGGAGCCGACCCTCCCGTCGCTGCTGCGCCGCCGCGACGAGCTGCTCTCGCTCCTGCGGGCGGCCCTGGAACCCCAGGGCGACGCCTGGTGACCGTGGGATCGAGGCCCCTCAGCTCGCGCGCGCGGCCTCGAGCAGCTCGAGGATCTCGGCGGTGCCGGACGGGGACCGTCGGCCGCGTCGTGCTCGTGCGAGCATGCGGGTGCGGTGGGGCGCGCCCGTGCGGACCGCCTGGGTCTCCGTGCTCATTTCGGCGTCATCACTCCAGACCCCTGTGCCTCGGACCGATTCCCTGTGCATGATGGAGACCCAAGACGACACATGGCGCGGGGTGGGCCCTGTCGACGACGCCGCGGTCGACACGAGGCCGGGCCCCTTCTCCGCCGAGGACATCGAGCGTGCGACGGTGCTGTGCCGGCACTGCGGCAGCGAGGTCCAGGTTTCGGAACCGACGCCAGGCGGGACCGTCGCTCCATCGCGCCCTGACGTCCTGAACCACCTGCTCTACCTCGGTGGTGCCTTCGGTGCCCTGCTCGCCCTGTCCGCCGGAGGCGGACCGGTCGGAGTGATCCTGGGCACGGCGATCCTGGCCGCCGTCGGCTACGGCGTCCAGGTGCTCGTCAGCGGCCGGGAGGAGCACGTCAGCGCCCGTCCGACGGAGCAGGAGGCAGCGGCAGATGCAGCGGGGCCCCAGTGGGACCCCGTTCGCGGCGCATGGCTTCAGTGGGATCCCACCCAGCCGGCGTGGATGCAGTGGAACGAGGACAGCCAGGAGTGGTCCCAGCTCCTCGGGTCGTAGCCTCCAGCCAGCCCCCGGCGCCGACGCTTCGAGGTGGTCCTCCTACGTAGCGGAGGAAGGTCCGTTGCGGGCGTATCGCCGGTGTCCGCCCGGGCGATGTTCACGACTGAGGGCCTCGAGACCTCGCGTGGACTCGAGCACCCGGGCGATCACTGGTCCTGTCAATCAGCGTCGCCAGGCGCGGGCCGGCCGCGCGCCGGTCCGTGGGCGCTCCACGAACGTCGCGGACCGACTGGAACGGACTATCCTCACGGAGCGTGGTCGCCAGGGCGGTGGCTGCATCACGGGCGGTGGTTCTCGATGGTCAGCCCCAATGAGTTCAAGCGCGGTTGGGTCCGGGCTCGGCGCTGGTCCGATGACAGTGGCGCCGCTGTCCCCGGGTCCGCCCCATGGGTCGTGCCGTTCAAGCGATCCTCCGCCGAGTACACGGAGGACGACACGGTCATCGACCTCAGGGACCGGCTGGCGCCCTACCTGCACGGCGATCCAAGCCAGGACGGTGCCGATGGGCTCGTCGCCGCGGAGACGTCACGAGCGAAGCAGCCGAAGCCTGCAAGGGCCCCCCGTCCACGGCACCTGGCGCCGAACCACCCGGCCGTCTCGCGTCGTGGCCTGCGCAGCAACGACGGCAAGGACGGCAACCGGCAACCGAAGAGCGATCAAGGCGAGGGGTCGGGCCCCCGGCTCGCGTCCGACGGGGAGTGGTCCTCACCGTCGACCACAAGCCCGGCCCATCTGGACTCGCCTCATCGTGGTGTGATCCCACCCCCACCAGGCGCCCCGATCCCACCTCCACCAGGCGCCCCGATCCCACCTCCACCAGGCGCCCCGATCCCACCCCCACCTGGCGCGGGCAGTGGAGCAGCAACCGCCGTCGAGTTCACCACCGACGAGCTGCTGATCGCGCTGGGTCGTCAGGTCGTGATGATCCGCAAGGCGGTTCAGCTCCTTGCGTTCGTCGTGGCGACCGCGGCCGTGATCGGGCTCGTCTGGGCCCTCGTCATCGTCACCGGAACCGAGTAGGCGCCCGCCGTTGCGCGTGAGGGTCGCGCGGCGCTCGGTTCAGCTGGGTGCCAGCGAGGCAGAAGCTGGCGGGGCCCAGCAGGTGGTCAGAGCCTGTTTCTGGCCGGTTCTCAGCGCTTCGTGGAGAACCGGCTGCGGCGCTCGTGGCGCTCGAGCGCCAGGTCGACGAGCTCGTCGATCAGCTGGTCGTACGGGAGGCCGGACGCGGCCCAGAGCTTCGGGTACATCGAGATGGGCGTGAACCCGGGGATCGTGTTCACCTCGTTGATGAGCAGACCCCGATCGTCCTCCTCGTAGAAGAAGTCGACGCGGGCCATGCCGTCGCACCGCAGGGTGGTGAAGGCCTCGACGGCGAGCCGCTGGATCTCGTCGACCACCCCGGAGGGAAGGTCGGCGGGGATGACGAGGTCGGCGGCGCCGTCGAGGTACTTGTCCTCGTAGTCGTAGAAGTCGTTGCCGGGGATGATCTCGCCGGGCACGGACGCCTTGGGTGACGCGTTGCCCAGCACGCCGACCTCGATCTCGCGGCCGTGGGCGCTCTCCTCCACGACGATCCACTCGTCGTAGGTGGCGGCCAGGGCGACCGCGTCAGTGAGCTCGGTGTCGTCGACCACCCGGCTCACGCCTACGGACGAGCCGAGGTTCGCGGGCTTGACGAACAGCGGATGGCGCAGGCCGGCGTCCGCCACGAGGCTCGTGACGTGATCCGCCTCCGTGTCGCGCAGGCCGATCCATGGGACCTGCGGGAGCCCGTGGGCAGCAAGGACGTCCTTGGCCTTGAGCTTGTCCATGCACAGCGCCGAGCCCAGCACGCCGGCACCGACGAAGGGGACGTTGGCCAGCTCGAGCATCCCCTGCACCGTGCCGTCCTCACCGCGTGTGCCGTGGAGGAGCGGGAGCACGACGACGGGCAGATCGTCACCGATGGCGGGCGTGACCGCAGGAAGCGGTTCGATCGCGGTGCCGGTGGCCTCGAGCCGATCGCGGCCGCTGGTCGGCGGCGGCAGCTCCCCGGCCCCCTGGTGCAAGGCAGCGATGGCGTCGTCGGCGCGGACCCAGTCGCCCTCCCGGGTGATCCCCACGGCCGCCAGGTCGTAGCGGTCCTGATCGACGGCCCGCAGGACGTGGAAGGCCGACACGCAGGACACCTCGTGCTCGGCGGACTGACCCCCGAACAGCACGACGAGACGAACACGATCGGGCCGGGGCATGGTCCGAGTGTACGAGGGCGGCCTGCGAGACTCGGACCGCATGGAGCTGCGCACCGCTGAGCTGGCCGCCGCCGTCGGCGGCCGGCTGGAGGGACCGGACGTCGTCGTCGACGGCGCCACGCAGGACTCGCGGGCCATCGAGGCTGGTCAGCTCTTCGTCGCGATCGAGGCGGCGCGGGACGGGCACGACTTCATCGCCGATGCACTGGCGAACGGCGCTGGTGCCTACCTCACCCAGGGGCCCACGGAGGGCGGCACCGCCATCGTGGTGGCGGACACGGCCAACGCGCTCCAGGCCGCCGGTCGACTCGCTCGGTCTCGGCTGCCGGACCGGGTGATCGGTGTGACCGGCTCGGTGGGCAAGACCAGCGTGAAGGACCTGCTGGCGGGGGTGCTGTCGCAACGGTGGGCCACCTCGGCCAACCTCCGGTCGTTCAACAACGAGCTCGGGGTGCCCCTCACGCTCCTCAACGTCCCCGACGGAACCGAGGCGGTCGTGGTGGAGATGGGAGCGCGCGGCGTGGGGCACATCGCCGAGCTGTGCGCGATCGCGGCGCCCACCGTCGGCGTCGTCACGCGCGTCGCCGCCGTGCACACGGAGGTCTTCGGGCACATCGACGAGGTCGCCCGCGCGAAGGGGGAGCTCGTCGAGTCGCTTCCGGCGAACGGCACCGCGGTGCTCAACGCCGGTGACGCTCGGGTGGCGGCCATGGCATCACGCACCTCGGCCGGAGTGATCACCTACGGCCCCGGGGGCGACGTGCGGGCCGAGGAGGTGGCACTCGACAACGAGCTGCAGGCGCGGTTCCTGCTCGTGACGCCGTGGGGGACCGAGCAGATCGAGCTGGCCGCGCGCGGCATCCATCAGGTCGAGAACGCGCTGGCCGCGGCCGCGGCGGCGTTGGTCGTGGAGGTCGACCTCGCCGGTGTGGCGGCCGGCTTGGCCACCGCGACGCTGTCGCCGTGGAGGATGGAGCTGGGAACGTCGCCCGATGGGGTCCGCGTGCTCAACGACGCCTACAACGCCAACCCGACCTCGGTGCTGGCGGCGCTCGAGTCGCTGGCGGCGCTGCCCGCTCGCCGAAGGATCGCGGTGCTCGGCGTGATGGCCGAGCTCGGCCACGTGGAGGCCGACGAGCACGCCGCCATCGGCGCCCGGGCGCGAGAGCTCGGCATCCGGGTCGTGGCAGTGGCCGCCGGCGGGTATGGCGGCGAGGACGTGGCGTCGGTCGACGAGGCCGTCGCCGCGCTCGACGACCTCGCCGAGGGCGACGCCGTCCTGGTCAAGGGCAGTCGCGTCGCCGGCCTCGAGCGCCTGGCCGAGATCCTCCTCGAAGGCTGACCCGAGGGGGAGATGTCGCGGGGCGGGCCACCGCAGGATCAGCCGCGAGCGTCCCCACCGCCGCGCGTACTTGCGACACAGGGCGCCCGGGTCGGGCAACTGTCGTCGCAGGCTCATCGTTCGGAACGTGCCCACACCAATCTGCGACAGCGCCCGCCCACTTCAGGCAGGCGATGTCGCAAGTTGCAGGGACGAGGATCAGTCGGCGGGGGCGAGGGCGGTGTCGGCTGCGGCTGCGGCCGGCGCGGGATCGAGGTCGGCGTAGGCGGCGAGGACGATCGCTATGACGGCGCCGGCCATGACCACGGTCGTTATCGAGGTGGCTTCGATGAGCGGGCCGGCGATGAGGTTGCCGATGGGGACGGTGCCGCCGAAACCCATGATCCACAACGCCATCACGCGGCCGCGGTTGCTGTCGTCGAGCCGCTGCTGCAGCACGGTGGACAGCGAGGTGATGACCGCGAAGTAGGCGAGGCCCACGAGGAGGATCGACGGGTAGGCGAGGGCGGGGGTTCGCAGGAGCGAGAAGATGGCCAGGAACACGGCGAAGGCGAGCAGCCCCACGCGCACCACGCGCTCGAGGCTCCGGCCGGCGAGGACCGTTCCGATGGACAGCGCGCCGAGGAGGGCGCCGACGCCGAAGCTTGCGTAGAGCAGCCCGTACTGGGTGCTCTTGGCGGCGATGCCGAGGTTGCGATCCGCGAGGACCGGCATCTGCCCGATGAAGGGGAGTGAGAGCAGCGAGAAGCAGTAGATGATGACGAGGCAGCGACCGATGATGCGATCGTTCCGCGCGACCTGGAACCCTGACAGCAGCCGGCTCATCCCGCGCAGCCCGCTCGTGTCCGGCACCGGTGCAGGCAGTCGCACGCTGAGCAACGACCAGATCACGAGCAGGTACGACACCGCGTTGATCACGAAGACCCATGAGGCGCCGACCTCCGCGAACACCGCCGCGCCGATGATCGGCCCGATCACCCTCGAGCCGTTCATCTGGGCGGAGTTCAAGGAGATGGCGCCGGGGAGGTCGTCGTGTCCCACGAGGGCGGGGAGCAGGGCGCTGTAGGTCGGACCGAACACGGCTTGGCCCATGCCGATCAGGAACACGAGGCCGACCAGTGCGACGAGGGAGGGGTCCTCCACGGCCGCGACCGCGGCGAGACCGAGCGACAGGACGCCTTGCAGCACGGAGACGATGATGAGCAGCCACCGGCGGTCGTACCTGTCGGCGAGCATGCCGCCGACCAGCGAGAACAGCATCAGCGGCCCGAGCTGCGCGAACAGCAGCACGCCCACGAACGCCGGTGACCCGGTCAGGTCGTATGCGAGCGCGCCGAGCACGACGTTCTGCATCCAGCTGCCGATGTTGGACAGGAAGGCGCCGATGAACACCCGCCGGAACACCGTGTGCCGGAGGGCCGCGGTCGCGGAGCCCGACCGAAAGGTCCGGTCGCCATCCTCCAGCGCGTCGACGGCGTCTTCGACACACGGTTCGTCGGTGGGCTGCTCGGGGGACGCGGTCGACATGGCGAATCGCAGCATCCCATCCACGCCCGGGGGCGGGCGAGCCCGTACCCTCGGCGGCCGTGCCGATCGAGTTCGAGGAGCTGGAGCTCCCGTTCGACGAGGTGGCGGAGGTGCCGCCGACGTGCGTGATCACGCGCGATCCCATGGGCACGTTCCCGTGCTGCCCGCTGTGCGGCGGTGAGCTGAGCCCAGAGCACGCGCACTTCCGATGCGCCTGCGGCTGGCGCGACTCGTGCTGTGACTGAGTCTTCGTCGTCGCTCGCCTCCGGCGAGCTCCTCCGAGCGTGGTGGTGCGCCTGCGGCGCGCTCACTGCTGGTCGGCGACCGGCGGAGCCGGATCACCTCCCGGGCGAGGGGGGCTACGCGGAGCGGTCCCCCCTCCCGCTCCCCCCTCCAGCCCCGTCCGCCGCGCAGTGCGAGCAGGTGGGGCCGGCGGGGGGTGTGGGGGGCAGAGGCTCCGCCGGAGCCCCCCGCCCGCGAAGGGACGGCTCCGCCGTGCCCTGAGCGGCAATGAGTCGGCCGCAGGCCGTCAGCTCAAGCTCGGAGGAGCTCGCCGTAGGCGAGCGACGACGACTACGCGACGCCGTTCGTCACCCAGGCCTCCACGGCTCGTGCGACGAGCTGGACGGCGATGGCGGCGACGAGGAGGCCCATGACGCGCGACAGGAGCTCGATGCCGTTGTGGCGGAGGACCTTCGCGAAGACCGAGGCGTAGCGCATCGACAGGTAGATCACGGTCAGCACGGCCGCGATGGCGAGCATCACGGAGAGGGTGCCCCCGAGGTCGTTCGCCTGGCGGCTGTAGAGCATGGTGGCGGCGATCGCGCCGGGCCCCGCCAGCAGCGGGGTGCCCAGCGGCACGAGCGCGATGTTGGTGTCGCCAGCGGCCAGCGACGACGAGCTACCGCCGCCCGACGGGTGCAGCAGCTCGAGCGCGATCACGAGCAGCAGCAATCCACCGGCGACCTGGAGCGCCTCGAGCGAGATGCCGAGCAGCTCGAGCACCTGCTGACCACCCAATGCGAAGGCGAGGATGACGACACCTGCCACCGCCGACGCCAGGAGGGCCGAGCGACGGCGCGCCGGCACGTCCTGGCCCTTGGTGAGGGTGAGGAAGATCGGGATGTTGCCGATGGGATCCATGATCACGAGCACGGTCACGAAGGCCGTGGCGAAGAGGGTCAGGTCGAGGGTGATCTCAGGCATGGGGCGCGTCCGAACAGGAGGGGACTTCTGGGTGAGGGCGCCGGCGACAGAGACAGCTCAGCAGGCCCGATTGCTTGAAGAATCTAGCAGCAGTCGGAGGACATCCCACGGCCCGGAGGTGCTCCTAGGCTCCCACCATGCCTGACGTGGACCACATCGCGCTCGCGCCCGAGGGCACGCGCGAGTGGCTGGGCGCGGCGGTCGAGGGGGCGGCGCGACGATCGTGGACGTCGCCGACGCCGGTGGACTGGTGTGGACCGCGGTGTCCGACGCAGAGGGACTCGGCGTCGTGCTCGACGCACACCCGCAGATCGAGTGGGTGCAGCTTCCCTGGGCCGGCATCGAGCCGTACGTGGAGGTGGTGCGCTCCCACGCGGAGCGCATCTGGACCTGTGGCAAGGGCGTGTACGCGGAACCGGTGGCCGAGCACGCGCTGGCGCTGTCCCTGGCCGGCCTGCGTCAGGTGGGGAACTACGCCCGGTCCACGTCGTGGTCGCGCGGCACGGGTGTCAACCTCCTCGGTGCCCGCGTGGTGGTGCTCGGCGGCGGGGGCATCACGGAGAGCCTGCTGCGCCTGCTGGGTCCGTTCGGCTGCGACGTCACGGTCGTTCGCCGCTCCCCCCAGGTCATGGACGGCGCTCGTCGGGTGGTCGGGGCGGACGAGGTCGACGCGGCGCTCGAGGGCGCGACGCTCGTCGTGCTCGCGCTGGCGCTGACGCCGGAGACCACCGGGATCCTCGATCAGCGTCGACTCGAGCTCCTCGCTCCGGACGCCTGGGTCGTCAACGTCGCCCGCGGTGCCCACATCGTCACCGACGACCTGGTCGAGGTGCTCGCCGCGGGCCACATCGGCGGCGCGGCGCTCGACGTCACGGCCCCTGAGCCGCTGCCCGAGGGCCACCCGCTCTGGTCGGAGCCTCGCTGCATCATCACGCCGCACACCGCCAACACGATCGAGATGGCGATCCCGCTCCTCAGCGAGCGCGTACGAGCGAACGTGCACCGTCGTGTGCACGGCGATGCGTTGCTCGGGCTCGTCGACCCCGCGGCCGGCTACTGAGCCGCAGCACGGCGGGGCCACCCGTCGTAGCGTCGCTGGTCATGGACTTCCGCACCACCACCGTCGCCGCTCTCGCTGCTGATGTGAGCGCCAAGCGCACCTCCGCTCGGGAGCTGGTGAACGCCGCGCTCGATCGGATCGACGAGATCGACCCTCGGGTGAACGCCTTCGTCGCCCTGGACGGTGAGCGAGCCCTGGCCGACGCCGCGTCCCTCGACGCCCGCGTCGCGGCCGGCGACGACGTGGGCCCGCTCGCAGGCATCCCCATCGGCGTGAAGGACCTCGAGGACGCGGTGGGATTCCGGACGACCCAAGGCTCTGCGGTATACGCCGACAGCCCGATCGCGACGGCCGACTCCCCACTCGTCGAGCGGATGAAGGCCGCCGGCTGCATCGTGCTGGGGAAGACCAACACGCCCGAGCTCGGTCACAAGGGCGACACGATCAACCCGGTCTTCGGTGCCACGTGCAACCCCTGGGACCTGGGCCGCAGCGCCGGCGGCTCGTCCGGCGGCTCGGCGGCGGCGATCGCCGCCGGTCTGGTGCCCCTGTGCACGGGCTCCGACGGGGGCGGCTCCATCCGCATCCCCGCCTCCGTCTGTGGCATCTCGGGCATGAAGCCGTCGCTGGGCCGGGTGCCGATGGGCGGGAGCAAGCCGCCGGGATGGGGTGACCTGTCCACGCGGGGTCCGATGGCCCGCACGGTGCGCGACATCACGCTGGCGCTCGATGCCGTCGTCGGCCCCGAGCCCACCGACCTCCGCTCCCTGCCCATGCCCGACACGAGCTGGACCCGGTCGCTCGCCGAGCTGCACGCCCCGCGCAAGATCGGGTGGTCGCTCACCCTGGGCTACGCCGCCGTCGACTCGGAGGTCCGTTCGATCTGCGAGGCCGCGCTCCGCACGCTCGAGGGACTCGGCACCGAGGTGGTCGACGTGGATCCCGTCTTCGAGAAGGACCCCGCCATCCCGTGGATCACCCTTGCGATGACGGGCAACGAGCGCGCCCTCGGGCATCTCCGCGGCACTGATGCCTGGGCTCGGCTCGACCAGGGCCATGTCGCGCTGATCGACATGTTCGGCGCCAAGCCGAGTGGCTCGGAGCTGCTGGCCGCGTTCGACGCGTGCCACACCGCCAACGTCCGCCTCGTGGAGCTGTTCCACCAGGTCCCGCTCCTGCTGACGCCGACCGTCGCCGGACAGGTCGGCGCCCCTGGGGCACAGGGCACGGTCGACGGCGAGGAGACCGCGTCGTGGGTGGCCTTCACGTACCCGTTCAACATGACCCGCTCCCCGGCGGGCACGGTGTGCGTCGGGTTCACCGAGGGCGGTCTGCCGGTCGGGCTGCAGGTCGTCGGACCGCAGCACGCCGACGTCGCGGTGCTGCGAGCGCTGGCGCTGCTGGAGGATGCTCTGGCGATCGATCGGCTCGCCCCGATCTGACCACCGCTGGTACCGTTCCCGATCCCACCCGGGGCGCGTAGCTCAGCTGGTTAGAGCGCTGCCTTCACACGGCAGAGGTCAGGGGTTCGAGTCCCTTCGCGCCCACCGCGTACGCCCCGTTGGTGCCTCAGCCCGTGAAGCTGGGGGCCCCTGTCGCTGGCTGCGCAGGCGTGGCGGTGTGGGGGATGTCCACGACCACGCGCGTCGGAGCGGTCAGGACGGACACGCGAGGAGTGGCGGCGCTGCGGAACCCGATGGCCCACGTCAGGACCGACTCGAAGTCACCGGTCAGCACGACGTGCACGACGTTCGCGGTGTCCGTCGGCATGAAGCTGGTGGGTCCGCCGTAGAGCGGCCCGGGGGGCAGCGACGCGGCATAGGTGGCGATGGCCGGCGACATGGCGACGGTCAGCACCTGGGCGCCTCCAACCGCCACGGGGAGACCGCTCGGGTCCCCCGTGACCGCGTTGGGCCCGTTGGCCCTCGGCCCGTTGATCGTGGCCCCCGGCACCACCTCGCCGGTGAACTCGAACACCACCCGGTCGAACGTGTCGTGCCGCGCGATCCTGACCTCGCTCAGCACCGGGATCCCTGCACCGCCTTGCCCCGACGCGGCGACCGCGGGCCAGATGATGGCGCCCAGCACGAGCAGCACGGCTGCTCCGAAGCCCGTCCGCCGAACCCTGGGTGTCCCCATGACGCCACCTCCGGCCTGGGTCGCCCGCCACGCAGACGCTATCGCGGACCCCCGTGTGATCAGCAGGCGTTCAACTGAACGGTCCAGCCCGTGTCCGTGGCGTAGGTCGCCCAGAACCCGGCGCTGACCCCGAGACCGCCGACCTCGCCGTCGAGGGGCGGGATCTCGGGAGTGTCCGGATTGACCGGCGGGTTGGTGTACCACTGAACCGAGATGGGCCTGGTCGCGATGAAGCCACCACCGCTGTCACACCCCCGATTCGCTCCGTCGATGAGGGCGATGCGAAGCAGCACCTCGGCGGCGGCACGCGAGTCGGGAGCTGGTGCGACCACCGGAGGCGAGTCCTCGGCCGCTGCTCGTGCCGCGCGGACATCTCCCGGCATGCGCTCTGCCGCGGCGTGACCCTGGGAGAAGCACGAAGGCTCGAGCTCCGACCGGGGCCGGGTGCCGAGGTAGAGGCACGATCCCTGTCGCAGGGAGGCGAACCGCGAGACGAGATCGCTGTAGACCAGCAGCACGGCCTGCTCCACGGCTGGTTCGAGGCCGGCCGGGAACGCCGCGGCCACCGCCGCCGGCTCGGCGCGATCAACGGCATCGATCGTCGACTGCTCGAAGGTGACCGTGTCGACACCGATGCTGCCGTTCACCGCGTCGGCCGCCGCCCTCAGGTCGCGGTCAGTCGTCTCGACGGCGTCGAAGAACGCAACGAGGTCGTCGGCCGCGCTTCGGCCCTGGGGATTCGAGCTGACCGTCGTCGCCTCGACGCTCGTCGCGGTGGTGGTGGACGCGTCGTCGTCACCATCATCACCGCAGCCCGTGAGGCCACCAACGATCAGGACGCCAGCCAGGAGCGACAACCGCAAGGCCGACCGATACGTGGGCACCATCCACCTCCCGGATCGGGAGTCATTGTGGACCGGCCACCGAGGACCGGTAAGGGCCGAACGTCCCCATCGCGAACAGCCCCACTGACGTCGCTGGAGATGCTCGCGCGTTCACGGACGTTCCCCAGCGGCACGGCGGCCCAGGAGCACCGGACAGACGGAAGGGCCACATGCTTCAGCCGGGACACGCGGGCACGGCCACCGGAAGGGGTGGCAACCGGAGGCCGTGCCCACGACATCGAGCCGCCCCAGCACGACTCTGACCCGCAAGGGGCGGATCCCCCCCCGGGCCTGCCCTGTCATCGCCGCAAACGCGACCGGAGATACGGGCCGCCCCGGGTGGCGGTGCTCAGACGCCAGGCTTGCCTTCACCCTCCTGGGCTGCGCCTCGCTCGATCATCTCCTCGTAGTGCTCGGCGACGCCGGCGTGGGCGCTTCCCGACGTTCGGTCGGCTGCGGCTTCCTCATCCGGGGTGGGACCGGGCCCTGCCTCGTGGGAGGCGTCGAGGGCAGCGCGGTCCTCCTTGATCGTCCTCTTGTCCGGCGTGGTCGGTGGAGCCAACCGCTCGCCGACCATTCGGGACGCGTCCTGATCGGTCTTGTTGCCCATCTCGGTGTCTCCTCGTCGTCGCGAACCCAGGTTGTTCCCGCTTTGCGCCACCGTGATACGCGGTGGGGTCGTCCGCCGGCGCGTGCGGTGTTGATGCGGTGGTACGCCGTCGGGGCGATGAGGAGCGCGATGCCGGCGGCCACCAGCAGCAGTGTGGCGAAGTAGACGCCCTGCTGCAGCGAAGACAGCGACGTGAAGCGCTCCGTGAAGGCGACGCCGAGGAGGAACGCGAGGAGCACCTGTGCTCCAGGCAGCGCCACGCGAACCTCCTCGAGCAGCTCGCCGAGCTCCCGATCGATCCGTTCCTTGCGGGTCTCGGAGCCCCGGTCGTGCTCGTCCATGTGAGCTAGTCGGTTGACGAGCCGTCGGGGTCGCTTGCATCGGCGGAGGCCGGCGGGGCCTCCTCGGTCGTCACGTCGACCTCGGGTGCGTTCACGTCGACGTCGACCTCGGGCACGTCCAGGTCACCTTCGGTGTCGACATCTGCTGATCCACCCAGCAGGAAGAACGTCCCGATGGCGATGGCCAGGACCACCACCAGGAGGAGCAGTACCTGCCCTGCCCGTCCCCTTCGGCGCTCGCCGTAGTGTCGCTCCAGCGAGATGCGGTCGTCGTCCATGAGGGGTTCGCGAGTCATCTCTTCGTCTCCTTCGTCGGTGTTGTGCTGCGCAGGGCGTTGCTTCCCGATCGAGCGGCGCAGCAAACGAAGGCGTGCAGATCTCCCGTGACGTCTCTGGTGTCTAGCCGGGGGACCAGGCGGGTAGAGGCGTCGCAGCAGCGTCGAACGGTCGGCGCGACGACAGCGTGAAGGAGAAGGAGATGCTGATGTTCATCGTGGTGATGTTGGTGATGGGGTTGGTGGCCGGTGCCCTGGCTCGAGCGGTGGTGCCCGGCGACGACAGCCTCGGCATCGGAGGCACGATCCTGCTCGGCATCGTCGGCTCGTTCGTCGGTGGGTTCCTCGGCTGGGCGCTCTTCGGAGCCGACGCAGGCGAGGGAGCACTCCAGGCGTCCGGCCTCATCGGCTCCTTCCTGGGCGCGGTCGTGGCTCTGCTCCTGTGGCGAGCATCGAACCGCGGCAGCCTGCGCGTCTGAGCTCGAGCAGAACGATGGCGACCCTGCGTGGGTCGACCGGACGGTGGTGACCCAGGCCGGGTCACCACCGTCTCGCGTCCGTGGCGCGTCCCGCGGTGATCCTGGCGCGCTCGACCAGCACCTTGACATCCACCCATGTATCAGACACGGTGTCTGGTAACAGGCAGATCGTCAAGAGGGGGAACCGTGCGAGTGCGGATCGATGCTGAGCTGTGCCAGGGCCACCAGATGTGCGCCATCCGGGGGCCCGAGCTGTTCGGGTCCGACGACGAGGGCTACGGCACCGTCCTGATCGACGGCGACGTGCCCGTCGACCTCGAGGACACTGCCCGACAGGCGGCCTCCTCGTGCCCCGAGCGTGCCGTGATCGTGGAGGACTGAGATGAGCACCACCGAACCCATCGCCGACCCGACCACCGACTACGACATCTTCGCTCCGGACTTCGTCGCTGATCCGTACCCGGTGTACGAGGCCATCCGGTCGCGTTGCCCGATCGCGCACACCGAGCGCCACCAGGGCTCGTGGATGCCCACCACCTACGAGGCGCTGCACGACATCGCACACGACATCGACACGTTCAGCTCCCGCGACATCCTGGTGTTCCCGCGTCCGCAGATGACGGAGGCGATCCCGTACCACGATGTGGGTGCGCCGCCGATCTCCTCGGACCCACCCGTGCACCAGTGGGCGCGGAAGCTCGTGCTCCCGTTCTTCGCGCCGGGAGCCGTCCGTCCCTACGAGGAGGGAACGCGTGCGCTGTGCCACCGGCTCGTCGACGGGTTCATCGACCGCGGGCGCGCCGACGTCGCGGCCGACTACGCCCAGCAGATCCCGGTGCGAGTGATCGCCGCGATGCTCGGCGTCGACGACTCGCGCGCCGACGAGTTCGTCGGGTGGGTCCGCGCCATCCTCGAGCAAGGACACCTCGATCCCGAGGGCCGCTTGGCGGCTCGTACCGCCCTGCTCGACTTCTTCGCGGAGCAGGTGACCGACCGCCGGGCCAACCCGCGCGAGAACGACCTGATCACGCAGCTGGTCCAGGCCGAGGTCGACGGTGAACCCGTCCCTGATCACCACATCCTCGGCACGTGCAACCTGATGCTGGTGGCCGGAATCGACACCACGTGGTCCGCCATCGGCTCCTCCCTGTGGCACTTCGCGCAGCACCCCGAGCACCGTGAGCAGCTTCGGGAGAACCCCGACCTGTGGCCCAGCGCCATCGAGGAGCTCCTGCGCGCCTACTCACCGGTGACGATGGCCCGCATCGTGGCCAGGGACACCGACTACGCCGGCTGCCCGATGCACGAAGGCGATCGAGTGCTCATGCCCTTTCCGGCTGCGAACCGCGACCCGGCCGTGTTCGAGGACCCCGACGAGGTCCGCCTCGACCGCGAGGGCAACCGGCACTTGGCCTTCGGCTCGGGCATCCACCGATGCGCCGGCTCGAACCTGGCGCGGCTCGAGCTGCGCGCGTCGCTGCAGGTGTTCTTGGAGCGCATCCCGGACTTCGAGCTCGTCGACGCGGGTGCGGTGACGTGGGCCGGGGGCCAGGTCCACGGTCCCCGCACCTGCGAGGTCCGCTTCGACGCCCCGACCACGTGACGGCGATCGTCGAGGACCGCCGCGTCCGCAAGACGAAGGCGGCGTTGCAGCAGGCCATGGTCGAATTGGTCGTCGAGCATGGCTACGAGGCCATCTCCATCGACGCCCTTGCCGGGCGCGCTGACGTCACAAGGGCGACCTTCTACGCGCACTACCCGTGCAAGGCGGCGCTGCTGACCGCCGTCGTGGACGCCTTCGCCGACGAGGTGATCGCGGCCCTGGAGGAGGGTGAGGTGCGGAGCGGCGCCGCCGGTCGCCTCGAGGTCCTCCTGGAGCGAGCCGAGGCCTCTCGAGACATGCTGGGCATCATCGTGCGCGGTGAGGGCGACGGCCGCCCCTTGCGGCGCTTCACGGAGCGGGTGGAGGCGGTCATCGCCGCTGACCTGTCCGCTCGGATGGACGAGCACGGCGCCACGCCACGCATCGACCCGTCGCTCATCGCCCGGCTGCGGGCCGCCCAGGTCGTCGCCGCCGTGGCGTGGTTCCTCGACCACCACGAACTCCGCCCAGCGGACCTGGCCACCGCCGTCAACGCGGCGAACGAGCGCGGTTGGGACTGGGCGGCCGGGCTCGCGCCGGGCTGACGGGCTTGCCTCAGCCCGGGATCCGGGACGGGTCGGCGTAGGCCAGCAGCGCGTCCCGGTCCTCCTCGAGCACGAAGCCGGTGGCGATGACCTCGTCGACAGCCGCCTCGTAGCGCTGCTCGTAGTCGGCGCGTGAGGGGTAGAGCTCGGCGAGCCGGCGGTCCGGCAGGGGGGTGGTCGATCCCAGCAGGAGGCAGATGATCGCGGGGTTCGGCCCTGGTGCACCGGAGAGCACGTCCACCGGAACGTCGACCGGTGGGGAGCGGAGACCGCCGAGCGCGATCCCGTCTGCGTCGCGACGGATCTCGAGGGTGTCTCCCTCCATCAGCTCGATGCGCGGCGCCTCGGGCGGGGGCTCGTCCGTGCGCAGCCACTGGTCGAGCTGGCGCAAGGCGGCCTTGGCGACGAGGTGGAGAGGCCCGTCGTTGATCGGGACGCCGCACGGGATCGCGTCGGCGATCGGATCCGACCAGGTGCGTGTCCGCGTGGGCGGTCCCGGCGACCTCCCAGAGCCGAAAGCGCCCGGTGTCCGGCTGGCGCACCGCGACCGACTGCAGGACGCCGGCGACGTCGCCCTCCGTCTGGAGGTCGAGCACGGGTGCGTCGAGGTCGGTCCGGAAGCGAACGGGTGGCATGCCGATCGAGCCGGCGAGGTCGGCGTACTCGCCCGGCCCGACCAGGGCAGGGCAGCCGAGAAGCGGCTGTGGATCAGGAACCCGTCGAACGCCCCCGTGAGCGGCTGGACGCCGTTGTGGTAGGTGACGAGCGCCAGCGCGGACTGCGACTCACCGGCCGCGATCATCTGTCGTGCCTCGAGGTCGCCCATCGCCGGGCCGCCTGCCACCAGCGCCCGCGCCACCTGCGTGAAGATGTCGAACGAGTAGCCGTCGCCGGGGTGCTCGAGCGAGCCGTAGCGCTCCGGATCGATCGCCTTCAGGCCCTTGCCGGCGATGCCCTCGGCGCCCGGCACCTCCACGAGCACGGGGCCTCCCTCCACGCCGATCAGCTGCGCCGAGACGCCGACCCAGACGTGGCCCTGGCGGAGGATCTCCTCCTCGAGGTTGGCGTACTCGGGGTCGGCCTCGAGTCCCGCCGCTGACGTTGAGCCACTCGACCACCACCGTGCCGCTGAAGTCCACGGCGGCGGCCGGGCGCCGGACGAGGATCCGTGTGCGGTACGGGCGCGGTGCCGGCTGGCTCGAACGACCAGCGGCCGTCCTCGGTCAGTGCGCCGGCAGCAAGGTAGGACGACGCCGTCCCCGACGCCACGTACTCGTGCTCGACGTACCCGGCGTCCTCCGTGCGGGCCGGCGACGCGGAGGCGATGAACGGGACGTTCGCACCAGTGATCTCCTCGGAGAGATCTGCCACAGGGCCTGTTGTCCTCTCGGGCGTCGCCGCACGCGTCGTCGTGGTCGCCGCGGCGCGCGAGGTGGCACCGTCTCCGGAGCAGCCGGCCAGACCGATGAGGACGAGCGCGGTCAGGCCCGCGGCACGGGGAAGGCGCACCCAGGTCGAGGCGCGGACCGTCGGGCACTCGGGTGTTCGCAGGCGTGGTCCTCCGAGGCTCATGGGCGGTCAGTAGGTGCGGAGCTCCACCCGGTTGCCGTCGGGATCCTTCGTGTAGAGACCCCGGCCGGTGCCCTGCGCGCCGTAGAGATCCGCCGGTCCCATCTCGACCTCGAAGCGACCCGAGGTGGCCAGCTCGTCGAGGTCGACCCCAGCGACGGTGAGTGCCACGTGGTCGACGTTCGTGCCGGTGCGATCCCCCTGCATCACGTCGATGAGGAACGTCGGGCTCACGCGCAGGGAGACGAAGGGCACCTCCTGGCGCCGCCACTCCTCGAGGCGGAGCACCTCGGTGCCCAGGTGCTCCGAGTACCACGCGACGAGGCGTTCTGGGTCGGGGGAGACGAGGACGATGTGATCCGGACCGAGTAGCTCCATCCCCCCACTCTGTCGCACGGAGACGGGTGCGCGGGCAGACTCACGCGCCGTGGACGGCTACGGGCGAACGGGACGGACGCCTGGTCGTGTCGCGGTCGGCGCGCTCGCGCCTCGGCGCCGACCGGCGGTCGTGTATCGCCGCCGGCGCATCGTGGTCGGTGCGCTGGTCGCACCCGTGCTGATCGTTCCGTGGTGTGTGACCCGCGGCGGGGACGGCGACGACGCCACGGACGATTCCGCGGCGGAGATCACTCTGGAGACGTGTGCGGCGGCGGCGGCGGCGCTGCCGCTGCGCGCCAGGCTCGCGATGACGTTGATGATCGGCGTCGACGGCGACGCGCCGGGCGACGCGACGGCCCTGCTGGACGGCGCCACGCGGCCCGGCGGGCTGTTCGTGCGGGGCGGCATGGCGATCTGGGACGACCGCGCCCTCGCGGATCCACGAGGGGACGGCCTGCCGTTGCTGGTCGCAGTCGACGACGAGGGCGGGCAGGTGCAGCCTCTGGAAGGCGTGCTCGACGAGCTCCCGAGCGCCGCCGCGCTCGCGGAGGAGTCCCCGGAGGCGCTGACGGCCCTCGCGGCCGCTCGCGGCGCCGACCTTCGAGCGCTCGGGATCAACCTGGTGTTCGCGCCGGTCGTCGACGTGGGGAGTGCCGGAGGGATCGGGGATCGATCCTTCGGCGACACCTCCGACGTGGTCACCTCCAAGGCCGGTGCCTACGCGGCCGGGCTGCGGCAGGCGGGGGTGCTGCCGGTGCTGAAGCACTTCCCCGGCCAGGGCCACGCCGACGCAGACACCCACGAGGGGCCGTCCGTCGTCCCGTCGCTGGACCTGCTTCGCAGCAGCGATCTCGTGCCGTACGACGCGATCCTCGCCACCCCTCCCAACGGGGTGATGATGGGCCACCTCGACGTGCCCGGACTGACCGAGGCGGGTGTGCCCGCGTCGCTCTCGCCCGCGGCCATCGGACTGCTGCGCGCCGGGTACGAGTTCGCGGGGCTGGTGGTCACCGACGACCTGGCGGCCATGCAGGCCGTGCGGTCGAGGTTCGAGGTCCCCGAGGCGGCCGAGCGGGCGCTGGCAGCGGGAGCCGACGTGCTCCTGCTCTCGCAGCCGACCGACGTGGAAGCGGTCCTCGATCGGCTCGAAGAGGCGGTCAACCTCGGTCGCATCCCCGACGGTCGGCTCGATGCTGCGCTCGCGCGCGTCGCCGAGGCCGGCTGCCCGGCCTGACGATCAGCTCGCGTCGAGGATGTCGATGACGAACACCAGGGTGTCGGTGGCGGAGATGGACCCATCGGGTGAGCCCTCCGGATAGCCCTTCGCGGGCGGCACCACGAGCAGGACCTGCGACCCGACGGTCTGTCCGACGAGCCCTTCGTCCCAGCCCGGGATCACCGCGCCGGTGCCGATCTCGAACCTGGCCGGTGCGCCTGACTCCCACGACGAGTCGAACGTCGTGCCGTCGGCCCAGAGCACGCCGGTGTAGTGGACCGTGACGGTCTGGCCCGACTCGACCACCGGCCCGGTGCCCGTGATCAGCGGCTGCACGATCAGGTCCGCCGGCGGTTCGCCCTCGGGCACCGTGATGGTCGGAGCGCCGTCGTCGGCCAGCTCGACGGTGGGCAGACCAGCGACCGGAGCCACCGCCTCGCCGTCGGCGCGCTGGGGGATGATCCGCACGTCGTGGATCTCCGCGTAGAAGATCACGGTGTCGGTGTCCAGCAGGCCCGACTCGGGGTCGGCGCCGGCACCGTCGTCCGGCGCGATGGCGATGAGCACCTGGCTCCCGGCCGGGACGCCGTCGAGCCCCTCGTAGATCCCGGCCATCAGCGAGTCCTCGAACACGAGCTCGGCCGGCTCGCTCCCGTACGACGTGCCGATCTCCGTGCCGTCACGACCGTTGACGAACAGGAAGTCGAAGGTGATCACGGCGTTCTGGGCGATGGGCTCGCCGTCGCCCTCGGTGACCAGCCGTCGGGTGGTCTCGTCCACCCCGAAGGCCTGCTCGAAGGTCAGGGTCGGCTTCTCGCCGGCCGCCCCGGTCACCTCGATGTCTTCGATGTCCGTGCTGGCCAGCTCGACGGGCGCGTCGGTCGTGGGGGTCGTCTCGCGGACGGGCTTGTCGTCACCGCAGGCGGCCCCCAGCAGGGTGAGGCAGAAGACGGTGGCAAGGATGCGGCGCATGGTGAGGCTCCTGGGGGGGGTCAACCGGTGGTCAGGGCGGCGAAGCCCCGGCCGACGAAGACCTCGGTGGAGGCGAGGTCGGGGATGGGGGAGAGCAGTCGGATCTGGCCGGCGACGGGTTCGTCGGGCGGGACCCTGGCGAGCGAGGTGGACTCGGCACCGAGGATCCGCCCGTCCTGCGCGCGGTAGACCGCGGTGACGTCGACCCCCTCCTCGGCCTCGGGCCAGGTCGAGCGCACCGTGAACTTGGTGACCGAACCGCCGCCCTCCTCCGGCTCCGTGACGACGCCCTCGGCGACGAGGCGCCCGTCGGTGGACGCGGGGAGGAGCCAGGCGCTGACCTCGACGGTGACGTCGAGTCGGGTCGGCCCCTCGATCGGTTCGATGAGGGTGCGGCCGACGGCCATGCGCTGCGTGGGGAGGACGGCGTTGAGGAGGGCGCTGTCGACCATGAGCTCGGTGCCGGCATCGTCGAGGACGCGGGTGACGACGCGCACGCCTGTGGCCATCACGTCTGGGTTGGGGTTCTCGATGACGACCCCGTAGCCGCCCAGGTCCGCCCGGGGATCGAAGGGATCGGGGAAGGTCGACACACCCTGCTCGACGACCACGAGCGGCGCGCCGGTCAGCGGCGGGGCGGTGGTGGTGGGGGCGGTGGTGGTGGTGCTCACGGGGGCGGTGGTGGTGGTGTTGACGGTCTCACCGCCGTCATCGCCGCTGCAGGCGCAGGCGAGGGCTGCGACCGCCACGAGCGCGACAGCGCGTCGGAGACGCCAGGGCACTAGCTGAGGGTCTTGTTGAGGCGGTCGAGCGCCGTGTCCTCGGAGATGTTGAGCGCGAAGGCGAGCTCGCTCACGAGCACCTGGCGCGCCTTCACGAACATCGACTTCTCACCGGCGGAGAGGCCCTTGTCGGCGTCTCGCAGCGCGAGGTTCCGCACGACCTCGGCGACCTGGTACACGTCGCCGGACTTGAGCTTCTCCTGGTGGTTCTTGAACCGTCGCGACCAGTTGGTGGGCTCGCGCACGTCCTTCTTGGCGAGCACCTCGAACACGTCTTCGACGTCCTCCTTGGAGATCGGGTAGCGCATCCCGATCTCCTCGGCACGGTCGGTGGGGACCTTCAGGGTGAGATCACCGTGGGTCATCCGCAGGACGAAGTACTTGTTCTTGCCCCCGTCGGGCATGGTGATCGTGTCCGTCCCCTCGATCACCGCGGCTCCGTGGTGGGGGTACACGACCTTGTCACCGACCTTGAAGGGCACTCGTTCTCTCCTACTGGGGCATTGGGGGCCCACCAGGATGCCACCTCGGGGCCGGATCACCACATTCCGCGGGTGGTTCGCGCGGATGGGCGATCATGGCACCCATGGCGGGGTTTCTGTTGGCGGCAGCGACGTGCGTTGTGATCGCCGTGGTGCTGATCCCGTGGGTGCGGCGCCAGCGGGGAGAGGAGTCCCTGGCGTCCGTCGCCGCCCGAAACGGCCTCGAGCACAGCGCCGTCGACCCGTTCGGGAGCACCCGTGTGGCCTTCCCGCTGTTCCGAAGGGGCGACGGACGACAGGTGCAGAACGTGGTGTGGAGGGACCGCCCCGATGGCCTGGCGACCCGCGCCTTCGACTTCAGCTACTACGTGGAGCGGAAGGACGACTTCGGGCAGGTCCGCCGGACCCACACCTACTTCTCGTGCGTGATGGCCCAGGTCGACGGAGCCTGGCCGGACGTCTCGATCACTCGTGAGGGTCTGATCGAACGGGCGCTCGACCTCGTCGGGCTCGGAGACATCGAGCTCGAGTCGGACGAGTTCAACCGTCGCTTCGCGCTCCGATCGCCCGACCGCCGGTTCGCCGTGACCCTCGTCGACGCGCGGATGATCGACTTCCTGCTGTCCACCGACGCGCACTTCGCCTTCTTCGTGAAGGGTCGCTGGGTGCTGCTCGTCAGCGATCCGGTCCGTCCACCGATGGTCCCCGCGCTGATGCGCGTCGCGGAGGCCTTCGTCGAGAACGTCCCACGTGTCGTGTACGAGCTGTGGCCGAGTCCCTTCCGAGACGACGAGGGACGGCCGCTGACGCCGGGCGACGAGGCGTACGGCCTCGAGGTCGCACGCGCGGAGCAGGCGGAGGGCGACCCGTGGGCCGCGCCGCCGAGGCCTCGCGAGGAGGCGCACGAGGGCGACGACCGCCCCGAGTACGACCTCGACGGCAACCTGATCCGGGAGAGACCGGAGAACCCCTGGCCCTGAGCGACCTGACAGCCGTCGCGGCGCGCTCCTAGCCTTCGCGACGCCGGCAACGACCTCGTCCCCTGGGAGTCCGCATGTTCGAGTGGTCCGAAGAGCAGCTGATGATCCGCGACGCGGTCCGCCAGTTCGTCGACAGGCCGAGATCGCCCCGACGCGCGAGGAGCTCGAGCACGGCGACCTCCCGCCCTACGACATCCTCCGCAAGCTGTTCGCCACCTTCGGCATGGACGCCATGGCCCGCGATCGGTTCAAGGCGCAGATCGAGCGGGAGAAGCGGATCGCCGCCGGCGAGGAGGAGGCGCCCGCCAAGGGCGAGCGTCGGGGCGGTGGCGATCCCAACGCCATCGCCATGACGATGATCCCCATCATCGAGCTCTGCCGGTACTGCCCGGGCATGGTCACGGCCATGGGCGGTCAGCATGGGCCTCACCGCGCGCCGCCATCATGTCGAAGGGCACGATCGCCCAGAAGGAGCGGTGGGTGCTCGACCTGCTGACGCATGGAGAAGGTCGGGCGCGTGGGCCATCACCGAGCCCGGGCTCCGGCTCGGACGCGTTCGGCTCGATGAAGTCGCACCGCCCGGCGCGACGGCGACGAGTACCTGCTGAACGGCTCGAAGACCTTCATCACCAACGGCCCCTACGCCGACACCATCGTGTTCATCTGCAAGCTCGACGAGGGCAACCCGCCGGCCGAGCGCAAGATCCTGTCCTTCGTGCTCGACCGGGGCATGCCGGGCTTCGAGCAGTCGAAGCCGCTGCGCAAGATGGGCATGCACTCGTCGCCGACCGGCGAGCTGTTCCTCGACGACGTCCGGGTCGGGCGCGACCGCCTGATCGGCGAGACCGAGGATCTCCCGGCCGGTGGCCGGGAGGGCGCCAAGGACACCTTCTCGCATGGAGCGCTCCGGCGTCGCGGCCATGTCGCTCGGCATCATCGAGCGAGTGCCTCGAGCTGTGCGTCGAGTACGCGAAGGACCGCGTGCAGTTCGGCCAGCCGATCGGCGAGTTCCAGCTCATCCAGGAGAAGCTGGCCCGGATGGAGGTCGCCCGGCTCAACGTGCAGAACCTCGTGTTCCGCTACATCGAGATGTCGGCGGCGGGTCGAGGCCTGACCCTCGCCGAGGCGTCGGCGATGAAGCTGTACTCCGCCCGAGCCGCCACCGAGGTGGCGATGGAGGCGGTGCAGCTCTTCGGCGGCAACGGCTACATGGCGGAGTTCCGAGGTCGAGCAGCTCGCCCGCGACGCCAAGGTGCTGCAGATCTACGCCGGCACCGACGAGATCCAGATCACCCACATCGCCAAGGACCTGCTCCGGCGTTAGCTGTGACGACCCGGTCAGCGGCCGGGTCGGTAGGCCCCGATGTTCGTCGTGGTCGTGGATACCCAGACGCCGGTGAGGGGCTGGTCCCCGGCGGTCCCGTAGGTGAACGAGGCCAGCGACGCGGTGCCGATGCCGGCGGTCGCCTTCGGGTACCAGGTGCCGGCGCGGAAGACGCCCGGCTCGTCACCGCCGGTGCCGTCCCAGTCCGCGGCGACCGGGACATCGGTCGACCGGCCGTAGGCGTAGCGGTGCGCGGTGGACCCGACCGGCGCCCCGCTCGTGCGCAGGTACCAGACGTTGCCGCGGTACACGCCGAGGTCAGCCGAGCCGTTGCCGTCCCAGTCGCCGAGGACCGGTCGGTCGCCGGTGGTGCCGTAGGCGGCGGTCCACTCGGTGGCGCCGGCGACCTCGAAGTCGGTGCGCACGGTCCACGTGCCAGCGCTGAACAAGACCGGCTCGTCAGCCCCGTCGCCGTCGAGGTCCGCGCACAGGGGCGTGTCCTGCGCCGTCCCGAAGGTGAGCTCACGTGCCACCGCCGGCTCCGTGACGCCCGTGCGGAGCTGCCAGGTGCCGGCGCGGTAGATGACGGGTTCGTCGAGCCCGTCGGCGTCCCAGTCACAGAGGACCGCCTGGTCGCCGGGCTCCGTGCCGTAGGTGAAGGTGTGCGTCGATCCGCCGCTGCTCGCCGCGGCGCGCAGGTACCACCTGGCCGGCGTGCTCGTCGCCCGGGTGGCGGCCTGGAGGGACGCGTAGGGGTTGATGGGTGCGCCGGTGTAGGCGCCGGGCAGCGGTGGCTCCCGGATCTCGAAGTGGAGGTGCGCGCCCGCGCTCTCGGCGTTGCCCGAGTCACCCATGTAGGCGATGAGCTGGCCCTTCGCCACCCGTGCGCCCACGACGATGTTGGTGGGGAACGCCTGGTCCCGTGTGGCCAGTCCGTCGTCGGTGCCCGGCGTGTCGTTGTTGACGTGGAGGTAGTGGTACGTCCACCCGTCCGCGCCCTTGATCGTGATCGAGTTGCCGCCGGTGGACGCGTTGTTGAACACGAGGCGGTGGACCGTGCCGTCGACGGCCGACACGAGGCGCATCATCTTCTGGCCCATCAGGTCCTGGCCCTCGTGGGTGTGACCGGTTCGGGGTGCGCCGAACGTGTCCGTGTACGTGACGTTTCCGTCCACCGGGAACACGATCGGCTTCACGATGTCGGCCGCGGCAGCAGGAGTCGGGGGGGCGATCACACCCAGGAGCACGACGGCCGTGACGGCGCTGAGCAAGAGCTGGCGAAGGGTGCGATCTCGGGACATGCGGGGTGGTTCCTCGGGCTGGCGGGGTGTTCGGGGTCCGCCCGTGCCCAGTTCCTTCGGCACCTTCTGTCCGCCCCCTGAGCCTATGTTGCGATCGTGTGTCGGTGCAGACCACCCATCCCGCCCGAGGTCATGGGTCCCATTTCGTCCGACCTGAGGTCATGGGTCCCGCATGCGGGACCCATGACCTCGAGGTGCCGCCAACGGGACCTATGACCTCGCCGACCTCAGGGTGGTCGCTGGGGCTGTCACACCCCGGGGTTCAGACTTCGGGCATGGTTGCGAACGGACGAGATGCACGCCTCGGGGTCTTGGCCGGCCGGCAGATGGGAGCCTTCTCCTTCCGCCAGGCCGTCGAGCTCGGGTTTCCCACGTCGACGATCAGCCGAAGGATCGCGACCGGTGCCTGGACCCGGCGCTTCCCCGGCGTCTACGTGATGACCGGCGCGCCGGACTCCTGGACGCTCGAACTGTGGTGCGCGGTGCTGGCCGTGGGCCTTCGGCACGGCGTGATCAGCCACGAGGCAGCCGCGCTGCTCCACGGGGCTGAACGGCTTCCCGCTGAGCCGGTCACGCTGACGGCGTCCCACGGATCCCACCACCGGCTGCGTGGGATCTTCGTTCACCAGATCGACGACATGAGGCCAGCCCAACGGATGCTGCTGCGCGGGCTTCCGGTGAGCTCGCCTGCGCGCGCCGTCGTCGAGCTCGGCGCCACCAGGGCCATCGATGTGGTCGGCCGCGTGGCGGACGACCTGGTCAGGTCGCACCAGACGACGTATGGGGAGATCGCGGCCGTCCTGGCGGATCTTGCCCGACCCGGCAAGCCAGGCATCGAGACGGTCGCCCGAATGCTCGACGCGCGCGGCGACGGCTTCGTGCCCCCCGCCTCGGAGCTGGAGCGTGCGCTGTTCGCGACGCTCCAAGCCGGGGGCCTCCCGGCGCCTGAGCGACAGGTGCCGCTGCCGGGTAGGGCGCTCGACGCAGGCCTCGTCGACGGGGCGTATCGAGACGCCCAGATCGTGCTGGAAGCCGACGGGCGACGGTGGCACACCCGGATGGAGGCCGCCCGGCGTGACCGCGAGCGGGACGCGCAGGTGGTGCGAGCAGGGTGGGTGCCGCTGCGCTTCGTCCACGAGCAGATCAACGGCGAGCCCGGCGAGGTCTGTGCGGTGGTGGCCGAGACACGAGAGCATCGTCTCGCTCTCCTCCGACGGGCGGCGTAGCGGCTCCATGATCGCCCGAGGCGATGGGTCCCACTTCGTCCGACCTGAGGTCATGGGTCCCGCATCCGGGACTCAGGACCTCGAGTCGGCATTACCGGGACCTATCGCCTCGGGCGGGGCGGGGATCGGGGTCACACGCCGAGGGACTTACCGATGATCTCCTTCATGATCTCGGTGGTACCGCCGTAGATGGTCGTGATGCGGGCGTCGGCGTAGGCACGCGCGATCGGGTACTCGGCCATGTAGCCGTATCCGCCGTGGAGCTGAAGGCAGGTGTCGATCACCCGCTTCTGCAGCTCCGTGCACCACCACTTCGCCATGGCCGCCTCCTCGGCGGTGAGCGCGCCCTCGTTCAGCGCGAGGACGCAGCGGTCGACGAAGGTCTGGGCGATCTCCACCTCGGTCGCCATCTCGGCCAGACGGAAGCGGCTGTTCTGGAAGGACCCGATCGGCCGGCCGAACGCAGTGCGCTCCTTGACGTAGTCGAGCGTGAGATCGAGGGCCTGCCGTGCGGCGGCCACGCCCGTGATCGCGATCGACAGGCGCTCCTGCGGGAGCTTGGTGACCAGGGAGCGGAACCCGCTGCCCTCGTCGCCGAGCCGATTGGCCACGGGCACCGCGACGTCGGTGAAGAACAGCTCGGCCGTGTCCTGTGCGTGCATCCCGATCTTCTCGAGGTTGCGTCCCCGCTCGAACCCGGGCATGCCCCGCTCGAGCACGACCAGGCTCATCCCGGCGTGCCGCTGGGTGGGGTCGGTCTTGACCGCCGTGATCACGAGATCGGCGTTGATGCCGTTCGTGATGAAGGTCTTCGACCCGTTCACGAGGTAGTGGCCGCCGTCGAGCACTGCACTGGTCGACATCGACGCGAGGTCGGAACCGATCCCCGGCTCGGTCATCGCGATGGCGGTGATGAGCTCCCCGGAGCAGATGCCAGGCAGCCAGCGCGCCTTCTGCTCGTCGGTGGTGAGCGTGAGGAAGTACGGCAGGCAGATGTCGTTGTGGAGCGTCCATCCCAGCCCGGCGGCGTTCACGCCGGCTCGTTGGATCTCCTCCGCGATGACCACGTTGTACCGGAAGTCGGTCACGCCGCCCCCGCCGAGCTCCTCCGGGACGGCCATCCCGAGGAAGCCGAGTGCGCCGGCCTTCCGGAACACGTCGCGGTCGACGATGCCGGCGCGCTCCCAGTCCTCGTGGTGGGGGACGAGCTCGGTGCGGATGAACCCCCGGACCGAGTCCCGGAACAGCTCGTGGTCGGCGTCGAACAGCGTGCGCTCCATGCGGGCGACGGTAACGCGGTGGCCTCCCGGCGCCGCGAGGGCGATGCTCTCGCCGTGGCCGTCACCATCGAGCCCTTCGCGTGGGCCAGCGAGCTCTCGCCGACCGACCTGGCCACGGTGACCCGCATCCACAACGACGTCTGGGCCGAGTGGGTGCCCGGCGAGCCACTGATGAGCGAGACCGCCTACGTCGACTCGGATCGCTTCACCGCCCACCCGGAGCGCATGACGCGATGCCTCGCCCGCGACGACGACGGCGCCGTCGTCGCGCACGGTCACGCGTTCTGGCGGGAGGGGCCAGGTGGGTGCACCATGCGCGCCTTCGTCGACCCCACCGCTCGCCGGCAGGGCGTGGGCCGGGCGGTCGGAGCCGCCCTCGCCGCCGAGGCGCGGGCCGACGGTCGCACGAGCATCACGCTCGAGGTGGCGGTCGGCAGCCCCGACGAGAGGATCGTCGAGCAGGCGGGCTTCCGCCCGGACATGGTCGTCGAGCTGAACCGCACCGACCCGAGGGCCATCTCCGACGGCCTTCTCGACGAGTGGCGGGCGGCCGGTGAGCGCGCCAAGGGCTACTCGCTCGTCGCCTACGACGTCCCGTGCCCATCCGAGGATCTGGCGAAGGACTTCATCCACGCCCGCCACGTGATGAACGACGCACCCAGGTGGGAAGGCGAGGCCGAGGCTACCTACACCGTGGACGAGCTGCTGGCGGTGGAGGCGGCGAGCGTGGCCGCGCACCAGCAGTGGTGGAACCTCGGTGTGCGCCATGACGCCAGCGGTGAGCTCGTGGGCATCAGCGAGATGTACCTCCCGGCGGCACGGCCGTGGATCGTGTTCCAGGGCGACACCGGGGTGAACCCGGACCACCGTGGACACGGCCTCGGTGCCTGGATGAAGGCCGTCAACCACCTGCGGCTGCGCGACGAGCGTCCGGCGGTGGAGGTCGTCCAGACGTGGAACGCCACCAGCAACGAGCCCATGCTGCGGATCAACCGGGCCCTCGGGTTCGGCGCGGTGCAGCGCTTCCAGGGCTGGTATCGGTCGCTGGGTTGAGCCGATACCCTGACGGGTGCACGAAGGGGAGCTCGGGGTAGCCGGGCTGAGAGGGTGGCCAGCCGGCGACGGCACGCCACTGACCCGAAGAACCTGAACCGGGTAATGCCGGCGGAGGGAATCGGCAGATGGCAGCGCCAGGCGCGAGCGACATGGTGGTGGTGGTGACGGGCGGTGACCCGATCGACCCCGCGCACCTGGACGGGGTCTCGCCGGACGCCTACGTCGTCGCCGTCGACTCGGGCATCGAGCACGCGCAGGCGCTCGGCCTGGCGATCGACCTGGCCATCGGCGACTTCGACTCCGTGACCGCGGATGGCCTGGCGCGGGCAGAGGCAGACGGCGCCGTGATCGAGCGGCACCCGGAGGCCAAGGACGCCACGGACCTCGAGCTGGCGCTGGACGCAGCCGTCGCCCTCCAGCCGGCGCGGATCCACGTGCTCGGCGGGCACGGCGGGCGCCTCGATCACCTGCTCGGCAACGCGCTGCTCCTCGCCGCACCCGCCTACGCGACCGCGGCCGTGACCGCGCAGATGGGTGCGGCCCGCCTCACGGTGGTGCGGCGCGCCGCGGCGCTGACCGGACCGCTCGGCGACCTCGTGAGCCTGGTGCCGCTGCACGGTGCAGCCGAGGGCGTCACCACCACCGGTCTGCTGTACCCGCTCGCCCACGAGGACCTGCGTGCCGGATCCACGCGCGGCATCAGCAACGAGCTCATCGAGTCGCCCGCCACCGTCCAGATCGAGAGCGGGGTGCTGGTCGCCGTCCAGCCCGGCTCGCTCGGCACCCACCATCAGGAGCACCAGCGATGACCACGTCCTGCCGCCGATCCCTCGCGCTGGCCGGCCTGGCCCTCTGCCTCCCGCTCGTCGCGTGTGGTGACTCCGGCAACGACGCGGGCGGCGACACCCGTCGAGTGCGCCTGCTGACCCACGACTCCTTCTTGCTCAGCGAGGGCGTGCTCGACGCCTTCACCGAGGAGACGGGCATCGAGGTGGAGCTCATCCAGGGTGGGGACGCCGGCCAGGTGGTCAACCAGGCCATCCTCACGAACGGGAACCCCCAGGCCGACGTGCTGTTCGGGGTCGACTCCACGTTCGTCTCGCGGGCGCTCGACGCCGACCTCTTCATCCCCTATCAGGCCGAGGGCCTCGACCAGGTGGACGACGCCCTCCTGCTGGACCCTGAGCACAGGGTCACACCGATCGACTACGGCGACGTCTGCCTGAACTACGACAAGACCTGGTTCGCGGAGCACGGCGTGCCCGTGCCGACCAGCCTCGCCGACCTCGTCGACCCGGCCTACGCCGACCTCCTGGTCGTCGAGAACGCCGCGACCTCGTCGCCGGGCCTCGCCTTCCTGCTGGCGAGCATCGCCGAGTTCGGGGAGGACGGCTGGGAGAAGTGGTGGAGCGACCTGCGCGCCAACGGTGTGCAGGTCGTCGACGGCTGGGAGGAGGCCTACAACGGGGCGTTCTCCGGCGGCGGGGCCAGCGAGGGGACCCGACCGCTCGTCGTGTCGTATGCCTCGAGCCCGCCCGCCGAGGTGCTCTACGCCGACCCGCCGATCACCGAGTCGCCCGTCGGGGTCATCGACGCGAGCTGCTACCGCCAGGTCGAGGGCGCCGGCATCCTCGCCGGCACGGACCACGAGGAGGAGGCCCAGCAGCTCGTCGACTTCCTGCTCTCGGACGAGGTGCAGGCCGACGTGCCCCTGTCGATGTTCGTGTTCCCGGTGCGAGCCGACATCGAGCTGCCCGACCTGTTCGTCGAGCACGCGGCCCTGCCGGAGCACGTGTACGAGCTGCCCGCGTCGGACATCGGCGCGCACCGCGAGGAGTGGATCGACCGGTGGACCGATCTCGTGCTCCGCTGATCCGTCGACGCTGGGCGGCCGGCCTCCTCGCGGCACCCGCCGCGTTCCTCTCGCTGTTCTTCCTGTGGCCGGTTCTCAACATCGTGGCCGAGGGCCTGCGGACGAGCGACGGATGGGACCTCTCCGGTGTCGGCCGGGTGCTCGGCGACCCGCAGATGCGCCAGGTGGCCTGGTTCACGATCTGGCAGGCTGCCGCGTCGACCGCGCTCACCCTGCTCGTCGCGCTGCCGTGCGCGCAGGTGCTGGCCCGCTACGAGTTCCGCGGACGTCGGATCGTCCAGGCGCTCGTCGTCGTGCCGTTCGTGCTCCCGACGGTCGTGGTGGGTGCAGCCTTCCTCGCGCTCGTCGGCGCGCAGAGCCCGATCGGGCTTCACCTGCAGGGGAGCGCGACGGCAATCCTCCTGGCCCACGCCTTCTTCAACTTCGCGGTCGTCGTGCGCGTGGTGGGCGGGCTCTGGGAGGGCCTCGATCCACGCACCGAGGAGGCGGCCCGCACCCTCGGCGCGTCGCGGTGGCGCGCGTTCCGGGGGGTCACGCTGCCGGCGCTGAGGCCCGCGATCGCGTCGGCGGCGGCCATCACGTTCCTGTTCACCTTCACCTCCTTCGGCGTTGTGCGGCTCCTCGGCAGCGGCCACCGGACGACCCTCGAGGTCGAGATCTACCGCCAGACGGCTGACCTGCTGGACCTGCCCGTCGCGTCGGTTCTGGCGCTGCTCCAGCTGACCGCGGTCGCCGCCATGCTCCTGGTTCAGGACCGCCTCGAGCGCCGCCGCGGCGCGGCAGCCGTGGCCCTCGCCCCTGCCCGTCGCCGCCAGGCGACCACCCGCGGCGAGACGTGGTGGGTGCGGGGCAACCTCGCCGCGCTGGCGGTGTTCCTGGGGCTGCCGCTCGCCACGCTCGTCGAGCGCTCGTTCCGAACCGGCGACGGGCACGGGCTGTCCGCGTGGCGAGCGCTGGCCGGCGTGGATCCGAGCTCTCGATTGTTCGTGTCGCCGCTCGAGGCCGTGGGCAACTCCCTGCGGTTCGCGGCGATCGCGACGATCCTCGCGGTCGGGCTCGGGGGGATGGCAGCCGCCGCGCTCGCGCGATCCGAGGGACGGGTCGCCCGGTTCGTGAACGGCCTGCTGCTCGTCCCGTTGGGCACCTCGGCGGTGACGGTGGGCTTCGGGTTCCTCATCGCGCTCGACGAGCCCCTCGACCTGCGCGCCAGCCCGTGGCTGGTCCCGATCGCGCAGGCGGTGATCGCGCTGCCCTTCGTGGTCCACACGATGATGCCCGTGCTGCGGTCGATCGATCCACGCCTGCACGAGGCCGCGGCCATGCTCGGCGCGTCGCCGGTCCGTGCGTGGCGAGCGGTCGATCTCCCTCTGGTCCGCCGCGCGGTGCTCGTCGCCGCCGCGTTCGCGTTCGCCATCTCCCTGGGCGAGTTCGGTGCCACCACGGTGATCGCCCGGGCCGACGCACCCACCGTGCCGGTGACGATCGCGCGGCTGCTCGGCCGCCCGGGGACCATCAACGCCGGCCAGGCGTTCGCGCTGAGCACCGTGCTGATGGTGCTGACCTCGACGGCCGTCCTGCTCGTCGACCGGTGGCGGCCGCGAGCCGGCAGCCATGGGGGCTGGGTGTGACGCCGCGGCTGACGCTCGCTGGCGTGACCGTGCGGTTCGGGGGCTCGCCCGCGCTCGCGGGCGTCGACCTCGAGGTCGCGCCGCGTGAGGTGGTCGCCATCCTCGGCCCGAGTGGCAGCGGCAAGTCGACCCTCCTGCGCGCCATCGCCGGTCTGCAGTCGCTCGACGAGGGCACGGTGACGATCGACGGTGTCGACCACACCAGCACCGCGCCCCACCGACGGGGGGTGGGGCTGATGTTCCAGGACCATGCCCTCTTCCCCCACCTCGACGTCGGTGCCAACGTCGCCTTCGGGCTTCGCATGCAGCGGTGCCCCGAGGACGCGACGAAGCGGCGGGTGACGGAGCTGCTCGACCTCGTCGGCCTCCCCGACATGGGTGGGCGCGCCATCCAGACGCTCTCGGGCGGTGAACAGCAGCGCGTCGCCCTCGCGCGGTCGCTCGCGCCCCAACCGAAGGTGCTCCTGCTCGACGAGCCCCTCGGGGCCCTCGACCGACCGCTGCGCGAGCGGCTCGTCGACGAGCTGCGCGACCTCTTCCGCCGCCTCGAGCTCACCGTCGTGGCCGTCACCCACGATCAACGAGAGGCGTTCGCGCTCGCCGACCGGCTCGTCGTGGTCGAGGGCGGCCGCGTGCTCCAGGTGGGCAGGCCGGTGGAGGTCTGGGGATCCCCGCGCAGCGGCCAGGTCGCCCGTCTCCTGGGGTTCACGAACGTGGCGCCGGCCACGGTCGAGGGGGGGCGGCTCCGCACCCCCTGGGGCGACCTCGGCCGGGCGTCGGGGACGGCAGCCGCGGTCCTGGTGCGGCCCGAGGGGGTGCGGCCCGATCCGTCGGGAGCGATCCGCGGCACGGTGACCGGGCGCACGTTCGCCGGTGCCCGCACCCTCGTCCGAGTGGCCGTGGCCGACGCTCCTGACCTGGACCTGGAGCTGCCCGGGGACGGTGTCGACGTGCCGCCCGTGGGGGCCGAGGTGCGCCTCTCGGTCGAGGCCGAGGCGGTGCTGGCGCTGCCGGCCTGAGCTCGGGTGACCCGCAGGCCTGAGATGTCGGGGATGTCAGGGCGGCCCAAGGCGGGCCCCTACGATGCCCCCGGGCTGTCCTCCAGTCCCTGACCGCAGATGCCGAAACCCTCTCCCGTGCCCCGTCGACGCCTTGCCGCTCTCGTCGCCGCGGTCCTCGCCGGCCTGTCGGCGTTTGCCGCACCCGCCCTCGCCCAGGAGGGTGATCCGCCGCCCGAACCGACGACCACCGTGCCGCCGGACACGGTCCCCCCGGGCGGGGAGACCACCACCACCGTCCCGGCCGTGGTGGATCCAGGCCTGGGGGAGGGGCTGCCCGAGGAGCCGGTGCCGGTCGTGCCCGACACCGTCCCGGCGCGTGAGGTCGAACCCGGCGAGTACGGCATCCAAGCGGGACGGATCGTGCGGCAGCAGCTCGACGTGGCCCAGGCCGAGGCAGTCGCCCTCGAGACGACCTACGCGAAGACGAAGCAGCGGGTCGTCGAGCTCGAAGCCGAGCTCGACGGGCTGGAGGGTGCGATCACGGGTCTCGCCACCGACGAGCGAGCCGCGGTGCGGCGCGTCGAGGCGGCCCGCCGCCAGTTCGAGGCTCGCACCGCCTCGGCCGTCGTCCGGGGCCAGACCGACGATCTGAGCGCTCTCGTCGCCACGGACGACCCGAACGAGCTGGCCATCGCGGAGACCCTGCTGGGCTCGGTGCTCGACGCCGACGACCAGGCCCTGCGCGAGTACCGGGCGGCCAAGCAGGAGGTGAGCGCCTACCTCGTGGGGGTGGCCGAGCGCCTCGTCGACGCCCGCCTCGAGCTGGAAGCCGCCCGGGCGAGCCTGGTCGAGTCGCGCCGAGCCACCGTCGCGGCGCAGTTCAACCTGGCCGTGTTCGCCGCCGGGTCCGAGATCGTCATCCACGGCTTCGTCTTCCCCGTGGGCGACCCGCACAGCTTCTGGGACTCCTTCGGGGCGCCCCGGATGATGGGCACCGGGTACGAGCACGCCCACCAGGGCACAGACATCATGGCGCCGTTCGGCACGCCCCTCCTGGCCTGCGAGCGGGGCATCATCACGGAGATGGGCACGGACGTGCTCGGTGGCACCAAGCTCTGGCTCAAGGGCGAGAGCGGGACGTACTACTACTACGCGCACCTCAGCGCGTTCGCGGAGGGACTCACGGACGGCACGGTCGTGGACGCCGGCGACGTCATCGGGCTGGTGGGCGACACGGGCAACGCCAAGGGCGGTGCTCCCCACCTGCACTTCGAGATCCACCCGGACGGCGGCATGGCGGTCAACCCGTACGCGCTCCTCAAGGTCGTCGACCAGCTCAGCCAACAGGCCAAGGACCGCGAGCGGTAGCGGTGGACGTCGTCGCGTCGCTGGAGGCACCGTGCGGTCCGGCGGCGCTCTTCCCCTGGGTGGACGACCTGACCCGGTACCCCGAGTGGCTCGACCTCGTGCCCCGGGCCGCGCCGACCGACGCACACGTCGACGACGTGGGGCCGGCCTGGTCGGTCGATCTCCGCGGGCGGCTCGGGCCCTTCGCCCGGGCGAAGCGCCTGCGGATGGTGCGCACGGTGCACGATCCTCTCCATCACGCTCGTTTCGAGCGAGTAGAGCACGACGGGCGCGATCACTCGGCCTGGGTCCTCGATGCGGCGGTCGTCGAGGCCGAGGAAGGCAGCACGCTCACGATGCGCCTGCACTACGGAGGTCGGCTCTGGGTCCCGGCGCTGGACCGACTGCTCTCCGATGAGATCGAGCGCTCCCGACCCCGGCTCCTGGAGCGGCTCGCGTCGTGACGGGCCGGGACCCTCAGGTCGCGCTCAGGCGCTGATCATCAGCTCGAGCACGTGCGGTCGACCGGCAGCCAGTGCCGCGCGCACCGCGTCGCCGACGTCGGCGGTGCTGTCGACCGCCGTTGCGTCGACGGCCATCGAGTGGGCCAGTGCGAGGAAGTCGATCGGTGGCTCGTCGAGGTCCATCCCGACATAGCGCCCGGTGCGCACGGATGCCCCGCCCATGCCCCGGAGGTAGCCCTTGAGGATCTTGTACTGGCGGTTGTTCACGACGGCGAACACCACCGGCAGGTCATGGGCGGCGGCGGTCCAGAGCGCCTGCGGTGAGTACATCGCGGAGCCGTCGCCGACGACGCACAGCACCGGGGCCCTCGCGTGGCCGAGGGAGACGCCGCAGGCCGCGGGCATGCCCCAGCCGAGCCCGCCGCCCGTGCAGAAGAAGTAGCGGCCAGGTTCGGTCCAGTGGTGGAACCCGCGCACGTACACGCCCGTGGTGATGGCCTCGTCGACCACGAGGCTGTCGGGGGGCATGGCGCGCACAAGCGCGTGGGCGGCGGCCATCGGGTCCATCGGCGCGGGCCCGTAGCGGCTGAGCGCGGTGTCCTCCAGCGCCGCCACCTCGGCGGCCCGCGCCGTCCGGGCGGCGGCGAGGGCGTCGGCGACGGCGTCGTCGTCGGCGCGGGCGCGCGACGAGCGGCAGGAGGGCCTCGAGGGTCGCCCGAGGGTGTCCAACCAGGCCGAGGCGGACGGGCCAGGCCCGTGCGACCTGCCCCGCGTCCGGCGACAGGTGGAGCAGCTCGACCTGGGGAGGCACCGCGGGACCGGGCGTGTACGGGTACACCATGAACGCCTGTTCCGCGATCAGGAGCACCCGGTCGTACGAGGCGAGCACCGGGGCGATGGCGACGGCGGCCGGGTTGAGCATCCCCCGCCAGAGCGGGTGGAGCGGCGGGAAGACGCCGCGCCCGTGGAGCGGCGCACCGAAGACGGGAGCGCCGATCGCCTCGGCGACCGCGACGGCCGCACCGACCGCGCCCGACGCGGCGACGGTGTCACCCACCACGATGGCCACCTTCCCCACCGCCGGCCCCGTGAGGAGGTCGGCGAGCTCGTCCAGGCTCCCCGCCACGGCGGCCCGATCGATGGTCGAGGGCGGCGGCGCGGCCGACGCCACCTCCTGGTCGAGGAGGTCCATCGGAAGGGATGCGAACACGGGTCCTCCCGGCGCGTGGGCAGCGTCCTGAAAGGCCCGGCGCATGATCGTGCCCAGCTCACCGGCAGTGCGCACCTCGTGGCCCCACTTCACCGCCCCGGCGGCCAGCTCCACCAGGGGTCCCGACAGCAGCGGGTCCGTGACGATGTGTCGGTAGTCCTGCTGCCCGGCGGTCACGACGAGCGGTGTGCGGTTCGCACGCGCGTTCGTGAGGTTGCCGATGGCGTTGCCGAGGCCGGCCGACGTGTGCAGGTTGAGGAACGCCGGACGACCGGTGGCCTGCGCGTAGCCATCGGCCATGCCGACGACCGTCGCCTCCTGGAGGGCGAGCACGTAGTGGAGGTCGTCCGCCTCGGCGAGCGCGTCGATGAGGGGGAGCTCGGTGCTGCCGGGGTTGCCGAACACGTGCGTGACGCCCTCGGTGCGCAGAACCTCGAGCAGCACGTCACGTCCGAGGACCATGACGGGGCACCCTACCGGCGGCCCGTAGATTGGGCGGGGCCCGGTCCACCCCTCCCGGACGGCTCCCATCGACACCGCACTCGGCCTGCTGGCCGTACTACTGCTCATCCTCGCCACCGGGTTCTTCGTCGCGGTCGAGTTCGCGCTGGTCGCTGTCGATCGAGACCGTGTCGGCGTGGACGCCGCGGCCGGCAGCCGGCGAGCCAGAGCGACCGCGACGGCGCTCCAGCGGCTGTCCTTCAACCTCTCGGGGGCCCAGCTCGGCATCACCGTGACCTCGCTGGTGATCGGCTTCATCGCCGAGCCCACCCTCGGCGCGGCGCTGGAGCCCCTCGTCGAGCCGTTGGTGGGCGCCGACCGGGCCTCGGGCACGGCGATCTTCCTCGGCCTCGTGGTGGCCACCTTCGTCACGATGGTGGTCGGCGAGCTCGTCCCCAAGTCCATCGCGATCGCGCGGCCACGACCGACGGCCTACGCCCTCGCCGCGCCGATGCTGATGATCACCCGGGTGCTGGGCCCGCTGATCGCCTTCCTGAACGGGGCCGCCAACTGGACCGTGCGCCGCTTCGGGATCGAGCCCCAGGAGGAGCTCACGTCCGTGCGCTCGCTGGAGGAGCTCGAGCTGCTGATCCGCTCGTCGGGCGAGGAGGGCACCCTCGAACCGGAGGCCCTCACGCTTCTGACGCGCTCGATCCGGTTCGGTGAGAAGGACGCCGCCGACGCACTGATCCCACGGCTCTCCGTGGTGAGCCTGTCGATCGACGACGTGGTGGCGACCCTCGCGGCCACGGCCGTTGCCACGGGGCACTCGCGCTTCCCGGTGGTTGGCGCCGACCTCGACGACGTCCGTCGGTGTGGTGCACGTCAAGGACGTCTACCGCGTGCCCTACGAGGAGCGTGCCACGCAACCCGTGGATCGGCTGATGGTGCCGGCCTTCGTGGTGCCGGAGACGCGCGACCTCGCCGATCTGCTCGCCGACCTCCGCCGGGAGGGGAGCCACCTCGCCGTCGTCGTCGACGAGCACGGCGGCACCGCCGGCATCATCACGCTCGAGGACATCCTCGAGGAGATCGTCGGGGAGATCGACGACGAGCACGACCGGCCCACCCACAGGCTCACGCGGGTGCAGCGACCAGGGGAGTGGCTCCTCGCCGGCACCCTGCACCCCGACGAGGTGTTCGACGCCTGTGGCTTCGTCCTCCCCGACGGCGACTACGAGACCCTGGCCGGGTTCGTGCTGGCGACGCTCGGCCGGATCCCGGTGGTCGGTGAGGACCTCGACCACGACGGATGGCACGTCGAGGTGGTCGAGCTCGACGGACGGCGGATCGCGACGGTCCGTCTTCGCCGTGTGGCCGACACGGAGTCCGGCGGTGACAACCGGTGATCGCGCGCAACCTCCTCGTGATGCTCGCGCTGCTGGTCGCCAACGGCTTCTTCGTGGCCGTCGAGTTCGCCTTGATCGCGAGCCGGCGCACGAAGCTCGAGGCGATGGCGGAGCGCGGGAGCGCCCGGGCCCGGATCGCGGTGGGGTCGATGCGGCACCTGAACGTGCAGCTCGCGGGTGCCCAGCTCGGCATCACGATGGCGTCGCTGCTCCTCGGCTACGTCGCCGAGCCCACCATCGCGGCGCTCATCGTGGACAGCATCGGCTGGTTCGTCACCCTGCCCGAGAGCGTGATCCACACCCTCGGCTTCGTCCTCGCGCTCACCATCGTGGCGTTCCTCCACATGGTCATCGGCGAGATGGTCCCCAAGAACGTGGCGATCGCCGACCCGGAGCGCACGCTGCTCGCCCTGGCCGTGCCGAACCGGGCGTACGTGACCGTGTTCGGGCCCGTGCTGCGGGTGCTCAACGGGCTGGCCGCCGCGGGGGTCAAGTTGCTCGGCATCGAGCCGCGTGACGAGCTGGCGACGGCCGCCTCCGCGGATGAGCTCGCCGTGATGCTCGGGGCCTCCCGTGACGAGGGGTTGATCGAGGAGATGGCGCACCGGCTCCTGACCGGCGCGCTCGACCTCGGCGACCGGAGCATCACGACCGTGATGGTGCCCCGGGAGGGCATCGTGTGGCTGCCCCGCTCGGCGACCCCCGCCGACGCCGAAGCCCTCGTCGTGGCGTCAGGGCACACCCGCCTGCTGATCGCAGGAGAGCAGGTCGACGACGTGATGGGGTTCGTCCACGCCAAGGACCTGCTCGCCCTGTCGGGGGCGGCGAGGGACCGGCCCCTGCCGCTGGGACGGGTACGCCGCATGCTCGTGCTGAGCGCGTCGACGTCGCTCGATGATGCGCTGCTGGCGATGCAGCGCGACCGGCTGCACGTGGCGGTCGTCACCGACGACGCCGGTCGGACGCTGGGCATCGCCACGCTCGAGGACGTCATCGAGGCGCTGGTGGGGGACATACGGGACGAATCGGACCGCTAGAAGACCTCGCTTCGTCACGGAACTGCAACAACCGTCATGCTGGCGCTACCCTCCTGCGGCACCGTGATGACTCGATTCCTGCGTTCCCTGCTCGGCGTGACCGTGCTGCTCGGCCTCCTGGCCGTCGCGCCCGGCGCGGGCGCCGACGATCTCGAGTCAGCCAGGCGACGGGCCAACCAGGCGGCCGCCGACCTCGCCGACGCGGAGACCGTCCTCGGCGAGCTGGAGGCCGACATCGAGTCGCTCGAGGCGCGGGCAGCGGAGGCCCAGGCGACCCTCGACTCGCTGCGTGTCGCCGTCCAGAGCGTCGTCGTCCAGCGGTTCATCAACGACGACGCCACCCGGTACACGTACACGGACCCCGACCTCAACACCCAGGCCCGCGCCGAAGCACTGTCCAAGTACGCGACGCAAGGCAACCAGGACGCCATCGACGAGTTCACCGCCGCCGCGGAAGACCTCGACGTGGCCCAGGCCGCGCTCGCCGAGAAGCGGTCGGACCAGGAATCGGCCATCGACAAGCTCGAGGAGCGTCGAGCCGACCTGGAGCGCGAGTTCGAGCGCCTCGAGGCCCTGGAGCAACAGCGGCAGGAGGCCGAGCGAAAGCGCCGCGAGGCAGCGGCCCGGGCCGCCGCCCGCGCCTCGGCAGGCGCCTCGGGCCGGTCGGCCTCGCCGACGACCTCGCCGAGCGCGCCGAGCTCCCCGATCGTCTCGGCGCCGGTGGGCGGGATCATCTGCCCCGTGCAGGGACCCGTGGCCTTCAGCGACACGTGGGGGGCCGCCCGCTCGGGTGGGCGCGCCCACAAGGGCGTCGACATGCTCTCGCCGATGGGCACGCCGACGGTGGCGCCGGTGAGCGGCACCGTGACACATCGGGGGAACAGCCTCGGTGGCCTCTCCTGGCACCTCAACGGCGACGACGGCAACTACTACTACGGCACCCACCTGTCCGCGTACGCGAACCAAGGCGCGGGGCACGTCGCGGCCGGCACCGTCATCGGCTACGTCGGCGACACCGGGAACGCACGCGGCACCCCCCACCTCCACTTCGAGATCCACCCCGGCGGCGGCGGAGCGGTGAACCCATATCCCTACGTCGCGGCCGCCTGCTAGTCGTCGTCGCTCCTCCCAACCTGGCCGGGGCGCCCCACGGCCGGCCGCGCTGAACGCTCGTCGCTCCCGCACCCTCCTCCTGGCGCCTACCTTGCTGCCTCGTGGGATCCGACCAGCTGTCGCTTGCGCTCCTCAGGCTGCTTGGGGGGGTCGCTGGCTCGGACATCGAGGGGTTGCGACGGCTGTCGGGGGGCGCGTCCCGCGAGACGTGGTCGTTCGACCTCGTCAGCGAGGGGGCGCGGCGGGAGCTGATCCTCCAGCGGCTCCGGCCGGGCGCCTCGGCGAGCAGCAGCGGTGTGGGCGTGCAGACGGAGGCCGCCCTCCTGCGGGCTGCCGCGACGCACGGCGTGCCGGTGGCGCGGGTGGTGGCGAGCGATGACGGCGAGGTCCTCGGCAGTGCCGGGATGGTCGTCGAGCGGCTGACCGGGGAGACCATCGCCCGCAAGCTGCTGCGCGACGAGGAGTGGGTCGTGGCACGCGAGCGGCTCGGTGCCCAGGTCGGCGCGGCGACGGCGGCGATCCACGCCATCCCGGTCAGCGCCGTCCCCGGCCTGCAGCCCACCGACCAGCTCGCGCAGTACCGCGCCGTGCTCGACGGCCTCGGCGAGCCGCACCCCGCCTTCGAGCTCGGGTTCCGGTGGCTCGAGGCGAACCGGCCGCCCGACAACCCGCCCTGCGTCGTCCACGGCGACCTCCGCATGGGCAACCTCCTGGTCGACCACGAGGGCCTCCGTGCCGTCCTCGACTGGGAGCTCGCCCACATCGGCGATCCCCTGGAGGACCTCGGCTGGTTCTGCGTGCGCGCGTGGCGCTTCGGCTCGCCGCTGCCGGCCGGTGGCGTGGCGACGCGCGAGGCGTTGGTGGAGGCCTACGAGACGGCGTCCGGTCGCGCCGTCGACCCCGAGGTGCTGCGCTGGTGGGAGGTGCTGGGCACGCTCAAGTGGGGCGTGATCTGCGTGATGCAGGCATGGGGCCACCTGAGCGGCGCCTCGCGCTCGGTCGAGATGGCGACCATCGGTCGCCGGGTGTGCGAGAACGAGTGGGACCTGCTCGGCCTGCTGCCGGGCGGGCCGCTCCCACGCCGGGCCCCGACGACGGCTGAGCCCAGCGCCGCGCTGCACGACCGTCCCACCCTCCCCGAGCTCGTGGAAGCCGTGCGCGAGTGGGTGGACCAGGACGTCCGGACCGGCACGGAAGGGCGTCTGTCGTTCCACGCGCGCGTCGCGACCAACGCGTTGCGCATGGTCGAACGGGAGCTGGCCCTCGAGCCCGCCCTCACCGAGGCCCACATCGAGCGCCTCGCCCGTCTCGGGTGTGCCGACGACCGGGAGCTCGCCGTCCGGATCCGCTCCGGCTCGCTCGACGAGCGGTCGGACGAGGTGCGAGCGCTCGTGGCGGCGAGCGTCCACGACAAGCTCCTCGTCGCCAATCCCGGCTGGCTCGACGGCGACTGAGCCAGCGGTTGGTGCTGGTGTGGTTGGTGTTGTAGATGTTGCTGTTGTTTCAGCATTTCTCGGATCTTCCTGTTGCATCCCCTAATTACATGGCTGTAATCTGGATCCCATGAGCACGGCCGTCGATCCCACCGAGATCCGGGACACGACGGACCGGCTCGCCCACCTGTTGTCCCGGGTCGATCTGGGGGACGTGCTCCCTGCGTCGCTCACGGAGCTGATCGCCCTGGGGGAGCGGATCGAACGACTGGGCCACGGACTCACGACGCGGGCCGCCGCCAAGGTGGCGGAGTCCGCGGTGTGGCGTGCTGATGGCGATCGGTCACCGGAGGACTGGCTCGCTCGGCAGACCGGCACAACCAAGGCCGACGCCGGGCGGTTGGTGGCGACGGGTCGCCAGCTCGAGGAGCTCCCGGTGGTCGCGGAGGCGGTGACGCGCGGCGACCTCTCGGCCCGGCAGGCCGAAGCCATCGCCGGCGCGGCGGCGGCCGACCCTGGGGCGCAGTCCCGCCTCCTCGATCGGGCCAGGGGCGGGTCGTTGCGGGAGCTGCAGGACGAGTGCCGCCGCACGCGAGCGAACGCCGAGCCCGACCCCGACGCGGCAGCCCGGCGGGCCCATGCCAAGCGGTCCTGTCGCACCTGGACCGACGCTGATGGGGTCACGGGGCACCTCCACCTGTCCGGACCCGTGGCGGAGATGGCGCGGGTCGACAACGCCGTCCGCCACCGGGCCGATCGGACCTTCCGGGCCGCCCGGGCGGCGGGACGGCGGGAGCCCGCCGAGGCCTACGTCTTCGATGCCGCCGTCGAGCTGCTCACCGGCGCCGGCGACGGGGAGGCAGCGCCGGCGGGGGCGGACGCCAAGATCATCGTGCGGGTCGACCACTCGGCCCTGGTGCGGGGCCGGGCCGTGGAGGGGGAGACCTGCGAGATCGCCGGGATCGGGCCCGTCGACGTGGGGACGGTGCGGGAGTGGCTCGACGACGCCTTCGTGGCCGCCGTGCTGACCAAGGGTGACGAGGTCCAGAAGGTGGCGCACCTGGGCCGGAAGTTCAAGGCCACCCAGCGCACCGCCCTGCAGTGGCAAGACCCGATCTGCGCCCGCAAGGGCTGCTCGAACCGGCTCGGCCTCGAGTACGACCACTTCGAGGACTGGGCCCACACCCACACCACCACGGTCAAGGCCGCCAAGCGGTTCTGCCACACCTGCCACGAGCTCAAGTCCCGCGGCTGGCGGGTCTCCGAACCCGACGCCGACGGCCAGTGCACCTTCACCCCACCCCGCCCCCACGACGAGCTCGCCGAGGCCGCCGCCACCGCCATCGCCACCCAACAACGCCGCCGCCGCCAAGCCACCGGACCGTCACCACCGCTCGCCGACACCGGGTAGCGGCCGGGCGTCGTCGGCCCTCCGGCTAGGTCGCGACCGAGTGGAACCCACCGTCCACGTGGACGATCTCGCCGGTGGTCTTGGGGAACCAGTCGGACAGCAGCGCCACGCACGAGCGGGCCACGGCGTCCGCGTCCGCCTTCACGTCCCAGCCCAGGGGGCTGCGCTCGTCCCACACGTCCTCGAAGCGCGAGAAGCCCGGGATCGACTTGGCGGCGAGGGTCTTGACCGGGCCGGCGGCTACGAGGTTCACCCGGATGCCCTTCGAACCGAGGTCACGGGCCAGGTAGCGCGAAGTGCTCTCCAGGGCCGCCTTGGCGACGCCCATCCAGTCGTAGGCGGGCCAGGCCTGGGTGCTGTTGTCGAAGTCGAGGCCCACGATGGCGCCCCCGCCGGCCATGTGCGGGACCACGACGTCGGCCAGGGTCTTGAGGGAGTAGGCGGACACCTGGAGCGCCACCGACACGTCCTCCCACGGGGCGTCGAGGAAGTCACCGCCGAGGCACGAAGGCGGCGCGAACCCGATGGCGTGGAGCGCGCCGTCGACCCGGCCCCAGCGCTCGCCGAGCTCGTCGCGGACCGTGGCGACATGCGTCGGGTCGGTGACGTCGAGCTCGAGCACGGGGGCTTCGACGGGGAGCTTGCGTGCGGTGCGCTGGGTGAGCGACAAGCCCCGACCGGCGCCGGTCAGGATGACCTCGGCGCCCTGTTCCTGCGCATGGCGGGCCACCCCGAACGCGAGCGAGGCGTCCGTGAGGACGCCGGTGATGAGGATGCGCTTGCCGTCGAGGAGGGACATGGCTCTGAGACTGCCATGCCCGGGGGCCTGTTACCGGAGCCTCACTCGCTACGGTGTCGCAGATGCGCATCGGGATCCTTGGTGGCACTGGTCCGGCGGGCAGCGCGCTGGCGGCTCGTCTGGCATCGGTGGGGTTCGAGACGGTCATCGGCTCCCGCTCGCGCTACCGGGCGCTCGAGATCGTCGACGGCCTCAAGGAGAGGTGGGAGGGTCGTGAGCTCACCATCGACGCCGCGGACAACGAGGGCGCCGCTGACGCAGACCTCATCGTCATCGCCACCCCGTGGGACGGTGCCACCCAGACCGCCCAACAGGTCGAGGGGCACCTGCGAGGCAAGGTCGTGATCTCGATGGCCAACGCCCTCACGCGCATCGGCAAGGAGTTCCAGCCCCTGGTACCGCCGCGGGGCTCGGTGGCCGCCAGCGTCCAGGCGGCGCTGCCGAAGAGCCTCGTGGCGGCCGGGTTCCACCACGTGCCCGCCAAGGAGCTCGGCGACCTCGAGCACCCCATCGAGAGCGACGTGCTCATCTGCTCCGATCATCCCGAGGCCAGCGAGGCCACCGCTGACCTGGTGGCGAAGATCCCTCACATGCGGCCGTTGGACTGCGGGGAGCTGTCGCTCGCCACCCCGATCGAGTCGTTCACCGCAGTGCTCCTGCAGCTGAACCACCGCTACAAGACCCGGGTCGCGGTGAAGTTCACGAGCATCCCGGAGTGACGATGCGGCTCTGGTGCACGGCGCGGCGGGAGGTCGTGGCGTTCGAGCCTGGTCCGATCGTGACCATGTACACGTGCGGCATCACCCCGTATGACGCCACGCATCTCGGGCACGCGGCGGTGTACGTCGCCTATGACGTGCTCCAGAGGCGGTTGCGCGACCTGGGCCATGAGACCCGCTGCGTGCGGAACATCACCGACGTCGACGACTCGATCCTCGGCAAGGCCCGTGAGATCGGCGTCCACTACCTCGACCTCGCGGCTGCGGAGACGGCGCGCTTCGACGATGACATGGAGGCGCTCGGCCTCCTGCCCTCGTGGAGCGAGCCCCGGGCCACCTCAGCCATCGCCGACATCCGTGGCTTCATCGGCATGGTGCTCGAACGGGGCCACGCCTACCAGTCGGGCGGGTCGGTGTACTTCGACGTCTCCAGCTTCCCCGCCTTCGGGTCGGTGTCTGGGTGCTCACGCGAGGAGATGCTGGCTCTCGCCGCCGAGCGCGGTGGCAACGTCGAGGACCCCAACAAGCGCGATCCGCTCGACTTCGTGCTCTGGCAGCCTTCGCTCCCGGACGAGCCGTCGTGGGAGACCCTCTGGGGGCCGGGCCGGCCCGGGTGGCACATCGAGTGCTCCGCGCTGGCGTTGCGGGAGCTCGGCACGACGATCGACCTCCACGGCGGCGGCGCCGACCTGATCTTCCCCCACCACGAGTGCGAGCGGGCGCAGTCCGAAGCGGCGACCGGGGAGCCGTTCGTCCGCCACTGGATGCACCAGGCGATGGTTCGCAAGGACGGCGAGAAGATGTCGAAGTCCCTCGGGAACCTCGTGTTCGTTTCCGAGCTCCGCAAGGACTGGGACGCGATGGCGATCCGCCTCATGATCGTCGAGAACCACTACCGCACCGCGTGGGAGTGGGATGAGACGAGGATGCCGCGCGGCAGCGGAGCGCCTCGAGCGGTGGCGCGCCGCGGGTCCCGGCGATGCGGCCCTCGAGCCGGTCAGAACAGCGCTCGACGACGACCTCGACGTCGTTTCCGCCATCGCCGCCCTCGACGAGGCCGCGGCCGCCGGTCAGGGCGTCAGCGCTGCCGCGGCGCTCCTCGGCATCGACGCCTGACGGACCCCCATCCGGGACAGCCGCGTGCAAGACTCCAGACCGTGGGGGAAGAAGCGACCGAGCGTGAGTACGGGAAGCTCTACCCCGTCGCGAAGGCGGTCATGTCTCCCGTCTTCAAGACGCTGTGGCGGATCAAGCCGGTCGGCCTGGAACGGGTTCCGGCCACCGGTGGGGCGATCTTCTGCCCGAACCACACGTCGGTCATCGACTCCTTCTTCCTGCCCGTGGTGCTGCCCCGGCGCATCACCTTCGTGGGCAAGGCCGAGTACATGGACTCGTGGAAGACCAAGCACCTGTTCCCGGCCATCGGGATGATCCCGATCGACCGGAGTGGCGGGAACGCGGCGGAGCGGGCGCTGAACACAGCCGCTCGTGTGCTGGAGTCGGGAGAGTTCTTCGGGATCTACCCGGAGGGCACCCGTGCCCGGGACGGGCGCCTGCACCGGGGCCACACGGGCCCTGCTCGGCTGGCCCTGCGCACCGGCGCGCCCATCGTCCCGGTCGGCATCGTCGGGACGCGCGAGATCCAGCCGCCCGACGCCAAGATGCCCCGGCCGTTCAAGCGGGCCGAGGTGCGGTTCGGGCACCCGATCGACGTGCAGCGCTACGCCGACCGCGCCGACGACCGGATGGTGCTCCGCCAGATCATCGACGAGGTGATGTTCGAGATCCGCGAGCTCACCGGCCAGGAGTACGTCGACGAGTACGCCACCAAGAGGGCCGAGACGTTCCCGTCCGCGGAGACGGTCCGGGTGATCGAGCACGGCGCGTCGACGGGCAACGGGCAGGGCGAGGGCGGCGACGCGCCACCTCGTCGGTCCAGCATCGAGGTGCTCGCCCCCCGGTTCTGAACCGGAACGGGTTCTCGGGCGCTGCGGGGGCTCCGGTACCGTCAAGCCCCATGTCCGACCAGATCACGATCCGGCTGCCCGATGGTTCGACGCGCGCGTTGGCCACCGGCACCACTGCGTCGGGTCTCGCGCAGGACATCGGCTCCCGCTTGGTCAAGGCGGCGGTGATCGCTGTCGTGAACGGCGACGAGCGGGACCTGTCGACGCCTCTTGACGACGGCGACGAGGTCGCCATCGTCACGGCCGACAGCCCGCGGGGGCTCTTCACGATCCGCCACTCGACGGCCCACGTGCTGGCGCAAGCGGTGCTCGACCTGTTCCCCGGCGCCACGTTCGGGATCGGTCCACCGGTGGAGGACGGCTTCTACTACGACTTCGAGCTGCCGGGTGGGGCCACCTTCGTCGAGGACGACCTCGTGCGCATCGACGCGCGCATGCGCGAGATCATGGACGAGGCGCAGCCCTTCGTCCGCGACGAGATGCCCGCCGCAGACGCGCGGGTGATCTTCGCCCAGCACCGCTTCAAGCTGGAGATCATCGACGACGCGAGCACCGATCCGATGTCGGCGACATCAGCGTCGGAGACCGTCCGCACCTACGAGAACCCTCCCGCGGAGCCCAAGGACTCGCTCCCGTTCGTGGGCTACCCGGGGTTCATCGACCTCTGCCGCGGGCCGCACGTCCCGACCACAGGCGATCACCTGGGCCACTTCAAGCTGATGCGCGTCGCCGGGGCCTACTGGCGCGGCGACGAGAAGAACCCACAGCTGCAGCGCATCTACGGCACGGCGTGGGACTCCAAGAAGGCACTCGAGGAGCACCTGCACCGGCTCGAGGAAGCGGCCAAGCGCGACCACCGCAAGCTCGGCGTCGAGCTCGACCTGTTCAGCTTCCCAGAGGAGATCGGCTCCGGTCTCGCCGTCTTCCACCCCAAGGGGGGGCTCGTGCGCCGCCTGATGGAGGACTACTCGCGCCAGCGTCACGAGGAGGCGGGCTACGAGTTCGTCAACTCGCCCCACATCACGAAGGCCGGGCTGTTCGAGACGTCTGGGCACCTCGACTGGTTCGCCGACGGGATGTTCCCACCGATGCACTTCGCGGACGAGGGAGGAGACGAGGGCCAGGACTACTACCTCAAGCCGATGAACTGCCCCTTCCACATCCTGATCTTCCGGTCGCGAATGCGGAGCTACCGCGAGCTGCCGTTGCGCATGTTCGAGTTCGGGTCGGTGTACCGCTACGAGAAGAGCGGCGTGGTGCACGGCCTCACGCGGGTGCGCGGGATGACGCAGGACGACGCCCACATCTTCTGCACCAAGGAGATGATGGCCGACGAGCTGGCATCGCTCCTCGACTTCGTGCTGGGGCTGCTCGCCGACTACGGCTTGACCGACTTCTACCTCGAGCTGTCCACCAAGCCGCCCGGCAAGGCCGTCGGCAGCGACGAGGACTGGGACGAGGCCACCGAGGCGCTGCGCCAGGCGGCGGCCACCAAGGACCTGGAGCTCGTGCTCGACGAGGGGGGCGGTGCGTTCTACGGGCCAAAGATCTCGGTGCAGGCACGCGACGCGATCGGCCGCACCTGGCAGATGTCGACGATCCAGGTCGACTTCCAGCTGCCCCAGCGGTTCGAGCTCGAGTACGTCGGCGCGGACAACGAGCGCCACCGTCCCGTCATGATCCACCGCGCCCTGTTCGGGTCGATCGAGCGGTTCTTCGGTGTGCTCGTCGAGCACTACGCCGGGGCCTTCCCCGCCTGGCTGGCCCCTGAGCAAGTGCGGGTGCTGCCGGTCCGGAGCGACCACCACGCATACGCGGCGCGCGTCACAGACCGCCTCGTGGCGGACGGGTTCCGTGCCTCGCTCGCCGAGGCCGACGAGCCGCTCGGTGCCCGCATCCGCAAGGCGAAGCTGGAGAAGCTGCCCTACATCCTCGTGGTGGGCGACAGCGACGTGGAGGCCGGCACCGTCGGCGTGAACGCCCGCGGCTCTGACCAACCCGAGCGCGACGTGCACGTCGACGACTTCGTCGAGCGCCTCGCCGCCGAGGTCGCGGCGAGGATCTGATGCCGCTCGACCACCTCTGGGCGGCGTGGCGGTCGCGCGTACGTGGGCCAGGTGGTCGACACGCGGGCGCTGCCGACCCCCGAGGACGCCGCCGGGCGCACGTTGTTCGAGCGGATCCTGGCGGCGGCCGACGATGACGGCGAGGAGGCGGCCGGGATCGTGTGGCGCGGGCCGACGTGCTTCGTGCTGCTCAACCTCTACCCGTACACCGCGGGTCACCTGATGGTGCTGCCGCGGCGGGCCGTGGCCGACCTGGAGGACCTGACGACCGAGGAGCACACCGAGCTGTGGGCCACCGTCCGGGACGCCGTGGTCGCGCTCAAGGCGGGGCTCCGATGCGACGCCGTGAACGTCGGCCTCAACCTCGGGGAGGCGGCGGGCGGATCCCTGTCCGAGCACCTCCACGTGCACTGCGTGCCCCGCTGGACGGGTGACGCCAACTTCATCGCCGTGGCCGCCGACACCCGCGTGCTCCCCCTCAGCCTCGAGGAGGTCGGGGCTCGCCTGCGTGCCGCCTGGCCCGCCTGAGGGGCGCACCGGTACCGTCGGGCCCGCGATGGCCGATGACACCACGAGGGACGAAGACGTCACCGACGTCCTCCCCGAGGACCTGAACGCGGCGGAGTACGTCGGCCCGTACGTCTTCCCCAACAACAACCGGCGGCGGGTTCCCGGCTACCTGTACCTGCTGCTGGGCGCGGCCTGCATCGCCGCGTGGGCCGTCGCGGGCGCGGACGCAGTGCTCGTCAACGGCGGCTTCCTGGGCGCCGGCGTGCTGCTCGTGCTCCTGGGGGCCTATCACCTCGTGGCCGGATGGAACCTCGACGTCGACGAGCGGGACGCGCTGGTGGCGGCCACCCGGCAGGTCGGCTTCGCCGTCGGCCACGCGTCGGCCCAGCTCGGCTGGCGAGGCCTGCGCAGCCGGCCCACGTGGAAGATCCTGCTCTACTCCGCCGAAGAACCACCCCTGAAGCGGGGACTCGTGCTCGTCGACGGCGTCGACGGCGAGATCGTCGCCCACTTCGTCGAGGACAACCCCGAGGACTGGTCCGACCTGGTGGAGGGTGGTTCCGCACGTCAGGACGCCTCAGACGCCGCGAGCTGACGCCTCGCCGTCCCACCCCAGTGCCCGCATGGAGCCTTGACAGGGACCTGCCTACGGCGGGGAGCCGCAGGCGACGGCCGACGCCGGTGCGTCGCCGGCCGCGTTGTAGGCGATCACCTGGAAGCAGCGCTCACCGGAGGTGACGTCCACGTAGTGGAACTGCGGCGACGGATCGGGCGCGGCGAGGGGGCCATCTGAAGGGCGGTAGGAGTGCTGCTCCGAGAAGATGTTGACGACCTCGGGCGCGGCGGTCGTGCTCCCGGTCGTGACGTCGAGGTCGGCCACGACCTCGAACGGGCCGTCGACCGCGGCGGCTCGCAGGACGCGGTAGCCGGTGGCGCCCGCCGCCGCGTCCCAGTCGAGCTCCACCTCTCCTGAGCCACCACCGGGTCCAGCGGTGACGACCGCGACGGCGCCCGGGACGGCACCCGACGGGGCCGTCGTCGTCGTCGTGGTGGTCGTGTCCGGCGCGGTGGTGGTCGTGGAAGAGGTCGACGTCGTCGTGGTCGATGGCTCCGTGGTGGTGCCTTCGCCGGTGGTGGTCGTGTCCTCGTCGTCCCCACCCCAGATGACGAAGGCTGCCACCGCGGCGAGCGCGATGACGATCACGGCCGCCACCGCCCACCTCCACCATCGCCGCTTGTCGACGGACCCAGGGTCATCTTCGTCGTCAGCAGGTGCGGTCATGGTCGCGACGGTCCCGGTTGAGCGCGCGCGATGGTCGCTGGCCAGCGGAGGTGGTCGAGCGCGGCGAAGCCGAAGGACAGCTCGCGGCAGCTGCTCAGCAGCTCGGCCTCGATGTCGTCGTCGATCGCAGCACCATGGGTAACTGCTTCCGGGTCACGCATCGCGAACCCCCCTCTCGGTGCCCGCCGGACCCATTGTCGACCCAACGGAGGCCTCGGAGGAAGGGCCGAAGGTCCGAAGTCCGACCTGGAGGGCTCAGAGCCGGCCGCGGACCTCGCGGAGCGTGGCCTCGGCGCCCCGGAGGTCGGCGACGGCGGTGTCGACGGCGTCCCAGAGCACCTCGAGCGGGCCGACGTCGGCGTCCTGGCCGGCGACCCGAGCCCGACGTTGCCACTGCTGGGCCGGGACGTGCTCGACCCGGTCTGCGAGCCGGTCGGCTTCGTGCACGAGCTCGTCGAGGGCGTCATCGACGCCGGCGGCGGCTCGTCGCTCCCACACCCGCTGGGACGCGTCGCCGACCGCGGGGTGGAGCACGGCGTCATCTTCCACCAGCGCCTGCTCGACAGCCCGGCCGAGCAGTGAGATCGTGCGAGTCGCGTGGAGCGCGTGGTCGAGCGCGCACCATCCATCGGCACCCGGGCGGTGCGCGAGGTCGTCGGGCGTCTCGTCGTCGCCGAGCCCCGCGAACAGTGCCCGCCAACGTCGGCCGAGCGAGCGGAGCGCGACGACCGCGTCGCGGGGCGGACGGGCTGCCATCCTCAGTCGGCGTCGTGGACGTCGCGCCGGACGCGGTCGACCAGGTGCGCGGGAAGCACGTCGTAGTGGTCGTGGGCGATGGTGAACCGCCCACGTCCGCCCGTGAGCGACCGCAGGTCGACCGCGTACCGCAGGAGCTCGCTCTGGGGGGCCAGGGCGTAGATGACCTGCTCGCCGAGGTCGCCCGGCTCGGTGCCCTGCACCTTTCCTCGGCGTGCGTTGAGGTCGCCCATGACGTCGCCGAGCAGGTCGCTCGGGACGGTGACGTCGAGGCGCGCGATCGGTTCCAGCACCACGGGCGCGGCCTTGGCCATCGCCTCTCGGAAGGCGAGGCGCCCCGCCGCCCGGAAGGCCATCTCCGAGCTGTCGACGCTGTGCTCCTTGCCGTCGAGCAGGGTGGCACGCACATCGACGACCGGGTGCCCGTTGATGCCTCCACGAGCCATGGCTTCCTCGATCCCCTTGGCGACCGCGGGGATGTAGGCGCGACTGACCGCGCCGCCGACGATCTTGTCCACGAACTCGAACCCGGTGCCGCGCTCGAGCGGCTCGAGCCGGATCGTCGCGACGGCGAACTGGCCGTGACCGCCGGACTGCTTCTTGTGCCGGCCTTCCGCCTCGGCCACCTCGGTGATCGTCTCCCGGTAGCGGACGCGGACCTCCTCCGTGGTGAGGTTGACACCGAACTTCCGCTCGAGCCGCTCGAGCGTGATGGCGAGGTGCGTCTCACCCGTGCCGCGCAGCACGGTCTGGTGCGTCTCCTCGTCGCGATCGACGACGAGGGCCGGATCCTCGTCCTGGAGCCGGTGCAGGGCGCTGGCCAGCTTGTCGTCGTCGGCCTGGGTCTTGGCGACCACCGCGGTGGCGAGGACCGGCGACGGCTGCTCGATCGGGTCCACGTGGACCGGTTGAGCCTTCGGGGTCAACGTGTCGCCGGTGGTGGTGCCAGACAGCTTGGCGACGCCGCCGATGTCGCCAGCGGGCAGCAGGTCCACCGGCTCGTGCTCCTTGCCGCGCACCAAGAACAGGCCGTGCAGTCGCTCGTCGATGCCGGACCGGCTGTTCACCAGGTGGTCGTCGTTGCGGATGGTGCCGGACAGCACCTTCAGCAGGGAGACCTGCCCCACGAAGGGGTCGGCGATGGTCTTGAAGACCACGGCCAGCGGCTGGGCGTCCGGGTCGGCCGGTACGTCGACCTCTGTGTCGCCGGCGCGGACGGTGGTCGGCCGATCGCCGGGCGGGGGGCCGATCTCCACGAGCAGGTCCGCCAGGCGATCGATGCCCACCTCGGCCGTGGCGGAGCCGCACACCACCGGGAAGACGCTGGCGGTCTCGATGCCGAGGGTGAGGGCGTGCTCGAGCTCGTCGAGGGCTGGCACCTCACCCTCGAGGTAGCGCTCGAGGAGGGCGTCGTCGGCGACGACGATCCCCTCCACCAGGTTGTCGTGGACCTGGTGCTCGAGGGCCTCCATCTCGGCGGGGATCGGCTCGGTGTGCGGGACACCGCCCTCGTAGAGGTGGGCGGTGTCCGTGAGCAGATCCGCGATCCCCCGGAACTCCGCCTCGGCGCCGATCGGGAGCTCCAGCGGCGCCACGCCGGCGCCGAGCCGGTCCCGCAGCTGGTCGAGGGTGCGCTCGAAGCTGGCCCGCTCGCGATCGAGCTTGTTGACGAAGATCATCCGGGGGACCCCGAGGCGGTTGGCCTCCCGCCAGATCGCCTCGGTCTGCACCTCCACACCGTCGACCGCGCTCACGACGAAGACGGCCAGGTCGACCACCCGCAACGCCGCTCGCACGTCGCCGAGGAAGTCTGCGTAGCCGGGCGTGTCGACGAGGTTGACCTTGTGGCCCTTCCACTCGAAGGGCGTGACCGAGAGGGAGAGCGAGATGCCCCGGCGCTGCTCTTCGGGATCGTGATCGCTGACCGTGCTGCCGTCCTCGACGCGCCCCAGGCGGGTGATGGCACCGGCACGGTGCAGGAGCGCTTCGGCAAGCGTCGTCTTGCCGGCGCCGCCGTGGCCCACCAGGGCGACGTTGCGGATCTTCTCGGACGAAAAGGGCTGCACTCAGCTCCCCTTGCTGTCGACGGCTGCAGTGGAGGGCAGGGTAGCCAGGGGTCCTAGGCTTCGCTCGTGGCTCCGAGCACGGTTCGCCTGCCCGACGGCCGCACCCTGGCCTTCGACGACGTCGGCGATGCCCGCGGCACGGCGGTGGTGTACCTGCACGGCACCCCCGACTCGCGCCTCGCCCGCCCGCCCGACGATGGCACGGCCGCAGCCGGTGTCCGCCTCCTCGCCGTCGACCGGCCCGGCGCCGGCGACAGCGACCTCGACCCCGGGGCGCCGCTCGTGGCGCTGGGCCACGATCTGCGGGCCCTGTTCGATCACCTCCACCTGGCGCAGGTCCTCCTGTTGGGTTGGTCGGCCGGAGGCTTGAGCGCCCTGGCGGCCGCCACCGTGCTGGGGGACCGCGTGGCCGGGCTCGGCCTCGTCGGCACACTGCCCCCGAGGGAGGCGTATGAGGACGCGGCGCTCGTCGCGGCGCTCGGAGCGGGTCGTCGCGGCTTCGTCGAGCTGATCCGCGAGGTGCCTGCGGTCGAGCTGGCCGTGGAGGTCGCGCCGTACCTGGTGCCGGACCCGCTGACGCCGGACGTGGCGCTCGAGCACGTGCTGGAGTCGGCGGGGGAGCAGGGGCGACGCGAGCTCGCGCTCGTCCCCGGCGCGGTGGAGGCACTCGTGGCGGGCCTCACCGCGAGCATCCGCCAGGGGCGCGGTGGCCTGGTGGACGACCTCGCTCGCCAGCTGGAGCCCGGGCTCGACCTGTCGCCCATCCGCGCGCCGGTGAGGACCTTCCACGGGGGCCTCGACACCACGTCGCCCCCGGAGGTGGGGGCCTGGCTGGTGTCCCGGCTGCCCAACGCCGTGCTCGACCTCTCGCCCGACGCAGGCCACCACCTGCTGTTCCCCCGCTGGCGGGGGATCCTGCGGGCCCTCCAGCGCGATGCAGGGATCTGAGCCAGCGGCCGGATAGCCTCTCGGCCATGTTCGACGGTCGCTGGCGGCAGAGCTTCGAAGAGGGTCTCAAGCCCGTCGGTGCCAACATCCGCCGCACCGGCATCACCGCGGACCACCTCACGGCCACCGGCGTGCTCCTCGCTGGCGCGGCGTCGCTCGCGATCGCCAACGGCGCCCTGCGCGCCGGGCTCCTCCTCCTCGTGCTGTGCGCCCTGCCCGATCTGCTCGACGGCGCGGTGGCCAAGGCCTCCGGCACGGCCGGCCCCCGCGGGGCCTTCTTCGACTCCGTGTCCGATCGCGTCACGGACGCGCTCCTCCTGGGCGGCGTCGCCTGGTACCTGTCGACCACCCACCCGGGGCGCATCGCGGTCCTGCCCATGGCCGTCCTGGCGGCGTCCATGCTGATCTCCTACGAGCGGGCCAAGGCCGAGTCGCTCGGCTTCCATGCCCGAGGTGGCCTCATGGAGCGGGCCGAGCGCATCATGCTGCTCGGCGTGGGCCTGCTGTTCGACTCGATCCTCATCGGGGTGCTGTGGGTGATGCTCGTCCTCACCGTCATCACGGCCGGGCAACGGTTCGTGATGGTGTGGCAGCAGGCAAGCGTCGCGAGGCCCACCCCATCGTCCAGCCGCTGGAAGGCGCGCCGGGCTGCGCGCCCCACCGAGCGCGCCTGGCGCCGGCAGCAGCGCACCAGCCGCCGCTAGTGGCCTAGGCCGCGCGGCACCGGCCCCCGTGGTCGACGTCGTCACGCCCGCGTACAAGGCGGCCGCGCGTCTCGCTCGCGTCCTGCCGGGGCCCGTCGCCGCCGCGAGCGCCCGCGGGATCGGTTTCCTCGCTGGCCACCTGGCCCGCGAGCGCCGGGCGCAGGTCGAGCGCAACCTGCGGCGGGTCGACCCCAGCCTCCAGGGCGCCGCGCTCAGGCGCCTCGTGGACCACACCTTCGAGAGCTACGCGCGCTACTTCGAGGAGTCGTTCCGGCTCCCGGGCACCAGCGCCGCCGACATCGACGCCGGGTTCCGCGCCGACGGCTGGGAGCGGCTGGACGTCGCGCTCGAGCAAGGGCACGGGGCGATCATGGCGATGCCGCACCTCGGCGGATGGGAGTGGTCGGGCTTCTGGGTCACCCAGGTGCAGCAGCGGCCGGTGACCGCGGTGGTGGAGCGACTCGAACCACCCGAGCTGTTCGAGTGGTTCGTCGGCCTGCGGCGGTCCTTCGGGTTCGAGGTCGTGGCGCTCGGCCCGGAGGCCGGTCCGGTCACTGCGAAGGCGCTCCGGTCGAACCACACGCTCGCCCTTCTCTGTGACCGAGACCTCACCGGCACGGGTCCCGAGGTGGAGTTCTTCGGCGAGCGCACCACGCTCCCAGGCGGACCGGCCACCCTCGCGCTGCGCACCGGCGCGCCGATCCTCCCGACCGCCATCTACTTCGACGGTCCGGACCTCAGGCGCAGCGTCATCCTGCCCCCCCTCGACACCACGCGTCACGGACCGCTCCGTGCGGACGTCCAGCGCGTGACCCAGGACCTCGCGCACGCGCTCGAGGACCTGATCCGACGGGCACCGGAGCAATGGCACCTGCTCCAGCCGAACTGGCCGTCCGACCGGGTTCGGTGATCGCCGAGCGTCGTAGGGTGATGGGGTGCGCGTCGGGTTGGTGTGTCCGTACTCCCTCACCCTCCCCGGTGGCGTGCAGGGGCAGGTGCTGGGGTTGGCGCGCGCGCTGCGGACCCTAGGGCACGAGACTCGGGTGCTGGCACCCTGCGATGGCCCACCTCCCGATGCCTGGGTGACACCGCTGGGTCGCAGCGTGCCGACGGCGGCCAACGGATCGGTCGCACCGCTGGCACCCGATCCGTCCGCCCAGCTGCGGGCGATCCGTGCCATTCGTGACGAGGGCTTCGAGATCGTCCACATGCACGAGCCCCTCGCGCCGGGCCCCTGCATGACCGCCACGCTGTTCGCGGATGCCCCCAAGGTCGGCACCTTCCACGCCGCCGGGGAGAGCGCCGGCTACCGCGTCATGGGCTGGGCGCTCCGGAAGCTGGCCGCGCGCATCGACCACCGGGTGGCGGTCTCACCCGATGCGATGGCCCTCGCGCAGCATGCGCTCGGTGGTGACTTCGAGCTGCTCTTCAACGGGGTCGAGGTCGAGCACTTCGCCGAGGGTCCGGTGCAGCCCACCAATGGTCCGACCATCTTCTTCCTGGGTCGACACGAGCCCCGGAAGGGCCTCGAGGTGCTGCTGACGGCGCTGTCCGACCTGCCGGCCGACGTGCACGTCTGGGTTGGCGGCGACGGACCGCAGTCCGAGGAGCTGCGGCGGCGCTTCGCCCACGACGGGCGGATCGAGTGGCTCGGTCGCATCAGCGACGAGGAGCGGGCGGCGCGGATGCGGGGCTGCACCGTCTACTGCTCGCCGTCGGTGCGGGGTGAGTCCTTCGGCATGGTCCTCCTGGAGGCCATGGCGGCGGGATGCGCACTGGTCGCCTCGGATCTCGATGGCCACCGCAACGTCGCCACGGACGGGGTGGACGCCCTCCTCGCGCCGGTCGGCGACGCAGCGGCCCTCGCGAAGGCCCTCCGGCGGGTCCTCGACGACGACGAGCTGCGGGCCGAGCTGGTCGCCGGCGGCCGCCGACGCGCCGAGCAGCTGTCGATGGTGCACCTGGCCGAGCGGTACGTGGCGATCTACGAGCAGCTGATCGCCGCCCGTCGCGAGTAGCCCGAGGGCACCTCGATAGGGTGGTCTCCACCTACGGCAAGGAGTACCGGTCGTGATCTTCGTGTGGATCATCCTGGCGTTGGTGGTGCTCGCCGCCATCTACGCGCTCGTCACCTACAACCGCCTCGTCTCGATGCGGAACCGCATCGAGAACGCCTGGGCCCAGATCGACGTCCAGCTCAAGCGCCGGTACGACCTCATCCCGAACCTGGTGGAGACGGTCAAGGGCTACGCCTCACACGAGCGCGGGACCCTCGAGGCCGTCGTCCAGGCGAGGAACATGGCCATGGCCGCGCAGGGTCCGCAGGACCAGGCGGCGGCCGAGAACATGATCACCGGCGCCCTCAAGAGCGTGTTCGCCCTGTCCGAGGCGTACCCGGACCTCAAGGCGAACCAGAACTTCCTCAACCTGCAGGAGGAGCTGACCGGTACCGAGGGGCGGATCGCCTACGCGCGGCAGTTCTACAACGACAGCGTCTACAGCTACAACACGAAGATCCAGTCGGTGCCGTCGAACATGATCGCCAAGCGGTTCAACTTCGCGGAGCGCGAGTACTTCGAGGTCGACGACACCTCGCGGGGCACCGTCGAGGTTGACTTCGGCACGGCGCCATCGGTCGACCTCGGTGAGGCTGCCACCCCGGCGACCACCTCGCCGACCACCCCGCCCGCGCCCCCGAGTGCTCCCCCCGCCTGACACCCCGCCAAGGACCCTGACCCCCGCGTGTACGACCAGGTCGCCCAGAACAAGCGCCGCTCCGTCTACCTCATCCTCGCCTTCGTCGGACTCGTGCTCGCCGTCGGCGCCGCCCTGAACCTCCTGCTCGGCGGCGGCCCCTACTTCATGCTCTTCGCCCTCGTCTTCGCGGGCGGGGCCGCGGCCGCCTCCTACTGGAAGTCGGACGCCATCGCGCTGCGCGTCAGCCGAGCTCGACCGGCCTCGGTCGAGGAGTTCGGCCGGTTGCACAACATCGTCGAGGGGCTGTGCATCGCTGGGGGCTTGCCCAAGCCCCGGCTCTACGTCGTCGACGACCCGTCACCGAACGCGTTCGCGACAGGTCGCGACCCGAAGCACGCCGCGGTGGCCGTCACCACCGGGCTGCTCGAGAAGATGAACCGCGTCGAGCTGGAAGGCGTGCTCGCGCACGAGCTGAGCCACATCAAGAACTACGACATCCTCGTCTCCACCCTGGCGGTGACGATGGTCGGGGTCATCGCCATCGCGGCCGACCTGGGGATCCGCTTCATGTGGTTCGGCATGGGTCGCAGCCGGAACAACTCCAACGACAGCGGCGGGAGCGGACTCGGCGCGATCCTCGCCCTCTTCGGCTTCGCGCTGCTGCTCCTGTCGCCGCTCATCGGCAAGGCCATGCAGGCGGCCGTCAGCCGACGCCGGGAGACCCTCGCGGACGTGTCCGGCGTCGAGCTCACCCGCTACCCCCCGGGCCTGATCTCCGCCCTCGAGAAGCTGCAGGCCGACTACACCGTCGTCGGCTCCACCTCCCACGCCACCGCCCACCTGTGGATCGAGCAGCCGCAGGCGGTCGAAGAGGAGGAGGGGCGCATCTCCCGGTTCAACCGCATGTTCGACACCCATCCACCGCTCGAAGAGCGAATCGCGCTACTACGAGAGCTCTGACCTACGGAGGAGCGCGACCGCAACCGTGTTGGAGACGAAGAAGCAGCGGATCATCGCCGGCGGGGCCGCGGCGGCCTTCCTGGTGATCGGAGGCGTGGCCCTCGCGCTCACCATGGGCGGCGACGACCCGCCGCCCCCGACCACCACGACGACCACCACCGTGGCGGAGACCACCACGACCGCGCCCCAGCCGGTCGCGCCCCTCACCGGTCTGCCCGGCGACTACGGGAGCCGCCTCGGGCGGACGGCGCTGGTGGTGAAGATCGACAACGGTGAGCCTCAGGCGCGTCCCCAGGTGGGCATCAACGAGGCCGACGTCGTCTACGAGGAGCGGGTGGAGGGAAGCGTCACCCGCCTGCTGGCCATCTTCCACTCGACCGATTCGGTGCCCGTCGGCCCCGTGCGGTCGGCCCGCACCTCCGACATCGCGATCTTCACGCCGCTCAACCACCCGTACTTCGCGTGGAGCGGGGCCAACGGGATCTTCGCCCGGCGCGTCCGCGACGCGGCCGCGCTCGATGTCGGCTACGACGCCCTGTCGAGCGAGTACTTCCGGGAACCGTCCCGGAGGGCTCCCCACAACCTCATGCTGAAATCGACGGCGACCATCATGGCCCTCCCGAACGAGGGCTCGGCGCCACCGCCGCCTCTGTTCCCGTACCGGTCGAAGGGCCAGACCGTGGCGCACCTCGAGCCGGCCGCGGGAGCCAGGGTCACCTTCGGCGGCAGTGGCGGGAGCGCCCCGACGGAGTGGCGATGGAACGGGAAGGGCTGGGCACGCACCCAGAAGGGCACGCCGCACGTCGACGCGGCCGGCGTGCAGGTCGCCCCCGCAAACGTGGTCATCCAGTTCGTCGAGTACGCGCCCACGGACGTGACGGACCAGTTCGGCGTGCTGATCCCGGAGGCCCAGCTGGTCGGTGAGGGCGACGTGTGGGTGCTCACCGGCGGGGGCACGCCGGGTCTGGTCCAGGGGCGATGGCACAAGCCGGCGCTCGAGGCGGTCACCACCTACACGGACGTCGACGGGAACCCGATCCTCCTGACCCCGGGTCGCACCTGGGTGGTCCTGCCGTCCCCGGGCGGCGCGACCAGGCTGTAGCCGTCGATTCCGTCTTCGGGATCCACGGGGGCGGACGGTACGATCGAGGGATGGCCGATGCCGCCCCCCGCCCGATCACCCACGACACCGGCACCACGCGCGTGAAGCGCGGCCTGGCCGAGATGCTCAAGGGCGGCGTCATCATGGACGTCGTCGACCCGGAGCAGGCCAAGGTCGCCGAGGACGCCGGGGCCGTCGCCGTGATGGCCCTCGAGCGGGTTCCCTCCGACATCCGGCGCGACGGCGGTGTCGCCCGGATGTCCGATCCCGAGATGGTCGAGGGCATCAAGGCGGTCGTCACCATCCCTGTGATGGCGAAGGCGCGGATCGGCCACTTCGTCGAGGCCCAGGTGCTCGAGTCGCTCGGCGTCGACTACGTCGACGAGTCCGAGGTGCTCACCCCGGCCGACGAGGCGCACCACATCGACAAGTGGGCCTTCACCGTCCCATTCGTGTGCGGTGCCACCAATCTCGGCGAGGCGCTCCGGCGCATCAGCGAAGGTGCCGCGATGCTCCGCTCGAAGGGTGAGGCGGGCACTGGCAACGTGGTCGAGGCGGTGCGGCACCTGCGCTCGATCCTCGGCGACGTGCGGAAGATCACCCAGGCCGACTCTGCCGAGCTCTACGACTGGGCGAAGCGGCTCCAGGCCCCCGTCGGCCTCGTGCAGGAGCTGGCCGAGACCGGCGAGCTGCCGGTGCCGCTCTTCTGCGCCGGCGGCCTCGCCACGCCCGCCGACGCCGCCCTCGTGATGCAGCTCGGCGCCCAGGCGGTGTTCGTCGGCTCGGGCATCTTCAAGAGCGACGATCCCGCTCGACGGGCCAAGGCGATCGTGGAGGCCACCACGCACTACCGCGACCCCGCCATCATCGCCAAGGTGTCGAGGGGGCTCGGGCCGGCCATGCCCGGCCTCGAGATCAGCACCCTCGAGACGAAGCTCGCCGAGCGCGGCTGGTAGCGGAGGGCCGCCGGCTCATACCCTGGTCCCACGATGTTCGCTGCGAGGCCCCCAGGTGAAGGTCGGCGTGCTCGCCCTACAGGGCGCCTTCGCTGCACATGCCTCGTGCTTGCGCGCCCTCGGCGCTGAGCCCCGCGAGGTCCGCACCCCTGGTGAGCTGGCGGAGGTCGACGCCCTCGTGCTGCCTGGCGGCGAGTCGACGACCATGTCGATGCTGCTGGAGTCAGCCGACCTGTTCGAGCCCCTTGCGCAGCAGCTCGGGGACGGCCTCCCGGTCCTCGGCACCTGTGCCGGCATGATCCTCCTCGGTGCCGAGATCCTCGACGGGCGCGCCGACCAGCGCTGCTTCGGCGCGGTCGACATCTCGGTCCGCCGCAACGCCTTCGGGCGGCAGGTCGACTCGTTCGAGGCCGATCTGCCCCTCGCGGTGCTGGGGGACGAGCCGTTCCGCGCCGTCTTCATCCGAGCGCCGTTCGTCGAGCGGGCAGGGCCGGACGTCGAGGTCCTGGCTACGGTCGACGGCCACCCCGTCCTCTGCCGCCAGGGCGCGGTCACCGTCGCTGCCTTCCACCCAGAGCTCTCGCGCGACCTCCGCCTCCACGATCACTTCCTCAGGAGCATCTGATGTCCGGTCATTCCAAGTGGGCAACCATCAAGCACAAGAAGGGTGCGGCCGACGCAGCCCGCGGCAAGCTCTTCGCGAAGCTGATCCGGCAGGTGGAGGTGGCGGCCCGGGAAGGCGGGGGGGACCCCGACATGAACCCGACCCTGCGCACCATGTACCAGAAGGCGCGTGACGCGTCGGTGCCGTTGGACACGATCGAGCGGGCCATCAAGCGTGGCACCGGTGATCTCGAGGGGGTGGTCTACGAGTCGATCACCTACGAGGGCTACGCCCCCGGTGGCATCGCGGTGCTCGTCGACGTGCTCACCGACAACCGCAACCGCACGGGTGCCGAGGTGCGCAGCATCTTCACCAGGTTCGGCGGGTCGATGGCCGAGCCCGGTGCCGTGGCGTGGCAGTTCGAGCGCAAGGGCACGGTGCTGGCCGACCGCGGCGCGGACGAGGACGAGCTGATGCTGCTCGCCCTCGACGCAGGTGCCGAGGATCTGGCCGACGACGGCGAGGCCTGGCGGATCACCACCCCGCCGACGGAGCTGCACGCCGTGCGCACCGCCCTCGAGGAGGGGGGCGTGAAGGTGGGCTCATCGGAGCTGACGATGCTGCCGACGGCAACCATCGAGCTCGACACCAGCGAGGCGGCGAGGAAGGTGCTCCGCCTGATCGACGCCCTCGAGGAGAACGACGACGTGCAAGACGTCTACGCCAACTTCGACATACCCGACGCCATTCTCGAAGGGATCGATGCCTGATGGGCGCGGAGGTCGGGTCGCCTGCGCCGGACTTCACCTTGGCCGGGAGCGACAACACCGATGAGGGCCGGCGCGACTACTCGCTGGTCGACTACCGCGGGCAGGCCGTGGTGCTGGTCTTCTACCCGGGCGACAGCACGCCTGTGTGCACCCGTCAGCTCAACGCCTACACCGAGGACATCGACTCCTTCACCGGGGTCGGCGCGCAGGTGCTGGCGGTCAGCCCCCAGTCCGTGCAGAGCCACGACGACTTCTCGTGCAAGCAGGGCGGGTTCGCGTTCCCCTTGCTGGCTGACACGGACAAGGCGGTGGGGGAGGCCTACGGGATCCTCGGACCGCTCGGCTTCTATCGTCGCTCTGTCTTCGTGATCGACGCCGACGGCATTGTCCGCTACGCCCACCGGGCGGTCGCGGGCCTCACGTTCCGCTCCTCCGACGAGCTCGTCGCCGCCGTCAATGCGGCGTCCTAGCCATTGCTCGTGGGTGCTCGCTGCGATGGGCGTGGATGATGATTCGTCGGGACCGGAACGCCATCCGACGCGTCTGGCCTTGGCGGTCCCCGAGCACTGAGCGAGCGGCGCGGCGATAGGTCGGCGTGATGTATGCGACTCGGACGTGGATGAACCCGAACTCACGGAGCAGCCCGCGCAAGGCCCGCGAGTTGAACTGGTACCAGTTGGTTGGGTCGTTGGCGAGCGACGCACCCGGGTGGAGTCGAGCAGCGGGGTATGGGAGCAGGTTCAAGGCCGTTTCGGTCTCCAGGATCAGTTGATCGCTGCAGCAGCTTGAAGCGCGCTCGAGGGCAGTGATCGGATCACGCAGGTGATAGAGCACCCCGAGCAGGAGCACGAGGTCGTAGGTCCCATCGACGCGCTCGGGAGCGAGATCCATCACATCGACGTGCTGACTGCGGACGGTCTGCGTCAGGCCGAGGGCGTCCCGGGCGAGCAGGAAGCCATCCTGGGTGCCCCACCCGCCATCTCCCCACGAATACGAATCGGTGGCCAACACCGACGCCGCACCGCGGCGAGCTGCTTGAAATGACCAGAAGCCATCCCAAGCGCCAACGTCCAGAACTCGCTTTCCTGCCAGGGATGCCGGAAGGTCGATCCGGTCGAGCAATCTGGTGGAGTCGACTGCTCCTGGGGTGGTGATGCCGCCAGGAAGCTCGAGCGTGTGGAACCAGCGAATCGCCGCCACGCGTTCTGCGAGGTTGTGATCGGTATCCGGCACGGCGGCGACCCTACTGACCACCGAGAGGTGAACTCGGCGCTCAGCCGTCGCCTGGAGCGCAGACCTCGAGCTCCATGCCGTCGACGTCGCGGAAGAACAGCGACCACTCGCTGCCGAGCTGCTGGATCTCGCCGATGTCCGCCCCCGCATCCATGAGGCGCTGCTTCACCCCTTCCAGCTCGGCGAGGGAGCCCACGGCGAGGGCGAAGTGGTCGATGGCGCCCCGAGCGCCCTGCGTGCGACGGTCGCCGATCAGGTCCTCCTGGGACACCTCGAACACGTTGAGCGACGCCCCGCCGCCGAGGTCGAGGATGAACATGCGTGGGTGCTCGGGGGTGGCGTCCATCCGGAACGTCACCTCGGCTCCGAACGCCTGACCGTAGAACTGGGCGTGGCGTTCGAGGTCGGTGGTGAGGGTCGCGACGTGGTTGAACCCGCTGGTGATCGGCATCGAGGAGAGCGTAGAGCTACTGCTCGTCGGCGACGCCGAGGAGCCTGCCTCTCGTAACCACCCGCACACCGCGCCAGAGGGCGACGATCGCCAGCACCCAGGCGACGGCGCCGATGTACCACGCCAGCGCGTTGCCGCCGTAGAGGCTGCCCGTGGCCTGGCTGTAGGCGACCATGATCAGCGGGAGGCTCACCAGTGCCGAGGCCTGCTGCGCCGCGGCGGTCGACTTCACCTTGGCGGAGAGCCGCAGCACGAGCGACAGCGTGAGGGCCAGGAACGGCGGGACCACCCAGAGCATCAGGACCCACCACTGGCTCGTCGGGAAGAACCAGCCACCGACGTCTGGACCGACGATGGTGTTGACGATCAGGGCGTAGACCCCGAAGCCGACGATGGTCGTCGCGTAGCCCGGGAGCAGGCTCGCCAGGAGCTTGCCCAGGAAGATCTCGCGGATGCCGGCAGGGGAGTGGGCGAGGAACTCGCCGGTGCCGCGCTCGCGCTCGCCCACGATCGTCGCAGCGCCGACAGCGGTCGAGATCGTGATCGGCACGACCACGGCCACCGGCGCGAAGAGGTACACGGCCAGCGCGTAGCCGGCCCGGGCCTGCTCGGTGTCGCCCTGGATCGCGGCCTGGGCCCGCTCGGGGAGGACCTCCAACGCCTGCGACAGCTGGTTGACGGCATCGACGTTTCCGAGCTGCGTGATGGTGAAGAGCAGGACGGTGGGGACGAACACGAAGAAGATCGACCCCAGGATCAGCATCGGGATCCAGTAGTCGCGTGCCTGGGCCAGCTGCTTGAGGTCCGTGCGGGCGACGGTCCAGATGTGACCCCAGCGCAGGGTGCGCACGCCCCGCTCGGCGACGGTGGCCGTGGCCATCAGACGGCGCTCCCGTCGACGGTGCCCAACCGGCTGTGACCGGAGGTCTGCCGAACCGCGAAGTAGAGGTCCTCCAGGGTGGGCTCGTGGGGCTCGACCCTCGTGACCCGCGCACCGGCCGCCGTGAGCGAGAACACGAGGTCGGGTACGCGCTCGGGCCCGTCCAGGCGAACCACGGCCGTGAGGTCCGTTCGCTCGTAGCCGACCACGCCAGGCGCGTGCTCGGAGCGCGTCCAGCGCGGCGGGATCGTCGGCACCCAACCGCACCATGGCGTCCGGCCAGTACCGCCGGGTCAGGTCGTCAGGAGAGCCGTCCACGAGGTTGGCGCCATCCTGGAGCACCACCACCTGGTCCGCGAGCCCCTCGGCCTCGAGGAGCAGGTGGGTGCACATCACCACTGTCGAGCCGTCCTTGGTCATCTCGTGGATCAGGTCGAGCACGGCGTGCGACGACTCGGGGTCGAGGCCGGAGGTCGGCTCGTCGTAGAGGAGGAGCTCGGGCCGGTGCAGCACGCTCCGGGCCAGCGCGAGCCGCGTCTTCATGCCCGTCGAGTAGCCACCGACCTGGTCCTGCAGCGCCGCGTCGATGCCGAACCGGGCGGCCGCCTCCGCGATCCGGACATCGACCGATCCGCCCCGGCCGAGGCCGTAGAGCTCGGCCGAGTAGCGGAGGTTGTCCAGGCCCGAGAGGCGGTCGTACAGGGCCGGCTTGGCCGACACGACCCCGCACCTCGAGCGGACCTCCTCGCCGTCGGCCCCCGGATCCAGCCCGAACACCCGGACCGTCCCGGCGTCCGGGGAGAAGGCGCCGGTGATCGTCCGGATCGCCGTCGTCTTGCCCGCACCGTTCGGCCCCAGCAGCACGGTGATCTGGCTGCCCGGCACGGATAGGCGGAGGTCGTCCAGCGCCCGGTTGGTGCCGAACGTCTTCACCACGCCGTCGAGCTGGACGACAGGTGCGGGGGTTGCCATCGGGGCGACCGTAGCGGTGGGGCCGCTCGTGATCGTGCTCACGGACTGGGTGTCGGCCCGGCTGACGTCTTGCTTGAGATCCGCGCCGGTGGGCATCCCAGCGGGTACGGTCGAACGCGTGTACGTCCTCGGCATCGACCCCGGGCTGTCCCGCTGCGGCTACGGCATCGTGCACCAGCAGGCCGCTGGTGTGCGCGCCACGGCCGTCGGCGTGCTGCGCACGGCCCCGTCGAACCCCACCCCGGAGCGCCTCGCCGAGCTGCAGCTCGATCTCCGAGCGCTGCTGCAGGAGCATCGCCCGCAGGTCGTCGCCATCGAGCGCGTCCTGTTCCAGGTGAACGTCCGCACGGCCATCGCGGTGGCGCAGGCCGCGGGCATCGCCATGGCCGAGGCGGTCGCGGCGGGCTGCGAGGTCGTCGAGTACTCGCCGAACCAGGTCAAGCAGGCGGTGGCGGGCGTCGGCGGGGCGTCCAAGGACCAGATGGAGCGCATGGTGCAGACCTTGCTCGGCATCGCCCAACCCCTCCGACCCGTCGACGCCGCCGACGCCGTCGCGCTGGCGCTCTGCCACCTCGCCCACGCGCCGATGCGGGGGCGGGTCGCCCAGGCGGTCGCCCGATGATCGGCTCGCTGCGGGGCTCGCTCCTCGACCGGGGGGCCGCCGAGGTCACCGTCGAGGTCGCCGGCGTCGGGTATCGCGTGCTGGTCAGCCCCACCACCGCGGTGTCACTGGGGGACATCGGCGACGAGGTGTTCTGCTGGATCCACCACCACCAACGGGAGGATGCCGTCACGCTCTACGGCTTTGCGACGAAGGACGAGCGGTCCAGCTTCGAGGCGCTGCTCGGTGCCCACGGGGTCGGTCCCGCGCTGGCCCTGGGCATCCTGTCCGTCCACTCACCGATCGCGCTGGCCCGAGTCGTCGCCGAGGACGACATCGGCGCCCTCTGCCTGGTCCCGGGCGTCGGGAAGAAGACTGCGCAGCGGCTCCTCATCGATCTGAAGTCGCGCCTGTCGGTCCCCGACCTCGGCGGCGGTGCCGCCCCGGGCGCGTCGGTCGCGTCGCCCGCGCCCGCCAGTCGCGCGGGTCGACGTCCGTGACGCCCTCGCCGGGCTCGGCTACACAGATGCGGAGGTGCGGGACGTCATGGCCGACCTGCCCGATGACGGCGACTCCGGCGCCCTCCTCCGCGATGCGCTCCAGCGCCTCGGCGCGGCACGGCGGTAGGGGGCGCCATGCGCGAGGAGCTGCTGCGACCCGAAGCCGAGCCCGAGGACGAGGCGGAGGTGATCGCCGACGTCAGCTTGCGGCCGCACTCCCTCGCTGAGTTCGTCGGTCAGCGGGAGCTCAAAGCCCACCTCGAGATCATCCTCGAGGCCGCTCGCCGTCGCGCGCAGGCCGTCGACCACGTCCTGCTGGCCGGCCCGCCCGGGCTCGGCAAGACGAGCCTGGCCGGGATCATCGCCGCCGAGATGAGCGTCGCCATCCACGTCACCTCGGGTCCGGCGATCGAGCGGGCCGGCGACCTCGCGGCGATGCTCTCGCAGCTCGGCGAGGGCGACGTGCTGTTCATCGACGAGATCCACCGGCTCCCGAGGGTGGTGGAGGAGGTCCTCTACCCCGCGATGGAGGACTTCCAGATCGACATCGTGCTCGGCAAGGGACCGGCCGCCCGTTCGATCCGCCTCGACCTGCCGCGCTTCACCCTCGTCGGTGCCACCACCCGCACGGGCTCCATCACCGGCCCTCTCCGCGATCGGTTCGGGCTCGTGGCCCGCCTCGACTACTACGAGCCCGGTGAGCTGGAGGCCATCGTCACGCGCGCGGCCGGCATCCTCGGCGTGCGAGTCGACGCTGAGGGCGCGCGGGAGATCGCCGGACGGGCGCGGGGCACGCCCCGGATCGCCAACCGCCTCCTGCGGCGTGTGCGCGACTTCGCCGAGGTGAAGGGCGACGGCACCGTCGACCTCGCGACCGCCTCCGCGGGGCTGGCCATCTTCGGCGTCGACGAGCTCGGCCTCGACAAGGTCGACCGCGCCATCCTGTCGGCCATCTGCGAGCGGTTCGGCGGAGGGCCCGTCGGCCTGTCGACCCTGGCCATCAGCGTGGGCGAGCAGACCGAGACCGTCGAGGACGTCTACGAGCCGTTCCTCATCCAGGGCGGCCTGCTCATGAGGACCCCGCGTGGGCCGCGTCGCCACCGCCGGCGCCTTCGCCCACCTCGGGCTCGCGGCCCCGCGCCACGTCGTGGGCGAGCAAGCCCCACCCGGCCTGTTCGGCTGATCGGCGCGGCGGCTGATTCGCCTCCTCGGGCCCTGCTCGGGACACTGGTGGCCCCAATGGACACCGCCGCCGTCGACTACGACCTCCCGCAGGAGGCGATCGCCCAGACACCGGTCGAGCCGCGTGACGCGGCACGGCTGCTGATCGACCAAGGCCCTGGGCACGCGCCCAGGCACGGGCACGTCAGCGATCTGGCGACCCTGGTGGGCGCTGGTGACGTGGTCGTGGTGAACACCACTCGCGTGCTGCCGGCCCGGCTGGAGACGGTCCGGCCAACCGGTGGGGCGGCCGAGGTGCTCCTCCTCGAACCGCGTGACGGCGCCGCAGGGCGCTGGGAGGCCCTCGTGCGACCGAGCCGGCGGATCGCCGCGGGGACGAGCCTGACCCTCGGCGACGACCTGACGGTGGTGGTCGAGGACGACCTCGGGGAGGGTCGTCGTGTCGTGGAGCTCCTCGTCCCGGTCGGCGTCGACCTGCTGAGCGTGCTCGAGCGACACGGCACCGTCCCGCTGCCGCCGTACATCACCGCGGCACTGTCGGACCCGGAGCGATACCAGACCACCTACTCGGAGCGACCTGCCTCGGTCGCCGCGCCGACTGCCGGCCTCCACCTGACCCCCGCGCTCCTCGACGCGGTCCGGGCCACCGGAGCGAAGGTCGTGCCGGTGGAGCTGGTGGTGGGCCTGGGCACCTTCCGCCCGATCGCGACCGACCGCGTCGAAGCCCACCACATGCACGCGGAGCGCTACGCGGTGCCCGACGCCACCATGGCGGCATGCCGCACCGCCGACCGGGTCGTGGCGGTGGGCACGACCACGGTTCGTGCCCTCGAGTCGGCGGCCGCCACCGGGGCGCTGAGCGGGCGCACCGACCTCTTCATCCACGGCGACCGTCCCTTCGAGCTGGTCGGCGCCCTCCTCACCAACTTCCACCAGCCCCGGTCCTCGCTGCTGGTGCTGGTCGAGGCCTTCATCGGCCCGCGCTGGCGCACCCTCTACGACGAGGCCCTCACCAGCGGCTACCGGTTCTTGAGCTTCGGCGACGCCATGTTCCTGCGGGGTGAGCGGGGATGACCCTGTCGATGGAGGTCACCGCCACCGCCGGCCGGGCGCGGGCCGGCGTGATCCGCACGGCGCGAGGGGAGATCACCACGCCGTGCTTCATGCCGGTGGGCACCCGCGGCGCCGTGCGGACCCTCTCGTCGGCCGACCTGGCCGACCTCGGGGTCCAGATCGTGCTCGGGAACACCTACCACCTGATGCTCAAGCCGGGCGCTGACGTGGTGGGCCGCCTCGGCGGGCTCCACGGCTTCGCGGACTGGCCCGGTCACGTGCTCACCGACTCCGGCGGCTATCAGGTCTTCTCCCTGGAGCCGGGGGGGAACGTCGCCCTCGACGACGACGGCGTGACGTTCCGCTCCACCTACGACGGCGGCACGCACCGCCTCACACCTGCGTCCGCGGTGGAGATCCAGACCCAGCTCGGTGCCGACATCCAGATGGTGCTCGACGTGTGCGCGCCGCTGCCGTCGCCGGCCCCCACCCTGCGAGCCGCGGTGGAGCGCACCGCCGCCTGGGCGGAGCGGGCGCGAGCGGTGTTCGTCGCCCAGGATCGGCCAGAGCTGAGCCAGTTCGGGATCGTGCAAGGGGGCACCGACGTGCCGCTGCGCATCGAGAGTGCCGAACGCACCGTCGCGGTGGGGTTCGATGGGTACGCGATCGGCGGCCTGTCGGTGGGGGAGTCGCGGGCCGCCATGCTCGAGACGTTGGCCGCCACGCTGCCCCTCCTCCCACCCGACCAGCCCCGGTACCTCATGGGGCTGGGCGATCCGATCGGGATCGTCGAGTCCGTAGCTCTGGGCATCGACCTGTTCGACTGCGTGCTGCCGACGCGGTTCGCCCGCCACGGCACGATCCTGTCCAGCCGGGGTCGCTACAACCTCAAGCGAGCCGAGAACGCCACGGCTGAGGGCCCGCTCGATGACGCCTGTGCGTGCCCGGTCTGCGCTCGGTGGTCGCGGGCGTACCTGCGTCATCTTCTCGTCGTCGACGAGCCGACCGCACCGAGGCTCCTGACCATCCACAACCTGTCATGGATCCTCGACCTGGTCGCCGAGGTGCGGGCGGCGGTCGAGGCGGGCTCGCTCGAGGGGGTGCGTTCGCGAATTGCCGCGGCGTATGGCTAACCTCCTCCGGCGCCCCAGCGACCCCTCCACGGGTCGGCCGGGCCCCACCTCATGCGCCGCAAGAAGCTCACCCCCCTCGTCTTCATCGTCCTCCTCGCGGCGATCTCGCTCGGGGCCGTGCTGGCGACCAGCACCTCCCCGCAGCTGGGGCTCGATCTGCAGGGCGGGGTGTCCGTCGTCCTGCAACCCGTCGAGGATGCGAGTGACGAGGCCCTGACGCAGACGATCGAGATCATCCGCAGCCGCGTCGACGCCCTCGGCGTCGCGGAGCCCGAGATCACCCAGCAGGGCAGCGCAGTGGTCGTCCAGCTCCCGGGCGTCAAGAACCAGCAGCGAGCACTGGAGGTGGTGGGGGCCACGGCGGAGCTGCGCTTCCGTCCGGTCCTCCAGGTCCTCGGCGACTACGCCGCGCTGACGGCATCCACCACGACCACCACGGCCGCGGACGGCTCGACGACCACGGCCGCGGACGGCTCGACGACCACGGCCGCGGACGGCTCGACGACGACGACCGTGGCCGACACGACGACGACCACGGCGGCCGGGGACTCCACCACGACCACCGTGGCGGATGGGTCCACCACCAGCTCGACCGTGGCCGGGGAGCCCTCCGACTTCGAGCTGACCTCCCGCGCCGAGGACCTCCCCGATGCCACCGTCGTCCTGGCCGAGGAGGACGACGAGGGGCAACCCACGACCACCTACGTGCTCGGGCCATCGCAGGCCACGGGCAAGATCGTGAAGACAGCCAGCGCCCGTCTCGGCCAGAACGGCGCCTGGAGCGTGTCGCTCGAGATGCGGGGTGGCGAGAGCGGGATCGACCTCTTCAACTCGGTCGCGGCGCAGTGCAGTCCGCCCTCGGAGACCTGCCCGACCGGCCAGCTCGCGATCGTGCTCGACTCCGTCGTCAAGTCCGCCCCGACGATCAAGCAGCCGTCGTTCGCGGCGGACGAGATCGAGATCTCGGGCAGCTTCAGCGAGTCGGAGGCCAAGAACCTGGCCCTCGTGCTCCGCTACGGCTCGCTCCCGGTCGTCCTCGAGCCCCAGACCGTGCAGACCGTGTCGCCCACGCTCGGCGAGGACTCACTGCGCGCCGGATTGGCGGCCGGGCTTCTGGGTCTCGTGCTCGTGTGCCTCTACATGATCTTCTACTACCGGGCTCTGGGGATCGTGGTGGTCATGGGGCTCTGCGTGTGGGCCTCGCTCCTCTACGCCATCATCTCCTGGATCGGCGTCGCCCTCAGCCTGGCCGGCGTCACCGGCATCGTCGTGTCGATCGGCGTCACGGTGGACAGCTATGTCGTGTACTTCGAGCGGCTCAAAGACGAGCTGCGCGCGGGACGCACGCTGCGGAGCTCGACGGAGCGGGCCTTCTCGCGCGCGTTCCGCACGATCCTGGCCGCCGACATCTCGAGCTTCATCGGGGCCTTCCTGCTCTGGTGGCTGACGGTGGGTCCCGTCCGCGGCTTCGCCTTCTTCCTCGGGCTCTCGACGATCCTCGACGTCGTCGTGGCGTGGTTCTTCACGCGACCGATGGTGGGCCTGCTCGCCCGGTCCCGGGCCTTCACGGACTCTCCCGTGCTGGGCGTGGCACGAGGCCTGGAGCCTCCCAGCACCACTGCGGCACCGGCAGGAGCGGGCCGATGAGCGGGCAGGAGCAACCGCAGCACTCGATCTGGATGCGGCTGTACCACGGCGAGACGCACATCAGGTTCGTCGAGTCGTTCAAGAAGTACCTCATCATCAGCTCGGTGATCATCGTGCTCGGCCTGGTGTCGCTCTGGCAGCGCGGACTCAACCTCGGCATCGACTTCGAGGGCGGTGTGGTGTGGGAGGTCCCGGCCGGTGACGTCACCGTGTCGGAGGCGCAGCAGGCGATGACCGACGCCGGCCTCTCGGGCCTCACGGTGCAGACGCTCACCGCGGAGGGAGAGGTGCGCCTTCGCATCGAGGCGGAACCGCTGGAGGACACGGCGGCGGCTCAGGACATCAGTGCGCAGCTGGCCGACCTCACCGGCTCCGACGTCGACGAGGTGACCCTCAACGCCGTGGGGCCGTCGTGGGGTGAGGAGATCAGCCGGAAGGCGATCCGAGCCTTGGCGTTCTTCCTGATCGCGATCGCCCTGTACATCTCGTTCCGGTTCGAGCTTCGCATGGCGATCGCCACGCTCGCGGCCCTCGTCCACGACGTGCTGATCACGATCGGGGTGTACTCCATCACCGGGTTCGAGGTGACGCCCGCCACCGTGATCGCGATCCTCACCATCCTGGGGTACTCGATCTATGACGGCATCGTGGTGTTCGACAAGGTCGAGGAGAACACGCATCTCGTCGGCGTCAAGGGCTCGATGACCTACAGCGACATGGTCGACCTGTCGTTGAACCAGGTGCTGATGCGGTCGCTCAACACCTCGATCACCGCGGTGCTGCCGGTCACCTCGCTCCTCGTCCTCGGTTCCTTCATCCTGGGTGCCACGACGTTGCAGGAGTTCGCCCTCGCCCTGCTCATCGGGCTGCTGGCTGGCGCGTACTCGTCCATCTTCATCGCGTCGCCGCTGCTGGCGGTCCTCAAGGAGCGAGAGCACCAGTACCGAGACGTGCGCAACCGCCTCGCCGAACGACGGGTCCCCGCACGGTCCGCCGCGCCGGTTCCGGCCACTGCAGGCGCTTCTGACGCCGAGATGCCGGGCAGCACCGCCGAGGCGCCGGCGCTCTCGGGTCGCCCGATCCCGCCGCGACCCCGAAAGAAGGGCAAGAGGCGGTAGCTCCTCGGCCGTAACCTGGTCCGATGTCGACCGACGCATCGTGGCTTCGGGCTCACGTGCGCGATGTCGCCGACTTCCCGAAGCCCGGCATCGCCTTCAAGGACATCACCCCGTTGCTGGCCGACGTCGACGCGTTCCGCTTCACGATCGATGCCATCGCGGATGCGTGGGAGGGCGCCGAGGTCGACGCGGTGGCCGGCATCGAGGCGCGCGGCTTCCTGCTGGCCGCGCCGGTGGCCTACCGGCTCGGCGCGGCGCTGATCCCCATCCGAAAGCCGGGCAAGCTCCCCTGGGAGGTCGTCGAGCAGCCCTACGAGCTGGAGTACGGCGTGGACGCCGTCGAGGCCCACCGTGACGCCGCCTCGCACGGCGATCGCGTGGTCCTGATCGACGACGTGCTCGCCACCGGCGGGACGGCCGCAGCAGCGTGCGCGCTCCTGGAGGGCCTGGGAGCCCACGTCATCGGCATCCACGTGCTGCTGGAGTTGGGGTTCCTCTCGGGGCGGGCGAGACTGGGGGAGCGCGACGTGCGGTCGCTGCTCGTCGAGGCCTAGAGGAGTCCCCATGCCCACGGTCGACCGGGTCCTGCCCTGGAGGCGCAGCGAGCGTCCCCCGGCGGACGAGGTCGCCCCCCTGCTGGCCGCCTTCCGGGCCCGGCACCCCAAGGCAACCACCACTCGCATCGCGCGTGCGTACCTCACCTCGGCGGAGGCCCACCGAGGCCAGTATCGGCGCTCCGGGGAGCCCTACATCAAGCACCCCCTCGCCGTGGCCCGGATCGTGGCCGACCTCGGCCTCGATGACGTCACGGTGGCGGCGGCGCTGCTGCACGACGCGGTCGAGGACACGGGGATCACCCTCGAGGACCTCGAAGGGGAGTTCGGCAGCGACATCACCGCGATCGTCGACGGCGTCACGAAGCTCGATCGGATCAAGTTCGACACCAAGGAGGCGCAGCAGGCGGCCTCGATGCGCAAGATGCTCGTGGCGATGGCCAAGGACCTCCGCGTCCTCATCATCAAGCTTTCCGATCGCCTCCACAACATGCGCACGATCGCCGCGATGCCCGAGTTCAAGCAGGAGCGAACGGCACGCGAGACCCTCGACATCTATGCGCCGCTCGCGCATCGGCTCGGGATGCAGGAAGTCCGTCAGGAGCTCGAAGACCTCGCGTTCGCGGCGATGCACCCGAAGCGCTACGCCGAGATCGACCACATGGTGTCGACCCGCAGCCCCGAGCGCGACCTCTACCTGACCCAGGTGCTGGAGCAGGTGCGCGAGCGCCTCGCCGAGCTGCGGATCAACGCCGAGGTGACGGGTCGTCCGAAGCACCTCTACTCCATCTACGAGAAGATGGTCGTGAAGGGCCGGGAGTTCGACGACATCTTCGACCTCGTCGGCATCCGCGTCATCGTCGACTCGGTGAAGGACTGCTACGCCGCCCTCGGGTCGATCCACGCCACCTGGAAGCCGGTGCAGGGCCGTTTCAAGGACTACGTGGCGATGCCCAAGTTCAACCTGTACCAGAGCCTGCACACCACCGTGGTGGGCCCGCAGGGCAAGCCGCTCGAGGTGCAGATCCGCACCTGGGAGATGCACGCCCGTGCGGAGCAGGGCGTGGCGGCCCACTGGCAGTACAAGGACGTCAACGGAGCCGTTGCGTCGGCTGACGTGGCCTGGCTGAACCGCATCATCGACTGGCAGTCGGAGACCCAGGACCCCGACGAGTTCATGAACAACCTGAAGATCGACCTCGAGCAGGACGAGGTCTTCGTCTTCACGCCCAAGGGCAAGGTGGTCACGCTGGCCGCCGGCGCCACACCGATCGACTTCGCCTACGCGATCCACACCGAGGTCGGCCACGCGTGCATCGGCGCCCGTGTCAACGGGCGCCTGGTCCCGCTCGACTCGAAGCTCTCGTCGGGCGATGCCGTCGAGATCTTCACGTCGAAGGTCGAAGGGGCGGGACCGTCGCGCGACTGGCAGCACATCGTCGCCACGCCTCGGGCGGCAGCCAAGATCCGGCAGTGGTTCTCGCGCGAGCGGCGTGAGGACGCCGTCGAGATGGGTCGCGAGGAGCTGGTGAAGTCGCTCCGGCGCGAGGGCCTTCCCGTGCAGAAGCTCGCGCAGGGCACCTTCCTCGCCGACACCGCCAAGGAGCTCAACTACGCCGACCTCGACGCCCTGTACGCGGCGGTCGGCGAGAGTCACGTGTCCGGCAAGGCGATCGCCGCCCGCATCGCCAAGAAGCTCCGCGAGGTCGACCCGTCGAACGAGGATGACGAGGTCCTTCCGACGACGGTCCGGCAGCCGCGGCGTCCCGGATCCGCCAAGCGCCCGCCGGCCGGCGTGCACGTCGAGGGCCTCGACGACCTCATGGTGCGGCTCTCGCGGTGCTGCACCCCGGTGCCCGGCGACGAGATCCTCGGGTTCGTCACCCGTGGGCGCGGCGTGTCCGTGCACCGGGCCGATTGCGCCAACGCGGTGTCGCTGGCCGCGGGTCAGAAGGATCGGCTCATCGACGTGGAGTGGGACGAGGCTCACGACGGCACGTTCGTGGCCGCCATCGAGGTCAAGGCCCTGGATCGGGGGCGGCTGCTTCGCGACGTGGCGGCGTCGATGAGCGACCACCACGTCAACATCCTCAGCTCCACCACCCACACCGGCTCCGACCGCGTGTCGAAGATGCGCTTCGAGTTCGAGCTGGCTGATCCTGGCCACCTCGACTCCCTCCTCGCCACGCTGAAGAGCATCGACAGCGTCTACGAGGCGTACCGCGTAGTCCCCGGCCAAGGCGGTTAGGTCGTGGAGCGGTTGTGACCTGGTCGTTCCCTTAGGCAAGGACGCACATTCGTGGGAGCACACCGCTGATCCACTCGGTATCCCGCTCGCCGAGCGACGTCGTTGTTGCGCCGGTAGTGGTGCTGGCACACACCAGGCCCGTGGGCCAGCATGGTGGTCGTTACTCCGGTGGCCGTTCATAGTTGGGGCCGTGAACGGTGCCATCGTCTACCTGGCGCGCTCGCAGCGGCGGCGACGCTGGGGAGCCCTCGTCCTGATCGCCGTGGTCGCGGGCCTCGTCGGCGGGTTGGCGATCTCGCTGGTGGCGGGATCCCGCCGGTCGGCCTCCGTGGTGGGCCGCTTCCTCTCAGAGGCGATCCCCTACGAGATGTACGTGGGGTCTCCGGACCTCGCCAACGCGACCGTGCGAGCGGAGCTGCTGGAGCTCCCCGGGGTGGTGCGCGCCGATCCGAACGCCTACATCGCCTTCATCGGGACCGAGGCTGACGGGACCGAGGTAGGGGCGGTCGACGGAGCCGCCCTCGACTTCGCGGCGATCGACCCCACCACCCGGGTGCTCGAGGGTCGCGTGCCGAATGGATCTGACCCGTCGCAGATCCTTGTCAACGCCGGGTTGGCGAAGCGGCTCGGCGCCCAGGTGGGTGAGAAGGTCGCCCTGCGGACCTACGGTGCCGAGCAGTACGACGCGGTCGGCGCCGGCGAGTACTCGGAGCCGACCGGACCGACCTACGAGTTCACCATCGTGGGCATCATCCGCGTGCCGTTCGAGATCGTTTCGGCCGAGCCGTCGTCACCGGGCGAGAACAGTCGGTTCGCCAGCAACTACGTGATCGTTCCGGACACCTGGTACTGGGCCCACTACACCGAGTACCTCGACTTCGGGGCCGCCTACTCCGTCCAGCTCGACAAGGGATCGACCACCGTCAAGGACTTCAAGGCAGCTGTCGCGGGCGATGCTGCCTCCCGACGCGGAGCTCGGGTTCGGCCGACCGGATCTGGCGGAGGGCGCCGCTCGATCGCTCACGTCGCCGGTCGGCCTCGAGACGACGAGTCTGCTCGTCCTCGGCATCGGGGTCGCCCTTAGCGGCACGGCCACGGTCGCCCTGCTCCTCCGTGCCGAGCAGCGCGACCGAGACCGGGACGCGCCAGCACTGCGTGCGCTCGGGTCCACGCTGCCTCGAGATCAGTCTGATCGCCGGGGTCCGGACCCTGCCCGTGGCCGCGGCCGCGAGCGCCCTCGCGGCCGCCGTCGCCATCGCGCTGTCGGGTCGCTACCCGATCGGGATCGGCCGAGAGCTCGAGCTCGATCCCGGGATGAGCCCGCACCTGACCGTCGTCGGTCTCGGCGCCATCCTCGTCGCACTGGTGGTGGTGGCGGCCGCGCTCCTGTGGGGACGACCTCCGGTCGAGCGAACGCGGAGCACGCCCAGGCCCGACACCGCGTCCCGCTGGCTCGCCCGTGTCGGCGCCGCCGACGACCGCCGTACTCGGTACCCACTTCGCTTTCGCTCGGCGGGATGGCCGCTCGGCCACCGGGCGCGTGGCCATCGCGGGCGAGCCGCCGCGCTCGGCGATCGTCACGGCCACCGCAGTGTTCGTCGGTGGGGTCGATCGGCTGTACTCGGACCCAGGTCGCCACGGCTTTCCCTGGGACGCGGTCGTCGGCAACACCAACTTCTCGATGGCCAGCGACACCACCGAGCGCCTCGCCTCGGACCCTCGGGTCCAGGGGATGACCGTTGCGCTCATCGGCGAGGCAGCCATCAACGATGCCGGAGCCTCCGTCTTCGTCATCGACCCCTCGGGCACCGCCCCGCCCACGGTCACTCGTGGGCGCCTCCCGTCGACGGCCTCGGAGATTGCCCTTGGCCCTGCCCTACGCAAGAAGCTCGGGGTCGACGTGGGCGATCCCGTGACCCTCTCCATCGCCGCCGGAGACCTCGACAGCTCCGAGGGCGGACCACGCGACCTCACGCTCACCGTGGTCGGTGTGGCCGCGCTCCCTACCCTTAACGACCAAGGGCTGGGCGAGGACGCGGTCATCACCTTCGACGCCCTCTCCGCCGCCGGTGGCACGGTCGACCCCCAACTCGTGATGGTGCAACTGCGATCCGGTGATCCCGCGGCGGACCTCGCTTCGCTCGATCGCGACCTGACCGAGGACATCCTCAACGACTGGATCCCGTCGCCGATCGTGAACCTGCACAAGGTGCGGGGGCTCCCCCTGCTCGGCCTGCTCCTCGCGGCCGTCTTGGGCACGACGGTGCTCGCCTTCACGCTGGCCGCCCTCGTTCGCGCCCGGCTCCGCGACTTGGCCGTGCTACGCGTCCTCGGAATGGAGGTACGCCGGACGTGGCGCATCCTCGCGCTGGCAGGGCCTCGCGCTCGGCGGCGCCATGCTCGCCATCGGGCTCCCGATCGGACTCGCGGTCGGCGCCGCGTGGTGGCGGAGCGTGGCCGGCGATCTCGACGTCAGCAGCTCAGCGGTGGTCAACCCGCAGTTGTGGCTCCTCCTCCCGATGACCGGGCTGATCGCCATCGGCGCGTTCCTGTACCCCGCCTGGCGGGCACGGCGCCGCACGGCCGGCGAGCTGCTCCGTACCGAGTGAAGGCCGCACCGCCAGGCCAGTGCGCGCCGCACCTCGATGCGCCGACCGCGTTCGACCCGGTATACGCGGGCTCCACGCTCGCGCCTGACCTGGGGATTCACTGGTGAGCACAGCGCACGTTGCCAGGTAGACGAGGCGTACCGCGTAGTTCCCGGCCAGGGCGGCTAGAGCAGCCGAGGTCGCCCGACTCGGCACAAGGTTCGCCAGCACCACGAGGCTGGCGTGGGCGGGCGATGCGATGGGCCGAGGCTGCACGCGCCGGCGTGCCTTGACAAGGGCCTACGCCGGGATGTGAATCGTTGCTGAGGCATTCGCCGTACATGGGAGGGGACCAAATGGGAGCCAACGAGAACCTCGAGGTCATCGAGGAGTACCAGCGTGCGATGCGCGACCAGGACTGGGAGCGAGCAGGGTCATTTCTCGCCGACGACGCAGTTACCCGAATGGCTGGCGTGCCCCGGACCATGGGCGGCGTGACTGAGGGTCGCGAAGCCATCCTCGACGGCAACCGTCAGAACGCAGGAGCAGCGAGCCTGGAGCCGAAGCTGCGCTTCGCCGACGGCGACAACGTGTGCGTCGTGGGCAAGATGACGGCCAGCCGCTTTCCCGGCAACCAGTTCCTGCGCGGCGCCGACTCCTCCTACACCACGTACCAATGCACCCTCTATCGCATCGTCGGCGGCAAGATCGCCGAGACGACGACCTACGTCAACTGGCTCGACCCGTACGTCCAGACAGGGATCGTCGACCCGAGCACGCTCACCACGTAGATCGGGCCGGCGCTCGTGCGGTCCCATCCCCAGCGGCGCCCGGGCCTAGAGGGGGGTCCTGCCGGTCCGGCTGGTGGGGCAAGGTTGCCGCGTGGCTTGCGATCCTCGGCGACCGTGGCGGATCCAGCCGCCGCGGCTGCCGCGATCGTCGCTAGGTGCCTGGGGGGTGAGACGCGGTTCTGCTGCGGGACTTCGGGTTCGCGAAGGTGGAAAAGCATCTGCGTTCGACTCGATATGCGCGGGCCTTACGCTCGTGGGTGACCTGGAGATTCGCAGGTGAGCACAGCGCACCCTGCCAGGTAGACGAGGCGTACCGCGTCGTCCCCGGCCAGGGCGGGTAGCGCAACTGGCCCCGTTGACCAGGGGAGCGCGCGATACCTTCCACCGCCCACCGTCCGGCCATGTGCGATCAACCCCTGCGTCCGCCGCGACTGACGGCCGAACTCGGCGTTTGAGGTCCTCGCGCCTTGGCGGCGAGGAGCGTCCCACCGAATGCCGACGCGGATGGGACGGGAATCGGCTCGCCACTCGCGGAAAAGGCTGCATCGCTCAACGGTGCGCTCTCGGCTGGGTCCACGAAGGCGGGTAGGCGATACTCGTCGCGTGGCCGCTCAGGATGGAGGGTTGATCGCTCGTCCCGCGACCTCGGAGGATCTGGCGGCAGTTGTCGAGACGGTGTCGTTGGCATTCCACGATGACCCAACGTGGGGTTGGGCGTTTCCGGACCCAGATCGACGACAGGAGCAGTACAAGGTCTTCTGGCGCTTCATGGTGGAGGGTGCACTCCGTTACCCCTGGGTGCTCACGACCGACGGGTGTGAGACCGCCGCCGTGTGGATCCCGCCCGGGGGCACCGAGATCGCCGAGGAGAACGAGGCCGAAGTCGGCCCCATGCTGGAGGACCTGTTGGGCGAGCGCGCTAGTGATGTGATGGAGCTGCTCGCGCGGTTCGACGCGGCCCATCCACGACAGCCACCGCACTACTACCTCAGCCTCCTCGGGACCCACCCTGACCATCTCGGCCGCGGGCTCGGCATGGCATTGCTTGAGGAGAGTCTCATCCGCATCGATCGTGAGCGGATGCCCGCTTATCTGGAGTCGAGCAACCCAGTGAACAATCGCCGCTATCAACGGCACGGTTTCGCGCCGATCGTCGAGTTCTACCCTCCGGGCGCCCACACCGCTGTGACAGGTATGTGGCGCGATCCTTGCTGAGACGGTCGCGCACGAATGGTCCAACTGCCGTCATCATGTCGCGGAGTAGCGGTCGACTCGATATTCGCGTGCCTCACGCTCGCGGCTGACCTGGCGGGTAGACGAGGCGTACCGCGTAGTCCCGGGCCAAGGCGGCTAGCGCGCGAACCTATCGTGACCTGGGTGTTTGGCCTGTCTGTGCGGCGTAATGCTGCGAGCACAACGCTCATCGACTCGGCTTGAAGAGTCGTGCGGCAACATTGCTAGACGCGGGGGTCATCTGAACCGCGGAATGGGCGCTACATCTTCGATCTGGAAGACGGGGGAAGCGGAACATGTCGCAGCAGTCGACGGAGTCCAGCCGAACCAGGCGGCTGGTTCTCGTGGCGATCGTCGTCGCCTGCGTTGGTGTGAGCCTCGGGTTGGTGACCCACTCCGAGGGAACGATGGGACAGGGCGGTGTCGAGTGCGGGAGCGTGTGGTTCGTCTCCGCCTACCACTCGGGCTGCGAAGAGTGGCTGGACGACATGAGCCGTGTTGTCTTTGCCGCGATCGGCCTCGCAGCGGCTCTGCTTCTCGCCGGACTCGTTCGTTGGCGGGACTGGCGCGGGCTTGCGTGGGTGCTCCCAGTGGCGGCGGGGTCGATGATCGCGGTGCTCGGACCACGATTGTGGCGCGAGGGCATCTTCTTGGACTTCGGATACTGATGGGGTGCGATTCAGGCACGGTCTCGGTTTCATGAGCACACTGGCCGCCTCGACGGCGTCGAGATCTACGTCACATCGCCGTCCGCTTTCGGCGGGGCGGAACGTGCATCATCGGCGAAGGAGGAAGATCAATGCGTCAGGAGTACCACGAGGGGCAGCGAGAGCTGCAGGACCGCTTCGACACCCGGCGGCTCGCCGACCGCCTCGATGAGGCAACCAGCGACCAGATCGGCGACTCCTACCGCGACTTCATCGAGTCCCGGGACATGTTCTTCCTCGCCACCGCGGACGCGCACGGCGTGCCGCAGTGTTCCTACAAGGGTGGCGCACCCGGTTTCGTGCGCGTCCTCGACGTGCACACGATCGCGTTTCCCGTGTATGACGGCAACGGCATGTTCCTCTCGATGGGAAACGTCGGCCTGAACCCCAACGTTGGCATCCTGTTCATCGACTTCGAGCGTGGCACTCGCCTGCGCTTCAACGGCGTCGCCAACATCGACGACGACGATCCGTTGATCGAGCGCTATCCGGGGGCTCAGTTCGTGGTGCGGGTGCGGGGCGAGGCGGTGTTCGCCAACTGTCGCCGGTACGTCCACCGCTACGAGTTGGCCGAGAGGTCGCCGTTCGTGCCCTCCGCGTCGGCCGAACCGCCCGTACCCGACTGGAAGCTCCACCCCTGGTTTGAAGGGGCCCTGCCGGAACACGATCCCGCACGCGACCCCGACCATCCCACCGCACCTGCGATCCCGGAGTTCTGACTGCCCAAACCCCGCGCGGCGCGACGGGCCCAGGCCCCCACCTGGGCGTTCGGTCCCACGATCAGCGTTCGACTCGATATCCGCGGCCCTCACGCTCGTCGGTGACCTGGCGTCTCGCTGGTGAGCACAGCGCACGTCGACAGGTGGACGAGGCGTACCGCGTCGTCGCCGGCCAAGGCGGGTAGCAGGCGGTCAGAGGCGTGGGAGCGGTTCTCCGTCGGGGAGGCCGTGCAAGTAGGCCGTGAGGGCGTCAGCTTGGGCCGAGAGCGCCTGCTCGAACAGCCGTGCCGCGAGCGCGATGAGGGGGCGGGCGATGACGTTCACCTCGTGGAACGCCATGGACCACGTGTAGTCGGTTCCGCTGTCAGCGCGGGCAGCGAATCGATGTTGTGCGGTCACGCGGAACGGCCACGTCGGAGCGACGCTGCGGAACTCGGCAAGTGTGGGAGGGTCCCATGCGGCGACCTCACTCGTCCCGCGTATCGGCACCCGGCCGAGACGGCCCCGAATGGCGAAGCGGGTGCCGACGCCGATCGGGCGGGAGTCCGGTCTCCACTGGCGAACGGCAGGATCGATCAACGGCGCGGTCTCGGGTGAGCAGACGACCGCGAACACGGTCGCCCGAGGGCTCGCCAGCCTCGTCGTGCGGTCGATCGTCGTCGTACGACCTGCCATCGGTCCATCCTTCACCACGGGGAGCAGCGAGGGCGTCGCGTACCGCATGCTCGATCCGATGTGTGCGGGCCTTCGCTCGTCGGTGACCTGGGGGTTCGCTGTGAGGACGGCGCCTGTCGGCCGGCAGACGAGGCGCGCGGCGTGGTCCCCGGCCAACGCGGCTAGCGCAGAAGCTGGTCCTGACTTGGGCGGCTGTCTGGTTCGCTGGCGATCAGCGGCGTCGTGATCTTCGGGCGCGTGCCGTCAACCCTCGATCACGTGCTGGCTGAACGTTGATCCGCCCGAACACGTCCCCGACGAGCACAGCTAGGCGTCGGCCACCTCGCGCTCAGGGGTTGGCGTAGGCCATGCCCTTGAGGATCGTGGGCATCGCCTCGTCGAGATCGAGCACGATCTTCGAGTCCATCTCGAGGAACTCGGTCAGGGCCAGGCTCGTCTCGAGCTCGTAGGCGTTGGCGGCTTCGACATCGATCGACTTCGTCACCGTCATGCCGCCGGAGCCGTCGGCGTAGATGTACCAGCAGATCCGCTCGACGCTGGGGTTCTCGGCCATCCCAGCCTCGATCTTCCCCCAGGTCTCCATCATCCGCTGGCCCTGCTCGGGCGATAGCGGTCGTGCCTTCCACGTGGTGCAGGTGAACATGGGTGAACCCCCCAGTTGATGAGCCCCCGACGCTAACCGGCATTCGTGGGCCACGCCGCCCGTCAGCCGAACGCTCGCCGCGCACGCGAGCCCGCTTCTCGGCGGCGGGGGCCGTGTAGGTTCACCGAGCTAGGCGCGGGACTCGCCAACCAGCCGAACCGGCCGCACAGAAGGGCAGCTCCGAGATGGGACGCTCGGTACCCCAAGCGATCTCCGCTGACGGGGCAGCGGCACTCGTCCGATCGGGCGACTGGCTCGACTACGGCGCCGTGCTGTCCCAGCCCGACGTCTTCGACCACGCCCTCGCAGAACGAGCGAGCGAGCTCGAGCAGGTGAGCATTCGCGCCTGTCTGAGCGTGCGGCCCCGCGCGGTGCTCGAGGCCGATCCCGGCCGCGAGCACTTCAACTTCTTCAACTGGCACTTCAGCGGCTACGACCGCAAGAAGAGCGACGCCGGGCTGGAGCACTACATCCCCTGCAACCTCGGCGAGATCGGCGACTACTACCGCCGGTTCATCGACCCTCCCGACGTCATGGTGATCCAGACCTGCCCGATCGACGAGAACGGGTACTTCAACTTCGGTACCAGCAACCTCTGGCATCGAGCGATCGCGTCTCGGGCGAAGGTCGTCATCGTCGAGGTGAACCCCGCGTTGCCCTACGTGCACGGCCTCGACAACGGTCTCCACGCCGGCGAGGTCGACTACGTCATCGAGGGTCACGGTGAGCCGCCGCCCGAGCTGCCGAACTCCGCACCGACAGATGCCGACCGTGCCGTGGCGCAGCTGATCGCGAGCGAGATCGAGGACGGCGCATGCCTCCAGATCGGCATCGGCGCCATGCCGAATGCTGTGTGCTCCCTCCTGATGGACAGCGGCGTGCGCGATCTCGGCGTGCACACCGAGATGCTCACCGACGGGATCATCGACCTGTACCAAGCCGGCATCGTGACCGGGGCGAGGAAGACGACGCATCCAGGCAAGATCGTCTGCAGCTTCGGCCTCGGTTCGAAGGCGCTCTACGAGGCGGCTCACGACAACGCCGGACATCTCGTGCCAGTCGGTCGAGCAGACGAACATGCCGCACGTCATCATGCAGAACGACCGGATGACCGCGATCAACAACACGACCCAGATGGACCTCCAGGGTCAGGCTGCGAGCGAATCAAGCGGGCACCGTCACATCAGCGGCACCGGTGGCCAGCTGCAGTTCATCCGCGGCGCCTACGCGGCGACTGGCGGCAAGTCGTTCGTCTGCATGTCGTCGACCTACGAGCGCAACGGTGAGCGCAAGAGCAGAGTCGTGCTGAGCCTGACACCGGGGAACATCTCGACCGCCCCGCGCAGCGACATGATGTACGTGGTGACCGAGTTCGGAATGGTGAACCTCAAGGGGAGATCCGTCCCCGAGCGGGCCGCTGCCATGATCTCGATCGCCCACCCGGACTACCGCGACGAGCTCGAACGCGAGGCCCGCGCGAACGGGCTGCTCCCGAAGCCGTTCGTCTGAGCAGCCGACGTCCTGGCGTCGTGGCGGCAGGACCAGGATCGGGTCGGTAGGGTCTGTTCAACGTGCATCGAGAGCGGGGGAACGGCTTTGGACGGACCGATCGTGGTAGGCACCGATGGGTCGACGACGGCGACGAACGCCGTGACGGAGGCCATCCTCTTGGCGAACGCCCTCGACCGGCCGCTCCATGTCGTCAGCGCCTACAAGTCCGGCGCCACCAAGGTCAGCTCCCTCCCGCCGGAGTTCCAGGGCTCACTCACCTCCCTCAGCCACGTCGAGTCCGTTCTGGAGGATGTCGCGGATCGGGCTCGGTCGCGGGGTGTGAACGCCCAGACCCACGCACGCGACGGCGACCCGGCAACGGTGCTGCTCGACCTCGCGGAGGAGCTGGGCGCCAGCCTGCTCGTGGTGGGCAACAAGGGCATCGGGTCCGCCAAGCGATTCGTCCTCGGCAACGTTCCGAGCAAGGTGGTCCACCACTCGCCGTGCTCGACCTACGTCGTCCACACGGCCTGAGCCCGCCCACGTGGCGTGACGCTCCACACGCAGATCCCCTCGACTGATCTGCTCGGAACGCCGGGATGGCTGGGCACGTGGATCTGACCCTGAGGACCCGTCGGTGGACCGTTGTGTCGCTCTCCATGATCGTGCTCGTCGTCCTCGGGCCGGACGTCGTGGGCTCACACGACGCGCCCGAGGCGCCGGTCGCGACCTCGATCCCAGCCTCGATCCCACCCTCGACGACCACCACGATCCCCGCACCGACGCCGGTCATGCCGGTGTCGACCCTTCTGGCGACGCCGCACGGGGTGGTCCCGACCTTCGAGGGACCGGACGGCGACCAGGTCGGCACCGTCGGCCGTTGGTACGGGTACCCGATGACGATGCCGGTCGTGCAGCAGCGAGCGGACTGGTTGCGGATCCGGCTTCCCGAGCGCCCGAACGGGTCCACCGCGTGGGTCCGCCGCGAGGACGTCGCCACCTCCCGCTCGCCGTACCGGATCGTCATCGACCTCATGGAGACCAAGCTCACCGTCTTCGAGGACGGGTTCCCGGTGTTCACGGCTCCCGTCGGGATCGGGAAGGAGTCGACGCCGACGCCACAGGGAAGCTTCTTCGTTGCCGTGATCGAGAGGCCCGGTCCGCCGGGGTACGGGCCCGTCGTGCTCGACACGAACGGGCACTCGGAGGCGATCCAGAGCTGGGAGGGCAGCGGGGACGCCATCACGGCCATCCACGGTCCGATCTCCGCCAGCTCCGACGCGCAGATCGGCACGACCGGCACTCGCATCTCCAACGGCTGCATCCGCATGCACGACGCGGATCAGCGCAAGCTGGCGATGATCACCGTCGGCACTCCCGTCGACATCGTGGGCTGAAGGCCTGGGTCGCAGCGTGCGCACTCTGACGCGCTCCGGGCGGGGGTGATCGCGGCGTGCGATCGGCGTCCCGACCGGGCGGCGCACCAGGTCCCCGGCGGGCGGTGCCCCGGAAAAGTGGCCTCTGACGTGGATGTTTGTGGCATCGCTCTCTGGCATCTACCTTCAGCGCCCAACCGGGCAACTGAGCGGAGGACGGATCGTGGGCGGCCGACAGCTGGCATTCGAGGTGGAACGACCGCGGGTGCGCCCGGGTCGAGTGGTGCTCTTGGTGGCGCTGGTGGCGGCCTTGGTCGCGCCAGCGGCGGGTGCGGGCGAGGCGAACGCCATCGGCGCGCGCGTTGCCGCGGTCCCGACGATCGACACCGGCACCTTGGTTCGCACGACAGCCACCTCGGCCTGGATCCCAGGGTCGCCTGATCCCTCGGGTGTGGTCTGGATGCCGGGACCGGATCGCCTCGTGGTGGTCGATTCTGAGGTCGATGAGCCCACCGGGGCGGGCGTCCCGGACCCGGTCTCGAACAACGTGAACATCTGGTTCACCCAACGGGACGGGACCGTCACCGGCACGGGGACGACGTGGGGCAGCACCGCCGCCATGTCCGGGTACTCCCTCGAGCCCACCGGGGTCGGGTTCAACCCGGCGGGGAACGTGTTGTTCATCTCTGACGATGCTGAAGGGGTCGTCTTCGTGATCCGCACTGGGCCGGACAGCCAGTTCGGCAACGCCGACGACGTGGTCACCACCGTGGACACGGCGGCGCTGGGAGACGTGGACACCGAGGACCCGGTGTACGACCCGGTGAGCGGTGATCTCCTCTTCCTCGACGGGATGGGCACCGAGGTGTATCGGGTCGCTCCCGTGGATGGGACGTTCGGCAACGGAAACGACACGGTCACCCACTTCGACATCAGCCATCTCAACCCCTTGGCCACCGACTTCGAAGGCATGGCGCGGGACCCCAGCCGGGGCACCCTCTACATCGGCTCGAGGACCACCAGGCAGATCTTCGAGGTCGGCTTGGACGGCACGCACCTCCGAACCATCAACATCGCCGGAATCGTCGACGGGATCACCCCCCTCCGGTCCGTCTCGGGGCTTGCGGTGGCACCTTCCAGCACGGGCCCGGGGTCGAACCTCTTCATCGCCGACCGGGCGATCGACAACGGCGCCGACGCGACGGAGAACGACGGAAGGCTGTGGGAGGTGACCGCCCCCGACGTCGGCGGGCCCGTGGCGACGGCGCCGGGAGCGCCGACGATCGGGACGGCGGCGATGGGGAACGGCGCGGCCACGGTGTCGTGGACCGCGCCCGTGTCGGATGGCGGCTCGCCGATCTACGGGTATGTGGTGACTCCGTACATCGGGGCGGTCGCCCAGACCTCGGCCAGGTTCTACTCGGCGGCGACGACCCAGACGATCACCGGGCTGACCAATGGCACCAGCTACACGTTCCGGGTGGCGGCGCTCAACGGGATGGGCATCGGGCCGAGGTCCGCCGCCTCGAACGTGGTCGTTCCGGACGTGGCGCCTCCTCGTCACTTCCTGACGCAGGATCACAACGGGAGCGCAGAGGTGAGCTTCGCGTTCGGTCTCCCCAGCGACGCAGTGGTCTACGGCGACTGGAACGGTGACGGCGTCGACACGATCGGGGTCCGTCGGGGCGCCACCTGGTACCTGCGGAACTCGAACTCGACCGGGCCCTCGAACATGGTCTTCAGCTACGGGCTCGCCAGCGACAAGCCCATCGTGGGTGACTGGAACGGTGACGGCGTCGACACGATCGGCGTGCGCCGGGGCGCCACCGTCTACCTTCGCAACTCGAACTCGGGCGGCTTGACCAACGTCAGCTACTCCTTCGGGCTGGCGAGCGACAAGCTGATCGTCGGTGACTGGGACGGGAACGGCCAGGACACGTTGGGCTTGCGGCGGGGCTCGAAGTTCATGCTCCGCAACGTCCAATCCGCTGGAGCCGCCAACGTCGTGTTCAGCTTCGGGCTGGCCAGCGACGTGGTCCTCGACGGTGGGAACTGGGACGGCGTCGGGGGCGACACGATCGGTGTTCGCCGGGGGAACGTGTTCCTGCTGCGCAACGTCAACAGCGGAGGCCCTGCCAACGTGGTCTACGGGTTCGGCACCTCCGCCGACGTGCCTCACGTCGGCGACTGGAACGACGACGGCCAGGACACGGCAGGGGTGTCCCGCAACATCTGAGGCGGTCGCACACCAGCGAGGTGATCGCTGGGCGCCGGTCAAGTCCAGGACGTGCCCTGGGATAACGTCGCCCCAGTCGAGGCTCCGGGGGGATGGATGCGGTTGAGCGGCGTGCTCGTCGTCGGGTTGGGTCCGGTGGTCACGTGGCTGGCGCAGAGCCGGCGGCTGGCGCGGCGCATCGGCATCGTCGCCGTCGGCCTCTCGGTCATGGTGGCGACCGGATGCACCGACAGCTCGGCCGGGCCGGCCACGGTCGAGACCATGCCGGCCAGTGGGGTGACCGAGACCATGGCCACGGTCGAGGGTTCGGTCTCCGACCCCGCCGAGCAGGAGATCACCTACTGGTTCGAGTACGGCGAGACGACGGAGTACGGGAGCGAGACCACGACCCGTTCCCTGGAGATCAGCGACAAGGACGACCATGAGGTCTCCGCCGAGCTCGCCGGGCTGACCTCTGAGACGACCTACCACTACCGCACCTGCACGAAGGAGCCGGCCACCATCTGCGGCGCGGACCGGAGCTTCACCACGGTGGCGCCGTCCGCGATCACCGCAGAGCCTGCGCTGTACCCGGACTTCGACCCGGCGGTCAGCGACTACGTCACGCGTTGCGGTTCCGGTCCTGTGGCGGTGACCGTGTCGGCGCCATCAGCCACCGAGGTCGCGATCGCTGGCGGGTCGGCGCGCACGGGCGACTTCACCGAGGACGTCACGCTCGCACCCGGGGAGCGAGTAGAGCTCTCGACCACCACCTCGGGACGCACGAGCACCTTCCATGTGCGCTGCCTGCCCGACGACTTCCCGGACTGGACCTACAGCCGCCCCGGTGACCCGAGCGCACGCTTCTACATCACCACACCCCAGAGCGTCGCGGCCCCGGATGGCGAGACGGCCAGCGTGTACGTCGCCATCTTCGACGACCATGGCGTCCCCGTCTGGTGGCAGAAGGCGGCAGGGGCCACCGACGCCAAGCTGCTGCCCGATGGCACGCTCGGCTGGGGGGTCACCGAGGCGAGAGGGATCTACAACACGGACTCCGCGTCCGGGTTCGACCTCCACCGCCTGGACGGGAGCCTCGTCGACACGTGGAAGGCCGTCGGATCGCCGACCGACTTCCACGACTTCCAGATGCTCGAGAACGGGAACGCGCTGATGGGGTCCTATCCGGCGCGGCCAGGGACGGTCGATCTGACGGCCTATGGCGGCCCGAGCACGGGTGGCACCCTGATGGACGGGATGGTCCAAGAGGTGACACCGGACGGCGAGGAGGTGTGGTCCTGGAGCACCCTGGATCACATCGATCCCTCCGAGACCGCGGAGCGCTGGCGCCCGTCCTTCGTCTACGGCCTGCCCTTGACGCTCCCCGACGGTCGTCAGGGGTTCGACTGGGCACACCTGAACTCGATGCAGCAGGTGGGTGACACCGTCATCGTCTCCTTCCGCCATCTCGACGCTGTGTACGCGATCAACAAGGCGGACGGCGAGATCATCTGGAAGCTCGGCGGGACATCGACGTCGAAGTCGCTGACCGTCGTCGGCGATCCCGAGAGCAACCCGTTGGGTGGCCAGCACGACGCCCGGATGTCGGATGACGGCACGCTGACGATCTACGACAACAACTCGTTGGAGAGCACGGCACCGCGAGGTGTCAGCTATGAGATCGACCTCGAGGACCGCACGGCCACGATGGTCGAATCGGTCAGCGACCCCGACGTCACGGCCTCCGCCTGTTGCGGGTCGGCCACCCGGCTGGCCGACGGCTCCTGGGTCATGAGCTGGGGCGGCACCCGTGTCATCAGCGAGTTCGGCCCGACCGGCGACCGGCACTTCGTCCTGACCTTCAAGGAGAAGCCCGCCACCTTCGGCTTCTCCTACCGCGTGGACGCGATCGAAGGGGACAGCCCGACCATCGACGACCTCCGGGCCGGGATGGACGCGATGCAGTAGCGGGATGCGGCTGCGCCGCCCGGGTGGGAGGGTGACGGGGTGACGTCCACCACCGGTCCGGCTCGTCGCCGGCTTCCGTGGTTCGCGGAAGGCGTTCGAGGCGTCAGGGGCTATGGCTGGCGGGATGCACGGGCAGATCTCGCCGCCGGGGTGGTGCTGAGCGCGCTCCTGATCCCTGCGGGCATGGGCTACGCGGAGGTGGCCGGCCTGCCGCCGATCACGGGGTTGAACGCCACCATCGCCGCGCTGCTGGGGTACGCGGTGTTCGGGCCATCTCGCTTCATGGTGCTCGGGCCGGACTCGTCGCTGGCGCCCATGATCGGCGCCGCCATCGCGCCGCTCGCCCTCGGCGCCACCGACCGCTCCGTGTCGTTGGCTGGACTGCTCGCCCTCATGGTCGGTGCGTTCCTCGTGCTCGGGGCGGTCGTTCGGCTCGCGATCCTCACGGACCTGCTGTCCTCGCCGATCCGGCTCGGATACCTCAACGGTCTCGCACTCGTGGTCCTCGTGGGCCAGCTCCCGAAGCTGCTCGGCTTCGGCGTCGACACCGACGGGCTCGTCGAGGGCGTGCGCGGCCTGGTCTCCGGCATCGAAGACGGCGCCGTCGACGGACCGGCGGCGCTCATCGGCGTGACCGGCCTGGCCACCATCCTGGTCCTGCGGCGGTTCGCGCCCCGAGTGCCCGGCCTCTTCCTGGTGGTGTTGGGATCGGCCCTGGTCGTGTGGGCCCTCGACCTCGACGTGCCCGTGGTCGGCGCACTGCCACGAGGCCTGCCTGCCCCCGCCCTCGGCGAGCTCGCCTGGGGTGACCTCCGCCGGCTGGCGCCGGCGGCGGCGGGCATCGCACTGGTGGCGCTGGCCGACACCGCCGCGCTCGCGCGGTCCCTGCCCAAGGACGACGAGCGCGCGGACGATGACGACCGGGAGATGCTGGCGTTGGGAGCGGCGAACGCGTCCTGCGGGCTGTTCGGCGGGTTCCCGGTCTCCGGCAGCTTCTCGAGGACTCCCGCGGCGGTCGAGAGCGGCGCCCGCTCGCAGATGACGGGTGTTGCAGGAGCGGTCGTCCTCACGCTGCTCGTCGTGGCGGCGCCCGGCGTGACGCGGTTCGTCCCGTCGTCGGCCCTCGCCGCCGTCGTCATCGCGGCAGTGATGACGCTGGCGGACATCCCTGGGGTCGCCCGGCTCTGGCGGCTGAGTCGCACCGAGCTCCTCCTGTCCCTGGCGGCGTTCTCGGGCGTCGCGCTGTTCGGTGTGATCGAGGGCATCGGCATCGCGGTCTTCATCTCACTCGTCGCGTTCGTCGCGAGGCAGTGGCGTCCGCACACTGCCGAGCTGGTCCGCGTCGACGCGCGCAAGGGCTATCACGACGCCGCTCGCCACCCGGCTGGTCGACGCGTGCCCGGGTTGGTCATCCTGCGGTTCGACGCGCCGCTCTTCTTTGCCAACGGGACCGAGTTCACGCGGTTCGTCCGACAGGCGATCGAGGAGGCCGCCCCGGAGGTGCGTTGGGTGGCGATCGCGGCAGAGCCGATCACCGACGTGGACACCACTGCAGCCGAGGAGCTCGTTCGGCTCGACGACGAGCTCCACCAACGAGGCATCCGGCTGGTGTTCTCCGAGATGAAGGGGCCCGTGAAGGACCGGTTGCGGCACTACGGGCTCGGCGAGCGCTTCGACGGGCGGCACTACCCGACCCTGGGCACCACCGTCACCGCGTACCTGGCGGAGACCGGGACCGACTACGCCGACTGGACCGACCGGCAGCCCTGAGCGCTGGGTGCGCGGGTGGTAGCACCACCGGACCGGGGGGCCAGCATGATGGCCCGGGCGTCGGCGGCCCTCCATAGTTGGGGCCGTGCACGGCTCGGTCGTCTACCTGGCCCATTCGCAGGGGAGGCGGCGCTGGCGATCGCTCGTGCTCATCGCCCTGCTCGCGGGCCTCGTCGGCGGGCTGGCGATGTCGCTGGTGGCAGGATCGCGACGGTCCTCGTCCGTGGTCGATCGCTTCGTCTCCGCCGCGACCAAGTATGACGTGATGGCGTTCTCGCCGGCCCTGACCGGCGAGGACCGGGCGGCCCTGCTGCAGCTCCCTGGTGTGACGCGCGCTGACCCGAGCGCCTTCGTCGCCTTCGTCGCCACCGCACCGGACGGAACCCGGACGGGGGTCAATGCGAACATGTTCGACTTCGCGGCCGTCGACCCCACCAACCGAGTGCTCGAGGGCCAGATCCCCGACGGGTCCGACCCCACCCAGATCCTGGTCAGCGCCACGTTCGCCCAGCAGTTCGGGGTCGGAGTGGGCGAGGGGGTGGAGCTGCAGACGTATGGGGTCGAGCAGTACGACGCCGTCGGCGCTGGGGAGTACTCCCAGCCGACGGGACCGACCTACCCGTTCCACGTTGCCGCGATCGTTCGATTGCCCCCGGAGATCGCGTCCGACAAGACGTCCTCACCCGGGCAGACCCGGTACGACAACACCTACGTGATCGTCCCCGACACGTGGTATTGGGCCCACCGGACCGAGTTCCTCGACTTCGGTGCGGGCTACTACCTCCAGATCGACGAGGCCACGACCACCGTCGACGACGTCCAGGCCTCGGTGACCGCGATGGTGCCCGAGGGCGAAGAGCTCTACTTCGGCCCGGCGGAGTCCTCGGTTCGCCGCGCATCGCTCGCGTCACCCGTCGATCTCGAGACGAGCGCCCTGCTGGCACTCGGCATCGGCATTGGGCTGAGTGGCGCGGCCGCCGTCGCCCTCCTGCTCCGCGCCGAGCAGCGCGACCACGACCGGGACGCGCCGACGTTGCGCGCGCTCGGATGCACCCGCTCCGAGATCGGCCTGGTCGCCGCTGCACGCGCCGCGCCGGTCGCGGTCGCGGGCGCCGCGATGGCGGCCGCGGTCGCCGTGCTCTTGTCAGGCCGCTACCCGATCGGGATCGGCCGAGAGGTCGAGCTCCAGCCGGGGATCGACGTGAACCTGGCCGTCGTCGGCCTCGGAACGGTCTTGGTCACCCTGGTCGTGGTCGGATCGGCGCTCGCCCTCGGACGACCTCCCCTGGAGCGCCCGCGGGCCGCGCTGACCCCCGACGCCCTCTCCCGATGGCTCGCCCGTGCTGGGGCGCCGATCAACTCGGTGCTGGGCACCCACCTCGCCTTCACGGGTCGCGAGGGGCGGTCGAGCGCCGCTCGGTCGGCCATCGTGGGGGGCGCCGCCGCACTGGGGATCGTCACGGCCACGGCCGTGTTCGTCGGCGGTGTCGACCGCCTCTACTCCGAGCCCGCCCGCCACGGCTGGCCGTGGGACGCGGTGGTGGGCAACACGAACTTCGCCCTCGCCGGCGACACCTACCGGCGCCTTCAGACGGATCCGCGGGTCGAGGGCCTGACGACCGCGCTCACCGGCAGCGTCGTCATCGACGGCACCTCCGCGTTCCTCGTGGTGATCGACCCGTCAGGCACCGCGCCACCGGCGGTGGCCGCGGGACGCCTGCCGACGACGGGTTCTGAGATCGCGCTCGGGCCTGCGCTCCGCGCGGACCTCGACGTAGACGTCGGCGACACCGTGACGCTCTCCATCGCCGACGGAGACCTCCAACCCGATGAGCGCGAACCACAGGACCTGACGCTCACGGTCGTGGGCGAAGCGGCCCTCCCCGTCTTCGGGGACGGGGACATGGGCGAGGACGCGGTCATCACCTTCGACGGGCTCACCGCCGCCGGCGGTCAGATCGAACCACAGATCGCGATGCTGCGGCTGCGCTCCCACGATCGCTCGGATCTCACCGCCCTGGATCGGGACCTGACGGAGGAGATCTACACCGACCTCGTCCCGGCGCGCATCGTGACCCTGCACGGCGTTCGGGGCCTTCCGCTACTCGGCTTGCTGCTCGCCGGGACCATGGGCACGATCGTGTTGGCGTTCACGCTGGTCACCGGCGCTAGGGCCCGACTTCGCGACCTGGCCGTGTTGCGCGTGCTCGGCATGGAGGCGCGCCGTCTGCACGGTGTCCTGGCCTGGCAAGGCATCTCGCTCGCGGGCGCGATGCTCGCCATCGGGCTCCCAGCCGGGCTCGCGGCCGGTGTCGCATGGTGGCGGACGGTTGCCGACGGGCTCGGGGTGAGCGCGGCGGCGGTCGTCACCCCGCGGCTGTGGCTCCTCGTCCCGCTCACAGGGCTCGTCGCCGTCGCCGTGTCGATCTACCCGGCGTGGCGAGCCAGGCGACTCACGGGCGCGGCGCTCCTTCGCACCGAGTGACCACGTGCGGGGACCAACGGGCACAGGGCCGGGACCTTCGCCTCTGCCGGTCGGCCTGGGTCGTGTGGCGTCGTTGTGCGGGAGCGGCCCGTGACGTCGGGCGGAGAGGAAGGATGGCCCGATGACCAGCGCCCAGGCAGTCGCTCCCTCATCTCGTGCGACCGAGCACGTCGACGTGCTGATCGTGGGAGCGGGCATCTCCGGGATCGGTGCCGGCTACCACCTCAGCCACCAGCTGCCGGGCAAGAGCTTCGTCATCCTGGAGACGAAGGCAGAGCTTCGGCGGCACCTGGCAGACGCACCGGTACCCAGGAACCCGATCCGACAGCGATCTCTACACGTTCGGCTATCGGTTCAAGCCGTGGACGGGAGCCCCGATCGCCACCGCCGGGGAGATCCTCCGCTACCTCGGCGAGGTCATCGAGGAGAACGATCTCGGCGGCCACATCCGCTACCAGCACACGATCTCCTCGGCTCGATGGTCGAGTGACGAGCGGCGGTGGACCCTCGAGGTCACCAGGACCGACACGGGCGAGGAGCTCGTGTTCACCGCCGGCTTCCTCTGGATGTGTCAGGGGTACTACCGGCACTCCGAGGGTTACACCCCGAAGTGGGAGGGGGTGGATCGGTTCCAGGGCCAGATCGTGCACCCCCAGACGTGGCCCGACGACCTCGACTACGCCGGCAAGCAGGTGGTCGTGATCGGGTCGGGCGCGACGGCGGCGACGTTGATCCCGGCCATGGCTCCCGACTGCGCCCACATCACCATGCTGCAGCGCTCGCCCACGTTCTTCTTCTGCGGGCGGAACGTGAACGACGTCGCCGACATGCTGCGGGAGCTCGACATCCCGGAGGAGTGGATCCACGAGATCGTGCGCCGGAAGATCCTCCTGGAGCAGGGGCAGATCACCCAGCTCTCCGTGGACCACCCCGACCTCGTGCGCAAGGAGCTGCTCGAGGGGATCCGCGCCATCCTCGGACCGGACTTCGACATCGAGACCCACTTCAACCCGCGCTACCGCCCGTGGCAGCAGCGGATCGCCTTCGTCCCTGATGGCGACCTGTTCGAGGGCATCAAGAGCGGGAAGGCGTCGGTCGTCACCGACGAGATCGAGTGCTTCACCGAGACCGGGATCCAGCTGCGCTCGGGGGACCACCTCGAGGCCGACATCATCATCACCGCCACCGGCTTCAACCTCAACGTGCTGGGCGACATCGACTTCACCATCGACGACGAGCCGTTGCACTTCGCGGACACCGTCACCTATCGCGGGATGATGTTCACGGGCATCCCCAACATGGTGTGGGTGTTCGGCTACTTCCGGGCCAGCTGGACGTTGCGCGTCGACCTCATCGGAGACTTCGTGTGTCGCCTCCTGGAGCACATGGACGAGGTCGGCGTCACCACGGTCACGCCCGCTCTCCGACCGGCGGACGTGGACATGCCGCGGCTTCCCTGGGTCGAACCCGAGAACTTCAACCCCGGCTACCTCGAGCGGGGTCTTCCGCTGCTCCCGAAGCAGGGCGACCGCGACCCCTGGCGCCACACCCAGGACTACTGGACCGAGAAGGACCAGCTGCCGGCGGCGGACCTCGATGACGGTGCCCTCCGCTACGACTGAGCTCGCCGATGGTCGACCGCGCCGGCGCCGTCGGCGACTGCTGCTCGCCCTCGGCGTCGTGCTGGTGCTCGGCGCGGCCGCGGCCTGGCTCTTCCTGGGCGGTGACGAGCCTCGACCCGTGACGGTGGAGGAGGCCCAGGAGCGCACCGAGGGCTCCACGGTGAGCACGGCCCCTGACGGGCAGTTCGGCCCCCCGGCGGCGGGCGTGTACCTGTACGAGGGCGAGGGGACCGAGGACACCAGCTTTCCGCCGCTCACGGAGGATCAGGGGCCGACGATGCCCGCCACGATCACCCCGGACGGCGAGGGTTGCTGGCGCTTCCGGATCGACTACAACTCGCATCACTGGCAGGACTGGCGCTACTGCGCCGACCCGTCCGGCATCGTCTCCACTGGCGGCACCAGCTTCGCTCGCCGTGAGCTCGGCACCTTCAAGGCGGACAACACCAGCACCTTCACGTGCTCGGAGGACGAGACCATGCTCTGGGCTGGGATGGAGGTCGGGGAGTCGCGCGAGGGAACCTGCGCCGGCACGAGCGATCTCCTCGAGGGCTCGACCACGTCGAGGAGCCGAACCACCTACGTCGGTGACGAGGACATCGACGTGGGCGGCCAGACCGTCCGGGCCCGGCACCTCCGCTACGACAACCAGATCAGCGGCTCCCAGGAAGGGTCCGAGCAGGCGCACTGGTGGGTCGACCCGCTGACCATGCTGCCGATCCGCTTCGAGCGTGACCTCTCCGTCGACACCAAGCTCGGGACCCTCCGGATCACGTACACGGAGGTGACGAGCTTCGAACTGACCTCGCTCACGCCGGAGGCCTAGGACGTGGCGGACTGCCGGGCTCGGTAGCCTGTGGGATGCACGTCGAGCTCCCCACGGACCACCTCGTGCTCGTCGGCGCGGCACTGCTCGTGCTCGGGGTGGTGAGTGCCGGTGTCGCCGAGCGGTTGCGCGTGCCGGGCCTGCTGCTGTTCCTGGTCCTCGGGATGGTCCTGGGTGACGACGGCCTGAACTGGATCAGCCTCTCGGACGCCGAGCTCGCCCAAGGGATCGCCGTCGGCGCTCTGGTGGTGATCCTCTACGAGGGCGGCCTGGGCTCAGACTTCCGCGACGTCCGGAAGGTGGCCGTGCCGGCCGTCTCCCTGGCGACCCTGGGTGTGGCGGCCACCGCGGCGGTGGCGGCGGGCGCGGCCGCCCTCTTCCTCGACGTCGACACCACGACCGCTCTGCTCATCGGTGCGGTGGTGGCCTCGACCGACGCGGCGGCCGTGTTCTCGGTGCTGCGCGACGTCGGACTGCCGCGGCGGCTGCACCACCTGCTGGAGGCCGAATCGGGCGCCAACGACCCGATGGCGGTTCTGCTGACGGTCGGCCTGCTCGCCGGCTGGGAGGGCGACGTCACCGGGGTGGACTGGGTGGTGTTCGGCGTGCGCCAGCTGGGGGGCGGTCTGCTGGTGGGCTTGGTCGTCGGCTGGGTGGGCGCCGAGCTCCTCGTGCGGTCCCGCCTCACCAGCACGGCGCTGTATCCGGTGCTCGGTCTCGGTCTCGGCGGGCTCGGGTACGGCCTCGCGGCCTGGCTCTCGATGTCGGGGTTCCTCGCGGTGTACGTGACGGGGATGACCGTGGCCGCCCGAGCGCCGTCTCGCCGGCGGGCCGTGCGCACGTTCCACCAGGGGCTTGCGTCCACGGCGCAGATCGGGTTGTTCCTCCTCCTCGGTCTCCTGGTCTTCCCGAGTCGGCTCGATGAGGAGGCGCTCGGCGCCTTCGGCGTGGCGGTCGCCCTGGTGTTCATTGCTCGGCCGATCGCGGTGCTCGTGTCCATCGGATGGATGCGGTTCACGAAGGCCGACCTCGTCCTCGTGAGCTGGGCGGGGCTGCGCGGCGCGGTGCCCATCGTGCTGGCGACCTTCCCGCTGACCGAGGGCTATCCGGACGGCCAGCTCATCTTCGACGTGGTGTTCTTCGTCGTCGTGCTGTCGGTCCTGCTGCAGGGGCTCACCGTCGCGGGCCTGGCCCGTCGGCTGGGGTTCGAGGCGGAGCCCGACCTCGTCGCGTCGATGGCGGAGGCACTGCCGATCGACGCTCCGGGGGTCGAGGTCCTCGAGATCGAGGTGGGGAGCTCCTGTGCGATCGTCGGCCAGCGGCTGGTCGACGCGCCGCCGCCGATGGACGCACGCGTCGCAGTGGTGCTGCGAGGCACCGAGGTGATCATCCCCACGGGCGCCAGCACCCTCGAGCCTGGCGATCGGCTCGTCGTGTTCGGCGCCGCCGATCCCGTCCTGGCGGCGGCGGTGCGGGAATGGGTCACCGACCCCAGGTCGATCAGCTCGGTCGGCTGAGCCCCAGCGCGTCCAGCATGAACGCGAAGACGAACGCCTCGTCCTTCCACGCGTCGTAGCGGCCGGACGGGCCCTGGTGCCCGGCACCCATCTCCGTCTTGAGGAAGATGGGCTTGCCGCTGGTGGTGCTCGACCGCAGCCGCTGCACCCACTTGGCGGGCTCCCAGTAGGCGACGCGCGGGTCGTTGAGGCCACCGGTGGCAAGGATCGTGGGGTAGGCGCGGGCGTCGACGTTGTCGTAGGGGCTGTAGCCCTTCATGTACGCGTACACCTCGGGGTCGTCCACCGGGTTGCCCCACTCCTCCCACTCAGTGACGGTCAGGGGCAGGGATTCATCGAGGATCGTCGTGAGGCAGTCGACGAAGGGCACCTCGGCGACGACCGCGGCGAACAGGTCCGGTCGGAGGTTCGCGACTGCGCCCATGAGCAGACCACCCGCGGATGCGCCTCGAGCCACCAGGCGCCCGGGGTCGGTGAGGCCCTGGGCCACGACGTGCTCCGCGCAGGCGATGAAGTCGGTGAAGGAGTTGCGCTTGTGCAGCAGCTTGCCGTCGTCGTACCAGGGGCGTCCGAGCTCGCCGCCACCGCGCACGTGGGCGATCGCGAAGACGAAGCCCCGGTCGAGCAGCGAGAGCCGCAGGGTGGAGAACGACGGGTCGAGGCACGCTTCGTAGGAGCCGTAGCCGTAGAGGAGGCAGGGGGCCGAGCCGTCGCGCGGGATGTCGGCGCGGTGGACGTACGAGATGGGCACCTGGGTCCCGTCCTCGGCCGTGGCCCAGAGGCGGCCGGTCTCGTAGTCCGCCGGATCGTGGCCGCCGAGCACCTCCGTGGTCTTCAGCAGGGTGCGCTCGCCGGTGTCGAGGTTCTCGTCGAACACCGTGCCCGGCGTGACCAGGGAGGTGTACATGAAGCGGAGCGCGGCGGTGTCGAACTCCGCGTTGGTGGCCGGCCCGGTGTCGTAGACCTCTTCGGGCATGGCCAGCTCGTGCTCGGTGCCTTCCAGGTACGGGGTGACGACGATGCGGCGCACACCCTCACGGCGTTCGTAGCGCACCAGGTGCTCGGAGAACGCCGTGACGCCCTCGAGCTTCACTTCGGGGCGGTGCGCCACGAGCTCCCGCCAGTGGTCGCGCCCCAGGTTGGTGACGGGGGCGGTCATGAGCTTGAAGTTGACGGCCCCGTCCGCGTTGGTGAGGACGAGGAAGCGGTCGCCGTCGGTCGGGCTCGGCGCGTGCGTGACGTCGTACTCCACCCCCTGCTCGCGCGGCTGCACGAGGGTCGGTGACGCGGTCGGATCAGCCGCCGGCACGAGGTGCTCCTCGGAGGTCACCTTCGAGCCCGAGGTGATGTGCACCCACTGCTCGGTGAGGCTGAGGCCGACGCTGACGAAGAAGCGCTCGTCGGTGTCCTCGTAGACGAGGACGTCGTCCGTGGCGGGTCTGCCGACCTCGTGCCGCCACACCTGGAAGGGCCGCATGGTGGCATCCGGTCGCACGTAGAAGAACGTGTCATCGCCCGCCCAGGCCGACCCATAGGTGGTCTCGGGGATGACGTCGTCGAGGTCGGCCCCGGTGCGCAGGTCGCGCACGCGCATCGTGTACTTCTCGGAGCCGTCGTGGTCCGTCGAGTAGAGGAGCAGGTCCTGTCCGGGCGCGAGGTCGTACGCGCCGAGCGCGAAGTAGTCGCTGTCGCCTGCCAGCGCGTTGAGGTCGAGCAGCACCTGCTCGCCGGGCACCCGTTCGTCGTCAGGCAGGCCGATCGGGGGCTCCAGGTCCGTGCGGCAGAGGATGGGGTACTGCTGGCCCTCCACGGTGCGGCTGTAGAACCAGCGACCTCCCTTCCGGAACGGCACCGACAGGTCGGTCTCCTTGATGCGCGCCTTCATCTCCTCGAAGAGAAGGTCCTGGAGGTCGTCCGTGTCGGCCAGTGCCTCGGCCACGTAGGCGTTCTCGGCGGCGAGGAGCTCGAGCACGTCGGGATCGCTGCGGTTGTCGCTGCGAAGCCAGTACCAGTCATCGATCCGCTCGTCGCCGTGGGCGGTGATGGCGTGGGGGCGACGGGGAGCGATCGGGGGGGTGGACGACATGGCGGCCGAGCGTACGGCGTCCACCGCGGGCCGCGGTACGGTCGCCGCCATGCCTGACGAGAAGCCCCACGTGTACGTGCCTGCCGGCGAGGCGCCGCCCGCCGACCTGGTCACCGAAGACCTAGAGGTGGGGGAGGGCGACGAGGCCACCACCGGTTCGCAGGTGGAGGTGCACTACGTCGGCGTCTCGTGGCGCACGCGCAAGCAGTTCGACGCCAGCTGGGACCGTGGCGACACCTTCAGCTTCGGCCTCGGCGCCGGCCAGGTCATCAAGGGCTGGGACGAGGGCGTGGCCGGGATGCGGGTGGGCGGCCGCCGGCGCATCGTGATCCCCCCGGGCAAGGCCTACGGCCGCCAGGGCGCTGGTGGCGTGATCGGCCCTGACGAGACGCTCGTGTTCGTCGTGGACCTGCTGTCGGTCGGCTAGATCCCTCGCACCTTGTTGTTGCGAGGGTCGTGGGTGAGCTCGGCGCGGCCCAGCGCTTCCAGCAGCGGCGGTAGGTACATCCCGAAGCGCCCGCGGTACCCCTTGCGTTGGCCGTACCACCCCCCGACGGGGTTGTCCTCTGCTCGGCCGAAGGCCTCGACGGTGCCGTCCTTGGCGGGCTTGCTCTCGTCGGCGGCGCCCAGCTCGACCCAGTCGCCCTGGGCCAAGAGCCACGTGTGGAGGTCGTCGATGGCTCGGCTCAGGTAGGTGAGCCTGGTGGAGCCGACCTGACAGACGAGCAGCGGCGGTTCGGCCTCCTCGTCGAGGTGCATCGTGTAGGTGGACGAGCCCGGGGCCGTCGTGAGCTCCCAGGGATCGCCGCTGGTGCCAGAGCCCTTCGCCATTGGTGCAGATTACGGACTTCGGGACGGTCGCGGGGCTCCGGTACCCTCGGCCGCCATGGTCGACCGTCCGGACTTCCGCGCCCCGAAGGGCACACAGGACGTGCTGCCCCCGGAGTCCGCGCGGTGGGAGGCGCTGGTGGAGGAGTTCGCCAGCCTGGCCCGCCGCTTCGGGTACGGCTTGATCCAGTCGCCGATGTTCGAGGACATCGGTGTGTTCCAGCGCATCGGCGAAGGAACGGACGTCGTCGCCAAGGAGATGTACGACTTCCAGGACAAAGGCGGACGCCACGTGGCGTTGCGGCCCGAGGGCACCGCGCCGGTGGCCCGGGCGTACGTGGAGCACCGGCCGCCGGTTCCGTGGAAGGTCTGGTACGCCACGCCGGCGTTTCGCTACGAGCAGCCGCAGGCGGGCCGGCTTCGACAGCACCACCAGGTCGGGGTGGAGTGCATCGGCTCGGCTGACCCCGATGTCGACGTGGAGGTGATCGCCCTCGGGCACTCCTTCCTCGCCGCCCTCGGGCTCGAGCAGTGGCGCCTGGTCATCAACTTCATGGGCACCCCCGCGGATCGGGTCACCTACGCCGCCGTGCTGCAGGAGTGGCTGCGCGGTCGGGCGGGCGATCTCTCGCCCGACGACGCCGCCAAGGTCGAGGGCCACCCGCTGCGGGTGCTCGACTCCAAGCGGGAGGCCACCCGCGCCGTGCTGGTCGACGCGCCGCGCATGGCCGAGCACCTGGACGCCGCCTCCGTGGCCCATGGTGAACGGGTCCAGGCCGGGCTGCAGGCGCTGGGGATCGACTTCGAGACGGACGAGTCGCTCGTACGGGGCCTCGACTACTACACGCACACGCTGTTCGAGTTCCAGAGCGCGGCCCTCGGGAACGCCCAGTCCACGATCCTCGGCGGTGGTCGCTACGACGGGCTCATCGAGCAGCTCGGGGGCCCGCCGACCCCGGGAATCGGCTTCGGCTCGGGGATCGAGCGCGTCCTGCTGACCTGCGATGCCGAAGGCGTGTTCGGCGCGCCGCCGCGCGCGCTCGACGCGTTCGTGGTCGACGTCACGGACGGTTCGTCGGCGGTGCTGCTCACGCACGCGCTGCGCGCGGCGGGGCTCTCATGCGATCGGGCCTTCGACGCCCGTTCGATGAAGGCGCAGATGAAGGCCGCGGGCCGGTCATCCGCGCGGCTGGCGCTCATCGTGGGGGAGCAGGAAGCCGCGGATGGCACGGTGACCGTCCGTGATCTGGCCTCCAGCGAGCAGACCACGATCGGGCGAGACGTCGTCATCGATCACATCAGGAAGGTGTTGGAGCCGTGACCGAACCGATGCGCACCCACCGGTGCGGGGAGCTGCGCCCCGAGCACGAGGGGCAGGTCGTGTCCGTGTGCGGCTGGGTCGGCCGGCGTCGTGAGCACGGCGAGCACCTCGCGTTCATCGACCTCCGCGACCACACCGGCGTCATCCAGTGCGTCGTCGACGGTGCCGCCGACCTGCGCAGCGAGTTCGTGGTGTGCATCACCGGTACGGTCCGTGCCCGGCCGGAGGGAACCACCAACGACGCCCTCGCCACCGGGACGGTGGAGGTGGGTGACTGCACCGTCGAGATCCTGTCGGCGGCCGCCGCCCCGCCCTTCCCGATCGACGAGCGGGCCGACGGCGTCGACGAGCTCGTCCGGCTGCGCTACCGGTACCTCGACCTGCGGCGCGAGCGGATGCAGCGCAACCTTCGCGTCCGCGCCACGGTGAACTCCGCCCTTCGGCGAGCGATGGAGCGGCAGGGGTTCGTCGAGGTGGAGACGCCGATGCTCATGCCCTCGACACCCGAGGGAGCCCGCGAGTTCCTGGTGCCGTCCCGCCAGGTGCCCGGAAGCTTCTACGCGCTGCCGCAGTCACCGCAGCTCTTCAAGCAGCTGCTCATGGTGGGCGGCACCGACCGCTACTACCAGATCGCCCGTTGCCTGCGGGACGAGGACCTCCGCGCCGACCGCCAGCTCGAGTTCACCCAGCTCGACCTCGAGGCCAGCTTCGTCACCCAGGACGAGGTGCTGGCCTTCACCTCCGAGGCGGTGCTCGACGCCGCGGAGGCGGTGCTCGGTGAGCGCCCCGGCGAGATCCCGCGGATCACGTGGCACGACGCTATGGACCGCTACGGAGTCGACAAGCCCGACCTGCGGTTCGGCATGGAGCTGGTCGAGCTGACGGCCGTGTTCGCGGCGACGGAGTTCAAGGCCTTCGCGTCGGCCGCGGCCATCAAGGGCCTGCGGCTCGCTGGCGCCGCGGGGGACTACGGCCGCAACAAGCTCGACGGCCTCACCGACCGCGCCAAGCAGGTGGGCGCGAAGGGTCTCGTGTGGATGCGGGTGGGGGAGGGCGGCGCCCTCGACAGCCCAGTCGCCAAGTTCCTGTCCGAGGCGGAGCAGGTCGCGCTCGCCTCGGCCATGGAGGCCGAGCCCGGCGACCTGCTCCTGCTGGTGGCCGACGAGTGGATGACCGTGTGCGAGGTGCTCGGCACCCTCCGCAACGACCTCGGCCGGCCACCGGTCCACGAGGGCCCCTACCGGTACGTCTGGGTCATCGACTTCCCGATGTTCGTGGGTCGTGACGCCGAGGGGCTCCCGAAGACGGCGCACCACCCGTTCACCCATCCCCACGACGACGACCTCGACCGGCTCGAGTCCGACCCGATGTCCGTGCGATCCAAGGCGTACGACCTCGTCCTCAACGGGTGGGAGCTCGGTTCCGGGTCGATCCGGATCCACCGCCCCGACCTCCAGCAGCGGATCTTCGACCTGCTCGGCATCGACGAGCACGAGGCACAGCGCCGCTTCGGCTTCTTCCTGACGCCCTTCGGCTACGGCGCGCCGCCCCACGGCGGCTTCGGCTTGGGGGTCGACCGCTTCGTCGCGATCCTGGCCGGCGAGGAGAACATCCGTGAGGTCATCGCGTTCCCGAAGCCCCAATCGGGTGTCGACCCCATGACCCAAGCCCCCACCCCGGTCGACGACCTCCAGCTCCGCGACCTCGGCCTCCGCCTCCTCCCCCCCAAGACCTGACCACCCCTCGACTGCTTCTGTGTGCGCCAGGCACCGGAATGCGGTGTTCGGCGCACTCAGAAGCGGTCCGACGGGGTCCGGCGCGGGTGGGTCCGGGGTGTCACGCGGCCGAGAGTCGACGAACGGCGTCTCGAATCGTGCTGGCAACCATCGCGGGACGCTTCACGAGGTCGTCCCAGGTGAAGCGCAGCACGGTCCACCCGAGCGCGACGAGTCGGTTCTGGCGGCTGCGGTCGCGCTGGAAGGCCTCTGGTGAGGAGTGATGCTCGAAGCCATCCACCTCGACCGCCAACCGGCACTCGACGAACGCCCCATCGACTCGTGCGATGAACCGGCCCGCATGCCACACCTCATGCTGCACGGTCATAGGAGGGAGGTCGTACTGCCGTGCCACGTCGGCGAGGCGCTTCTCGAGAAGGCTCTCCTCGGGGCGCCCCGTGAGGAGTCGCTCCTCCAGGAGCTCACGAACGACCCCCGTCCCGTTGCGGCCCTTGCGGCCGAGCGCATCGCGGACCCGCTTGACCTCGGAGACCGTGAGGAGCCGGGTGCTGATGCCTCGGCTCAGCGCATCGCCCACCGACCAGATGGGGAGGACGAGGCCAAGGTCGATGATCGTGCGGGTTGGGTCGGTGATTGGCATGCCCGCTCGCTCGACCGCCAGCTCGGGCTGGAGGTCGAGGATCCGGTGGGCGATCGCGGGCGGCCGCAACCGAGGCTGGTGGGGCGGGCAGACAGAGATGTCGACGTAGCCCGCAGGAGGGATGAGCCCCCAGAGCTCGGCAGCCGACCGATGCGACACGATCGCGTCGGCCGACAGCTGCGCTGCCATCACCGACTGGTGCCACGTCTCGGGCGCGCCGGCCATCCGCAGGACGCCAGGCTGGATCGACAGGATGCGGCGTTCGGCGACCCAACGCTGCTTGCGGCTCGGGCCCAGGATCTTGACCGCCTGTTCGGTGGTGACCAGTCCGTGCTGTCGCTGCACCAGCTCGTCCAGACGGGCGACATGCTCGACGGCCATGCAGGATCCCCTTCGGATCACGAGATCTGTGTGCTCCAGACATCGCATGGCGGTGCTGGGCGCACACAGAAGCGGTTATGAGGTGAACAGGGGAAGGGCTGGAATGTATTGTAAAGGCTTGTCGGTGGGTTGGGAAGGGGGCGTGGGGTACGGTCGGGACGATGGCTGACGACCTGTTCTCCTCGGCGGCGGAGGACGCGCTGTCGGCCAACGCCCCCCTCGCGGCGCGCCTGCGACCCCGCACGCTCGACGACATCGTCGGGCAGGAGCAGCTCCTCGGTGCCGGCCAGCCGCTGCGGACCCTGGTCGAGGGCGACCGCCTCTCGTCGGTCATCCTCTGGGGGCCTCCCGGCACCGGCAAGACCACCCTCGCCCAGGCGATCGCCGCCCACACCAGCAAGGCCTTCGAGCAGCTCAGCGCGGTGAGCGCAGGGGTCAAGGACGTCCGTGACGTGCTGGAACGGGCCCGGCACCGACTCGGGGAGCGGGGTCAGGGCACGATCCTCTTCCTCGACGAGGTGCACCGCTTCTCCAAGTCGCAGCAGGACGCGCTCCTGCCGGGCGTGGAGACGGGCCTCGTCACGCTCATCGGTGCGACCACCGAGAACCCGTTCTTCGAGGTGAACCCCCCGCTGCTCAGCCGCTCCACGCTCTTCCGCCTGAACGCCCTCGACGCGGACGCCGCCCGCTCCCTGCTCGAGCGGGGCCTCCGGGCCGAAGGCGCGGCCGCCGAACCAGACGCCCTGGAGCACCTGGCCGGGCACGCCAACGGGGACGGCCGTCACGTCTTGACCAGCCTCGAGGTGGCCGTGGCGATCGCTCGCGCGCGGGCCGACCCGCCGATCGTCACCCTGACCGACGCCGAGGCCGCCCTCGGCACGAAAGCCCTGCGCTACGGCCGGGACGAGCACTACGACGTCATCTCGGCGTTCATCAAGAGCATCCGCGGGTCGGACCCCGACGCCGGCCTGTACTGGCTCGCCCGCATGCTCGAGGCGGGCGAGGACGCGCGCTTCATCGTGCGCCGGCTCATCGTGCTGGCCAGCGAAGACGTCGGCGAGGCCGATCCGCAGTCGCTCTCGGTCGCGGTGGCCGCTGCGCACGCCGTCGAGCACGTCGGGCTCCCCGAGGCGCAGCTGAACCTCGCCCAGGCCGTCGTGCACCTCGCCACCGCTCCGAAGTCCAACCGGGCCGCCCTCGGGATCTGGCGCGCGCTCGAGGACGTGCGGCACGGCCCCTCCGTGGAGGTGCCCATCCACCTGCGGGACTCGCACTACCAGGGTGCCCAGAAGCTCGGCCACGGGGCGGGCTACGACTATCCTCACGACCACCCCGATGGGTGGGTGCCGCAGCGTTACCTTCCCGACGAGCTCGGGGACCGCACCTACTACGACCCCTCGGCCCACGGCTTCGAGCAGGAGATCCGAACGCGCATGGAACGCAACAGGCGGTGACCGAGCGATGAGTGCCACGGAGCTGGCCGCGCTGATCGTGGCGATCGCGAGCGTGGTCGCCGTCACGCTGATGGCCTTTGCGCTGGTGTCGATCACCAAGACCCTCAAGGAGGTGCGCGGGGCGGTGGAGCTGTGGCGCAACGAGACGATGCCCGTCGTGCTCGAGCTGGGCGACACGGTGCGCAGCGCCAACGCCGAGCTGGAGCGGGTCGGGAGCGTCATCGGCACCGCGGAGTCGATCTCGGGCACGGTCGATTCCGCCTCCCGGCTCGCCTACATGGCGTTCTCCAACCCGGTCATCAAGGGGCTGGCGGTCGCATCCGGCACCGGACGCGCCGCCCGTTCCTTCCGGCGGGAACGGAAGCGGTAGTCGTGCTCCGTCGGCTGTTCTGGCTCTCCCTGGGCTTCGGGTTCGGTGTCGGCAGCTCCTTCTGGCTGATGCGGCTGGTGAAGGAGACGGCCGCCCGCTACGCGCCGGAGCGCGTGTCCGCCGACCTCACCGACGCGATCAAGGGCTTCGGCTCCGACGTCCGGCTGGCCGTCGCCGACGGCCGCGCCGCCATGCGCGAGCGCGAGTCAGCCCTCCGCGCGGACGTCGGGCACACGCGGCCCTGACCGTCGCAACCGCTGACAGACGGACACGGACCCGCCGGTAGGCTCGGCCAAGTCATGGACGCGGTCACGCTTCGGCGCATCTGGAACGAGTTCTTCGCGGAGCGAGGGCACACCCTCGTGCCGTCGGCGAACCTGATCCCGACGCACCCCACGGCGCCGATGTTCACGAACTCCGGGATGATGCAGTTCGTGCCGTATTTCCTGGGCGAGGAGCCTGTGCCCTTCGACCCGCCCCGCGCGTCGTCGATCCAGAAGTGCGTCCGCCTGGCCGGCAAGCACAACGACATCGACGAGATCGGTCGCACCCGTCGCCACCTGACCTTCTTCGAGATGCTCGGCAACTGGAGCTTCGGGGACTACTTCCAGCTCGATGCCATCAAGTGGGCCTGGGAGCTCGTGCTCGCGTCCGGGTTCGACGGCGACCGCATCTGGGCGACGGTCCACACCACCGACGACGCCGCGGAGGCCATCTGGCACGAGGAGATCGGCCTGCCGATGGAGCGGATCCAGCGGCTCGACAAGGACAACTTCTGGGAGATGGGTGAGACCGGTCCCTGCGGCCCGTGCTCGGAGATCCACCTCGACTGCGGTCCTGAATGGGGCGAGGGCGGTGGGCCGGCCCATGGGAGCGGCGACCGCTACATCGAGTTCTGGAACCTCGTCTTCATGCAGTCGTTCCGGCACCACGACGGGCGCCTCACCGAGCTGCCCGCCAAGAACGTCGACACCGGCGCCGGCTTCGAGCGATGGCTCATGCTGCTGCAGGGGGGCCGAACCGCCTTCGACACCGACATCATGCGGCCGCTGATGGACGCCGCCCAGTCGGTCACGGGCCGATCCCTCGGCGCCGACTCGGAGCAGGACGTCGCCCTGCGGGTCCTCGCCGACCACACCCGCACCATGACCTTCCTCGTCAACGACGGGGTCGTGCCGTCCAACGAGGACCGTGGCTACGTGCTCCGCCGCCTCATCCGCCGTGCCGTCCGCTTCGCCTACCTGCTCGGCGTGAACGATGCCGTGCTGCCGCGGCTCACCACCGCCTGCATCGACACGATGGGGGACGCCTACCCGGACCTGGCCGCCAACGGCGACTTCGTCACCGGCATCATCGAGCGCGAGGAGGGCAGCTTCCGTGCCACCCTCACCCGCGGCGTCGCCCTGCTCGAGGAGACCTTTGCCGCGAGCCCCGCCAAGGTCCCCGGCGACGTCGCCTTCAAGCTCCACGACACCTTCGGCTTCCCTGTCGAGGTGACGCAGGAGATGGCGGCCGAGCGCGGGATCGGTGTCGACCTGATCACGTTCGGCACGCTGATGGAGGAGCAGCGCACACGCGCCAAGGAGGCCGGCAAGAAGGGCGACGTCTACGCCAACCGCACACGCTTCCAGCAGATCCTGGACGACTACGGCCCCACGGAGTTCGTCGGTCGGGAGGAGATGGAGGCCAAGGCCACCGTGCTCGCCGTGGTGCCGGCCGACGACGGCACGGCCTCCGTCTTCCTCGATCGCACGCCGTTCTACGCCGAGAGCGGCGGCCAGGTGGGCGACACAGGCACGATCACCACCGAGCTCGGAACGGCCGAGGTGCTCGACACGACCTACGGGCTCCCCGGGCTCCACAGCCACCGCGTGCGGATCACGAGCGGCACCATCGAGCCCGGGCAGGAGGCCACGGCGTCCATCGACGTCGAACGCCGCGACGCGATCCGCCGCAACCACACCGGCACGCATGTCCTGCACTGGGCGCTGCGCCAGGTGCTGGGTGAGAACGTCAAGCAGCAGGGCTCACTGGTCGAGCCCGATCGGCTGCGCTTCGACTTCGGCCCGGCCGATGCGCTCACCCCCGCGCAGCTCCAGGAGATCGAAGACCTCGCCAACCACGAGATCCTCGCCAACGACCCGGTCCGCCACTACGAGACGACGAAGGCGGAGGCCGCCAACCTCGGCGCGATCGCCTTCTTCGGTGACAAGTACGGCGAGGTGGTCCGCGTGCTGGAGGCGGGCCGGCACTCCATCGAGCTCTGCGGCGGCACCCACGTACGGGCGCTCGGCGACATCGGGCCCGTCAAGATCGTCTCCGAGGCCTCCATCGGCGCGAACCTCCGACGGATCGAGGCCGTCACCGGCACCGGACCGATCGAGCGGCTCCGCGAGGAGGAGCGCCGCCTCGCCGAGCTCGCCGAGGTGCTCAACGTCCCGGTCGGGGAGGTCGTCGAGGGCGCTCGGAAGCGCCTGGACGAGATCCGAGCCCTCCGCGACGAGGTCAAGGCCCTCAAGCGCCAGGCCGCCGGGGGCCAGGTCGCGTCGCTCGCGGCCAAGGCCGTCGACGGGGTGGTCGTCGAGCGGGTCGACGGCCTGGAGCGGGACACCCTCCGCGACATCGCGCTGGCCCTGCGCGACCAGGGCGGCTTGCGCGCGGTCGTGCTCGCCACCGCGCCGGAGGCGGGCGGTGCCGCGCTGGTGGCTGCGGTCACACCCGACAGCGGCCTCGACGCGTCGGCACTCCTGGAGGAGGCCAAGAAGCTGATCAAGGGTGGCGGCGGCAAGGACCCGCTGCTCGCCGTCGCGGGCGGCAAGGACGCCGACGGCATCGACGCGGCCCTGGCCACCGTGCGGGCGGCGGCGGGCATCGCCGGCTCGTGAGGGCGCTGGGCATCGACTTGGGCACGAAGCGGATCGGTGTCGCCCTGTCGAACAGCGAGGGAACCCTCGCCACGCCGTACGAGGTGGTGACCCGGTCGGGCGACCATGCGAGGGACCATCGCGCCATCGCCGCGCTGGCGGAGGAGACGGGGGCCGAGTCGCTCGTCGTCGGGTTGCCGCTCTCGCTCGACGGCTCCGTCGGCGCGGCGGCCACCGCGGCGCTGGCCGAAGCCGACGAGCTCGCCGAGGCCACGGGCCTGCCGGTCGAGATGTGGGACGAGCGCCTCACGACGGTGAGCGCCGATCGCGACCTGTTGGCCCTCGACCTGAACGCGAGCGCTCGGCGTCGGGTTGTCGACAAGGTGGCTGCCGCGGTCATGCTGCAGGCCTGGCTCGACCATCGCCGCCTTGGCGCCTCCGCCCAGGACCCCGCCCCATGAACGACCGAGATCCGAACGACCCGCAGCCCGACGACACCGCCGCCGACGGCCCTCTCGACGTCGACGAGCACGACGAGCACGAGTACGACCAGTACGACCAGTACGACCAGTACGACGACGACTACGTCGAGCTCCGGCGGGAGTCGTCCCGCGGCCGGCGGGTCCTCACCCTGGTGGTGGTGGTCCTCCTGATCCTCGGTCTCGCCGCGGCAGGCACCATCCGGTGGGTCCAGCAGCAGATCGATCCACCCGGTCCACCCGGTGAGCCAAGGGAGATCGTCGTACCCGAAGGGTCGACGTCCGACGACATCGGCGCGCTCCTAGCCGACGAGGGGGTGATCCCCAGCGACTTCGTGTGGGGCTGGTACCTGCGCATCAACGGGGGCGGCCCGTTCCAGGCGGGCACCTACGAGCTGGCCGACAACATGTCGATCCCTGAGGTGATCGACATCCTCGAGGCAGGTCCCGCGCCGATCGAGGAGCGCTCGTTCACCATGCCGGAGGGGCTCACCGTGCCCGAGACCCTGGCACGCCTCGCCGACCCGGAGGATGGGCTCGGCCTCGACCTGGCCACCATGCAACAGCTCCTCGACGGCGGCCAGATCCGCTGGCAGGGCCAGCCCGTCGACCAGCCCTCCAGCGAGGGCATCCTCTTCCCGGAGACGTACCGGGTCCTCGTGGACGCCGATGAGCAGTCGGTGCTCGAGCTCATGGTCTCGCAGCTGGACGCAGTGATGACGGAGCTCGACGTGACGGCGGCGCAGGAGCGGTTCAACCTCACGCCGTACGAGGTGCTGATCGTCGCGTCGCTGATCGAGGAGGAGACGAAGGTCGACGCCGAGCGGCCGATGGTCGCTCGCGTCATCTACAACCGGCTCCGCCAGGGCATCCCCCTGGGGATCGACGCGACGTCGCGGTACGAGGCCGAGCTGGCCGGGCGCGACCGCGAGGACATCGACTTCGAGAGCGACTCGCCCTACAACACCCGACGCGTCGCCGGATTGCCCCCGACGCCGATCGCCTCGCCGGGCCGGGCGAGCATCGCAGCCGCGCTCAGCCCGGCTGAGGGGCCGTGGATCTACTACGTGCTCGAGGACGCCGACGGCAACCACTTCTTCACCGACAGCAGCAGCGAGTTCCTCGCCGCCAAGGAGCGCTGCCGCGAGGCAGGGCTGGGCTGCGGGTAGCCGTGCTGACCGGGCACACCCGGGCGGCCGGGGTCATCGGCTCGCCGATCCGGCACTCCCTCTCGCCGGTGATCTTCAACGCGGCCTTCGGCGCCGCCGGACTCGATTGGGCCTATCTCGCCTTCGACGTCCCGGAGGGCGCCGCCGGCCTGGCGATGGGCGGGATGCGAGCCCTCGGTCTCGAGGGGCTGTCGGTCACGATGCCCCACAAGGCCGCCGTGATCGACGCGCTCGACGGCCTCTCTGACGACGCCCAGGCCCTCGGCGCGGTCAACTGCATCACGCGGCGGGGCGCGCTCCTGCACGGGGACAACACGGACGGACCCGGCTTCATCGATGCACTCGAGATCGACGAAGGGATCGAGGTGCGGGGGGCACGGTGCGTCGTCGTCGGCGCCGGAGGCGCCGGGCGCGCGGTGGCTCGAGCCCTCGCCCGTTCCGGCGCCGCGTCGATCGCGATCGTGAACCGCTCACCAGCCCCTGCGGCACGGGCGGCCGGGCTCGCGGGCGGTGTCGCGCGGGTCGGATCCACCGATGACCTCGAGGCCGCCGAGCTGGTGATCAACGCGACGCCGCTCGGCATGGGCGTCGTCGTCACGACGACCGGCGAACCCGAGCCGTTGCCGCTCGACGTCGACCGGCTGGGCGCCGGGCAGGTCGTGATCGACCTCGTGTACCACCCCGCCGTCACACCGCTCCTGGCCGCGGCGCGCGAGCGCGGCCTGCGCACCGTCAACGGCCTCGGGATGCTGATCCACCAGGCGGCCCATGCCTTCCGGCTCTGGACCGGGGAGGACCCGTCCCTCGAGGCCATGAGCGCCGCGGCGGTGGCCAGCCTGGGCCACCGCGCCTGATCCTGGCTGGAGGCCGGCTCCGAGAAATCCACTGAAGTCCCACTCCGGACGTGCCGATGGGTACAACGACCCACTCGCCACCGGAGGTCAACGTGGCCCTGCAGGGGACCCTCGACACATTTGCACTGCCAGACGTGCTCCGCCTCCTGGCGGCCACCAAGAAGACGGGCCGGCTCCGGATCACGGGCGGGCGCGGCACGGGGAGCGTATGGGTCAACGCCGGCGAGGTCGAGGCCATCGAGGCCACGCATGCGCCACACGCCAGCGAGGCCGTCGATGCGCTCTTCGAGCTGCTCCGCTTCGAGGAGGGTGCCTTCACCTTCGACGCGGAGGCCCTCCACGACGAACCCGGACCGCCGACGGACGTCGAGATCCTCCTGGCTCACTCCGAGTCGCTGCTCGCCGAGTGGCGCGACATCGAGGCCGTCGTCCCGTCGATGGACGCGTGGGTGACCCTCCGCAAGAACCTGCCTCACCCGGAGATCGCCCTCGACCAGGAGCGGTGGACCACGATCGTCGCAATCGGCGGAGGGGCGACCGTCCGCCGCATCGGCGACGAGCTCTGCCTCGCCGAGCTGCCGATCTCCCGGGCGGTCAGGGACCTCGCCGAGGTCGAGCTCGTCGACATCGCGGCCGCCGCGCCGGCGGGCGCAGTGCCCCTGTCGAACACCAACGGCCCCCTGTCGGCCCGTCCCCTCGTGGCGGCGAAGGCAAAGGCGCCGAAGGAGCAGGTGACCGCTGCGGTGCCGCCGCCGCCGAGCGCGCCGCGAGCCCGACGGGCCAAGGCGGCCAGCTCCGCTCCGGCCGAGCCCGAGGTCTTCGTGCCCCTGGACCTGCCCGGCATCGGCGTGACGACCTCCTACGACAAGGAGGGACCGACGGTGGCGGAGGACGAGTCCACCCCCGTTGCCGACCCGGCCGCCTCGTTCCCGGGGACCAACGGGTCCAACGGGTCCAACGGGTCCAACGGGTCCTCGGTCACCGAGGAGGACGAGCAGGAGCTGGCCAAGCAGCTGGCGACCCTGTCGCCCCGTGCCGCCAACGCGATCCGGGCCGCCGCCGAGGCGAAGACCGACGAGGAACGCGACGCGGCCCTCGACGAAGCCGACGGCGAGGACGAGTCGCTCAACCGCGGCCTGCTCCTCAAGTTCCTGTCGTCGGTCAAGAGCTGACGGCGGATCCACCCGCGCGGGCGCCCCGTGCGGCCATGCTCTGACCCATGCGGATCTCCTCTCGACGCCTCGGCGAGTTCCTCGTGGACCGCCGGGTCCTCTCGCGCGACGTCCTCGACGAGCTCCTCTCGCGGGAGGCGGCCGAGGGCGTGCACCTCAGCAACCTGCTCGTCGCGGACGAGCTCGTCAGCGAGCAGGACCTCATGGCCGCCGTCGCCAACGAGCTCGGCGTGCCCTACATCGACCTCGCCGAGCGTTCGATCCTTCCTGACGTCTGGGGGCTCGTGCCCGAGGACCTCGCGCGCGCGTACCTCGCGGTCGCCCTCGAACGACGCCACGACGGCGTCGTGGTCGTCATGGAGGACCCGAGCGACGAGCAGGTCGTCGCGGCCCTCGAGAGCGATCTCGGTGTCACGGTCCTCCCTGCGGTCGCGGTGCGAGACGACGTCGCGCGCCTCCTCGTCCAGATGTACGGGGCCGATCCCTCCGCGAAGGGATCGAAGCGGGGCCGTGGCTCGGCCGCCACCGACCCGCGGGCAGGTCGTGTGCAGCTCGACCAGCTGCTCGAGGAGGTCGTGCGCCTGGGTGGCTCCGACCTGCACCTGACCGTGGGCTCACCGCCGGTCGTGCGGGTGCAGGGTGAGCTCCATCGATTGAACAAGATGCCCGAGCTCAACGGCTCGGACGTCCGGCGCCTGGTGCTGGGCATGCTCACCGAGCGCCAGCGCGAGCGGTTCCTCGAGACGGGTGAGTACGCCACCTCCCATGCGATCCCGGGCAAGGGCCGCTTCCGGGTGGCCGCCTTCGTGCAGCGCGACTCCGTCGGCGCCGTCCTCCGGTTGGTCCCGGCCGAGATCCCGACGCCGGAGGACCTCGGGCTCCCGGACGAGGTCATCGAGTGGGCCGACCACCGCAAGGGCCTCGTGCTCGTGTGCGGGCCCCACGGCTCGGGCACCTCCACCACGCTGGCGGCGCTCGTCGATCGGATCAACCGGGCGCGCGCGTGCCACATCCTCACGATCGAGCAGCCGATCGAGTTCCTCCACAAGCATCGGCGGGCCATCGTCAACCAGCGAGAGGTCGGCGAAGACACCGCGTCCTTCGAGCGGGGACTGCGCTACGCCCTGCGCCAGGACCCGGACGTGCTCGTCGTGGGCGAGCTCCCCGACGTCGAGACGATCCGGCTCGCGCTCGCCGCGGCCGAGACGGGCCAGCTCGTCCTGGCCACCTTGCGCACCATGGACGCCGTGAAGACGATCGAGCGGATCATCGACGTCTTCCCCGCCGATCAGCAGCCGCAGGCTCGGATCCAGCTGGCCACGACGCTGCGGGGCATCGTGGTGCAGCAGCTGGTGCCGGCGCTCGATGGCGGTGTGGCGCTGGCCGCGGAGGTGCTGCTGCCCACCCCCGAGGTGACGAACTGCATCCGCACCGGCGACAGCGCCACCCTCGGCAAGATCATCCTCGGTGGCGTGTCCAGCGGCATGGGCACCATGGACCAATCGCTGGCCGAGCTCGTGCTGGAGGGCCTCGTCGACGTCGAGGACGCCGCGGAGCGTGCCGTCGACCCGGCGGAGCTCCGCTACTTGACCTCCGGCCCGACGTAGGCAGCTCGCGTTGCACGCTGCTGTCGTCGTGGGCTCCGCGGTGCTCGGACTCCTGGTGGGGTCGGTGCTCAACGTGCTCGTCGACCGTGTCCCGGACAAGGCGCCGCTGCGCGGGCCCCGCGACGGCGAGATCGTGCCGCCGCAGTCCTGGCTCGGGATCCCGGCCCAGCCGTGGGTGCTCCGCTGGGGGCGCGCGCCCACGGCGAGCTGCCGATCCGCTGGTTGTGGGTGGAGATCGTCACCCTGGCCGCCTTCGCCGAGCTGGCCGTGCAGTACGGCGACTCGTCCGTGCTGATCCCGCTCCTGGTACTGGCGGCCTGCCTGGTGACCGTGTCCGTGATCGACCTGCAGCTGCAGCGGATCCCCGACCGCATCACCTTCCCGACCCTGGCCGCTGCCCTGCCGCTCATCGTGGCGGTCTCCGTGCAGCGGGACGCGACGGAGACGATCCGAGGCGCGCTGATCGGCAGCGCCGCCTACTTCCTGTTCCTCTTCGTCACCCACCTCGTGTACCCGGCGGGCATGGGGTTCGGGGACGTCAAGCTGGCGCTCGTCATGGGCCTCTACCTCGGCTGGCTCGGGTGGCAGCCGGACTACACCGTCGCCGGTCCGGTGCGGTTCGTGCTGTTCGCGCTGATGCTCGGCTGCATCATCGGAGTCGTGTTCGGTCTCGTGATGCGGGCGGTCACCAAGGAGCGGGGTGCGTTCCCGTTCGGGCCTGCGCTGGCGGTCGGGTGCTTCGTCGTGGTGCTCTTCGCGTCCGACCTGACCCTCTGAACTAGAACGACATGCACGAGAGCAGGTTCCAGCTCGACGCACGCCGGAGGGAGGCAGCCATGGCGGTATCGACTGAGCGGGATCCCGTCGCCACCCGCGGCGCCCTGGCCGCATGGCTCCAGCGTCAGACAGGCGCCGACCGCGTCGACGTCGGTGAGGTGGCGATCCCCGGTCTGTCCGGGTTCTCCAACGAGACCCTGCTCTTCGACGCCACCTGGGATGGCGACGTCCACTCGCTGGTCATCCGCGTCGAGCCGACCGGGCACACCGTGTTCCCCAGCACCGCCTTCGACGCCCAGGTCAAGGTGATGCGGGCGCTGCACGCCGAGGGGAGCGTGCCGGTGCCCGAAGTCCTCTGGTTCGAGGAGGTCACGGACGTGCTCGGCGCCCGCTTCCTGTGCATGGCGCGCGTCGAGGGTGAGGTGCCGGCCGACAACCCCGGCTACCACGGCGAAGGATGGATGCCGGCGCTCGACGAGGCCGGCCAGCGACGAGTGTGGGAGAGCGGCCTCGACACGATGGCGGCCATCCATCGGCTCGACCGCGCAGCGATCGGCCTCGGCTGGATCCCCGCCGTCTCCCCGGTCGAGCAGCTCGAGCTCGACCGCGAGTACCGCGACTTTGCGTGTGGTGACGTCCCGTACCCGGTCGTCGACCGTGCGTTCGAGCTGCTCGAGGCGAGCGTGCCGCCGCCCAGCTCGAGGGCGGCGCTGTGCTGGGGCGACTCGCGCATCGGGAACATGATCTTCGACGCCGACCAGCAGGTGGCCGCCGTCCTCGACTGGGAGATGGTCACTGCAGGCGACCCGGTGCAGGACCTCGCGTGGTACCTGCTCCTCGACCGTCACCATGTGATGGCCTTCGACGTGCCGAGGCTGCCAGGCCTCCCGTCGCGCGACGAGTCGGTGGCGCGCTGGGAGGCGGCCAGCGGCCACTCCGCCGAGCACCTCGCGTGGTACGAGCTGCTGGGCGCGGCCCGCTACGCCTCGGTCATGGTGCGGGTGATGAAGCTGCTCGACTCGAGCGGCATCTTCCCCGGTGCCGCCGAGGCCGCGTTCGACCAGACCGGCACGCGCCTGCTCGCCGAGCTGCTCGACGAGCGCGGCTGACCCCCGACGCACAGGAGGCCCCATGCTCTCGCCGCTCGACGACTTCCCGATCCACCAGGTCGCCCAGCCCATCCGCCAGCCCGGCACCAGCGACCGCAACTTCTACGATCGCTACTACTTCAACTGCCACCCGTGCTCAGACGAGCTGTTCCTCATCATCGGGCAGGGCCAGTACCCGAACCTGGGCGTGCAGGATGCCTTCGCCCTGGTGCGTCGCGGTGACGAGCACCGCGTGGTCCGGGCGTCACGCGAGCTCGGGCTCGACCGGCTGGACACCACGGTCGGTCCGTTCAAGGTGGAGGTGATCGAGGGCCTGAAGACCCTCCGGTGCACGCTCGACGCGCCCCAGCACGGCCTGTCCTACGACCTCACATGGGAGGGCTACGTCCCCGCCTTCCAGGAGCCACCCCACGTCGATCGCAACGCCAACGGGCGCGCCTTCCTGGACGCCTGCCGCCTCGCCCAGCTCGGATCCTGGCGCGGCTGGCTGGACGTCGACGGCGACCGCATCGAGGTCACACCCGATCACTGGTGGGGGAGCCGCGACCGGTCCTGGGGCATCCGGCCGGTCGGCGAGGCGGAGGACCCCGGCAACCTGGCGTCGAAGCCGGCGGGCTCGTTCCGGTGGACCTACGCACCGATCCGGATGGAGGATCACGCGCTCGTGTACATCTGCCAGGAGCGCGACGACGGCAGCCGTGTGCTGGAGGAGGCCGTCCGCCTCTGGCCTGACGGCCGGGTCGACTTCCTCGGTCGCCCAGAGCACGAGCTGCAGTGGAACGCGGCCGGTCCGGGCCTGTTCGGCCTCGTCGAGAAGGCAACCCTGCTCCTCGGCGACATCGTGGTCGAGGTGGAGCCGGTGCTGCCGGTCCACGTGGGCGTCGGCACCGGCTACGGCTTCGACGGCGACGGCTGGAGGCACGGCGCCTACCAGGGCGACCTCGAGGTCCAGGGCAAGGCCTGGGACCTGTCCACCGACGAGGGGCGGGGCGCCATGTTCGGCATCGTCGACTCCGTGGCCAGGTTCACCAGCGACGGCCAGGTCGGCTGGGGCCTCTTCGAGCACCTCTGGATCTGAGGGGGGCTCCGCCCCCCTTTGGCCACAACCCCCGGCTGCGGCGGCGGCCACGCCGCCGCTCGGGGCCTGCGGCGCTTGCGCACCTCCGGGAACGCCGCAACGAGTTCCGGTGTGACCATGGGCGGCCGGTACCCTCGTCTCGATGCTTCGGTACCTGACGGCTGGCGAGTCGCATGGGCGCGCGCTCGTCGTGATCGTCGAGGGGCTGCCGGCCGGGTTGCCCATCGCCACGGAGCAGGTGCAGGCCGAGCTGGCTCGACGGCGCCTCGGGTACGGGCGCGGACCGCGCATGAAGTTCGAGCAGGACGAGGTCACGATCATCGGGGGCGTGCGGCACGGGCTGACGCTCGGGTCGCCCGTGGCCATCGAGGTCGGCAACAGCGAGTGGGACCGCGACCCGGACAAGTGGCAGCAGGAGATGTCCGTGCGGGCCGAGGACGGACCCACCAGGGCGCCGCTCACCAAGGTGCGGCCCGGACACGCCGATCTGGCCGGCATGCAGAAGTACGGGCTCACCGACGCCCGGGACGTCCTCGAGCGAGCGTCTGCCCGGGAGACCGCGGCCCGCGTCGCGGCGGGCACCCTCGCCAAGGCGCTGCTGGCCGAGCTCGACATCGACATCGTGAGCCACGTCATCCAGATGGGCGCAGCTCGCTCGAAGGCCGCCACAAGGCCCGGGCCGGCCGATCTCCCCCAGGTGGACGGGTCGCCGGTGCGCTGCTTCGACGCCGCCGCCGAGGACGAGATGGTCGCGGAGATCAAGGCCGCCGCCAAGGACGGGGACAGCCTCGGGGGCATCGTCGAGGTCTTGGCCTACGGCGTGCCCGTGGGGCTGGGCAGCCACGTCCACTGGGACCGCAAGCTCGATGCGCTGCTGGCGCGGGCGCTCATGTCGATCCAGGCGGTCAAGGGCGTGGAGATCGGTGATGGCTTCGAGGTGGCGGGTCGGCGGGGGAGCGACGCCCATGACCCGATCACGTGGGATGCGGCCACCGGCTCCTATCGGCGCGAGTCGGCCCTGGCCGGCGGCATCGAGGGAGGCATGTCCACCGGCGAGGTGCTCGTCACCCGAGCCGCCATGAAGCCGCTCGCCACGCTGAACCGGCCCACCCTGCGCACCGTCGACACCGCCACCAAGGAGGAGACGGTGTCTTTCAAGGAGCGAACCGACGTCACCGCCGTGCCCGCCATGGGCGTGGTCGCCGAGACCATGGTGGCGCTCGTCCTGGCCGATGAGGCAACCCGCAAGTTCGGTGGCGACTCCGTCACCGAGCTGCGCCGCAACCGTGACGCCTTCGTCGCGTCGCTCGGCTGACGGCATGGTGCAGCACGTCGTGCTGGTCGGGCTCATGGGGTCCGGCAAGACCACGATCGGCCGCCGGCTCGCGGCACGGCTCGACCGGCACTTCGTCGACGCCGACGCCGCCCTCGAGGAGATCGCCGACCGGTCGATCGCAGAGATCTTCGAGCAGGACGGCGAGGCGGCGTTCCGCGACCTCGAGTCCGACACCTTCGAGGAGCTCCTCGAGCACCACGAGCCCTGTGTGATCGCGAGCGGTGGTGGCCTGGTGCTGCGCAGCGACAACCGGGCCCGGCTCCGTCGCCCGGACGTCACGGTCGTGTACCTCGCCGCCGGCCCCGCCTTCCTGGCCAGCCGGGTGGAGGGCAAGAGCCACCGGCCGCTCATCAGCGGAGACGAGTCGGCGCTGGCGATCCTCATGCGCCTGCATGCGGAGCGGGCGCCGCTCTACGCGGAGGTGGCGGACGTCACGATCAGCGTCGAGCCGTACCACGCCCGTGAGGAGAAGCCGAAGCAAGCGCTGGCCGAGCGCATCGCCGAGCTCCTCACGGCCGACGAGTCCCCGGTGGCGACGTGATCACGGTCGAGGTGGCGCTGCCCGACCGCACCTACCCCGTGCTGGTGGGTCCAGGCGCGCGCCACGAGCTGGGCAGCCTCCGTCCCCGTTCGGCGACGCGGGCCGCGATCGTCACCCAGGCCGGCATCGAGATGCCGGTCGATCCGGGCTGTGAGCACCGCACCTTCGAGATCGCCGACGGTGAGCAGGCCAAGACGCTGGCCACCGTCGAGCAGCTCTGCCGCGAGTGGGCGTCCTGGGGCCTCACGCGTGCCGACGTCGTCGTCGCTGTTGGCGGTGGGCTCGTGACGGACGTGGCCGGGTTCGCGGCCGCGACCTACCACCGCGGTGTGGCGGTCGTGCACGTGCCCACCACGCTGCTCGGGATGGTCGACGCCGCCATCGGCGGCAAGACCGGGGTGAACCTGCCCGAGGGCAAGAACCTGGTCGGCGCGTTCTGGCAGCCGGTGGCGGTGGTCTGCGACACCGAAGCCCTCGCCACCCTGCCACCCCGCGAGCTGCGCTCGGGCCAGGGCGAGCTGGCGAAGTACCACTTCCTGGCGGACACCGACCTGCTGGCCCTCGACCTCGACGAGCGCATCGCCGCGGCCGTGCGGATCAAGGCCGCCGTGGTGGCCGGCGACGAGCGCGAGGATCCGGGCAACCGTCGAGGTCGGGCCATCCTGAACTACGGCCACACCCTTGCCCACGCGCTGGAGATCGAGACCGACCACGAGCTCCGCCATGGCGAGGCGGTCGCCGTGGGCCTCGCCTACGCGGCCGCGCTCGGCCGCCGCCTGGGCCGGATCGGCGACGAGCGCGTCGCGGAGCATCACCGCGTGCTGGCCGCCTACGAGCTCGACGCCGAGCTGCCCGCCGGCCTCGACCATGACCGCCTCGTGTCCCTCATGGGCCGAGACAAGAAGGCCATCGGCGGCCTCACCTTCGTGCTCGACGGCCCCGACGGTGTCGAGCTCGTCCCCGGCGTTGCGGAAGCCGACGCCCGCGCTGCCCTGGAGGAGATCGGATGAGCTCGACCGTGCTGTTGCTGAGCGGACCGAACCTGAACCTGCTGGGGGACCGGGAACCCGAGATCTACGGGAGCGCCACCCTCGACGCCCACGTCGCCGCCGCCCGCGCCGTGGCGGAGACCCACGACCTCGAGCTCGAGCACCTCCAGTCGAACCACGAGGGCGAGCTGGTCGATGCCGTGCACGGCGCGCGCGGCCGGTGCGCCGCCATCGTCGTCAACGCGGGGGCCCTCACGCACTACGGCCACTCGTTGCAGGACGCGCTGGCGGCCTTCGACGGACCCGTCGTCGAGCTCCACCTGTCGAACCCGGCGGCGCGAGAGGAGTGGCGGCACACCTCCGTCATCGCTCCCGTGGCGACCGCGATCATCGCCGGTCTGGGTGGGCACGGCTACCCGATGGCCATCGCCGCGGTGGCGAGGCTGCTCGCGTGAGCCTCCCCGCCATGGACGTGGCGGCGCGGGTCGTCCGCCTCCGTACCGCCCTCGACGGGCCCGGCTGCGATGGGCTCCTCGTGACCCACCTCACGAACATCCGCTACCTGACCGGCTTCACGGGATCCGCGGCCATGCTGCTCGTGCGCCCCGACGCGCTGACCTTCGTCACCGACGGGCGCTACGAGGAGCAGGCCGCCGGCCAGCTGACCTCGGCCGGCGTGGACGCCGATCTTGTGATCGGCCGCACCGCCGCCCTGCAACGGGAGGCGGTGAGCGACCTCGCGAGCAGCATCCCTCGACTCGGGTTGGAGGCCGAGCACGTCACGTGGGCGGAGCAGCGGCGCTACGCGGAGGAGTGGTTCCCGGGTTCGCAGCTCGTCGCCTCGAGCGGCCTCGTCGAGGCACTCCGGCTCGTCAAGGACGACGGGGAGGTGGCCCGCATCGAGGCGGCCTGCGGCATCGCCGACGCGGCCCTCGCGACGGTCGCCCCGATGCTGGAGGACGGGCTCACGGAGGCCGCGTTCGCGCTCGAGCTCGACACCGAGATGCGGCGACAGGGCGCGGACGACCTGTCGTTCGAGACGATCGTCGCGGCGGGCCCGAACGGGTCCCGACCCCATCACAGCCCGTCGGGTCGTCGCATCGAGCAGGGCGACCTCGTGGTCATCGACTTCGGAGCGCTCGTGGACGGCTACCACTCGGACATGACCCGCACGATCGCCGTCGGGGGGCCGGAGGCCCTCGACGACACGCAGCGCCGGATGGTGGAGGTGGTGCGGGCATCGCAGTCGGCGGGGGTGGCGGCCGTGCGCGCCGGCGCCAGCACGCGCGACGTCGACGCCGCGTGCAGGGAGGTCATCGTGGAGGCCGGGTGGGGTGACGCGTTCGTCCACGGCACGGGCCACGGCGTGGGTCTCGACATCCACGAGGAGCCGAGGGTGTCGTGGGCGGCCGATGCTACGCTCGCCCCTGGCCATGTCGTCACCGTGGAACCGGGCGTCTACCTCCCTGGTCACGGTGGGGTCCGCATCGAGGACACCGTCGTGGTCACCGAATCCGGGTGCCGCACCCTGAGCCGTGCGCCCAAGTCCTGAACCCGAGGTGCAACAGCGATGGCCGCCGTCTCCAGCAACGACCTGAAGCGAGGCATGTCGCTCGACCTGCCCGACGGGCTCTTCCAGGTCGTCGACTTCCAGCACGTCAAGCCCGGCAAGGGCGGGGCGTTCGTGCGCACCACGCTGCGCAACATGCGCAACGGAGGTCAGTCCGACCGCACCTTCCGGGGTGACGAGAAGCTCGAGCAGGCGGTGATCGACAAGCGGGAGATGCAGTTCCTCTACCGCGACGGCGCCGACTTCGTGTTCATGGACAACGAGAGCTACGAGCAGCTGACGGTGCCACCCGCGTCGATCGCCGAGGCCGCCGACTACATCGTGGACGGATCGACCGTCGTCCTGCAGATGTACGGCGACGAGATCGTGGGCTCCGACCTGCCGGCGGCGGTCGAGCTCACCGTGAGCGAGACGGAACCCGGCATCCAGGGCGACCGCGTGTCCGGCGCCCGCAAGCCCGCCACGCTCGAGACGGGCCTCACGGTGCAGGTGCCGCTGTTCGTGAACCCGGGTGACCGCATCAAGGTGGACACTCGCACGGCCGAGTACATCACTCGCGCGTGAGCCTGGCGGAGGAGCGGCGCGGCGCCCGTGAGCGCGCCCTCGGGCTGCTCTACGAGGCGGAGACCAAGGGCTGCACCGGCACCGAGGTGCTCGAGGGCCTTCCGGTCCCGCCGGACGACTTCGCGGCCGCGCTCGTGCGCGCCGTCGATGAGCACCACGATCGCATCGACAGCCTCCTCGAGGAGCACGCCAAGGGCTGGACCGTGGCCCGCATGCCGGCGATCGACCGCGCCGCCCTGCGCATGGGCACGGCCGAGCTCATCACCCGTCCGGACGTGCCGACGGCGGTGATCCTCAACGAGACGGTCGACCTCGCCAAGCGCTTCTCGACCGATGACAGCGGCCGCTTCGTCAACGGCCTCCTCGCCAAGATCGCCACCGAGGTCCGGCCCGGGTGATCCCCCTGCCGGACCCGCCCCTCCGGTCGAGATCCCGCGATCCGGTGGGTACGAGGCCGCGTTCCTGCGGCACTTCACGCACGGGTTCGACGGAGATGGGCCTCGCGCTGGCCCTCCGACCGTGGGCGCTCGCTGATGCTCCCGCGCTCGTGGCGGCGTGGGCCGACCCGGAGATCCAGCGCTGGACCGGGGTGCCCGAGCGCCGTGATCTGGCTGCCGCGGAGCGGTGGATCGCCGGGGACGCGGCGCGGCGAGCGCGTTGGTTGAGCCTCGATCTGGTGGTGGACCTGGAGGGAGTGGTCGCGGGAGAGGTCGGCTTGTCCTCCTTCGACCGGGAGGCGGGGACCGCCGACATCGGCTGGTGGACGGCTCCCGCCCACCGCGGGCGGGGCGTCGCCTCGACGGCGGCGAGCCTCCTCGTGGCGTGGGCGACCGGCGATCTCGGCCTGACGACGGTCGTCGCCCGCTGCGACGCGGACAACCCCGCCTCGGTCGTGGTGGCGCGGCGGTCGGGTGCTATGGTCCTCATCTGACGTTAAGCGGGTCCCGTGAGGCCCGGACGGCAGGAAGGAAGCGGCACTTGGCCGAACGCGAACGACGCTCCACGCCCCCCTACGGGGGCGTTTTTGTTGCCCGGAGCCAGGTCATGGACGCCGACGACGTGCGGCGGGCGATCTGGCGGATGGCCCACGAGATCATCGAGCACAACCACGGGCTCGAGAACCTGGTGCTCGTCGGGCTGCAGACCGGCGGGGTCGGCATGGCCGAGGCCTTCGCCGAGGCGTTGGGCGAGATCGACGGACACACCCCGCCCCTGGGCACGCTCGACGTCGCCCTCTACCGCGACGACATCGGCATCCGACCGGTGCTCCCCGAGGCGGTCACGGACATCCCGGTCGATCTCGACGGCGCCATCGTGGTGCTCGTCGACGACGTCCTCTTCACAGGTCGCACGATCCGAGCGGCGCTCGACGCCCTGAACGCCTACGGCCGGCCCCGTTCGGTGCAGCTCGCCGTCATGGTCGACCGCGGCCACCGCGAGCTGCCGATCCGCCCCGACTACGTGGGCAAGAACCTTCCCACCCGCCGCGACGAGATGGTCAACGTGAGCCCTGAGGGCGTCGACCTCGGCGAGGTGGTGAAGTCGTGAACCACCTCTTGTCGATCACCGACCTCACGCGCGCCGACATCGAGCAGCTCCACAAGCTCACCGACTCCTTTGCGGAGGTCAGCCGGCGGTCGATCCCGAAGGTGCCGGCGCTCCGGGGGAAGAACGTCGTCTGGCTCTTCTACGAGGACTCCACCCGCACCCGCCTCAGCTTCGAGCAGGCGGCCAAGCGCCTGTCGGCCGACACGATGACGTTCAGCGTCGGGTCGTCGTCGGTGAAGAAGGGGGAGTCGCTGCGGGACACGGTGCTCACGATCGAGGCGATGGGCGTCGACGCGATCGTCGTGCGGCACGCGTCGGCGGGCGTGCCGTGGCAGATCGCCACCTGGCTCGAGGACCGCGTGGGCGTGGTCAACGTGGGCGACGGCTGGCACGAGCACCCCACCCAAGCGCTGCTCGACAGCTACACGATCCGGGAGGAGCGAGGCGCGCTCGACGGGATGCACATCGGGATCATCGGTGACGTCAAGCACAGTCGAGTGGCCCGGTCAGACGTCTTCGCGTACACGGCCCTGGGCGCCGAGGTCACGTTGATCGCGCCGCCGACGCTGCTCCCGCCCTCGCTCGCCGGTTGGCCGGTGCAGGTGAGCCATGACCTCGACGCCGTGCTACCCAGCCTCGACGTCGTCTACCTGCTGCGCATGCAGAAGGAGCGGATGACCGAGCACCTCGTGCCCTCGCTGCGGGAGTACACGGCCCGCTACGGCCTCACCCTGCGACGGGTCGACGAGCTGCGCGACGACGCGCTCGTCATGCACCCCGGTCCGATGAACCGGGGCGTCGAGATCAGCGCCGAGGTCGCCGACCTGCCGCGGTCGGTGATCATCGACCAGGTCCGCAACGGCGTCGCCACCCGCATGGCCGTGCTCTACCTGCTGCTCGGCCAAGGCGTCGACAAGGTGCTCGGCAGTGACGACCTGATCGTCCCCGAGCTGCAGGAGGTGCTGGGCTGATGGCCGCCATCGTCCTCAAGGGCGGCCACGTCGTCGACAGCACCGGCGCGCGTGACGCCGACGTCGTCATCGGCGACGACGGACGCATCGCCGCGGTCGGCCCCGACCTCAGCGCCGACCGCACGCTCGATGCGGGTGGCTGCGTGGTGAGCCCCGGCCTGGTCGACCTGCACACCCACCTGCGTCAGCCCGGTCAGGAGGAGGCGGAGACGATCGAGACGGGCGCCCGGGCCGCTGCGCTCGGCGGCTACACGTGCATCCTGGCCATGCCGAACACGATCCCGGCCGTCGACCACGCGGGCATCGTGCGGGAGGTGCTGGAGCTCGGCCGCACCGTTCCGTGCGACGTGCGCACCTCGGGCGCGATCACCGTGGGCCGGGCCGGCGAGCAGCTCGCTCCCCTCGGTGAGATGGCGGAGCTCGGCGTGCGGTTCTTCACCGACGACGGCGCCGGTGTCGCCGATGCGCGCCTCATGCGTCGGGCGATGGAGTACGCCGGCGGGCTCGGCAAGGGCGTGATCCTGGCCCAGCACTGCGAGGATCCCGCCCTGGCGGCGGGCGGCCACATGCACGAGGGCGAGTGGTCCTCCCGTCTCGGGATCCCGGGCCAGCCCGCCGAGGCCGAAGAGCTGATGGTGATGCGCGACCTTGCGCTCGCTCGCCTCACGGGCACCCGGGTGCACTTCCAGCACCTGTCGACGGCCGGTTCGGTGGCGATGGTGAGGACCGCCAAGGCGGGCGGCCTCTCCGTGAGCTGCGAGGCCACCACGCACCACTTCACGCTGACCCATGCGGCGTGCGCGGCGTACGACCCCGTGTTCAAGGTCAACCCCCCGCTCCGCACCGACGACGACGTCGCCGCCGTGAAGGGCGGCCTGGCCGACGGGACCATCGACTGCATCGCCACCGACCACGCCCCGCACACCCAGGAGGCCAAGGAGGCAGCCTTCGACCAAGCACCGCCGGGCATGCTCGGCCTGGAGACGGCGTTGGGCCTCGCGCTCACCGAGCTCGACCTGCCCCTGCCCGAGGTGCTCGCGCTGCTGTCCTGGCGTCCCGCCGCCATCCTCGGGATCGACGACGAGCACGGCCTGCCGGTGGTCGCGGGCAACCCGGCCAACCTCACCGTCATCGACCCCAGTGCCACCTGGGTCGTCCAGCCGGGCGCCCTCGCCAGCCGCAGCCGCAACACGCCCTACGCCGGCCGCACGCTCACCGGTCGGGTCCGCCACACCCTCCTCCACGGCGAGCCGGTGGTCATCGACGGGGTCGCCCAGCGATGATCCATACACTGGTCCGCATGACTATGCACGCCGGGCCCTCCCTGCACCCCCGTCCCACAGCTTCTGCGTGCGCCCAGCACCGGCATGCGGTCATCAGCGAACAGAGAAGGTGCCGGCGGTGACGGTGCGGGACGCGCTGCTGGTCCTCGCGGACGGGACCACGTTCGAGGGGGAGGCCATCGGGGCCGACGCCGTCGCGTCCGGCGAGGTGGTCTTCAACACGGTGCTCTCCGGCTACCAGGAGGTGATCACCGACCCCTCGTACGCCGGGCAGATCATCACCTTCACGTACCCGCACATCGGCAACTACGGCGTGAACCTGGCCGACTTCGAGGCCAAGCGGCCGTTCTGCCGCGGCGTGGTCGTGCGTGACCTCGCCCGCCGCCGGTCGAGCTGGCGCAGCGAGGCCGATCTCGACGCCCAGCTGCGCGCCTACGGCATCCCCGGCATAGCAGGCATCGACACGCGCAAGCTCACCCGCCGCATCCGCGAGGTCGGTGCGATCCCCGCTGCCTTCGGCCCGCTCGACACGACGGACGAAGCCGCGCTCCTCGCGGCGGCCGAGGCGGAGCCGGGCACGGACGGCATCGATCTCGTCGCCCAGGTCACCACCGCCGAGCCCTACCGCCTCGCCGACGGGCAGCGACCGCTGGTCGTCGCCTACGACTTCGGCATCAAGCGGACGATCCTCCGGCACCTGGCGTCGTGGTTCGACGTGGAGGTGGTTCCGGGCTCGACGACGGCCACCGACGTCCGCGCCCGGCAGCCGGCCGGGGTGTTCCTCTCGAACGGCCCGGGCGACCCGGCCGCGGTCCCGTACGCCAGCGAGGCCATCGCCGATCTGCTCGGCAACGTGCCGATCTTCGGGATCTGCCTCGGGCACCAGCTCCTCGGTCGCGCCTTGGGCGCCGAGACGGTGAAGCTCCCGTTCGGCCATCACGGTGGCAACCACCCCGTGCGCGACCTCGCCACCGGCCGCATCGAGATCACCAGCCAGAACCACAACTTCGCCGTCGACGCCGACTCGCTCGGCGGCCGGGCCGAGATGAGCCACGTCAACCTGAACGACGGCGTGTGCGAGGGACTCCGCGTGCTCGACGCCCCAGCGTTCAGCGTGCAGCACCACCCCGAGGCGGGTCCGGGCCCCCACGACAGCGCGTACCTCTTCGAGGCCTTCGCCACGATGCTCGGTGTGACGGACCGCCGTGAGGCGCCGGACGGCTACCCCCTCGCCGAACGCGGGGTCGCCTGATGCCGAGGCGCGACGACCTCGAGTCGATCCTGCTCATCGGGGCCGGCCCGATCGTGATCGGGCAGGCCTGCGAGTTCGACTACTCGGGCACCCAGGCGTGCAAGGTCCTCGGGCAGGAGGGCTTCCGCGTCATCCTCGCCAACTCGAATCCCGCCACGATCATGACCGACCCCGAGTTCGCGGCGGCCACCTACGTCGAGCCGCTCGACGTCGACGTGCTCTGTCGCATCATCGACCGCGAGAAGCCTGACGCCGTGTTGCCCACCCTGGGCGGCCAGACGGCCCTCAACCTCGCCATGCAGCTCGTCGAGCGTGGCGCGGTGGCGACGCCGGGCACGCCGGAGCTGATCGGCGCCAACGCCGAGGCCATTCGCACCGCCGAGGATCGTGAGCTGTTCAAGGCCGCCATGCAGGGCATCGGCCTCGAGGTGCCGCCGTCCGGGGTGGCCCACACGATGGAGGAGGCCGAGGAGGTGGCCGCGCGGATCGGCCTGCCCGTCGTCATCCGCCCCGCCTACATCCTCGGCGGCAAGGGCACAGGCATCGCGGCGAACCCTGAGGAGTTCACGCGGCTGGCCGCCAACGGCATCGCCGCGAGCCCGGTGAACGAGATCCTCATCGAGCGGTCGATCGCCGGCTGGAAGGAGTACGAGCTCGAGGTCATGCGCGACCGGGCGGACAACTGCGTGATCATCTGCTCGATCGAGAACCTCGACCCGATGGGGGTCCACACGGGCGACTCGATCACGGTGGCGCCGGCCCAGACGCTGAGCGACGTCGAGTACCAGCGGATGCGCGATGCCGCCTTCGCGTGCATCCGGCGGGTCGGCGTGGAGACGGGCGGCTCGAACGTGCAGTTCGCCCTGGATCCCGCCAACGGTCACATGGTGATCATCGAGATGAACCCGCGCGTGTCGCGCTCGTCGGCGCTCGCCTCGAAGGCCACCGGCTTCCCGATCGCCAAGATCGCCGCCAAGCTGGCGGTCGGCTACACGCTCGACGAGATCCCGAACGACATCACCAAGGCGACGCCCGCCAGCTTCGAGCCGACGATCGACTACGTCGTCACCAAGGTGCCCCGCTGGGCCTTCGAGAAGTTCCCCGGTGCGCCGGGTGTCCTCGGCACGTCGATGCAATCGGTGGGGGAGGCGATGGCGATCGGCCGCACCTTCCCGGAGTCGCTGCAGAAGGCGATGCGGTCGCTGGAGCACGGGCGGCTCGGCCTGGCGTGCGATCCGGGCGAGGCAGCCCTCGACGACCTCGACGACGAGGAGCTGCTGCGGCGCGCGGCCATCGGCACACCTGACCGACCCTTCCAGCTCGAGGCCGCCCTTCGGCGCGGCATCAGCGTCGAAGTCCTGGCCGAGCGCACGAGGGTCGACCCCTGGTTCCTCGACCAGCTCCTCGCCATCGTGGAGGAGCGGGCGGTCCTCGCCGACCTCGGCTTCAACGGCATGGACCGGCGGGCGTGGCGCCGCGCCAAGCGCCTCGGCTTCTCTGACGCCCAGCTCGGCTGGCTCTGGTCGGTGCCCGAGGCGGACGTGCGCTCCGCTCGGCTGGCGGTCGGGGTGCGGGCCACCTTCAAGACGGTGGACACCTGCGCGGCCGAGTTCGCGGCGCAGACCCCGTACCACTACTCCACCTACGAGGACGAGGACGAGGTCACCCACTCAGGTCGCGAGAAGGTCTTGATCCTCGGCTCGGGTCCGAACCGGATCGGGCAGGGCATCGAGTTCGACTACTGCTGCGTCCACGCCAGCTTCGCCCTCGCCGATGCGGGCTACGAGACGGTGATGCTCAACTGCAACCCGGAGACGGTCTCCACGGACTACGACACCTCCGACCGGCTCTACTTCGAACCGCTCACGCTCGAGGACGCCCTGAACGTGATCGAGGCGGAGCAGGGGTCCGGCACGCTGAAGGGTGTGATCGTCGGTCTCGGCGGGCAGACGCCGTTGAAGCTCTCGGGCGCACTGCCACCGGGCATGGTGCTCGGCACGTCGCCGGAGTCGATCGACCTCGCCGAGGACCGCGAGCGGTGGAACGCGCTGTGCGCTCGCCTCGAGATCCCCCAGCCGGCCGGCGGCACCGCGACCACGCTCGAGCAGGCCCAGGCCATCGTCGACAAGATCGGCTACCCGGTGCTCATGCGCCCGTCCTACGTGCTCGGCGGGAGGGCGATGGAGATCGTCTACGACGACGAGTCGCTCAAGACGGCCATGGATCACCTGGCCCACTTCGGGAGCCTCGGCAAGGAGGGTGGTCTGTCGGCGGAGCGGCCGGTCCTCGTCGACCGCTTCCTGGAGGACGCCACGGAGGTCGACGTCGACGCCATCCGCGACCGGAGCGGTGAGGTGATCATCGGCGGGGTCATGGAGCACGTGGAGGAGGCCGGGGTGCACTCGGGGGACTCCGCCTGCACCCTGCCGCCGTACTCGTTGTCGGACGACACGATCTCGGTCATCGAGGAGCACACGCGGGCGATCGCGGACGAGCTCGAGGTCATCGGGCTCATCAACGTGCAGTACGCCGTGAAGCACAACCAGGTGTTCGTCATCGAGGCCAACCCGCGCGCCAGCCGCACGGTGCCCTTCGTCGCCAAGGCCACTGGCGTGCCCCTCGTGAAGGTCGCCGCACGGGTGATGGTCGGCGCGACCCTGGCGGAGCTCCGCGAGGAGGGGCTCCTGTGCCCGCCGTCGCCCGGTGGCTACGTCGCCATCAAGGAGGCCGTCCTCCCGTTCAGCCGCTTCCCCGACGCCGATACGGTCCTGGGCCCCGAGATGCGCAGCACCGGTGAGGTGATGGGGATCGACACCACCTTCGGGCTGGCCTTCGCGAAGAGCCAGCTGGCGGCCGGTGACCGGCTCCCGGCGAGCGGTCGCGTGTTCATGTCGCTCGCCGATCGCGACAAGGTCGTGGGCGTCGAGGCGGCCCGGCGGTTCGTCGAGGCAGGGTTCCGCATCGTCGCCACCGCAGGCACGGCCGACGCGCTCGATGCCGCCAGGATCCCGGTCGAGGCTCGAGTCGCGAAGGTGGGGGAGCCGACGGGCACGGATGCGGTCGAGCTGATCTCCTCCGGCAAGGTCGACCTCGTCGTGAACAGCCCGCGCGGGCGTGGCGCCCGCGCCGACGGTGCCCACATCCGGGCCGCCGCCGCCGTCCACGGCGTGCCCTGCCTCACGACCGCGGCCGCCGGGCTGGCGGCCGCCAACGGCATCCTCGACACCGCGGCCCACGAGATGCGCGTCCGCACGCTCCAGGAGTTCCATCGCGGCATCGACCTCGACCGGCCCACGTTGCCCCTCGACCCATGACCGCGGCCGGCGAGGTCGACCTCTCGACCTCGATCGGGTCGCTGGTGCTGCCGAACCCCGTCATGACGGCCTCGGGGACATCGGGCCACGGTGCGGAGCTCGGCTCCTACTTCGACCTGGGGTCCCTCGGCGCCGTCGTCGTGAAGTCCCTGTCGGCGAAGGCGTGGGAGGGCAACCCGCCGCTGCGGGTGCACGAGACCCTCGGCGGCATGATCAACAGCGTCGGCCTCCAGGGGCCCGGCGTGGAGGCGTGGCTCGCCCACGACCTCCCTGCGCTCCTCGCCACGCGCGCCCGCGTGGTCGTCTCGATCTGGGGTCGCAGCGTCGCCGAGTACGAGGCGGCGGCGCGGCTGCTCGCCGACGCACCGGCATCGGTGGTCGCGGTCGAGGTGAACCTGTCCTGTCCCAACACCGATGCGGCCCGCGACCTGTTCGCGCACTCGGAGGCCGCCACCCACGACGCGATGGCGGCGACGGCCGCGTGCGGCCGTCCACGATGGGCGAAGCTGAGCCCCAACGTCACCGACCTCGTCCCCATCGCCGCGGCCGCACGGGCGGGCGGGGCCGAAGCGGTCACCCTGGTGAACACGGTCCTCGCCATGGCGATCGATGCCGAGACAGGGGCCTACCGACTCGGCTCCGGGGCGAAGGGCGGGGGGCTGTCCGGGCCCGCGATCCACCCCATCGCCGTCCGGGCGGTCCACGACGTCCACGCCTCGATCCCGGACCTGCCGATCGTGGGGGTGGGCGGCGTCGCCGGCGGCGCCGATGCGGCCGAGCTCGTCCTCGCCGGCGCGTGCGCCGTCCAGGTCGGCACGGCCACCTTCGCCGACCCCCGGGCGCCCGTCCGCGTCCTGCGCGAGCTCGAGACCTGGGTCCATCGCACCGGTCGGACCTCGATCCGTGCCAACGTGGGTGCCGCCCACGGAAGGGAGACCACCGAATGACCACCGCCACCGCCGCACCGCCTGAGGTCCGCTCGTCGCTGGCGGTCGCCCTCGACCTCGACGACTCCGTGGCCGCCCTTCGCCTCGCCCGTGAGCTCCAGCCGTGGTTCGGCGTCGCCAAGGTGGGTCTCGAGCTCTACAGCGCATCCGGACCGGATGTCGTGGGTGCCCTGATGGACATGGGCTACCAGGTCTTCTGCGATCTCAAGTTCCACGACATCCCCACGACGGTCGGCCGTGCCGCCCGGGTGATCGGGGCGCTGGGCGCCACCTACCTCAACTTCCACGCGCAGGGCGGCGCCCCGATGCTCTCCGCCGGTGTGGACGGGTTCCTCGCGGGGGCGGCCAGCGCGGGCTTGCCGGCGCCCGTCCCGCTCGCCGTCACCGTGCTCACGAGCGACGACCAGGCCCCGGCCCACATCCTGCAGAAGCGGGTGCAGGCAGCCCTCGAGGGAGGCTGCAAGGGCATCGTCTGCGCCGCCGCCGACGTGCACGAGGCCAAGCAGTACGGGCCTCGACTGACGGCCGTCGTGCCCGGGATCCGCCCGGCGGGCACTCCTGCGCACGACCAGGCGCGTGCCGCGACCCCGGAGGAGGCCATGGCCGCCGGCGCCGACGTCCTCGTGATCGGCCGGGCCGTCACGAAGGCGGACGATCCCGCGGCGGCCGCGGCGGCCCTGGCTGAGTCGATGACCCGATAGCGCGAACTCGCGCACACGTCACGACGGGGCGCTAGGTTCCGGCCCATGCCGCAGCCTCCTGTCCTCACACCCGAGCAGCGCCAGCAAGCCCTTGCCAAGGCGGCCGAGGCCCGACGCGCTCGAGCCGAGCTGAAGGAGAAGCTCAAGATGGGGTCGCTGACCCTCTCCGAGCTCCTCGCCGGATCGGACGACGACCACATCGGCAAGATGAAGGTCCTCGCCGTGCTCGAGGCCCTCCCCGGTGTCGGTAAGGTCAAGGCTCGCCGCACCATGGAGGAGATCGGGATCGCCGACACGCGGCGCGTGCGGGGCCTCGGCGAGCAGCAGCGAAAGGCGCTGCTCGCTGCCTTCTCGTAGCCCGCCGCCGCGGCTTGCTGATCACGATCTCCGGGCTCCCCGGCTCGGGAACCACCACCGTCTCCCGTCTGGTCGCCACCGTGCTCGGCCTCGAGCTCCTGCCCGGGGGGGAGGTCTTCCGCCAGATGGCCGCCGAGGCGGGGATGACCCTCGCCGAGTTCGGCGCCCACGCCCAGGGCCACCCGGGGATCGACCGGGAGCTGGACGACCGCCTCGAGGTCCGGGCTGCCGCGGGGGGCTGCGTGATCGAGTCTCGCCTCGCCGGCTGGCTGGCCACCCGGGCGGCCCTCACCGCGGTCCGTGTGTGGGTGGAGTGCTCCGACGAGGTACGGGCGGCTCGTGTGGCCGACCGGGACGGGACATCGCTAGCCCAGGCGCTCCTCGACAACGCTGAGCGCAGCGCCCTCGAACGGGCGCGCTACCAGGCCGTCTACGGCATCGATCTGGACGACCGGACCACCTATGACCTGGTGCTGGACTCGACCAGCGAGCCGCCGGAGGCCCTCTCGGCCGCCATCGTCGAGCGCGCCCGGGCCGTCTTCCCGTAGCCGCTACTGCAGCGCCCGGTACGACCCGCCGTCGACGGGCACGGCGGCACCGGTGATGAAACGGGCCTGGTCGGAGCACAAGAAGGCGACGACCGCGCCGAAGTCCTCCGGGCGACCCAGCACGCCGGTGGGCACGGACGCCGCGGCGGCGGTCAGGTCGCCGCCGTGCATCGCACGGAGCCGCTCGGTGGCATGTGAGCCGGGCTGCGCCGAGTTCACGGTGACACCGTCCGCGGCCACCTCCAGCGCGAGGGTCTTGAGGAAGCCGGTGAGACCCGCCCGCGCCGTGTTCGACAGGATCAGCCCGGGGATCGGCTGGCGGACGGAGACCGAGGTGATGGCCACGACCCGGCCCCAGCGCTGCGCTCGCATGGCGGGCACCGCGGCGATGCACATGGCGACCGTCGAGAGGAGGCTCAGCTCGAGCGCGGGCCGGTAGGCCCCGAGCCCGGTGGACGCGAAGCCGCCCGGCGGCGGCCCACCGGCGTTGGGCACGAGGATGTCGAGGCCACCCAGCCGTTGGGTCGCCTCCGCCACGAAGGATTCGGCCCCATCGGTGGTGCCCACGTCGGCGACCAGTCCGTGGACCTGACCGGTGCCGATCGACCGAAGCTCGTCGACGGCGGCAGCGAGGCGTTCTGGGTCCCGGCCGCAGATGGCCAGGTCCACGCCCTCGGCCACGAGGGCTCGGGCCGTACCGAGGCCGAGCCCGTCAGAGGCGGCCGCCACGGCGGCCCGGCGACCGGAGATGCCGAGGTCCATGGGCAGCAGGGTAGGGGATTCCCGACTTCCCAGGGCCCGCTGGTACCATCGTCTGTCCCCACCTCAGCGACTGAAGAGGATCTGCCATGGCGTCGCGCCACGACACGATGATGACCCCGCCGATCGAAGAGCTCCTCGATCGTGCCGGTTCCAAGTTCACGCTCGTCACCCTCGGTGCCAAGCGGGCTCGGCAGATCAACTCGTACTACAACCAGCTGTCGGAGGGCCTCGGCACCGTGGTGCCCCCGCAGGTCACGTCGTCGGCCCGCAAGCCGCTCTCCATCGCCTTCGAGGAGATCGCGGCCGACAAGATCCTCGGCTACTGGCCCGATCCCGAGGCCGAGGCCGACGAGGCCGACGGCGAGGGCTCCGAGTCGGCCGAGTAGGTCGGCTCGACCCCGGCACCATGCTCGAGGGCAAGCGCATCGTCCTCGGCGTGTCGGGGGGCATCGCCGCCTACAAGGCGGTAGAGGTCTGCCGCCGACTCGTCGACGCGGGAGCGCACGTCGTCCCCGTCCTCACGGAGGGCTCGCTGCGGTTCGTCGGGCGGACCACCTTCGACGCGCTGGGCTCAGAGCGGGCGTGGACGTCGTTGTGGGACGAGCCGCACCCCATCCCGCACACCCACCTCGGCCAGACCGCCGACCTGGTGCTGGTGGCCCCCGCCACGGCACGGGTGCTCGGGCTGTACGCCGCGGGCATCAGCGAGGACCTGCTGACGAACGTCCTGCTGGCCACCCGCGCTCCCGTGGTCGTCTGCCCGGCCATGCACACGGAGATGTGGGAGCACCCGGCCGTGCAGGACAACCTGCGCGTGCTGCGAGCCCGCGGGGTCCACGTCGTGGAGCCCGAGAGCGGCCGGCTGGCGGGCGGGGACGTCGGCACCGGACGGCTCGCCGCCCCGGACACGATCGTCGCCGCCGTCGAGGGCCTGCTGGCGGCCGAGCACGATCGCGACCTCACGGGGCTGCGGTGGGTCGTCACCGCCGGTGGCACGCGCGAGCCGATCGATCCGGTCCGCTTCATCGGCAACCGCTCGTCCGGCAAGCAGGGGCACGCAGTAGCTGAGGAGGCCGCAGCCCGTGGCGCCAAGGTCACCCTCGTCACCACGGTCGACCTCCCGGCCTCGGCGGGGATCGACGTCGTGCGCGTCGACACCGCGGCGGAGATGGAGCACGCGGTGCTGAGCCGATCGGATGAGGCGGACGTCGTGGTCATGGCGGCGGCCGTGGCCGACTTCCGTCCCGTCGAGCCCGCCGCCGGCAAGATCAAGAAGGCTGACGGCGTGCCGGCTGTCGTCCTCGAGCCGACCGTCGACATCCTCGCTGCGCTCGGCAGTCGACGCCGACCGGGCCAGACGACGGTGGGGTTCGCGGCCGAGACCGACGACCTGCGTTCGAACGCAGCGGAGAAGCTCGCACGCAAGGGCGTCGATCTCATCGTCGCCAACGACGTGTCGGCCCCCGGTGTGGGGTTCGAGCACGACACCAACGCCGTGGTCATCCTGGGTGCGGACGGCGTGGTCGTCGACGTGCCCCTCACCGACAAGCGGGCCATCGCCCGCGCCATCCTCGATGCTGTATCGACAACAAGGAGCAACCAGTGACCCGCCAGTGGACGTTCACCTCGGAGTCCGTGACCGAAGGTCATCCGGACAAGATGGCCGATCAGATCTCCGACTCGATCCTCGACGCCATCCTGGCCGAGGACCCGATGGCGCGTGTCGCGTGCGAGACGATGGTCACCACGGGCCTGGCCATCGTGGCCGGCGAGATCACGACGGACGCCTACGTCGAGATCCCCACCATCGTGCGGCAGACGATCAAGGGCATCGGCTACGACCGCGAGTCGGTCGGCTTCGACGGCAACACCTGCGGCGTCATGACCTCGATCGACCCGCAGTCGCCCGACATCGCCCAGGGCGTCGACACCGCGTTCGAGACCCGCAGCGGCGTCTCCGGTGAGGACATCCTCAACTCTCAGGGCGCCGGCGACCAGGGGATGATGTTCGGCTACGCCTGCGACGAGACCGACGATCTCATGCCCCTGCCGATCTGGCTGGCCCACCGCCTGGCCCACCGGCTCGCCGAGGTGCGCAAGGCCGGGATCCTCCCGTACCTGCGCCCGGACGGGAAGACCCAGGTCACGGTCGACTACGAGGACAACCAGCCCAAGCGCCTCACGACCGTGCTCATCTCCACGCAGCACCAGCCGGGCCTCGACCCCGAGTCGCTCATCAAGCCGGACCTCATCGAGCACGTGATCAACCCGCTGCTGCCGAGCAACATCGACACCTCCGACATGCGGGTGCTGGTCAACCCGACGGGCACGTTCGAGCTGGGCGGGCCGCACGCCGACTGCGGGCTCACTGGTCGCAAGATCATCGTCGACACCTACGGCGGCGCGGCTCGTCACGGTGGCGGTGCCTTCTCCGGCAAGGATCCGTCCAAGGTCGACCGCTCGGCCGCCTACGCCGCCCGCTGGGTCGCGAAGAACGTCGTGGCGTCCGGCGCCGCAGAGCGCTGCGAGGTGCAGGTCGCCTACGCCATCGGTGTGGCGCAGCCCGTGTCGATCCTCGTGGAGACCTTCGGCACGGAGAAGGTGGAGGAGGCGAAGATCAGCCAGGCGGTGCGCGACGTGTTCGACCTGCGCCCAGCGGCGATCATCCGCGACCTCGACCTGCGCCGGCCGATCTACCAGAAGACCGCCGCGTACGGGCACTTCGGCCGCGAGGACAAGGACCTCACCTGGGAGCACACCACCCGCGTCGACGACCTGAAGTCCGCGCTGGGGTTGTGATCGACGGTCCCGCCAGGCCGTGACGTGACTCCGCTGGTCGTCCGCGTCCTGCCGGACGTGCCGGCGATCGACAAGACCTTCGACTACCTGGTCCCGGACGCCGTCCGGGACCAGGTGCGCGTGGGGGACGTCGTGCGGATCGACCTGCACGGCCGTCGGGTGGGCGGCTGGATCGTCGAGGTGGGCGTGGAGCCACCCGCTGGCGTGGAGCTGCGCCCGCTCGCCAAGCGCAGCGGGCTGGGGCCGCCCGCCGAGCTGATCGACCTCGCCCGGTGGGCGGCGTGGCGCTGGGCCGGTCGCCCCGCGTCGTTCCTCAAGACGGCTTCGCCGGAGCGTGTCGTCGCCCGGCTGCCGCTCCCTCGGGCGACGACACGCCTCGACCGGCCCGGTCACGAGCTCCTGACCACGGCGTTCGCGGGACCCCGCTCGGTGCTCCGCCTGCCGCCCGCCACGAACCTCGTGCACGTCGCCGTTGCCGCGGCGTCGCTCGGGAACGCACTCGTGCTCTGCCCGACGGCGGCGATGGCGTCGACGATCTCCACGCGGCTTCGGCGCGCGGGCGTGGCGGTGGCCGGCCACCCCGCTGACTGGGCGCTCGGCGCTGCCGGCGCCACCGTCGTCGGCACCCGAGCCGCGGCCTGGGCCCCCGTCGCCGACCTGGCCGCCGTCGTGGTGATCGACGAGCACGACGAGGCCCACCAGCAGGAGCAGACCCCGACATGGCACGCCCGGGACGTCGGCATCGAGCGAGCGCGGCGGGCGGGGGTGCCATGCGTGCTCACGAGCCCGTGCCCCACGCTCGAGGCCCTCGGCTGGGGGGACCTGCTGGTGGCCGGTCGCACCCGCGACCGGGCCGGCTGGCCACCGGTGGAGGTCGTCGACCGCCGTGACGAGGACCCACGCAGGGCGGGGCTCTTCTCCGCGCCCCTCGTGCGGCTCGTTCGCTCCGATCAGCGGGTCCTCTGCGTGCTCAACCGCACCGGGCGGGCCCAGCTGCTGGCCTGCGCCGCGTGCGGGGAGCTGGCGCGATGCGCCCAGTGCGCCGCCGCCGTCCAACAGCCGGAGGACGACCTGCGCTGCAATCGATGCGGCACCGAACGCCCGCCGGTGTGCCTCGTCTGCGGCGCGGCCCGGTTCAAGAACGCCCGAGCCGGCGTGAGTCGCGTGCGCGAGGAGCTGGAGGCCTTGGTGGGTGAGCCGGTCACCGAGCTCACGGCGACCTCCGACGCGGCGGCACCGCTGTCGCGCGTCGTGGTCGGCACGGAAGCCGTGCTGCAGCGGATCGACCGCGCCGATGCCGTGGCCTTCCTCGACCTCGACCAGGAGCTGCTCGCGCCGCGCTACCGCGCGGTCGAACAGGCGCTGGCGCTCGTCGCCCGAGCGGCGCGCGTCGTCGCGGCGTCGGGGCCGGCCTCGGGCCGGGCGGCCGGGCACCTCCTGCTCCAGACGCGCTCGCCGGACCACGAGGTGGTCCAGGCGGCCGTGCACGCGGACGTGACCGCCGTGGCCGAGGCGGAACAGGAGCGGCGCGAGCTCCTGCGCTTCCCGCCGTGCAGCGCGATGGCGGAGATCTCCGGCGCGGCGGCGCCCGCCTTCGTCGCTGCCCTGGGGGTCCCCACGGGGCTCGAGGTGGTGGAGGCGGCCGAAGGCCGCTGGTGGGTGCGGGCGGCCGACCACGACGACCTGTGCGATGCCCTGGCGCGGGTCGCCCGGCCGCCGGGCCGCCTGCGGGTCGAGGTCGATCCGCTGCGGATCTGATCGCTACCGGCCCGGCGCCGGCTCCCAGAGCTCGAAGCGGTTCCCCTCGGGGTCGACACCCCACGCGAACCGGCCGTAGTCGTCCTCGTCGATCTCCGCGGCGACGGCGGCACCCGCGCCTCGTAGTCGCAGCAGCGCCGCTTCGAGGTCGTCGACGCGGTAGTTGACCATGTAGGGCTGCCGCCGGGTCGGGCCGAAGTAGTCCGTCTCCTGGTCGAACGCCGCCCAGACGGTGGGTCCCATCTTGGCCGTGGCCGAGTCCGTGACCGGGAGGCCCAGCACCTCGTGGTACCAGGCCGAGAGCCGGTGACGGTCACGAGCCCGGAAGAACACGCCGCCGACGCCGGTGATGTGGCCCGGCTGCTCGGACGGATCTTCCCCTGGCACGGCGCCAGCCTCGCACGCGATCAGTACGTGGTGGGTGACCACGGTGCCGAGGCCGTGCGCAGGACCGCATCGAGGCGATCGACACCACTCGAGGTGGCCTCGTCGATCCAACCCGCCTCGTGGAGCCGCCGAGCCGAGCGGCCGCCCAGGTAGAGGGCGCTCAGGGCGGCCACCGGCAGCGTGACGTCCGGCGTCGCAGTGGAGGCGGTGACCTCGGCGCCGTCGGAGGCGAGATCCAGCTGCCACCTTCCCGCGGCGTAGCCAAGGGGGTCGATGACCTCGACCACGACGGTGCCGGGCAGGGTGGCTCGTCGCTGGCCCAAGGTCCCGGGCACGTCGAGGATGCGGGCCCAGATGCAGTCGAACAGGTCGACGATGGCAACCGAGCGACCGTCGTCGACGAAGAAGGGCAGCGGGTCGTCGACGCCGCGGTTGCCGGCCGTGACCGTGCGCACCCAGTCGATCTCGCAGAGGTGGCGCCAGAGCTCGCGCTCGGCCTCCGGGGTCGCGCCCACGAGCAGGTCGACCTCGGCCTTCCCGGCGGGGCGGTTCCGGTGCCACCCCTCATCGACCCTGTAGGCGACCGCGCCCTGGACCGTGCCGGCGTCGTCGCGCCACACGGCGCCGCGGAGCGCGCCGACATCGACCTTGGCGGTCGGCCACGGGTTGGTGCCGGCGAAGTGGTCCCACACCCGTGCCTCGCGGCGGATGGCACCGGGGGTGCGAAGGCGCCGCGCCTCGTGCGCGGCCTCGAGGTGGGGACGGAGCATCGCAGGCGTCACCAGCTCGATGGCGCCCGACGAGGGGGCGCGGAAGCGGGCGGTGGGGGTGTCCACCTCGAGCGCGCAGGCATCGATGGCCGGCCCGTAGCCGTACCGCCCGTAGATGGGCCACTCGGCCGCCACCAGGAGCGCGACGGGCACGCCGCCCTCGACGAAGGCGTCCAGCTGGGATCGCATCAGCCGGGTGAGGTGACCTTGCCGTCGGTGGTTCGGGAGCACGGCGACCGCGGTCACGCCCGCGGCACGCACCTCGCCGCCAGGGACGGTCAGCTCGGTGGGGAAGCCGCGGGTGAGCCCGACGAGCTCACCCTCAGCCGAGAACGCCCCCAGGGCGCTCTCGGCATCGATGATGTCGGCCCAGGCCTGGTTCGTGTCGTCGGCGAGTGATCCGAGCATGCCGACGTTGACGACCTTGGAGGCGGCCAGGCGCTCGTCGTCTTGGAGGGTGCGCACGGTGGGCTCGGCCATCCAGTGCACGGTAGGGCGCCGACGCTCGCCGGGCGGAGGGGATTCAGTCGGGGCCGGCAGCCCAGGCCCGCCGGCGCACCTCGTAGCAGGCGATGGCGGCCGCCGTCGCCACGTTGAGGGATCCGACCCTGCCCAGCAGGGGGAGGAAGGCGACGGCGTCGCATGCGTCGAGGGTCGTGGGTGCGCACCCGCGGTCCTCGTGGCCGAGCACCAGGCAGGTGGCGTCGGTGAGGGGCAGCTCATGCAGCGGCGTCGCACCGTCCGCCAGCTCGACGGCCACCACCTGGTAGCCGGCGGCCCGAGCCGCGCCGATGGCGTCGAGGACCGGCTCGACGCGGTGGAACGTGAGATAGCGCTGGGTCCCGAGCGCCGTCTTGCCGACCTTCGTGTCGTCGGGATCCGGAGTGCGGCCGGCCAGCCACACCTCATCGACGCGCAGCGCGGCCGCGGTGCGGAGGATCGCACCGACGTTGAACGGGCCCTGCACGTCGTCCAGCACGAGAGCGAGGCGCCCGTCGGTGCGACGGCGCCACTCGCGGTGCAACCGCTTCATCCCGGTGCCGTCGAGCTGCTTCACGCGTGCCGCACCTGCAGCAGCCGGTAGCCGGCCCGGGACCCGAGCCGAGTCACCGCCCAGCCCTCCCGCTCGAGCCAGGCCCGGAGGGAGTCCGCGCCGAGGTGCTTCTGCACGACGAGCAGGGCCGTCCCGTGGGGCGAGAGGCGGGCGAGCCAGCTCGTGAGGAGCGCGTGGAGCGCCGCCTTCCCGATGCGGATGGGCGGGTTGGACCACAGGAGGTCGACGAGGAGGTCCTCGGGCACGTCCTCGGGGTCGCTCACCCTGACGTTCGGCAACCCCGCGCTGGCCGCGTTCTGGCGACACAGCTCCAGCGCGCGGCGGTTCACGTCGACGGCCCACACCGTCGCCTCAGGGGCTCGGCCGGCGAGCGTGCACGCGATCGGCCCGTACCCGCAGCCCAGGTCGACGAAGGTGCCGCTGGACGGCGGCGGCGGGCTCTCGAGGAGCAGGTACTTCGTACCCGCGTCGACCCGGTCCGCCGAGAACACCCCGCGGTCGGTCGCGAGGATGAGCGAGCGGTCGGGGAGGTCCAGGCGGACCGAGGACGGCTTCGATCGGGTGGTCGGCTCCGCCTCGAAGTACTGCCCGGCCTCACCCATGGGCGCAACCTACCGGTAGCCTGTCGGACGTGAGCGCGCCGTACGAGATCCGCCTGATCGGCGACCCCGTCCTGCGCCAGCGGGCGCGCGAGGTGGCCGACATCGACGGCAAGCTGGCGCGGCTGGCCGAGGACATGCTCACCACGATGTACGACGCGCCAGGCCTCGGCCTGGCGGCGCCCCAGGTCGGGGTGCAGAAGCGGGTCTTCGTCTACGACGTGGGCGACGGTCCCCAGGTGGTCATCAACCCGGAGATCCGCGAGTCCCGTGGCGAGTGGGCCTACGACGAGGGCTGCCTGTCGATCCCGGGTCTCGCCTTCGAGCTGATCCGGCCCAAGGAGCTCCACCTGGTGGGGTACGACCTCGACGGCAACGAGGTGTCGGTCGAAGCCGACGAGCTGCTCGCCCGCTGCTTCCAGCACGAGCTCGATCACCTCGATGGCGTCTTGTTCATCGAGCGCCTCTCCGACGACGACCGCAAGGCCGCCATGAAGATCATCCGTGAGCAGAAGCTCTCCGCGGCCGATCTCGCCGACGCGGAGGTCGGAGCGGCAGCGTCAGCCCGGTCGGGCTTCAGCCTTCGCTGACCCGGGCCTTGACGCTCGCCACGCCGCCCGCGGGCCCGATCCGGCGGGTGGCCTACCTCGGCACGCCGGAGCTGGCGGTGGCCCCGCTCCGGACGCTGGTCGCCGCTGGTGTCGAGGTGGCCCTCGTCGTCTCGCGGCCGGATCGCCGGCGCGGGCGGGGGAGCTCCCTCCTGCCGTCCCCGGTGAAGGCGGCGGCCGTGGAGCTCGGCCTGCCGGTGACCGAACAGATCGAGGACGTGATCGATGCCGACGTGCCATTGGGAGTGGTGGTGGCCTTCGGCCGGATCATCAAGACCCCGGTCCTGGCCGCGGTGCCGATGGTGAACCTGCACTTCTCGCTCCTGCCGCGCTGGCGCGGTGCCGCGCCGGTGGAGCGCGCCATCCTGGCCGGGGACCCGGTCACCGGTGTCGACCTCATGGCCGTCGAGGAGGGACTCGACACAGGCGGCATCTACGAGCGAGTGGAGCTGCCGATCGGGCGCGATGACACGCTCGAGGGGCTCCGCAGCCGGCTGGTGGTCGCAGGGTCTCACATCCTGGTCGCCGCGCTCGACGAGGGGTTGGGTGCGCCGGCGCCCCAGGTCGGCGAGCCGACCTACGCGGACAAGCTGACGGCCGAGGACCGCCATCTCGACTGGTCCCGTCCGGCCATCGACGTGCATCGGCGGGTGCGGCTGGGCGATGCCTGGACGACGCTTGACGGTCGGCGGCTGAAGGTGTGGCGCACCCACGTGCCCCCTGTGGGCGACGACCCCACGGCGCCTGCGGCCGACGGTCCGGTCGAGCTGGTCGAGGTGCAGCCCGAGGGCAAGCCCCGGATGAGCGGGCGCGCCTGGGCCAACGGGGCCCGATGGGTCGCCGGCTCCCGGCTCGGCACGTGAGCGTCACCGCCCGGGCGCTCGCACTGGACGCGCTCGATCGGATCGAGCGCGACGGGGCCTATGCCAACCTTCTGCTGCCCGAGCTCCTGAGCCGGACGGGCATGGAGGCGCGCGATCGGCACTTCGCCACCGAGCTCGTCTACGGCACCACGCGCATGCGTCGGGCCTGCGACTTCCTCGTCGATCGCTTCCTGACCCGCGACCTCGACCTCCGGGTCCGCAACGCGCTGCGCCTCGGTGCCTACCAGCTCCACTTCCTGGCGATGGCGCCACACGCCGCGGTGGGCGAGACCGTCGAGGTGGCGCCCAAGGCGGCGCGCGGGCTCGTGAACGCGGTGTTGCGCCGCGTCGCCACCAGTCCGGTGATCTGGCCCGACGACGCCACCCGGCTGAGCTATCCCGACTGGGTCCTCGAGCGGCTGGTCGCCGATCTCGGTGCGGACGACGCGGTGGCTGCCCTCGAGGTGATGAACACGGCGCCGCCCGTGACCGAGCGGGCCGACGGCTACGTCCAGGACCTGGCGTCCCAGTGGGTGGCCGAGGCGGTCGGGGCCCGGCCGGGGGATCGGGTGGCAGACCTGTGCGCGGCACCGGGCGGCAAGGCCACCGCGCTGGCCGCCACGGGAGCCACCGTCATCGCTGCCGACATCCGGATCGCCCGGGTCGGCCTCGTGCGCGGGAACGCCCCCGGCCTGCCGGTGCTGGCCGCCGACGCGGCCCACCCACCCTTCGCCTCGGGATCGCTCGACCGCGTGCTCGTCGATGCGCCGTGCTCGGGCCTCGGCACGCTGCGGCGGCGGCCCGACGCCCGCTGGCGCGTCGACGCCGCCTCGCCCGAGCGCCTGGCGGCGGTCCAGTGCGCGCTCGTGGATGCCGCCGTCCCGCTGCTGCGACCTGGCGGCATGCTCGTCTACTCCGTCTGCACCCTGACCGATGCCGAGACGAGTGCCGTCGACGACCACCTCGCCGCCCGCCATCCGGGCCTCGTCCCGGCGCCACCGCTGGCGGATCCGTGGACGCCCCACGGTCGTGGGTTCCGACTCCTCCCCCAAGCCGCCGACACCGACGGCATGTACCTCCTGCGCCTCCGTGCCGGCTGAGCAAGGTCAAGGGTGCGGCAACGGCGGCCCCCACCGTCGATGACCGCCACGCGACGTTCCCAGTCGGCCCAAGTCCGAACCTCGAACAGGTTGCGAGGGTACGGGCAGACTGGCGGGCATGGCGCGACTGGCGAAGGTGATCACGGTGTCGGACGGGGTGGCGGACGGCACCCGGGACGACGCATCCGGTGCTGCACTCGCCGCGCACCTCAGAGCGGCCGGGTACGACGTGGTCGAGCGCATCGTGACGGCCGACGGGGCCGACGCGGTGGCAGCCACGCTCCGATCGGCGTGCGACGGGTTCACCGGACTCGTCGTGACCACCGGGGGCACGGGGTTCGGGCCACGAGACCTGACGCCCGAGGGCACGCGCGCGGTGCTCGAGCGCGAGGCGCCTGGTCTCGCGGAGGCGATGCGGCTGGTCAGCCCGCTCGGACGGCTCAGCCGGGCGGTCGCCGGCACCGTCGGTCGGAGCCTCGTGCTCAACACCCCTGGGTCGACCAAGGGGTGCGTCGAGACCCTCGACGCCGTGCTCGACGTGGTGCCCCATGCCCTCGAGCTGCTGGCCGGGGACCGTCCCCACTAGGACAAACGTCACTAGAACTAGAACACGTTCTAGTTGTACGCTGACCGCACAACTGAGCAGAGCCCTCGCGGGGTTGGGTGGAAGTCCCGACCGGCGGTGCAGCCCGCGAACCTCCTCACAGCCAGTGGGGCGGCCGATCCGGTGAGATCCCGGAGCCGACGGTGAGAGTCCGGATGGGAGCGAGGACGGAACGTGACCGACCCCGGTCGGTCGCGGTCGTCGTTCCCGCGCGCGCCCCGTAGGCCCCGGAGACGACATGACCGCCCAGCCGACACCGAGCGCATGGCCCGAGCCCTCGAGCTCGCGGCGTCGGTGCGGGCATCCACGCCACCGAACCCGTGGGTGGGGTGCGTGATCGAGGCCGCGGACGGCACGGTGTTCGAGGGGGCCACGCACCCCGTGGGTGGCCCCCACGCCGAGGCCAGCGCCATCGCACGCGGCAGGCGCGCACGATCTCCGCGGCGCCACCGCGTGGGTCACCCTCGAGCCCTGCTCGCACCACGGCCGCACCCCGCCGTGCGCCGACGCCCTCGTCGACGTCGGGTGTCGGCCGGGTCGTCGTGGCCATCGAGGACCCCGACCCCCAGGTGGCCGGCCAGGGGCATCGACCGCCTGCGGGCCGCCGGCATCGAGGTCGACGTCGGCGTGCGGGCCGACGCCGCCGCCGACCTGCTCGCGCCCTACCTGCACCACCGGCACACCGGCCGCCCCTACGTCGTGCTCAAGCTGGCGGCCACCCTCGACGGCCGCACCGCGGCGCCCGACGGCACGCAGCCAGTGGATCACCGGTCCGAGCCGCCCGGGCCGACGCCCACCGCCTGCGGGCCGAGAGCGACGCCGTCGTCGTCGGCGCCGGCACCGTGCGGGCCGACGACCCGGCGCTGACCGTGCGCCGACGCCGACGGCCCCGACGGGGCGACCCGTTGCGGGTGGTGCTCGGCCACGCGCCCGCCGGCGCCGAAGGTCCAGCCGTGCGCTCGAGCTCGACGGCGACCTCGCGCGAGCTGCTCGACGAGCTCGGGCGAAGGGGCGTCCTCCAGGTGCTGGTCGAGGGTGGCGCCGCCGTCGCCCACGCCTTCCACGCGGCCGGCCTCGTCGACCGCTACGTGCTCTACCTCGCGCCGGCCCTGTTCGGCGGCGACGACGCCCGGGGCCTGTTCGCCGGCCCCGGCGCGCCGACCATCGACGACGTGTGGCGGGGCGGCATCGCGGTCCGTCGCGCGCCTCGGCGCCGACCTGCGCATCGATCTCGAACCGGAGGAGACGCCCTGATGTTCACCGGCATCGTCGAGGAGCTCGGCACGGTCGGTGTCCCGCGAGGGCGCGCCGCCTCCGCATCGCGGCCACCGCCGTGCTCGACGACGTCGAGATGGGGGAGTCGATCGCCGTCAACGGCTGCTGCCTCACCGTCGTCGGCTGGGACGAGCGACGCGGCTGGTGGGAGGCCGACGTCGTGCGACGAGACCTACGACCGCACCACCCTCGGCGCCCTCGCCGCGGGCGACCGGGTCAACCTCGAGCGGCCGGTCCGGCTCAGGACCGCCTCGGCGGCCACCTCGTGCAGGGTCACGTCGACGGGGTCGGCGAGATCGTCGAGCGCCGGCGCCCGACCTGCGGGTGCGGATCCCGACCCGACCTCCTCCGCTACGTCGTCGAGAAGGGCTCGATCACCGTCGACGGCGTCAGCCTCACCGTGGTCGAGGCCGCCGACGACGGCTTCACCGTGGCGGTCATCCCGCACACGGTCGAGGTCACCACCCTCGGCCGCAAGGGCCCGGGCGACCTCGGTGAACCTCGAGGTCGACGTCATCGCCAAGTACGTCGAGCGACTGCTCGCCTGGAAGGATGCCTGACATGCCGTTCGCGACGATCGCCGACGCGGTCGCGGCCATCGGCCGGGGCGAGATCGTCGTCGTGGTCGACGACGAGGACCGCGAGAACGAGGGCGACCTGATCATGGCGGCCGAGTTCGCCACGCCGGAGAAGATCGCCTTCTTCGTGCGCCACACCTCCGGGCTGATCTGCGCGCCCGATCACGGGCGAGCGCCTCGACGAGCTCGACCTCCCGCTCATGGTGCCAGACAACACCGAGAGCCAGCGCACGGCGTTCACCGTACACGCGTCGACTACCGCCACGGCACCTCCACCGGGCATCTCGGCCGACGACCGCTCGCGCCACCGATCCAGGCCCTGATCGACCCGGCCACCCGTCCGGGCGACCTGGCCCGGCCCGGTCACATCTTCCCGCTGCGCTACGCGAGGGCGGCGTGCTGAAGCGGGCCGGCCACACCGAGGCCGCGGTCGACCTGGCCCGCATGGCCGGCCTCTACCCGGCCGGCGTGCTCTGCGAGATCGTGGACGACGAGAAGACGGACATGGCCCGGGTCCCCGACCTGGAGCGCGTTCGCCGAGGAGCACGGCCTGCTGATGATCTCCATCGCCGACCTCGATCCGCTACCGGCGCCAGAACGAGAAGCTGGTCCGGCGCATCGCCGAGGCCCGCATCCCCACCGAGTGGGGCGACTTCACCTGCTACGTCTACGAGTCGCTGCTCGACGGCGAGCAGCACGTCGCGATGGTCCGGGGTGCCGTGCAGGGCGAGGACGACGTGCTCGTCCGGGTGCACAGCGAGTGCCTCACCGGCGACGTGTTCGGCTCGCTGCGCTGCGACTGCGGCGTGCAGCTCGACTCGGCCATGCAGCATGCATCGCCGAGGAGGGCCTCGGCGTGCGTCGTGTACCTGCGGGGCCACGAGGGCCGGGGCATCGGCATCGGCCACAAGATCCGCGCCTACTGCGCTGCAGGAGGAGGGCCGCGACACCGTCGACGCCAACCTCGACCTCGGCCTGCCCGATCGACAGCCGGGAGTACGGCATCGGTGCGCAGATCCTGGTCGACCTCGGCATCACCACCATGCGGCTGCATCACCAACAACCCGGCCAAGTACGGCGGCCTCGAGGGCTTCGGCCTCGAGATCACCGAGCGGGTGCCGCTCGAGTCGGTCGCGCCAACCCCGAGAACATCGACTACCTGCGCACCAAGCGCGAGCGCATGGGCCACCTGCTCGAGGGCCTGGACGACGTCCTGTAGTGACGCCGACCGGGCGGCCGAGCTGCGGACGGCCGCGGCCGGCTCCGGCGCGATGAGCCGGACCTCGACGGGCACGCGGGCTCTGCGCATCGCGCGTGCTGCTGTGGCGCGCGTTCAACCGGCAGCATCGACCGATCGGCCTGCTCGGATGGCGCCGCGTGCGCGACGTCTGGCCTCGCCCAGGGCGTGGGCCGAGGCCTGGCACGCCTCGGCGTCGGGTCGCCGGGGATGTCGTCGACGAGACTGCCCGGCAGCTTCGAGCTGCCGATGGGTGCCGGATCCTCGCCAGCTCCGGTCGGGTCGACGCCGTCATCTGCCTCGGCGTCGGTGATCCGGGGCGAGACCGCGCCACTACGAGCTTCGTGGCGGGGGAGTGCGCCGGCGGGCATCCAGCAGGTCCAGCTCGACACGGGCGTCCCGGTCGTCTTCGGCGTCCTCACCACCGAGAACGACGGCGCAGGCCCTCGCCGCGCTCCGAGCGCCCGGCGGACAACAACGTCGGCTACGAGGAGCCGCGCGAGGTGGCGGTCGAGATGGCCAGCCTCGCTCGAACGTCAGCTGGCTCGAGCCGGCCCTCGGGCGCCGGTGCCAGGCGGCCGTGAGCCTGCGCCTACCTCCGGCGATGCTGCGCCTGGTCCTGCCGAAGGGCTCGCTGGAGAAGCGCCACCCTCGACCTGTTCGAGGCGGCCGACCTGCGCGTCGAGCGCTCCTCGACGGTCGACTACCAGGCGACGATCGACGATCCCCGCATCGACGAGGTGCGCATCCTGCGACCGCAGGAGATCCCCACCTACGTGGCCGAGGGCCTCTTCGACCTCGGCATCACCGGGCGCGACTGGGTCGAGGAGACCGCCAGCGACGTCGTGATCCTCGGCGAGCTGCGCTACTCGAAGGCCACGAGCCGACCCGTTCCGGATCGTGGTCGCCGTGCCGCAGGACTCGCCGTTCGAGACCGTCGACGACCTGCCCCAGGGCGTGCGGGTGTCGACCGAGTACCCGGAGCTGACCCGCCGCTACTTCGAGGAGCACGGCATCGACGCCGACATCCGGCTGTCGCTACGGCGCCACCGAGGCCAAGGTCCCCGACATCGTCGACTGCATCGTCGACGATCACCGAGACCGGTCGGGCCCTGCGGGCCGCCGGGCTGAAGATCATCGACGACGATCCTGCACGAGCTACACCGCGCTGGTCGCCAACCCGGCCGCCGTGCGCGGACCCCGCCAAGCAGCACGCCATGGAGCAGATCAAGACGCTGCTCGACGGCGTGATCGAGGCCCGCGGGCAAGGTGCTCGTGAAGCTCAACGTGGGCCCGGCCGACCTCGATGCCGTGATCGCAGCTGCTCCCGTCGATGAAGTCGCCGACGTGTCAACCAGCTCTTCGGCGACGGTGGCTACGCCGTCGAGACCGTCGTCGCCAAGGACGACGATCAACACGCTGATCCCCGCGCTCAAGGACGCGGGGCGCCAGCGACATCATCGAGGTCCCGCTGGCCAAGATCGTCCACTGATGGCAGGGCCGGGTCGTCCACCTTCGACGAGGCCAGAGGGCTGGGGCACGATCGACGCCGACGGCACCATGTACCCGTTCCACTGCACGGCATTGCTCGACGGCACCCGCACGATCGAGGTCGGGCGCTCCGGTGACCTTCGAGGTGCGCGGCAGCGGGCATGGGTCGCTGGGAGGCGACCCGCATCGAGAAGGTGCTAGGCTAGGTCTCGGGCTCGGCCTCGCGGTGGCGGCCGAGCGGTTCTTCGACCTCGAGGTAGGCCGCCCGGAGCTGGGTGAGCGCCTCCCGCAGGGTGGGTTCGGCGTCACCCAGGCGGCCCTCGAGGCCCTCGACCAGCGCGATCGAGGGCATCGATCGCCAGCACGGCCTCGACGAGCTGCGGCGGGCTCGGCGGTGAGGTGGATGGCGGCGAGCTCGTAGATCCCCATGGCGTGGTTCGCGATGACCACGGCGGCCGGCGCGGCGAGCAGCTGCCGTCGCACCTCCTCCATCTCGGCCTGCATGGCATCGAGCTGGGCCTGCTCGTCCGAGGACAGATCGGCCGTCGGATCACCCTCCCGCGGACCCACGGGATGGTCGCCGCCTGGCGTCCAGAGGCTCACGCCGAGCTCGGCTGGGTTGTGGCGGGTGCTGACATGGCCGTACCCTACGTCCCACAACTGCATCGGGAAGCGGGGCTCGCCCCCACCCGGCCACCTCAGGTGCGTCGGGTCGACCAGGTCGTCCGCGAGGAGAGCGTGCTCTCGTCGTGTTGGCGGGCGTCGGCATCCTCCGACGTCCGCCTCGTTCGTTTCAGGGGCAGGCGCCGGGCAGCACAGCCCATTCCGCGCACAGGAGGAACCAGCGCCTAGATGAACAGGATTCGGCGATAGCCACGCCGCCGGCCAACAGCGAGCCCAGGATCAACGATCGGATCCGAGCTCGAGAGGTCCGACTGGTGGGACATGACGGGCAGCAGATCGGCATCAAACCACTGCCCGAAGCCCTAGCCATCGCCCGGGAGCTCGATCTCGACCTCGTCGAGGTCGCCGCCCAGGCGAACCCGCCCGTGTGCCGTGTCATGGACTACGGCAAGTACAAGTACGAGGCGGCGCAGAAGGCGAAGGAGTCCCGTCGCAAGACCAGCAACGTCGTCATCAAGGAGATGAAGTACCGCCCGAAGATCGGAGGGGGTGACTTCGACACCAAGACCCGCAAGGTGGAGGGCTTCCTCAACGACGGTCACAAGGTGAAGGTCACGTTGACCTTCCGAGGCCGTGAGGTCGCTCACCCAGAGCTCGGCAGGAAGATCCTCGAACAGGTCGAGGAAGCCGTGAAGGACGTGGGTCGGGTCGAGATCTTCCCCCGGATCGACGGGCGCAACATGACGATGGTGCTCGCGCCGGACAAGCGGGCCCAGGCCGCGAAGCAGAAGGCCGGACGCTGCCGCGGCGGCCGAGGCCGCCGGGGAGAGCTCCCCGGAGCCCGAAGCCACCGACACGGCGCCCGCCACCGACGAGGCACCCGACGAGATCACCGACGACGTTCCCGAGGACGTCACCGAGACGGACGACGAGGTCAGCGAGGGCTGACCATCGTCCGGCCCGACGAAGAGAGAACCCAATGCCCAAGATGAAGACCCACAGCGGCGCCAAGAAGCGCTTCAAGGTCACGGGCACCGGCAAGCTCCGGCGCCTGCAGATCAACACCAAGCACGGCATGGAGAAGCGGCCGTCCAAGCGCATGCGCCGCCTCAGCGGTGAGGTCCCCGTCGCTCCCGGCGACGCCGCCCGGATCAAGCGGATGCTCGGCCGGTAGGCCAGAACCCAGGAAGGAGCTGACATGGCACGGGTCAAGCGAGCCGTCCACTCGAAGAAGAAGCGCAGGGCAACGCTCGAGCGCGCGCAGGGCTACTACGGCAACAAGAGCCGGTCCTTCAAGTCCGCCAACGAGGCGGTGATGCACGCCGGGCGGTACGCGTTCCGCGACCGTCGGGCCGCGCAAGGGCGACTTCCGGTCGCTGTGGATCCAGCGGATCAACGCCGCGTGCCGCGAGAACGGCACCAGCTACAGCCGGTTCATCGCCGGCCTGCGCGTCGCCGAGATCGAGGTCGACCGCAAGGTCCTCGCCGACCTCGCGGTGCGGGAGCCGGCCGCGTTCACCGCGCTGGTGCAGGCCGCCACCGAGGCGCTGGCCGAGGAGAGCGCCTGAGCCTCCGCTTGCTCCGGCCCTCGCTTCGCTTGCCACGGCCTCCGCAAGTGCCTCTCGGCGGCGTGGCGAAGCCAGCCGCCTCCGGCCCCGCATCAGGGTGACAGTGGTTGGACCCCGGCATGCGAGCGTGCAACGGCTGCGGCGCCTCTCAGGGCGCCGCAGTGCGCGTCACGAGGAGGCGGCCTTCGTCATCGACGGCCCGGTCCTCCTCCGCGAGGCGCTCGCCGCCGGCGTCACGGTCGAGGAGGTGTTCGCCACGTCCGATGCGGACGCCGGTGTGGTGGCCGCCGCCGAAGCTGCCGGCGCGGCGATCCACGAGGTGACGCAGGAGGTCCTGGCCCGCGCGGTGGACACGGTCACGCCGAACGGCCTCGCCGCGATCGCACGCCGGGTCGAGGTGAGCGTGGACGACGCGCTCGCGGCCGGTGCGGCAGGTCCGCTGATGCTGGTTCTCGTCGACGTGTCCGACCCGGGGAACGCGGGAACGCTGCTGCGAGCGGCCGAGGCGTCAGGAGCCGCCGCGGTGCTGTTCTGCGGGAGCTCCGTCGACCCGAGCAACGCCAAGTGCGTGCGCGCATCGGCCGGTGCGCTGTTCCACGTTCCGGTGGCGACAGGAGCCGACGTGCTGGAGGTGCTCGAGCACCTTCGTCGCCACGGGGTCCGGACCGTGGGCACCGTCGTGGGCGGCGGGGCGCCCTACGACGTGACGGATCTCGCGGGGCCGGTGGCCCTCGTCCTCGGCAGTGAAGCCCACGGGCTGCCCGCTGCGGTGCTCGCCCTCGTCGACCACCCGGTGAGCATCCCGATGGCGGGGCGCTCGGAGTCCCTCAACGTCGCCATGGCGGCATCCGTGCTGTGCTTCGAGGCGCTGCGCCAGCGACGGGCCGCCCGTCCTGCCGAACCGATTGGCGAGCCCCCCGCCTGAGCAGGGAGCATCCCCTTCACCATGCGCTCCGAGATCGATGCCATCGAGGCCGCCGCCGTGCCCCGCATCGCGGCTGCATCGACGCTGGACGACCTCCGGGCACTGGACCAGGAGCTGCTGGGCAAGCGGTCGCCCCTCTCCTCGTTCAAGGCCCGGCTGGGTGGTCTGGACCACGACGGGCGGCGTGAGGTCGGCGGCGCGATCAACCGGGTGCGTGACTCGCTCGAGGCGGCCCTGTCGGCCAAGCGGGTGCAGCTCGAGCAGGCGGCGCGGCGTGAGCAGCTGCAGGCCGAGCGGCTCGATCTGACCGAGGTCCCGCCCGCCCGGGGTGCCGGACACCTCCACCTCGTCACACAGGCCATGGAGACCCTCGAGGACGTGTTCGTCGGGATGGGCTTCACCATCGCGGAGGGCCCAGAGGTGGAGACGGACTGGAACAACTTCGGTGCGCTCAACTTCCCGCCCGACCACCCGGCCCGTGACATGTACGACACCCTGTACGTGGAGATGGGGGAGCCGGGCTCGACGGTCCTGCGCACCCACACCTCGCCGGTGCAGGTGCGGGTGATGACCTCGCACCAGCTGCCCATCTACATGGTGATGCCCGGAAGGGTGTTCCGTCAGGACACCCCGGACGCCACCCACATGCCGGTGTTCCACCAGATCGAGGGCCTGGTCATCGACCGCGACATCACCTTCGCCGATCTGGCCGGCACGCTCGACGCGTTCACCAAGGCGTTCTTCGGAGGCGACTTCACCTCCCGGCTGCGACCCTCCTACTTCCCCTTCACCGAGCCGTCGGCGGAGTTCGACATCCAGCGGCCGGATGGCTCGTGGCTGGAGCTCGGCGGCTGCGGGATGGTGCACCCGAACGTCCTCGCCAACTGCGGCATCGATCCGGAGGAGTGGCAGGGCTTCGCCTTCGGCTTCGGCCTCGACCGGCTCGGCGCCAGTGCCCACGGCGTCGAAGATCTCCGCGACCTGTTCACCAACGACATCCGCTTCCTCTCGCAGTTCTGATGCTTTCCTCGTCACTCGCCTCCGGCGAGCTCCTCGGAGCTTGCGATGACGGCCTTCGGCCGACTCGCTGGCTGCTCGCGTCCGGCGGAGCCGGCCGCTCGCGGGTGGGGGGCTCCGGCGGAGCCTCTGCCCCCCACGCCCCCCGCCGCACCTCAAACCACTCCTCTGCGGAGTGTCGTCACATGAAGGTCTTGCTCTCGTGGCTGCGTGACTTTGCGCCGTTCGAGGGGGACCCGGTCGCGCTCGGGGAGGAGATGAGCGACCTCGGCATGGCCGTCGAGGCGCTCGATCGGATCGGCGAGGGCCTCGACGGCATCGTCGTGGCGCGGGTGCTGGAGACCCGTGCCGTCGAAGGTGCCAACAAGATCCATCAGGTGATCGTGGACCCCGGCGACGGTGAGCCCCTGGAGATCGGGTGCGGCGCGTTCAACATGCAGGCCGGGGACCTCGTGCCCCTCGCCACCATCGGCACGGTGATGCCGAACGGGATGGAGATCGGCCGCCGCAAGATGGCCGGGGTCTGGTCGCACGGGATGCTCTGCTCGTCCCGTGAGCTCGGGCTCGGCGACGACCACGCCGGGATCTTCATCCTCCCCGAGCACCTCGAGCCGGGCACACCGTTCACCGAGGCCATGGGAATCGAGGCCGACGTCCTCTACGACCTCGAGATCAACCCCAATCGTCCCGACGCCATGTCGATCGCCGGCGTGGCCCGCGATCTCGCAGCGAGGCTCCGGCTCCCGTTCACGCTGCCCGATCCGAGGCCGGCGATCGTGCCGGCCGACCGGATCCGCTCGGTGTCCGTGGAGATCCTCGACCCGGACCGCTGCGGGAGCTTCGAGGCTCGGATCCTGCGCGGTGTCGCCGTGGGGCCCGGCGATCCGCTGCTCGCGACCCGCCTGACGCTGCTCGGCATGCGGTCGATCAGCAACGTGGTCGACGTGTCGAACTACGTCATGCTCGAGCTGGGGCAGCCCAACCACCCCTATGACCTCGCCAAGGTCGCGGGCCCGGGGTTCCGGGTGCGGGTGGCCCGCGACGGCGAGAGGCTCACCACCCTCGACGACGTGGACCGGCACCTCACCCCCGAGGACCTGCTGATCTGCGACGGCGACGACGTGCCGGTCGGCCTGGCCGGCATCATGGGCGGGGCGACCAGCGAGATCGACGATGCCACCACGGACGTGCTGCTGGAGATGGCGTGGTTCCACCCCATCGGCATCGTGAAGTCGTCCCGACGGCACAAGCTCCGCTCTGAGGCCTCGGCCCGCTTCGAGAAGGGAACGGACCCTGAGGTCGTCGACCTGGCGATGCGCCGGTTCGCCGCGCTCCTCGGCGCGCCGCTGGAGGACGGCGCAGCGCTCGCAAGGGGCGCGCGGCCGGATCGGCCAGCCGTTCGCGTGCGCACGGCTCGCGTTGCCCGCCTGCTCGGCACCGACCTGGGATCGGCTCGCATCGCCGAGCTGCTGGACCCGATCGGCTTCACCTCCACCGCGGTCGGGGACGACCACGACGTGGAGATCCCGTCATGGCGCTTCGACTGCGCGACCGAGATCGACGTGATCGAGGAGGTCGCCCGGCACCACGGCTACACCGCGCTCGGTCGCACGCTGCCGAGGGCGGCCACCACGGGGCGTCTTTCGCCCCGCCAGTCGGAACCGGCGCCGGCTGCGCTCCCTGCTGGTCGGGCGAGGGCTCACCGAGGCGATGCCGATGCCGTTCCTCGCGCCCGGCGAGCTGGCCCGCTGCGGGCTCCCTGACGACGGCATCACGATCGCCAACCCGTTGGTGGCCGAGCAGTCCGTGCTGCGCACCTCCCTGCTCCCTGGGCTCGTAGGGGCAATCGCCTACAACTGGTCGCACCGCAACCACGGCGTCCACCTGTTCGAGATCGGCCACACCTTCCGCCGTCCTCCCGATCCCGACGCCGCGCTGCCCGACGAGCGGGAGGCCCTCGGTGCCGCGCTCGCCGGGAGCGACGCCGCCGACGCGGTCCACCTGTGGCGCTTCGTCGTCGAGGCCCTCGGGATCACCGGTGCGACCCTCGAGAACGCTCCGGTGGCCGGGTTCCACGCGACGCGCAGCGCCCACATCCGAGTCGGTGAGCACATCCTCGGTGCGCTGGGCGAGATCGACCCGGGCGTCCTGGAGGTGCAAGGCATCGGCGAGCGGGTGGCCTACCTCGAGGTCGACCTCGACGCGCTGCTCGCGGTGCCGCACGGCGAGAGCACCTACCGGCCCTTCAGCGTCTATCCGAGCAGCGACATCGACCTCGCCTTCGAGGTCGTCGACGACGTCCCGGCGTCCGCGGTCGAGGACGCCATCCGCGCGGCCGCCGGCGAGCTCCTCTGGAGCGTCCGCCTCTTCGACGTCTACCGGGGCCCCGGCGTGGCCGACGGTCACCGCAGCCTCGCCTACACCCTCCGATTCCAGGCGCCGGACCGTACGCTCACCGAAGCCGACGTCGCTCGGGCCCGCACGGCAGCCATCGCCGGGGTCGAGTCCGCCGTCGGCGCGACCCTCCGCGGCTGACCGCGCCCCGGATCCGGGGGTGGAACGCACGCCGGTAGGTTGCGTCGATGGCCGACCTCGCCGACGTCCTCGTCGGGCACATCGCGGACCGCCGGCGCCACCTGACGGCGCCGGTGGTCGTCGCCCTGGACGGTCGCAGCGGGGCGGGGAAGTCGACGTTGGCCCGGGCCGTGGCCGAGCCCCTCGGGGCCAGCATCGTCGACGGCGACGACTTCTATGCCGGTGGCTCGGGTGAGACCTGGGACGCGATGACCGCCGAGCAGAAGGCCGCCCACGTGATCGACTGGCGCCGCCAGCGGCCCGTCCTCGAGGCGCTCCGGCGTGGCGAGGGGGCGGCGTACCACCCCTACGACTGGGACGACGACGGCAACGACGGTCGGGCCCCGCACCTGGTCACCGTCGAGCCCGCGCCCGTGGTCATCCTCGACGGTGCCTACAGCGCCCGACCGGAGCTGGCCGACCTGCTCGACCTGCGCGTCCTGCTCTGCATCGACGACGACGTCCGTCGGGCGCAGCTGCTCGCTCGTCAGGGCGACCACTACCGCCGCGAGTGGGAGGCCCGCTGGAGCGAGGCCGAGCTCCACTACTTCGGCACCGTCATGCCCCCCGACGCCTTCGACCTCGTCCTGCCCTGAGCCCCGAACTGGTTCTGTGTGCGCTCAGCACCGGATGGCGGTGGTCAGCGCACACAGAAGCAGTCAGAAGGGACGGCTCAGTCGCCTGGCGTCTCGTTGAGGCCGCCGTCGCCCATCTGGCGGTACAGGTCGTAGATCTCCTTGCAGATACCGCACAACGGGAGCCTCTTCGGGTCCTGCTGGGGGACGAAGCGCTCGCCGCACAGGGCTTCGACCGGGTAGCCGTAGATCCGTGCCTCGGTGACCTTGGCGACGGCCGACTCGCCCGGCTCCGTCTTCACGATGTGGGCCGCCTTGGGTGGGGCCGTCTCGAGCTCTTCTTCGGTGCGCCGGTCGACGTCCGGGCGGACGGTGGTGGTGAGGGGCGCCGGGCTGGGCGTGCTCATCCCGCGCAGGGTACTCGGGCCGACTTGCATGATCATGCAGGATACTGCATCATCTCCCGATGGCCCAGGTCGGGATCGTCGGGGCGTCCGGGTACACGGGCGCCGAGCTGCTGCGGCTCTGCGCGGCACACCCCGACCTGGACGTGCGCGTGGCGACCGGCGACACGATGGCCGGGACGCGGGCGGCCGACCTCTACCCGCACCTGGCCGCGGGCTACCCCGATCTGTCGTTCTCGGCCTACGACCCGGCGGCGGTGGCCGGCCTCGACCTGGTGTTCCTCGGCCTGCCCCACGGCGCGAGCCAGGGCATCATCCCGGAACTGCTCGGCAGGGTGGGCCACCTGGTCGACCTGGCCGCCGACTTCCGCCTCCAGGACCCGTCGCTGTACCCGCGGTGGTACGGGGAGGCCCACAAGGCGCCCGAGCTGCTGCCCGCCTTCGCCTACGGGCTGCCGGAGCTGTTCCGCGACGAGATCAGGGCGTCGGCCCACGTCGCCACCCCCGGGTGCTACCCGACCGCGGCATCCCTCGCGCTGGCTCCGCTGGTGCGGGCCGGTGTCGTGGAGACGACCGGGATCATCGTCGACGCCGCCTCCGGCGTGTCCGGCGCAGGTCGCCCGCCCAAGCCCAACACCACCTTCTGCACGGTCGACGAGGACTTCACCGCCTACGGACTCCTGGACCACCGTCACACGCCCGAGATGGAGCAGGTGCTGGCGGCGTCCGTGCTCTTCACGCCCCATCTCGCGCCGATGAACCGCGGGATCCTGGCCACCTGCTACGCCCGGCCCACCGGCGCCACCACCACCGAGGCGCTCCTCACCCTCCAGCGGGACGCCTACGCGGGCGAGCCCTTCGTCGTCGTGCTCGAGGGCTCGCCGTCGACGAAGGCGACGTTGGGCTCCAACGCTGCCCACGTGACAGCCCGCTTCGACGAGCGCACCGGCACCGTGCTGGCAATCGCGGCCATCGACAACCTCACCAAGGGTGCGTCCGGGGCCGCGGTCCAGTGCGCCAACCTGCTCCTCGGCCTCCCCGAGACCACTGGGCTCCCCATCGCTGGGGTCTACCCATGAGTGTCACCGCGGCGGCAGGGTTCAGCGCCAACGGGGTGGCGTGCGGCATCAAGCCCTCCCGCGACCTCGACCTGAGCCTCGTCGCGACGACCGACGGCGCGCCGGTGGCCGCGGCGGCGGTCTTCACGCAGAACAGGATGACGGCGGCGCCGGTCATCACGACCAACGCCCACCTCACCCTCACCGGGGGGCGGGCGGCCGCGGTGATCCTCAACAGCGGCTGCGCCAACGCGGCGACCGGCCAGCCGGGGTTGGCCGACGCGGAGCAGATGTGCGCGTGGATCGCCGAGCACCTCGGGTGCGCCGCCAACGAGGTGCTCGTGTGCTCGACGGGCCTGATCGGCTACGCGCTCCCGATGGACGCGGTCGCAGGTGGCGTGCCCGGGCTCGTCGACGGCCGCACGCCCGACCCGTCGGGCGGGGCGGCGGCGGCGGAGGCGATCCGCACCACTGACACCCACCGGAAGGAGAGCGTCGTGCGGGGTGCCGGCTTCACCGTGGGCGGCATGGCCAAGGGCGCCGCGATGCTGGCCCCGAACATGGCGACGATGCTCGCGGTGCTCACCACCGATGCCGCCGTCGAGCCCGGTGCGCTCACCGACATCCTGCGGGCCGGGGTCGCGGAGAGCTTCAACGCGATGTCGTCGGACGGGTGCACGTCGACCAACGACACGGTCATCCTCCTGGCCTCGGGCCTCGCCGGTCCACCCGCCGACCCGGCCGCGTTCGAGGCCGCAGTGGCCGCGGTCTGCCTCGACCTGGCCACCCAGATGGTCGGGGACGCCGAAGGCCACACCAAGGTCGTCACGGTGCGGGTCACCGGTGCCCTGTCCGACGACGAGGCGCGGCTCGGTGCGCGCAAGGTGGCCGAGAGCCAGCTCGTCAAGTGCTCCTGGTACGGCCAGGATCCCTACTGGGGCCGAGTCGCGAGCGAGCTCGGGAGCGCGGGCATCGCCTTCGAAGCCGACAAGGTCAGCGTTCGCTACGGCGACCTGCTCGTCGCCGAGCACGGAGTCACCGTCGACGCCGACCCGGACGCGGTCGCGGCGTACATGGGTCAGGAGCACCTCGAGGTGACCGCGCACCTCGGCCTCGGCGACGGCACCGCGCGCATCCTCACCAACGACCTCACCCACGCCTACGTCGACGAGAACATGGGGACCTCATGAGCGATCGATCGCCCGCGCAGGCGCGGGCCGATCTGCTGGTGGAGGCGCTGCCGTACATCCAGCGGTTCCGGGGTCGCACCGTCGTCGTGAAGTACGGCGGTAACGCCATGGTCGATCCATCCCTCGCGGCCTCCTTCGCCGAAGACATCGTGCTCATGCGGTCGGTGGGCCTCCGGCCGGTCGTCGTCCACGGTGGGGGACCCCAGATCAGCGACCTCATGGAGCGGCTCGGCAAGGTCCCCGAGTTCCGCGACGGACAGCGGGTGACCGACGCCGAGACCGTCGACATCGCGCGCATGGTGCTGGTCGGCAAGGTCAACCGGGAGATCGTCAGCGCGATCAACGTCCACGGCCCGGTGGCCGTCGGCGTGAGCGGCGAGGACGCCGGCCTCATCCTGGCTGAGCCTCGGCATCCCGATCTCGGGTTCGTCGGCGACGTCCACACCGTGAGCCCGGCCATCCTCGAGCGCCTGCTGGCCGAGGACCTCATCCCGGTCGTGTCCACCATCGGCGCCGACGCGAGCGGACAGGCGTACAACATCAACGCGGATGCGGTCGCCGGGGCGCTGGCCGAGGCGCTCGCGGCGGAGAAGGTGATCTACCTCACGGACATCGAGGGTCTGCTCGCCGACGTGCGCGAGGAGTCGAGCCTGATCAGCCGCATCGACGCGCCGGCCCTCCAGCAGCTCCTCGACGACGGCACCCTGACCGGGGGGATGATCCCGAAGATCGCCGCCTGCCTCCACGCCGTGACCCACGGCGTCGGGTCCGCCCACCTGCTGGACGGTCGACTGCCGCACGTCCTGCTCCTCGAGCTGTTCAGCGACGCGGGCATCGGAACGATGATCACCAGCCCGGAGGGCGCTGGATGAGGACCCACGCCGAGGCCATGGGCGCACCGCCCCTCGACCGGTGCCCGCTGATGCCCACCTACGGGGCCCCCACGCTGAAGCTCGTGCGCGGGGAGGGCGCGTGGCTGTGGGACGAGGACGGCCGTCGCTACCTCGACCTCCTCTCCGGTCTCGCGGTGACGAGCCTCGGGCACAGCCACCCGGCCGTGGCCGAGGCGCTCCACCAGCAGGCTCAGACGCTCCTGCACGTCTCGAACCTCTTCGGCACGGACCCGGGCTGGCAGGTCGCGCGGACACTCGATCGTCTCCTCGGCGTGGGCCAGCCGGGCTGGCCGGGTGAGGGGGGCCTGCGCGGCCAGGTGTTCTTCGCGAACTCGGGGGCCGAGGCGAACGAGTGCGCACTGAAGCTCGCTCGCCGGTTCGGCGGTCGAGGTCGGCACGAGGTCGTGAGCGCTTACGGGTCGTTCCACGGCCGCACCCTGGCCACGCTGCACGCCACCGGGCAGCCGGCCAAGCACGAGGCCTTCCAGCCGCTCCCGGAGGGGTTCCGCCACGTCACATGGCTCGACCTCGCCGAGCTCGAGGCGGCCTTGGCGCCGTCGGTCGCCGCCGTGCTCCTCGAGCCGGTCCAGGGCGAGGGCGGCGTCAACGCGGCCACCACCGAGTACTTCCAGGGCGTCCGCCGGCTCTGTGACGAGCGCGGCGTCCTGTTCATGGTCGACGAGGTGCAGACCGGGCTGGGCCGCTGCGGCGCCTGGTTCGCCCACCAGCGGCTCGGGGTCGTGCCCGACGTCGTCACCATGGCCAAGGCGCTCGGCAACGGCGTGCCCATCGGTGCGTGCTGGGCCAAGGCCGAGGTGTCGGCTGTCTTCGAGCCCGGCGACCATGCCACGACCTACGGCGGACAGCCGCTGGCGACGGCCGCCGCCCGGGCCGTGCTGGCCGTGATGGAGGCGGAGGACGTCCCCGCCCGCGCCGAGCGGGCCGGGGCCCGCCTCCGGTCGGCCCTCGCGGCGCTTCCGGGTGTCGCGGAGGTGCGGGGGCTCGGGCTGCTCCTGGCCGTCGAGCTCGAGGGCCACGACAGCACGGCGGTCGCGGGGCGCCTGCTGGAGCTGGGGGCCATCGTCAACGCGATCACACCCACCGCGCTGCGCCTGGCTCCGAGCCTCCTCATCACCGACGACGAGATCGACCACGCCGTCGCGCTGCTCTCCGAGTCCTTGGCATGAGCCGGCACGTGTTGGAGATCGACGACCTCACCGCCGCCGAGGTCGCGCAGGTCCTCGACCTGGCTGACGACCCGACCCGGCCGGCGCTGCTGGCGGGACAGACCGTCGGCCTGTACTTCGAGAAGCCGTCGCTGCGCACACGTCACTCCTGCGAGACCGCCGTGGTGGAGCTGGCCGGACACCCGGTCACGTTCCGGGCCGACGAGGTCGGCGGCGGCAGCCGCGAGTCGATCGGCGACATCGCGCGCGTGCTGTCCGGGTACCACGCCGTCCTCGGCGCTCGCGTGTTCGACCATCGGATGCTCGACCAGCTCGCGGCCGCGTCGTCCATCCCGGTCGTGAACCTGCTGTCCGACTCCGGGCATCCGTGCCAGTCGCTCGCGGACCTCCTCACGATGCGACAGGCCTGGGGCGACCTCACCGGACGGACCATCGCCTGGATCGGCGACTTCAACAACGTGGCCCGCAGCCTCGCCCTCGGCGCCGCCCTGAGCGGCATGCGGCTCCGCGTCGCGACGCCCGGCGGGTACGGGCCGAGTGATGCCGACGTCGACCGCCTGCTCGCCGCCGGGCTCGCCGGCCCGCCCGTGATCACCGATCGTCCGACCGAGGCCGCGACCGGCGCTGACGCGGTCCACACGGACGTGTGGGCCTCGATGGGGCAGGAGGACGAAGCCGACGCTCGGCACCGGGCCTTCGAGGGTTTCCAGGTCGACGACGCGGTGATGGCGGCGGCCCCGCGTCACGCCCTGTTCATGCACTGCCTCCCCGCGCACCGTGGCGAGGAGGTCGCCGCCAGCGTGGTCGACGGGCCGCAGAGCTCGGTCTTCCGCCAGGCCCACAACCGACTCCACGCCTTCCGCGGCCTGCTCCGCTTCCTGCTGGAGGACGCGACATGACCACCAAGGCGCAGCGGCAGCACCGGATCGCCAAGCTCCTCGCTGAGCAGTCCGTGACGAGCCAGGGCCACCTCGTCGAGCTCCTGGCCGCCGAGGACGTGCAGGCGACCCAGGCCACGGTGTCGCGCGACCTGGAGGACCTCGGCGCCATCAAGGTGCGGGTGGCGGGTGGCGACACCGTCTACGCCATCCCCGAGCTTCCGGCCGAGCAGCGGGCCCCGCAGGACCACCTGCGGCGCGTCTTCAGCGACTGGGTCGTCGAGGTCAACCACTCCGGCAACCTCGTGGTTCTCCGCACACCCCCGGGCTCGGCCCACGTGGTCGGCTCGGCCCTCGACCGCTCCGGGCTCGCCGGCGTGCTGGGCACCGTCGCGGGAGACGACACCCTGATCATCGTCACATCCGAACAAGCCGGCGGCGCCGCCGTGGCTCGGCAGCTGTCCGATCTGGCCGGCCTGTAGCCCAAGGAAGAAGGAGCTCCCATGGCCAAGCGCGTCATCCTCGCCTACAGCGGTGGCCTCGACACGTCCGTCGCCGTCCGCTGGATGATCGACAACCTCGGCGTCGAGGTGATCGCCCTCGCCGTCGACGTCGGCCAGGCGGCGGAGGACTACGAGGTCGTGAAGGAGCGCGCCCGCGCGGCGGGGGCGATCGAGGCCGTCGTCGTCGATGCCAAGGAGGAGTACGCGGCGGAGTACTGCGCCCCCGCGCTGCAGGCGAACGCCCTCTACGAGAACCGCTACCCGCTCGTATCCGCGCTGTCGCGGCCGGTGATCGTGAAGCACCTCGTCACCGCCGCCGAGCACCACGGCGCCGATGCGGTCGCCCACGGGTGCACCGGCAAGGGGAACGACCAGGTGCGCTTCGAGGTGTCTACCCGCGCCCTCAACCCGGACCTCGAGGTCATCGCGCCGGTGCGGTCGTGGGGGATGACCCGCGAGGAGAGCATCCTCTACGCGTACGACCACGACATCCCGATCATGGCGACGAAGGAGAAGGTGTACTCGATCGACGACAACATCTGGGGGCGAGCGATCGAGTGCGGGGAGATGGAGGATCCCTGGAACACGCCGCCCCCCGGCGTGTGGCTGCTCACCGAGCCGACTGCCGCCGAGCCACGGGATCTCGTCGTCGGCTTCGAGGCCGGCGTGCCCGTGAGCGTCGACGGCGAACAGCTCAGCGTCCTCGGCGTCGTCCAGAAGCTCAACGACGTCGTGGGCTCCTACGGCTGGGGTCGGCTCGACATGGTCGAGAACCGGCGGGTCGGCATCAAGAGCCGCGAGACGTACGAGTGCCCCGCGAGCCTGGCCCTGATCCTCGCCCACCGCGATCTCGAGGGGATCTGCCTCGAGCGCGACCTGCAGCGGGAGAAGGCTCGGCTCGAGCCTCGCTACGCCGAGCTCATCTACGACGGGCTGTGGTTCAGCCCGCTCAAGCAGGCGCTCGACGCCTTCATCGCCGAGAGCCAGCGCTACGTGACCGGTGAGGTGCGGCTGCACCTCTCACCCGGTTCGTGTGAGGTGCAGGGTCGGCGCTCCCCGCACAGCCTGTACGACTACGGCCTGGCCACCTACGACAGCGAGGACAGCTTCCGCCACGAGGACTCGGCCGGCTTCGTGCGCCTGTGGGGGCTCTCCGTCGAGACCTGGGCCGGCACCCAGGGTCACCTGCACCGGTCATGAGCACCCTCTGGCACGGGCGGTTCGAGGACGGCCCGGCCGACGAGCTCCTCGCCTACACGGTGAGCCTGCCGTTCGACCAGCGCCTCGCGGTCGACGACATCGCGGGGTCGCGGGCTCATGTCCGTGGCCTCTTGCGGGCCGGTGTGCTCACGGAGGCCGAGCGCGACGAGGTGCTGGCCGCGCTGGACCAGGTCGAGCGCGAGCTGACCGGCGAGGCGTTCGCGTTCGTGCCCTCCGACGAGGACATCCACACGGCCGTCGAGCGGCGGGTCACGGAGCTGGCGGGCACCGCGGGTGGCAAGCTCCACACCGGGCGCAGCCGGAACGACCAGATCGCCACCGACCTGCGGCTCTACACGAAGCGGGCCCTGCTGCAGGTCGCCGACCGGGTGCTGAGCCTGCAGGAGGTGCTGCTGGAGCGGGCCGTGGCGGCCGGCGACGCCTACCTGCCGGGCTACACGCACCTGCAGCGGGCGCAGCCCGTCACGCTCGCGCACCACCTGCTCGCCCACGGCTGGTCCCTCGCCCGGGACGTCGATCGGCTGCTGGACTGTCGCCGGCGGGCGGACGTCTCGCCGTTGGGCGCCGGCGCGCTGGCAGGGTCGTCGATCCCGCTGGACCCCGACGGGGTCGCGGCCGATCTCGGCTTCGCCGGCCGGTTCGAGAACAGCCTCGACGCGGTGTCGGACCGCGACTTCGTGGCCGAGGCGCTCTTCGCGCTGGCCCTGATCGGCATCCACCTCTCCCGCATGGGCGAGGAGATCGTCCTCTGGACCAGCGACGAGGTGGGCTTCGCGCGGCTCGACGACGCCTATGCGACCGGCAGCTCGATGCTCCCGCAGAAGAAGAACCCCGACATCGCCGAGCTGGCACGCGGCAAGGCGGGGCGCCTCATCGGCGACCTCACCGGCCTGCTCGCCACCCTCAAGGGCCTGCCGCTCGCCTACAACCGGGACCTCCAGGAGGACAAGGAGCCGCTGTTCGACGCCGTCGACCAGATCAGCCTGGCGCTCGCCGCGCTGGGGGGCCTCTACGCCACCCTCACCTTCGACACCGTTGCGATGCAGGCGGCCGCCGACTCGCCCTATGCCGCGGCCACCGACCTGGCAGAGCAGCTCGTCGTGCGGGGCACGCCCTTCCGGGAGGCCCACGCCATCGTGGGTGCGCTCGTGCGCGAATCCCTCGCCGACGGTACGTCGCTCGCCGAGCTGGTGGCGGCCAGCGAGGCCTTCGAGCCGGAGGACGTCGGGCTGCTCGCACCGGGGGCGGCCGTGCGCCGCCGGACCACGCCGGGTGGGGCGAGCCCCGCCTCTGTGGCCATCCAGCTCGACCGCTACCGCAACCAGCTGCGGACCGACCGCGCCCGCGTCGTCTGACAGGCTTGCAGCATGGGGTTCCAGCACACGGTGCGGGTTCGCTACGGCGAGGTGGACATGCAGCGGGTGGTGTTCAACGCCCACTACCTGGCGTACTGCGACGATGCCGCCGATCTGTGGTTCCGGACCATCGGCGCCCCGCTGGAGGCGGGGGAGTGGGATGTGATGGTCAAGAAGGCCGTGGTGACCTGGTCAGGTGCCGCCCGGGTCCATGACGAGCTGGTGATCGACCTCGTCGTCCGCCGGTGGGGGAACACGAGCTTCGACGTGGGCTTCGACGGACGGGTGGGCGAGCAGCCGGTGTTCAGCGCGGACATCACCTACGTGGCGGTCCGTACCGGCACGACGGAGACGGTGAGCGTCCCCGACGACTTCCGCGCCGCCGCCTCCGCCTCCTGATGGCGCGCCGCCGGCGTCTGACGCGGGCCTTCTACCGCCGGGATCCGCGCGAGGTGGCGCCGGAGCTGCTCGGCAAGCTCCTCGTCGCGCGACGGCCAGGCCGCCCGCATCGTCGAGGTGGAGGCGTACTGCGGCTCGGAGGACCCGGGCAGCCACGCCTACCGGGGCATGACCGCGCGCAACGCCACCATGTTCGGCGCGCCGGGCGGGCTGTACGTGTACTTCACCTACGGGATGCACTGGTGCGCGAACGTCGTCTGCGGCGATGTCGGTGAGGGGGTGGCGGTGCTGCTCCGTGCGGCGGAGCCGGTGGGCGGCCTCGACGCGATGCGAGCCCGGCGCCCGAAGGCTCGGCGCGACCGTGACCTGCTGGCCGGCCCGGCGCGGCTCTGCCAGGCGTTCGACCTCACCGGCGCCGAGGACGGGGCCGACCTCGTGACGGCCAGCCACCGGATCATCATCGTCGACGACGGCGTCCCGCCACCGGTCGCTCCGCTCGTCAGCACGCGCGTCGGGCTGTCGGCGGGCGCCGACCTACCGTGGCGGTGGTGCACCCCCGGCTCCGCGCACCTGTCGAGACCCGCGTGAGCCGCCTGCACGATGCCGACCAGCTCGACGGCGCGAGCGACCTGGGAGCCGCCCGTGCCGCGGTGGTGGCCGCTCGTCCGGGTGACCCGACCCACGAGGCCAACCGGACCCGCATCCTCGCCTTCCTCGACGAGCACCCCGATGCGCTGCACCGCTCCTGCCTGGCGGGGCACCTCACCGGCTCCGCCGCGGTGATCGACCCGAGCACGCGCCAGGTGCTCCTGCTCCTGCACGCGAAGGTGCGCCGGTGGCTCCAGCCCGGCGGTCACGCCGACGGCGACGGGAACCTCGCTCGGGTGGCGCTCCGCGAGGCCACGGAGGAGACGGGGATCGAGGGTCTGCAGGTCATGACCCCCGCCATCGATCTCGACGTGCACCTGTTCCACCACGCTGCCGCGAGCGAGCCGGACCACCTCCACCTCGACGTGCGTCACCTCGTGCTGGCTCCCCCGGGAGCCGTGGCGATCACCAACCACGAGTCCGACGGCGTGCGGTGGGTCCCGGCGCCCGAGCTGGCGGCCCTCGACGTCGACGACGGCACCCTGCGGATGGTGCGGTCCGCCCTGGAGGCCCTCGACGAGGTCACCGGGGACGCTGCTCAGCAGTCTCCTAGACGTCGATCGGCGTGGCGCAGGCGATCATCCGGTTGTCGGCCGAGAAGGCGTCGATGAACTCGGTGATCTGCTCCCGATCCTTCGCGGTCACGAGGAGCCGGGCTTCCGGATCGCTCCGCAGCGCATCGGCGTAGGCCTCGCGGTCGGCGAGGTAGGTCCGCCAGTCGGCCAGCCACTCGCTGACGATGGTGCCGTCCTCGCCGGTAGGGGTGATCGCCTCGAGATCGTCCAGCATCGCCGAGAACCGGTCGTTGGCCTCCGCCACGATCACCGCCCGCTGCGCGGCGTCCTCGGCGTCGATCGCCAGCGGGAGCTGGTCGACGTCGTCATGGGCGGCCTCGCAGATCGCCTCGGCTTGCGTGGCGAAGGTGGGGTCGGCGAGTCGATCGGGTGGCGGCTGACGGCCCGGCCCGAAGGCGAGGTAGAGCACGTAGCCCCACATCGATACGAGCAGGACGATCGTGATCACGACCAGCACCCGCCCGAGCGACCACCGCGAGGCGGGTGGCGCGACGTCGGGGGCGGTCGTCTGCTCGGTCACCGGATCAGCCTCGTCACGGGGGTGACGGGCTGTCCACTTTGCCCACCACCACCTCGAGCGTCACGAGGGTGTCACGAGGAGCCTGCCCCGCGGGCGGGCTCTGGACCACCACGGTGCCGGGCGGCGCGGGGCCGGCGGGCGCGGGCGCCGTGGCCACCCGGAAGCCAGCCAGGCGCAGGATCGCGGTCGCCTCCTCGACGTCGCGGCCACGGACGTCGGGCAAGGGCGTCATGGCGCCGAGGCCGGACGGCGGTGGCGGGGCCACGTACGGCTTGATCGTCGTCGTCGTGGTCGGCGCCGCGAAGGGGGTCACGGGGCGACCAGCGAGGGCCGCGCTCATGAAGTTCTGCCAGATCTCGGCAGGGTAGGAGCCGCCGGTGACGGCGAACGGCGTGTTGGGGGGCCGCATCGGCACGAGCTGCCGGTCGGCGCCCAGCTGCGGGTACCCGACCCACACGGCGGTCGTCAGCTCGGGCGTGTACCCGACGAACCACGCGTCCTTGTTGTCGTCGGCGGTGCCGGTCTTGCCCGCCGCCGGGCGGTCCAGCTTGGCTCGCGTGCCCGTGCCTCGCTCGATCACCTGCTCGAGGATGCTCGTGAGCGTGTCGACGACCCCCGGCTCGAGCACCTTCGTCTGCCGGTGCTCCTGGTTGAACAGCACGGTGCCGTCAGCCCGCGTGATCCGCGTCACGAGCACGGGCGATACGCGGATGCCCCGGTTCGCGAACGTGGAGTAGGCGCTGGCCATGTCCATGGCGGACACCACGTTGCTGCCGAGCACGGCGGAGGGGACCGGCTCGAGCGGCGTGCGGATGCCGTAGCGGGTGGCCGCCTCGGTGGCCGCCTTCGGGCCGACCCGCATCATGAGCTGCGCGTAGAGCGTGTTGTAGGAGCGGACCGTACCCTCGACGATGGTGACGGTGCCCCCGCCTCCGCCGCCGTAGTTGCAGGGCCGCCACGGCGCGGCGTTCTCCATGGGGATCGTCACGCAGGCCGGCGCCGAGATGCGGGTCATCGGGTCGATGCCCTGGGCGAGAGCGGTCGCGAGCACCAGCGGCTTGAAGGATGACCCTGCTTGCCGCAGGCCCTGCGTCGCGAGGTTCAGCTTGGCGATGGGGCTGGTGCCGAAGAAGTCGCGGCCGCCGACCATGGCCCGCACGTAGCCAGTCCCGGGTTCGATCGCGACGAGGGACGCCGCCGGCCCGGCGGGGTCGGGGAGGATCGCGTTCACCGCGGCCTCGGCCTTCGCCTGCGCCAGGATGTCGACGGTCGTGTGGATCCGCAGGCCCCCGCCGAAGAGCAGGTCGCGCCGTTCCTTGGGGGTGGCGCCGAAGCGCGGATCGTCGAGGATCCACTGCTTCACCTCTTCGACGAAGTAGGGGGCGAAGTATCGCTCGGCGGCCGGGACGACCGACGAGGCGAGCTGCACCGGGGTGTCGCTCGCGGCGCGCCACTCGTCGTCCGTGAGGAAGTCGTTGGCGAGCATCCGGTCGAGCACGAGCTGCCGGCGCTCCAGGGCCACCTCCGGGGCCTTGAACGGGTCCGTGGCCCCCGGACGCTGGATGAGTCCGGCGATCAGGGCTCCCTCGGGCACGGTGAGGTCTGTGGCTGCCTTGCCGAAGTACTGGTGCGCGGCGGCCTCGATCCCGTAGGCGCCGTTCCCGAAGTAGATCGCGTTCAGGTACAGCTCCAGGATGCGGTCCTTGGAGTACTCCCGGTCGAGCTGGATCGCGAGGGCGGCCTCCTGCACCTTGCGGGCCACGGTCTGCGAGCTGTCCCGGAGGATCTCCTGCTTGACGTACTGCTGGGTGATCGTCGACCCGCCCTGCTCGACGTCGCCGGCCGCCGCGTTGGTGCGGGCAGCCCGTAGCACCGCTCGCACGTCGACACCGTTGTGGCGGTAGTAGCGCTCGTCCTCGATCGCGATCACCGCGTTGCGGACGTGCACCGGGATCTGCTCGAGCGGGATGACCCGGCGGTTCTCCTCGGCATGGAAGGTGTACAGCCGCGTGCCATCCGCGGCGTAGAGGGTCGAGGACTCGATCTCCTCCTCTTCGGGGGGCACGACCGCCCGCGACGTGTACGAGCACACGCTCAGCACCGCGGCGAAGGCGACGACACATGCGAGGGACCGGGCGACACGGGACATGGGCGGGAGTCATTCTCCCGCATGCGCGCCCGCCGGACCGGGCACCCCGGCCAGATCGGGCTGGACCCGGGCCTCGGCTGGCGGGGACGATGGCGCCGTGCTCGCTCTCCTCGACGACCTGGACCAGCGCGGCCTGGTGCACGACACCACGGATCGACCCGCGCTGGCGGCCCGGCTCGCCGAGCGCCCGATCACCCTGTACCACGGCATCGACCCGACCGCGCCGAGCCTCCACCACGGGAACCTGATCGGCCTGATCACGCTGCGCCGCTTCCAGGATCACGGCCACCGGCCGCTGGCCCTGGCCGGGGGAGCCACCGGCATGATCGGCGATCCAGGGGGTCGCTCCGAGGAGCGAAACCTGCTCGACGGGGAGACGTTGGCTCGCAACGTGGAGGCCATCAAGGCGCAGATCACCCGGATCCTCGGTCCTGAGGGTCCATGGGAGCTCGTGGACAACCTGGCCTGGACCCACGAGGTCCGCCTGCTCGACTTCCTGCGCGACGTGGGCAAGCACGTCACCGTCAACCAGATGGTCGCCCGCGAGAGCGTCAGGGCCCGCATGGCCAGCGAGCACGGGATCTCCTACACCGAGTTCAGCTACATGCTCCTGCAGGCCAACGACTACAGCCACCTCTACGAGCACCTCGGCTGCGAGCTGCAGATCGGTGGCTCCGACCAGTGGGGCAACATCCTCTCCGGGGTGGACCTGATCCGCCGGCGTCACGGGGCCGCGGTGCACGCGCTCTGCTGGCCCCTCATCACCGCCGCCGACGGCACCAAGGTCGGCAAGACCACCGGTGCCCGCGTCTGGCTCGATCCCGAGCTGACGTCGCCCTACGCGTTCTTCCAGCACTGGATCAACACCGACGACGCCGAGCTGCGGCGGATGCTGGCGCAGTTCACCCTCCTCCCGATGGCCACGGTGGACGGCCTGCTGGAGGAGCACGCCGTCGAGCCGGGGCGCCGACCCGCCCAACGGGTGCTGGCGCGCGAGGTCACCGAGCTCGTGCACGGGACGGCGGCGGCGACGGCGGCCGAGCAGGCCAGCGACGTGCTGTTCGGGGCTGATCCCCGCCGGGCGTCGCCGGACGCGCTGGCGGCGGTCGCCGCGGAGGTGCCCTGCACGACGCTCGCACCCGGCGAGGCGCTCGACGACGGGGTCGATCTCGTCTCGGTGCTCCTGCGGACGAACCTGGCCACCTCGCAGGGCGACGCTCGCCGGCAGCTCGAGCAGCGTGGGGTGGCCGTGAACGGGGTGAAGGTGGAGCCCGGCCGCCGCGTCGGGACGGACGACCTCCTCGCCGGACGCTGGGTGCTCCTGCGGAAGGGCAAGAAGGGGTGGGCGGTCCTGGATGCCCGCCCCCCGAGTTGACACTTTCCGGGATGCGCCGATAGGTTGTCCCTCCGCCCCACGGAGGCCTCGGCACGGCCGAGTCGTCCCCGGAAGGGCCACCCCGGCACCACCGCTCCACGTGGATGCGACTGCCGGTCGAGCGCTGCCCTGCGGGGCAGACGACGCTCCTTGAAAACAGAAGAGAGGACGAAAAAGCGAGTGCGGGCGACTGCCCGGCTCTCCTCGGAGGGTCGCGCAGCCGTTCAAGAATGAAATGCACTTGAAACGGACAGCAGTAGTAGTGCTGGCTGTTCTGGTGCCAGTCGGCAAAGAACGGGACCCATCATCGGGTCCCGGGATCGCCGGCTCTTCAACACCGATCGAAGGGCCCACCACCTCGGTGGCGGGTTCGAGATCTCGATGGAGAGTTTGATCCTGGCTCAGGACGAACGCTGGCGGCGTGCCTAACACATGCAAGTCGAACGAGGTCCATGCAGTGGCAACACTGCGGAAGACCTAGTGGCGAACGGGTGAGTAACACGTGAGGAACTTGCCCCGGAGACCGGGATAACCCTCCGAAAGGAGAGCTAATACCGGATGTCCTCACCGAGCCGCATGGTTTGGTGAGGAAATGGATTCCGCTCCGGGAGAGCCTCGCGGCCTATCAGCTAGTTGGCGGGGTAACGGCCCACCAAGGCATCGACGGGTAGCTGGTCTGAGAGGACGATCAGCCACACTGGGACTGAGACACGGCCCAGACTCCTACGGGAGGCAGCAGTGGGGAATCTTGCGCAATGGGCGAAAGCCTGACGCAGCAACGCCGCGTGCGGGATGAAGGCCCTCGGGTTGTAAACCGCTTTCAGTGGGGACGAACCAAGACGGTACCCACAGAAGAAGCCCCGGCCAACTACGTGCCAGCAGCCGCGGTAACACGTAGGGGGCAAGCGTTGTCCGGATTCATTGGGCGTAAAGAGCTCGTAGGCGGTTCGATAAGTCGGGTGTGAAACCTCCAGGCTCAACCTGGAGACGCCACCCGATACTGTCGTGACTAGAGTCCAGTAGGGGAGCGTGGAATTCCTGGTGTAGCGGTGAAATGCGCAGATATCAGGAGGAACACCAGCGGCGAAGGCGGCGCTCTGGGCTGGAACTGACGCTGAGGAGCGAAAGCGTGGGGAGCGAACAGGATTAGATACCCTGGTAGTCCACGCCGTAAACGTTGGGTACTAGGTGTGGGGTCTTATCAACGGATTCCGTGCCGAAGCTAACGCATTAAGTACCCCGCCTGGGGAGTACGGCCGCAAGGCTAAAACTCAAAGGAATTGACGGGGGCCCGCACAAGCAGCGGAGCATGTTGCTTAATTCGAGGCAACGCGAAGAACCTTACCTGGGTTTGACATGGTAGGAAAAGCCATAGAGATATGGTGTCCTTTTGGGCCTATCACAGGTGGTGCATGGCTGTCGTCAGCTCGTGTCGTGAGATGTTGGGTTAAGTCCCGCAACGAGCGCAACCCTTGTCCTATGTTGCCAGCACGTAATGGTGGGGACTCGTAGGAGACTGCCGGGGTCAACTCGGAGGAAGGTGGGGACGACGTCAAGTCATCATGCCCCTTATGTCCAGGGCTGCAAACATGCTACAATGGCTGGTACAAAGGGCTGCGAAACCGCGAGGTCGAGCGAATCCCACAAAGCCAGTCTCAGTTCGGATCGGAGTCTGCAACTCGACTCCGTGAAGCTGGAGTTGCTAGTAATCCCGGATCAGCAACGCCGGGGTGAATACGTTCCCGGGCCTTGTACACACCGCCCGTCACACCACGAAAGTCGGTAACACCCGAAGCCAGTGGCCTAACCCTTTGGGAAGGAGCTGTCGAAGGTGGGATCGGCGATTGGGGTGAAGTCGTAACAAGGTAGCCGTACCGGAAGGTGCGGCTGGATCACCTCCTTTCTAAGGAGCCATCACCTCATCACGAGGTGTACTCCCGAGTTGATCACTCGCTACTCGGTCCTCCACGCCAGACGGCGACATCGCAGCTTCGGCTCTGTCGCACGCCGGTGGAACGGCCCTACGTCCTCTCTTCTGTTTTGAGGGAGTGTCATGGACACTCGCTCGAGCTCTGCAAGGCAACGCCGGCCCCTCGGGTCGGCATCCTTGCGTCTACGACCTTGTCGTAAGAGGCTCCTTGAGAATTGCATAGCGAGCACGAGCATCTTTGTTCTTCCAAGCTACAAAAAGCCAACGGTGGATGCCTTGGCGCCTAGCACCGATGAAGGACGTGGGTGGCCACGAAAGGCCACGGGGAGCTGCCGACCAAGCGTTGATCCGTGGATATCCGAATGGGGAAACCCGGCACCCGTCATGGGGTGTCACTCCCGCCTGAATCTATAGGGCGGGTAGAGGGAACCAGGGGAATTGAAACATCTCAGTACCCTGAGGAAAAGAAAGCAACCGCGACTCCCTTAGTAGCGGCGAGCGAAGAGGGAAGAGCCTAAACCGAAGTGGTGTCAAGCCTGGTGGCGTTGCCACTTCGGGGTCGTGGGAACTGACAGCCGGCGCACCAGAGCCGGCACTGAGTTACCAAGCTGCTACGTAGTGGAAGGGTTCAGGAACGGCCCACCACAGAAGGTAAGAGTCCTGTACACGAAACGTACGCAGCCTCAGGTCATGTCTCCCGAGTAACGCCGGAACCGTGAAAGTCGGCGTGAATCTGCGAGGACCACCTCGTAAGGCTAAGTATGTCTAGGCGACCGATAGCGAATAGTACCGTGAGGGAATGGTGAAAAGTACCCCGGGAGGGGAGTGAAATAGTACCTGAAACCGTTGGTTTACAATCAGTCAGAGAGTCGTTCGGACTTGTCCGAGCCTCGATGGCGTGCCTTTTGAAGAATGAGCCTGCGAGTTACGATGTGTGGCAAGGTTAACCAGTGATGGGGAGCCGGAGCGAAAGCGAGTCTGAATAGGGCGTTCAGTCGCATGTTGTAGACCCGAAGCCGAGTGATCTACCCATGGGCAGGTTGAAGCGGGGGTAAGACCCCGTGGAGGACCGAACCCACCATGGTTGAAAACATGGGGGATGACCTGTGGGTAGGGGTGAAAGGCCAAGCAAACTCGGTGATAGCTGGTTCTCCCCGAAATGCATTTAGGTGCAGCGTGGAGCGTTCAGTCATGGAGGTAGAGCACTGGATGGACTAGGGGGCCTACAAGCTTACCGAATCCAGCCAAACTCCGAATGCCATGACTCCAGAGCTCTGCAGTGAGACCACGGGGGATGAGCTTCGTTGGTCGAAAGGGAAACAGCCCAGACCGCCGGCTAAGGCCCCAAATTCTGTACTAAGTGGTAAACGATGTGGGATTGCACAGACAGCCAGGAGGTTGGCTCAGAAGCAGCCATCCTTGAAAGAGTGCGTAACAGCTCACTGGTCGAGTGATCCTGCGCGGACAATGTAACGGGGCTCAAGTACAGAGCCGAAGCCGCGGATTTCTGTCACCTTCGGGTGGCAGGAGTGGTAGGGGAGCGTCGACCTCGCAGCGAAGCGGCGGTGTGAACCGTCGTGGAGCGTGGTCGAGTGAGAATGCAGGCATGAGTAGCGAGAGAGGGGTGAGAAACCCCTCCGCCGAAAGCCCAAGGGTTCCTGGGGAAGGCTAATCCGCCCAGGGTGAGTCGGGAGCTAAGACGAGGCCGAGAGGCGTAGTCGATGCACAACCGGTTGATATTCCGGTACCGCCGTGCCCGCGCCAATGCTGAGCTCGAGTTGCTAAGGGGCTGTTCTTCGGAACGAACCGACCCACTCGGAGGACGCAAGCAACGCGGGGACGCAGAAGGGTAGATCAACCCAGGCGATGGTTGTCCTGGGGTAAGCGAGTAGGACGGGGACCAGGTAAATCCGGGCCCCATGAAGTCTGAGACGTGATACCGAGCCGTTTAGGCGAAGTGATTGATCCCATGCTGCCGAGAAAAGCCGCTAGCTAGTTGGCACGGCGCCCGTACCCCAAACCGACACAGGTGGGCAGGTAGAGAATACCAAGGCGATCGGGAGAACTGTGGTTAAGGAACTCGGCAAAATACCTCCGTAACTTCGGGAGAAGGAGGGCCCCGCCAGGGTGACGGACTTCGCGTCCTGAGCTCGAGGGGGCCGCAGAGACCAGGGGAAAGCGACTGTTTACTAAAAACACAGCAGCGTGCGAAGTCGTAAGACGATGTATACGCTGTGACGCCTGCCCGGTGCTGGAAGGTTACGGGGAAGGGTTAGCCGTAAGGCGAAGCTCTGAACCTAAGCCCCAGTAAACGGCGGCGGTAACTATAACCGTCCTAAGGTAGCGAAATTCCTTGTCGGGTAAGTTCCGACCTGCACGAATGGCGTAACGACTTTCCTACTGTCTCAACCACAGACCCGGCGAAATTGAAGTACGAGTAAAGATGCTCGTTAGCTGCAGCAGGACGGAAAGACCCCGTGCACCTTTACTACAACTTGGTATTGGAGTTTGTTATGCGCTGTGTAGGATAGGTGGGAGACTTGGAAGCATGCGCGCCAGCGTGTGTGGAGTCACCCTTGAAATACCACCCTGCGTATGACGGGCTTCTAACTTACGACCGTGATCCGGTCGGGGGACAGTGCCAGGCGGGTAGTTTGACTGGGGCGGTCGCCTCCTAAATTGTAACGGAGGCGCGCAAAGGTTCCCTCAGCCTGGTTGGCAATCAGGCGTCGAGTGCAATGGCACAAGGGAGCTTGACTGCGAGACCTACAAGTCAAGCAGGTACGAAAGTAGGCCATAGTGATCCGGCGGCTCCTTGTGGAAGGGCCGTCGCTCAACGGATAAAAGGTACGCCGGGGATAACAGGCTCATCTTCCCCAAGAGTCCATATCGACGGGAAGGTTTGGCACCTCGATGTCGGCTCATCGCATCCTGGGGCTGAAGCAGGTCCCAAGGGTTGGGCTGTTCGCCCATTAAAGCGGTACGCGAGCTGGGTTTAGAACGTCGTGAGACAGTTCGGTCCCTATCCGCTGCAGCCGGAGGAAACTTGAGGAAGGCTGTCCCTAGTACGAGAGGACCGGGACGGACGCAGCTCTCGTGTGCCAGTTGTCCTGCCAAGGGCACTGCTGGTTAGCGACCTGCGGAAGGGATAAGTGCTGAAAGCATCTAAGTACGAAGCCCGTTCCAAGATGAGGTTTCCCACTGGGTCAACCAGGTAAGGCCCGTGACAGACCATCACGTTGATAGGCCGGAGGTGTACGCACAGCAATGTGTTCAGCCGACCGGTACTAATCGGCCGAGGGCTTGGATCGACAACCATGTTCGTGCTCGCTATGGAGTTCTCCAAGGAGCTGCGCCGCTCGGCGGCTGCGTTCCATTGGCAACAGGTTTCGGTGGCCATGGCGGAGGGGTCACACCCGTTCCCATTCCGAACACGGAAGTTAAGCCCTCCAGCGCCGATGGTACTTGGGTCGAGAGGCCCTGGGAGAGTAGGACGCCGCCGAGTTCTCACGTGCGAAGGGCCCCCAGCGATGGGGGTCCTTCGTCGTTTTCCCGGTCGAGGTGCTTGTCACGGTGGGGCCGCGAGCGGTACACCACCGGATGCTGATCAACGCGTGGAAGCTCGTCGTGCTCGAGCGGTATGCACAGTTCGAGGGGCGGGCCGGCCGGGCGGAGTACTGGTGGTTCGTGCTCGCCGACTTCATCCTCATCTTCGTGCTGAGCGTGCTGACGCGGGTCGCGGGCGTGTTCTCGCTCCTCTACTTCCTCGCGGCGGTGGCCGTGTTCGTGCCGTCCCTGGCCGTCGCGATCCGGCGGCTGCACGACACGAGTCGCAGCGGGTGGTTCCTCCTGGTCGGCCTCATCCCGTTCGTCGGCTGGATCATCCTCATCGTGTTCCTGGCCACGGACTCGACGCAGGGGTCCAACGAGTACGGGGTCACCGCTCCCGGACCCTGAGGACCCCGAGGTGGGTGGTTGCGTCGGTAGGCTCTGCCCCTCATGCCCAAGCCGCCCGCCTCGTCGTCCGGCCGGGCCGGCCCGCCGCTCGGGGAGCGGTAGGAGCGGGTCGAGCCGCGGCGCGTCCCGTTCCACGCAGGGCGACCGTCAGAGCGAAGGGCCGCCCTGGAAGAAGCGCTCGGCCGACGACGCCAAGGTGAAGAAGGCGGGCTGGGGCGGCGTCGCCCGCAAGGGTGCGGGTCGGATGCGCGATGCCGGTCCGGGTGATGCGTCCAAGGCCTTCCGTGCGGCCAGCCCCCAGGGGCGCCAGTCCTGGGAGCCAGAGGTCTGGATCGACGAGGGCGTGGTGCGCGGAGAGGCCGGCAAGGCGGTGGACCGGGGCCGGTCCCCGCGTCGACGCGCGCCTCTCGACGAGGGCGAGCTGACCCCGGATCCGTCACTGCGCCGCGCGGTCGCCGCCAAGTCGGCTGACCGCTTCGACGTCAAGCTCAAGGACGCCGGGAAGGCGTTCCGCCGCGAGCGCTTCGAGGAGGCGAGATCGCTCCTTCGGCCGCTCGCCGAGCAGGCGCCCACGGCGGCGTCCGTCCGGGAGCTCCTCGGGCTCACCTACTACCGGCTCGGCCGCTGGAAGCTGGCGGTGACCGAGCTGGAGGCGTTCCGCGAGCTGAGCGGCAGCACGGAGCAGAACCCGGTCCTGGCCGACTGCTACCGAGCGCTCGGTCGGCACGCCAAGGTCGCCGAGCTCTGGGAGGAGCTGCGGGCAGCGTCGCCCGGTGCGGCGCTCGTCGCGGAGGGCCGCATCGTCCATGCCGGCTCGCTCGCCGACCAGGGCCGGCTCGAGGACGCCATCGCGGTGCTCAGCGCGTCCAAGCGCCCGACCAAGCGACCCCAGGAGCACCACCTGCGGGTCACCTACGCGCTGGCGGACCTGTACGAGCGAGCGGGCGACGTCCCCAGGGCCCGTCAGCTGTTCGGCATCGTCGCCGCCGCCGACCCCGAGCTCGGCGACGTCGAGGCCCGCGTGCGCGCGCTGCGATAGCGGCCTGTCACACCCCCAGGCCTACCGTCAGGGTCCTTCCCCCTCCTACGTCCGCTCACCGCATCGTCGGAGGCACCCATGTCCACCACCATCGTCCCCGCTCCCGGGACCAACCTGTCCGTGCTCGTCGGCCGGCTCAGCCGCCCGGCCGAGCTCCGTCGGCTGCCCTCGGGGGACGAGGTCCTCGCCCTCGAGGTCACCGTCCGCCCCGAGGGGCGCCCCGCCGAGTCCGTCCCCGTGGCGTGGACGGGTGCACCGGCCGCCGCGAGCAAGTGGCCCGCCGGCGAGGAGATCCTCGTGGTCGGCAGGGTCCGCCGGCGCTTCTTCCGCGCGAGCGGCGCCACCCAGAGCCGCACCGAGGTCGCCGCCACCATCGCCGTCCCGACCCGACGCGCCGTGGCGGCCGGCAAGGCCCTGCACGGGGCGCTGGAGGTGATCGCGGGGCGGTTGTGATCGCGGCCCGGGGGTCCGCCATGATGGTGGGACAGCACGCCACGAAGGGGATCGGTAGCGCACCATGGACCAGCAGCAGTCGGAGAAGGTCGCCCACGGCAAGGGCTTCATCGCCGCCCTCGACCAGAGCGGGGGCAGCACCCCCAAGGCCCTGCGGCTCTACGGCGTGGGTGAGGACGCCTACTCCAACGACGCCGAGATGTTCGACCGCATCCACGAGATGCGGACCCGCATCATCACGAGCCCTGCCTTCACCGGTGAGCGCATCCTGGGCGCGATCCTCTTCGAGGACACCATGGACCGGCAGATCGAGGGGCGCGACACGCCTGACTACCTGTGGGCGGTGAAGGGTGTGGTCCCCTTCCTGAAGGTCGACAAGGGCCTGGCCGACGAGGCCGACGGCGCCCAGGTCATGAAGCCCATGCCCGGTCTCGACGCGCTGCTCGCCCGGGCCGTGGCGAAGGGCGTGTTCGGCACCAAGATGCGATCGGTCATCAAGCTGGCCGACCCGACGGGCGTGGCTGCCGTGGTCGACCAGCAGTTCGAGGTGGGCCGCCAGATCCTGGCCGCCGGGCTGGTGCCGATCATCGAGCCCGAGATCGACATCCACAGCCCGGAGAAGGCGCGCCGCGGAGGACCTGCTCAAGGCGGCGCTGGTGGGACAGCTCGACTCACTCGAGGCCGACCAGCGCGTGATGCTGAAGCTCACGTTGCCGGACGAGGACGGGTTCTACGCGGACCTCGTGAGCCACCCGAACGTCCTCCGGGTCGTGGCGCTGTCCGGCGGCTACACCCGTGAGGACGCCGACGAGCGCCTCGCCCGCAACCCGGGCGTGGTCGCCAGCTTCTCGAGAGCGCTCACGGAGGGGCTGACCGCCCAGCAGACCGACGAGGAGTTCGATGCGGCTCTGGACGCGTCCATCAAGGCGATCTACGAAGCGTCGATCACGTAGTCGCGGCCGGTAAGGTCGATCACGGCTCTCTCCGTCGCAACGGCGCGGCGGAAGGTGACCGGAGGGTGGGCCCTTTTGTCAGACACCGTCGAACGAGACAGCGCTCCGAGCACGACGGAGCGCATCGACCGCGTGATCATCCGCTTCGCCGGGGATTCCGGCGATGGCATGCAGCTCACGGGTGATCGCTTCACCAGCGCCAGCGCCATGTTCGGGAACGACCTGGCCACGCTGCCGGACTTCCCGGCCGAGATCCGCGCACCCGCGGGCACCCTGGCGGGCGTCTCGGCGTTCCAGGTCCACATCTCGGACCATGACATCACCACGCCTGGCGACGCCCCGAACGTGCTGGTGGCCATGAACCCCGCAGCGCTGCGCAGCGAGCTGGAGCGGCTCGAACCCGGCGCGACGGTGATCGTCAACGAGGACGCCTTCGAGGCGCGCAACCTCGCCAAGGCGGGCTACGACGTGAACCCCCTCACCGACGGGAGCCTCGAGGGCTACTCCGTGTACGAGGTGCCGATGTCGAGCCTCACCCTCCGCGCGGTCGAGCCCCTCGGGGTCAAGCCGCGCGACGCCGAGCGGTCGAAGAACTTCTTCGCCCTCGGCCTGGTGTCGTGGATGTACACGCGGCCGGTCGACGACACCCTGCGGTGGATCGACGCCAAGTTCGCCAACAAGCCACAGGTCCGCGACGCCAACATCGCTGCCTTCAAGGCCGGGCACGCCTTCGGCGAGACCGCCGAGCTGTTCGACCACCCGTACGAGGTGGTGCCGGCCGCCCTCCCACCCGGCACCTACACGAACATCAACGGCAACACCGCCCTGGCCTGGGGCCTCGTGGCCGCGTCACAGCTCTCGAAGCTCCCGCTGTTCCTGGGCTCGTACCCCATCACCCCGGCGTCGGACATCCTCCACGAGCTCTCCAAGCACAAGGCGTTCGGCGTGCGCACGCTGCAGGCCGAGGACGAGATCGCCGGGATCGGCTCGGCCATCGGGGCCGCGTACGGCGGGCACCTCGCGGTCACCACCACGAGCGGCCCGGGGATGGCCCTCAAGGCGGAGGCGATGGGTCTGGCGGTGAGCCTCGAGCTGCCGCTGCTGGTGATCGACGTCCAGCGAGGCGGCCCCTCCACCGGGCTGCCGACCAAGACCGAGGCGGCCGACCTGCTGATGGCGTACTACGGGCGACACGGCGAGTGCCCGCTGCCCGTGGTCGCCGCCCACGGCCCGAGCGACTGCTTCTTCGCCGCGATCGAAGCCGCCCGCATCGCCCTCAAGTACCGCACGCCCGTGATCTTGCTGTCCGACGGCTACCTGGCGAACGGCACCGAGCCATGGCGGCTGCCGGATGTCGCCGACCTCCCGGACATCTCCACGACCTTCGCCACCGAGCCGAACCACACGCTCCCGTCGGGGGAGGAGGTGTTCTGGCCCTACCTCCGCGACCCCGGCACCCTGGCCCGGGCGTGGGCCCTCCCGGGGACACCTGACCTCATGCACCGCATCGGTGGGATCGAGAAGGAGGACGGCTCCGGCAACGTGAGCTACGACTCCGACAACCACGAGCGGATGGTCCACATCCGCGCCGCCAAGGTGGCGGGGATCGCGGACGACATCCCGCCCGTCGACGTCGACGGGCCAGACGACGCCGACCTGCTCGTCCTCGGGTGGGGCTCCACCTGGGGCGCGATCGACGGTGCCGTCAACCGAGTGCGTGCCAACGGCCACAAGGTCGCCAAGGCGCACCTCACCCACCTGAGCCCGTTCCCACGCAACCTCGGCGAGGTCGTGCGCCGACACCCGCGGGTGCTCATCCCGGAGATGAACCTCGGGCAGCTCTCCCGACTCGTGCGAGCGGAGTTCCTGGTCGACGCACGGTCCGTCACCAAGGTGCGGGGAGTGCCCTTCACGGCAGGCGAGCTCGAGTCGGCCATCCTCGAGAACCTCGGAGCCACGCCATGACCGACCTGATCCCGGTGACCTCCCGCAAGGACTGGATGAGCGACCAGGAGGTTCGGTGGTGCCCTGGTTGCGGTGACTACTCGATCCTCGCCGCCGTGCAGCTGCTCATGCCCGATCTCGGCGTGCGACGCGAGGACATGGCGTTCGTGTCAGGGATCGGCTGCGCGGCCCGGTTCCCGTACTACATGAACACCTACGGGATGCACTCGATCCACGGGCGGGCGCCTGCCATCGCCACCGGCTTGGCCATGGCTCGCCCTGACCTGCACGTGTGGGTCGTCACCGGTGACGGTGACTCGCTGTCGATCGGCGGCAACCACCTCATCCATGCCCTCCGGCGCAACATCGACATCACGATCCTGCTGTTCAACAACCAGATCTACGGGCTCACCAAGGGGCAGTACTCGCCCACGAGCGAGCTCGGGAAGGTCACCAAGTCGACGCCGTTCGGCAGCCTCGACCACCCCTTCAACCCCTTGTCGCTGGCCCTTGGCGCCGAGGCGAGCTTCGTCGCCCGCACCCATGACATGGACCGGGCGCACATGCTCGAGACGTTCCGGCGCGCCCACGAGCACAAGGGCGCCGCGTTCGTCGAGGTGTTCCAGAACTGCAACGTCTTCAACGACGCCGCCTTCGAGGGCGTCACGGCCAAGACGGTGCGGGACGACATGCTCATCCCGCTCCGCCACGGCGAGCCGATCCGATTCGGTGCGGAGGGCCAGCACGGCGTGGTGATGGACGTGCAGCACGGCGCCCGCATCGTGGAGGTGGCCGACGTCGGCGAGGACGCGCTGCTGGTGCACGACGAGTCCCGCACCGACCCGAGCGTCGCCTTCATGCTCTCGCGCCTGGCCCGGGGTCCCTACGAGCCCACGCCGATCGGCGTGTTCCGCGCCGTCGACCGGCTCGAGTACGGCTCCGAGGTGAACCGGCAGCTCGCCGATGCGGTCGAGACGCGCGGTCCGGGTGACCTGGCTGCGCTCCTCCGGAGCGGGTCGACCTGGGAGGTCAGCTAGCGGTCAGCCCAGGCCTCGGAACACGAGGCCCGTCTTCGGCTTGGGGTGGAAGAAGGTCGTCTTGGGGGGCATGCGCTCGCCGCCGTGGGCGGTGGCCTCGATCTGGGCGACCGTGGCCGGGCGGAGGAGGACGCCGGCCTGCGCAGCGCCCGAGGCGACCGCGGCCCGCACGTTCTCGACGCCGTGCTGGAAGCTCAGCTCGTGCACCGGAAGGGCCTCGAGGGCCACGTCGAGGCGGCTGGAGTCGAGGTCACGGGCCTCGGCCAGCGCCTCGGGTCGCGGTCGGAGCAGCACCTCCCGGTCCGGGAGCACGAGCGTCAGGCAGCCAGCGTCGACCATCGCGGTGGTGATGGGGACATCGCCCGGAGGCGGACCGGCGTCGTCGAACCAAGGCGCGAGGGCAGCCACCAGATCGGTGTCCGCGGGGAGCCCGGCGAGCAGTCGGTGGATGCCATGGACCGTGAGCTCGTCCTCGACGAGCTCGACGATGTAGGCGAGCGTGGCGCCCGCGTCCCCTGCCAGCCCGTCGGTGGCTTCGCGCTCGCCCTTGTAGGCCAGCGAGGTCTCGTAGCGGTGGTGCCCGTCGGCCACGACCACGGGCTGCTCGCCCACGGCGGTCGAGATGGCGGCACAGGTGGCGGGGTCGTCGACCCGCCACACCGTGTGGCGCACGCCGTCCTCGTCCACGAGGTCGGCGAGTGGCGGCTGATCGACGGGCAGCAGATCGGTGAGGCCCTTCGACAAGGACAGCCCCCAGATGGCCGAGAGGTTCGCCCGGCAGGCGCGAAGGAGATCGAGCCGGTCGCTCTTGGCCTTCTTGGTGGTGTGCTCGTGGGGGAGGATGTCCGTGCCGGGCGGGCTGAGCTCGAGGGCGCCGATGACGCCGGTCGTCCGTCGCTCTGCGCCGGCGTCGTCCGTGGCGGTCATGCGGTAGAGGGTGAAGCTCGGTCGCTGGTCGAGGACCAGGGTGCCGTCCGCCAACCAGTCGGTCAGCAGCCCGCGTGCCACCTCGTAGCGACGGTCGCCGTCCGCGTCGGTCGGGAGGTCGATGTGCACCGCGTTGTGGGGGTCTCGCGCCGCCAGCGCGGTGCGCTGCTCGGCGTCGATCACGTCATACGGAGGTGCGATCACCCTTCCGAGGTCGGAGCGCGTCAGGTCGTACCGGATGCCGATGAAGGGTTCGAATCGAGCCACGACCTGAGTCTGGCAGGCTGACCCGGTGCCCTACGCACTCGACCTCGATGGTGTCGTCTGGCTCGCGGACGTGCCGATCCCCGGCGCCGCGGAGGCGGTCGCGAGGTTGCGCGCGACCGGCGAGGCGCTGGTGTTCGTCACGAACAACTCGAGCCAGCCCGTGGGTGAGGTGGAGGCCAAGCTGGCCCGTCAGGGGGTGACGGCGACGGGCGACGTCGTCACCTCGGCGATGGCAGCCGCCCGTCTGCTGCAGACCGGCGAGCGGGTCCTCGTCTGCGGAGGTCCGGGTGTGGTCGAGGCGGTCGAGCGTGCAGGCGCGGCGGTCGTCCGGGACGGGGATGCCGACGCCGTGCTGGTCGGCTTCCACCGTGACTTCGACTACGAGCGCCTGCGGATCGCCGCGACCGCGATCTTTCGGGGCGCCCGGCTGCTCGCCACCAACGACGACGCCACCTATCCGACGCCCGAAGGACCCATCCCGGGTGGCGGCGCGATCCTCGCCTCGGTCGTGACGGCGACCGGTGCCGTCCCCATCGTGGCGGGCAAGCCGCACGCGGCCATGGTCGCGCTCGTGCGCGAGCGGCTCGGCGCGACGGGCGTCATGGTGGGGGACCGACCGGACACCGACGGTCGCTTCGCTCGTGCCCTCGGCTTCGAGTTCGCGCTCGTGCACACCGGTGTGACCGACGCGGCGACCGTCGTCGATCCACTGCCCGACGTGGCGGCCGCCGACCTGGCGGGCGTCGTCGACCTCCTCCTCGGCGGCGCGCCGACCTGACTGCTAACTCTTGCAAGCACTCGTGGGAGCCTCCTAGGCTCAGCCTCCATGGCCCAGAGCGACCTCCTCAAGCGCTACATGGATGCGGGCATCTCGTTCACGAACCTCACGCAACGCCGTGCGGAGGCCTTGGTGCGGGAGCTCGTCAGAGCCGGCGAGCTGCAGACCGACCAGGCCCGTGACGCCGTCGTCGAGCTGCTCGAGCGCAGCCGCAAGAACAGCGACCGGCTGATCGAGCTGATCGCCAAGGAGGTCCGGCGGCAGATCACGAGCCTCGGCCTCGTGAGCCACGCGGACCTCGATCGCATCGAGCGCCGCGTCGCGGCGCTGCGCGGGGCCGCGCGGCCGACGAAGAAGGCCGCCACGAAGGAGCCGACGGCCAAGAAGGCGGCCACCAAGAAGGCGGCCGCGAAGAAGGCGCCCGCGAAGAAGGCGCCCGCGAAGAAGGCGCCGGCCGCGAAGAAGGCGCCCGCGAAGAAGGCGCCCGCGAAGAAGGCGCCCGCGAAGAAGGCGCCCGCGACGACGGCCCCGGCCACCCCGGTCGTCGCCGCGCCCTCCGAGACGACCGTCGACGAGGCCTGAGCTCTGGCGCGCCGCCGCCTCGACGCTGAGCTCGTGCGGCGGGGCCTGGCCCCGAGTCGGCAGCAGGCCCAAGCAGAGATCGCAGCAGGGCGGGTCACGGTCGGAGGTGCGCCGGCGGACAAGGCGGCTCGGCTCGTCGCGCCCGACGAGCCGATCCGCGTGCTGGGCCCACCACCTCGCTTCGTCGGTCGGGGCGGCGAGAAGCTCGACGCTGCGCTCGACCGCTTCGAGGTGGCGGTGGAGGGACGACGTGCCTACGACCTGGGCGCGTCCACCGGTGGCTTCACCGATTGCCTGCTGCAGCGAGGCGCGGCCTCCGTGGTGGCCGTGGACGTCGGGTACGGCCAGCTCCACGAACGGCTTCGGGTCGACCCGCGGGTCCAGGTGCACGAGCGCACGAACATCAGGGATGTGCGGCCGGGGGACCTCGGCGAGCCAGCGGAGGTGCTCGTGGCGGACCTGTCCTTCATCTCCCTGCGCACGGTCCTCGCCGGCGCGCTCGCGCTGGCGGTCCCTGCGGCCGACGTGGTGCTCCTCGTGAAGCCCCAGTTCGAAGCGGGTCGGGAGGAGGCGACACGTGGGAAGGGCGTGATCACGGACCCTGTGGTGTGGCGGCGGGTGCTGGAGGAGGTCGCCGACGCTCTCGAGGGGCTGGGAGCAGCCATCATGGGCGCCATGGCATCACCCCTGACCGGCGCGGACGGCAACGTGGAGTTCCTGGTGCACGCCCGCACGCGACCGACCGAAGCGCGCGCGGGGGTCGCCGAGCTGCTCGATGGCGCACTCACCGAGGCCGGGCCGAGCTGATGGCCGCGATCGGGCTGGTCCTGCACCACCAGCGCGCGCAGGCGGCCGAGCTCGCCCGCGATGCTGCCACGTGGCTGGTGGCGGGGGGGCACGAGGTGCGCATCCCGCGGCCGGACGCCGACATCGCTGGTCTGGGTGAGCACGGATGTGACGAAGCGAAGCTCCCGGTGGGTCTCGATCTGGCCGTGAGCCTGGGGGGTGACGGCACCATGCTCCGCACGGTCGACCTGGTGGCCGCCGAGAGTGTCCCCATCATCGGCGTGAACGTCGGTCAGATGGGCTACCTGACCGACATCGAGCCGGCCGGCACGCGCGCCGCCATCGAGCGCTTCCTGACCGGCGAGCGCACGATCGAGGAGCGCATGCTCCTGACGGTGGCGGTCGAGCACGACGACGGGAGGCGGGCGGAGCACCTGGCCTTCAACGAGGCCGTGGTCGAGAAGACGCCGATGGGGCACACGGTGCGCCTGGCGGTCGAGGTCGACGGTGAGTTCTTCACGACCTATGCCGCCGATGGCCTGATCGTGGCCACGCCGACCGGGTCGACTGCCTACGCCTTCTCGGCCCGGGGGCCGATCGTCGCGCCGACCCACCGCGCGCTGCTCCTGACCCCGGTGTCGCCCCACATGCTGTTCGACCGCACCCTCGTCCTCGAACCGACCGCCCAGCTCCGCCTCGTGGTGCAAGGACACCGCGCGGCCACCCTCAGCGTCGACGGCCGCAACCTCGGTGAGCTGGGGGAGGGTGACAGCATCGTCTGCACCGCGGCGGACCGCTCGGCACGGCTCGTGACCTTCGGCGAGCGGGACTTCCTCCAGATCCTGAAGTCGAAGTTCGGGCTCGAGGACCGGTAGCGCGGCGGATGACACCGATGGAACTTCCTCCTGCAGGGGTCCGCGCTTACGCTGGCCGACGATCCTGACGGAGCACGGCCCCTCTCGGTGCCGCCCTCTGGCCCGTAGCGCCGCCCATGCCGACCAACCGCCCGCCCACCCGATCTCACCTGCGCTTCCGCCCAGGGCTGGCCGCTCGTGCTCGCTGAGCTGGCCGTCAGCGACCTCGGCGTCATCGAGGGCGTGGCGTTGGTCCTCGACGCCGGCATGACCGCGCTGACGGGTGAGACCGGCGCGGGCAAGACCATGCTCGTCGGGGCCATCGGACTCCTGGCGGGGGACCGGGCCGATCCGTCGGTCGTGCGGCCCGGGGCCGATGAGGCCACCGTCCAGGGGCGCTTCGTCCTGGACGACGAGGAGATCGTGCTCACGCGGGTCGTCCCACGGCACGGCCGCTCCCGCGCCTATCGCGACGGCCGGCTGATCACGGCCGCAGAGATGGCCGACCTGGCTGCGGGGCTCGTCGACCTGCACGGGCAGCACGCCCACGTGGGGCTCCTGACCACTGCGAGCCAGCGTCGCGCCCTCGACCGCTTCGCCGATGTCGACCTGGCCGACCTCGAGGTGAGCCGCGCGGCAGCCCGCGAAGCGGACGCCGTGCTCCGCTCGCTCGGCGGTGACGCAGGTGCTCGGGAGCGCGAGATCGACTTCCTGCGCTTCCAGCTGGACGAGATCGAGCGCGTCGGCCTCACCGACGCGGACGAGGACGAGCGGCTGGCGGCCGAGGAGTCGCTCCTGGCCGACGCGGACGCCCATCGGGCGGCCGCCGCCGCGGCGGAGGCCGCGCTGGGAACGGAGCGCGGGGCCCGTGACCTGGTCGCCGTGGCCCTGCGGGAGCTGGGCGAGCGGCCGCCGTTCCAGGGGACCGTCGACCGCCTGCGGTCCGTCGCCGCGGAGCTCGACGATGTGGCCCATGACCTCCGCTCGGCGTCGGACACGATCGAGGGCAACCCCGAGCGCCTGGCCGCGGTGCAGGCGCGACGCGCCGAGCTGGCCGATCTCCGGCGTCGGTACACCGCCAGCGCGCGGTCCAGCCTCGCCGAGCTGTTCGCCGTGCGGGACCAGCTCGCGGAGCGGCTCGTGGTGCTCGAGGCCCATGCCGAGCGCGCCGGCGCCGCCGAGGCGGCCCTCACCCGAGCCAGGGATGCGGTGGACCGGGCGGCCGCCGTCGTGGGGGCGCGCCGCCGCAGCCAGGCCGACGCGCTGGCTGCCGCGGTCCAAGGCCGGCTCGCGGCGTTGGCGCTGCCGCGAGCACAGGTCTCGATCACCGTCGGCGACGAGGACCCCGGCGACGACGTGACCTTCCTCCTCGCCCTGAACCCCGGCCTTCCGGCTGCCACGCTCGCCAAGGCCGCCTCCGGTGGGGAGCTGGCCCGGACGATGCTGGCCCTGCGCCTGGTGGTGGGGGCGCAGGTGCCGACGCTCGTCTTCGACGAGGTCGATGCGGGAGTCGGCGGCAGTGCCGCTCGTTCGGTGGGCCGGTCCCTCGCGGCGCTGGCCGAGCACAAGCAGGTGCTGGTCGTCACCCACCTGCCCCAGGTCGCGGCGTTCGCGGACGCGCAGGTCGCCCTGACCAAGCACGACGACGGCGCCACCACTGCGATGCGGGCCGAGGTGCTGAGCGCCGAGCACGCGGGTCCGGGAGCTGGCGCGGATGCTGTCAGGACTGGCGGACAGCGACACCGGCCACGATCACGCCGAGGAGCTCCTGGCGACGGCGGCGGCGGAGCGCGGTCGCTGATGTCGCTCCGACGAAAGCGCTACCGCGCCGGTGCCGGGATCGTCGGCCGCGCGCGCGTCGGCAAGCGCACGAAGGACCTCACCAAGCTGCTGGAGCCCGGGGACATCGCTGTCATCGACCACGCCGACATCGATCGAGTGGCGGCCGACGGTCTCATCGACGCCGGTGTGGTCGCGGTGGTGAACGCGGCGCCGTCGATCACTGGGCGGTATCCGAACGGCGGCCCGATGCGCCTCGTCGACGCCGGCGTGCTGCTGCTGGATGACGTCGGCTCGTCGATCATGGACGCGGTCGTCGACGGACAGGAGATCCGGATCGAGGGCGGCGCAGTCCTCGCGGCTGGTGAGGAGGTCGGGGCCGGCCACGTCCTCGGTGGTGATGAGATCGAGCGCCGGATGGCGGAGGCCCGAGCGGGCATCGGCCACGAGCTGCAGCGGTTCGCCGAGAACACGCTCGAGTACGTCCGCCGGGAGGCGGACCTCGTGTTCGCGCCGGTCGTGATCCCGAAGCTGCGGACCTCGTTCGCAGGCCGCCACGCGCTGGTCGTGGTGCGCGGTCACGACTACAAGCAGGACCTCCGCGTGTTGCGCTCGTACATCCGTGAGTTCAAGCCGGTGCTGATCGGTGTGGACGGGGGGGCGGACGCGCTCCTCGAGATGGGGCTCAAGCCTGACATCATCCTCGGCGACTTCGACTCGGTGTCGGCGCGAGCGATGGAGATCGGGGCCGAGCACATCCACCACGTCCACCCCGACGGGAGGAACCCTGGTTTCGAGGAGCTCCAGGCGTTCGGCAAGCCGTACGTCGAGTTCGTCGTCGAGGGCACCAGTGAGGACGCCGCGATGCTCCTTGCCTACGAGGCCGGTGCCAAGCTCATCGTGGCCGTGGGCACCCACGACACGATGGTCGAGTTCCTCGACAAGGGCCGGGCCGGGATGTCGTCCACCTTCCTCACCCGGCTGCGACTCGGGCCGATGCTCGTCGACGCCAAGGGCGTGGCACGCCTCTACGAGCCCACGATCCGGCGGGGTGACCTGCTGTTGCTCGTCGCGGCGGCGATGCTTGTCATGGTGGTCATCACGCTTGTATCCGAGCCCGTTCGCGTGCTGCTCGACGGCCTCTGGCTGTCGATGCGCGACCTGTGGTTCAGCGTGACGGGCACGTTCTGACCGTGGCCGTCACGCAAGGAGGATCATGATCACGTTCCGCTTCCACATCGTGTCGATCACGGCCGTGTTCCTGGCGATCGCCATCGGTGTGGTGGTGGGCACGACCTATCTCGACGGTGCTGTCGTGGACGGGCTTCGCAACCGGATCGACTCCGTCGAGCAGAACCTCGACGACCGGAAGGCGGAGAACGATCGGCTCGAAGCGGAGCTCGGCGCCGCGTCGTCCTACATCGACGCCAGCGCGGCGTACGCCGTCACGGATCGGCTCACGGACGTCCCGGTCCTCGTGGTCGCGACGAGCGGGGTCGACGAGGACGCGGTGGAGAGCATGGTGGCCCTGACCCGACTCGCCGGTGGGCGGACCCCTGGTGTCGTGTGGCTCGAGACGCCCTGGGACCTCGAGAGCGACGATGACCGCGCCGCGCTCGCTGCGATCGTCGACGGTGATCCGGAGGGGGCCGTCGAGGACCTCCGGGCGGACGCCTGGACCGCTGTCGCCGACGAGCTGGCCACCGCATCCGATGGCGGCATCGTGACGGTGCCGACCTCCACGGCCGTGCTCGATGCGCTGACGGAAGCCGGGTTCCTGTCGGTCGACTCGCTCGGCGACGACTCCACCACGCTCGCTGACCTCGCGGGCGTGCAGCCCCGCATCCTGGTCGTGACAGGAACTCGCGCGGAGGCCGGGCCTGCGTCCGTCGTGCCGGTCATCGCAGAGGCGGCGGTCGACCGCGAGCTGATCACGGTCCTGGCGGATGTCCACGTCACGGCCCCGGAGGCGCCCGGGCGAGGTGATGAGCTGCTGGCGTCCCTCTCACCCGAGCTGCTCGAGGTCGTCGCCGTCGTCGACAACGCCGACCGCACCGAGGGCCAGGTGGCCTCCGTGCTCGCGCTGGCCGCGGGGGCGAACGGGCCGGTCGGCCACCTCGGCTATGGGGACGGCGCGGACGGGGTCCTCCCGGCGTGGACCCCACCGTGACCTCGGCGCCCCAGGGCGCCCCCCCGAGCGTGACGCGGTCCGTGGCTGGCATGGGCGCGGCGGCGGCTGTGTCGCGTGCCTTCGGTGGTCTGCGCATGGTGGTGATCGCAGCCGTGCTCGGCACGACCTACCTGGGGAACACGTTCCAGTCGGCCAACAGCGTGTCCAACGTCCTGTTCGAGCTGCTCGCCGCTGGGGCGCTGTCGGCGGTGCTGGTCCCGACGTTCGTGCGCCACTTCGACCAGCGGGAGGATCGCCGGGTCGAAGAGGTGGCCGGTGGTGTGCTGTCGATCGCGCTCGCCGGGCTCGGTGTGGTCACCGTCCTCGGGATCGTGTTCGCGCCGCAGCTGGCGCAGCTGCTGTCCACGGGCGTGTCCGACCCCGAGGTGGCGGCGCAGCAGGACGAGCTCGCCACGTACCTCCTCCGGTTCTTCATCCCGCAGGTGCTCCTGTACGCCGTGGGTGCGGTGACGACGGCGGTGCTGCACGCTCGCGGCCGCTTCGCGCTGCCGGCGATCGCGCCGATCGGCAACACGATCGTCATCGTCGTGGCGATGCTCGTCTTCCGGTCCCTCGCTGGTGAGGCTCCCGGGCTCGACCTGACCTCGGCCGAGCAGCTGTGCCTCGCGCTGGGAGGCACGCTGGGCGTGGCCGCGTTCGTGGCGGTGCCGGCCGTCGGCCTGCACCGGTCCGGGTTCCGCTTCCACCTCCCCTCATCGCGGCCCTGGGCTGATCGCGACGTCCGGTCGCTCCTCCACCTGTCGGGGTGGGCGGTGCTCCAGCACGCCGGCACCGGCATCCTCCTGGCGGCCGCCTTGGTGGTCGGCGGCGGGGTGGCGGGCGGTGTCGTCGCGTACCAGCTGGCGATGGTGGTGTTCCTCGCCCCCTATGGCATCGTCGCCCAGCCGATCCACACCGCCGTGCTCCCGCAGCTCAGCGCCGAGGTCTCGGCCGGCGACGACATGGGCTTGCACCGCTCCCTTCGATGGGCGGTCGAGGCCATGGCGGTCGGCACGCTGCCGCTCGCCGCCGCGCTGACGGCGCTGTCGGCGCCGGTGATGAGCGTGCTGGCCTTCGGACAGGCTGCCGAGGGCGATGGTCCCCAGCTGCTGGGCGCGGCGCTGCTCGGGCTCGCCGTCGGCATCCCGGCGTACGGAGGCTTCCTGCTCATGACGCGGGCGGCCTACGCCATCGGCGACAGTCGCACCCCGGCCCTGGCCTCGCTGGGCTCGGCACTCCTGGGCGCCTTCGGGATGGTCGTCGCGGCCCAGCTCGCCGACGGTGCCTCTCGGCTCGCGCTCATCGGAGGAGCCCACTCGCTCGCCTACGCGCTCGGTGGGCTCTGGCTCGTCGAGCGCCTGCGCCCCCGCGTGGGCTCGGTGCTCGGGATCACGCTCCTGCGGCCCCTCGCGCTGTCCGTGCTCCTCGGGCTGGCGGCATGGGCCGCGATGGAGGCCTGGTCGCCGGAGGGTCGCCTGGCCGTCGTCGTCGCCCTCGCCGCGATCGGCGGGGTCGGCGCGGTCCTGTACGTGGCCGGGTTGCGCGCCCTGGGCGGACTGCCCGGGGCCGGGCCAGCCGTGGAGGGCCCGGTAGGCACCGGATGAGGCTCCGTCGGGGTCTCGCCGCTGTCGCGGTGCTCGCCACGGGGCTCGTGCTCGGTGCCCCGCCGGCCAGCGGCGCGCCCGAGCCGGGCCGGGTGCTCGTCCTCTCGCTGCCGGGCTTGTCGTGGGACGAGCTCTACCGGGGCGACACCCCGGCCCTCGATCGCCTCCTCGACGACTCCGCCGTGGCCGCGATGTCCGTGCGCGACGTGCTACCGGTGACGGACGCGGGCGATGGGTACGCCACGCTCAGCGCCGGGACGCGTGCCCGGGGCGTGTACGCCGACGGGCAGGTGCTGGAGCCGGACGAGGACTTCTTCGGCACGCCGGCCGGTGCCGTGTTCGAGCGCAACACGGGCGTCGCGGCGACGACGGGACTCGTCGCCTTCGGCTACCCGGCGCTGGTTCGCCGGAATGACCGGCTCGACTACGGCGCGGAGGTGGGCGCGCTGGGGGAAGCCCTACGGGTCGCAGGCGTCCCGCGGGCCGCGATCGCCAACGCCGACGGCCAGGGCCTGCTCGAGGGGCCCGCCTTCATCCGCACGGCCGGCAACGCGCTCATCGACGCCGACGGCACCGTGCCGGCGGGTGCTGTGTCTCCGAGCCTCCTCGAACCGTGGCCGTCGGCGCCGTTCGGCGTCCGCTTGAGCGAGGATGCCGTGGCGACCGCGTTCGACGAGGCCTGGACGCTCGGCGGGGTCGTCCTGCTGGAGGGCTCTGATCTGGCGCGCGCAGACCGCTTCCTCCCGGTGGCAGCCCCGTCGCACCGCGAGGCGGTGCGACGGGAGGCCCTCCGCTCCACGGACGATCTCGTGGCCCGCGTGCTCGAGTCGGTCGATCCGGACGAGGACGCAGTCCTCGTGGTGGCGCCGTACCACCGGGCGGCCGCCGTGCACCTGACGGTGGCGGCACTGCGCGCCCCCGACGTCGAGCCGGGGCTGCTGCAATCGGGCAGCACGCGTCGCGCCGGCCTCGTCACGCTCGTGGACATCGCACCGACGATCCTCGACCTGGCCGGCGTGGAGCGGCCCCCCTCGATGGAAGGACGCCGCTTCGAACGAGTCGGCAACGGGGCAGCCACTGGAGAGGAGCGGGCCGCGTACCTCGCGGCGATCGACGAGGCGGCGAGGTACCGCGACGACATGGTCGCGCCGGTCGCGGTCACCTTCGTGGTGCTCCAGGCCGTGCTGTGGATCGGAGCCGCCGTGGCGATACGCCGAGGCGCGCCGGGGGGCCTTCGCGCGGTCGCGCTCGCGGCGCTCTCGCTCCTCGCGTTCCTTCCCGCCACCTACCTCGCCGGCCTGATCGACTTCCACGCGTCGCCGGCCACGGCCTACTGGGGCTTCGTGATCGGACTGGCGGTGGCCATCGCGCTCCTGGCCACCGCGCTCGGAGGTCGACGGCTGCTCGATCCCCTGCTGCTGGTGCTGGGAGCGGTGTTCGGGCTGCTGGTGGTCGACATGCTCCTGGGCGCTCCGCTGCAGCTGAACACCGTGTTCGGCTACTCGCCGACCGTCGGCGGGCGGTTCGCCGGGATGGGGAACCTGGCCTACGGACAGTTCGCCGGCGCGGCGTTCCTGCTCTGCGGGCTCCTGTCGCGTCGGCTCGCGGGCCGCAGCCTCGGCACGGCCGTGGCCTTCAGCGTGCTGGTCCTGGCGATCGTGATCGACGGCATGCCCATCTGGGGGTCCGACGTCGGTGGGGTGCTCGCCTTCGTCCCTGCGGTGGGCGTCACCGCCGCGGTGCTGCTCGGCCACCGGGTCCGCTGGCGGTCGGTCGCATTGTGGGGGACCGTGGCCGTGGCCGTCGTCGGCATCTTCGCCGCGCTCGACCTCAGCCGCCCGGCCGACAAGCGCACCCACCTGGGGCGGCTGGTGGAGGCGGTGGCGGACCAGGGGGTCGGCGCGTTCGAGACGGTGGTCACCCGCAAGCTGGGGGCCAACTTCGGGGTGATCACCAGCTCGGTCTGGACGGCGATGGTCCCCATCGCGCTGGGCTTCATCGTGTACCTCCTGTGGCGTGCTCCTGGTCACGTGCTCCTCGTCCGCGAGAACATCCGGGAGAGCCTGGCGGGGCTGGCGGTCGTGGGCTTCCTCGGGTTCGCCTTCAACGACTCCGGGATCGCGGTGCCCGGCGTGATGCTCGGCGTGGTCAACGCGTCGCTCGTCTACCTGCTGGTGCGGACCCCGGCCCCGGAGGTGCCGCTGTGACCCGTGGTCGGGCGTTGCTGGCGTCGGGGGTCACCGCCCTGATCGCGTTCGTCGCGCTCGCGGGGCCGGCCCACGCCGTCCCGGTCGGCGTGCCGGAGGGTCGCCGCGTCGTGGTGCTGTCCGTGCCCGGCCTGACGTGGAAGGACATCGAGGCACCGGAGCTCACGAACCTCCGCGCGCTGCTCGACAGGAGCGCGATCGCCAACGTCGCCACCCGCGTGACCTCGGTCGTCTCCGAACCCGGGGAGGCCTACCTGACCCTCGGCACTGGGACGCGCGCCGTGGCACCGAGGGAGGTAGCCGGGCTGTCCTTCCAGGCCGACGAGGCCTTCGGCACCACCACCGCGGGCGAGGAGTACGCCCGGCAGAACGGGACGCCCGCCGATGCCGAGGTGGTCTCCCTGGGGTGGACGCTCCTCGGGGAGGCGAACGAGGGGGCGGAGTTCGGAGGCACGATCGGTGCGCTCGGTCAGGCGCTCGAGGACGCGAGCGTGGAGCGCGGGGTGGTCGCCAACGCGGATGGCGCCGACCCGTTGGTGCCAGGCGAGCCCATCCACCGCGAAGCGGCGCTTGCGCTTGCGGATGCCACGGGTGCCACTGCATGCGGTCAGGTGGGACCCGTGCTCCTCGAGACCGATGACGCGGCCCCGTTCGGCGTGCGCCTCGACCAGGCTGCCGTGCTGGAGGCGTTCGACCGGTGCAGCACCCCGGGGTCGGTCGTGCTGGTGGAGGCGTCGGATCTGCGGCGGGCACTGGCCTTCCGGCCCCGCGCCACCCCGGAGCTCGCTGACGAGGCCCGGAGGCGAGCCCTCGCCTCGACCGACGCGCTGGCCGGGGCCATCCTCGAGGAGCTCGACCCGGCGCGGGACGCCGTCGTCGTCGTGGCGCCGACGACGCAGCCCACGCAGGGCCTCGGCGTGCTCGGCATCAAGGCCACTGAGCTCGAGCCCGGCTACCTGACGTCGGGCAACACCCGCCGGGCCGGCTACGTGCTCCTGACGGACCTCGCACCGTCGATCGCGAAGCTGGCCGGGGTCGAGCTCGACGAGGCCAGCATCGAAGGGCGTGCGGTCGAGCGCCGCGATGGTCCTGCCGACGGGGCCGAGCGCCGCGCCGAGCTGGTCGACGCCGAGGCGGCGGCGCGGTTCCGGGACCGCGTCCTGTACCCCGTGGTGATGACCGTGGTGGTCGCGGTGAGCTTGCTGGCCCTGGCCACGGCGGCCGTCCTCCTGGCCGGTTGGGGGTTCCTCCGCCCGTGGCTGGCCCGAGCCGGCCTGGTGCTGCTCGCGTTCCCCTCGCTCACCTACCTGGCGGCGATCTTCCCGTTCTACGAGTGGGGTGTGGCGGCGTACTGGAGCTTCCTGGTGCTCGGATCGCTGCTGGTCGGCTTGCTCGCGTCGATGGTCGCGGGCCGCTGGCTCGGTCCGCTCGCCGTCGGCTACGGGTTGCTGGTCGGGGTGGTGACGGTGAGCATCGTGGGGCTGGGGTCACGGCTCCAGCTCGCCACGGTCTTCGGCGACTCGCCGATCGTGGCCGGCCGCTTCACCGGCATCAACAACGTCACCTTCGCCTACTACTTCTTCTCCGCGACGATGCTCGCCTGCATCGCGGTCGAGTGGTACCCGGGCAAGCGTGGTCGGCAGCTCATGCTGGCCCTCCTCGGCGGGGTCCTCCTCATCGACGTGGCGCCGATGTGGGGGGCCGACGTCGGCGGCGCGCTCGCCGGGCTACCGGCGCTGGCCCTCGTCGCCATGGGCCTTGGCCAGTGGAAGGTGCGATGGCGGGCCGTCGCGCTCGCTGGCATCGGCACGCTCGTCCTGCTCGCTGCGCTCGGTTGGGTCGACCTCGCGCGCGACAGCGCTGACCAGTCGCACCTCGGGCGGCTGTTCGAGCGGATCGGCAGCGACGGCTGGTCCGGGTTGACGACGGTGGTCGAGCGAAAGCTGGCCGTGAACGTGCGGTCGCTGACCGAGAGCACGTGGCGCTACGTCTTCGGCCCCCTCGCCATCGCGGCCGGTCTGATGATCTGGCGCGGAAGGGGCTGGGCCCACGCCGTCGCCGGGGCCTTCCCGTCGCTTCGTCGCGCGATTCCCGGGCTGATCGCCCTCGCGGTGCTCGGCTACGGGGCCAACGACTCCGGGATCGCCGTGCCGGGAGCCATGCTCGCCGTCGCGGTGCCCGGGTTCGTCTACCTCGCGTGCCGCGTCGATCCTCCCGCAGACGTGGAAGGAGCTGGGTGATGCGCGCCGGTCTCGTCGCCTTCGGGCTGCTCTTCGCCGGCGGGGTCCTGGCCGCCCTCGTGCTCGAGAAGGCGTCGGCGCCCGTGCTCAGCTCGCCGGCGCTCCGCAGGCTGAACTACCGGGACCATGAGCTCCCCACCGCCGGTGGGATCGTGATCGTGCTGGCGGTGCTCGTGGTGGAAGGCGGCCGCACCGCGCTGGCCGAGTTCGGGGTGGGAGACGAGCTGAGCGACAGCCTGCTGCGCTCGATGGTGCTGTTCGCGTGCTTCGCGTTCGCCTTCCTCGGGCTGATCGACGATCTGCTCGGCACCGAGACCGACCGCGGCTTCCTCGGTCACCTGCGCGCCTTGGGGCAGGGCCGGCTCACCACAGGCGCGATGAAGCTCTTCGGCGGGGGTGTGGTGGCCATCGTGCTCACCGCGGCGCCCGGCGAGGTCAGCGGTCGTCGGCTGCTGGCCGATGCCGCCCTCGTCGCCCTGGCCGCCAACCTCGGGAACCTCCTCGATCGTGCGCCGGGCCGCACGATCAAGGCCGGCATGATCGTGTACGTGCCGATCGCCCTCGTGGCGGGCACGTCTCCCGTCGGCCTCGCGCTCGCCCCCGTCGTCGGCGCGGCCGTGGGCCTGCTGCCGGCCGACCTCCGGGAGCGGATCATGCTCGGCGACACCGGCGCGAACCTGCTCGGAGCCGTGCTCGGCCTGGCGGTCGTGCTCGAGGCCAGTCGACCTGTGCGCACCGGCGTGCTCGTCGCGCTCGTGCTGCTCAACCTCGCGTCCGAGCGGGTGTCCTTCAGCGCGGTCATCCACCGCACCCCGGGCCTCCGCCAGCTCGATCGCCTCGGGCGCCGCCCCGTCGACTGACGGCGACCAACGCCAAGCGAGGGCGCAGCGAGGCGGAACGCTGCAGTCGGAGGCAATGGGTCCCGCACCGTCGGTCTCGAGGCTCCATGTTCCGCATGCGGGACTGATTGCCTCCGGCGTCCCGAGGCGGGACCTATTGCCTCGCCGGAGGACCCGTGGCGGCACGGCTGGGTCGCCGTCGCGCCCTTGCCCGTCACCAATGGATGGCTAGCTCAAGGCGGGGTCGCACTCGGACTTCAGGTAGAGGCGACGGCCCTGGGCGTCCTCGTCGGCGACCTCGTAGCCCCCTGCGGCGAGGCGCTCCGGGAGGTCCTCGAAGGAGCCCCACCGGACCCTGCTGCGGACGACGACGGCGCACACCTCGGGGTCAGCCGCTGCGGCGGCTATCGACGCGGCCGTGAGGTCGCCGGTCTGGATCCGCAGGATCGAGGCGTCCACCAGGTCGGGCGGGGTGCGGCGTCCGGCTCTCCACACGAGACCAGGGTCGTCGCTGATCGCCAGCGCATCCTCGGGGAGGTCCGCCAGCTGCTGCACGACGCGCTCGGCGCTGCCCGTGAAGCCGGTGGGGCGGAGCATCGGCCACGCGTGGACGACGTGGTAGGGGAGCGCGATCACCAAAGCCAGCACCAGCACACCGGTCGCGGGACGGTGGCGCACCGCCAGCAGCGCGAGGGCGGGGATGAGCTGGGACACGTGCGGGCGCCACATCGGGTGCTCGGTGAGCAGCACGAGGGTGGTGCCGAGCAGCCACGCCGCCAGAAGCGTGTCCGGGGAGGTGAGTCGGGCTTCGACGGCCGGTGGGAGGGCCCGGCGCCCGACGAGCACGGCGATGAGCATGAGGACCAGGGCCACGACGACGAGCAGGTCGCGGTCGCCGAGGGTGCTCAGCACCTTGCCGGCGTTCGCCCCCGGCGTGCGGTCGGTGGCGACCTCGAGGTGGTACTCGTACGACTGGGCCCACACGTTCCCGACCCCCCAGGGCAGCCACAGCACGAAGTGGAGCGCGACTGACGCGGCGGCGCCGGCGACGATCGGTCCGATGCGACGACCGGCGATGAGCACGAGCGCGACGGGGAGGATGACCGGCGCGAGCAGGGCCTTCACGGAGATCGTCGCCCCGATGCCGAGCCCGAGCCAGACGGCCCGTCGCGTGGTCACGTCGTCCCTCCACCACAGGGCCAGCGCGACCGTCAGCGTGGCGAAGGCCAGCGCCGCCCCGTCAGCGGCGATGGGCCCGGTGATCCACAGGCTCGTGCCGGTCACGCTCACGAGCAGCGCCGCGATGAGCGCGCCGGCTCGGTCGGTGATGGCTCGGCCGGCCGCATAGGTGGCGCCGACGAGGAGCAGCGCGGCGAGCATCGAGAGCAGACGCGGCGCGTTGGTGGTGCGGAACCCGAGGGCATCGGCCACCCACACGAGCGGCAGGAACAGCGGTCCCTGGCTCGAGAACACGTCCCGGAACGGTCGACCGCCGGCGCGCATCGCGACCGCAGATGCCCCGAACACGCCGTCATCGAAGGTGAGGTGCCGCTCGGCCACGAAGGCCGGGATGCGCAGCGCCACGGTCAGACCGGCCAGGACAGCCAGGTCCGTCCGAATCGCTCCCGCGCGCTCCCGCGACGCGGTGGGGGTGGTAGCGGTCATGGCGGCTGGGAGGCTACCGAGCCCCGGGTGCGCGGTCGCCGCGGTCGAGCGGGATAGGGTGGGCTCCCGTGGCTGCGTCGCTGGAATCGCTCACGGAGGTCTCCCCTTGACCAAGCACATCTTCGTCACGGGGGGCGTGGCGTCTTCCCTGGGCAAGGGGATCACCGCATCATCGCTCGGCCGGCTGCTGAAGGCCCGTGGCCTGCGGGTCACGATGCAGAAGCTCGATCCGTACATCAACGTCGACCCCGGGACGATGAACCCGTTCGAGCACGGGGAGGTGTTCGTCACCGACGACGGCGGTGAGACCGATCTCGACCTGGGCCACTACGAGCGGTTCATCGACGAGAACCTCACGCGCGACTCCAACGCCACCACCGGTTCGATCTACTCGGCCGTACTGGCCGCCGAGCGCCGCGGCGACTACCTCGGCAAGACCGTCCAGGTGATCCCGCACATCACGGATGAGATCAAGCGCCGGATCGACCGGCTGACCTCGGACGAGATCGACGTCGTCATCACCGAGGTCGGCGGCACCGTCGGCGACATCGAGATCCTTCCGTTCCTCGAGGCCATCCGGCAGTTCCGACTCGACGTCGGTCGCGACAAGGTGTGCTACGTCCACGTCACGCTCGCGCCGCTCATCGTCGCCGAGCAGAAGACCAAGCCCACCCAGCACTCCGTCACGGAGCTGCGCGGGCGCGGCATCCAACCCGACGTCATCGTCGTGAGGAGCGAGCAGGCCCTCGCCAGTGGCCTCAAGCGGAAGATCTCCAACCTCTGCGACGTGCCCATCGAGGCCGTCGTGAACGCAACGGACGCGCGCAACCTCTATGAGATCCCCTTGGTGCTCCACGAGGAGGGACTCGACGATGTCGTCTGCGACATCCTCCACCTCGACGTGGACGACCCCGACCTCAGCGAGTGGGAGATCCTCGTCGACCGCATCGAGCACGTCGACCGGTCGGTGCGCATCGGCATCATCGGGAAGTACGTGAGCCTGCAGGACGCCTACCTGTCCGTGGCCGAGGCGCTCAAGCACGGCGGCTTCCACCACGGCTCCAGCGTCGAGATCGACTGGATCCAGGCCGAGGAGGTCGAGGGCCTCCTCGCCGAGGGCCGGCTCCGGGAGCTCGATGGCATCGTGATCCCCGGTGGGTTCGGTGAGCGTGGCACCGAGGGCAAGATCATGGCGGCCGGCTACGCGCGCGAGCACGACATCCCGTGCCTGGGGCTGTGCCTGGGCCTGCAGATGATGACCATCGAGTACGCCCGCAACGTGCTGGGTCTCGCGGGCGCGAACTCGAGCGAGCTCGACCCCACGACACCGCACCCCGTGATCGATCTCATGGAGACGCAGCGCGGCGTCACGGACATGGGTGGGACCATGCGGCTCGGCGCCTACGTCGCTCAGCTGGCGGAGGGCTCCCAGGTGGCCGAGGCCTACGGCAGCACCGTCGTGTCGGAGCGGCACCGCCACCGGTACGAGTTCAACCCCAAGTACCGGGCGCGCTTCGACGAGAGCGAGCTGTGGTGCTCGGGCACGTCGCCCGACGGGCGCCTGGTGGAGTTCATCGAGCTCCGCACGCACCCCTTCTGGGTCGGCACCCAGGCCCACCCGGAGCTGAAGAGTCGCCCCACCCGTCCCGCGCCGCTGTTCCGCGAGCTCATCGCGGCCGCCCTCGCTCGGGCGGAGGGTCGCTCGCCGCACCTGTTCGACCTCGACGCCGACCCGCCGCGCTCCTCCATCAGCGCGTGACCTCTGCCTTCACCAAGCTCGGAGAGGTCGAGCTGGTGCGCAGCAAGGTGTTCCGTGTCGTGCAGTCGACCTTTGCCGACGAGGCCGGTGGGGAGTTCGAACGGGCCATCGTCCGTCACCCCGGCGCGGTGGCGGTGGTCCCGCTGCACGACGACGGCACGGTGAGCCTCGTCCGCCAGTTCCGGGCCGCGCTCGAGTGCGACCTGCTCGAGCTGCCCGCCGGGATCCGGGACGTGCCGGGCGAGGACGAGCAGCTCACCGCCGAGCGCGAGCTGGTCGAGGAGGCGGGCCTGTCGGCCGGCCGGATGGAACACCTCACGACGTTCCACAGCGCGCCCGGCATGTCCGACGAGACCATCACCCTGTTCCTCGCACACGATCTGCGCGAGGTGCCTCACGACCGCCAGAGCGTCGAAGAGCACGCCATGACGGTCGAGCGCCTCCCCCTCGACGTGCTCCTGGACATGGCCGCGGAGGGAACCCTGACGGACGCCAAGACCATCATCGGCCTCGCCCTGGCGGCCCGGCGACTGGCGTGAGCGCGCTACCCGGCGACGCCGAGGAGCCCCTGCCGCTGGAGGTGGAGGACCTCCTCATGTGGCTCAGCGCCGAGCGGGGTCGAGCGTCCAACACCATCGCCGCCTACCGGCGAGACCTGCGGAGCTACGTCGCCTGGCTACGGGAGGGCGGGCGGTCCCTGTCGGACGTGACCGAGGCCGATCTCCTGGACTACGTCCGTGCCCTGCGCGACCGGGGGCTGGCCCCCGCGTCGGTCGCCCGGGCCCTGGTGCCCGTGCGATCGCTGCACCGCTTCCTGGCTGACGAGGGCCGGGCCTCCAACGATCCGGGAGCCCACCTCGAGCTGCCCCGGGTGCCGCGCGGGCTGCCCAAGGCGCTCAGCGAGGCGGAGGTCGGCCGGTTGCTCGACGCGCCCCTGGGTGACGACCCGGTCGTGCGGCGGGATCGAGCGATGCTGGAGCTCCTCTACGGCACCGGCGTGCGCGTCTCCGAGCTGGTGGGGCTGTCTCTGGGTGACATCGATCTCGACGCCGCGCTGCTCCGCGCCTTCGGCAAGGGCAGCAAGGAGCGGATCGTGCCCGTCGGCGTCCCGGCCGTACGAGCCCTCGTGGCCTGGCTCGGTCCGGGTGGACGTCCGGAGCTGGCGCCCACGCAGTGGCGGCGGCGGGGTGATGCCGAGGCGGTGTTCCTGAACGTGCGCGGGGGGCGACTCAGCCGCCAGGGGGCCTGGGACGTGCTCAACCGCTACGCCCGACAGGTGGGGCTGGAGGGCAAGCTCAGCCCCCACGTGCTCCGCCACTCGTGCGCTACCCACATGCTCGACCACGGGGCTGACATCCGCGCTGTGCAGGAGCTGCTCGGACACGCCTCGATCAGCACGACCCAGGTGTACACGCTCGTGTCCACCGAGCGGTTGTGGGAGGTGTACCGCAGCGCACACCCGCGAGCCGAGCACGGGCAGTAGCCTGTCCTGATGGCCGACCAGTCCCTGCTCTCGACCGTGCGTAGCGATCTGACCGCCGAGCGCGATCACCTCGAGGCCCAGATCGCATCGCTCGAGCCCGGTCACGGCGCGGCGAGCCCCGACTTCGACGACAACTTCGCCGACTCCGGACAGGTCGCCGCGGAGCAGGGCGAGAACAAGGTGCTGGCGTCCCAGCTGCGGGCCGAGCTGGACGAGGTCGAGCGGGCGCTGCGAAAGCTCGACGACGGCACGTACGGTGCCTGCGAGACCTGCGGTGACGCGATCTCCCCGGACCGTCTCGAGGCGATGCCAGCCGCTCGCTTCTGCATCGACCACGCGTAGGCAGCCTCTGTGGGGAGCGCGGCGCACCTAGCCAAGCGGTTCGTCACGTCCCTCCGCCCGGGCGGCCCCGGCGACGGGGCGGAGCTCTGGGTGCGTGGCCTGCTGCTGGAGGGCGAGCACCGCCTGTGGCGACGGATGTCCGGCGCGGACCGCCGGCACGCCGTCGGGGTCGCGCGGCGCGTCGAGCGCGCGCTCGGCATCGAGGCCACCCGACCGGTGCTCGCGGCGGCGCTCCTCCACGACGTGGGAAAGATCGAGTCGGGGCTCAGCACCTACGGGCGGGTGATCGCCACGCTCTCGGCCAAGGCCGCCGGCCCAGACATGGCCACGACCTGGCGTCGCCAGCGCGGCTTTGCCCGCCGCGTGGGCCTCTACCTGCACCACGACCGCCTGGGCGGCGACCTCCTCGAGCTCGCCGGCAGCGATCCGTTCACGTCACGCTGGGCGCGTGAGCACCACTGGCCGGCATCGGAGTGGACCGTGGATCCTCACCTCGCGGCCACCCTCAGGGCCGCCGACGACGACTGACCGGGTGCACGCTGCGGGCGATCGCGGCCGGTGCCCTGTCCACGATCGTTCGCCCCGTTCACGACGGCCTCTCGCACCTCCTGCGGCGTCCTCGGCCTAGCGCAAGCCGACCGCGAGCTGCGCCCGCTCGAGCGTGGCGCCGGCCGTCGCCCGGGCCCGGTCAGCGCCCTTGGCGAGCAGGTCGGTCAGCCCCGCCGGATCGGCCGACAGCTCGGCATGGCGGGCCTGCACAGGGCGCAGGAGCTCGACGACGGCCTCCGCGGCATCGGTCTTGAGAGGCCCGTACTGGCTGTAGCGCTCCGCCAGCACCGCCGGCGCCGTGCCGGTGGCGGCTCCGAGGATGGACAGCAGGTTCGACACCCCCGGCTTCGCCTCCGGATCGAAGCGAACCTCGGCGTCGTTGTCCGTGACGGCCCGCTTGAACTTCCGCTCGATCACGGCAGGCTCGTCGAGCATGAGGACCGTGCCCTGGGGGGAGTCGACCGACTTCGACATCTTGCGCGTGGGCTCCTGGAGGTCCATGACGCGGGCGCCTACCTTCGGTATGTCGGCCTCGGGAACCGTGAAGGTGGGCCCGTAGCGGCTGTTGAACCGCTCGGCGACGTCCCGGGTGAGCTCCAGGTGCTGCCGCTGGTCGTCGCCGACGGGAACCCGGTCGGTGTCGTAGAGGAGGATGTCGGCCGCCATCAGGGCGGGGTAGGTGAACAGCCCTGCGGATACGAACTGCTGGCGCTCTGACTTCTCCTTGAACTGCGTCATGCGACTCAGCTCGCCGAAGCTCGCCGTGCACTCCATCAGCCAGGCAAGCTGAGAGTGCGCGGCCACCTGGCTCTGGACGAAGAGGGTGCTCTGGTCAGGGTCGATGCCGCTGGCCAGGTAGAGCGCGCCGGTGTCGATGGTGCGCTGGCGCAGCAGAACGGGGTCCTGGGGCACGGTGATGGCGTGCAGGTCGACGATGCAGAAGAACGACGTGGTGCTGGTCTGGTCCACCACGAAGCGCCGCAGGGCACCGAGATAGGTGCCGAGCGTCAGCTCGCCCGAAGGTTGGATGCCAGAGAAGATCCGGGGCACAGGGGGCGATCGTAGGCGGGGCCGGGCCCTGGACCCGGCACTGGTTCGAGAAACGACACCGATGTGATTACCATTGGGCCGATGTCGTACGAGGTGACAACTCCGGTCTTCGAGGGCCCGTTCGACCTGCTCCTGCACCTCATCCTGCGCGAGCAGGTGGAGCTCTACGACATCTCCCTCACCAGGATCGTCGACGCGTACCTCCAGGAGCTGGAGGCGATGGAGACGTTCAACCTCGAGGTGGCCACCGAGTTCCTGCTCATCGCCGCCACGCTGATCGAGCTGAAGACGCGCCGGCTGCTCCCGGGCGACGACGACCTCGATCTCGACGACGAGCTGGCGCTGTGGTCCGAGCGCGATCTGCTGCTCACCCGTCTCGTCGAGTGCAAGACCTTCAAGGACGCGGCCGTCGCCCTCCAGGGGCTCTCCAACGAGGCCAGCCGCTCGTTCCCGCGGGTGGCCGGCCCTGACGACCGGTTCATCGACCTCACTCCCGACGTCCTCGAGGGCGTCACGCCCGAGGACCTGCGGGCGGCGTTCCTCCGCGCGGTCACCCCGAAGCCGCAGGTGCGCATCGACCTCGACCACGTGGCGCCGATCCGAGCGTCGGTCACCGACGCCGTGGTCGAGCTCATGGAGGAGCTCCCGCTGGTCGGCACGATCTCGTTCCGGGAGCTCACCGGCGCCCTCGTCGAGCGGCTCGACGTGGTGGTGCGGTTCCTGGCCGTGCTCGAGCTCTTCAAGCAGGGCTTCGTCGACCTCGACCAACCGCGCACCTTCGGCGACATCCAGATCGTCTGGCTCGGTCGGGATCGCTCGGAGCTGGAGGAGCTCGCGCCGGTCGATGCCTACGATGGCTGACCTGATGCCCGATCTCTCCAACGAGACCCGTCGTGCCATCGAAGCCGTGGTGATGGTGGCAGAGATGCCGGTGGAGCCCCAGCTGCTCGCCCAGCTCCTGGAGATCCCCGTGGCCCGGGTCAGCGAGCTCTGCGAGGAGCTGGCGGCGGAGTACGAGGTCTCGGAGCGCGGGTTCGTCCTGGTGCAGGTCGCGGGCGGCTGGCGCTTTCAGAGCCACCCTGACCTCGCCGTCTACGTCGAGCGCTTCGTACTCGAGGGTCAATCCGCGCGACTCTCCGGGGCCGCCCTCGAGACCCTCGCCATCGTGGCGTACAAGCAGCCGGTGTCCCGCGCCCAGGTGGCCGCGATCCGTGGGGTGAACGTCGATGGCGTCATGCGCACGCTCCACCAGCGGGGCTTCATCGCTGAGGTCGGCAAGGACCCTGGCCCCGGCCAGGCCGTCCTCTTCGGCACCACGCCGCTGTTCCTCGAGCGACTCGGCATCAACACCCTCGACCAGCTCCCGCAGCTGAGCGAGTTCGTCCCCGGGGCCGACGTGGTGGAGGCGCTCGAGGTGGGTCTGCGTCCGCCGCCCGGCCCGTCGCTGGGTGAGCGCCTCGACGAGATCGAGGCGGGCAACGCGGTGCGCGGCGGCCCGGAGCCCAGCGAGATCGACCTCGACGAGATCGATCTCGACGACCTCGACGAGGACTAGGGCCATGCCCGACGAGGGCGGGGAGGGTGTCCGGCTCCAGAAGGTGCTGGCCCAGGCCGGTCTCGGCAGCCGCCGGGTGTGCGAGGACCTGATCGACGGCCGCCGGGTGCGGGTGAACGGCGACGTCGCCGTGCTGGGGCGACGGGTCGACCCGGAGGTCGACGTGATCGAGGTCGACGGCGCCCAGATCGGAGTCCGGTCCGGCCTCGTGCACTACCTGCTCAACAAGCCGGCGGGCGTCATCACCACCGCGAGCGACCCGCAGGGCCGCCCGACCGTCGTGGACCTCGTGCCCGCAGAGCCGCGCGTGTTCCCCGTGGGGCGACTGGACGCCGACTCCGAGGGCCTCCTGCTCCTCACGAACGACGGCGATCTCACGCACCGGCTCACGCACCCGAGCTTCGGCGTGGACAAGGAGTACCTCGTCGAGGTGGAGGGGGAGCCCCATCGTGGCGCGCTCAGCCGCCTCCGGGAGGGCGTGGAGCTTGACGATGGCCGCACCGCGCCGGCCAAGGTCGCCCTCCTCGACGCTCGGCTCCTGCGCATCACGATCCACGAAGGCCGCAACCGGCAGGTCCGGCGCATGTGCGACGCCGTCGGCTTCCCGGTGCGCCGCCTCGTGCGGACCCGCATCGGTCCCCTCACGGATCGAACGCTCCCGCCGGGTGCGTGGCGGTCGCTCACCCAGGACGAGGTTCGGGCGCTCGAACGTGCCGCCGCCGGCAAGCGGTCCAGGTAACGTCAACCCTCGTGCCCGCTGCCGTTCGCGCCCTTCGCGGGGCCACCACCGTCGAGATCGACGAGGAGTCGCATGTACACGAGCGGACGGTCTCGCTGGTGTCCGAGATGTGCGAGCGCAACCAGGTCGACCACGACGACATCATCAGCATCCTCTTCACGGCCACCGATGACATCCACTCGACGTTCCCTGCGCTGGGTGTGCGGCGGATCGGGTTCGGCGATGTTCCCCTGATCTGCGCGCGGGAGCTCGACATCGTCACCGGCACGCCGAGGTGCATCAGGGTGCTGATGCACCTCACGACCGAGCGCCGCCGCGACGAGCTCCACCACGTCTACCTCGAAGGGGCCGTGAACCTCCGAGACGATCTCCCCGACTAGTGGCAACGCACCGCGCCGCCGTCGTCGGCACCGGACTGATCGGCGGCTCCATCGGGTTGGCCCTGCGCCGCAAGGGGTGGCACGTCACCGGACACGATCGGGACGAGGGCACCGCCGCTCGAGCGCTCGAGCTGGGTGCCCTCGACGCGGTGGGTCGCGACCCGCTGGCGGAGGTCACGTTCCTCGCCACGCCGGTTCGCGCCGTCGTCGTCGCCGCGGCGGGAGGCGCTGGCCGCCGGCCCGGGGATCGTCACCGACGTCGGCAGCGTCAAGGGCTCCATCGTCGAGGCGGTCGGCGACCCGCGGTTCATCGGCGGTCACCCGATGGCGGGGTCCGAGCAGGACGGCATCGAGGGTGCCGACGCCGACCTCTTCGAGGGGGCCGTGTGGGTGCTCACGCCGACGGGCACCACGGACGACGCAGCCTTTGCCCGCCTCCGGTCCGTGATCACCGATCTCGGCGCCGACGTCGTCGCCCTGGCCCCGGATCACCACGATGCCCTCGTCGCGGTGGTGTCGCACGTGCCCCACCTCACCGCGGCCTCGCTGATGCGCCTGGCCGACGAGCGCTCCACGGAGCACCGCGCGCTGCTGCGGCTCGCCGCTGGCGGGTTCCGCGACATGACCCGCATCGCCTCGGGCCATCCGGGCATCTGGCCGGACATCTGCACCGAGAACCGGACCGCGATCGTGGATGTGCTCGATGGCCTCCTGGCCTCCCTGACGGAGGTGCGCGACATCGTCGCCGACGCCGACCGCACCGGCTTGCTGACGCTCCTCGAGCGGGCCCGAACCGCCCGCGCCAACCTGCCGTCGCGCCTCACCGGGGCGGGTGACCTGTGCGAGGTCCGGATACCGGTGCCCGACCGGGCCGGTGTCCTGGCCGAGGTCACCACGCTGGCCGGGACGCTCGACGTGAACATCGCTGACCTCGAGATCGCCCACTCGAGCGAAGGTGACCGCGGCGTCCTCATCCTGGTCGTGGAGGCGGGTGCCGCGGAACGCCTCCGAGCCGGCCTCCTCGACCAGGGCTACCGGCCGTCGGTCACCCCGTTGGAGTAGGTGGTGACGCGACACGATCCGTTCCCCGTGGAGGTGATGACGACCCCGCTCGATGCGGTCGTGTCCCTGCCTGGTTCGAAGAGCATCACCAACCGCGCCCTGGTGTGCGCAGCGCTGGCCCGCGGCACGAGCGTGCTGACCAACGCGCTGCACGCCGACGACACCGAGGCCATGGTCGAAGGGCTGCGAGCGCTCGGGGCGGAGATCGATGCCGACTGGCCCGCCCGGCGGCTCACGGTCACCGGAACGGCCGGCCGCCCGGTGGCCGACGTGGCGCTCGTGGATGCCCGCCAGTCGGGTACGACGAGCCGGTTCCTGCTGCCCGTGGCCGGGTTGGGCGAGGGGCTCCGTCGGGTCGATGCGGCGAACCGGATGCGGGAGCGCCCGATGGAGGAGGTCCTGGACGCGGTGCGGGCGCTGGGCGCCTCCGTGCACGAGGTGGGTGCCCGCGGTCACCTGCCGGTCGAGGTGGAGGGCGGCACGCTCGGGGGCGGCGAGGTCTCGGTGCGGGGTGACGTGTCGAGCCAGTTCCTGTCCGGTCTGCTGCTCGCGGGCCCCGCGATGCGCACCGGTCTGGTGGCTCGGCTGGTGGGTGAGCTCGTCTCGCAGCCCTACGTCGCCCTCACGGTCGCGGTGATGGCCCGCTTCGGCGCCACCGTCGAGCAGCCCGACGACCGCACCTGGGTCGTGGCGCCGCAGGAGTATGTGGGCACCGCCTACGACATCGAGCCTGATGCCAGCGCGGCCTCCTACGTCTTCTCGGCCGCCGCGCTGGTTGGCGGGCGCGTGACCGTCGCCGGACTGGGCACCGGCGCCCTGCAGGGCGATCTCGCCTTCGTCGATGTGCTGGAGCGGATGGGGGCGACGGTGGAGCGGCGCGCCGACTCCACGACGGTGGTCGGCGCCGGCACGTTGCACGGGGTGGAGGTCGACATGGGACAGATCTCCGACACCGCCCAGACGCTCGCGGTCGTGGCGGCCTTCGCGGACAGCCCCACACGGGTCACCGGCGTCGGCTTCATCCGAGGAAAGGAGACCGACCGGATCGGCGCCGTGGTCGCCGAGCTGCGTCGGTTGGGCATCGAGGCCGACGAGGAACCTGATGGGTTCAGCGTGCGGCCCGGCCCCGTGCGTCCCGCGACCGTGCACACCTACGACGACCATCGCATGGCGATGTCGTTCGCGCTCGCGGGCCTGCTGGTCCGGGGCATCCAGATCGAAGACCCGCGTTGCGTCGCCAAGACGTTCCCCGGCTACTGGGATCTCCTCGACGAGCTGCGGGCCCCTCGGCCGGACGGCACTATGGTCCGGCCGACATGAGGATCATCGCCATCGACGGACCGGCTGGGTCCGGGAAGTCCACCGTGGCCAGAGCGCTCGCAGACCGCCTCGGGCTGGAGTACCTCGACACGGGAGCGATGTACCGCGGTGTCACCTTCGCGGCCCTCCGCCGCGGCGTGGACCCGTCCGAGGCCGAGCAGGTGGCGAGGATCGTTCCCGACATCGAGCTCGACGTCCGTCGCGACGGTGTCAGGGTCGACGGCGTCGACGCCACCATCGAGATCCGTGGCCCCGAGGTGAGCCGGGCGGTGAGCATCGTCGCGGCGAACCCGGCCGTGCGGGCCGAGATGGTGAGGCGCCAGCGGGAGTGGGTGGCGGCACGGGACGGGGGCGTGCTGGAGGGCCGAGACATCGGCACGGTCGTGTTCCCCGACGCGGATCTGAAGGTGTACCTCACGGCCGACCCCGAGGTGCGAGCGCAGCGGCGCTCCCAGGAGGTCACCGACCTGGACTACGAGACGGTGGCCGCCGACCTCGCCCGGCGTGACGCGCTCGACCAAGGCCGAGAGGTGTCACCATTGATGGAGGCGGAGGACGCCTTCTTGGTCGACACGACCGGGCTGAGCGTGGACGAGATCATCGACGTGATCGCGGCCGAGGTGGGGAGCGGTGCCTGAGCCCCGCCCGGGTGACGACGTCGAGATCTGGACGGGGGAGCCCACTCGCGGCACACGCATCTCCTACGCGATCGTGCGAGGCCTCATCCTGGTGGTGGCCAAGGTGATCGGCCGGATCACGATCGTCGGTGCTGAGAAGGTGCCGGTGGACGGGGCCTTCGTGCTCGCTCCGGTGCATCGCAGCAACGTCGACTTCGCCCTGGCCTCCCTCGTCACGAAGCGGCCGATGCGCTACATGGGCAAGGACTCGATCTGGAAGTCCAAGCCGCTGGGCCGGTTCGTGTCGATGCTCGGGGCCTTCCCGGTGCACCGTGGCAGCGCCGACCGTGACGCACTGCAGGCGTGCACCGACATCGTCAACGGGGGCAGCCCCCTCGTGATGTTCCCCGAGGGGACCCGTCGCACCGGCCCCGTCGTCGAGGAGCTCTTCGACGGCACCACCTACGTGGCCGCCAAGACCGGGGTCCCGATCATTCCCGTGGGCATCGGAGGCAGCGAGGCGATGATGCCCAAGGGCGCCAAGCTCCTTCGCCCCAGGAAGCTCGTCCTGGTCGTCGGCGACGCCATCCCGGCGCCGGCGCGCAGCGAGCAGGGTCGGATGCCGCGCAGCGCGGTCAGTGCGCTGACGCAGCGGCTCCACGGTGAGCTGCAAGAGCTGTTCGACGAGGCCCAGCGCCTCGCGGGGCGGCCGAACCGCTAGAAGAGCTTGGCGGCGGCGAAGAGGGCGCGGACCCGGTCTTCGAAGTGCTCGAGCGGGAGCGTGTCGTAGTCGGGATCGAACGCCTTCTGGTCCCACTCGTCGGCGAACCGCTCCGCGAGCTCCCACTCGTCGGTGGAGAGCTCCTCACGGTGCTTCTCCCGGGCGTTCGGATCGCCGCCGAAGTGGTGGTAGTAGTGCGCGCCCTGGAAGTCCTGGTGGACCAAGATCATCTTGTGGACCTCGGGACGGACGTAGGGCTTGAGGATGGCTGCGGCGATCTGGGGGTGACCCGGCACGCTGATGGCCTTGCCGATGTCGTGGCAGAGGCTCGCGATCACGACGTCGTCGTCAGCGCCGTCCCGCTCGGCCCGCGTGGCCGTCTGGAGGCTGTGGGTGAGCTGGTCCGTGGCGAACCCGTCGGTGATGTCGCCGAGGGAGCGCAGCATGGCCAGCACGTTCTCAGCCACCCGGGACTGGTTCTGGGCCGTCTCGGTGCCGATCACCGCCCACTGCTCGGCGGTGGACTCGTCCATGCTCCTGAAGCTGGTGACCGTGCTCATGGAGGCACACGTTACGCCGGGAACCGGATGCTGTCCCGGCCACGTCACACGACCATGCGCTCGATGAAGGCCATGGTGGCGGCGCTCCTCGCGCTCTCCGTGCTGACCGCGGCCTGCGGCGACGACGAGTCGACGGTCGACTCGGGCAGCGACGACGCGCCGGACGGTACCGGGTTGGAGATGCCGGATCGGGAGCCGGATCTGGTCGGCACGATCACGGTGGTCACACCGTTCGAGCCCATCACCGAGGACTGCGTCCCGGCTGACGAGGCCGACCCGGACGGCACCACCTCGAACGAGGACCCACCGATCTGCACCCCAGCGGACAACGACGTGGTCGGGACGATCCTCGTGGAGGGAGACCTCCGGCCGCAGCAGGGCCGGAAGATCTCCTACACGGTCACCACCGACACGAAGATCACCGGGAGCGTCGATGGAGAGGGCGTCGGGGTGTTCGCCGACCTCGCCGAGGGGCAGGTGGGCGATACCTGGGCGGCCGGTCCGTGCGCCGAGAGCTACCCGGAGCAGTGCACCCTGGAGGCGATCCGCGTCACGGGGTGAGCTGGGCGAGGACATCGCTGGCGGCGATGTCGCGGTCGCGGAGCTGCGGGCGATCGGGCACGGAGCCCCCGAGGCTGAAGGTGGCCAGCACGTCGACCGCGGTGAGCAGGTCGCGCAGCTCCCGTGGCGGCGGGAAGTACTCGTCCTCGTCGGTGATCCGCACCTCCTGGACGCCCTGCGCCGGTGCCAGGCGGGCGATCACCGCCTCGACCAGCTCCTCGGGAGCGGAGGCGCCGGCAGTGATGCCGACCGTGCCGTGCAGGTCGTCGGGGAGCTCGTCCGGGCCGTTGACGCGGACGACCGTCGCCGCCCCGGAGTCCCGTGCGAGCCGTTCCAGCGCCCGTGTGTTGGAGGAGTTGGCGGAGCCGATCACGACCACGGCGTCGCAGCGCGCGGCGATCTCGCCCAGGGCCGACTGGCGGTTCGTGGTCGCGAAGCAGAGGTCGCTCCGGCCCGGGCGCCAGAGATCCGGGTAGCGCGCGGCGGCCCGCTCTGCCACGGCGGCCCAGTCACGGTGCGAGAGGGTCGTCTGCGCGAGGAGGGCCACCGGCTGGTCCATGTCGGGGAGCGCGTCGACCTCCTCGACCGACTCCACCCGGTGGATGGAGGCCGGCGCCACCGCCATGGTGCCGACCGCCTCCTCGTGCCCCTCGTGGCCGACGTAGACGATCTGGTACCCCTTCCCCGCACGCACCTTCACCTCATGGTGCACCTTCGTGACCAGCGGGCACACGGCGTCGACGACGTAGCCCCCGCTGGCGCGGGCCGCGGCGACCACCTCGGGGGCCGAGCCGTGGGCGGACAGCATGATCGGTCGGCCGGGCGGCACGTCGGCGATGTCGTCGACGAAGACCACGCCGAGGTTTCGGAAGCGGTCGACCACGAGCTGGTTGTGCACGATCTCGTGGTAGCAGTACACGGGCGGCTCGAAGGCCCGGACCATCCATGCCAGCGCCTTGATGGCCATCTCCACGCCGGCGCAGAAGCCCCGTGGAGCCGCGAGCAGCACCTTGTCGACGGCCATCGGGGCCCAGGCTACGGCGATGGGGCGGAACACCCTGCCGCGCCGACCTGCGGCTTCCGCAGCTCCGGGCCGTAGCCTTGTCGGGTGCCTGCGCCTCGAGTCGTCGTCGTCGCGCCCGGGTCGCCCGCGGCCCGCGCCGGGGTGGCCGTCGGGGACGAGGTGCAGACGATCGACGGTCAGGTGCCGCGCGACATCATCGAGTGGCGGTTCCTGGTCGACGAGGCCGACCCCGTGCTCGATGTCACGCGGGGCGGCCTCGAGCAGACGATCGAGGTGCACAAGCGGGCGGGGGAGCCGCTCGGGGTCGAGGTGCAGTCGGCGCTGTTCGACCAGGTGCGCACCTGCGACAACCACTGCGAGTTCTGCTTCATCTACCAGCTCCCGCCGGGCCTGCGGAAGAGCCTGTACCTGAAGGACGACGACTACCGCCTGAGCTTCCTGTACGGGAACTTCACCACGCTCACCCGGTTCACCGAGGCCGACCTCGAGCGGGTCGTCACCGAGCGGCTCAGCCCCTTGAACGTGTCGATCCACGCCACCGACCCGGACGTCCGGACGGAGATGCTCCGGAACCGCCGCGGTGCCACCAGCCTCCGCTGGCTGCGTGCCCTGCTCGACCACGGCATCGAGGTGCACGGCCAGGTCGTGGTGTGCCCGGGGCTGAACGACGGCGCCGTGCTCGACGACACCCTGGCCGGGGTGCTCGACCGGTTCCCCGAGCTGGCGTCGCTGTGCGTGGTGCCGCTGGGGGTCAGCCGGTACAACACCGAGCCTCGCATGCGCCCGCACACGGCCGAGCGAGGCGGCGGCCGTCGTCGACTGCGTCGAGGACTGGCAGGACGTCTACCGGCGAGTCCTCGGACGTCGGCTCGTGTTCCTCGGCGACGAGTACTACCTCCTCGCTGACCGACCCTTCCCGCGCCGCCGACGCCTACGAGGGCTTCTCGATGCACGAGGACGGCGTCGGCATGGCCCGCACCCTCGAGCTCGAGCTCTTCGGGGCCAAGGCGACAGGCCACCGGCACCCAGCGACGGCTTCTTCGCCTGGGTCGACGCGGCGGGATCGACCGACGCCGGCTACGAGCCGTATCGCGGCACCCGCGCCACATCGGGGCAGCTCCTGCAGGTACGCCCGTCGCGGCACGCGCCGGTCGGCATCCTCTCGGGTGCCTACGGCGCTCGCGTGCTCGCGCCGCTGGTCGCCTGCCTCGATCGGGACGACGTGCGCGTCGTGCCCGTCGACAACACCTTCTTCGGCGGCACCACGGGCGTCACCGGACTGCTGGTGGGCGAGGACCTGGCCCGCACGCTCGCGGCCGAGCCAGAGGGCCATCGCTACCTGTTGCCCGACGTCTGCCTCTCGAACGGGCGGTTCCTCGACGGCACCGCGCCCGAGGACCTGCCGCGCCCGGTCGAGGTCATCCCGACCGACGGCCACTCGCTCCGCGAGGCGCTGGGGATCGACGCTCGCACCCAGGACGCCGCACGATGACGCTGCCCTCCGTGGCCGTCGTCGGCCGCCCCAACGTCGGCAAGTCCACCCTGGTCAACCGCATCGTCGGCGCGCGGGTCACCATCGTCGAGGAGAAGCCCGGCGTGACCCGGGACCGCAAGGAGGTCGACGCCGAGTGGCAGGGCGTTCCCTTCACCGCTCGTCGACACGGGTGGTTGGATGCCCGGCGGCGACACCCTCGACGCCAAGGTGAGCCGCCAGAGCGAGCAGGCCATCCGGGACGCCGACGCCGTCATCATGGTGATGGACGCCATCACCGGGGTCACCGAGGAGGACAGCCGGGTGGCCGAGGTGATCCGCAACCTCGCGCGCGGCAAGGTGCTCCTCGTCGTGAACAAGGTCGACGACGCCAACCGCGAGGGGCTGATCTGGGAGGCCCTGTCGCTCGGTCTCGGGGACCCCCTCGGGATCAGCGCGCTGCACGGTCGGGGCGCCGGGGACGTGCTCGACCGGCTGATCGAGGTGCTCCCGCAGCCCGAGCCCGTCGACGAGGTGCCCGACGACGAGGAGCCCGAGGAGGATCGGGTGTTCTCCGTCGCGCTCGTCGGCCGCCCGAACGTGGGCAAGTCGACGCTCTTCAACCGCCTGATCGGCGAGGACCGCGCCGTCGTGCACGACCTGCCCGGCACGACCCGCGACACCGTCGACACGATCGTCGACACCGATGAAGGTCCCATTCGCTTCGTCGACACGGCGGGGATGCGCCGCAAGGCGAAGATCGACGAGGCCACCGAGTACTACTCGCTGGTGCGGGCGCTGCAGGCCGTCGACAAGGCCGACGTGGCGCTGCTGGTGATCGACTCGACCGTCGGCGTGACCGCGCCAGGACCAGCGGCTGGCCGAGCGGATCGACGCCGCCGGCAGCCCGGTCGTGGTCCTGCTCAACAAGCACGAGCTCCTCACGGATGCCGAAGCCCGGGCCGACCTCGACTACCAGGTCAAGGAGCGACTGCGCTTCATCGGGGAGGCGCCGGTGCTGAAGATCTCAGCCCTCACCGGGCAAGGGCGTGGGCAAGCTCATGCCGGCGCTCGTCGATGAGCATCGAGGACTACCACCGGCGGGTTCCGACCCGCCGGGTGAACGAGGTCATCCGGGCGGCCCAGCAAGCCCAGCCGGGTCCGCACGGGGTGAAGGTGCTCTACGCGACGCAGGCCGCCACCGATCCGCCGACCTTCACCCTGTTCGCCAACCGAGAGGTCCCTGCCACCTACCTCCGGTACCTCGAGCGCAGCCTCCGGGAGGGCTTCGACATCGGGCGCCACGCCGATCAAGATGCGGGTGCGGAAGCGCTCCTAGCGGACGCGGCCTCGGGCGGGACCGGCGCCTCGTCTCAGGACCGTGCGATCGCGGTCAGCAGGTCAGCGAAGCGGTCGAGCTCGTCGTCGGTCGTGATGTAGTGGAGGCTCGCGCGCACGAGGGCGTCGAGGCCGCGGTGGGGGAGGTCGAGCTGGGCCGACGTCGCCACCGACACGCTGACGTTGACCCCGACGGCCCGCAACCGGGCCCGAACGACCTCGGCCTCCACCCCGGCGACGGTGAAGGTCGTGATGGCGCACAGCTGCTCGCCGCGGTCGTGCACCTCGACGCCCGGGACCTCCGCCAGCCTGGCGCGCAGTCCCGCGGCCAACGTGGCGTTCCGTTCGGCGATCGCATCGATGCCCCAGCCGAGCGCGTGGTCGACCGCCACCCCCAGGCCGATGCGAGCGGCCACGTCCGACTCCCACATCTCGAAGCGACGAGCGTCGTCGCGCACCTCGTACCGGTCCGGTGCCGTCCAGGTGGCGGCGTGGAGGTCGAGCATGACGGGCTCGACGCGGCGGATCAGCTCGGGGTGCATGTACAGGAACCCGGTGCCGCGGGGGCCGCGCAGGAACTTGCGACCGTTGCCAGCCAACACGCCACAGCCCAGCTCCCGGACGTCGAGCGGCAGCTGGCCGACGGACTGGCACGCGTCCAGCACGAAGAGCACGCCTGCCTCGCGGCACAGCCGACCCACCTCGACGGCGGGGTTGACGAGCCCGCCCTGGGTGGGGACGTGGACCAGGGCGACCATCGCGGTGTCGTCTGCCCCCAGGGCCCGCTCCAGCGCCTCGAGATCGATCTGGCCGTGCTGGTCGTCCTCGACGAGCACGAGCTGACAGCCGGTGCGGCGCTGCAGCTGCAGCAGCGCGATGGCGTTGGCCCCGTACTCCGCCCGGCTGATGAGGACGCGATCCTGAGGCGCGATGGGCAAGGAGTACACCGCCATGTCCCACGCCCGGGTGGAGGAGTCCATCAGGGCGATCTCGGAGGGGTCGGCCCCGATGAGCTCGCCCAGCGCGGCGTAGGTGCGCTCCACGAGGGCCGCGGCGTGCTCGGCGGCCTCGTAGCCACCCGTCTGGGCCTCGAGCTGGAGGTGGGTGATGACGGCGTCGAGCACGGGCTGGGGGAGCAGCGAGGCGCCGGCGTGGTTGAGGTGGAGGACGGTCTCGCAGCCCGGAGTGAGCGACCGGGCGAGGTCCACGTCGAGGCTCGGCACGGGCTGACCCTACCGATCTGACGGTGTGTCAGACTCCGGCACATGCCGCAGAACGTGCCTGTCTTCGAGTTCTCCGACGCCGCCAAGCAGCTCCGCCAGTTCGTCTACCAGCACTGGTGCGAGCACGGGCGCGGACCGAACCTGCGGGCGGTGCACGAGGGCACCGGCCTCGACCGGCGCCAGATCGTGCAGGGCTACAAGGAGCTGCAGCTCGGCATCATCTGCGTGGTCGACCAGGACTCGGTCAACTGCAACCTGCTCAAGTTCCAGCCGTTCTCCAGCTTCCCCAGCCAGGTCGAGGTGTGGATCGACGACGTCTTCCACTCCTACGCCGGATGCGCGCTCGAGTCGGTGGCGATCTCGAAGATGCCTCCTTTCCAGGGCAAGGACCTCACCCTGAAGAGCTACTGCGCGTGCTGCCTGGCGCCGGTGGAGCTGGCGGCCCGCGAGGGCGTCGTCACGCCCAGCGACGCGGCGCTCGTGCACATCAGCACGACCCCTTGGGACTGGAACAACGACGACATCGTCCACCAATGCGACTCGATGAACTTCGTGCGCGACGCGGCTCACGCCGATCGCTTCGAGCGCATGACCAGCCGCCGTGGAGTCCTGCTGAGCATCGAGCAGACGGCACTGTTCGTGAAGGCCACCGGCGACGAGCGCATGTGGCAGTACGACTGGGCGCCCGCCACGATCGACCCCAGGGCCGTCATCTTCGGCATGAAGCAGCTCGGGGTCGACGTGTCGAGCTGGACCGGCGAGCGAACCCCGGTGCCGGGCTCCGGCTGAACCGTCGTGCTGGGTTTCGGGTGCCCGGGGCGAGGGCGGGAAGGTAACCTCTCCGCGAAATGGACAACCCGCTCCTGGCCGTCGTCGCGGTCGCTGCCCTCGTGGCCGCCCTCGTCTGGGGCCGATCTGCTCGGCGCCTCCTCCGCGTCATGGAGCGGATCGAGGACGAGCTCGGGCCGGACGCCGGAGCCACCGTCCTGGCGCGCGCCGCCTACCGCAAGGAGCTGCACGCCGTCACGCTCTATGCCCTGCTGGCGGTGGCCTCGGCCGTCGCCGCCGTGTCGGACGAGCCCGAGGCCGTCTACGCCCTCGCGCTGATCCTGGTGCCGGTGGGCTTCTCCCTCCTGCTCGGGCGGGACTCCGGGCGCGTGGCCCGACTGGCCGAGGACCAGAGCCTCCTGGAGCGCCGCGCCGAGGAGGTGCTCTCGCAGGAGGAGCTCGCCCCGCGACGGTGGGCCGCCCGCCTCGCCCCCGAGGACCTGCCCGACTTCGCCGGGCTTCGAGCTCGGCCGGGTGTACCAGGCCGGCACGGGACTCATGGCCGGCGACTTCTACGACGTGTTCCGCGTCGCGCCCGACCCGCATCGCCGCGGTGATCGGCGACGTCACCGGCCACGGCATCGAGCCCGTCGATCACCGCGTTCCAGGCCAAGTACCTGCTGCGCGTGTTCCTGCGGCAGTACCGCGACCCGGCCCAGGCCCTCGAGGAGCTCAACCGCCAGATGTCGGCCCTGGAGCGCTTCGAGGAGTTCATCTCCCTCTGCGTGGTGGTGTTCGACACCGAGGCCGGCACCCTGCGCGTCGCGTCGGCCGGGCCACCCCGCGGCGTGGCTCTGGCACGAGCGTGAGGTACGGCCCCTCCGGGCGACGGGCCCGCTGCTCATGCTCGACCCCAACGGCGACGTACACGAGCCGGGAGATCCCGCTCGACACCGGCGACCTCTGCCTCCTCTACACCGACGGCCTGGCCGAGGCGCGCAGCGGCGAGCAGCTCTTCGGCGAGGACCGCGTCGCCAACACCGCTGCGACGTGATCCAGGCGTGGCGCCCGATGTGCTGTGCAAGTCGCTGCTCGAGGCGGCCCGCGACTTCGCCAGCGAGCCCATCACCGACGACGTCGCCATCCTCGCCATCCGGCGGGGGTAGGGCCGCTCGTGGACCGCGGCCTCTCCGCACGGCATGAGCGCGCGCTGCAGGGCAACCTGCACGCCAGGGGGAGAAGCTGGCGCGACAAGGGAAGCTCTTCGTGCGTGACCGGCTGGCGCTGCTGCTCGACGACGGCTCGTTCGTCGAGGACGCGCTGCTCGCCAACGCGTCGGCGACGACCTGCCCGGCCGACGGCGTCGTCACCGGCGTCGGCACCGTCGACGGACGGCCCGTCTGCGTGATGGCCAACGACCCGACGGTGAAGGCGGGCTCGTGGGGGGCACGCACCGTCGAGAAGATCGTGCGGCTCACCGAGCACGCCCTCCGCCACGAGCTGCCCGTGTTCTGGCTGGTCGACTCGGCCGGTGCCCGCATCACCGACCAGGTCGAGCTCTTCCCCGGCCGCCGGGGCGCCGGCCGGATCTTCTACAACCAGGTGCGGCTCTCGGGCCGGGTGCCCGCAGATCTGCTGCCTGTTCGGACCGTCGCGCGGCCGGCGGTGCCTACATCCCGTCGTTCTGCGACATCGTGATCATGGTCGAGGGCAACGCCTCGATGTACCTCGGGCTCGCCCCGCATGGCCGAGATGGTCATCGGTGAGCATCACCACCCTCGAGGAGATGGGCGGCGCCCGGATGCACGCCACCGTGTCGGGGTGCGGCGACAACCTCGCCGTCGACGACGCCGACGCCATCGACCAGGCCAAGGCCTGCTTCCCTACCTGCCCGCAGCACGTGGCGCGACGAGCCGCCCGTGCTACGAGGCCGCGCCGCCGGCCCGCGCGCTGACCGCCGACATCGTCCCGGCCGAGGAGACCCAGGGCTACGACATGCACGACCGTGATCGACGGCGCTCGTCGACGCCGAGAGCTTCTTCGAGGTCAAGCCGCTGTTCGCCCCGGAGCTGATCGTCGGCCTCGGGCTGCCTCGACGGCCGCCCGCGTCGGCGTCGTCGCCAACAACCCGATGGCGCAAGGGCGGCGTGCTGTTCGTCGACTCGGCCGACAAGGCCGCCCGCTTCATCTGGTGCTGCGACGCCTTCAACATCCCGCTGCTGTTCCTCGCCGACGTGCCCGGGCTTCATGATCGGCACGGAGGTCGAGCGCCAGGGCATCATCCGCCACGGCGCCAAGATGATCACCGCGGTGTCCGAGGCCACCGTGCCGAAGGTGTCGGTCGATCGTGCGCAAGGCCTACGGCGCCGGGCTCTACGCCATGGCCGGCCCGGCCTTCGAGCCCGAGGCCACCCTCGCCCTGCCGACGGCCAAGATCGCCGTGATGGGTCCCGAGGCGGCGGTCAACGCGGTGTTCGCCAACAAGATCGCCGCCATCGAGGACCCCGACGAGCGCGACGGCCTTCGTCGCCGAGCAGCGCGCGCTCTACGAGGAGGACGTCGACCTGCTCCGCCTCGCCTCCGAGCTGGTGATCGACGCGGTGGTCGACTTCCCCGACCTCCGCCACGAGGTGCTCCAGCGCCTGTCGCGCTCGCCAAGGGCAAGGACCGCCACTTCTCCGACCGCCGCCACGGCGTGCCACCCGTGTAGTCGAGCCCGAACCAGAGGTTCGGACTCGAGCTTGGGAGGTGCGGCCTTCGGCCGCGCTCAGCGTCCTCGGGGGCGGAGCCCCCTGCGGCGCACCCGTGGGGGAGGCCCCCACAGCCCCCTGCGGCTGCGCCGGGCGACCCGCCGGTTGGCGCGCGGACCTCATCAGCGGCACGCTGGTCGCTTGGCCGTCCCCTCGTTGCCTGCGCTGCCAACGTCGGTGGTCATTCGGGACGTGGGGCCTCGTGACGGGCTGCAGCCGGAGGCGCCGGTGGCGGTCGCCGGTCGAGTGCGGCTGATCGAGGCGCTGGTGGCGGCGGGTGTCGCTCGCATCGAAGCGGCGGCCTTCGTGTCGCCGACGGCTGTCCCTGCGATGGCGGGCGCCGCCGAGGTGCTGGCCGCCGTGCCGCGAGTCGACTCGGTGCGCTACACGGCGCTGGTCCCGAACGTCCGCGGTGCCGAGCTCGCGCTGGAGAGCGATGTCGACGAGCTCACCGTCACGATCTCGCTCTCCGAGACGTACAACCAGCGCAACGTTCGCATGTCGACTGCCGAGTCGGCTTCCGCCATCGAGGAGATCTGCCGTGTGGCCGCCGACCTGCCCGTGGATGCAGTGCTGAGCTGCGCGTTCGGCTCGCCCTACGAGGGTGACATCGCACCTGGCCAGGTGCGAGACCTCGCCGACCGGCTGCGGCAGGCCGGCTGTGCGGCCATCACGTGCGCGGACACCACCGGCATGGCCACGCCCCGTCGGATCGCCGAGGTGGTGGAGGTGGTCGGCCCCGAGGTCGGGCTCCACCTGCACGAGACCCGGGGCGCCGCCCTGGTGTGCGCCTTCGCGGCCATGCAGCTGGGGGTGACGCGCTTCGACACCTCCGTCGGTGGGCTCGGCGGGTCGCCGTTCGCAGCCGGCGCCGCCGGGAACCTCGCCACCGAGGAGCTGGTGGCGGTCCTGGACGACCTCGGGGTGCGCACCGGCATCGACGTCGACGGGGTCGTCGGGGCCGCCACCCTCGCTGGTGAGCTGGTCGGTCGGGCGCTCCCCAGTCGGGTCGCGGTGGCCGGTCCCCGAACCCGACTGAGCCGGAGCGTCTGACCGTGCCCCACTGCGAGACCTGCGACCGCTTCTACAACCCGAACACCCTGAAGCCGGACGGCACCTGCCCGACCTGTGGCGCGCCGCTCGGCGAGCCGCTCAAGCGGTTCGAGACGGAAGGGGCGCCGTGGCACTTCAAGCTGCTCATCGCCGTCACCGTCGTCTACCTCGGGTGGCGGTTGGTGCAGCTCGCCACCTCACTGCTGACCTGACCGTCGTGGGCGGCGGCGTCTCGACCGGCGCAGGGAGGCGGCCTCCCAGCCCGTGTCCGCCACGTTGACGTTGGTGCCCGGCGGCACGATCGCGTCGATGCGGTCGAGCACCTCGTCGGACAGGCGCGTGTCCGCGCCGGCGAGCACGTCGGTGAGCTGCTCCATCGTGCGGGGCCCGATGATCGCGGAGGTGACACCCGGATGCTCGAGCACGAAGGCCATGGCGAGATGGGTCAGCGAGAGACCGGCGTCGTCGGCCAGGGTGACGAGCTCCTCGACGAGGTGGAGCTTGCGCTGGTTCTCTGCCCGCTCGAAGTCGAACCGCTCCGGCGTGCGACGGGCCCGACCTCCTTCAGGTGGGGGAGAGCCCATGCGGTAGCGACCGGTGAGCCAGCCACCGGCCAGCGGGCTCCACGGGATCACGCCCATGCCGTACTTCTGGCAGGTCGGCAGCACGGAGGTCTCGATGCCGCGGACGAAGATGGAGTACGGCGGCTGCTCGCAGCGGAACCGCTCCCGGCCTCGCCGCTCGGCGACCCACTGTGCCTCGACGATCTGCTCGGCCGGGTAGGTGGAGCTGCCGATGACGCGGACCTTGCCCTGGTGCACGAGGTCGGACAGGGCGCTCAGGGTGTCGTCGATGTCCGTCGACGGGTCCGGACGATGCGCCTGGTAGAGGTCGATGTGGTCGGTGTCCAGGCGGCGGAGGCTGTTCTCGACCTCTGAGATGATCCACCGACGCGACGACCCGCGGTGGTTGGAGTCGTCGCTCATGGGAGCCACGAACTTGGTGGCCAGCACGACCTCCTCCCGCCGGCCCTTCAGGGCCTTGCCGACGATCTCCTCCGACTCGCCGCCCGAGTACACGTCGGCCGTGTCGATGAAGTTGATGCCGGCGTCCAGCGCGGCGTGGATGATGCGGATGCTGTCGTCGTGGTCACGGTTGCCCCACGTGCCGAACATCATCGCCCCGAGGCAGTAGCGGCTGACCTGGATCCCAGTGGTGCCGAGTGAGGTGCGTTCCATGGGCGGACCCTACGTCCACACGAGCCCTTCGGTGAGGTGTCAGCCCCCGAAGGGCACGGGCCGATGGTCGCCGATGATCTCGAGGTGGGTGACGAGGCCGTCGTCGGGCTCCCACCGATGGACCAGGAGCGCGGGGGGCTCGTAGTTCCAGGCCGGAGGTCCGTCGGTGAAGTCGAGCTCCAGGGAGTGGGCCGTCCCCGGGCTGGTCATGGCGAGGCTGCCCGCGAACCGGCGGATGATGAGGCGGTGGAGGTGACCGCACAGCACGCGCTCGACCTGCGGGTGGCGCGTGATGACCTCGGCGAGCCGAGCCGTCGCCTCGGCCGCCAGGCCCATGGCGTCCATGTGCCTGATCCCGGTGGCGAACGGTGGGTGGTGGAGCGCCACCACGGTCGGCGCGGCGGGCGCCTCGTGCAGCACCTCGTCGAGCCACTCGATCTGGCTGCCGTCCAGCGTGCCGCCGGGGAGCGGGAAGCGGCTGCTGTCGAGGGTGACGACCCGCACCGGTCCTTCGATCACCCCGTCCGCTCGGCCCTCGCGATCGTGGACCAGATCTGGGAACGCGGCCCGCAGGTGGTCGGTGCGGTCGTGGTTCCCGGGCATCAGGTGCATCGGAGCCGAGAGGGGCGCCAACAGCTCGGCCAGGTGCTCGTACTGCTCTGGCTCGCCGTCGTTCACCAGGTCGCCGCTCAGGAGCACCAGGTCGGGCGTCGGGACCATCCGGTTGACGTGGGCAACGGCGTCGCGCAGGTACGCGGTGGTGTCGATCCCGCCGAGGAGCGTCTCGGTTCGCCCGACGATGTGAGGATCGCTCATCTGGACCAGCAGCACGCCCGCAGCCTACGGACTCGGCGAGGGCACCTCGCCGCCTAGCCTGAGCTGGACATGCCGACGCGACCAGCCATCGCTCTCGACCGCTTCGTGCCGAGGGTCGCGTGCGAGTGGGACCTCGATGCCCCAGGTGCGCGGTGGCAGGAGCTCGACGGCAGCCTGTGCTTCGTCGACATCTCCGGGTTCACGGCCCTCTCCGAGCGTTTGGCGATGCGAGGCCGGATCGGGGTCGAGGAGCTGACAGACGTCCTGAACCGGGTGTTCGGCACGATGCTCGACATCGCGTTCCAGCGCGGGGGGTCGCTGCTCAAGTTCGGGGGTGACGCACTGCTCCTCCTGTTCGACGGTGACGACCACCCGCGACAAGCGGCCGCGGCCGCGGTCGAGATGCGAGCGGCCTTGCGGGCGGCCACGCAGGTGCCGATGTCCGTGGGCAAGGTGCAGCTGCGGATGTCGGTCGGGCTCCACTCGGGAACGGTGCAGCTGTTCCGCGTCGGCACGCGGCACCACGAGCTGATCGTCACGGGCCCTGCCGCCACCCGCACCACCCAGATGGAGCACGCCGCCTCCGCGGGGGAGATCTTCGTGAGCCCAGAGATGGCGCAACAGCTCCCGTCCGACGCCACCAAGCCGGGCCCGCCCGACACCACCGTGCTCCGGTGGCGACGCGCGCCCGTGGCCCCCGCCGGCGCGCGGCTTCGCCGCCAGGTGCCGGCGGAGACGATCGATGCCTGCCTCCCCGAGATCCTGCGGGAGCACCTGCGGCCCGGCGAGGTGGAGTTCGAGCACCGGATCGCAGCGGTCGCGTTCATCCGCTTCCGTGGGACCGATGCGCTCCTCGCGTCTGCGGGCCCCGACGCACTGGCCGATGCCCTGCACGCCGTGGTCAGTGCGGTCCAGGCCGCCGCCGACGAGGCGGGCGTCGCCTTCCTCGCCAGCGACATCGACGAGGACGGCGGCAAGATCATCCTCGTCAGCGGGGTCCCTCGAGCCCAGGCCGACCACGAAGGGCGCCTCCTCCGCGCGCTGCGGTCGATCGCCGACACCGACCTGCCGCTTCCCCTGCAGATCGGGGTGAACGACGGCCACGTGTTCGCCGGCACGATCGGCGCGACCCATCGGGCGACCTTCACCGTCATGGGCGACACGGTGAACCTGGCCGCCCGACTGATGAGCGCGGCTCCCCACGGCGAGGTCTACGCGACCCCCGGCATCCTCGATCGCTCCCGTCCGGTCTTCGCCACGCGGGTCCTGACCCCGTTCTCGGTGAAGGGCAAGTCACAGCCGGTGCAGGCCTACGCGGTCGATGACGAGACCGGCACCCGCGAGACCGCGCACCAGCGGGGGCCCTTCGTCGGCCGGCGGTCGGAGCTCGAGCAGGTCATGGACGTGCTGCAGCGTGCCGGAGGCGACCAGGAGGCGGTCCTGACGATCGTCGGGGACACGGGCATGGGGAAGAGCCGCCTCGTCAACGAGGCCCTGGCGGCAACGGGGACCGCCCACTTCACCGTGCGCGGCGAGCCAGACGGGACCACCAGCTCCTACCGTGCGTTCCGCGACTCCATGCGAGCGCTCCTCGGGGTCGAACGGGCTGACCAGGCCACGATGGCCGCGCACCTGGCGGCCTCGGTCGGCCGGGCCGCACCCGATCTGCTGCCGATGCTCCCGCTCATCGGCGCGGTGGCCCACGTCCACACGCCGTCGACACCCGAGGTCGATGCCATCGAGCCGCGCTTCCTCCCCGACCGGCTCGCCGCAGCGGTGATGCGCCTGTTCGACCGCGCCCTCGACGGTTCGGTCGTGCTCCTGGTGGAGGATGCCCAATGGACCGACGGGGCCTCCAACGCTCTCCTTGCCTCCCTGGTGCCGGCGATCCGCCAGCGGTCTGACTGGTCCATGGTCGTCGTTCGGCGAAGCGGGGTCGACGACGGCTTTGTGCCGCCCGGTCGCCGGTTGGAGCTCGGTGCCATGGAGGACGGCGAGATCCGTGACCTGCTCGCTGCCCTCAACTCCACGCCGCTCCGCCCCGACGAGGTCCAACGCCTCGTTGGACGCGCGGCCGGCAACCCTCTGGTGCTCGACGCGCTCGTGCGGCTTGGGCGGGAGCGCGGTGCGATCGATGACCTCCCAGACTCGCTCGAGGCGCTGATCGCGGCGGAGATCGACGTGCTGAGCCCCTTTCCTCGACTGCTGCTCGGCTACGCGTCGGTCCTCGGCCGTAGCTTCAATCCTCTCGTGTGGAGGCAGATCCTGAGTGATGACGGGATCGAGATCGACGACAGCGTGACGGATGAGCTGGCGCAGTTCGTGCACTTCGACCCCGCTGGCGTCGCGCGGTTTCGACAGTCGGTGATTCGAGACGTGGCGTACCGCGGCCTCCCGTACCGTCGTCGTCGGGTGCTGCACCTTCGGGCCGGCCAGGTCATGGAGCGGGTGGCCTCAGGTGCCGTCGACTCGGTCGCCGACCTGCTCTCGGTGCACTTCTTCGAGGGTGGTGACCTCGAGCGGGCCTGGCGATACGCGCGCCTCGCAGGGTCCAAGGCTCAGGCTTCCTACGCGAACAGCGACGCCGCGGCGCTCTACCGCCGGGCCCTCGAGGCGGGCCGGCGCCTGGCGGGGATCGCGCCCGAAGAGCACCTGACGACCTGGACGGCCCTGGGCGACGTACTCGAACAAGCCGGATTGCCGGACGACGCCATGGAGGCCTACCGCCGAGCGACCGTGCTGGCCGGCAGCGACGAGATGGAGCGTGCGAACCTCCACCTCAAGCGGGCCCGCGCTCGGGAGCGGGCCGGTCGGTTCGTGGCAGCGCTGCAGGAGCTGAGCGCCGCGGACCGAGCCGTGCGTGACGGTTCCACCGACCACGCTGAGCGAGTCCGCGTGGCCGTGGCCACGATGCGGGCCATCATCCGCCAAGGTCAGGAGCAGCCTCGCCGGGCGCTCGTGGTCGCACAGGGCGCCGCAGCCGAGGCAGAGCGCGTGGGAGAGCTGGGGGAGCTGGCCAAGGCCCTCAACGTGATCGACTGGGCCCATGCCTTCCTCGGTGAGATGGATCAGGCTGTCCACCACCGGCGTGTCGTCGAGATCCACCAGATGCTCGGCGAGCCGCACCGGGCGGCGGCCGCGCTCGGGAACCACGGGTTCTTCCTCTACTGGGAGGGCCGGTGGGATGAGGCACTCGAGTGCTACCAGCGGGCTCATGACGCGTATGTGGAGACCGGGGACGTGGTCAACGCCGCCGTGCATCAGGCCAACGTGGCTGAGCTGCTCATCAACCGCAGGGAGTTCGCCGCCGCGCGTCCGTTGATCGTCGCCGCGGCACAGACCCATCGGGCGGTCGGCTTCGTCGACGGAGCCTTGTTCGACGAGATCCAGCTCGGGCGCCTGCTCCTCGGCGAGGGAGATCTGCCTGGTGCGACTCATGTGCTCGAGGAGGTCCTCGGCGAGTCGAGGTCGCTTTCCCTCTTCGGTACGGCTCTGGAGGCCGCTGTCAACCTCGCCGCGTGTCGCGTCGAGGAGGGACGCGGGCAGGAGGCGCTCTCGATCCTCGCCGAGGCCGAGGAGGCGGCCGGTTCGGACGCGGCGATCTTCGCTGCATCAGTGGGCCTGGTGCGCGCCGAGGCGCTGGCTCAGCTGGGCGACCTGGCTGGTGCGCTTGAGGAGCGCGCCAGCGCGGTGACCGCAGCCCGGAGGATGGACCTCCTGTACGAGCTCGGTCTGCTGTTGGTTCTTGATGACGACCCCGCTGCCACGGCGGAGGGTCGGGCGCTCCTCGACTCCCTAGGCGTCGAACTGGCTGCGGCTCACCGCGTCATCCTGGGGTCGTCGAGGCCGTAGACCTGCCAGTAGGTGAGCAGGTTCCCCTCCTCATCTCCCTGGGTGTACGCGGAGGCGATGCACCAGGTCTCCCCAGCGGGAAGCTCGGCGGCCGTCACCGCCGCGAACAGCGGTAGGCCGTCGGCTGTCTCGAGGATGTTCTCGTGATCGAACTGAGGGCTCATGCACCACTGCATGGGCTGGAAGCTGAAATTCCCTGTGGGGTCGTAGCTCAGCCGCAGCGGGTTCGCGCCGGGTGGCGGAGACACGTCAGGTCCAAACGAGACCACACCCCGATACCCGATCTCCAGAGCGGTGCCTGAGGGCTGGAACAGGATCGTGTCCCCCTCGCCGTCGCCGTTCACGGCGTCGAGCGCGTAGCGCTTGCAGTCGAAGCTGTCGGTCAGGCGGGTGAAGGCACCGATGACCTCGCCGTCGGTGTCGGACACCGTGTCGCCGGTGCACAGGACGGGGAAGACCGTGATGTCCACAGTGGCGACGTTGGAGCTGGCTTCGCCGTCGTAGGCGGCGTAGGTGAACGAGCCGGGTCCGTCGTAGCCCGCCGGCGGGGTGTAGACGACGTCGCCATCGACGTTGACGAGCGCGGTCGCCCCGCTCGGGCTCACGTCGGCGATGTCCGCCACCTCGAGGACGTCGCCGTCCACGTCGGTGTCGTTGCCCAGCACGTCGATCACGACGAAGCCGCCGGCATTGGCTTCAGCCGAGTCGTTGACGGCGATGGGAGCGTCGTTCACCGCGTCGACACTCAGCTCGATCTCGGCCTCTGGCGAGGTCGTTCCGCCTTGGTCGTCGGTGACCGTGCAGGTGATCGTGATGGGCCCGTTGACGTTCGCGGGTGGGGTGAAGTCGACGGTGCCGTCACCGTTGTCGTCGAGCGTGCCCCCGCCGGAGCTGTCGCAATCCGCGCTGAGATCGGTGCTGTCGACGTCTGTCGCCACCGTGATCGTGACGGTCGAGTCCTCGTCGGTCGTGGCGGTGCCGCTGGCGGCGACGGGGGGGTCGTTCACCGACGCCACCGTGATCGTGGCCGTCGCGTTCGAGGAGGCCGTGCCGTCGGAGGCCGCGTAGGTGAACGAGTCGATGCCGAACCAGTCGGGATCCGGTGTGTAGGTGAACGCACCGGTCGCCGGCGTCAGGCTCAGCGAGCCGTGGCCCGGACCCGTGACGACCGAGGCGGTCAACGGGTTGCCGTCAGCGTCGGTGTCGTTCGTGAGCACGTTGCCCTGCACGCTGACGTCCTCGTTGGTGCTGTACGTGTCGTTGTTGGCCGTCGGGGCGGTGTTGGCGAGGTAGAGGAGCGTCTCGTAGTCCGGGCTGTTGCCGAAGTCGCCGCCGCCCTCGAGCGCGACGGTGCCCTTGTAGCAGTCGCCGTCGCTGCTCGGCAGGTTCGAGCCCACGGTCAGGGTGATGGTGTCGAAGTCGAACCCGGGGATGACGGTCCACAGGCAGTTGTCGTTGGGGCCGCTGTTGGGGCCGGAGCTGTTGGGGGCCGCACAGGCATCGACCTGATCACCCGGACCGGAGGACACGAGGTAGGGAACCGTGCTGTCGTACCCCGCTTCGCCCGACTGGGAGGACTGGATGCTGCGGCCGGTCTGCAGCTGGTAGATCTCCGTCCGGGTGGAGGATGCCAGCGTGAGCTTGACGACGGCGCTCTTGGTCATCTCCAGATCGAGGCGGACGCCGGTGAACTTGCGGCCGCCGAGGTTGGCGCCGCGTGCGAGCTTCAGCGACTCGCCGGATTCGACCTGACCGCACGAGGTGCCGGTGGAGCTCGACCCTTTGACGCCGATGCCATTCGAGGCCAGACCCGGGTACTTGCTCCCGGCGGAGAGGTCGATGATCGGCTCCGGGGAGTTGATCTTGCAGCCGCTCGTCGTGATGGGCTGCTGTTGGGTGCCGTAGGCGAAGTACTGCCCGTCGCTGCCCAGGTGGAGCCGGACGGCGCTCGGCGAAGGGGCCGCCAGTGCGGGGATCACCACCGCGGCGATCCCGACGGCTGCGATGAACGCGGTGGCGAGCGCCGCCGCGCGCCTGCGTGAATTGTTCGTGCCCATGATTGCTCTCCCTCCGGTGAGCGAACGCCCTCGCTCAAGCAGCGGTGACCCTAGTCGCCGGAGGTCGCCGCGCGTCCGGGTTGCACGGGAAACGGGCGCAGTTCACGCGCCGGTAACCGTTGGGCAATCGGCGCGAGACCCGAGCGTGGTCGAGTCCGTCCCGTGACCCACCCTGGTGTCGCTCCCGGGGAGCTCCCGCTCTCGATGGAGCTCGTCGAGGTCTACAAGGCCCTGATCGACATCGCCGACGGCGAGCTGGCGACCTACATCGATCCCCTCGCCGAGGCCGATCCGAACACGTTCGGGCTCTCGATCGTCACGGTGGACGGCCACTGCTACTCGGCCGGGGATGCCGATGTGCCCTTCACCATCCAGTCCGTGTCGAAGCCGTTCGCCTTCGGGCTCGCGCTGGATCGCCTCGGCGTCGAGGCGGTGCTGGAGCGCGTGGGGGTGGAGCCGACCGGTGACACCTTCAACTCGATCACGGTGGACGAGGTGAGTGGGCGGCCCTTCAACCCGATGGTGAACGCCGGCGCCATCGTCACCACGAGCCTGTTGGGCGAGGAGCGGGGGGAGCGGGAGCGGCGCATGCTCGGCGGCCTGTCGTGCTTCGCGGGGGCCGACCTGGAGATCGACGAGGCGGTGTTCGAGGCGGAGTGGCGGACCGGCGACCGGAACCGTGCCATCGCCTACCTGATGCGGACCTTCGGGATGCTGCGGGAGGAGGTCGACGCGGCCGTCGAGACCTACTTCCGCCAGTGCTCCGTGCTGGTGGACGCCCGCAGCCTCGCCACCATGGGGGCGACGTTGGCCAACCGGGGCGTCAACCCCCTCACCGGGGAGGAGGCCCTGTCACCGGCGCACGTGGCTCGAGTGCTGAGCGTCATGACCATCTGCGGCATGTACGACTACGCAGGGGAGTGGCTCTACCGGATCGGGCTTCCGGCCAAGAGCGGGGTGTCTGGCGGCGTGCTGGCGATCCTTCCCGGCGTGCTCGCGATCGGCGTCCACTCGCCGCCGCTCGACGCGCGAGGCAACAGCGTTCGAGGCATCCGCGCCTGCGAGCACCTGACGCGACGGTTCGGACTGCACATGTTCGACGGCCGGGCCTCGGCGTCGGTCGTGCGCCGGTCCTACGACGGGTCGGTCGTCCGCTCGAAGCGCCGCCGCTCGCCGGCGCACGGCGATGCCTTGCGGACGGCGGGTCGCCGGCTGCGCGTGATCGAGGTCCAGGGCCCGTTCCACTTCGGCTCGACCGAGGAGCTCAGCAGGAAGATCGCGGCGGACACGGCTGATGTGTCGCACCTGATCCTGGATGTCACACGGGTGACCTCGATCGATGACGGTGCGCTGCCGGTCCTCGAGGCGACGCTGCGGGTCGCCGCCGAGCACGGTGTCACCGTGGCAGTCGCGGGCCCCGACGCCGAGCAGTTCGCCGGCGAGCGGGTGAGCACCCACCTCGGGTTCGACGCCGCGCTCGAACGCTGCGAGGACGAGATCCTCGAGCAGGTTGGTGCCCCTGCCGAGCAGGAGGAGACCGACCTGGCCGATCAGGAGCTGCTCGCGGGCATGAGCGCGGACGAGATCGAAGCGGTCGTCTCCGTCACGACGCTCGAACGGCACGCCGCGGGAGCGCGGATCTTCGACGAAGGCGAGGTGGCCGACTCGGTCTACTTCGTCGTGTCCGGTCGCGTCTGCGTCGTGCTGGGCGCCGACGATCACCAGGAGCGGATCACGACCATCGGCCCCGGCGGGAGCTTCGGTGAGATGGCGATCGTCGACGGAGGAACCCGTTCGGCGAGCGTCGACGTGGAGGTCGCCACGACCTGCCGCGTCCTCCCCATCGCGGCCCTGGCGCGCCTGGAACGTGAGATCCCGGGCTTCGCCGCCCGGATGGGCCGGAACCTGGCGATCACGCTCTCGGGCCGCCTGCGTGACGCCAACGACGAGGTGCGCGCGCTGCGCGCCTGATCGGCTGGCGGGCGGCCAGGAGCCGTCTGGTAGGTTCGCTCTTCCAATCCCGGGCCGTGGCGCAGTTTGGTTAGCGCGCTTGACTGGGGGTCAAGAGGTCGGAGGTTCGAATCCTCTCGGCCCGACCGGGAAAACCGCAGGTCAGGGGCCATTCTCTCGGAGTGGCCTCTGCTGCGTTCTGGCCTCAGGAGACCAACGGGGTGACCAACCTACCGAGCCAGAGAGACCCATGACCACGGCAGCTGTGCCTGGGGCCGCCTCCCCGAGCTTCAGGGCCCAGGCTCGGGGGCGAGCATGACGATGCTGATCCCCTCGACACTCTCCTGGGTGCGGAGGTCCAGGTGCATGCCGGGGGTGGGCGGCTCGTTGACTTTGGAAAGCGCAGCGCCCATGGTGACGGTCGCTGGGAGGGTTCGACATGGTCCGTCGCGTGGCGGTGGCTCTGGCCTTGGTGGCCCTGGCGCTGCCGTTGGCCGAGTCGTCATCTGCAGCGCGGCTGGAGTCGAGACCGGCCGGTGAACCTGTGATGGCGGCGACGAGCAGTTGGAGATGGTTCTGGAGAGGCACGGCGTACAGCCTCACGTTCGGTCAACCCCCAAGCTTCACGCTCGAGTGCAGCTTCTACCTCGGCGAGGGACCCACAGAGGTCGACTTGGCGGGCAATTGGCACCAACTGGTCAGTAACGGGACCTCGGGTCTCAACTTCGAGGGCGACATGGTTGGGTACCCGGTGTGCGGGCAGCTGAGGGCCGGGGTGGGGGATGGCTACGGCGTGGTGCGCGGGAACATGTGGTACTTGCATGACACCCCCTTCACCACGCCCATCCACGGGCCCGACCATGTCTTCGCCTACGGCCGAGCGGGCGACGTCCCCCTCCTCGGCGACTGGAACGGCGACGGAATCGAAACCCCCGGTGTGCGACGCGGCAGCACGTTCTACTTGCGCGACAGCCTTTCGGGCGGCTCCGCCAACCGGATCGCCACGTTCGGACGCGTGACCGACATCCCAGTCGTGGGTGACTGGGACGGCGACGGCCGCGACACGATCGGCGTCGTTCGCAACGCGGTCTGGTACCTGACCGACACCCTCGGCCCGTCCGGCAACCGCACGCCGTTTCGGTATGGGCTCCCCAGCGATCGTCCCGTCGTCACGGGCGGTTACCCCACAAGCTTCGTTGGAGTCGTTCGTGCGACGTAGCTGAGGTCCGCGAGTGACACGCGGTGGACCTGACTCTCTGTGAGCGGGACTGTCAGGAACGTTGTGGCCTGCCGCTGATCGGGAGAACGGCTACACCTCGACGGCCGAGTACGTCGCAGTCGAGAGCATCGTGGCCGTGGGATCACCCAGGGCACCCAGCCAGAACTCCTGCCATTCAGCGTCGGTGCCCGTCGCGTCCATGAACGCTCCGTAGGCCGCGCCTGACTCGAAGGTCAACATGTAGATCACGGACATGGCCGTTCCGCCACTGACGGTCTGCGCGACGTTGACGGTGGCACCCATCCGTTCGTGGATGGCCTTGGCCTTGCCGACCTGCGCCATGAACTCCATCAACCTGCCGGGGTTCGCGCTCCAAGTGGACACCTGCGAGATTGCTGCCATCAGATCTGTCCCCCATCGTGGTGAGAACGAGCCTCAGACGAGACTCGCGGCCGCCGAGGCTGCCACAATTCCCTGCGGGCCGCCTCGACGAACCGGAGCGGTCCTGGGCCACGCCTCGCCGGACCGTCCGCCGCTCCGATGCCGTGAGGCCGCCCCCGAGCGAGTCGTCGGCGACGCCGGTGGCCTGGCCATCGGCCCTCACCGGGCAGGCGGCGCACACGGCCCGTGCCGCCTCAAGCGACGTAGCTCGGTCGGTGACGAACGCCTTCGCCAGCTTGTCGGCGCTCGGGGTGCCGAGCGTTTCGGTCCGCTTGCGCTCGCGGGCGGCGGTGGCGAGCGTCTGTCTCACAACGGCGTGACGATGAGCACCGTGCCCGCGTGGTCCACGTCCTGAAGACCTGACCTAGCCGCGACGCCGATCAGGCCGGGTGCACCCGCGGGAACTCGCCGCCGTCAATCGAGGATTCGTCGTCGCAGCTTCGCTCGACTCCAGGGCGGTCGATCACCCGAAGGGCCGCCTGGCCCCTCGTGGTGGCGCCGAGGCGCTCCATCGCCGCTCTGATGTGTGTCTCCACCGTCGTCGTCCGAACGCCGAGCAGCGCGGCGATCTCGCTGCTCGTGTGACCCTCGGCGACGAGGGCGAGCACCTGCTGTTGGCGCGGGGTCACACCCTGCCCGCACGCGCCGGTCCCGGCGCCCGGGTGCCCGGCCTGGCGTAGCGACCGGCGGACCCGACCGGCCAGAGCGAGGAAGCCGAGCGACTCGGCCTCGGCCTCGACCGCCAGCAGCCGGGCGAGGGCGGCGTCGAGCCGACCCGCTCGCCGTTCCGCCTCACCCGCGCCCCAACTCGCCCTCAGTGCGAACCGAGGCGCGTCGGCCGCCAGCGCGGCGGCCTCCTCGAAGCACGCGATGGCGTCGGTGGGCTCGCCGGCGGCGAGGAGGGCGACGCCGCGGCTCTCGCTGGTAGCGGCAGCCGCGAACGCCCACCCGGACCGGTCCGCAATCCGTGGCGGTCGGCCGAGGTCGAGCTCGATCCAGGCCCGCAGCGCGCCGGCGAGCGGTCGGACGGGGAAGTGCTCGGCGCCCCGCTCGATGCACTCGTCAGCTGCCACCACCGCTCGGTCGGGCTGACCGGTGAGCCACAGCGTCTCGGCCTCGGCCCAGCGCAGCAGGCTGGCCCCGGTGGCGTCACCGGTAGGAAGTGCCTTGCCCTCCGCCAGCACCCCGAGCGCGTCACGTCCGTACCCCAGGTCGGCCAGCGCTATGGCGTGCACGGCGTAGGCAACGTGCACCGCCACCGTGAGATGCGGCCGCACGAACGCTCGACCCCACGCGGCGACCTCGTGACACGCCCCGGCCATCAGGGCGAGGAGGTTCGCGGTGACGGTGAACTGCTCCTCCCAATGCCGGCGGTGGGTGGTCCGGGCCAGGGCGGCGGCCTCGGTCGCGAAGCGGCGCGCCAGCGTGCGGTCGCCGGCCAGCATGTGCGCGGCCACCAGCGCGTTCGACGCTTCGAACGTGGTGTCGAGGTCACCCTCCCGTCGCGCCTGCTCCAGCGCAGCGGTGATGTGGCGGTCCCAGTCGTTCGAGCCGGCGACCAGGAGCGCGCTCCCGAGCAGCGTGCGGGCCCGCGCCTCCTCGGCCCCGACCGCCTCGGCCAGGGCGACGGTCTGGGTGGCCATGGCCAGCGCTCGCTCGGCGTCGAACTCGACCCGGATCGGGTAGCGCAGCTGCTCCACCCGCAGGCCCACCTCCACTGGGGTCCCTGTGCCCGCCGCCATGGTCAAACCGTCGTCGACGGCCTGGCGCGCCCCCTCGGGGTCGCCGGCTTGCCACAGGACCCGGGCTCGGCGCAAGGCCACGTCGCCCCCACGGTCGAGACCGATGATCCCGTCCACGGCCCGTCGGGCTTCGACCAGCTCGCCCGCCTCGAGGAACGCGTCGACGGCCCTCAACACGGTGGGGACGTCAGTGCCAGCGTCGCGGCTGGTGACGGCGCCGCCCGTGCAGGTCGCGGCGAGGAGGAGGTCGCGGGCCCGCTCGCCCGGGAACGCCGCCGAGTCGGCAGCCCTGAGCGCAGCGGCTCGGGCCTGTTCGAGATCGCCCGCGGCGAGGTGGTGGCGGGCCGCCTCGGCGGGCGGCAGTCGCGCCGCGAGCTCGGCGTGGAACCGGCGTCGCTCTGGCTCGTCGAGCAGCTCCAGCGCCTCGGTGCCGATGAGGTCGTGACGGAGCACGGCAAGATCCCCGGAGCGGCGGGCCAGTCCGACCTCGACCAGCGCGTCGAGCCCGTCACCGACGAGGTGGGGCTCGGCCAGTCCGCCGAGGAGCGCGAGGCGGATGAGGGCGGCGCGGGCGTCGTCCCCGAGACGGTCGAGGCGGCCCAGCAGGGAGGCGCGCAGCGTCGGTGACGCATCGTCGGCCAGCTCCTCGAGCAGCAGCGGGTTCCCGCCGGCCCGGCCCAACACCGAGGTGAGCTCCTCATCGGAGAGGCCGGGACGGCGAGCGCGGACGACCGCCGCCGCCAGCGGGGGCGGCAGCTCGCTGAGGTGGATGGACTCTGCGCCGGCCTCCCGCATCGCAGCGAGGGCGGCAGCGGTGCCGGGGTCACCGGCACGGACCGCGGCGAGAAGCTGTAGGTGGTCGGCGAGCCGAGGCAGCAGGGCCAGCGTGCCGGTGTCGGCCCACTGCAGGTCGTCGAGGACGAGGATGCCGTCGCCCACACGCTCGATCACGTGGAGGGCGACGGCGGCGGCGTCGGCACCCGCCGGAGGCGGACCAGTGGCCCGGATCAGGGCGAGGTACGGCATCCACTGCAGCGTGGAGAGGGCCCCGCCAGCGACCGCGCGAGCACTCTGCGGCGACACCGAGGCGCGCAGGAGCGTCGTCTTGCCCATGCCGGCCTCGCCCACCACGACCACATGTCGACCTGCTGCGAGACGTGAGTCGAGGTCCGCGAGGTCGTCCTGTCGGGCCCAGAACCGTGGCCCGCCTCTCGCCGCATCGGTCCCACGGGGCCGGAGCGCGTCCTGGTCGCGACGTTCACCGTTCACCCGCATCAGGAGTTCGGAGTTGGTGGTCACCCCCAGCCGGGCCCGCAGCGCGGCGAACCGTCGGTGCGCGCTGCGCACCGACAACCCCACTTGCCGTGCCGCGTCGATGACGGAGGCGCCGCCGGTGACGTGGTCGACGAGCGCCTGCTCCTCGCTGGTCATCGCGGGCCGGGCGCTGTCCGCCAGCACGTCACCGGCGCCGGACACCACCGGCCCGAGGTTCGCGAGATCCTCGATCAGGCGCTGGCGCGGCGGACCCTCCAGCGTCACGGCGATCACGAGCGATGCGCCCCGTACCGCGGCGAGGACCGCCGCCTCCGCCTGCTCCTCGGTCGCCACCGTCCCCACGCAGATCACCCTGGCGGCGATCGGCCAGCCCTCCTCGTCGGTCACGAACGCCTCGACCACGGTCCGGCCGGAGGCGATCTCCTCGCCATGTCGGCGGTGTAGCTCCGACGGCGGGACGATCTCGATGAGATGGTCCATCCCCGCTCCATCCTGTCCCTGCTCGATGCCGCGAGACGATAGGCGTCCACGCTGGAGCGCACCTTCCGGACCAGGGCCAATCGGCTGTGGGGGAGCCGACTGACGCCGGGTTGTTGGCCGTCGGGTCCCGGCACCAAGTTGGCACGAATTGACGATGCGGGTGCACGGCCCCGTGCGTACGATCGCCTCAGCGAGCAAGGCGAAGCGTCGGGCACGCGGGAGCAGCTGGGGACAGACGGTGGTGCGCTCAAGTGGCTCGGGCGCCCGTGGCCCGGGCACCATCCTCTCCGGCGACGCCGGGAAGGATGTGCCCGGCCGGCCGCGAACCGAATCGAGCGACCAACCTCAGGAGCTGCAGCCCCGCTGGTGCCGTGGCTGCAACTCCGCCTCCTGATGCCGTCGCGCGGCTGCCGGGAGAGAGGACCTTCGACTCTTGTGTGGTGACGGATCGGGCTCGACGATGCGTGCCGGCCCCCGTCCTGCCCGTCCGTCGGACGGGGGCCACAACCCCGGCTGCCAGCACGCCTCGTCGTGCGCGGGCAGGCATTGGCGTATCCCTGGTGACGCCAACGGCGCTTTACAGCTTGGGCGGACAGAACAACCTGTTGGCGGGCAGGGTTGGCACTCGGCCTTCCGCGTTCGGTGGGGGGCCGAGTCGCGCCCTCAGCGGGGCCTCCCTCGAGCGGACCGTGCCGAGGTCGTCGCCCGGGCTCGCGAGATTCAGAGCGTGGGCGCGGGTCTTGGTCCTTGAGCCGATACCGCGGGAACGGGGACCAGCACCGTATCTTCGAGGGCTGATCTGCCGATGACCCTGCTGACGGCCATGCCGGCCACCGAGGGGAATACCGTCGAGGTGCTGCGCAACGGCTGCGAGATCTTTCCCGCTCTGTTCGAGGCGGTCGAGGGCGCGGAGCACACGATCGACTTCCTGACCTTCGTGTACTGGAAGGGGGAGGTCGGCGGCCGCCTCGCCGAGGCGCTCGCCAAGCGTGCCCGAGAGGATGTGCGGGTTCGAGTGCTCCTTGACTCCTTCGGTGCCCGCCTCATCGACCCCTCCTCGATTCGGCTGATGGAGGACAACGGTGTCCACCTCCGATGGTTCCGCCCGCTCAAGCGGCTCCGAGCGGGGCAGGTCAACCACCGCACGCACCGGAAGGTCCTGGTCGTGGACGAGAGCGTGGCCTTCACCGGTGGGGTCGGGATCGCTGACGAGTGGCAGGGCAACGCCCGCGACGAACGCGAGTGGCGCGACACGCACTTTCGCATCAGGGGCCCCGCCGTGGACGGGTTGCGCGCGGCCTTCCTCGACAACTGGATCGAGGCCGATGCAGCGATCTTCGACCAAGCCATCGATCGATTCCCCGATCAGCCCCAACCCGGACACGCGGTCATCCAGTGCATTCGAGGCGCATCCGAGACGGGTCGAAGCGACGCGGAAACACTGTTCCGGACGCTCCTCCAGCTCGCACGATCGCGGGTGCGGCTGACCACTGCGTACTTCGTGCCAGATGAGGAGCTCGTCGGCGACCTCTGCGGCGCCGCCAACCGCGGGGTCAAGGTCGAGATCCTCCTTCCCGGGCCGCACGCGGACAAGCGGATCGTGCAGGTCGTCGCTGAGTCCTCGTACAAGCGCCTGCTCGACAGCGGCGTCGACATCTGGAACTTCCAGACCACGATGCTGCACGCGAAGGTGATGACGGTCGACGAGCACATCGCCGTTGTGGGTTCCGCCAACTTCAACAGCCGTTCCATGTCGCTGGACGAGGAGATCAACGTCGTCCTCATCGATGACGTCACGGCATCCACGCTCGATCAGCAGTTCGAGGATGACCTGGCGGACAGCGTCCGCATCGACCCGAGCCGCTGGAGACAGCGCGGTTGGCCACAGCGAGGCTACGAGCGTGTCGTGCGCCCGCTGAAGCGCTTCGTCTGATCACG
>CAVVRO010000010.1:0-164537 GCA_963750645.1 uncultured Microthrixaceae bacterium | reverse complement strand
TCGTGTGCCTGTGCCCGAGCCACCACCGCGAGCTCCACGACGGGCACCTCTCCCTCGAGGGCAACCCCGAGGACGGCACCCTCCGCTTCCTCGACCGCTTCGGGAGACCGATCGAGCCACCCGATGGTGGCCCGCCGACGGCCCTCCGCCTCGACGAGCCCAACGCCTACACCCCACCCCACGGCGAACGCCTCCACCCCCACTGGTTCAGCTGGAACTGACCCAGCCTGGTCAGCCGCGGCCGGCGCCGGGAAGGGCATCAGCTCCAGGCATCGACGAGCTGCGAGCCGTTGAGCGCGATCGCGAGCACGTAGATCCCGACCACCAGCCAGATGAAGCACACGACGATGAGGCGCGGCGGTTGACGAAGCGCTCGCACGGCCAGCGCGACGACGATGCCGACCTTGACGACGAGGGTCGTGTTCGACGCGAGGAGTCGATCGGCCAGCGGGTTGAGCTCCACGCCGCCTCGGTCGAGCAGGAGTCGCGTGATCACCACGTCGGCGACGTTCAGCACGAAGAGAAGCCCGAGCGCCACGAGCTCGGCACGGCGCAGCTCCCCCTCCGTCAGCGGTTCCCGCCCCTCGTCCGCCACCGGGCAATCCTGCCTCAACCCATCCGGCGGATCGACCGATGGTCAGCGGAGGCTCCCGGAGGTCCGCATCCTCATGGGGAGCCCAGCGGAGTCACCGCTGCGAGCGGGGAGCGGTGGCTCCTGTCGTGGGTGCGGCCTCCATCCGCTCTTTGGAGGCCGCACTCATGGCGCGAGCCAGCTGCGCTCCGCTACAGGTCTTCGATCCAGCCCTTGACCTGCTCGATGAGCTTCACCGGGTCAGGCCCCACGGGCGTCACGTTCAGCACCGTGACGCCGCTCTCCTTGAAGGCCGCCAGGCGCTCGCGCACGTAGCCCTCCGGGCCGCAGAGGGAGGTGGCCTCGAGGAGGTCATCGGGAACGAGCTTGGCGGCCTCGTCCTTCTTGCCGTCCAGGTAGAGGTCCTGGATCGCCTCCGCCTCGGCCTCGTAGCCGTAGCGCTTGAGCAGGTCGTTGTAGAAGTTGCGGCCCTTCGCGCCCATGCCGCCGACGTACAGCGCTGTCATCGGACGCGAGAGCTCGCGGACCGACTCGGCGCCGTCGCCCACCGACAAGAGGCCGCCGGCGACGACCTCGAGCGGTGCGAGGCCGGGATCACGCCTGGCGGCGCCCGCCGCGAGGTCGGCGCCCCACACGTCCCTGGCCTTCTCGGGCAGGTAGAAGAGCGGCAGCCAGCCGTCCGCCTTCTCCGCGGTCATCTCGACGTTCTTCGGACCCAGCGACGCGACGTAGATCGGGATCTCGCTGCGCACGGGGTGGTTGATCAGCTTGAGGGGCTTGCCCAGGCCGGTTCCCTGCCCCTCCGGGAGAGGGATGTGGTAGCTGGCCCCGTCGTGCTCGACGCGCTCGCGGCGCCACACCTGGCGGCAGATGTCGATGATCTCCCGGGTGCGGCCGAGGGGCTTGTCGTAGGCGAGGCCGTGGAAGCCCTCGATCACCTGCGGCCCGGACGCGCCCAAGCCCAGGACGCAGCGACCGTCGGAGAGCGCGTCGATGCCGGCGGCCGTCATGGCGATCAGCGTGGGGGTGCGGGTGTAGATCGGAAGGATGCCGGAGGCGATCTGCACCGTGGCAGTGCGCGCGGCGAGGTAGCCCATGCTGCTGACCGCATCGAAGCTGTAGGCCTCCGCCACCCACACCATGTCGAGGCCGGCCTTCTCGAGCTCGACCACCTGGTCGACGCCCTGCTTGAAGCCCCCTGCGTAGCTGAGCTGAGTTGACAGCTTCATTCGTTCCCCCGTGTTCGTTGGTGATCGGTCGTCCCTAGAGCGCGGCCCGGCGCGCTCGGGCGGCCTTGGCCCGCTCGAGCAGGTGCGCCGGCACGCCGAACTCGTTGTCGGTGGCCGCCGCGTCTCCACCCGCTCCGGCGTCGTCAGCGTCCCCGCCCGTGGAGACGACCTCCTCGACCTCGACGCGCTCGTCGACCGGCACGAAGTCATCGCGAGCGACGATGTGGCGGCCGTCGAGCTGTCCGTGATCGACGCCGTTCTCGAACAGCACCCGATACCGCACCCAGGAGAGCCCCGCGACCTGGAGCACCTTGCCAGGGGTGCCGACCGGGACCCCCGGGAGGTCGACCCAGGCACGGACCTTCTGATGTCGATCGAGGTCGATCGGGCGCAGGAGGGTGGGCATGGCGACAGTCTGGCCCGGGGGCACCACCTGGAATAAGTAGCCACACTAGTTAGTTAGGTGAAATGATGTCACCCATGCCCGTTCCCGACGAGACCGCCGAGCTCGCGGGCCGCCTGCGCCTCGTGGTCACGCGGCTCGCGCGCCAGCTGCGGCAGACGGCGGACAGCGACCTCTCCCCCACCCAGGGCGCGGTGCTGGCCACGGTGTCGTCCGCCGGGCCGCTCACCCTCGGCGAGCTGGCCGAACTCGAGCGGGTGTCGTCACCGACGATCACCAAGGTCATCGGGCTCCTGCACGACAAGGGCCTCGTCGAGAAGATCACCGATCCGAGCGACCGACGCTTCGTGCGCGTCACGCTCACTCCCGAGGGCGAGGCCCTGCTCGAGCGCACTCGGGCTCGCAAGACCGCCTGGCTCGCCCGCCAGCTGCTGGAGCTGTCCCCGGCCGAGCTCGAGCAGCTGGCCGCCACCACCGACCTGCTGGAGCAGCTCACCAGCCGGCGCGCGGCCCCATGACCCGCGTGCGCGCCTTCGGCATGGACACCTTCCGGTCGCTCCGCAGCCGCAACTTCCGCCTCTTCTTCTTCGGCCAGATCATCAGCCAGACCGGAACCTGGATGCAGATGGTGGCCATCGGGCTGCTCGTGCTCGCCATCACCGACAGCGGCATCGCCGTCGGCCTGGTGACGGCCGCGCAGTTCCTGCCCATCCTCGTGCTGGGTGCTTGGGGCGGCGTGCTCGCCGACCGGCGCGACCGCCACAGCCTGCTCATGGTCATGAACGGCATCGGTGCCGTGGTCGCGGCGGGCTTCGCCGTGCTCGTGCTGAGCGACGCGGCCGCGCTCTGGTCGATCTTCCTCCTGACGTTCGCGGCCGGCACCGTCACAGCGCTGGAGAACCCCACGAGGCGCGCCTTCGTGACCGACCTGGTCGACGATGTCGACATCCCGAACGCGGTGGGGCTCAACAGCACGTTGATGACCGGTTCGCGGGTGGTGGGACCGGCCGTGGCCGGCGCCCTCATCGCGGGACCGGGCATCGGTTGGTGCTTCGCCGTCAACGCCCTCTCCTACCTGCCCCAGCTCTGGCTGTTCGCTCGCATGGACCGCAGCCAGTTCCGGCCGGCCGAGCGGGTGGCCAAGGCCAAGGGCCAGCTGCGCGAAGGGCTCCGCTACGTGTGGCGGGAGCCGAACCTGCGCCTCCCGCTCCTGCTCGTGACCGCCGTCGGCACGATGGCCTTCAACTTCTCGGTGATCCTCCCCCTGTTCGCGACCCGGGACCTCGACGGCGGCCCGGCCACGTTCACGACGCTGTTCTCGGTGATGAGCGTCGGCTCGGTCATCGGTGCGCTCGCCATCGCACGGCGCACTCACGCGGACACGCCGTTCCTTGCCCGCTGCACGCTCGCGCTGGGCGTGTCGATGATCCTGCTCGCCCTCGCCCCCGTCACCGCCGTTGCGTACCTGGCGGTGATCCCGGTCGGCATCACGAGCGTCATGGTCATCTCCGGCTCGAACGCGGTCGTGCAGCTCGGCACGGACCCGGCGATGCGCGGGCGTGTTCTGGCCCTGCTGGCGGTGGTCTTCCTGGGCTCGACGCCCATCGGCGGACCGATCGCCGGCTGGGTGTCCGAGGACTTCGGTGCCCGCTGGGCGCTCGGCGTCGGGGCGGCCACCGCACTCCTCGCCGGTGGGTTCACCCTGCGGGCGCTGCGCTCCGTGCCCTCGGCCGAGCTCGCGTCAGCGGCGGCTCTCGCTCCAGGTCTGGCCTTGCTCGACGTCGATGTCGTGGGGCAGGCCCAGCACCCGCTCGGCGACGATGTTGCGCTGCACCTCGCCGGTGCCGCCGCCGATGGTGAGCGCCGGCGAGAACAGGAAGCCGTAGTGCCACCCGTCGGCGGGGCCGCCGAGCGGACCGTCGGTCGGTGAGCATCCCACCGGCGCCCGCGAGGTCCTTGGCCAGACCCATGATCGCCTGGCCGTGCTCGTCGGCGAGCACCTTGCGGATCGAGGCCTCGGCGCCCGGAGGCTCGCCCTTGATGCGCGGCGGTGACGGTGCGCAGCCGGATGAGCCGCAGGATCTCGTCCTCGATGTGGAGCCGGGCGAGGCGCTGACGCAGCACCGGGTCGTGACGTGCCGCCCGCGGCCGCGCACGAGGTCGAGCAGGTCGTCGGCGGTCGGGCCCATGCCCCACAGCGCGCCGCCGGACGAGAGCGACACCCGCTCGTTGCCGAGCGTGACCTTGGCCAGCCCCCACCCTCGGTTCACGTCGCCGACCAGGTTCTCGGCCGGCAGCCGCACGTCGGTCGAAGAACACCTCGTTGAACGTGTGCGCGCCGGTCATCTCGATGATCGGCCGGATCTCGATGCCGGGCGCGTCCATCGGGCAGATGAAGTAGGAGATCCCCTCGTGCTTCGGCGCGTCCGGGTCGGTGCGGGCGATGAGGATGCCGAACTTCGAGAACTGGGCCATCGACGTCCAGATCTTCTGGCCGTTGACCACCCACTCGTCGCCGTCGCGCACGGCCCGGGTGCCGAGGGTCGGCGAGGTCGGTACCGGCCCCCGGCTCGCTGAAGAGCTGGCACCAGATCTCCTCGCCGGCGAGCAAGCGGGAACAGGTAGCGCTCCTTCTGCGCCTCGGCTCCCGCCGTGGAGGAGCGTCGGCCCGGCCCACCCGATGCCGATCATGTTGGTCGGACGCCGCACCCCGGCCGCGGCCAGCTCGTCGTCGATGAGGATCTGGTGGATCGGGTCGGCGTCGAGTCCCCACGGGCGCGGCCAGTGGGGCGCCACGTAGCCGGCCTCCGCCAGCTGCCGTCCCGTCGGCGCCGGGTGCTCGGCCAGCCAGGCCCGCACCTCGAGGCGGCGAGGATCGTCGGCCGGAGGAAGCTCGAAGTCCACGGTGGCAACGTAGCCCGAGACTTGACCACCCGGTCAAGGGGAAGCCGCTCCGGCTAGCATCACCGGCCTTCACACACGACCGAGGGGGAGCAGATGCCAGGCTGGAACTTCGCGGATGCCTGGGAGGTCGTCGCCGAGCAGGTGCCCGATGCTCCCGCGCAGGTGCAGGGCGACCGCCTGATCACCTGGTCGGAGTTCGACCGGCGGGCCAACGGCATCGCCGCAGGCGTTCCTCGACGCCGGCGTCGTCGAGCAGGACAAGGTGGCCCAGTACCTCTACAACTGCCCCGAGTACCTCGAGTCGATGTTCGCGGCCTTCAAGGCCGGTCTCGTCGCCGGTCAACACGAACTACCGCTACGCTCGACGACGAGCTCGTCTACCTGTGGGACAACGCCGACGTCGTCGCTGTGGTCTTCCACGGCACCTTCGCCGAGCGCATCGAGGGCATCCGCGACCGCCTTCCGCGGATCAAGCTGTGGCTCTGGGTCGACGACGGCACCGGCCCGTGCCCCGAGTGGGCGACGCCCTACGAGGCGGCCGCCGATGCCGGCACGCCGGAGCCCGTGCAGCGGTCCCTGGGGCCGGGACGGCGACCACCTCCTGCTGCATCTACACCGGCGGCACCACCGGCATGCCGAAGGGCGTGATGTGGCGGCAGGACGACCTGTTCCGCACGCTCGTCGGCACGGCTGATCCCGGGTGTCCGCGACGCCGAGCCCGACCTGCGGCGATCATCCGCGACGCCGTGCAGGGGCCCGGCCTCCGGGGCCTGCCCGCGTGCCCGCTGATGCACGGCACCGGGCTGCTTCACGCAGCTCATCGTGCTCTCGGGCGGCGGCTGCACGGTCACCCTCGAGGCCCGCACACCTCGACATCGACGAGCTGCTCGACACGATCGAGCGCGAGTCGGTGAACACGCTCGCCATCGTGGGCGACGCCTTCGCCAAGCCGATGGTGCGCGCCCTCGACGCCATCCCGGGCAAGTACGACCTCTCCAGCCTCATGGTCATCTCGAGCTCCGGGGTGATGTTCAGCGAGGCCGTCCAAGCAGGCCCTGCTGCGCCCACCACCCCGGGATGATGATCGTCGACGCGTTCTCGTCGTCGGAGGCGCTCGGGCATGGGCCAGTCGGTGAGCACCGCGGCGGGCGAGCAGCACGACCGCGAAGTTCACCGTGGGCGAGAACACCAAGGTGATCACCGACGACGGGCGTGCGGTCGAGCCGGGCTCCGGCGAGACCGGCCGGGTGGCGGTCGGTGGTTGGCAGCCGATCGGGTACTACAAGGACGAGGCCAAGTCCGCGGCGACCTTCATCATGTTCGACGGCAAGCGCTACTCGATCCCCGGCGACTACGCGACCGGTCGAGGCGGACGGCTCCCTCACGCTCCTCGGGCGCGGCTCGGTGTGCATCAACACCGGCGGCGAGAAGGTGTACCCCGAGGAGGTCGAGGAGGTGCTGAAGACGCACCGCGCGGTCGCCGACGCCGTGGCGGTCGGCATCCCCGACGACAAGTTCGGCGAGGCCATCACCGCCGTGGTGGAGCTGGTGCCCGGTGCGAGCTTCGACGAGGGCGACATCGTCGTGCACGTGAAGGACAAGCTCGCGGCGTACAAGGCGCCGAAGCGCGTGCTGGCCATCGACACGATCGGCCGGGCGCCGAACGGCAAGGTCGACTACAAGCGCCTCAAGAGCTGGGCCGCCGATGAGCTGGGCGTGGGCCTGTGAGCGAGCAGGGCGAGCCGCCGCAGGAGCTGCGGGTCGGGTACCACCGAGACCTGGAGGCCATCAACCAGAAGGTCGTGCGGTTGTTCGCGCTCGTGTCGGAGGCGGTGGCGGCCGCCAACGAGGCCTTGCTGGGCGACGACACCGAGGCGCTGGCAGTGGTCCGGACCGGGGAGGACGCCATCGATGCCCTGATGGCCGACATCGAAGACGACATCGAGCGACTCCTGCTCCTGCAGTCTCCGGTCGCCGGGGAGCTCCGCTACGCGCTCGCGATCATCCGCATCGTCCCGGAGCTGGAGCGGTCGGGCGACCTGGCCGAGCACATCGCGAAGCGCGCCGGATCCGGGCTTGCCGCCCAGCTCACGCCCGCGGCCCGCGGGATGCTCGAGCGGATGGGCACGATCACGGTCGAGCTGTGGCGCGCGGCGGGAGACGCCTTCGTCGACCGGGACCCCAACGCCGGCGTGACGCTGGAGGCGGCCGACGACGAGGTCGACGACCTGCACACCGCCCTGACCGCCGAGCTGCACGCCGGCGGGGTGCCCGCGGCGCTGGCCGCGGACGCCACGCTGGTGGCCCGCTTCTACGAGCGGCTCGCCGACCACGCCGTCCACATCGCCACTCGAGTGGCGAACGCGGTCGCCTGAACACCGCGTTGGGTCCTCCGGCGGGCAGACTGTCCGCCATGGCCACAGCCTTCAAGAGCTCCAACCCCGCCCTCAACGACAAGGCCTTCGAGCGAGCGCTCGAGACCGAGGCCGGGTGGGCCGCTGGATCGCAGCAGATGGGCGATGCCCACGCCGTGGGAACCGGGCCCATCCAGGCCGTCGACGCGATGACCGTCAACGGCACCGTGTGGGCCACCGCCGCTCTGCTGGTGCTGGTGGTGGGCGGCGGCGTCTACGGGTGGAACAGCGTCGACGTCACCTCTGACACCGTCTCGTTCCCGGGCTGGATCTTCCCCGTGGCGCTCGTCGCCTTCGGGGTGGCCATGCTCACCGTCTTCAAGCCGCACCTGGCCCGGTTCACGGCGCCCGCCTACGCCCTGCTCCAGGGCGCGTTCCTCGGCGCGATCTCCGGCGTGTACGACACGGCCTACGACGGCATCGTCCTGCAGGCGGTGTCGCTGACGATCGGCGTCTTCGCCATGATGCTGTTCCTGTTCGCCACCCGGATCATCAAGGTGACGGACAAGCTGCGGATGGGCATCGTCGCCGCCACCGGTGCCATCCTCCTCGTCTACCTCCTCAACCTGGTGCTCAGCCTGTTCGACTCCTCGGTGCCCTTCCTGCACGACAACAGCCTCCTGGGGATCGGGATCAGCCTGGTGATCGTGGCGGTGGCGGCCTTCAACCTGCTGCTCGACTTCGACTTCGTGGAGCGTGGCGTGGCCGCCGGGGCTCCCCGCACCATGGAGTGGTACGCCGGGTTCGGACTGGTCGTCACCATCATCTGGCTCTACCTCGAGCTGCTCCGCCTGCTCGGGAAGCTGCAGAGCAGGGGCTGACCGCACCACCTGCGCGATTCGGAGGCCCGCGAAGCGTCCGCGTACGCTCGCCGACATGGCTGATCTCGGGTTCGACGGCAAGGTGGCGATCATCACGGGCGCGGGCGGCGGCTTGGGACGCTCGCACGCCCTCGACCTCGCGAGGCGGGGCGCCCTCATCGTCGTGAACGACCTCGGCGGGGCCAGCGACGGCACCGGGCACTCCGAGACCGCCGCCCAGAAGGTCGTCGACGAGATCACCGCGGCGGGCGGTGAGGCCGTCGCCAGCTACGACAGCGTGGCCACCCCCGAGGGCGGCGCCAACATCGTGAAGACGGCCGTCGACACGTTCGGCCGGGTCGACATCATCATCAACAACGCCGGGATCCTGCGGGACACCTCGTTCAAGAACATGACCCCGGACCAGCTGAACCCTGTGCTCGACGTCCACCTCCGCGGCGCGTTCTACGTGACCCAGCCCGCCTGGCAGCTGATGCGCGACCAGGGCTACGGCCGCATCGTCAACACCTCGTCCGCGGCGGGCATCTTCGGCAACTTCGGCCAGGCGAACTACGGCGCCGCCAAGATGGGCCTGGTCGGGCTCACCCGGGTGCTGGCGGTCGAGGGAGCCAAGAACAACATCAAGGTCAACGCAATCGCACCGGTCGCCAAGACCCGCATGACCGAGGAGCTGTTCGGCGACGCGATGGACAAGCTCTCACCGGAGCTCGTCACGCCGATCGTCACCTTCCTCGCCCACGAGGACTGCCCGGTGAGCGGCGAGGTGTACTCGGTCGGCGGCGGACGAGTGGCCCGGGTGTTCGTCGGGGTGACCCCAGGTCACTACGACCCGGATCTCACCGCCGAAGGCGTGCGCGACCACTTCGACGAGATCCGCGCCGAGGAGGGCTACGAGGTGCCCGGCAACCTCAACGAAGAGATGATGCTCGCCTTCAAGTCGATGGGCTGAGCCCGGAACTGATCAGCGGGAGGCCCACCAGGGCGCGTCGTCGACCGCGGGTGGCTGGGTGGTTGCTCCGGTGCGGATGTCCACGATGCTGGCCTCGCCAGGCGAGCCCAGGGCGCGGACGGCATCGACCACGTCGGAGATGGCGAACGGCTCGACCAGCACCTGGTCGGCTCCCGCCGAGTGAGCCGCGCGCTCCTGGACGGCGTCGGGTGCGATGGCCAGGATCCGCACGCGGGGCGCCTCGACGCGCAGGCGCGACAGGTCGTCGATCCCCTCGCCGACGAGATCGACGATCGCCGCGTCCGCCCAATCGATCGCGGAGGCGGCTTCGTCGTAGCTCTCGCGGCGGGTGCAGGCACAGCCGAGGTTCTCGACCTGGGCCCCGACGAGCTCGGCCAGTCCCACGTCCGCGGTCAGCACGAGCACTCGTAGATCCATTTCCTTGCTCCTGGTCAGGCCCGCCGCCAGACACATCATTCCACTGTTCGCGCGGCTGCGTAACCTCGCCCTCCATGGACGTCGAGGCATTCCGAACCGCCGCCCGCAACTGGCTGGACGACCACCGGGCCGAGGCGCCCCGCGACTACGGCGCCATCCTCCCGCCGGACCTGGTGGACGAGGGGCGAGCCTGGCAGCGCCTGCTGTCCGCCGAGGGCTGGGCCGGGATCCACTGGCCGGCGCAGCACGGAGGGCGGGGCCTCACGCCGGAGCACACGGCGGCGTGGACCACCGAGTGCGCCATCGCCGAGGTGCCCCCCTGGATCAACATGGTGGGGATCGTGCTCACCGGCGGGTCCATCCTCGCCTTCGGCACGCCGGCGCAGCAGCAGGCGCACCTGCGCGGCATCCTCCGGGCCGACCAGGTCTGGTGCCAGCTCTTCTCCGAGCCCGGCGCCGGGAGCGACCTGGCCAGCCTCACGTGTCGAGCCGAGGCGGACGGCGAGGGGTGGGTCGTCACGGGGCAGAAGGTGTGGTGCTCGAACGGTCGCGTGGCGGACCGCGGCATCCTCCTCGCTCGCACCGACCCCGAGGCGCCTCGCCACGCGGGCATCTCCTTCTTCCTGGTGGACATGCACGCTCCCGGCATCGAGGTGCGCCCGCTGCGGCAGATGACCGGCGGCAGCGAGTTCGACGAGGTCTTCCTGGACGAGGTTCGCCTCCCGAGCGAGGCCCTGCTGGGGCCGCTCCACGGCGGCTGGGGAGTCGCCATGGCCACGCTCACCAACGAGCGCGGCCACATCGGCTCGGCGGGCATCGCGCTCGCCCGGCGCCTGGACTCGATCGCGGCCATGAACGGCGCCGACGACCCCGTGGCCAAGGACCGCCTCGCCGCCCTGGTCGCTCGAGGGCGGGCGCTGCAGGCGATGGGACGTCGCCAGGGACCCGTCGCCTCGGTGACCGCCAGCCTCGCGAAGCTCGGGGTCACGGAGCTGATGTTCGACGCCGCCGTGCTCGAGGCCGACCTGCGCGGCGCCGACTCGATGCTCGCAGGTGGCGCCGCGACCCGACTGCTCGGCGCCCCGGGCGGACGCATCGCGGGCGGCACCACCCAGGTGCAGAAGAACATCATCGGGGAGCGCCTGCTCGGACTGCCCAAGGGGTAGGGCTCGCCCCTAGGCCAGGGCGGCCGCAGCAAGTCGGCGCACCACTCGCTCCGCGTCCGCCTGGGTCCTGCCCACGCCGGTCCTGAGGCCTTCCCAGGTGGCCCAGCTCAGGGATGCGTCGAGGCAGTCGAGGAGGTCGTGGCGCTCCGAGCCCGCGGCGTCGAGCTCGGGGGCGAAGGTGTGCTCGAGCTCCTCGCGCAGGAAGGCCTGCCCGTCGCGGCAGGCGGGCCGTGATCTCGGCGGAGAACGGGCCATGGACCTCGGCCGCGCGTCGGATGGGGGTCACCGCTTCGAGGAGGAGCGCCCGTTGGTGCACGAAGCGGTCGAGGCGAACATCGAGAGGTAGCTCCGGAGCGACGGGTAGCACGAGGACGGCGACCCGTTCCACGAGCCGCTCGGCGACGGCGGCGTGCAGCCGCTCGAGGTCGTCGAAGTGCTGGAACACGCTCCGCACCGACACGTTCGCGCGGCCGGCCACGCGGGGTGCGGTGGGCCGGAGGTCGCCGTCCTCCAGGAGCCCGATCGTGGCGTCGACGATGGCCTCGCGGGTGCGGAGCGAGCGCAGGGTTCGGCCGTCGGTCGGGGGAGCTTCTTGCACGGTGGCTGCACGTTACTGGTGGACCCGCCGTCAGGCTTGGGGCGCCACCGCCGACCCGTGGTGCGCGACGAGGCGCCACCGCTCCCCCGTGCGCAGGAAGAGGTTCACCGCGGCCACGGTGCCACCGCCCTCCGCGCTGATGAGGTTCTCGTCCACGGTCACCCACGCGGCATCTCCCGCCACCGACACGACCTCGTTGGTGAGGATGAACTGGAGCGGGCTGGGCCCGCCGAACAGGGCGAACCACGATGCCGACACCGCGCCCCAGCCTCGGAGCGTGCGCCACCCGGGGTGCGTGCACGACACGCGGTCGCCGTGCTCCCACACGTCGGACATCGCATCCAGGTCGCGTGCCTCGAAGGCGTCGTAGAACGCCCGGTTGGCAGAACGGACGGCGGCCGCGTCGACCGAGTCGCTCTCGTGTTCCTCGTCGGCAGCCGGGTCGTGCATCGAGACCGACGCTATTCGCATGCCGCGCCCTGTCCGTACGAGGATGGGCGGATGCGCTTCGTGCCGGCCCCCGACGGCGTCTCGCTCGCCCTGCACGACCACGGCGGCGACGGCCGACCGACGCTGTTCTGCCACGCGACGGGCCTCCACGGGGCGGTCTGGGAGCCCCTGTCGAGCGCGCTGGGTCCCGACTTCGAGCGCTGGGCCGTCGACTTCCGCGGGCACGGTGCGTCCGTGGTGGCGCCCGATGAGCCGCTCCCGTGGACGGGCATGGCCGAGGACGTCCTCGCCGTGGTCGACGCGCTGGCGGTGGAGCCCGGAACGCTCCTCGGGGTGGGCCACTCCCTCGGCGGAGCGGCGCTGCTCATGGCGGAGGTGGCCCGTCCGGGAACGTTCGCCGGCATGTGGCTCTTCGAGCCGATCGCACCGCCTCCCCACATGGCCGCGCGGATGACCGGGAGCAACAACCCGCTCGCTGACGGGGCGGAGCGCCGGCGCCCCACGTTCCCGAGCCTCCCGGCGGCGCTGGAGAACTACGCCTCGAAGCCGCCCCTCAACGTGGCCCGCGCGGACGCGCTCCACGCCTATGTCCGCCACGGCTTCGTGCCGGGCGAGGACGGGGCCATCCACCTGGCGTGCCGGCCCGCCGACGAAGCCCGGATCTTCCGGGGTGCGGGGGCTGCCGCCGTCTTCGAGCGGCTCGCCGAGGTCCAGTGCCCCGTTCGCATCGTGTGCGGCGTGACGGACCAGGGCCCGGTCGCGTTCGCGCCGGACGTGGCCGCCGCGCTGCCGCAGGGCGACCTGGAGCGCCACGACCACCTCGGTCACTTCGGCCCGCTGGAGGCACCGGCGGAGCTCGCCGCGTCGATCCGGGCCTTCGCGGCGCCCCTCTGAGGGAGCGTCCCGGAGCACTGTCACACGGCGCGCGTACGCTTGGACCATGCCGCTGCCGCTCCCCACGAGCCTCTCGCCGTCGAAGGTGTCGTCCTTCACGGACTGTGGGTTGGCCTTCCGCTTCTCCACCATCGACCGCCTGCCCGAGCCCCCGTCCGCTCGCGGCCACGCGCGGCACCCTGGTCCACGCCGCCCTCGAGCGGCTGTTCTGCCTCGACCCGCATCAGCGCACCCACGATCAGTCGCTCGCGTGCCTGGAGGAGGCCATCGTCGAGCTGCGGGAGCACCCCGAGTACAGCGGCCTCGAGCTCGACGGCACGGCCGAGGCGACCTTCCACGACGAGGCCCGGGCGCTGCTCGAGAAGTACTTTCGGCTGGAGGACCCCACCGAGATCACGCCGATCGGCATCGAGCTGAAGCTCGAGGTCGAAGTCGGCGGCGTGCGGCTCCGCGGCATCATCGACCGGCTGGAGCTCGACGCCGACGGCGAGCTGGTGGTCACCGACTACAAGACGGGTCGCGCCCCTGGCGAGCGCCAGGAGCAGCAACGCCTCGCCGGCGTCGCGTTCTACTCGCTGCTGTGCGAGCGGCTGTTCGGGCGGCGCCCCGCACGGGTGCAGCTCCTGTACCTCGCCGATCCCGTCGCGATCATCTCGGTGCCGACCGACCGCAGCACTCGCGGCGTCGAGCGGAAGCTGGCGGCGATCTGGACCGCGGTCGAACGAGCCTGCGAGCGCGAGGACTTCCGGCCGAACCCGAGCCGCCTCTGCGACTGGTGTGGCTTCAAGGCATACTGCCCGTCCTTCGGGGGCGACATCGCCCAGGCCGATGCCTTTCGCATCGACAGGGAGCTCCACCAGCAGGCGGTCGCGGAGCCCGTGCTGGCCTGAGCGGCTGCGCAGGCAGGTACCGTGCCCGGCGTGTCCGCTTCGCTCGAGCGCGCCAAGCAGGTCATCGTCGACTTCGACGAAGCCGTCGACGCGCGTGTCGACCAGATGCGTGGCCATCCGTCGCTCGATCGGCTCATGTACGGCGCGTCCGAGGTGGGCAACTGGTCGCTGATCTGGCACCTCGTCGGCGTGGGCCAAGCGCTCCTCCCAGGGCGAGACCCCATGACCGCCGTGCGGGTGTCGACCATCCTGGGGTTCGAGTCGCTCCTCGTGAACGGCCCGATCAAGAGCCTCTTCAGTCGCCACCGCCCGGTGTGGGAGGACGATCGGCCCCGGCCCCACCGCGTCCGCACCCCGATGTCGAGCAGCTTCCCCTCGGGCCACGCCAGCTCCGCCTTGACCGCCGCGGTGGTTCTCGGCCAGGGCGACCCGCTGTGGCCGGTGTACCTCGCCTTGGCGGCCACGGTCTCGGCCAGCCGCGTCTACGTCAAGGTGCACCACGCCTCGGACGTGGTGGCGGGCGCCGCGCTCGGCGTCGGCCTCGGTCTGATCGCGCGCCGGATGTGGCCCAAGCCCTAGGCCGAGCGGAATGCCGCCGACCTCACGGTCGTTGAGGCAGGCATGACCGACCCGCGCGCCTTCGCCGTCACCTGGGACTACCGCTGCCCGTTCGCGCGCAACGGTCACAGCCACGTGGTGGCCGCGCTGCGCGCCGGCGCGCCATGGGATGTCACCTTCGTGCCGTTCTCGCTCGGCCAGGTGCACGTGGCCGAGGGGGAGCCCGACATCTGGGGGCACTGGCAGGACGACTCCGGTCTGCTGGCGCTCCAGGCGGGCGTCGTCGTGCGGGACAAGTTCGCAGACCGGTTCCTCGACGTCCACGAAGCCCTGTTCGCGCTGCGCCACGACGAGGGCGGCCAGCTGCGGGACGAGGCGCAGGTCCGGACCGTGCTCGAGTCCCAGGGGATCGACGCCGACGTGGTGTTCGCGGAGATCGCCACGGGCTCCCCGATCGCGGCGGTCCAGGCGGAGCACGAGGCCGTCGCTCGAGGCCCGAGGGTGTGGGGCGTGCCCACGTTCATCGTCGGGGACCAGGCCGTGTTCGTGCGCCTGATGGATCGGGCTGACGCCGATGCCGGACGCTCTCAGGTGTCGATCGAGCGGATCCTCGACCTGCTCACGGAGTGGCCCGAGCTCAACGAGTTCAAGCACACCTCGATCCCTCGCTGACCGGGACCACTAGCGTCGTTGGCCGTGGCCGGCGAACGGGAGATGCGAAACGACCGTCGGATGTCCGACGTCGAGGCGCTCATGTGGAACGTCGAGAAGGACCCCCACCTGAGCGCGTCGATCGCGAACGTCACCATCTTCGACGTGCCGCCTGACCCGCAGCGGCTGCGTGCTCGCCTCGAGCACGCCGTGGCCATGGTCCCCCGTCTGCGTCAGCGCGTCGTCCCCGCGCTGGGTCGCCTCGCCCCACCCGAGTGGCGGGACGATGACGACTTCGACCTCGACTACCACCTGCGTTGGGTGGCCCTCCCGGCGCCGGGTTCGATGCGCCAGCTCCTCGACCTCGCCACTGCGCTGGTGCAGTCACCCTTCGACCGCACGCGGCCCCTGTGGGAGTTCGTGGTGATCGAGGGCCTGGAGGGCGATGGGGCGGCGATGGTGCAGAAGCTGCACCACTCCATCGCCGACGGCGAGGGCAGCATCCGGATGTCCGAGCAGTTCATCGACGTCGCGCGCGACGCCACCGAGCCGATCGCGCGTGTGCATCCCCCGCCCGAGGCGATCTCCACCGGCCTCGTGGAGACGACCGTGGACACCCTCACCCACCAGCTGCGGCGCGGCCTGGGCGTCGCCAGGCGCGGGGTCGAGGGCAGCACGCGGCTCCTGCACGACCCACGGCAGATCGTCCCCCTCATCGAGGACGCCGTCGAGCTGAGCCGATCGGCGATGCGGCAGGTCCTCGTGTCGGACCCCGCCCGCTCCCCCCTGTGGACCGAGCGCTCCCTGCGGCGGCGCATCGACACCCTGCAGGTGCCCCTCGACGATGCGAAGCGCGCCGCCAAGGCCCTCGGCGGGAGCCTCAACGACATCTTCGTGACCGCCGCCGCGGGCGGGGCGGGTGCCTACCACCGCGCCAAGGGGGCGCCGGTCGACGAGCTGCGCATCTCGATGCCGGTGAGCACCCGTCGGGATGGATCGGCCGGTGGCAACGCCTTCACGCCGACGCGCGTGCTCGTTCCGGTGGGCATCGAAGACCCTGCGGAGCGCTTCGACGCGATCCGCGCTCGGCTCGACGCGACGAAGCGGGAGAAGGCGGTGGGGGTGGTCGACGGGCTCGCGGGTCTGGCGAACCTCCTGCCGACCTCGGTGGCCGTCCGGGTGGCGCGCCAGCAGGTCGAGACGGTCGACTTCGCGACCTCGAACGTCCGTGGCGCACCGTTCCCGCTGTACATCGCCGGCGCGAGGATCCTCGCCACCTACCCCGTCGGACCCACCGGCGGCACGGCCTGGAACCTCACGCTCATGTCGTACGACGGCCAGCTCGACATGGGGCTCAACACCGACGTCGGGGCGGTGGAGGACCCGACGATGCTGCGCGACGCCATCGCGGCCGAGTTCGCGGCACTCATCGCCGCCGGCACCCAGCAGGGCGCCGAGCGGCGGAAGCCGCCGGGTTAAGCCCCGACCGTCTCCTCCACGAGCGGACCCGACTCGGTGGCCATCTCGGCCGCCGTGAGGAGCATCCGCACATCGAGCAGCAGGTCGGAGACCTCGTCGGTGGACACGAGCTCCCGATGCATCAGGTCGGACAAGCCGGTGTCGATGAGCCGGAGGGCTTCGTCGATCACCGCCTCATGCGCCTTCGCGTCGGCATCGCCCGTGCTCGTGGTGACGTCCTCGGTCTCAGTCATTGGGGCCAGGATACCCACGCCGCGCGACGACCTGTCGCCATGGCGCCCAGTTAGCCTTGTGACGTGCGCTACGAGCGGGTGGCCCGCATCGGGCGTGGTGGCATGGGAGTGGTCGATCTCGGCCGGCGACCCGACGGCACGGAGGTCGCGCTCAAGCGGCTGACGCTCTACGGCTCGGCCGAGGACATCGCGCGCGCCCGCCAGCGCATCGAGCGCGAGGGCGAGGTGCTGCGGCGGGTCCGCCACCCGAACATCGTCGAGCTGCTCGACGTGGTCGAGGAGGGTGACGAGGTCACGCTCGTCATGGCCTACCTGACCGGCGGGACGCTGGCCGACCGGGTGGGGCGGCACGGCCCCGCCCCCGCTGACGAGGTCTTCCGCCTCGCCGACGCGTTGGGCAGCGCGCTGGCCGAGGCCCACCGCGCGGGCGTCGTGCACCGCGACATCAAGCCCGGCAACGTGCTCTTCGACGCCGCGGGGGTCGCCCACCTCGCCGACTTCGGGGTCGCCAGCTCGCGTGACGACACCGCCGGGCTCACCGCGATCGGTACGGTCGTCGGGACGCCGGGCTTCATGGCGCCGGAGCAGGCGAGGGGCGAGCCCGCCGGACAGGCGGCTGACGTGTTCGCACTGGGAGCGACCCTCCTGTTCGCGGCCACGGGCGAAGGCCCGTACGGCCGCGGTGCCGGTGACCTTCTGATGGTCCGCGCGGCGCAAGGGAAGGTGCGCCCCATCCCGCGCGACCTGCCCGCCCCGCTGCGCCATCGCCTGCAAGCGATGCTCGATCCACGACCCGAGCGGCGACCCTCGGCCGCCGCGCTCGTCGGCGGACCAGCCGGCACCTCGGTGAGGGAGCCCGTCGTCCGCCGGCGGCGACGCTGGCCGAGGTGGGCGGCCGCCGGCAGCGTGGGCGCCAGCGCGCTGCTCGTCGGTGTGGTCGTGGCGGCCCGCGAGACCGGAGACGCACATCCGACGCCATCGACCACGACGGAGACCGACTGCACCGCCCTGCCGTACCAGCCCTGCGGGCAGGCCTCCCCGGCCCCGGGCACGGACGGCCGCGCCTGCCTTCCCGGGTTCGAGGACTACGACGAGGACGCCACCAACGGGTGCGAGGCGGCCGAGGACGGTCTGGTCGATCACGCCGAGTTCCCCGAGGGCGCGCCGGCCATGACGGGCACGATCGTTCCACGCGATGACGTGGACACCTTCGCCATGGAGGTCGGTGACGGCTATCAGCTCCTGTGCGACGGCACCTTCACCGTGACGATCACCGCGCCCGTGGGCATGACCATCCGCCTCGAGGTGCTCGACGGCGACGCGGTCGTCGACCAGACGACCAGTGCCGATGGCATCCCGGCCAGCGTCTCGCTCGACGACCCCGACTGCCTCTTCTCGGATGCCCGCGTGCTCACCGCCCGGGTGTCGCCCATCGGCACGGACCGCACCGGGGACGAGTACACGCTCGAGCGCGCCGGCAGCTTCTGAACGGACCGAGGCGTCACAGGCCCCGATTAGGGTCGGCGGGATGGGGATGGAACGTGCCGGGGTGACCTTCGCGAGCCTCATGAGCCTGGGCCCTGACACGGCGCTCCACACCGCGTCGCTCGCCGCCGAGGTCGGCTACTCGTCGTACTGGACGGCGGAGACGACGGGGCCCGAGGCCTTCTCGCTGCTGGCCGCGGTCGGCGCCGCCGCCCCCACGCTCGGGCTGGGCACCGGCGTGCTGGCCCTCCAGCTCCGCACCCCGATGATCGTGGCGATGGCCGGAGCGACGCTGCAGGCCCTGCACCCCGACCGCGACATCGTGCTCGGCGTCGGCATCTCCTCGCCGGTGGTCACCTCGCGTTGGCACGGGGTGCCCTACGGCCCCCGGCCCCTGGCCCAGACCCGCGAGTACGTCGCCCTGCTCCGGGCGTGCCTCACCGGCGAGAAGGTCGACTTCGCGGGCGACTTCTACCAGGTGAAGGGCTTCCGGCTCGGGGTGCGGCTCGGCGAGCGGCGACCCAAGATCGTCATCGGTGCGCTCAACCCCAAGATGCTGCAGCTGGCCGGCGAGGTGGCCGACGGCGTGGCGCTCAACTACCTGCCGGCGTCGCACGTGCCGTGGTCCGTCGAGCAGGTCCGCTTGGGCGGCCCCGCCGAGATCTACGCCTACGTCCACGCCGGCGTCTGCGAGCGGGAGGAGGGGCTCGAGCTCGCTCGGCGCGACCTCTTCTCCTACGCCGTCGTCGACTCGTACGCCCGCAACTTCGAGCGGGCCGGCTTCGCCGACGAGGTCGCGGAGATCCGCGCCCGCCACGCCGACGGCGACCGCGACGGCGCGCTGGCCGCGGTGTCGGACCGCATGGTCGATGCCATCGACGTGATGGGCGACGCCGAAGCGGTCCAGGCCACGATGCAGGCGTACGTCGACGCCGGGGTCGACGTACCCGTGCTCATGCCGCTGCCGTGGGGGGCGGACCGCCGGGCGTCGGCCGACCTCGCAATCCGCGCAGCGGTCGGACGGGCCTGATGGAGCTCCGCGACAAGGTCGTGCTCGTCACCGGCGGCGCCGACGGCATCGGCCGGGCCCTCTGCCGTCGGTTCGTCGCCGAGGGGGTGCGCGGGCTGGCGGTGGTGGACCGCCAGGCCGAGGCGGCCGCCGACCTGGCCCGCGAGCTCGGGACGACGGCGATGGCGTTGACGGCCGACGTCGCCGACGAACCGGACGTCGTGGCCGCGGTGCACGCCACCGAGGCGCGCTTCGGTCCCATCGACCTCTTGGTGTCGAACGCCGGCATCGGCACGGGCGGCGGCGTCGAGGCCCCGAACGAGGCGTGGCAGCAGATCTGGGAGGTGAACCTGATGGCCCACGTCTACGCGGCCCGGGCGGTCCTCCCTGCCATGATCGCCCGGGGTGAGGGCTACCTCCTGAACACCGCGTCCGCCGCCGGGCTCCTCACGAACATCGGGGCCGCCCCGTACAGCGTCACGAAGCACGCTGCGGTCGGGCTGGCCGAGTGGCTGGCCATCACCCACGGCGACCAGGGGATCAAGGTGTCGTGCCTCTGCCCCCAAGGGGTGCGCACCAACATGCTCCTGGCGGGCGCCGACGACGCCGCGGGCGCCGTGGTGCTCGCCCAGGGGACGATCGAACCCGAGGACGTGGCGGAGGCGGTGGTGCAGGGTCTGCGAGCCGAGTCCTTCCTGATCCTCCCCCAGCCCGAGGTGCTCACCTTCTTCCAGCGCAAAGCCGGCGACTACGACCGCTGGATCGGCGGGATGCGCAAGCTCCAGCGCCGCATCGCGGACGCGCTGTCGTGACCGCGCCGAAGCCCCCCACCCCGGCGGCTCTGGCCGAGAGCGCACTGCTCGAGGTCGGTCTGCGGCCCGGCGACCAGGTGCGGTTCCGCCGGGTCGCCGGCGGGGCATGGAAGCACGCGAGGGTCGAACGCCGTGAGCGGGATGGATCGATCGGGGTGCGGGACGAGCGGGGCGCGGCCCGCGCGATCACGCTCGACCGCCTGCAGGTGCGCACGGCGGGTCCCCGTGGCGGCACGGCCTGGGAGGACGTCGCTGACCGGGCCGCGCGGAGCGAGCAGCTGGGCATCTGGTGAGTCCATGCGCACACGCGGGCGCTCGACGGGGTAGAACGATCTGCCATGGCGAGAACGGGGCTCGTGCTGGGGGCAGGGGGAGTCGTGGGGCAGGCGTTCCACGCGGGGGTGCTTGCCGCCCTCGAACAGGACATCGGCTGGGACCCACGCACGGCTGAGGTGATCGTCGGCTCCTCGGCGGGCTCCGTCACCGGAGCCACCCTCCGGCTCGGCGTGGCCGCCTCCGACCTGGCGGCGCGTGCCGGCGGGCGAGCGGTCTCACCCGCCGGCGCCGCGTTCTTCGACGTCATCGACGGAGCCGACCAGGCGCTCCCGGGTCCGTCCCTCGCCGCGCTCCTCCTGGGATGGCGGCTTCCGTCGCCGGCCCTGCTGACCCGCACGATCCGGCGCCCGTGGGCCGCGCGCGCCACCGCCATGGCCAGCACCCTCCTGCCCTCCGGCCGCTACGACCTGCGCGAGCGGACGCAGGTGCTCGACCACCTCGGCGCCGGCTGGCCGACCGGGCTCTGGATCTGTGCCGCTCGGCGGGACAACGGTCGCCGGGTGGTGTTCGGCCGCTCCGGTTCGCCGGTGGCCCGCGTGTCGGAGGCGGTCGCGGCATCGTGCGCCATCCCGAGCTACTTCGCACCGGTGCCCATCGGCCTGCGCCACTACATCGACGGCGGGGTGCACTCCCCCACCAACGCCGATGTGCTCACCCACGCCGGCCTGGATGTGGTCATCGTCGTGTCACCGATGTCGGCCGCCCACGGCTCCAGCCGTGGCCCCGACGCCGCGGTGCGATGGGCGATGCACCGGCGCCTCGAGCGAGAGATCCGTCACCTGCGAGCACAGGGGACGCAGGTCGTGCGCTTCGAGCCTGGCCCCGACACCCTGCACGTCATGGGGCTCAACGCGATGGCGGAGGACCGATCGGGACGCGTCGCCGAGGCCGCCCGCCACGATGCGGTGGCTCACGCCACGTCGGAGCGCGTCACGAGGCGACTCGCCGCCATCCTGGCGCTCAGGGCACGCGCCGCCTGAGCCGAGGTGGACCGGCAGACCGTCGAGCTCTACGAGTCCGTGAGCGAGGCCTACGCCGCCCGGCGGCGGCCGCGCTCCCTCGCCCTCGCCCGCGCGTTCGGGATCCGACGACCGGACGGCGTCGTCGTCGACCTCGGGTGCGGGCCGGGGCGGTACACGAGCGCCCTCGGGCGTCCGGCGGTGGCGTTCGACGCGGCGCGCGCCATGCTGCGCCTCGCCCGAGCGGAGGCACCTCACGCCTCCCTCGTCCAGGGCGACCTGGGTGCGCTCCCGTTCCGGTCCGGATCCCTGAGCGGCGCGTGGGCGCGCAACTCCTATGTCCACCTCCGGTCGGTCGACGTCCCGCTGGCGCTGGCTGACCTGCACCGCGCCACCCGCCTCGACGGGTCGGTCGAGCTGACGTTCTTCCGGGGGGATGTCGAGGGGCGCGGGGTCTTCCCCGAGGATGACTTCCCGGGACGCTGGTTCTCGACGTGGTCCGAGGCGCGACTGCGCGATGTCATCGAGGGTGCGGGCTTCCTGCTCGACGAGCTCGAGGCGCGGGATGGCGCCTCGGGCGAGCGAGGTCTCGCCGTGCGAGCGACGCGGGGTCGGCGTCTGCCGGACACGGTCGGCGCGGACATGCGGCTGCTCGTGTGCGGGCTGAACCCGAGCGAGCACGCCGCCGACGCCGGGGTCGGGTACGTCACCCCGGGCAACAGGTTCTGGCCCGCCGCCCTCGAGGCAGGGCTCGTCACGCGGGATCGGGACCCGCGGCACGCGCTCCTCGAGCAGGGGATGGGCATGACCGACCTGGTGAAGCGCGCCACGCCGCGAGCTGCGGCGCTGACCCGTGACGAGTACCGGGCCGGCGTGGCGCGCCTCGACCGGCTGTGCGCCTGGCTGCAACCGGCGGCGGTGTGCGTGGTCGGGTTGGCCGGATGGCGCGCGGCCGTCGACCGCCGGGCCACGGCCGGTTGGCAGGAGCGCGGCCTCGGCAGCCGCCCCGTGTACGTGATGCCCTCCACGAGCGGCCTCAACGCGGCCACCCCGTCCGAGACGCTGGTGGCGCACCTGCGGCGGGCCGCCGCAGGTCCTTGACCATCCGGTCAAGTACGGTGCCGAGCATGGGTGTACGACTGGAACCGCAGGACGAGTACATGCACGAGCTCGGCCCCGAGCCGAACTTCAACGAGAGCATGTACTTCAACGTCTACGACCCGGCCCAGGGCGTCGGCGGCTGGTTCCGCTGCGGCAACCGCGCCAACGAGGGCTACGCGGCGAGATGACCGTCTGCCTCTACCTGCCCGACGGGCGCGTGGGCTTCATGTTCAAGCGAGCCGGAGATCTCGGACAACGACGCCTTCGACGCCGGCGGGCATCCGCTTCGACGTCCTCGAGCCCTTCAAGCGACTCGACGTCACGTACTCGGGCAAGGTCGTCGTGCTCGACGATCCGCTCGCAGATGGCGGACCCGAAGAAGGCCTTCACCGAGAACCCGTACGCAGAGTGCGACGGTGCGCATCGAGTACTCGGGCGTGTCCGACATGTTCGGCGGCGAGCCCGACGAGCCCCACGAGAAGCCAGGCGAGGAGTTCGCCAAGGGCCACTACGAGCAGCTCATCGCCGGCAAGGGCTCGATCCGCGTCGGCGACGACGAGTGCGAGGTCGACGGCTTCGGCCTGCGCGACCACTCCTGGGGACCCCGCTACTGGCAGGCGCCCTGGTACTACCGCTGGCTCACCGCCAACTTCGGCCCCGACTTCGGGTTCATGGGGTCGCGGGTCGCCCGCCGCGACAGCGACGGCACCCGGGGCGGCTTCGTCTGGGAGGACGGCCAGCTCCACCTCTGCCGGCGACTTCGAGATCGCCACCGAGTGGCAGGGCGAGGACACCTACCACCAGCGCATCGCTCTGCGGCCACGCTGCGATCGGCCGACAAGGAGTGGAAGGTCACCGGCGAGGTGCTCGACCTCATCCCGCTGCGCAACCGGCGTCCCGACCCGGACACCGGCGACATGCTCGTCACCCGCATCTCCGAGGGCATGACCGAGTGGACCCTCGACGACGGACGCGAGGGCTACGGCCTGAGCGAGTACCTGGATCAGATCATCGACGGGTCGCCCGTCGGCATCGCGGAATAGGAGAGGAGGCCGACCGCTCGAAGTCACGGCTACTGGTCGAGCTTCGCCTGGCTCTCCCGCTGAGCCCAGCTGAAGACGCCCTTGGACATCGTGCTGCGCTCCTCCGCCGCCCGCTGACCGAACACCTCGGCACGCACCCTGTGGACACCGGCATCGTTCGGTGCCGCCAGGGCCGCGAGCTCCGCGAGGTGACCGGCCAAGCGGAGGTCGCCCTCGGCGGCCAGCTCCGAGGCACGGGCGGCCAGCCTCGCGGCGCCACCCGCGAGCGACGCCATCTCGATGGCGATCGCCGCGTCGGTCGGTGGCTTGAGGCGCGCCGGGTTGCCGTCGTACCAGCCGCCGTAGAGGCGCCAGAGGTTGCGGACCACGAACTCGGGCTCGTCGTAGACGGGGCGCAGGTATGGCTTGTCGAGCAGGTGCGCCGGTGCCTGCACGGCGTGGACGATGTCGTCGAGGCGGGCGCCCTCGTTCATCAGGGCCAGCGTCTGCTCGACGAGGGACTCCAGCAGCTCGGCGGCGTCGTTGCACGCCTGGGTGATGCGGTCGCTCCCGAGGATCGGGAGCCCGTGACCGGGCAGCAGCACCTCGGCGCCGAGGACGGCCATCTTGCGCAGGCCGATGGCCCACTCCCGCGGGTAGCGCTGCACCTTCTGCGGGTTGCCGCAGTTGGGGCTCGCCCAGATGAACAGGTCGCCGGTGCAGAGGACCTTGCGCCCGGGTTCCACACCCAGGTGGCGTCGTCGGTCTCGCCCTTGTCGTGGTGCAGCTCCCAGGTCTCGCCGCCGAAGGCCAGCGTGTGGTGCTCGCGGTACACCTCGTCGGGGTGGCGGTACTCCGTGGGCCAGTACGGACGACCGAACTGGAACTGCCGCTGGTTGATCACGCCGTTGTACCCAGCGGTGAGGACGTAGCGCTCGAACCGCGGCGGCACCAGCTCGTGGGCCACCACGTGTGGTGGCGCCCATCCGTTGGCGACGGCCTCCCCGTCGAAGGGCGCCAGCCCGAAGACGTGATCGATGTGGCCGTGCGTGTAGACGACGGAGCCGAGGCGGTGGGTGTTCCACTGGCGGATGCGCTCGTGGTTGGTCGCCGCCATCACCTGGTTGCCGGTGTCGACCAGGAGCAGGCCCTCGTCGGTGGCGAAAGCTGAGATGTTCCCGAAGGCGGCATTGAAGGCGGTGCGGTCGGCCACCTCCGCCAGCCCGATGTCCTGCGTGACCGGATGGTGGTGGCCCGGGTCGGTGCTCGCCTCTCCGTTCCAGAGCCGTTCTGCGATCTCCAGCAGGTCTGCCATGCCTGCAGGCTGGCACAATCTCGGGCGTGACGTTCAGGGGCTTCGGCGACGGTGCGATCGCGTTCTACGACGATCTGGCAGGGAACAACTCGCGAGACTGGTGGCTCGCCAACAAGCCCCGCTACGAGGACGACGTGCGTCGTCCGATGGAGGAGCTGCTCGAGGACGTCGCGGCGGAGTTCGGCGAGGCCAAGCTGTTCCGTCCGAACCGCGACACGCGCTTCTCCAAGGACAAGTCGCCGTACAAGACCAACATCGCCGCCGTGATCCATCGGGAGGGCGGCGGCTCGGTCTACGTCTCGCTGTCGGCGGAGGGCCTGCACGTCGGCGGCGGGGGCTACCACCTCGACCGCGATCAGCTGGCCCGCTACCGCACCGCCGTCGACGCCGACCAGTCCGGCCAGGCACTGGAGCAGATCGCGGCCGACCTCCGGGGGGCGAAGGCCGACGTGACGTCGCACACCTCGCTGAAGACGGCGCCACGCGGCTACCCGGCCGACCATCCCCGCATCGACCTGCTGCGCCAGGACGGCATCATCGGCATCTGGGCCCACCGCCCCGCCGCGTGGCTCCGCAAGCCGGCGGCCGAGGACCGCGTCGTCACCGGCTGGCGCGCCCTCCGACCCCTCAACGACTGGCTCGCCCAGCACGTCGGTCCGTCCCCTGCGGAGCGCTAACCCCGCAATCTGTGGTCCTGACTTCCGACTTCCGGAACTGGCCGCTACAAGCTCAGCGGCCGGAACGTCCGTCACCGAAGCTGTGGCTACCTCGGGGCGAGGTCGCGGAAGGCCTGCCTCGTGTCGATGCCGAAGGGCAGCAGGGCGAGGGCGGGGGTGGTGACGCCGTTGTCGACGTAGCGCTGGATGTGCTCCCGGCACTTCTCTGGCGAACCCCAGACGATGAGGTCGTCGACGACCTCGTCCGGGATGGCAGCGAGCGCGGCCTTGCGATCGCCCTCCTTCCACAGGCGCCACATCTCGCCGAGCACCTCACCTCGACCGAGCCACTCGTGGAACGCGGCGTAGACCGGCACGTTGAGGTAGGCGGCGATGGCGAACCGGCCCATGCCCCGCACGGTGTCGGCATCGTCGTTGGGCGCTACGAAGATGCGCGCCACGATCTCCTTGTCGGAGCCATCTCCCGCGTCGTGCACGATGGGCGCCACGGTCTTGACGTCCTCCGCGCCGAGCCAGTTGATGATGGCGCCGTCGCCGTCGCGGCCGGCCAGCTTGAGCATCCCCTCCCGCAGCGCGGCGATGAGGATGGGAACAGGCTGCTCGGGCCGGACCCCGAGCTTGAAGCTGCGGACGCTGAACGACGGCGTCTCCATGGTGACCTTCTCCCCCGCCAGCGCCGCCCGCAGGAACCGGACCATGTCCCTCGTGCGCTGGTAGGGCGACTCGAAGGGGATGCCGTTCCACCCCTCGACGATCACGTTGGACGACGTGCCGATGCCGAACGCGAAGCGCCCGGGCGCGGCATCGGCGAGGGACGCCACCGACTGCGCCATGCACGCCGGCCCGCGGGTGAAGGCAGGGACGATGGCCGTCCCGAGTCGCAGGGAGGGCGCCCAGACCGACGCCAGCGCCAGCGGGGTGAAGGCATCAGCACCGTTGGCCTCGGCCGACCACACATCCGTGTAGCCGAGGTCGGCCAGCTCCACGATCCAGTCGCGCTGGGCGTGGAGGGGAAGGCCGTCGAAAGGGATCGTCATGCCGAAGCGCTGGTCCATCCCCGGATCATGGCGCGTCCAGGCCGATAGCGTCGCCCCATGACGCTGGAGCACGTGCCCGAGGACTGGGAGCGCTGCCTGGCCGTCGTCGCCCACCCGGACGACCTCGAGTACGGCGCCGCCGCGGCGATCGCTCGCTGGACGAGCCAGGGCAAGACGGTCGTGGAGGTGCTCGTCACGCGTGGCGAAGCCGGCATCGCCACGATGGAACCCGACGAGACGGCGCGTGTGCGGACGGCCGAGCAGGAGGCGAGCGGCGCCATCGTCGGCGCCGCGGCGGTGGAGTTCCTCGACGGACACCACGACGGGATGCTCACCTACGGGCTTGACCTCCGCCGCGACCTGGCCCGGGCCGTCCGTCGTCACCGCCCGGACGTCGTGCTCACCATCTCCTTCCGTCAGGGCTTCTACGGCGGTGGAGCCGGCTGGAACCACGCCGACCACCGCGTGGTCGGCGAGGCACTCGTCGACGCCGTGCGCGACGCCGGCAACCGGTGGGTGTTCCCGGAGCTGGTCGATGAGGGCCACGAGCCGTGGGGCGGCACGCGGTTCGTGCTCGCCGCCTCGTCGCCCATGTCGCGCCACCACGTCGACATCAGCGACACCGTCGACGTGGGCATGGCGTCGCTGCGCGCCCACGCGGTGTACTTCGACGCGCTCGGGGGCGTGGGCGCAACCGAGGCGTTCCTGCGCGATGGCGCTGCACGCGTCGGGGCCGAGGTCGGCGTGGCCCACGCCCTGCCCGTCGAGCTGATCTGAGGCTGAGGCTCGCTCCGGGCGTCGCTTCGCGCCAACCGCCCTCCGCAAGTGCCTCCCGGGGACCGGGAGCGCCGGCTCGCCCCCGGCCCGCTGATGCCCGCTCCGGATGTCGCTGGTGGCAGTAGGTTCCCGGCGTGGAGAAGCTCGTCTACGGCCTCTGGCGCCGCCCCGACCAGGACCTCGACCCGATCCGAGCCACGCTGCTCGACCACGTGGCGCCCGCCCTGCTCGACCTCGGCGTGTCGGGCCTGCGAGTGTGCATCGAGGAGCCCGGTGGCAAGGCGTACCGGGTGGGCGCCAACCCGGACGGCAGCCTTCTCGTCGCGTGCGTGTCGCTCTGGGTCGACAGCTACGACAACCGATTGCCGCACGAGGCGGCGCTGGCGACGGTCGACGCGCAGGCGTACGGCTGGATCGTCGCGGAGAGCGAAGCGCTGTCGTACGGCGAGCACCGCACCTGGCCGGACGGACAGCAGTCGCCCGGCCTGTCGATCACGACCTTCTTCGACAAGAAGCCCGACCTCGACGACGAGAGCTTCTACCGGATCTGGCACGGTGAGCACACGCCCCTCAGCTTCGAGATCCACCCCTTCTGGCTCTACGTCCGCAACCAGGCGCTCCGCTCGATCACACCGGGCGCGCCGCCGGTGCGGGGCATCGTCTACGAGGCGGTGCCCACCGACGAGCAGATGCTCGACTTCACCCAGTTCTTCGGCTGCGCGGACGAGCCGGACCGGCTGATGGCCCAGATCCAGCGGGTCGACGACCACATGGAGACCTTCGGCAACACCGCCACCCTGCAGTGCGTGCCGATGCGGGAGTGGATCTTCAAGACGCTGTCGACCTGACGGCGCCTACGCGTCACCGCCGCGCCCGCCATCGCCTCATCGCGGCGGCTCCGACCGGGTCTCGAGCTCGACCACGATCTTGCTGGCGAACACGTCGCCGTGCCGGTCGCTCAACGCGCGGCGCCGCTCGTCGGCGAGGAAGGCCTCGTAGGCCCCGCGACCCGGGAAGCGGATGAGGTGCACCTCGAGCGGGAGGGAGGGGTCCTGACCGTCGGCGCGGCGACCGCGGTAGAGGAGGTCGGCCCCGTGGTCCACGAGCAGCGGGAGCACGTCGTCCTCGTAGGCCGATGCGGCGTCGGCTCGATCCGCTTCGGCATGGCCCACGAACGCGATCGTCACCGGGGTCTCCACACGGCGAGCGTACGAGGGCATGATCGAGCCATGCGCCACGCTCGCGCCGGGGCCCTCGACGAGCTCGAGCCGATGCTGGCCGACCTTCGGCGGATCGACGCCCTGACCGAGCGGAGCCGCGGCGTGTTCTACCGAGGCGGCCGCGCGTTCCTCCACTTCCACGAGGACCCGACGGGTCCCCACGTCGACGTGCGACTGGCGGACGAGTTCGAGCGTCACCGGGTCTCGACGCGAGCCGAGCAGCAGGCGGTGATCGAGCTGGTGCGCGCGTCGCTGGGCTGAGCGGGCGATCAGGTGGTGTCGCCTCGGCGTCGCTGGGTGACCCACGCGACGCCGGCGACCGCCAGCAGTCCACCACCGACCCCTGCGGCGACGGGAGCGATCGACGAGTCGTCGTCACTCTCACCCGAGAGACGCAGGCTCGTCGACGTCGAGGCTGTCGCCGGGCTCGTGGTCGTAGAGGACGGCACCTCGCCCCGGAACGGACCGCTGATCTCATAGGTGACGCCACCGGTCGCCCCGGCGGGACCGCGTTGGGAGGAGACGTACAGACGGGTGCCGGACGGGTCGAAGGCTGGGCCGGTGATCTCGGACCCCTCATGACCGGTGATGCGGAGGACCGGGGCGATCTCACGTTCGCGGCTGATCATGACCAGCTCCAGGTTGCCGCCGTCCTCCGCGACGTAAAGGTCGCCCGCCGACGACACGACGAGGTTGTCGACCCCCGTCAGCGGCGCGGCGTCACCGAGCTCGACCGCGTCATAGAGGACGGTGAGGTGCTGGGCGGCGACGTCGAGGTCCCACACCCGGTTGTCGCCCTTGGTGGTGAAGTACACGTGCTCGGCGTCGAACCAGATGCCCTCGGCGCCGTCGAACCCCGCGGCGCTCGACGGCCGCTGCTCGTCCATCGGCACGAGGGGGTCGACCTCGATCCAGGTCACCGCGCCGTCGTCCGCGACCGCCGCGATCTCGAGGATGCCCTCGCTCAGGTCCGGATAGCGCCCGGGGGAGCACCGATAGAGCCCATCACCCTCGGAGGGGCCGTCCTCGGTGAGGTAGAGCTGACCACGCTGGGGATCGACCGTCACGGCCTCGTGAGAGAAGGTGCCGAGCATCGGCCGGACCTCGCCCTCGCCCTCCTGCTGCGGATCACACTCCCAGACCCGTCCGCGGGGGAACTCCTCGCACGACAGCCAGGTGCCCCACGGCGTCGGGCCGCCAGCGCAGTTGGCCGTGGTGTCCGACAGGATCCGGTAGGCCTGCACGACCTGACCGTCAGCGTCGAAGCGGACAGCGCTCGCACCGCCCACGACCGCCACCTCGCTGTTGGAGACGTAGACCCAGCCTTCGCCGTCGACGAAGGTCGCCCCGCCGTCCGGCGCGCGGTGCCAGGTGTAGTCGGTTCCCGCGACGGTCTCCTCGCCGACAGCGATGACTCGGCTCGAGAACCCCTCGGGCAGCGCGATGCCGTTCGCATCCGGTGCGCCCAAGGGTCCGTACGGGCCCACGCCGGGCACGGGACCCGCCCCGGCGGTCGACCAGCGCGGCAGGGCACCGAACGCGACCCCGCCCGCCGCGGCGAGGCCGGCTCCGAGGAATCGCCGTCGGTGGATCACCTGCGCTCAGCCGTCGTCGTCGATGGTCATCCGAGAGGCGGCGGGGTCCTCGAGGTCGAGGTCGACGTCACCGAGGTCGAGTCCGTCGGCGTCGGCCTCCGCCACGATCTCCACCTTGGGCCGCTCGCCGTAGATGGCCTGGTCCAGCCCCAGCATCCCCGCCGCGAGGGCGCGGCCGGCCGGGGGGAGACGGTCTCGGATCGACGCGCTGGCGTCGAACGCCGGGTCGGGGGTGATCCAGAACGTGAACTGCGAGGCGTCGGGCGCCGCGGGGCTGCCGTCCGCCGCCAGCACGCCTCCCACGAGCAGCCCTGCATCACCGGCGAGCTGCCGGAACCCCTCCTGCGTGTGCCAGTGCAGGACCCAGGGACGCTCCTCGACCAGGTGCTCGTCGCCGACCACGAGCTCGTAGCGGAGCAGGGCCGTCTGCAGCCGAGCGTCCTCGTCACGCTCCTCGGACAGCACCGTGAACCGCATGGTGCGGCCGTCCTCGGTGAGGTGCGTCCGTGCGGCGCCGATGACATCCGCTGGCATCGGGTGAGGGATGAACAACGGGATCAGAGCAGACCCCTCCGGTTCCAGGTGGGCGCGGATCCGGGCCAGGGCGCGCCACGCCGTGTCGTCGTCGACGATGAGGTTGAAGGTGGCGCCGGCCAGGTAGATCGACCGGAAGCGGCGGACCAGCTCCATCGACTCCATGGGTGACTCGTGGAGCGTGACCACGAGGCCGCGCTCGCGGGCGGCTGCCCGGCAGCGAGCCAGCATGTCGGGTGACGAGTCGAGCCCCTCGACGTCGAGTCCGCGCGCCCGCAGGTCGAGCAGCGGGTCGCCGTCGCCGCAGCCCAGCTCCAGGGCCGGCTCCCCGGAGCGGGCGATGAACCGGGCGTACGGCTCCGGGTCGGGCCGACCCGAGGAGCGCAGCGGGCCGTACAGCTCGGCCACGAGGCCCGTGTAGAAGAGCGCCGGCTCCACTGGGTCCATCCTGCGACTATGGCAGGTCGAGGAGGCGTTCGATCTCCGCCTCGGCGGCACCGGCCGCTCGCTGCTCGTCGATCCCCCGCGCCATGCGCGCCGCGCCGGCTCGCAGCTCCATGTCCGAGAGCACGCGCACGACGGCGGCCCGGACCGCTTCCGCGCTCGCCGTCGGCTCGACGGTGCATCCAGCCCGCACCCGCTCGACCGCGGCTGCGTTCAGGGGCTGCTCTCTCCCCAGCGGCATGCAGACCTGCGGCAACCCGTGCGCGAGTGCCGAGAGGACCGTGCCGAGGCCGGCGTGGCTCACGACGGCCGAGGCCCACGGCAGCACCGCGGCGTGGCGCACGTGTCCGCTGAGGTGGACGTTGGCCGGCGCGGCGAGGTCTGCAGGGTCGAGGTGGTCGCCGAGCATCGCCAGCACGCGCACCGGCGCATCGCCGAGGGCGCGCAGCAGCCGCTGCAGCACCGGGCCCTCGTCCATCGGTGTGGTGCCGAGCCCGACCACCACGAGCGGGCGACCGTCGTCCACCCCGGGCGGGCGCCACCCGGCGTCGGGCCCCGGGTCCTCCAGGACGGGACCCACGTAACGGACGTTGGCCGCCCGCGGAGGACCGGGGTCGTCGAGCTCCTCCGGGCAGGTGACCAAGAGCGTCGTCTGGCGGTCGAGCAGCTCGCCGAAGCTCGCGACCGGCGGAAGGCTGAGCTCGACCCTGACCGCGGCCGTGCCGTCAACGGTGGCCGCCATCTGCATCGGCAGCAACCCACCGTCGTCGTCGAGGTTGGCGGCGTAGAGCGTGTGGACCAGCGCCACGCTCGGCCGGAACGAGGCCTCGGCGCCGCACAGGGCGCCCGGCAGCATGTAGTCCGACACGACGACGTCTGCCGCGCCGGCCTCCAGGCGCACCTCCCGCGCGAGCGCCGCCTGGTCCCACTCGGCCAGCACCTCGCGAGCGGTGTACGGCACGCCCCGTGCCTCGAACCGCGCCGCCAGGGAGGCCGACCCCATGGCGCGGACCTCGTGCCCCCGGGCGCGGAGTCGCTCCGCCAGCGCCAGCACGGGCGGGACGTTGCCGCCGCCGTCCCACGTCACGAAGAGGATGCGGCCCACGGTCGAAACCTATCGGCAGCCTCGCCGTGGCAGGCTCGTCGCATGGGTCCCGCCGAGACCTACCTCACGTCCCGCACCCGCCTCCTGGACCTCGCGCGCGAGCTCACGGTCGAGCAGCAAGCCGCGCCGCTGCTGCCGACGCCGCCGTGGACGGCCCTCGACGGCTACCGGCACCTCACGGGCGTGTGCTGTGACGTGCTCGACGGCAACATGCCACAGGCCGGGCCCGGAGCCGGCGAGGCATGGACCGCCGCCCAGCTCGCGGCCCGCGCCGACTGGTCACTGGCGCAGGTGTGCGAGCAGTGGGCGACGCGGGCGCCCGAGCTCGACGCGCAGGTGGACGTCGCCGGTGCCGCCATGGGCTTCGTGCCCCTCGACTCGTGGACGCACGAGCAGGACATCCGTGACGCGACCGGCGCCGGCACCCTCCACGACGACGCGCTGCTCCCGACGCTGATCGGGCTCACGGTGGGCGCCATGGATCGCTTCTACGCCGGCCGGGGAGGGCCCCCGTTGCGCCTCGTGCTCGACGGCGCGGAGCACCGAACCGGCGACGGCGAGCCCACCGCCACACTCGTGGCGACGTCCTACGAGCTCATGCGCATCGTGTTCGGCCGCCGCAGCGAGGCACAGATCGCGGCGGCCGACTGGTCCGGCCACGGGGCGGCCGCGGCCCGCGCGGCGATCACGCTCTTCCCGGCGCAGCCGCAGGACCGCATCGACTGACCGGCGGGGGGGCTCACCACCTGGCGATGATGTCGTCGGCGAAGCGCTTGATGCCGTCGACCTTGCCGGCCAGGTCCGCGTCCGCCCCCGCGTAGAAGTACCAGGGCATCGTCACGAGGTGCGTGACGCCGGCATCGTGGACGCGGCGGTACCCGTCGAGGTCCCAGGCGTCGCGGGCCGAGCCGAACACCGAGAAGGGCACGTGGGCGCGGTCGTACTCCTGGCGGTACCGCTCGATCTGCGCCCGGATGGCCGCCAGCTCCTCGATCGTGTGCAGGTCGCTGACCCAGCCGTCGTTGCGGGCCGCTCGCCGCAGGGCGGCCTCGGAGGTGCCGCCCACGTGCACCGGTATCGGCTTCGTGGGAGCGGGCAGCATCTCGAGCGGGGGCACGTCGAAGAACTCGCCGTGGTGCTCCACCACCTCGCCCGTCCAGAGCTTCCGGAGGACCTCCAGCATCTCGTCCGCGCGCTTGCCCCGCCTGGCGAACGGCACGCCCATGGCGTCGAACTCCTCCTCCATCCAGCCCATCCCGATGCCGAGGTCGACGCGGTCGCCCGAGAGCACTGCCGCGGTGCCCACCTGCTTGGCGACGTGCACCGGGGTGCGCGCCGGGAGGATGTAGACGGTGGTCAGGAAGCGGAGCCGGCGCGTGACGGCGGACAGGTGCCCGATGGTGATCCACGGATCCGGCCAGGGCGTGCCCATCTCCCATCGACGCGTCCCGTCTTCGGTGTACGGGTAGGTCGACCGGGTCTCGACCGGGTTGATCAGGTGGTCGGACACGGACAGCGTGCTCCAGCCGTGCTCGTCACCGGCGGTGGCCAACGGAACGAGCTCGGCGGGCTGGGAGAACGTGGCCGAGAAGCAGAACTCCATCAGCTGTGGGTCCCGCCGTCGATGCGCAGGTCCGCGCCGTTGACGTGCTGGGCGTCGTCCGACCCCAGGTAGGCGATGGCCGCCGCCACGACCCTCGGGTCGGCCATGCCCACCGGCGACATGATCCGGTGGAGCAGCTTCGCGTCGGCCCCGTCGGGCAGGTCGAAGGCGCCGATGATGGGCGTGTCGATCGAGCCCGGGCACACCGCGTTCGCGCGCAGGCCCTGTTTGGCGTACTCGATGGCGAGGGTGCGGGTGAGGGCCAGCACCCCTCCCTTGGAGGCCGAGTAGGCGGCCGCCCATGGGTGAGCCGCGAGGGCGGCGGTGGAGGCGACGTTCACGATGGCGCCCCCGCCGTCGAGCAGGGCGGGAAGGGCTGCCTGGCAGGTGAGGAACGTGCCGGTGAGGTTGACGTCGAGGATCCGCTGCCAGTCCTCGAGGCGGACGTCGTGGGTGTGCTCGAAGCGGAGGATGCCGGCGGAGTTCACGACGGTGTCGAGGCGGTCGTGCTCCAACGCCAGGGCGACGGCCGCGGGACCGAAGGCGGGATCGGTGACGTCGCCCACGAAGGGGATGACGGCATCGGGGCGAGCGGCCTCCTCCGCGGTCGAGGCCAGGCCCTCCTCGGCGACGTCGGTGGCGACGACCGTCGCCCCCTCCTCCACCAACCGGTGCACGGTCGCCCGACCGATGCCGGACCCGGCTCCCGTGACCAGCACCACGCGCCCCTCGTACCGTCGCATCGCGGCGAGACTAGAACCCGTTCTAGTTCGGTGCTACTTGGGGGGCTCCTCCCAGAAGCGAACGATGGTGGACTGGCTGGCGGAAGCGAGCAGGGTGCCATCGACCGCCCAGAGGTGCACCACGCCGTGCCCGAAGCCGTTGACGATGGCGTCGATACGGATGTCGAGGAGCACCCACTCGGTGGGCACCAGGCGCGCCACCCGCAAGGTGTTGTCCAGGCTGTTGCCCCCTGCCTGCGCTCCGAGCGCCTGGCCGATGCCGAAGGGGACGTAGTCGCCGAGGATGGCCAGCGTGGCGGCGGACATGTCGAGGACGTCGGGGATGCGGGCCCACAGCGCCGACCGGCCGCCGGGCTGGGGCGGACCGGGCAGCTCATCGAACCCGAGCGCGTCGGCGAGGCGCACGTCCAACCGCTCCATGATCGAGTCGTTGCCGGGGATCCGCGGCATGCGCTTGGCGCACTCGTCCGGGGGCGGGACATCTGGCATCTCCGCCCACTGGCCCCCCGCCTCGAGCGGCCGGGAGCCGAGGGCCGCGTTGACCGTGAGGATCTCGCGGTCGCCCACGTGTCCCACCGCCCTGGCCTGGGTGACCGACCTACCGGCGACGGCGATCGTGACGTCGATGTCCATGATCGACGGCGGGTTCGCGTAGGAGAGGTACTGCGCGGTGGCCCACACCACGGGACGGCCCGAGCTGCCCTCCAGGGCCGCGATCGCCGCGCCCAGCCCGCACCCGCCGAAGAGGAACTGGTGACCGGTGGAGATCCCGGGCGTGATCGGCAGCATCCAGCGCATCGGGTTGTGGGTGGGCTCGAGCCCGAGCCAGGCGGGGGCGTCCATCGGCGCCGAACCTACCGGCGACCGCCTCGCTCCGACGTTTTCCCTGGTCAGCGGCCTCTGTGACCAGTGTCTCGGCCACCCGCGGGCATGACTGTCACACCCTCTGGGTTGAATGGATCGCATGGCACGACAGCTCACCCTCCTCGACACGCCGCCGGCGTGGCGGATCGACGAAGCCACCCGCGAGGTGGGTCGTCGAGGCGTCGCCGAGGCACGGGCATCGCTCCAGGCCGCCCTGGCCGCGGGGCGCACCGAGGAGGACTCGGACGCCCGCCGGGAGCACCCGTCGCACGGCCGATCCGCCGCCTAGCGGAACCCGCTACCACGAGTAGCGTCTCCGCCTCATGGGGATCCTTGCGTGGTGCGTCATGGGGCTCCTGGCCGGAGGGCTGGCTCGCCGGGCGGTGGGCACACCGAAGCGGGGGTGCCTCGGCACGATCGCGATCGGCGTGCTGGGTGCGCTGCTGGCGGGCGCGGCCACCCGGTTCGTCACCGGTGACGACGTCGCCACGTTCGACGAGCTGGATCTCGGGTCGGTCTTCGTGGCGTTCATCGGCGCCGCCGCCTTGCTGCTCGTGCTCGAAGCGGCCAGTGGCCACCGCCGCTGAGGGGCCGGTAGGTTGCCGTCATGTCTGATGTCGTGATCGTCGAAGCCGTCCGCACCCCCGTCGGGAAGCGCAACGGGGGCCTGTCCACCGTTCACCCGGCCGACCTTCTCGCCACCGTCCAGAAGGCGGTGATCGAGCGATCGGGCATCGACCCGGCGCTCGTCGGCCAGGTGGTCACCGGCTGCGTGAGCCAGGTGGGCGAGCAGGCCTTCAACATCGGCGCGCACGGCCTGGCTGAGCGCCGGCCTGCCGCTCTCGGTGGCCAACACCACCGTCGACACCCAGTGCGGTTCCTCCCAGCAGGCCACCAACCTGGCGACGGCGCTGGTGGGCAGCGGCGTGGTCGACTCCGCCGTCGCCGGTGGCGTCGAGGTGATGAGCCGGATCCCGATCGGGTCGAGCGGTCGCAAGGACCTCGGCTTGGGCATCCCGATCCCGAAGTCGCTACTTCCCCCAGTACGAGATGACCTCCCAGTTCGAGGGCGCCGAACGCATCGCCGACAAGTGGGGCATCACGCGGGCCGACACCGACGCGTTCGGCCTGCGGTCACAGCAGAACGCCGCCACCGCCTGGGCGGAGGATCGCTTCGGCACCCAGATCGTCGCCGGTCGAGGCCCCCGACCTCGACGACGAGGGCAAGCCCACCGGCACCACCCACACCGTGGCGCGCGACGAAGGGCCTGCGCGAGACGAGCCTCGAGAAGCTGGCCGAGCTCAAGCCGGTCGCCCGCGCCCGACGGCGTCCACACCGCCGGGTCGTCGTCGCAGATCTCCGACGGCGCCGCTGCGGTGCTGCTGATGACGGCCGAGCGAGGCCGAGGCGCTCGGGTTGCGGGCCCGGGCCCGGATCGTCGACACCTGCCTCGTCGGTGTCGACCCCGTCCTGATGCTCACCGGACCGATCGACGCCACGCAGCGGCTGCTTCGAGCGCACCGGGCTCAGCACATGCCGACATCGACGTCGTCGAGATCAACGAGGCGTTCGCCTCGGTCGTGCTGGCCTGGCAGAAGGAGCTCGGCTTCACTCCTGAGCAGACCAACCCCAACGGCGGCGCCATCGCGCTCGGCCACCCGCTCGGCGGCACCGGCGCCATCCTCCTCACCAAGGCCGCTCCACGAGCTGGAGCGCACCGGCGGGCGCTACGGCCTCGTGTCGATGTGCTGCGGCGGAGGCCTGGGCACCGGCACCATCATCGAGCGGCTCTGACCCTCGCCGGCGACTCGCCGGCCGCGAACCCGTCACCACGTCAGGGAGGTCTCCCGTGCGCCGCGCTGCCGCGTTGCTCGCCGCTCGTGCTCGCCGCGTGCGCATCCGGTGACGATGCGACCGGCGGCCCCGGTACCAGCCGGCCGAGCGGTCATCGTGCGCCCGGTCGACGGCGACACCGTCGTCGTCGAGGTCGACGGGCACGAGGAGTCCGTGCGCCTCATCGGCATCGACACGCCCGAGTCGGTGGCTCCCGATCGACCGGTCGAGTGCTTCGGCCCCGAGGCGAAGGCCCGCACCGCCGCACTGCTTCCCGCCGGGCACGGTCGTTCGGCTCGAGCGCGACGTCGAGGCGCGCGACCGCTACGACCGCCTGCTCGCCTACGTCATCCGCGACGAGGACGACGCTGTTCGTCAACCTGGCTCCTCGTCGAGGAGGGCTTCGCCGAGGCGATCTCGTACCCACCGAACCTCGCCCACCAGGGCGAGCTCGACCGGGCCGAGGCGGAGGCGCGTGCGGCCGGCAACGGGGCTGTGGCGCCGCGTGCGGGGGCACCGACGTGCCGATCGGGCCGGGGTAGCGTCCATCGCCGTGACATCACTCGCCGAGCGCCTGGGCCACGCCCCTGACGATCGACTGCTGATCATCAACTGCGACGACCTCGGCTCGTGCCACGCCGCCAACGTCGGCGTCTACGAGGCCCTGCGCGACGGCATCGCCACCAGCGCGACGCTCATGGTGCCGTGCCCCTGGGCCCGCGAGGCCGCCTCCCGCTACCGGGGCGAGGACGTCGGCGTGCACCTCACGCTCAACGCCGAGCACGAGCGCTACCGATGGGGGCCCATCACCCACGCCCCGTCCCTGCTCGACGGCGACGGCGGCTTCCCCCGCACGGTCAGCGACGTGTGGGACCACGCCGATCTCGACGAGGTCCGCCGCGAGCTGCGGGCCCAGATCGAGCGGGCCATCCTGTGGGGCTTCGACGTCAGCCACCTCGACTAGCCACATGGGCACCCTGCAGCTGCGCCCCGAGTTCTTCGACGTGTACCTCGACCTGGCCGTCGAGTTCGGGCTGCCGCTGCGGCTCTCGGGCGCGTCGAGCGAGCGGTCGATCGGGTTCCCCTTCCGGCGGCTCGCCGCCGAGGAGGGCGTGCTCTTTCCCGACCACTTCGTGATCGTCCGAGGGCGTGGGCAGTCGCGCCGCACGATCGAGAAGGTCGTGCTCGACCTGCGCCCAGGCGTCACCGAGGTCTACGTCCACCCAGCGGTCGACGCACCCGAGCTGCGGGCCCTCGCCGACGACTGGCCCGCCCGGGTGGACGACCACGACCTGATCACCCGCGACGGCAGCCTCCGCCAGATGCTGGACCGAGCCGGCGTCCACCGCATCGGCTACCGCCCCCTTCGCGAGCTCCAGCGCGCCGGCTGATGCGACGACGCCTCTGGATCGGTGCGGCCGCGGTCGCCCTCGTGATCGCCGGCTGTGGCGACCCCGACCCGAGCCCACCGACGCCGGCCGACCTCCAGGAGATCGACCTCTCCGTCGACCACACGATCGTCGTCGACGACGACGGGTACGACCCGAGCGCGCTGGAGATGACCGCGGGCGAGGTCGTCCGCCTGGTCAATGAGGGCGAGTCGCCGCACTCCTTCACCGTCGACGACCGGACGATCGACACCGGACGCATGGAACCGGGGGAGGACGTCACGCTCGTGCTCGCCGAGCCAGGGGAGGTCACCTTCTTCGACCTGACCGACCCCGACCACCAGGCCACCATCACCGTTCGCCCGCTCGGCTGAGCCTCAGAGGTCTGTGCGGGCCCCCACCTCGGCCACCGCCGCCCGGTACTCGGGACTGGTCGTGAGCGGCATCAGGGACATCACCTTGCCCATGTCGCCGACGACCTTCACCCGCCCCTGCATGAACGCGACGTTCGGGTCGAGGTCGCCCCGCGCGATCTCGACGGCGTCGGGGTAGGTCTGGGTGAAGGTGACCTCGGCGTCGGGGTCCGCGCCGAGGGCTGCCGACGCGAGCCGGCCGTCGACGATGACCAGGGTGTAGCGCACCTCGCCCTCCGGCGTGCCGCTGACGACGCACTGCACCCGGGCGGTGGCCCCGGGTCGCTCGGGGAGATCGCCGATGAGCTCGCGCTGGAGGTCGAGCCACGCCTGGCTCAGGTGGCTCACCTTCGCCATCTAGTGCCCTGTCCATGAACGTTGGTCTGGCTCACGGCGAGCCAGTCGTGCCTCTGGCAAGGACGCAGGCCGACGGACTCCACCAGCGAATGCGAGGCCGAGGACGCCGCCAGCGGTGCGAGAGGCCGTCGTGAACGGGGCGAACGTTTGTGGACAGGGCACTAGACGTTGACCTCGGCCCGCAGGCCGGCGAACAGGTCGTGCTCGGGGGTGGGCGCATCGACGAGGCTGGTGGCCAGGATGTAGTCGTCGTAGGGATGGATGGCTGCGGGACACCTCGCGGGGCAGCCCGAACCAGAACGGCGACGTCGGGTCGACCTGCGTGGCGTGGGCCAGCAGCGCGTCGTGGCGCACGTCGCGTAGCCCTCGATGTCGATGGAGGTGGTGATGCGGTCGTCCTGCCACGGGCGCTTGAACCACTCCTCGCTGTAGGGCGACTCGAGGCCCAGCTCGAGGAACTTGTCGTGGGTCAGCTCGATGCGACGCCTGCGACCAGACCGAGTAGTAGAGCTTCGACGACCTGCCACGGCGCACCGAGCTCGGGGTAGCCAGGCGGGATCGCCGGCGCGGTCGAAGGCGGGCTGCGTGATGTCGTGCACCCGCAGGTGGTCGGGGTGCGGGTAGCCCGCCCTGGTCGTCGCCGTAGGTGACGATCACCTGCGGTCGGTCGCGCCGGATGATCTCGACCAGCCGTCCGACCGCCTCGTCCAGGGGGGCGTTGGCGAAGCTCCGCGGGTTCGGGCGTTGGCCTCGCTGTCGGGCATGCCCGAGTCGCGGTAGCCGAGCATCTCGACCTCGTCGTAGCCGATGATCTGGCCGCGGCTCGGTCCAGCTCGGCGCGGCGGACCTCGGCGATGTCGGCCCTGCACCTCGGGGCGGTCCATCGCCGGGTTGAGGATGTCGCCCTCCTCGCCACCGGTGCAGCAGACCAGCACCGTGCGAACGCCTTCGTGCGTGGTACTTGGCCACCGTGCCGGCCCCCTTGGACGACTCGTCGTCGGGGTGGGCGTGGACGGTCAGCAGGCAGAGCGGGGTCGGACGCCATCCGGCGAGGATACCGACGCGCTGCCGACTTCCGATCGGGTTCCGAGACCTAGGCCGGCGCGCGTCGCAGCGGCTCGAGGGTGTGCTCGCCGGTCTCCTCGTCCTCGGTGAGGTGCCAGCCGCACCGGCTCGGCCAGCAGGGCGCGGCCCTCGTCGGGACCGCCGCGATCAGCTCGTCGCCGGCCTGCGAGCCGCACGCTGACCGCGGGGCCGGTAGAGGTAGCGGCCGCCGCGGCGCACCGCCAGCACGTGGAAGCCAGGCTCGATGTCGAGCTGCAGCTCGGAGAGCGTGGCCCCGTCGGCCTCCGAGCCCGCCCGGCACCGGCACGCGCACGACGACCTCGTCGGACTCGCCGAGCGCGATGCGCGAGGATCGGGTGGATGCTCCTCGCTCCTCCTCGATGAGCCACACCATCTGCTGGGCGGCGTCGCCGATGTCCTCGGCGGCCTGGGAGAGGTGCAGCAGGCCGCGCAGCGGGGCCGGGATCGATGCGATCGTTGGCGCCGGCGCGCAGCACCCAGAGCTCGAGGCGGTCCTTCATCTCGTCGAGGCGATCCTCGAGGTGGCGGACCTCGGCGGCCAGGCCCTGGTCGCGGAGCACGAGGGCCGAGTAGGCCAGGCCGACGGCCACCTCGGAGATGTTCTTCATCTCGACGAGCACGTCGACCGCCCGGTCGAGGTCGGACAGGCGTGCCGTCCTCTGGCGGCGTGCGGCGGCTCCCAGAACGGTGCCGCGGCCAGCTCCCGGAGGCGAGGCGATGCCGGCCGGCGAGCCCTCGCAGGAAGAGCACGTCGCCGGGCAGGCAGCACCTCGTCGCCCTCGACGTCGGTGATCCAGTCGCGGTCGCGGCGGATCGCCATGACCCGCATGCCGGTCTGGCCACGGGCAGCTCGAGCGCGCGAGCGGACGGTGGGCCATGTGCGAGCCCTCGCGGACCAGGACCCGGTGCGACACCTCCTCGGCGTTCGACAGGTCGGCGACCAGCTCGCGCGGGATGCCGAGGCGGTGGGTGACGATGCGGGCGATGTCGACCGCGTCGTTGGCGATGCGCTCGATGGCGCCGATGACCTGGAGCACCGAGGCCATGGCCTCGGCCTCCTTGGGGTGCCGGGCGGCGAGGATGCACACCGCCCGCATGTCGTGGACGAGGTCGTTGACATCTGCTCCTCGAGCTCGCCGACCTCCTCGGCCATGTCGGGGTCGCCGAAGTAGAGCGCGGCGTAGGCGAGGTCGACCATCAGCTCGGAGAGGTCTTTCGCCTCGGAGAGCATGGTCCTGAGGTTCCGGGGTCTGGCATCCATCGGGTGTCGCGAGGATAGGGCGCCGGGAGCATGGGTGCCGCCGGTGATCGGGCGGCCTGGTCCACACTGTGCCCGTGCGCCGCCTTCCCCTCGTCGCCCTCGTGGTCACCGGCCTGCTCGTCGGCGCAGCGGCCGCCTGCTCGGAGACGGACGGCCGCGTCCTCCCGCCGGCGGATCCGCGGCGGACGACCACCACGTCCAGCGCGCCCGCGATCCAACCGCCGACCGGCGACCTCGGGGTGTTCACGCTCCGGAGCACTGCCTTCAGCGATGGGGGTGAGATGCCGGCGGAGCTCACCTGCGCGGGCGAGGCCGTCTCGCCCGACCTCTCATGGACGGGGACGCCGACCGACGCCGCCACGCTCGCCCTCGTCGTGCGCGATCGCAATGCCGCCGGCTTCGTCCACTGGGTCGTCACCGGCATCGATCCCTTCGTGCAGGGGATCGGTGAGGGCGGCGTGCCGGAGAACGCCGTCGAGGGTCCCAACGACGCCGGCACGATCGGCTGGTTGGGACCCTGCCCGCCGGCCGGCAGTGGCACGCACACCTACGAGGTGGCGTTGCTCGCCCTGCCGGGGATCGTCGATCTTCCGGCCGACGCCACGGGTGAGCAGGCCGCGGCGCTGCTCGAGGCCTCCGCCAGCGAGCGCGCCGTGCTCACCGGCACGGTGACGGCCGGCGGTGGCTAGCGGCCGGCTGGATCGAGCACGACGGCGAGCTGGCGGCTCTCGGCGAGCAGGCGTCCGTCTTCCGACCAGATCTCACCGGTCTCCTCCAGGTACCCGTCCGCGACCTCCAGCGTGCGGAAGCGCACGAGGCACCACTCGCGCGCCTCGTCCGGCGCCCCCCGGAAGTGGATCGTGAGCTCGATCGTGGGAACCCCAGTGGGCTCGGTGAACCGGGCGAAGACAGCCGGTGGCCACGCGTCGGTGAGCACGGCCAGGAGCACGTCGTCGACGGGGTCGCCGTCGGCCGTGCGGATCCAGCCCCCGGTCTCGGCCACCGCACTTCGGGTGAGGGGAAGGCTGCCGATCGCGGGGCGCACGTCGAACCGATGGCGGAAGGGGATGTCAGGCGCGCCCGGCGGTGGCGTGGCGCGACCGGGCAGCTCGGCGGGCGCCTCCACGACAGGCGCGAGGTGGTCGTGGATGTCAGGGCCGGGCCGGTCGACACCGAGCGCCGCCAGGGCGACGATGCGGCGCGCGCTCGTGCTGCACCAGCCGGGCCGACACCGTGGTGAGCCCACGGCCCGCCCGCTCCACCGTGACCGTCACATCGCACGGTCCCTCCTCCGGTGGGCGCAGGTAGTGGAGCGTCAGCGACCGGGGACGCCGAGCAGGGTCGTCGACCTCGGCCAGCACCGCTCGCAGCACGATCGCCGCCAGGTAGCCCCCGTTCGGGCCCCGTTCGATCCACCAGCCCCGGTCGATCGAGGCGGTGTACCGGCCCTGGCCGGCCGCCGCGACGGCGGTATCAGTGGCGAAGCGAGACACGCCGGGCAACCTATCCATGAGTAGCGTGGGCGCCGTGCAGGCGGCGTTGATCGTGGGCGGCGTGGCCGTGGTGCTCCTGGCGGCCGTCGTGGTCTCCCACAACCGGTTCGTCACCCAGCGACAGCTGATCGACAACGCCTGGTCCAACGTCGACACGGAGCTCCGCCGTCGATACGACCTCATCCCGAACCTCGTGCGGACCGTGGAGGGCTACGCCACCCACGAGCGGGAGGTGCTCCGAGCCGTCGTCGAGGCCCGGAACGAGGCGGTGCACACCGATGGCGACGCGCGGGACCAGGTCGGACCGGAGCGCACGCTGGTGCACTCGCTCAGGTCGCTGCTCGCCGTCGTGGAGGCCTACCCGGACCTGAAGGCGGACGCCCACTTCCTCGAGCTGCAGCAGGAGCTCGCGATCACGGAGGACCGGATCCAGGCCGCCCGACGGCTCTTCAACGGCAACGTCCGTGACTACAACCAGCGCGTCCAGTCCGTGCCGTCCAACCTCGTCGCGGCCATCGCGGGGTTCCACCGTCGTGACTACTTCGAGCTGGAGGCAGCCGTGCGGGACGCAGGTCCACCCCGCGTGGAGACTCCCTGATGCACCCCGCCGAGCGGGTGCGGATCGTCACGGAGACGGCGCGGGCCGTCCTCGAGTCCCGCCTCGACGCGGCGACCGGCGCCCAGACCCTCGCCCTGCAGCAGGAGCAGATCGGCTCGCGGCTCCGCAGCGACCGCATCGACGTGACCCAGGCGGAGGCCGACGCCGTCGCCCTCACGTTGCGGCGCCTGGCCGAGCAGGTGTCCGACCTCGCGCCGACCCGCTCCGACCCCGACTCCAGTCTGGAGATGGCCCGCATCCTGGGCGAGCTCGCCCAGACCCTCCGCTAGTGCCGATCGACCTCGTCGGCGGGATCGTCGACGACCGCATCATCGACCACCTCGTCGACGACCTCCGCCTCGACGACCTCCGCGTCGACGACCTCGTCGACGTCGATGACGTCATCGACTGGTGCGGCCGCCTGAGCCTCGGCCTGGGCCTGGACCTCGGCCTTGCGCACCTGGTAGGCCGCCACACCGAGGGCGATCACGGCGGGCAGGAAGATCAACAGCAGCTGGGAGCCGGCGAGCAGGGCCCCGAACATCGTGATGTACATCGTTCGGTTGACGACCTTGGCTGGCGAGCGCTTCGAGACCGCGCGGAAGCCGAGCGCCGTGCCGACAACGGGGAGGAACACGAGCAGCGAGAACGGCCAGTTGGCTTGGATGAAGGGCTCGGTGCCGTTCGGCAGCCAGTCGTCCACCGCGGCCGACAGCTCGGCCGCGGTGGAGTCGGGCGCGTCGGCCAGGGTCTCCTGCGCGCTGATCGACCACTCCGCCACGAGCTCGCCCTGCGTCGTGATGGGCTCGCCGTCACGGCCGATCTGCACCGGGATCAGGAACGAGCTGACGAGCGCCGCGGCGATGGCGGCGAGGAGGGCGGAGAGGGCAGCCCGGTGTCCGACGGGGAGGGTGCCGCTGCCGCTCGTTCGAGCGCTCCGACCGGCGCTCTTCGCTCCACGGAAGCGGGACAGCACCGAACCGCCTGACGAGGCGGTGGACGAGGTGGCGGCGTCACCGTCCGTGCCGGAGGGCCCAGCTCCAGCAGCAGCGGCCTGTCGTCGCGCCTCGAGCGCGGCCCGCTGCTTCTGGTTCTGGGTCTGGCGCCGCTGCTTGGCGGGCTGCCGCTTGGTGGACATGGCACCGACGTTAGGCGGGAGGAGGCGGATGGCTACAGTCGCCGCTCGTGGGATGCGGACAGCGGAGGGGGGCGACGGTCCTGGCCGCGCTGCTCCTCCTCGGGGCGGCGTGCGGGTCGGATGACGGACCCCAGGCGGAGACCGACGACACCACCGCCCGCTCTCGGCCGTACGAGTCCGTGGTCGAGGCCCTGGCGGCCGACGAGATGCAGGGGCGCGACAACCGGACGCCGGGATCCTCGCTCGCCCAGGAGGTGATCATCGATCAGCTGGACGAGTTCGCCAAGCCACTGATCGAGGGGGCGACCGGCCCCGACGCGTTCCGGCGCACCTTCCCGGAGGGCACCAACATCCTGGCCATGATCCCGGGCTCGGATCGGGCCGACGAGTTCGTCATCCTCGGCGCCCACTACGACCACATCGGCACGGACTGTCCCAGCACGCAACCCGACGACGACGTCTGCAACGGGGCGGGTGACAACGCCGCCGGCGTGGCGACGGTGCTCGAGGTCGGGCGGGCGCTCGCCGACGCCGACGAGCCACCGTCCCGTACGGTGATCCTGGCCTTCTGGGATGCAGAGGAGGACGGGCTCCTCGGCTCCGAGGCCTACGTCGCGGATCCCGAGGTTCCGCTCGAGAGCACGATCGCCTACCTCAACTGGGACATCCAGGGCGTCAACCTCTCGCCGTCGGTCGCCGACGTCACCGTGATGGTCGGCGCCGAGACCGGTGGCCGCGACCTCGTCGAGGCAGCGAAGGCCGCCACCTCCGCCTCGCGCCTCCAGACGCTGCCGCTCAGCCTGCTCTTCGGGCAGGGTCGCAGCGACCACGCCGTCTTCGCCGACGCAGGGGTGCCGACGGTGTTCTTCACCGACGCCAACTCGGGCTGCTACCACACCGCCCAGGACGAGGTGGCGGTGGTCGACTTCGACAAGCTGTGGCAGCAGATCCTGACGGCGAAGGCGCTGGCGCAGGACCTCGCCAACACCGACGCCGTCCCGACCTTCGTGGCCGACGCGCCGGCGGCGACCTTCGACGATGCGGTGTCGATGCTCGAGGTCGTCCAGCAGGGCCAGGAGGACTTCAGCAGCCTGCAGGGGTACGAGGCGGCCGGCCAGCAGTTCCTCGCCGATCTGGAAGCCATGGTGGACGCCGGACCCGACCTCTTCGGCGCGTCGGCCGTCAGCACCCTCCTGAGTGGCTCCGCCGCCCTCGTGGACGCGCTGACGACCGGCGAGTGCGACGGCTTCCTGGGCGATCCCTAGCTCGTCAACGGAAGTCACGGCTCCTGGTGGGGGCCGACAGCGGAAGCCACTCGAGGCGATCGGCGATCACGTTCGTGACACCCTCGGAACGCTCGAGGCGGCCGCGCACGAGCATGGCCGGCGCGGTGCGGGCCACCTTGCGGTGAGCCGCCCAGCACCCCTTGGACACCACCACGTTGATGAGGCCGGTCTCGTCCTCCAGGTTCACGAAGAGCGTGCCCCCGGCCGTGGCCGGCCGCTGGCGGTGGGTGACGACGCCACCCACCAGCACGCGCGTGCCGGCCTCGACGGCAGCCAGCCCGGTGGCCGTGACGACGCCCCGCGCCGTGAGGTGCTCCCGGATGAACCTGGTGGGGTGGCCCTCGGGGCTCACGCCGGTGGACCACAGGTCGGCTCGAGCCTGCTCGTCACCCGCCATGGCCGGCAGATCGGGGGCCGACACCCCGGTGACGATGCCCGGCAGGCGCTGGGCGCCGTGGCGGTCCGTGCCCATCTGGGCGACCGCCCCCGCCGCCCAGATCGCCTTCCGCCGCGACATCCCGAAGCAGTCGAAGGCCCCGCTGGTGGCCAGCGCCTCGAGCTGCGGGAGCGTGAGGGACACCCGGCGCGCCAGGTCCTCCGGGTCGGCGTAGGGCCGACCCGCGGCGATCTCCTCGGCCAGGTCGTCGCCGATCCCCCGCACGTAGGAGATCCCCAGCCGCACCGCCGGCCCGTCCCTCCCCCACTCCTCCGGCGGATCCCCCCGCCCCGCCTTGGCGATGCCGGGTAGCTCCAATGTGGAGGTCGCGGCAGAGGCGTTGAGGTCGGGGGTGCGGACCTCGACGCCGTGGCGGCGGGCGTCCTGCACGAGGGTGTGGGGGGCGTAGAAGCCCATCGGCTGGGCGTCGAGCAGGGCCGCGCAGAAGGCAGCCGGGTACCAGCGCTTCAGCCACGACGACGCGTACACGAGGTAGGCGAAGCTCACCGAGTGGCTCTCGGGGAAGCCGTAGCTGGCAAAGGCGGCCAGCTTCTCCCAGATGATCTCGATGACGTCGGAGGCCACGCCCCGCTCCCGCGCCCCGTCGGCGAAGCGCTGGTGGAGCCGCTCCATCCGCTCGCGGCTGCGCTTGGAGCCCATGGCCTGGCGGAGCATGTCGGCCTCGCCAGGGCTGAAGCCGCCCACGTCGATGGCCATCTGCATGAGCTGCTCCTGGAAGAGCGGCACGCCGAGCGTCTTCTCCAGAGACCGCTCCAGCAGCGGATGCAGGTAGGTGACCTCCTCCTGCCCGTTGCGGCGCCGGATGTAGGGGTGCACCGAACCGCCCTGGATCGGGCCGGGTCGGATGAGCGCCACCTCCACCACCAGGTCGTAGAACTCCCGGGGTCGCAACCGGGGCAGGGTGGCCATCTGGGCCCGGCTCTCCACCTGGAACACGCCGACCGAGTCGGCCCGGCAGAGCATGTCGTACACCTCGTCCTCCTGGGGGATCGTGGCGAGGTCGACGTCGACGTCGCCGTGCACCTCGCGCACGAGGTCGATGCACCCGTGGAGCACCTCGAGCATCCCGAGGCCGAGCAGGTCGAACTTCACGAGCCCGATGGCGGCGCAGTCGTCCTTGTCCCACTGGAGCACCGAGCGGTCCTCCATGCGAGCCCACTCCACCGGGCACACCTCCACGATGGGGCGATCGCAGATCACCATCCCGCCGGAGTGGATGCCGAGGTGCCGTGGCGCGTGCTCGAGCTCGGCGGCCAGGGCGAGCACGTCTTCTGGGATCTGCTTGTCGACCTCCTGCTGCTGGGCGGTGACGGCCACCCCACCCCAGGCGTCGGCCTGCTTGGACCAGGCGTCCTGCTGGCCCGGGGCGTAGCCGAGCGCCTTGGCGACGTCACGGATCGACGACTTGGCGCGGTAGGTGATGACGTTGGCCACCTGGGCGGCATGGCGCCGACCGTGCTTGGCGTAGACGTACTGGATGGCCTCCTCCCGGCGACCGGACTCGATGTCGATGTCGATGTCGGGCGGACCATCGCGCTCAGGTGACAGGAACCGCTCGAAGAGCAGGCCGAGCTGCACGGCGTCGGCGTTGGTGATGCCGAGCGCGTAGCAGACGGCGCTGTTGGCGGCGCTCCCCCGCCCCTGGCAGTAGATGTTCGAGCGACGGCAGAAGTCGACGATGTCCCACACCACGAGGAAGTAGCCGGGGAAGCCGAGCTGCTCGATGAGGGCCAGCTCGTGCTCTATCTGGCGGTAGGCCCCCGGTACGCGCTCCTCGCCCCACGTCCCATAGCGACGCTGGGCCCCCTCGGCGGTGAGGCGACGCAGGTAGGCCATCTCGCTGAGGCCGTCGGGGCACGGGAACGGGGGCAGCTGGGGCGCCACCAGCTGCAGGTCGAAGGCACACGCCCGACCCAGCTCGGCCGCCCGCTCCACGGCCCCGGGCCAGCGCGCGAAGCGACGCGCCTGCTCGTCACCCGACCGCAGGTGGGCGCCCGCGCACGCGGGCAGCCAGCCGTCGAGCTCGTCGAGGCTGCGGCGGGCCCGCACCGCGGCCATGGCCGTGGCGAGCGGGCGGCGGGTCGGGGTGGCGTAGTGGGCGTTGGTGGTGGCGACGACGTCGACACCGGCGTGGATGGCCAGCTGGGCCAAGGCGTCGTTGCGGTGCGAGTCGAGCGGGTCGCCGTGGTCGCACAGCTCGACGGCCACGTTGTGGCGACCGAAGGTGACCACCAGCGCGTCGAGCTCCCGGGCCGCCGCGGCCGGGCCGAGCCGCTCGAGCGCCGCTGGCACCGTGCCCTTGCGACACCCGGTGAGCACGAGCCAGTGGTCGCCGTGCACCTCCTCCCATGCGATGCCCTCGTAGATCGGCTTGCCCTTCTCGGCGCCGGCCAGCTGGGCGGCGCTGATGGTGGCGGCCAGTCGGGCGTAGCCCTCCGGGTCGCGGGCCAGCACGAGCAGGTGGGTGCCCTCGGGGTCGGGCACGCCGTTCTGCGGCTTGGTGAGCCCGAGCGACAGCTCCGAGCCGAACACGGTGGGCACGCCGACGGCTCGGGCTGCCTCGGCGAAGCGCACCACGCCGTAGAAGCCGTCGTGGTCGGTGATGGCCAGCGCCTCCAGCCCGAGGCGGGCCGCCTCCTCGGCCAGCTCCTCCGGGTGGCTGGCCCCGTCGAGGAAGCTGAAGGTGGAGTGGCAGTGGAGCTCGGCGTAGGGCGTGGCGTTGACCCGCCGCGCCAGCACCGACGGGGGCACGTAGGCCGACCGGGTGGGCGACCACGCCGGGCTGTCACCGCCGTTGGCGCCCTCGGGGATCCGCTTGGGTCGTCCCGTGCGGGCGCGGTCCGAGAGCGTTCGCTCCAGCTCTCGCCACGAGACGTCCGGGTTGTTGAACCCCATCGCCCCCCAGAATCGAACACTTGTTCGATCCAGTCAAGGGCGGTCTGCTCAGTCGACGAGCGCCTGGTAGACGCCAGCCTGCAGGTGGCGGCGCAGGGGGTAGGTGTTCGACGGCAGCAGCTGGGTCATGAACAGCACCGCCAGCTCCTCGACTGGATCGATCCAGAACGCCGTGCTCGCCGCCCCACCCCACGCGTACTGCCCAGCGGAGCCGAGCGACTGGCTGGCGGCCGGGTCCACCAGGACCGAGAAGCCCAGACCGAAGCCCGTGCCCGCCATCGCCACCTCCGCGAAGGTGGTCTGGCCCATGTCGTTGAGGGTCTGGCCGCCAGGCAGGTGGTTGGTGGTCATGAACCGCAGCGTGCGGGGCGACAGCAGCCGCACCCCGTCGAGCTCGCCACCGTTGACGAGGAGATGGCAGAAGCGCAGGTAGTCGTCAGCCGAGCTCACCAGCCCGCCACCACCCGAGAGCATCGACGGCGGGATGGTCATGGCGGGCGCCGGCGCCATCACCGACATGCCCTTGCCGGGCGAGAAGGCGTAGAGCGTGCTGCACCGATCGACGTCGGCGTCCGGTACGAAGAACCCGGTGTCCGACATGCCCAGCGGCTCGAAGATGCGGGTGCGGAAGAACTCGTCGAGGGTCAGGCCGCTCATCACCTCCACCAACCGTCCGCACACGTCGGTGGACATGGAGTAGTTCCAGGCGGTGCCTGGTTCGAACTGGAGCGGGAGCCGGCCGAGGCGGGCCATGCACTCCTGCAGGTCGTACGTGGGGGAGGTGAAGTTGCCGAGGTCGGCGGACCGGTAGAGGGCGTCCACCGGGTGGGCGAACTGGAAGCCGTAGGTGAGCCCCGAGGTGTGGGTGAGCACGTGGTGCACCGTGAGGGGCGACTCGAGCGGCCGGGTCTCCGGTGCCTCCTTGGTGCCCCCCGTCCACACCTGCAGGTCGGCCAGCTCGGGGATCCAGCGGCTCACCGCGTTCTCCATGAGGAAGTGGCCCTCCTCGTACAGCATCATCAGCGCGACCGACGTGATCGGCTTGGTCATGGAGTAGATGCGGTAGAGGGTGTCGAGCTCGACAGCGCGCTCCTGCTCCAGGTCACGGAACCCGTAGCAGTCTCGGTGCACCAGCTCGCCGCGCCGGCTGATGAGGGTCTGGACGCCCGGGATCCTCCCCTTGTCGACGTACCGGTGGAGCACGGTGTCGAGGCGGGCGAGCCGCCCGGCGTCGAACCCGAGGTCGGCGGGTGTGGTCATGGCCGCTGATGATGGCAGAGCTACGGGTCCTCGACGAGGTCCGGCGGTTCGTCGTCGACGACGATCCGCCGCGCCGCGAGGATCGGGAGCGCGAGCGGCACGAGCTGGTCGCTGCCGACGGTGACGCCGTGCAGCGACGCCGCGCCCTTGAGGCGGTCGACCGTGGAGCCGTGGAGCGACACCGCTTCGAAGTCCGAGCCTGTGACCTCCACCTCGGTCAGGTCGCAGCGCCGGAACGCGGAGCGCGTGACCGACGCGCCGTAGAGGTCGGCACCCCGCAGGTCGCAGTCCTCCAGCTCGCAGCGATCGAGCGCCGCGCCCCGCAGCCACGCCTGGTCGAGCTTGCAGTCCTCGAAGCGCAGGTCCTCACCGCGCAGCTCGGCGGCCACCAGCCCGGACATCCGGCAGCGCGTGAACACGACGCGCTCGAACCGCGCCCCCGTCAGCGTCGCGCCGGACAGCTCACAGTCGACGAGGACGACGTCGAGCAGCCGCCAGTCGGCCAGCTCCAACCCGGTGAGCCGGACGGCCGTGAGCCGCGAGCGCACGATCTCGACGCCGGGAACGCCGTCGTGGGGCGCGCCGCCCTCCCAACGCACCCCCTCGAGCAGCTCGTGGGCCTCCACGCCATCGCTCCGGCGCTCCGCCAGCGCGTCGTCGAGCCGAGGCGGCTGTCGGGCCGCCGGACCGACGAAGCGCTTGCGAGCCATGGCTGCAGTCTGCCCGCCGGCGGGTAGACCAGAGCCATGGCCCTGACGGTGCGCAAGGACGAGGCGGGGTCCCGCTACGAGCTGGTGGAGGGCGACACCGTCATCGGGTTCGCCGACTACCAGCTGCAGGACGGGCTCGTGGTCTTCCACCACACCGTCATCGACCCGGGCCGGCGCGGCCACGGGCTGGGCGCGGTGCTCGTCCAGGCCGCGCTGGACGACGTCCGGCCGACGGGGCGCATGGTCGTGCCCGTCTGCTGGTACGTCGGCGAGTTCATCGACTCCCACTCCGGCTACGCCGATCTCCTCGCTGACGTGTGACACCCGACATGCGTAGAGGCGGCGAGCCGGCGTCTACGTACCCGTGAGCCCAGAAGATGCGCAGGTCAGCCGATGTGCCCGACCCGCGTAGAAGCGCACGCTGGACCCATGTTCAACAGCTACGACATGACGAGAGCGCTCGTCGCCGAGCGCCAGCAGACCCTCCGCCACGAGGCCAGGCAACACCGCCGGCTGCGGCGCGTCCGCCGGGGACGGCCGGGCCCGACCGACCGACGGTCGGCGGCCTGACCCGTACGATCCAGGGATGCTCGTGGGGCGCGCTGGACTCTCACCGGTCATGGTCGGCCGAGCCGCCGAGCTCGGACGGCTGCACGCGCTGCTCGGTGCCGCACCGGTACCCGTGGTCGCCCTGGTGGCCGGCGAGGCCGGCATCGGGAAGACACGGCTCGTGCAGGAGCTCGTCTCCCGTGCACCGACCGGCACGCTCGTGCTCGCCGGTCAGGCCGATCCGGGCACGGTCGGGCGACCGATGGAGCTGTTCCTCGACGCCATCGGCCGCACCGACCTGAGCGCCGACCCTGAGAACGCGTCGGTGGTCGAGGACCCGAGCCGGTCGGCCGAGGAGCGGGTGCGGGCGGGCGTCGACCTCGTCCGGTCGCTGTCCGGGGACCGCCCGAGCCTGGTGGTCTTCGAGGACCTGCACTGGGCGGACTCCGAGAGCCTGGCCACCTTTGAGCTCCTGGCCGAGCCGGAGGGCGGGCCGCTGGTGCTGCTCGGCACGTACCGACCAGACGGCCTGTCGAGACGGCACCCCGCCGCCGACCTGTTGCCGCGGCTCGAGCGGCGCCACTCGGTCACGCACCTGCAGCTCGCCCGCTTCAGCCCTTCCGAGGTGAGCACCTTCCTGACCGCCGTCTTCGACCAGGACCCGTCGTTCCGAGCCGTCGACGCCCTCCACACCCGCACGGGTGGCAACCCGTTCTTCCTCGAGGAGCTCGTGGCCAGCGCCGGCGAGCTGGGTGGCGGTCTGGAGGACGCACCCCTCCCGTGGACGGTCGCCGACGTCGTGCACAACCAGGTCGACGGACTCGATCCCGAGGTGCGGGCCGTGGTCGCCGCCGCGTCCGTCCTCGGCCGCCGCGTGAGCTTCGACCTGCTGGCCGCCGTCACCGGCGCATCGGAGCCCGACCTCATCGATCGCCTGCGGATGGCGGTGGACAGCGGGCTGCTCGTGGAGACCGACGCCGACGTCTTCGGCTTCCACCACGACCTCGCCCGCGAGGCGATCGAGAGCTCCCTGCTCGGGCGGGAGCGTCGCCGGCTCCACGAGGCTGCGCTCGACGCCCTGCGCCAGGCGGGCAGCCGCGACCACGTCGCCCTCACGCACCACGCCCGCGGCGCCGCCCGGTTCGACGAGATGGTGGAGGAGGCCCGGCTCGGCGCGCACGAGTCCCTCCAGCTCGGGTCGACCTTCCAGGCCCTGCAGCTCGCCGAGACGGGTCTGGCCGAGGCGGACGACGACCTCGATCTGCGGTCCACCGCCGCCGAGGCGGCGGCGCTGGCCGGGCTGCTCGACGAAGCAGCCGAGCACGGCGACCGGTGGCTCGCCGTGGCTCGCCGTGACGGCGACACGAGCCACGAGGCACGGGCCCTGAGCCTGCGCCTGCGGGTCGCCTACGACCTCGGCGACCTCGCCGGGATGGCGGCCTTCACCGACGCCCTCATCGCGACGCTCGACCAGCTGCCCGACGAGGAGCGCGCCCTGGCGATGGCGAGCGTGGCGCAGTCGTACATGCTGCGCGACCTCGGGGGCCCCACGTGCCAGTGGGCTGACAAGGCCCTCGCCCTTGCGGAGGCGCACGGCCTGGAGCAGGTCCGCCTGGCCGCCACGGTGGAGAAGGGGTCCGTGCTGGTGCTCGAACCCGAGACGGCCGCGGCGGGAAACGCGCTGCTCCACGAGGCCGCCGACGCCGCCGAGCAGGCCGGCGATCACGTGCTCGCGGCCCGCTCGCTCGTCAGCCTCGTGTGGCACGCCCGGATGTCGAGCCGGTTCGACGAAGCCCGCGACCTCGTGCTGCGGATGCGTCGCCACGCCGAGGCGGCCGGCTTCGACTCGCTCGCGAGCTACGCCCGGGTCGAGGCACTGGCCGCCCTCGCCGCGGCGGACGGCGACCTCGACGCGGCCCTCGAGGTGCTCGACAGGGGCACACGTGTCGACCCGGGCCACGCCCTTCCTCGCAACCGCCGCTGGGTCGCGGTGCTGCGCGCCGGGCTCGCCCTCGAGGCGAACGACCTCGACGCCGCCGCCGCCTTCACCGAGGAGGCCAAGCCGGTGACCGCCCGCAGCGTCGTGGGCGTCCGGGGCCTCGACGCCCACCTCGCCGCGCGACGGGGTGACCTCGAGGGGACCCGGGAGGCGCTGCGCGAGCTGGCGGCCGCCCAAGCAGACGAGGGCTATGCGGCCCCGTCGCAGGTGCACGACATCGCCGCCGCCGCCCTCGCCACGGGGATCGAGCCAGCGGAGCTCCGACCGTTCGTGGAAAGCGCCGGGTTCTTCCCCGGGAACCGGCTGCCGACCGAGCACCCGTGGCGTCAGCTCCTCGAGGCCCAGCTCGCCGAGGCGGAGGGACGGGCGGAGGAGGCCGCGGCGCTCTACGCGGCGGCGGCCTCCTCGACCGACCTCGCCACCGGTGTCCAGACCCGTCACCTCGGCAGCGCCCACGTCGGCGCCGCTCGGTGCTCGATCGCCCTCGGCGACCTGGATGCCGCGCGGACGCATGCCGCGGCCGCCGCGGAGTGCCTGGCGCGATGGCATGGGTGGCGGGTGGCCGAGCTGGAGGCCGTGCAGCGGCGCCTCGGCATCGGACCAGAGGTCGGCGGGCCCGACTCCCTCACCCCCCGCGAGCGGGAGGTGGCGGCGCTGCTCGCCGAGGGTCTCACCAACGCGGGCGTGGCCGATCGCCTCTACATCTCGCCGCGCACCGCCGCCGTCCACGTGTCCAACATCCTGAGCAAGCTCGGCATGAGCTCCCGCACCGAGGTGGCGACGTGGGCCGTGCGCGAGGGGCTCGCCTCGGGGGAGCACGGCCTGCTGGCCTAACCTGCACCACGCAAGCGAGGCAGGGGGACCGCGATGCCGTACATCGAGGGTCGCGTCGTGCACGATGCCGACGCCCACATCATGGAGGAGCCGACCTGGCTCATCGAGCACGCTGATCCCGCCGTGCGGGAGCAGCTCCGTCCCAACGTCGAGCTCGGGCTGGCGCCGGGCGAGGCGGAGGCCATCGAGAAGATGAAGGCCCGGCACGCCGACCCGGAGTTCCGGTCGCGCGACGCCGAGGAGATCATGGCCCGCAAGAACTTCAAGGCCACGGGCAGCACGATCGCCGCCGACCGGCCGCTCGCGCTCGACCTGCTCGGGGTGGCGAGCCAGCTCGTGTTCAACACGTTCAACAACGGGAACCTCCTGCGCCTCGAGCGCGGCGGCGACCTCGACCTGGCGTACGGCGCCGCCCGTGCCCACAACCGAGGGATGGTCGAGTTCTGCTCCGTCGATGCCCGGCTGCTGCCCACCTGCTACGTGCCGCTCGCCGACTTCGACCGCTCCGCCGCCATGGCGGGCGAGGCGATCGCGATGGGGGCGGCGGCGCTGCTCGTCCCGAGCGGGTGCCCCAACGACCACTCGCCGAGCCACCTCGGGCTCGACCCCGTGTGGCGGCAGGCCGAGGAGGCCGGCCTCCCGGTGGTGCTCCACGTCGGCGGCGGCGGACAGCTGCTGCACCCGAAGTACTTCGTCAACGGCGGCGCCTACGTGCCCGACTTCCACGGCGGCGACGAGAACTTCCGATCGGTCGACTACATGGCCATCCCCGGTCCCCCGGCGCAGACGCTGGCCACGATGATCTTCGACGGCGTGCTCGAGCGGCATCCGGCGCTGAAGATCGGTGTCATCGAGCAGGGCGCCATCTGGGTGCCCGGCTGGATGAGGCAGATGGAGTCGGCCTTCGACGCCTTCCTCAAGCACGAGCAGCGGCTCCAGGACCTGTCGCTGCGCCCGAGCGAGTTCGTGCGCCGCCAGATCCGTGCCACGCCGTACCCCACGGAGGACGTCCGCTGGATCGTGGAGCAAGCGGGCGCCGAGGTGCCGCTGTTCTCGACCGACTACCCGCACGTCGAAGGCGGTCGACGTCCGGTGGAGCGCTTCGAGGCGAGCCTCGGCGACGCCTCCGAAGCGGTGCGCCAGGCGTTCTACGCCGACAACTTCCTCGACCTCATGGGCACGGCGGCCAGCCGCCTGCCGCTCGCGACCGCCAGCTGAGCCCCTCAGGCCAAACCGAGCTGCCGGAGGATGTCGCCGGAGTCGAAGTAGACGCGCTCGCACACGATGCCGTCGCCACCGTCCTCGAAGATGAACAGGGCGGCCATGCGGCTGCGGAACGTCCGGCCCGTGGGCTCGAGGCCACGGAGGGGGCCTTCGTGGGTGCCCAGCAGGTCCAGCTCGACGACGACCGCGTCGTCCGTCGACCGCATCGATACGAGCTCGTTGCGCTGGTCGGGAAACGGGGTGCGGCTGAGCTCGAAGTAGCGGCGCACCTCGTCCTCGCCGTCGAAGACCTGCCCGGTGGCCATGAGCTCGTAGCGAGGGTGGGCGAAGGTGCCGATCACGGTGTCGTAGTCGTGCCGGTTCTCGGCCTCCATGTGCTCGCGCACGACGGCCTCCCGTCGGGTGCGGAGGTCGTCAGTGGCCATCGCCCCATGCTGGCAGCATCATGGGGCGATGCTCGACCATCTCTCCATCCAGGTCGCCGACTTCGAACGGGCGGCCGCGTTCTACGACGCGGTGCTGGGCACGATCGGGGGCAAGCGGATCATGGAGTTCCCCGGCGTGATCGGCTACGGCACCGGCTTCCCGTGCTTCTGGATCGGCACCGAGGAGACGCACGGCGACGTCCGGCAGGAGTGCCACATCGCGTTCACGGCGCCGAGCCACGACGCGGTCGTCGCCTTCCGGGACGCCGCCGCCGGGCTCGGCTACGAGGTGCTGCACGAACCCCGCCTGTGGCCCGAGTACCACGCGGGCTACTTCGGCGCCTTCGTGCGCGACCCCGACGGCAACAACGTCGAGGCCGTGCACCACACGTTCGAGTCGTAGCCACTCACTCTGGCGAGGCGAAGTAGGCCTCGGTCAGCCACTCGCACAGCTGCTCGTCGACCTCCTCCGGCTCCCTGACGTTGACGACGTGGTACTTGCTCCGGCCGCCGTCGATCACCTTGCGGGCGAGCCGGCCGCTGCTGAGGGTGCGGGTGAGCGTGAACGACACGGCCACCCACTTCGTCATCGGGCGCAGCTCGGCGAAGGTGCGCGAGCGCTTGAGGAAGATGCCGACCGACACCGGCTCGATGTGCACCGGGCCGACCGTGGCGAGGTGCGCCATCACCGCGTCGAACACCGGGCGCTCGAACGACGGCCCTGTGCTGAAGTACTCCTCCACCGACATCGCGGGCGCGCACTCGTGGCCTTGCTTCGAGCGGCCGAACTGCCGACCGCAGTCAGGGCACACCCACCTCGGCACATGCCCAGTCTGCCGGACGACGCACCCACCCCATCGCAGCCTGTGTTCGATCCTCAACCTGGCATTGACGATCCAACACAGGCTGGGGACGAGGGCGGTCGTTAGCCTCCGACTCGATGACGGACGCTGCGCTGCCGCGCGCTCACCGAGGCGCTCCCGGCCGGGGCGGTGGTGACGGACCCGGACGTCATGGACGCGTACCGGCACGACCGCGCCACCACGGTGCGGCCGGGCACGCCCCTGGCGCTCGTGCGGGCCACCAGCACCGCGGACGTGCAGGCCACGATGCGCGTCGCCAGCGCCCACTCGATCTCCGTCGTGCCTCGGGGTGCCGGGACGGGGCTGTCCGGTGGATCGTCGGCGATCGACGGTGCCATCACGCTGTCGACGGAGCGGATGCGAGCCATCACCGTCGACCCGACCGCGATGGTGGCGGTCGTGCAACCGGGGCTCCTCAACGCCGAGGTGAAGGCCGCCGCGCGCGAGCACGGGCTCTGGTACCCGCCCGACCCGTCGTCGTTCGAGATCTGCTCCATCGGGGGAAACCTGGCCACCAACGCCGGGGGGCTCTGCTGCGTGAAGTACGGCGTGACGACCGACTACGTGCTCGGCCTCGAGGTGGTGCTGGCGGACGGCCGGGCGGTGCGGCTCGGCGGCCGCACCATCAAGGACGTCGCCGGCTATGACCTCAAGCGTCTCTTCGTCGGCTCAGAGGGCACGCTCGGCGTCATCACCGAGGCCACGCTGCGGCTACGACCGCTGCCGCCTCCCGCGACCACGATCGTCGGCACGTTCGCCGACGTGGTGGCCGCCGGCCAGGCGGTCACCGCCGTGGTCGCCGGGGTGCGGCCGGCCGCGCTCGAGCTGATGGACGCCGCCGCCGTGGCGGCGGTCGAGGCGGTGCGGCCGATGGGACTCGACCCGTCGATCGGAGCGCTGCTCCTCGCCCAGGCGGACGGCGCGCCCGACGAGGCGGCCGCCATCGCCGGCTGCTTCCAGTCGGCCGGCGCGACCTACGTCGCCGTGTCCGATGACCCAGAGGAGGGCGAGCTCCTCATGGGCGCGCGTCGGATGGCCATCCCGTGCGTCGAGCGGCTGGGCACCGTCCTGATCGAGGACATCAGCGTGCCGATCCCACGCATCCCCGACCTCGTGGCCGCCGTGGTCGAGATCGCCGAGCGCCATGCCACGGCCATCCCCGTGATCGGCCACGCCGGTGACGGCAACTTCCACCCGCTCGTCACCTTCGACGCCGCCGATCCCGATGCCACCGCCCGCGCCGAGGCCGCCTTCGACGACGTGATGGACGCCGCCCTCGCCCTCGGCGGCACCGTCACCGGCGAGCACGGCATCGGCACGCTCAAGGCGCGCCACCTGGCCCGCCAGCTCGGCCCCGACGTCATGGAGATCACCCGAGCCGTGAAGGCCGCCCTCGACCCTGCCGGGATCCTCAATCCCGGCAAGTGGGTCTGATGTCGTGCCATAGGTTGGTCCGATGGTCGACACCCGATCACTCGCCGCGTTCGCCGTCACGGCGTTCCTGCTGATCGTCGTCCCGGGTCCGAGCGTGCTGTTCGTGATCAGCCGTGGCGTGGCGCTCGGCCGCAAGGCCGCCCTGCTCACGGTGGTGGGGAACGCGGCGGGCGTGATGGTGATGGTGGTCGTGGTGGCGGCGGGGCTCGGGGCCGTGCTCGAGCGCTCGGCTGTGCTCTTCGATGCCATCCGGTTGGCCGGCGCCGCCTACCTCGTCTACCTCGGCGTGCAAGCCATCCGGCACCGGCGGGAGCTGTCGACGGTGCTCGACGTCACCGCCACCCGCCCCAGCCGCCACATCCTGCGCGAGGGCTTCGTGGTCGGCATCACGAACCCCAAGCTCATCGTGTTCTTCACGGCGGTCCTGCCGCAGTTCGTGGACCCCGACGCCGGTCCGGTGCCGGTGCAGCTCCTCCTCTTCGGCACCGTCTTCGTCGCCATCGCGCTGGTGATGGACAGCTGCTGGGGCCTCGCCGCCGGCACCGCCCGCGCCTGGCTCGCCGGCCGCCCCCACCGCCTCGAGCGCCTCGGCGGCGTCGGGGGCCTGGTCATCATCGGCCTCGGCGCCCGCCTCGCCCTCACCGGTCGCAAGGACTGACCCCTAGTCCGAACGCCGCTCCAGGACGTCGGCGCGGCCGTAGTGGCCGGCCACGTCGAAGTGGCGCTTGGCGTGGAGGGCCTTTCGTAGATCGCAGTCGGCGACGACGATGCCGTCCTCGTCGTACAGCGGCCCGGCGATCACTGCGCCGTCGGGTGCCACGACACAGGCCCCACCCCGTCCGAGCACCGTGGCGCCATCGGGCAGGGGCAGCGGGAAGTCGTCGGGGAACGCCGACGCCACGATGTGCTGCGGCACGCTGACCACGTAGGCGCCCGCCTCGATGGCGATGTGCCGCATCGATGCGATCCAGCTCTCGCTGTCGTCAGCGGTGGGCGCGAGCCAGATCTGCGGTCCGCCCTGGTAGACGGCCCACCGAGCGAGCGGCATCCGGTTCTCCCAGCAGATGAGGCCACCCACGCGGCCCCCGCCTGGGAGCTCGACCACACCGAGGTCGTCGCCGGCGCCGACGCCGTGGAACAGGCGCTCGTGCATCGTGGGCATGAGCTTGCGATGACGGTGCAGCAGGCCCTCGGGGCCGATCACGAGCAGGGTGTTGTACAGCGAGCCCGGCCGCACATCTTCCCGCTCGTTGACACCGATCGCGAGGTGCACGCCGCGTTGGGCACAGGCCTCCGCCATGCGCTGCACCTCGGGGCCGCCGACGTCGATGCTCGACGACCACATCCGCTCCCACAGCGCGTCACACGCCGGGGACCAGTCGGTGGCCTGCCCGGCCCAAGCGCCCGACGGGTAGAGCGACACGAAGCACTCGGGAAACACCACCAGCGTCGCTCGCTGGTCGGCGGCGGCACCGAGCAGCTCGATCACCTTGTCGATGGTCGCCTCGAGGTCGAGCACGATCGGCATCGCCTGCACGGCCGCCACCCGCACGATCCCGAGCTCCGCCATGTCGCCGCCAGGGTATTCGGCGCGGCGGTGGGTTGCGCCGGTGACCTCTCAGTCGTAGGTGGCCTCCACGCGCCAGCGGCCGGACTCGAGGGTGAGGAGGCGAGCCTGACCGTCGCTCGTGACGAGCTGGAGGCGGGCTCGCCGGCGGCGGCGGGCGGTGTCCCACCAGCGCTCTTCGAGCGGCCAGGGGCCGGCCCAGTCCAGGACGTCGGCCCACGGTCCACCCGCCACCGACACCTGCGCCGGTGGGGCCGACAGCGCACCGCGGCCGCTGACCAGCACCTGCTCCCCCGCCGCGTCGAGCACGTCGGCCTCGACCGGCTCGCCGTGGATCCAGGCCGGTGACGGGGTGGGCAGCCGACCGGGCCACGGACCCTCGACGCGATCGCGGTGGACGCCGAGGCGCTCGGCGGTGAGGTCGACGGCCTCCGCGGCCACGAGGGCGATCTGGGTGGCCGGGTCGCGGCTGCCCCGCCACTCGGGCACCGCCACCGAGCCGACGCCGAGCAGGCCCTGCACGCGGGCGACGGCACGACTGGCCCGGTCGACGGTGGCGGCGTCGCTCCCCCAGAACCCGAGCTGGCGGCCACCGGCGGGGACGACCTCGTCGGGTGTGAGCCACAGGCGGCTGATGCCGGCGGTGGGCCGATGGCGGGCCGAGCCCTGCAGCCACCCGTCGAGCTGCCAGCGGAGCCGGTCAGCGATGGCCGCCGCGGTGAGGGTGCCCTCGGCTCGCCACACCCGCTCGATGTGCTCACCGTGCTCGGTCTCGGCGCCGATCACCACCCGGGTGCAGGCCGAGCCACGTGCCCACAGCCGCTCGTGCAGCTCCTCGGCCAGCCCGCGGGCGAGGAAGGCGGCCGGAGCGACCGTGTCGGCCGGCGGGTCGAGCTCCACGCTGACGGTGAGGTCGGCCGGCGGTGAGGCAAGGGCGGGCGGCCGCTCGTCGAGCCCCCCGGCCAGTCGCCAGGCGGCCTGGCCCTCCCAACCGAAGCGGGCCAGCACGTCCCGCTCGGGCAGGGCCGCCAGGGCCCCCAGCGTGCGCACCCCGAGCCGGTCGAGCACGTCGACCAGCTCGGGCCGGTCGAGCGTGGCCGCCGGGAGCGGGGCGAGGAAGGCGGGGGTGCCACCGGGCGGGACGACCGCGGTGGGGCGGGCCGCCCGAGCGGCGAGGGCGGCGGCGAAGGGCCCGTCCGCGATCCCCACCGTCGCCGTCCCCCGACCGTCCAGGGACTCCCGGATGATGGCAAGGGCCTTGGCCACCAGGGCGTCGTCGCCGCCGAAGAACCGGGACGGCCCCCGGGTGGGGAAGGCCACCTGACCGGGCACGGTGATCTCGACGCGGGGCGTGAGAGCATCGAGCGTGGCGACGATCGGCTCGAAGACCCGGGCATCGCGAGCGGGGTCGTGGTCGAGCACGATCAGCGTCGGGCAGCGGGACTGGGCCTCCCGCCGCCGCTGGTGCAGGGCGATGTCGTGATCCCGAGCTGCCGGCGAGGTGGCCACCACCCGGTTGGCGTGGAACACCGCGGCGGGCTCGTCGAGCGGCACCCCCGCGGCCACGACGGCCCAGTCGGCGCAGCGCACCACGAGCGTGCGCACCCCCGCCACGCCAGCTTGCGACATCAGCCACCCGTTCTGGGCATCTCGTGTCGCACGTTGGCGGGCGCTGGACCCTCTGCATGAACCTGCGACAGCAGATGCCCGATCTGGGCGCTCAGCGTCGCAGGCTCGCGTGGCGTCACTGGTCCGCCCACCGCTCGCAGCGGCCGGACAGGGGCGGCCACCAGCTCCACCCTGCCGTCGGGGCCGGGGAGCCAGAAGTCGGCGCGTCGGGGCTGGGCGGCCTCACCCCGGCCGCCGCGGGTGACCCGGACCTTGCGGGCTTGCAGGTGGCCGTGGCCGTCGTCGAGCCCCTCCCAGCGGCTGCGCGTGACCTGGAGCTGGAGGTCGGCGCCCTCGGGCCAGCCCGGCCCGAGCTGCAGCAGCACCGCCCCCCGCTCCCGAGCGCGAGCGACGAGGCGACGAGCGTCGGCGGCGCGCACACCGGTGCGGCCGGCGTGCAGGATCACCAGGTCGAAGCCGTCGACGAGCGCCGCCACCACCCCACCCCAGGCGTCGCGCTCCGGTGCCGCCACCAGGACGAGCCGCTCGAGGGCGACGCCGAGCTCGTCGGCGGCCACCAGCCCGAGCGACGGCAGCCCCACCGCGGCCACCCACGACCCCACCCGGGATGCCTCGGCCACCAGCGCCAGCGCCAGCGACGTGACCCCACCCACCCCGGCCGCCGAGCCGATCGACACGGTGGCGCCTCGCCGCAGCCCCGCCCCCGGCAGCAGGTCCGAGAAGGCCGGCAGCACCGGCAGCCGCTGCTCGCGCGTCAGCGTGACCGGGCGCACGCGCTCGGCCAGCTCCCTCACCGTGCTCGGGGACGAGGTCTCCAGGGCAGCCCCACTCCGCATCCGCCCAGCATCGAACACATGTTCGATGCTGTCAAGGGTCGAGGCCAGCCTCCAGCGTGGCCAGATCCCGCGTGGCGTACTCGTGGTGCGCCCACTCCTCGAACAGCACCGTCTGCAGCGCGCCGACGACGGAGAACTGGCCCTCCCTCGGCGCACAGGTGCGCTGCAGACCCGCCGGGGTGAGCCCGTCGATCACATCAGCGACATGGCTCGACCGCTCCTCCCGCACGGCGAGCACCTCCTCGAAGGTCGGCGTGGCGTCCACCGCCAGGCCGAGGCGGACCGCTGCATCGGCCCGGAAGTCGGGCGGCAGCCCCCACGGGTGGTACGACGCAGCCGACTCCTCGATCACGTCGCCGACCCAGACGTCCGTCACGAAGATCAGATGGCGAAGCGTCTCGACGAACGACCACTCGCCGCCGACCCGGGTGACGAGCAGCTCCGCCGGCAACGCCCACGCTCGGGCGACGGTCGACGCCCATCGCTCGGCGTTCCTGCGCCACGCCGAGGCCACGCCCCCGTGGTCGTCGGCGAAGAGTCCCTGGGCCGCGAGCTCCTCGGCTCGCTCCTGCGAGAGGAAGCTGACGAGGGGCGGGCGCACCGACACCATCGCGGCTGACCCTAGCCACGACTGACGGGCAGGTCAGGGGAACAGGCCGCGCGCCTCGATGGCGGCGGCGATGCGATCCAGCGCGACCACGTAGGCCGCCCGTCGGAGGTCGACGCCGAGCTGCTGCGCCCGCGCCCACACGGTGACGAAGGCATCGTCCATCCGGGTGCGGAGCCGCTCGGCCAGGAGGCTCTCGTCCCAGGGGTAGCCCTGCCGGCTCTGGGCCCACTCGAAGTAGGAGGCGGTGACCCCTCCGGCGTTGGCGAGGATGTCGGGGACGACGACGATGCCCCGCTCGTCGAGCACCACCTGGCCGGCGGTCGTCGTCGGACCGTTGGCGGCCTCGACGACGATCTTCGCCCGCACACGCCGCGCCACCGCCTCATCGATCACCCCACCCAGCGCGGCGGGCACGAGCAGCTCGCACTCGATGTCCCAGATCGCCTCGGCAGAGATGGCTTCGCCACCCGGGAAGCCGGCGACGGAGCCCGTGGCGGACACGTGGTCGGACAGGCGTCCGGCGTCGAGCCCACCCTCGTTCGCCACGGCTCCCCCGACGTCGGCCACGGCGACCACCCGCATGCCGGCCGAGTGCAGGAGGAAGGCCAGCGGACCGCCCACCTTGCCGAACCCCTGGATGACGGCTCGGCTGCCCGCCATCGGGAGCCCGAACTCCACGAACGCCGCCCGCGCGCACACCAGGCAGCCCGAGGAGGTGGCCCCCGCATGGGCGCGCGTGCCGCCGACGGCGAGGGGCTTGCCGGTGACCGCCGCGGACAGGTGGGTCCCCTGTGTCATCGACAGCGTGTCCATCAGCCAGGCCATCACGCGCCCGTCCGTGTTCACGTCGGGGGCGGGGACGTCTCGGTCGGGTCCGAGGAGCGGGCTGATCTCGTAGGTGTAGCGACGAGTCAGGCGTTCGAGCTCCTGGAGGGACAGGGCGGTCGGATCGCAGCGCACCCCACCCTTGGCACCCCCGAAGGGCAGGTCGAGGATGGCGGTCTTGAACGTCATCGCCGCCGCCAGCGCCTTGACCTCGTCGACGTCGACCTCCGGGTGGAAGCGGATGCCGCCCTTCCCGGGGCCGCGGGTGGTGTCGTGGTGGACCCGCCAACCGGTGAACACCTCGATGGTGCCGTCGTCCATGCGGACCGGCACCGCGACCTCGAGCACGCGCTTGGGCGTGTGCAGGATCCGTTGGACATCGGGGTCGAGCCCGGCGAGCTTGGCGGCATCGTCGAGTCGGTCGAGCACGGTCTGCCAGGCATCGGCGGACATGGAGGCACCTCTCGTCCCGACCGTTCTACCCGACCGGATGGGCGCAGTCAGCGGTAGGCCGCGGCCTGGATGTCGTAGAGCTCGCGGTACTGGCCGCCGGCGGCCATGAGCTCGGCGTGCGAGCCGACCTCGACCACCCGCGCTCCGTCGAGCACGACGATGAGGTCCGCCATCCGGACGGTGGAGAAGCGGTGCGACACGAGGATGGTGATGCGGCCATCGTCACCGGCCCGCCGCACGCCGGCGGCGTAGCGCTCGAACAGCGCGTGCTCCGTCTCCGCGTCGAGCGCCGCTGTCGGCTCGTCGAGCACGAGGACCAGCGGCTCGTCGCGCATGAAGCCGCGGGCGAGCGCGAGCTTCTGCCACTGCCCGAAGCTCACCTCGACGCCGTCGGGCCACGTCGGTCCGAGCTGGGTGTCGAGCCCTGCATCGAGGCGCGCGAGCACGTCGTCCGCCCCCGCACGATCGACCGCCGCCACCACGGCCGGCTCGTCGTCGAGTCGGTCCACGTCGCCGAGACCGACGCTCTGCCGAGCCAGCAGCTCGAAGCGGAAGAAGTCCTGGAACGCCCCGGCCAGCCGCTCGCGCCAACCCTCGGCCGGCACCCGGGCCAGGTCGACACCGTCGACGAGGATCCGGCCGCTGGTGGGCTCGTAGAGCCTGGCCAGGAGCTTGACGAGGGTGCTCTTGCCGGCGCCGTTCTCCCCCACCACCGCCACGACGGCGCCGGCCGGCAGCGTGAGCGACACGTCCTGCAGCACCAGCCGCTCCGTGCCGGGGTACGCGAACGACACGTGGTCGAACGCGATCGCCTGGGTGATGCGGTCCGGGACGGGCTGATCGGTGTCCGCCGCGATGTCGGCGGCGTAGTCCTCCAGCCAGGCCAGCCGCTGCGATCCGTCCATCCAGATCCCACGCAGGAACCCGATCTCGCCCACCGTCGCCCCGATGTACGCGGAGAGGCGGGATCCGGCCGCCAGGACGAGGAGGACGTCACCGGCGCTCGCGTCGATGCCGTAGGCGACGTACACCACGCCCCCCACGTACGCGGCGCCGAAGATCGCCCAGGCCACGCTGTGCCAGAGCGCCGATCGCCACCGCGCCGAGGCCACCGGGCCATACCAGCCCTCCCACGCCGCTCGGCGACGGCTGATGAGGCTCGGGCCGATGCCGGTGACCCGCACCTCCTTGCCGGGCGGCGCGGTCGTGGCCGTGGTGAAGAGGTGCGTGGCGAGCCGCTTGTCGGCGGCACCGGCCTCCTCGACGCGACGCTCGACGGCGGGCCGCCAGGTCGAGGTGAGGACGGTGGGGATGGCGAACACGCCCATGAGGAGCAGCACCGGGTCCACCGACGCGAGGAGCACCACCGTGATGCCGAGCCGGAGGAGGAAGCCGAGGGTCGAGAACACCGACATGTACATGTGGTCGAGCACGAAGACCTGGTCGCGCAGCACCGACAGGCGGTCGAGCAGCTCGGGCCGCTCCTGGTGGGCGATGGTCACGACGGACGCCTGCAGGTGCGCGACGTGCGACTCGAGTGCGATCGTGACCTTGTCCCGGAACCGACGCTGGATCCGGGTCGACACCGTGCGGAGGAACCACGTCGCCACGGCCGACACACAGAGGCCGAAGGCGGCCAGGCGCACCAGTGCGTCGTCGCCCTCCACCACGCCGTCGCCCAGCAGCGCGAGCCAGAGCGCGAGGAGCGCATCGGGCAGCGCGGCCAGCAGCGCCGACACGAGGGCGAACGCCATGAGCCGAGGCTCGTGCTGGTACCCGAGCTTGCACAGGCGCCACATCGAGCGGAGCGCGGGCGGGAGCCCGCCGGTGGCCGCCGGCTCAGCTGAGCGCATCGAAGACCACCCCCTCCTCGGCCTCGCCCGCGAAGCGCTGTGCCTGCAGGTCGAACATCGTGCGGTAGCGACCACCCGCGGCCATGAGCTCGTCGTGCGGCCCGAGCTCCACGACCCGACCGTGCTCCAGGACGCAGATGCGGTCGGCCTGCCGCACGGTGGAGAACCGATGCGAGATGAGGATCGTCGTGCAGTGCCGCGTGGCGGCCAGCACCCGCTGGAAGATCTCCGCCTCGCCCCGGACGTCCAGCTGAGCCGTCGGTTCGTCGAGCAGCACGACGCCGGCACCCAGCTGCACGGCGCAGAGCGCCCGGGCCAAGGCGACGCGCTGCCACTGCCCGCCCGACAGGTCGGTGCCGCCGGGATAGCCCTTGGCCAACGGCGTGCCGAGGTCCGCGAGCTCCCCTGCGCCCGCGTGGTCGAGCGCGACGAGCACCTGGTCATCGGGAGCACCGGCCGGGGCCACGTTGTCCCGCAGCGGGAGCTCGAACCGGATGAAGTCCTGGAACACGGCCGTGATGCGCTCGCGCCAGGCATCGAGGTCGAGCTGACGCAGGTCGATCCCGTCGATCTCGATCGCGCCCGACTGCGGGTCGTAGAGGCGGCAGAGCAGCTTGGCCAGCGTCGTCTTGCCCGCACCGTTCTGGCCGACGATGGCGAGCGAGGTGCCGGCGGGGATGGTGAGGTCGAAGTGTTCGAGCACCGGCGAGGAGCCGGACGCGGGATAGGCGAAGGTGACGTCGCGGAAGCAGATCTCCTTCGCCGGCAGACCGGAGGCCGGCGACGATCCAGGGGCCAGCGCGCCGGCGGGGCCCATCGCCGGCTTCAACCGAGCAGTGGCGGCAACCGGCGCCGTCGCGCCGTCGAGCGCCCAGTTCAGGCCGCCGAAGGCGATGAGCGAGGCCCCCACCGCGGCCTGCGCGAACGTCACCGTGCGGCCGAGATCGATCCGGCCGTCGGCGGCCGCCGCGGCGAGCGACCAGAACACGGCCAGGTTGGCGGCGCCCACGACCACCACGCTCGACAAGACCGACCGCTCCCGCAGCTTGGTGGCGTCGTACTGCAGCCGGTGCAGCGTGGTGCGGCGGTCGAGGAAGCGGTCGATCGTCCAGCCGGCCAGCCCGAACAACCTCAGCTCCTTGGCCGCCGGAGGGTCGACGGCCAGCCGGTACGCGTAGTCGGCGTCGCGCTGCGCCCCGCGCACCTCATCGGTGTTGCGGTCGCGCCAGACCGCGCTCTCCTTGAGCAGCCAGTGCGTCGACAGCCACGCGCCGCTGAGCACGATCGGGGCCCACCACGCGTACCCGGCGAGCACCGCCGCCGAGGCGAGCCCGGCCACCATCTCCACGAGACTGCCGGCGATGAAGTCCATGGAGATCGACAGCGGCGGGCCCGTCATGCCGAGGTCGAACTCCCGCGCCACCGTCAGATCGCTGCCCAGCTCGGGATCCTCCAGGTGCCCGATGCCCGGGGGCGCGATGCACGCGTCGGTCAGCACGTCGTAGAGCCACGCCGCCGTCCGGTCGCCGAGGTTGTACCCGATGGCCAGGTGGAGGGGGGTGAGCACCTGCAGCAGCACGAACACGATCCCCATCCCGGCGAGGGGACCCGCGAGCGAGGCGCCGTCGTTCACCGCGCCGACCAGGACGCCCATGGCGATCGCGAAGGCCGCCGGCAGCACACCTCGGAGCGCCAGGACCGCCCACCACACCGTCGCGAGAGGGCGATCGGCCCGCCACAAGGCTCGTACCAACGCCCACTCCTGCCGTCCTCGGAGCCTCTCGAGCACTGCACCCCCTCCCGACCGACGGACCGACCCTAGGCACGCCCGGCGCGCCTAGTGTCGTCCATCGACCGGCGCGGCGAGGTTACGTCGGTGGCGCGTCAGCGACCGGCGTCGAGCGACGCGACGACGGCCGCCGCGAAGCGGTCGGGCGCCTCGACCATCGGATAGTGGCCGACGCCGTCGAGGGTCGCGCGCGTGGCGTCGGGACGCACCTCGAGGAGGCGGTCGGTCATGGCGTGCACCGCGATCGGGTCGAGGTCTCCCCAGACGATGCCGAGCGGCGAGGGGTGCGACTCGATGGCGCCCGTGTAGCGACGCTCCTCGGCGCGGCGATCCTCGAGGTAGCGGATCGTGCGGGCGAGGAGGCGATCGCCGCCGTTGTGGGTGAGGAGCTGCCATTGGGCGGCCAGCTCCTCGTCGGACGGGCGCAGGGCCGGCGCACACGTGGCGGCCAGGCTCTCCCCGAAGCGCGCCTCGTCGGAGATCTGGATCGCCTCGTCGGGCAGGGAGAGCAGCAGCTGCTGACCCATGGTGAGCTGCGCGAGGTCGAGGTAGATCGAGCCGTTGGTGACGACGCGCCGGCCGATCGTGAAGTCGAGCCGTCCGTCCAGGTCACGGGCGAGGAGCTCACCGCCGACGCTGTCGCCCATGTCGTGCGTGAGGAGGTCCACGTGCTCCAGCCCGAGCTGGGCGACGACCCCGTCGATGGTGTCGGCCGACAGGTGGATGCCGTACCGGCGGTCGGGCTTGGCCGACAGGCCGAAGCCGACGAAGTCCGGCAGGACGACGCGCCGCTGCTCCGACAGCGCGGGCAGAACGGACGCGAAGTCGTAGGAGTTGGTCGGGAACCCGTGCAGCACGAGCAGCGGCGGCAGGTCCGCGTCGGGTCTGGTGGCCGGCTCGTCCCGGACGAACACCTCGTGCTCGCCGACCTCGAGGACCTCGCCGGCCGCACGCCAGGCCTCGATGCTCACGCGTCAGGCCTCGGGCGAGGCGGCCGGCTCGTCGCCGTAGTGGAGGAAGAGGTGGCGAATCACGTCACCGAGGCCCTCGCCCGTCTGGCCACCGCCGACCGTGACGGTCACGACCGAGCCGTTGACGTGGACCTTCTCGACGCCGCCGGCGGCGAACAGGCGGCGGGCGAGCTCGTCGACCGGTCGCTGGAGGAGCTCGCTGGGCGGGCTCTCGTAGCGCTCGTGCCCCATGCCGGACAGCGGGCGGTTCGTCTCGAACCGCAGCACGGCGGGGTTGGTGGTGGACTTCGTCTCCAGGACGGTGATCGGCTGACCCATAGGTGGCGGCATGCTACCCATGGGGCATGGCCAACGAGACGATCGAGCTGTCGGGCCACATCGTGGACTCGCTGCTGCTGGCAAAGGTGCTCGACACGATCGTCGACGCGGGCATCGCGTACGACCTCACCGACGTGCAGATCGGACGCACCAACACCGACACGAGCACGGCACGCATCGAGCTCGAGGGCGACCAGGCCGAGCTCGATCGGCTCATCGACGACCTCCAGGTGCACGGCGCGAACCGGGTCACGTCCGGCACCTCCACGCTCGTGACCGCCGATCTCGACGGCGTGCTCCCGGCGGGCTTCTACTCCACCACCAACCTGGCCACGGACGTCCTGGTCGACGACCGCTGGCTGGCGGTCGAGAACCCGGAGATGGACTGCGGCATCGTGATCGCCGACGGACAGGCCCGCACGATCCCGATGCACCGGGTGAAGGCCGGCGACCAGATCCTCGTGGGCAGCGGCGGCGTCCGGGTGCACGCACCCGCCAAGCCGCGTGGCGCGTCCGCGTTCGAGTTCATGAGCAGCGAGGTCTCCTCCGAGAAGCCAAAGGCCCTGATCATCCACCAGGTCGCCGAGCAGATCCGTGCTGCCCACGCGGCCGGCGAGAAGGTGCTGGCTGTCTGCGGTCCGGCCGTCGTCCACACCGGCGGTGCCCCGGACGTCGCCCGGCTCATCGACGCGGGGTGGATCGACGTGCTGTTCGCGGGGAACGGCTTCGCCACCCACGACATCGAGTCGAACGTGCTCGGCACGTCGCTGGGCATCTCGCTCGACGAGGGCACGTCGACCGAGGGCGGGCACTCGAACCACCTCCGCGTGATCAACGAGGTCCGCCGGCACGGGTCGATCGCGGCCGCCGTCGAGTCTGGCTACGTCACCGGCGGCGCGATGGCGGCGTGCGTCCGCAGGAACGTCCCGTTCGTGCTGGGCGGGTCGATCCGCGACGACGGGCCGCTACCTGACGTCCACGTGAACACCGCCGACGCCGCCGACGCGATGCGCGCGCTCATCCCGGGTGTGACGGTCGCCCTGATGCTGGCGTCCACGCTGCACGCCATCGCCGTGGGCAACTGCCTGCCGGCCTGGGTCGAGACCTTCTGCGTGGACATCAACCAGGCCGTCGTCACGAAGCTGGCCGACCGCGGCAGCCACCAGGCCCACGGGATCGTCACCGACGTCGGACCCTTCCTGCACCAGCTCGGCAACGCGCTGTGCGGCGAGGCGTGACGTGACGGAGCTGAGCTGGGGCCGCACGTACCTGATGTGCCCCCCGCACCACTTCGGGGTGCTCTACGAGATCAACCCGTGGATGCACGAGGAGGTGGCGGTGGAGCACGACCTCGCCTCGCAGCAGTGGAACGACCTCGTCGCCAACCTGCGGCTCGCCGGCGCGGATGTGGTGACGATGGACCCGCAGCCCGAGGTGCCCGACCTCGTCTTCACGGCCAACGCGGGGATCGTCAACGGCGCCCAGTTCGTCCCCAGCCACTTCCGCCACCCGGAACGACAGGGCGAGACCCCGATCAACGCCGCGTGGTTCGCCGCGGAGGGCTTCCAGGTCGACCGCCTCCCGCCCACCCTCGACCACGAGGGGGCCGGTGACGCGCTCCCGTTCACACCGGAGGGCGGCGAGACGGTGCTGGTCTCCGGGTACTCGTTCCGCAGCGACGCCGCCGCCATCACCGAGCTCGGCAGGATCCTCGGGTGCCCGATCAAGGCCGTGCAGCTCGTCGACCCGCGCCTGTACCACCTCGACCTCACGTTCTGCCCCCTCGACGACCGTCGTGCCCTCTGCGCGCCCAGCGGCTGGGACACCTACGGCCGCAAGGTGATCGAAGCGCTCGTGCCCGAGCCGCTGTGGCTCGAGGAGGACGAGGCCCTCAGCTTCTGCGCCAACTCCGTCGTGGTGGGCATGACGATCGTGATGCCCAGCACACCGCCGAGGGTCGGTCGCCAGCTCGAGGCGTGGGGCTTCACGGTCGTCGAGAGCCCGGTCGCCGAGTTCCTCAAGGCCGGCGGTGGCTGCCGGTGCCTCACCCTGTCGCTGGACACCGTCCTCACGCCCTGATGGGGCGAGCTCGGCAGCGAGCCCTCGCCGGTCTCGCGCTGGCGCTGTGGGTGGCGGCGTGCAGCGGCTCGAGCGACTCCGCGCCGCCTCCTGAGTCGACCGTGCCGCCCGCTGAGACGACAGCGACGACGACCGAGCCCCCGGTGCCCGTCGGCGGGCTCGTCGCGACGATCGAGGTCTCGCGGCTCTTCTCGCTGCAGCGCGCGCTCGCGCTGGGGCTGCAGAACGCGGGCGACGAGCCCGTCGTCGTCCGCTACATCCAGCTCGAGACCCCGCTCTTCGAGCCGGAACCGCTGACCGAGCGCGCGGTGCTCCTCCAGCCCGGAAGCCGTGAGCTGGTGATGCCCGTCCCGTACGGGCCGCCGGTCTGCGAAGGCAACCCGAGCGTCGACTCGTTCACGGCGGTCGTGGTCCTCGAGAGCGGCCGCGAGCTGAGGATGGGGGCGCCGGAGAAGGACGCCGGCGGCATCGGCCGGCTCCAGGCACGCGAGTGCGCGGCCGAGGGCGTCCGCGAGGCGGTCGATCTCCACTTCGGCGAGGCGTGGAGCGCCGACGGACGCTCCATCGCCGGAGAGCTGGTGCTCGAGCAGCTCCGCGGTGGCACCTCCTCCTACGTCGACGAGATGGCGGGCAGCGTGATCTTCGGCGTCACCGTCGACGCGCCCGCTCCGATCCTCGAGGTGAGCGACGACCATCCCGTCGACGATGTGCCGGTCGTGATCAGCGCCGACCGCTGCGACCCGCACGCGCTGATCGAGAGCAAGAAGACGTTCGTCTTCCTCGCGTGGGTCAGCCTCGACGGCGCCGAGCCGGTCCCCGTGGAGGTGCACCCCACCGGCCAGGCACGGGCCGCCCTCGACCAGCTGCTCGCCAGCTGCATGAGCTGAGCCGAGCTCGGGCGCCTCGGCAGACGCGGGCATCGCGGGCGACATGCGTTCATCGCCGCGGCGGGCTCGAGCCTCACGGCCGGGATCGCAGCACGGCGACCTCGGGCATCTCCTCCAGCGGGCCGAAGCCGTGCTCGACCAGCCAGCGGACGTTCGACAGGCATCGCAACGACCACCACGCGCGGATGAGGTCGAGGTCGACGTCGGTGCCGTAGCCGGCGACGACGTCAGCCAGGTGCTCCTCGTGGGCGAGCGTGAGGGTGGCGAGATCGAAGAGCGCGTCGCCCTGGGACGCCTCGGACCAGTCGATGATGCCGGTGACCTCGTCACCGGCGACGAAGACGTGGGTGATCTGCAGGTCGCCGTGGGTGAACACCGGTGTCCACGGCCGGAGTGCAGTCTCGGCGAGCCGGCGGTTGCGCGTGACCACGTCGGCGGGAAGGACGTCGTTGGCGACGAGCCACTCGCACTCGCCGGCGAGGCGCGATGCGAGCTCGTCGACGCTCTGACCGGGCCATGGCGGCAGCGGCGCGTCGTGCAGCGCCCGGGCGGCGGCACCCGCCGCGGCCCACGCCGCCGACGACGCGGTGGACGGCTCTTGGAGGCGGCCGAGTGCCGTCCCTGGGACGGCGGCGAGCGCGAGCACGGGCGGCTTCCGCCACAGGATCTCCGGGGTCGGGATCGGCACCATCGCCATCGCCTCGACCTCGACGTCGGTGCGGGTCTGATCGGCGTCGATCTTCAGGAACACGTCGCCGACGCGCAGCGTCGCGCGCTCGTTATGGGCGACGACCACCTCGACCTCCTCCACGTCGACCATCATCGCCCGATGACCACCGACGTCGCCGGGTGTGTTCCCGTGCGACAGGACGTCCTCCGCGAGTCGCACGGAACCGGGCGTGCGGCACCAGGTCATCGCCCGGCATCGGCGCGGCGACCTCGGCGTCGGTCGCGCCCCAGCGCGGGTGCCAGCGCCGGTAGCGAGCGAAGACGATCACCGTCGCGACACCGAGCACCAGGACCGCCCCACCGGTGCGTCTCGTCTGCGAGCGTGGCGTCACCTCGGACATGCCTGTCCCTCGGTCAGCTGTGCGCGAAGGCTTGGCGGGCCAGCTGGGCCATGCGGTCGACCGCGGTCGCGGACGGCACCTCGCCACGAGCGAACATGGCCACCTGCAGCTTCGGCCCGTGAGCATCGAGCTCGGCCATCTGATCCGCGGTGACCGGTTGGACCACGTAGTGGATGTGCCCGGGCTCTCCGCCCGCATGCGACCAGAGGCAGTTGTACACCTGCTGCGCATCGACCAGCTGTCGTGTGACGGCCGAGGCCTGACGTAGCAGCGGGCCGAGCTCCGCGGCCTCCTCGTCGGTGAGGCTCGCGACGTCCGTGACGTGGCGCTCAGGCTTCACGATCAGCGTGCCCAGACCGAGCGGACCCACGCAGTGCTCCACGAGCCAGTGCTCGGTCCGGAACACCTGACCGCCCGGGAGGGGTCGCCGTCCGTCCGCCAGCTCGCACGCCATGCAACCGTCCATCGCTGGAGTCTCCCATCCCGATCGTGTGCTGCTGGTGTGGTTGGTGTTGTGTGTGTTGCTGATGTTTCAGCATTTCTCGGATCTTCCTGTTGCATCCCCTAATTACATGGCTGTAATCTGGAACCCATGAGCACGACCGTCGATCCCACCGAGATCCGGGACACCACGGACCGCCTCGCCCACCTGCTGTCCCGGCTCGATCTGGGGTCCTGCTCGCCGTCGCTGCTCCCCGAGGTCATCGCCCTGGGTGAGCGGATCGAACGCCTCGGCCATGGACTCAAGACCCGGGCCGCCGCCACGCGCGGCGGACACCGCGGTGTGGCGGGCCGACGGCGACCGTTCACCGGAGGACTGGCTGGCGCGGCAGACCGGCACCTCGAAGGCCGATGCCGGGCGCCTCGTCGACACGGGCCGCCAGCTCGAGGCGCTGCCAGTGGTCGCCGAGGCCGCGGCCCGGGGGAGCTGTCGGCCCGGCAGGCCGAGGCCATCGCCGGCGCCGCGGCCGCCGACCCGGGGGCGCAGTCCCGTCTGCTGGATCGAGGCCAAGGGCGCCTCGTTGCGGGAGCTGCAGGACGAGTGCCGCCGCACCCGGGCCAACGCCGAGACCGACCCCGACGCGGCCGCTCGGCGGGCCCATGCCAAGCGGTCCTGTCGCACCTGGACCGACCCCGACGGCATCACCGGACACCTCCACCTGTCCGGACCCGTGGCAGACATGGCCCGGGTCGACAACGCCATCCGCCACCGGGCCGACCAGATCTTCCGCGCCGCCCGGGCCGAAGGCCGGCGCGAACCCGCCGAGGCCTACGCCTTCGACGCCGCCACCGAGCTCCTCACCTCGGCCGGCGACGGCCCGGCCGGCGCCAGCGGGGGCGGACGCCAAGATCATCGTCCGCGTCGACCATTCGGCCCTGGTCCGGGGCCGCGCCGTGGCGGGCGAGACCTGCGAGATCGCCGGGGTCGGACCCATCCCGGTCGCCACCGTGCGGGAGTGGCTCGACGACGCCTTCATCGCCGTCGTGCTCACCCAGGGCGCAGGACGTCCAGAAGGTCGTCCACCTGGGCCGGCGCTTCACCGCCACCCAACGCACCGCCCTGCAATGGCAAGACCCCATCTGCGCCCGCAAAGGCTGCTCGAACCGGCTCCGGTTGGAGTACGACCACTTCGAGGACTGGGCCCACACCCACACCACCCGCGTGCCCGCCGCCCGACGGTTCTGCCACCCCTGCCACCAGCTCAAGTCCGCCGGCTGGCGGGTCTCCGAGCCCGACGCCAACGGCCAGTGCACCTTCACCCCACCCCCCACCCACCAGCAGATCGCCGACGCCGCCGCCACCGCCATCGCCAGCCCAACAACGCCGCCGCCGCGGAGCCACCGGACCCTCACCCCCACTCCCCGACACCGGGTAGGGCTCAGCGCACGAAGGTGAAGAGGGGTCGACCGCGCTCGTACGGCGCCGGTTCGCCGACGAGACGATGGAGGCCGACGCCGAACCCCTGCTCCTGGTCGACCACCACGGCATGGCGCTCGAAGCCCGACACGTCGAACCACCCCTCGATCGCCGGGATCACGCCAAGCTCGTGCGGATGCCGGGTCCACACCACCCATGCATCGCGCGCGCAGAGCGACGGGAGGGTGCGGATGGTTCGCTCGATGTCGCCGATGGACACGTTGCCGAAGATGCCGCACGCGACCACCAGGTCGGCGGGGACGGCACCTTCGTAGGCGTTGGTGCTCCCTGCGTCCGCGGTGCGCACCTCGATGTGGGTGAGGCCGAGCTCCGCGACATGGGCGGCAGCAGCCGCGGCGTTCACGGGGTCGAGCTCCACCAGCCGACCCTCGAGATCGGCACCTCGCGGGTGGGCGGACGCCACGCTGAGCACGTCGTGACCCTGGCCGGCGCACAGGCTCACGAAGCGAACCCTCCCCGGTGGCGAGCCGTCGAGCGCCTGGCCGACCAGATCGATGACCACCTGAAGCCGCTGCCACAGGCGGGAGCCAGGCGTCGCGTACTCGTCGTGCCAGGCCACGTAGTCCCGCATCGTCGCGACGCTAGACGGGGCCGGGCTCGGGGGCGACGGGCTGCAGCGCGCGGCCTTCCTCGCGGACGGCGAGGACGGACAGGGCGATCGAGACCACGGCCAGCACGAGGTGGACGGCGATGAAGGCGGCGTCGTGGTCGCCCGTCGCGATGCCGAACGAGCGGGTCACCCAGACGCCGACGGTCCAACCGGCCAGCACCTTGACCGCCAGGCCACGCCATGGCGCCCGCCGGTACACCGCGTAGCCGACCGCCAGGGCGAGCGCGGTGAAGCTGAGGGCGAGGCCGGTGCGGCCCCACTTCTCGCCGCTGGTGAGGGCGTCGTCGCCCCAGATGTTGCCGATGCGCGTCGTCCACACCAGGAGCGTCCACACGCACAGCGCGATCGTGGCCGGGAGGCGGCGGGTCGACATGGCTTCGAACCTACCCACCGGGCTACCTTGACCAGCCAGTCAAGTTCGCTGCAGGGGGACCCACCGTATGGCCGATCAGCCCACCATCGAGGAGTTCGAAGCCGAGTGCCGGGCGTTCCTCGACGCCAATGCGAAGCCGAAGCGCGACGAGGGCGACAAGAAGTTCGTGTGGGGCGAGGGCGACGACGACGTCGCCATGTTCGAAGAGGTCGACCGCGACCAGGAGCTGAAGGACCTGGCCGACGCCAAGGCGTGGCGGGCGAAGCGCTTCGACGCCGGCCTCGGCTACATCGCCGGCGCCAAGGAGTACGGGGGCCGCGAGCTCCCCGCCGGCTACGACCGCCTCTACAGCACCCTGGAGGGTCAGTACGAGGTGCCCGGCCAGAGCTTCTTCGGGATCGGGCTGGGCATGGTGGCGCCGACGATCAAGGACCACGCGCAGGACCACATCAAGGCGACGTACCTGCCGGCGATGTACCGAGCCGACCTCGTCGGCTGCCAGCTGTTCAGCGAGCCGGGCGCGGGGTCCGACCTCGCCGGCCTGCAGACCAAGGCCGAGCGGGACGGCGAGGAGTGGGTCATCACGGGCCAGAAGGTGTGGACCTCGGGCGCGCAGTACTCCGACATCGGCGAGATCATCTGCCGCACCGACCCCGACCTTCCGAAGCACAAGGGCCTCACCGGCTTCATCGTCGACATGCACGCGCCTGGCGTCGAGGTGCGCCCGCTGCGCCAGATGACCGGCGGCGCCTCGTTCAACGAGGTGTTCTTCAACGAGGTCAAGGTGCCGGACGACCACCGCCTCGGCGACGTCAACCAGGGCTGGTCCGTGGCGCTCACCACGCTGATGAACGAGCGATCGTCCATCGGCGCCGGCGGCGGCGGCGGCGGCATGGGGCTCGCCAACGTCACCCGCCTGGCCCAGATGCTCCGACACTTCGGCTACGGCGACGAGCGCGGTGCACCGCGACCAGCTGATGAACCTGTACACAGCGGTTCCAGGTGGCCAAGTTCACCAACCAGCGCGCCCTCGACAAGATCAAGGCGGGCCAGCTGCCGGGGCCCGAGATGTCGATCAGCAAGATGGCCCTCACCGACAACCTCCTCCGCACGGCCGAGTTCGTGGCGAGCGTGCTCGGCCCCCGCATGGTCGCCGACACCGGCGAATGGGGCACGTACGCGTGGTCGCAGTTCGTCACCGGTGTGCCCGGGATGCGCATCGCCGGCGGCTCGGACGAGGTGCTGCGCAACATCGTCGGCGAGCGCGTGCTGGGCCTCCCCAAGGAGCCTGGCATCGATTCCAACAGCCCCTTCAAGGACATCCTCAAGAACTAGCGAAGTAGTGTCCCCCGCCAACTGAGCAGCAGGGGGACAGATGGACATCGCCAACATCGCGGGGATCGTGCGGCTCCACGGGCGGGAGCGACCCGACCAGATCGCCATCGTCCACGGCGAGCGGGAGATCACCTGGCGAGAGCTCGACGAGACGAGCAACCAGATGGCCAACGCGCTCCTCGCCGCCGGCGTGCAGGCGAACGACCGCATCGCCCGCATCGACAAGAACGCGCCCGACTACTTCCAGCTCGTGTTCGCGGCGTCGAAGGTCAACGCCGTCCTGGTCGACGTGAACTGGCGGCTCGCGGCCCCCGAGATGCGCCAGATCGTCGATGACGCCGGCGCCAAGCTGCTGTTCGTCGGCAGCGAGTTCGCCCCCGCCCTCGACAAGATCGAGTCAGAGCTGGCCACCGTCCAGCAGACGGTCCTGCTCGGCCCGGCCGACGCCACCCACGAGAGCCTCGACGAGTGGACGGCGGCACAGCCCACCACCGACCCGGGCATCGAGGGCACGCTGGACGACATCTGCCTGCAGCTCTACACGTCCGGGACGACCGGGTTGCCCAAGGGCGTGATGCTGAGCAACCGCAACCTCTTCTCGTTCATCGACGAGGTGCCGAAGAACTGGGAGTTCACGCCGGAGTCCGTCTCGCACGTCGTGATGCCGACGTTCCACATCGCGGGCTCCGGCTGGGGGCTCGTGAGCCTGGCCATGGGGTCGCGGATGATCCTCGACCGCGAGGTCGACCCGGTCCGGATCCTCCAAGAGGTCGAGGAGCACCACATCACGCACGCCATCTACGTCCCGGCCGTGCTCGCCTTCCTCCAGATCGTTCCCAACGCCCGCGACCACGACCTGTCCTCGATGCAGCTCGTCGCCTACGGGGCGTCGCCCATCACCGAGGAGGTGCTGCGCGGCGCGATGGCGCAGTTCTCGACGGCCAAGTTCGTGCAGGTGTACGGGCTGACCGAGACCACCGGAGCCGTCGTGCAGCTCGACGCCGTCGACCACGACCCGGAGGGCCGCCCCGAGCTGCTCCGCTCCGCCGGCAAGCCCTACCCGTGGATCGAGCTCCGCACCGTCGACGCGGACGGCAACGACGTCGGCCCGGGCGAGATCGGCGAGGTGTGGATCAAGGGCGTGCAGGTCATGGTGGGCTACTGGAACAACCCCGCCGAGACGGCCAGGGCCATCACCGAGGACGGCTGGTTCCGCTCGGGCGACGCCGGCTACCTCACCGAGGACGGCTACCTCTACCTGCACGACCGCGTGAAGGACATGATCGTGTCCGGCGGCGAGAACGTGTACCCGGCCGAGGTCGAGAACGCCATCATGGGCTGCCCGGGCGTGGCCGACGCCGCCGTGATCGGCGTGCCGGACGAGCGGTGGGGCGAGGCGGTGAAGGCGATCGTCGTCAAGCAGGCGGGTGAGGACGTGACGCCGGAGCAGGTGATCGCCTGGACGCGCGAGCGGATTGCCGGCTTCAAGGTGCCCAAGAGCGTCGACTTCATCGACGAGCTGCCCCGCAACCCATCCGGGAAGATCCTCAAGAAGGACCTCCGCAGCCCGTACTGGCAAGGCCGAGAGCGCCAGATCAACTAGCGCACGTCGGCGGCCGACGTCGGCACTAGGCGTCGAGGAGCCCCTCGATGCGGTCGATGGCATCGGCGATCACGGTGGGCACGGGTTCGGTCGGCTCCATGGTGGGGGCCAGGCCCTTGCTGCGGCGGCGGTGGTCGACCCGGTCCTTGGCGGTGCGGGTGCCGGCGAGGGCGACCCCGAAGATGAACAGCGCGAGCACGCCCGTGGCCGCCGCGACCATCCAGCCGCCGAGCAGGTAGCCGATGAGGATCAAGATGGCGGCGCTGGCGGCGCCGACCACGGGCAGCGCGCTCGTCTGCTTGGTGGCCACGACCATCGCGGCCGGCTTGTCCGCACCGGCCAAGCGGCCGCGCACCTTGCCCTCGAAGGTCGCCTGCGAGATCGGCACGAGGCTCGCTCGCACGAGGTCGGCGTCGCCTCGCTCCACCGCCACGGCCAGACGGGCGAGGTCACCCGCCACGACGGGCCACGCGGTGGCCGCGAGCTGAGCCTGCTGGAGGTCCGTCAGCGTGCGACGGATCTCGCGGTCGAGGTCGGGCTCGAGGGTTGCCAACTAGAAGAGCGACTGCTGGTAGCGCAGTGCGGGGTCGATGGGCGGCGGGGGAACGAACCGGGGCACGCCCGCCCACGACAGGTGATCCATGAACACCCAGCTGCGCCGGTGGATCGCTGAGGGTCCGATGCCTTGCAGCGCCACCTTGTGCTTCGGGCAGGGGTACCCCTTGTTGAGCTCGAAGGCCCAATAGGGGTGGTGCTCGGCCTCGGCGCGCATGATGCGATCGCGCGTGACCTTGGCGAGGATCGATGCCGCGGCGATCGACAGGCATCGAGCATCACCCTTCACCAGCATCTGGCTGGTGCCCTCGCCGACGAAGTCCCACTTGCCGTCGAGCAGCACCCGGTCCGTCGGCACGCCGAGGTCGTCGAGCGCGCGCCGCGCGGCGAGCCGTTGCGCCTCCGACATCCCGAGCTCGTCGCACTCCTGCTCGCTGGCGTGGCCCACCGACCAGGCGACGCACCAGTCCGCCACGCGATCGAAGAGGGCCTCCCGTTCGCGCTCGGTCAGCATCTTCGAGTCGCGGATCTTGTTGACACGCCGGTCCTTGGGCACGACGGCGGCGCCCAGCGTGAGCGGGCCGGCCCACGCGCCGCGCCCGACCTCATCGATCCCCACGACGATCTCGTGGCCTTCCGCCCACAGGGCACGCTCGACCTCGAGGGACGGAGCGGACGACTTGAGCGCCTTGCGCAGCGTGGGCACCGTCCGCGACGTCGGGTTCGCACTGGTCGCGACGGGCGGCATCGCCTCGACACTACCGATCTACGATCACGCGGTGGATGCGACCGTCGACCTCGAGGCGCTGACGGTCGCTGGGCTCTACGACCCCGATGCGCCCGATGCCGCCGACCGGGCCGAGCTCCTGCGCTACCTGCTCGAGGCCGGCGCCACGGTGGAGGAGATGCTCGAGGCCCAGCCTCAGGGCAACCTCACCAGCCTCGTGTTCGACCGGCGGTTGCGGATCGGTGACGTCTCGGCGGCCGAGCTGGCGCGGTTGTCGGGAACGTCCCTGCCCCAGATCCTCGAGACCTACCGGCTCCTCGGCATCCCGGTCCCAGACCCCGACGCACCGGCGTTCGTCGCCCGCGAAGCCCGCCTCTTCGAGCTGCTCGCCGCCGTCGGTCCAGCCCTGCCCACCGGGATGACCGACGAGATCCTCCGTTCGATCGGAGAGGCCCTGACCCTCGTGGCCGAGTCGGCCGTGTCGGCGTTCGTCGGGAGCGTCGAGGACCTCCTCGAGGAGGGCAGCCCCCGGGCACGGGCGGAGGTCACGACGGCCACGGGCGAGATCGCCCTCGAGATGGGGTCGCTCCTCGAGCCGCTCCTGCGCCACCACCTGTGGTCAGCCGTCCAGCGGCAGCGGGCGGCCATGCGAACGAGCCGCCACCGCCGCGAGTCGCAGCTGTCGGTCGGTTTCGTCGACCTCGTGGGGTTCACGACCGCGACTGCGACGATGGGCAGCGTCGAGCTCCTGGAGTTCATGGAGCGCTTCCATCGCCGAGCCTTCGACGTGGTCACTGGCGCGGGCGGGCGCGTCGTGAAGCACATCGGTGACGAGATCATGTTCTCGAGCACCGAAGCCGACCACGGGTGCGAGATCGCCCTCGCGCTGATCGAGTCCTTCGCGGACGCCGCCTCGCTCCCTCGCGGTGGCCTGGCCCACGGCATGGTCGTGGCCAGGCACGGCGACTACTACGGCCCGGTGGTGAACCTGGCCGCCCGGCTGACCGACATCGCGGTGTCGGGGGAGGTCCTGGCCGAGGCCACCATTGCCGATGCCACCACCTCGGAGCGCTACTCGTTCGAGCCCGCGGGCCGGCGCCAGCTGAAGGGCTTCACCGACCCCGTGCGGGTCGTATCCGTCAACCGGACCGGTTGACCGACCGGCTGACTGAGAGCGTTCACAGGCGCGAAGGGCGGTTCGGCGGCATGGGCGGCGACACTGGTGGCATGCGCGTGCTGCTGGTGGAGGACGAGGTCGGCCTGGCCGATGCCATCGTCCGCGGCCTGGCCGCCGAGGGCTTCGAGGTGGAGGCGGTGCACGACGGCCTCGAGGGCCTCGCCCGCGCCAGGGCGCACCGCTACGGCGCCATCGTCCTCGACATCATGCTGCCGGGCCGCAACGGCTTCCAGGTGTGCCGCGACCTGCGCGCCGAGGGCAACTGGACGCCGATCCTCATGCTCACCGCCAAGGACGGCGAGTGGGACGAGGCGGAGGCGCTCGACACCGGTGCCGACGACTTCCTCTCCAAGCCCTTCTCGTTCGTCGTGCTGGTGGCACGCCTGCGGGCGTTGCAGCGCCGCGGCGCCGGACCCCGCCCCGCCGTGCTGGAGGTGGGTGACCTCCACCTCGACCCTGCCGCGCACGAATGCCGTCGCGGTGAGGTCCCCATCCACCTGACCGCCCGTGAGTTCGCGCTGCTGGAGCACCTCATGCGCCACCACGACGCGGTGATCAGCAAAGGCGTCCTCCTCGAGGAGGTGTGGGGCGCGGAGCTCGGCGGCGACCCGAACCTCGTCGAGGTGTTCGTGGGCTACCTGCGCCGGAAGATCGACGTCCCGTTCGGTCGCCACAGCTTGGTGACCGTCCGCGGCGCCGGCTACCGGATCGTCGACGATGCCTGACCGGTGGCGCACCGTCCGGGTCCGCCTCACGCTCGCCGCCACGGTGGTGGCCGCCTTGGTGGTGCTCCTCGCGGGGCTGTTCGTCGTTCGCACGGTCGATCACTCCCTTCGCGACCGCCAGCGCGATCAGGACATCCAGCGCCTCGCCGAGCTGCGCGCCGAGCTCGAGGAGGGCCGCCGCCCGGGCGAGCTCGAGGTCATGGTGCCGGGCCGCACCACCTACTTCCAGGTTCGCCTCGACGGACGTCAGGTGGCCGCCACGCCCGGCTACCAGCAGCTGCCCGACGGCTCCGTGCTCGTCACCACGGCGCGAGTGCGGACGACCACCGGCGTCGTGGAGCTGGTGGCGGCCTCGCCGCTCGAGCCGATCGAGCGCAGTGTCGACGCGGTGGTCAGCGGGTTGCTGGTGGTGCTCCCGTTGCTCGTGGTGGGCGCGGCTGGGCTCACCTGGATCCTGGCCGGGAGGGCCCTGCGGCCCGTCGAGGCGATCCGAGCCGAAGTGGACTCGATCAGCGGGTCGACGCTCGATCGGAGGGTGCCGGTGCCCCACTCAGGTGACGAGGTCGCACGGCTGGCCACGACCATGAACGCGATGCTCGACCGGCTGCAGGACGCGTCCGCTCGCCAGCAGCGGTTCGTCGCCGATGCCTCCCACGAGCTGCGGAGTCCCGTGGCCGCGATCCGCACGGAGCTCGAGGTCGCCCAGCGCACCGCCTCGGCCGACGACTGGCCGGCCGTGGCCGACCGGCTGCTCGCCGAGGAGGCGCGGCTCGAGGCCGTCATCTCCGACCTGCTGCTCCTGGCCACCCTGGACGAGGGTGCCCCTCTGCCTGACGCGGGGGCCGTCGACCTCGCGGAGGAGGCGTGCGAGGAGGCGAGACGCCGGACGCGCGACCGGACCGATGTGATCATGGAGGTCGACGCGCCGAGCGCCGCCATGGTCCACGGCAGCCGCGTGCAGCTGCGCCGAGCGCTGGCCAACCTCCTCGACAACGCCGGACGCCACGCCCGCACGACGGTGCGAGTGTCGGTGCACGAGCGCGACGGGCGAGTGCGGGTGCTGGTGGACGACGACGGCCTCGGGATCCCTGAGGCCGACCGCGAGCGGGTCTTCGAGCGGTTCGTCCGGCTCGACGAGCACCGCACCCGTGCGGCCGGGGGCGCGGGGCTGGGCCTCTCGCTCGTCCGCCGGATCGCCGAGCGCCACCAGGGCAGCGCGAGCGCGGCCACGTCACCGCTCGGCGGGGCGCGCATCATCCTGGACCTGCCGGCCGCCCCGCCCGCGCCCATCTAACGGCGCCCATCCGGGGCAGGCCGCCGGTCAGAAGCGGAAGACCTGCCAGTCGCCGGTGCACGGCGATCCGACGAGGTGGTGCACGGTCGGACCGGCCTCCGTGGGCAGCTCGGCCACCATGGCCGCGGTGGTGGCCTCGCGGTGCTCGGTCCCGTCGACGTGCATGCACACCGTCCAGCCGTCCGCACCACCCGCGTGGGACGCGAGGTGGGCCTGGAGCGACGCCACGGTCACAGGCTGCTCGGCCAGGACGGCTCGCGACGCGCGCAGCCGCGGATCGACCAGGGCGTCCACCGGCTGTCGCGGATGTCGGTGCGCGGCGTCGAACACGGGGATCGTCGTGCGGTTGGAGGTCGCGCGCGTGCCGGTGACCACGTCGACGGCCATGTCGTTGCCGGAGGTCTCCACGACGAACGCCGCCTGGGGGTCGGCGAGGAGGAACGACGACCAGTAGGGCCGGTGCACGCCAGGGTGCCCTGACCCGCCCTGGCCGACCTCGCGCAACAGGTGCTCGATGAGCCCGACGCCGTCGGCCGCCCGCTCGCAGCGCTCCAGCACGAGCCGCACCAGGTCCATGCCGGTGAGACCGTCGGGTGCCGAACGTGGGTCGAGCGTGGTGTAGATCGACGCGTTCCCTACCGCGACACCGGCTTCGTTGACGCCCTGCTCGAGCCCCCACCCCCACGTGGGCCGGGAGCCGAAGACCGACAACGTCGCGCCCGGGTGCGCCCGGACCGCGACATGGGTGGCGCGCACCGTGTCGGCGTCCCGCCGCGGCCGGAGGAGTTCGAACCGCTGCTGCTCGTCAGGCGGCCGGTCGCTGTTCTTGGCGAACAGCGTGGGACCGCCCGTCGCGACCGGCAGGGCGCAGAGGAGATCGCACACCGATGCAGTCTCCTACGCTCGGGCGATGGCCGACGGCACCCGACTCCATCGCATCGCACCCGGCGCCTCGCTCCGCCTCGCGAAGGTCGACACGTCCGACTCGTCTGCCGCGCCCGGCGGCAAGGAGGAGACCCGCGGGGCGATGGAGGCCCTCGCCGCCCGGCTGGCCGACCTGCAGGACGTGCTCTGGGCGCGCCAGCAGGAGCGAGTGCTGGTGGTGCTCCAGGGCATCGACACCTCGGGCAAGGGCGGCACGGTCCAGAAGGTCTTCGGGCTGGTGAAGCCCACGGGCCTGCGCGTGACGTCGTTCAACGCGCCCACCGAGGACGAGCTCGCGCGCGACTACCTGTGGCGGGTGCACGCCAACGTGCCGGCCAAGGGGGAGATCGGCGTGTTCGACAGGAGCCACTACGAGGACGTGCTCGCGGTCCGCGTGCACGAGCTGGTGCCGGAGGAGCAGTGGCGTCGCCGCTACGACCACATCAACGACTTCGAGCGTCTGCTCACCGACGAGGGCACGACGATCGTGAAGGTGTTCCTCCACATCTCCAAGGACGAGCAGAAGGCCCGGCTGCAGGCGCGCCTCGACGAGCCCACCAAGCGCTGGAAGTTCAAGACCTCCGACCTCGAGGCCCGCGCCCGCTGGGACGACTGGGAAACCGCGTTCGAAGAGGCCATCGAGCAGACGAGCACCGAGCGCGCGCCCTGGTACGTGGTCCCCGCGGACAAGAAGTGGTACCGAGACTGGGCGGTCGCCTCCATCATGGTCGCCGTGCTCGAGCGGATGGACCTGGACTGGCCAGACCCGGACGGGCTCGACGGCATCGTCGTCGACTAGCCGACCGACGCCTCAGAACGCCTCCGCGAGGAGGTCGGCGAACACGGCTTCACCGTCGGCGTCGACGCCGCGGCGGGCGAACCAGGTGCACATCGTCACGACGTCGTGGTGGAGCATGTCGAAGCCATGCGGGTTGTTGACGAGGTCAACCGCCTGGGGGAAGTCGATGAGCCACAAGCGCCGCCGCCACCACAGCACGTTGAACGGTGACAGGTCGGCATGCACGAGGCTCGCGCGGGTGAGGGCCGAGAGCTCGACGAGGAGCTGCTCGTAGGCGACCGCCAGCTCGGCCGCCGACAGCCGAGCGTTCACGAGGCGTGGCGCTGCCCCGTGCTCGTCACCGAGGAGCTGCATGAGCATCCCGTCGCCGGTGAACTCCACCGGGTACGGCACGGTGACCCCGGCCGCGAACGCCTGCTGGAGGGTGTCGAGCTCCTGACCGGGCCACCGCTCGGCGAGGAGGTTCTTGCCATAGTCGGTCATGCGCTCGACGGCTCGCTGGTCGCGGCTGTACCGCAGGCGGCGGCCCTCGTGGTACAGCACGTCGTTGGTGAAGGTGCGGCTGCGGGTGAAGCCGAGGCCCTGGATCTCGCCCTTGCCGACCTTCATGGGTCGGTAGCGCTTGTGGGCGAGGAGCGCGGCGTGCTCGCCGTCGAGCGTGCGCCGCTCGACGATGAACACCTCGGCCTCCTTGCCGGTCTTGAGCAGCCCGAGGACCTCGTCCTCGGTGCCGCCTGCGGTGAGCCACGCCGGAGCGGCGCGGTCGGGGTCGTGCTCGAGCACGGGTCCTCCCGGGGTTGCGATGCGGTCAGGGCTCCAGGCCCGGACGGCTCGCAGGGCGCGTCGACCGCTCAGGTCAGCGCGCGGAGCCGTCGGGGCGATCGACGGTCACGGTCATCTGCGTCGGCCCTCCTCACGGCTCGTCACCCGGCGCCTGCGCCAGGTGGGTGGTGACAGCCTCGCACCGGGCCGCCGAGAAGGAAAGCGAATACGGAGCTCCTTGCCGCCGGGAGGCGTGCCGTTTACGGTCGACCGTCACACGCATACGAGGGGGATCGACATGGGTGGAGTTCGGCGCTTGGCATTCGTCGCGGCTGCTGCGGTCATCGTGAGCTCGTGCGGCTACTACAACGAAGCCGTCAGCGCTGAGCGGGCGGGGCAACCGGTGCCGTGGTGGTGCACGGCCACCGAGGAGATCCCGGTCACCGACGGCCCGGCGGTGGGCACGGTGGACTGGTACGCCGGCACCCACAAGGGCTCGCTCTCATGGGCTGACTGCAAGACGATGTCGCAACAGTTCGACCTGGCCCGGAGCTATGCATGGCAGTGGCAGACGCGAGGCGCCGCGGAGGCTGACGGCTGGCGGGAGGTGACCGGCTACATCCCCGGCATGGGCACCCATCACGTCCGCGGCGGCATCACCCCGGCCATGCTGGCCGACCCGTCCTTCAACCCCGCCAACCCGATCCTGGACGCCATGGGGCTGGACACGATCTTCGACCCGGCCAAGCCCGACGTCCTCCAGTTCGACGGGGCCGGCCCCAGCGCCAAGCTGGTGGGCTTCGACTACTACGTCCGCACCACCACGGGGCGACCCCCGGCGGGCTTCCCGGGCAACAACGACTGGTGGCACCACCACCCCCTGATCTGCCACCGGAAGACCGACGCCGCCATGATCGCGTTCAACACCAGCAACGCCACCTGCACCTCGATGGGTGGCGTCAACGTCAACCTGTCCAACTACTACATGCTCCACGTCTGGATCCTCGACGACATGAAGTTCATCCCCGACGTCTTCGCGGGCATGATGCCGTGCATCACCGGAGGCTCGGCCATCCACGACCCCGCCAACCCCTGCCACAACACCCGGGGTGCAATGGCGGCGATGAGCCACGACATGACCGCCGAACAGCACGCGGCCATGGGGTGAACCAGTAGCACCACGTCATCTGACCCCTCAGGGCAGTATGAGGTCGTGAGGCGGCCCAAGGGAGGCGTGGTGGAGGACGAACGTGCAGGTCCGATGGCAAGACGGCGGGTCGACATCGTGCCGCACACGCACTGGGACCGCGAGTGGTACTCCCCCTTCCAGACGTTCCGGCTGCGGCTGGTCGACCTGCTCGACGGCCTGCTCCCCGAGCTCGAGGCCGATCCCGTCCTACGCCCACTTCCTGCTCGACGGCCAGATGGCCGTGGTCGACGACTACCTCGAGGTGCGCCCAGAGGCCGAGGAGCGGCTGCGCGCCCTCGCCGACCACGGGCCGCGTGGCGATGGGACCCTGGTACGCGCTGCCGGACGAGTTCCTCGTGTCCGGCGAGACGCTGGTGCGCAACCTCCAACGCGGCCTGCGGGTGGCGGCGCGGTTCGGCGGTGCGATGGACGTCGGGTACCTCCCCGACATGTTCGGCCACGTCGCCCAGATGCCCCAGCTCCTCCGGCTGTTCGGGTTCGAGCACGCGGTCGTGTGGCGGGGCGTGCCCTCCGCCATCGACCGCAGCGGCTTCTGGTGGTCGGCGCCCGACGGCTCGACCGTGCGGGCCGAGTACCTGCCACAGGGGTACGGCAACGGGGCCCTCGTGCCCGACGACGCCAAGGCGCTCCTGCGCCGCATCGACGAGTTCACCGAGGAGCAGGGGGACCTGCTCCTCGGGCCGATCCTCTGGATGAACGGCACCGACCACCTCCTGCCCCAGCCGTGGCTGGGCCGGGTCGTCGCGGAGGCCAACGCGCTCGAGGCCGGGTACGAGCTCCACATCTGCTCGCTGGCCGAGCACGTGCACGGCGCCCCGACCGAGGGACTTCCGTCGTGGACGGGCGAGCTCCGCTCCGGTGCTCGCGCCAACCTGCTCATGGGCGTGGCGTCCAACCGGGTCGACGTGAAGCAGGCGGCGGCGATCGCCGAACGGTCCCTCGAGCGGCTGGCCGAACCGCTGTCGGCGCTGTTCCTGCCGCCGGAGAGCTGGCCCGGCGCACTGCTCGACGAAGCCTGGCTCGAGGTGATCCGCAACAGCGCTCACGACTCGATCTGCGCCTGCTCGGTCGACGAGGTGTGCGACGCGGTGCTCCACCGCTTCGCGGAGGCGACCGAGATCGCGGAGGGCCTCGCCGACCGGGCACTGCAGTCGCTCGGCGCGACGATCGGCGTGGGCGGGCGCACGCCCGTGCTCGTCAACCCAGGCGCCCGGAAGCGCAACGGCACCGTGGAGGTCCGCCTCCCCGGCACCGACGTGCCGCCGGGCTGCCAGCTCGTGTCGGCACGACCGGCGGCGCGCGTGCTCATGGACGACACGGCCGTCGAGGTGGCGACGGTGACGGTGGCTGAGCTCGAGTACGTACGGAACATCCGCTCCTTCGCCATCGAGGCGATGGACGGGGCGGAGCTGCTCCGGGTCGACCGCGAGGACGCAGGCACCCTCGTCACGCCGCCCGTGCGCCGGGAGCTGGCCGAGCTGCGCGATGCGCACGCGGGCGAGACCGTCCGGGTGCGGGTCACCAACAACCCCGCCGTCACGGTGCTCGCCCACGTCGCAGGCGTGGCGGGCTACGGGTGGCAGGCCTGGACCGGCGCCGCCGCGGCCGTCGAACCCGTGACCGTGGACGAGTGGCACCTCACCAACAGTGTGCTCACCGTCGAGGTCGACCCCGACGACGGCACCTTCGCCATCGACGGGCATGTCGGCCTCGGTGCGCTCGTCGACGGCGGTGACGTCGGTGACACCTACAACTGGTGCCCGCCGCTCACCGACACCGTCGTCGACGCACCGATCACGGTGTCCACGCGGGTGGTCGAGGCCGGACCCGTCCGCGGGCGGCTCGAGATCACCCGCACCTACGAGCTGCCCACGCACGTCGAGGCCCAACGGCGGATGGGCTCGGCGGAGCTCGAGGTGCGCACGACCCTCGAGCTGCACGCTGGTGACGACCTCGTGCGCGTCCACGTCGCGCTCGACAACCACGGGTTCCGCGACCACCGCCTCCGGGTCCATCTCCCCCTGCCCGCACGGGCACCCTCGTCAGTGGCGGAGTGCGCGTTCGGCACGGTCGAGCGCGGGCTCACCGCGGAAGGCGGCCCCACCGAGCACGGGCTCGCCACCTACCCGTCGCGTCGCTTCGTGACGGCCGGCGGGCTCACCGTGGCGCACGAGGGGCTCCTCGAGTACGAGCTGACCGACCTCGACGAGGGCGCCACCAGCGCCGCGACCCTCGCCATCACGCTCCTGCGCTGCACGGGCATGCTGTCCCAGGGACCGATGGCCACCCGTCCGCTCCCGGCGGGCCCGCTCACGGCCATGGAGGGACCGCAGTCGCAGCACCGCTTGGAGGCGCGCTTCGCCGTGCACCTCGGCGGCCGCAACCCGTACGCCGTCGTGGAGGATGCGTTCCTTCCGCTGTGCGTCACCCGCGGGGGCGGGGCCAGCGCGTCGGGCCCGGCCGAGGGCCAGGCGCTGTCGGTCACGGGCGCGGAGGTGAGCGCCATCACCCGGGAGGCCGGCGCGCTGCACGTGCGGGTGTTCAACCCGAGCCCGGTTGCCGCCACGGTCGCCATCGACGGCCGCCAGGGCTGGCTCCTCGACCTCCGGGGCCGCCCACAGCGGCCCTTCGAGGGTCGCTTCGAGCTCGCACCCTGGCAGATCGCCACCGCTGCGCTCGCGGAGCCGTGAGAAACGTCCGGTCGACCTATGTCGAGGCCGCCCGTTCCCGCCGATACTGGCAGGAACACATGGAGGCAGTCATGAGCGGCACGACGGGGATGCGGGGGGCGCACGTGGTGGTCGATGGTGAGGATCTCACCGTCGAAGACACGGTCATGGCAGCGGTGTGCGCGGGCCGGCTCTCGCCGGATCTGCTCGACCACGGCTTCGACACGTACTGGTGCGTCACCGAGGACGGCCACCACCGCCTCCTCCGCGCCTCCGAGCTCTGCGCAGCGGGCTAGCCGATCACCCCTCGTCAGACTCGTCGTCGAGATCCTCGACCGACGGGCGGCTGAGCTTCTCGCGCAGCAGCTCGCGCATCTGGGCCCGACGGTCATCGACGACCTCGCGGATCGTGCTGGGTGCGTCGTCCGCGTGCAGCAGCACAGACAGGGAGATGCGGCCGATGTTCTTGAGGTTGCGTGCCCGCATGCTCTTGAACACGAACTGCGGGTGCTCCTCGAGGGCCTCGCGCAGGTGGGGCGAGACGACCACGGTGCCGGGATAGGCGATCGACGTCGCCCGGGAGGCAAGGTTCACGGTGACCCCGAACGCGTCACCCTCCCGCTCGACCACCGGTCCCATCGCCAGGCCCACGCGGACGTCCGAGAGCTCGGCGGCGTCGTGCGAGGCGTCGGCGAGACCGAGGGCGATCTCCGCGGCGTGCACGGGGTCGTCGACGACGAACATCACCTCGTCGCCGATCATCTTCACCACCCGGCCGCCCCCGGCGACGACCACGTCGTAGGCGAGGTGCTCGAACTGGTCGACCACCTCGGCCAGCTCTTCGTCGGTCACCTGCTGGGCCAGTGCGGTGAACCCCACCAGGTCGGCGAACCCCACGACGAGCCCCGGACCGTCGTCAGCGTCGCTCCGGAGCAAACGGCGACGCGCGGCGGCCTGGAGGTGCCGGCGCCACACCTGCTCGAGCACGGCGGGGAAGATGGGCAGGAACCCCTCCGCTCGGCTCGCCATCGAGTCGGGCTCGGTCTCCCCTGCCTCCGTCCGCAGGACCTCAGCCCGGGAGCTGACGGCGTCCACCAGGGCCGAGGCGATCCGCGCCATCGAGGACCCGATCACCCGCGTCATGCCGTAGGTGACCTCGGGGCTCACCACCCCGCTGTGCATGAGGTCGGCGACGGCCGCCAGGTTGCCGAGGTCGACGTCGGAGAACACGGTCTCGCCGGGCTTCGGGTCGGGGAAGCCGAGCGAACGCCAGATGTGGCGCAGCTCCTCCTCGGGTAGGGCGGTGTGATCGCAGGCGTCGGCGATGTCGTAGCGGAGGTCCTGCAGGAGCGCGAGCCGGTCGATCGCCAGGAGAGCGAGCATGCCGTCGTCCTGGGCCTGGCGGATCTCTGCCGACGGCACCCCGAGCGACTGCAGGAGCGTGACGATCTCCTCGGTGGGCAGGCTCCCGCTGCTCATGGCGTGCCTCGCCGGACGGGCTCGATCGTGACCGGGATCGTCAGGCCCCGACGCTGGGGTGGCCGCTCCGGCACGGCGACCGCCGCGAGCAGCGCCTCCCCCCGCCGTTCGGTCGTCGACCACGCGGCGTCGAGGGTCGGGACCGTGAGCCGTGCGGCGCACCGGCCAGCGTGAGGTTCGAGCTCCCAGAGGAGAGCCGGCCGCTCCCCGTGCCAGCGGACGGCGTATGAGAGACGACCCTCCGCGGTGGGGAGGTCGTGCACCTCCCACCCTTGTCCGAACCAGCCCTCGGGCACGCCGGGGCTGAGGGCGAGGCCGTCGTCGACCTCACGGACGAGCAGCCGGCGGACGGCAGAAATCAGCGCCGCGTTGGCCCCGAGGTCGTGGCCGGTGTCGATCCCCGGCGAGGTCCAGGTCGGGCCCGCCATCGCGAGGAGCGCGTCGAGATCGGGCTCCGTCGGCGGCGTCACGCGAACCTGCGCGGCGAGGGCGCGCACGTCAGCGGCCGCCCGCGCCTCGCCCGCCCCGTCGAGCAGGTCGGCGACGCCGGGGAGCGCGGCGTGACCGGTGTCGGCATCGGCCCCGTCCTCGACTCGAGCGAGGCGCGAGACCATCAACGCGACCAGCGGAGCCGCGGCCCGCGCGCCCGTGACGTCGCAGGTCAGCGCCCAGTGCTGAGCGATGGTGGCGAGCCAGCGGCCGGGCGCACCGACGCCGTCCTCGGTCAGCAGGCGCCGCTCGGCGTCCTCGGCGAACCCGAGGAGATCGAGCGCGCCGGCGACCGCAGGGTCGGCTCCGCCCAGCAGCAGGAACCGCGTGCTCGCGTCCATGGCGTCGCGGAGCCGACGGTTGGGCACCTCGACTCGCGCACCGGCCCGGGTCACGGCCGCCCACCCGGACGCGACCTGATCGGCGTCCGGCAGCGAGCGCGGATCGAGCGACGCCGCGCCCGCCATCGGAAGGGCAACTCGCAGCGTCGCCGTGTGGGCGAGCGGGAACAACAGGACGGCGTTGGCGAGACCATCGGCGCAGCGGATCTCCGCGGCCCGCACCGGCTCCGCATCGCCCGCGAACACGACCGCTGCGGCGTCGGCTCCGGCATCGGACAGCGCCATGCGGCCGGGCGCACGCGGCAGCACCACGGCTGGGGCGCCGTCGACGCGCACGAGCTCGCCGTCGATCTCGATCCGGTCGACGCTCCCGGTGCCGCTGAGATCGTACGGACGGACGGCGAGCGCCACGGCGAAGGGTACCTTCGTGTCGTTGTGCACCTCGACGACGAGGGCGTCGGCGCCGTCGAGGCCACGAGCGGCGTACACGCGCTGCACGGCGTCGCCGCTGGGCACGCGCACCCTGGTCTCCACCACGGGACTGTTGCCGAGGAGCGATTGGCGCACTGCGACCTCCCGGGTCGGCACGTGCCAGCGATCCTCGGCCCCGATCCACCAGTCGAGCGACCACGATCGGCCGGCAACGGCGACGAGTCCGGCCGGGTCGACGGCGGCCAGCTGCGGCGAATCGAGGTTCCCGACCGTGGTCCAGCGACCGGCGCGGCGGGCCTGCACCCAATCACCCCCAGGCTGGCGCGAAGGGCGGGACCGGAGGCGCATGCGCGCCATCGAATCAGGAGTTGGGCATCCCGTGCATCTCCGACCGCGCGTCGGGCCGGGTGAGCAACCCTCGGTACGCGTCGACGGCGGTCCCGTCCTCGTGCACCACGCGGTGGACCTCCCGGGCGATGGGCATCACCACGTTGTGCTCATGGGCGAGCTCCATCACGACCTTGGACGTCTTCACCCCCTCGGCCACCATGTGCATCTCGTCGATGATCTCCTCGATGCGTGCGACCTCGGCCGAGCTGCTCGCCGACGTAGCGGTTGCGGCTCTGGGGCGAGATGCACGTGGCGATGAGGTCGCCCATGCCGGCCAGGCCGGCGAAGGTCATCGGGTGGCCGCCCATGGCGCACGCCGAGACGGGTCAGCTCGGCCAGCCCGCGGGTGATGACCGCCGCGCGGGTGTTGTCGCCGGTGCCCAGCCCGTCGGCCATGCCCGAGGCGATGGCGATCACGTTCTTGAGTGCCCCGGCCACCTCGCAGCCGATCACGTCGGGGTTGGTGTACACGCGGAAGCAGCGTCGCTGGCGAAGAGCGTCCTGGAGCGTCGTCCGCGATCACTGGGTCCTCCATCGCGATGACGCGGCCGGCGGCGTCGCCGGCCAGGATCTCCTTGGCCAGGTTGGGGCCGGTGAGCACGCCGCAGGGATGGCCGGGCAGCTCCGCCTCGATGCACCTGCGGTCATGCGCAGTCGGGTGCCCTGCTCGAGTCCCTTCGAGAGGCTGACCACCGGCACCCACGGCCGGAGGTGCGGCGCCAGCTCCTCGAGCGTCGCGCGGAAGCCGTGCGACGGGCACGCCCATCACGAGCACGTCCGCGCCTGCTCACTGCCTCCTCCAAGGACGTGGTGGCGTGGAGGCTCGGCGTGCAGGTCGAAGCCGGCGAGGTACTGCGAGTTGCGATGCTCGTCGCGAACCTCCGCGGCGACCTCGGCACGGCGGGCCCACAGCGTGGTGGGCGTGTTCCTGGCGCAGAGGTGGGCGACGGTCGTCCCCCACGAGCCCCCTCCGATCACCGCGACCTGCATCGGCATGGATCGGAGGTTAGGTCCCCGCCACCCCGTTAGGTTGAGGCGGTGGTGACGACGACGGCGGCCGTGCTCGTGCCGGTGAAGGCCTTCGCCGCCGCCAAGCTGCGGCTGGCCGGCGTGCTCGACCCACCGGCACGGGTCGCGCTGGCCACGGCCATGGCCGGCACCGTGCTCGGGGCCGCCGGATCGCTGCCGCACCGCGGTCGTCTGCGACGACGACGAGGTGGGGAGTGGGCTGAGGCGCAGGGCGCCGAGGTGATCTGGACGCCTGGACTGGGGCTCAACGGGGCGGTGGAGGCGGGCGTGGCCCATCTCGCGCCGACGGGGGGTGCGAACGCGTGATCGTGGCCCACGCCGACCTGCCGCTCGCGACCGACCTCACGTGGCTCGCCGACACCGACGGCGTCACCCTCGTGCCCGACCGCCACGTCGACGGCACCAACGTCGCGTGCGTGCCGGCGACGGCCGAGTTCTCGTTCGCCTACGGCGCCGGCAGCTTCGCGGCCCACCGGGACGAGGCCGGGCGTCTCGGCTTGACCGTCCGCCTCGTCCCGGACCCCCGGCTCGGCTGGGACGTCGACGTGGCCGCCGACCTTGCGCCTCCCGCCGAGCTCCACCCGCCCCCCTACCTCGCGTTGGCCGGGGCATGTCCCTGAACCTGCCCACCCCCGCGGTCGCGCTGGCCATCGGCGCCCATCCCGACGATGTCGAGTTCGGCTGCGGCGCGACGCTTGCCAAGTGGTCTGCCGCCGGCACGGTGGTACACCACCTGATCTGCACCGACGGCTCGAAGGGCAGCTGGGATCCCTCGACCGACACCGCCGCCCTCGTCGTCACGCGCCAGGAGGAGCAGCGGGCGGCGGCCAAGGCCCTCGGTGCCAGCGGCGAGTGCGTGTTCCTCGGCTGGCCGGACGGCGAGCTCGAGTCCGGTCTCCGCCAGCGGTGGGAGGTCGCGTACTGGATCCGCCGGCTGCAGCCGACGTGGTGCTCGGGCACGACCCGTGGAAGCGCTACCGGCTGCATCCTGACCACCGCCACGCCGGTGGCTCCTGACGGTCGAGGGCGTGGTCGCCGCACGCGACCCGCACTTCTTCCCCGAACAGGCCATCCTCCACCACCGTCCCGAGGCGCTGCTGCTGTTCGAGGCCGACGAGCCCGACCACGTCGAGGACGTCACCGGGTTCGCCGACGCCAAGCTGGCCGCCCTCCACGCCCACACCAGCCAGCTCCTGTCGACGATGGGCATCGACGAGGGCGCCACCCCGGCCGAGATCGACCACCAGCGCCGCGCGTTCGACGAGCACATCGTGTCCCGCCTGGTCGACCGCGGCGCCCCCGAGGGCGTCACCCACGGCGAAGCCTTCAAGCTCATGCCCGACCTGTAGGGGAAGGCGAGAGCAAGGGCAAGGTCGAGGGGCCGCGGCGACGACAGCCGGGCGTCGTCAACGAGCGTCGTGTGCCAACCCACCCCGGCGGTGCACGCACGCACGATGCGGTCAACGAGCCGTCAGTTGAGGCTGGGGTCGGGGGGGAAGAGGGCCAGGCGCGCGATGGGGCCGCCCTGGCGGGCGAGGATCCGCTTCCACAACCCGGGACCGTCGGGAAGGAACGGGTCGCTGGGTTCGGCGTCGGCCACGAACCACGCGTCCTGCGCGAGCTCGTGCTCGAGCTGGCCGGGACCCCAGCCGGAGTAGCCGGCGTACAGGCGCACGGCGTGGAACGAGGTCGCCACGTCGGCGGGGTCGAGCTCGAGGTCGATGAGCCCGAGGTCGCCGACCACGGGAACGAACCCGGCCAGCCCATCGGGTTCGTGGGCGCGCGCGAGGCACCAGCCACTGTGCTCCTCGACCGGACCACCGAAGTGGAGGAGGCCCGGGTCGGTCGCCACCGCACCCCACTCGGGGAGCGCGTCGGCCACGGCGACGTCCATCGGGCGGTTGAGGACGAGCCCGAGCGCCCCGTCGACCGTGTGCTGGACCACGAGCACCACGGCGCGGTCGAAGTTGGGGTCGCCGAGCATGGGCTCGGCGACCAGCAGTCGGCCCGTGGTGCCGGTCACGGCCAGAGTCTCGCGCCGCCCCGCCGCGCGTACGGTGGCGGGATGCTCCCGGACGGCACCTACGACGTGTTCGTCGTGGACGCGGCGCCGGACGGGACCGCCGGCGCCCTGCGCCTCGAGGTCACGATCCTGGCCGGTCCGTACAAGGGCGAGGTGGTGTCGCTGCGGGCCGAGGGCTTGGGCATCGACGAGCTCGCGGCGCTCGGCACCCCGGGCACCCTGACGGTGGCATCCGGCGAACCGTCGCTCGCCCTGGGGTAGTAGGAAGGGCGCAGCACGCACCCAGGGGAGATCCGCCATGCAACGTCTGACCGGTCTCGACGCCTCCTTCCTCTACCTGGAGACGCCGTCGTCCCACATGCACGTGGCGGGGCTCATGATCCTCGACGCGTCGTCCATCGAGGGCGGCGTCACGCTCGATCGTGTCAAGGAGGTCTACGAGGCCCGTCTCCACCTTGCGCCGCCGTTCCGCCGCCGTCTGGTAGAGGTGCCCTTCGGCCTGCACCACCCGCTGTGGATCGAGGACCCGGACTTCGACATCGACTACCACATCCGCGCCACCGCGCTCCCCTCGCCCGGCTCGCCCGAGCAGCTCGCGACGCTCGTCGGCCGCCTCTCCGCGCTCCAGCTCGATCGCACGCGGCCCCTATGGGAGGTGTGGGTGATCGAGGGCCTGGAGGACGGCAACGTGGCCGTGCTGTCGAAGGTGCACCATGCAGCCATCGACGGCGCCTCCGGCAACGAGCTCACGGTCGCCCTCCTCGACCTCACCCCGGAGATCGCGGAGCACGAGCCCACGGAGGAGTGGGTGCCCGACCGGATCCCGAGCGACCTGGAGATGCTCAGCTACGCGCTCACCTCGCTCGCTCGCCAGCCGGTGCGGGTGGCCAAGGCGGTCGGCCACACCGCGGGCGCCGCGCTGGCCGTGCGCCGGCGCAACCGCGACGAACCGAACCTGGCGCCACCGCCGTCACCCTTCTCGGCGCCGCGCACGTCCTTCAACACGGCCATCTCGCCGCGCCGGAGCTTCGCCTTCACCACGGTGTCACTCCCCACGGTCAAGGCCGTGAAGAACGCCGCCGGGGCGACGGTGAACGACGTCATCCTGGCCCTGTGCTCGGGGGCGCTGCGGCGCTACCTCGATGAGCGCGGCGAGCATCCCGAGGCCCCGTTGGTCGCCATGGTGCCCGTGTCGGTGCGGTCCGAGGACGAGAAGGACATGGGCAACCGGGTGAGCTCGATGCTCACGTCGCTCGCCAGCGACGTGGACGACCCCCTTCAGCGCCTCAAGGTGATCCACGAGTGCATGCACGAGGTCAAGGAGCAGCAGAAGGCGATCGGCGCCGACACGTTGGGCGACTGGGCCGAGTTCGCGGCACCCGCGCTGGCCGGCCGCGCCGCGCGCCTGTACTCCCGCACGCGGATGGCCGATCGGCACCGGCCGCTCTTCAACGTCACCATCTCGAACGTGCCGGGACCGCCGTTCCCCCTCTACTCGATCGGCGCGCGCATGGTGTCGAACTTCCCCGTCGGTCCGATCATGGACGGCGGCGGGCTCAACATGACGGTGATGAGCTACCTCGACCAGCTCGACTTCGGCCTCCAGGCGTGTCCGGACGTGCTGCCCGACGTGTGGTCCCTGGCCGAGGGCCTCCAGGAGTCGCTCGACGAGCTCGTGACGGCGACCGGTGTCGAGCCGGCCGAGGTCGAGAAGCTGACGCGCTCAGCCTGACGCCAGCGCCTCGCGGATCGACGCCGCGACCTCGCTGGCGTGCGCGTCGTCCCGGTAGGTCGTGCGGGGCCAGAAGAAGCCCCGGAGACCGTCGCGCCGGTTGCGCGGCACGATGTGCACGTGCAGGTGCGGCACGCTCTGACTGACCGTGTTGTTCAGCGCGACGAACGTTCCCGCCGCCCGCATCGCCGCCTGCACCGCGCCGGCCAGGTGCTGCACGCGCTCGAACAGCGGCCCGACCAGCTCGCTCGGCAGGTCGGTGAGCGTCTCGTGGTGCCCCCTCGGCACGAGGAGGACGTGACCTGGGAACAGCGGTCGGGTGTCGAGGAACGCGACGGCCAGCCGATCCTCGAGCACCAGGTACGCGGGAACCTCGCCACCGACGATCGAGCAGAACACGCAGCCGGGCATGCCGGGACGGTACCCGTCGGGCGACCATCAACCCTTCTTGATTGAGGGTTGACCACGGAAAGTGGTCATATGGCCCCTTGTCGTGAGATCCCGCGCGTTTGTACCCTCACCCGCAGGTTGGTGGTGGGACAGACGGGCGGTGTGGGCGAATGGACGACCCCGGGTCGGGTGCAGGGCGCGGCAGCATCGCTGACGCGCCCGTGCGCGACGCCGTGGACGCGGCGCCGCTCGCCTACGACCTGCTGACGGGGCTCGTCAGCCGCGAGGTCTTCGACGGCCAGCTGGCGCGCGTCCTCGAACGCACCTGGCGGACCCCCACCTCGGTCGCCGTCCTCGTCCTGCAGATCCGCGACCTGCGCCTCATCAGCGACCGGTTCGGTCGCATGGTCGGCGACGAGGTCCTGGGCGCGGCGGCGGCCCGCCTCCGCTCCTGCCTGCGCGAGGTCGACCTCGTCGCACGCATCGACACCGCCACCTTCGGCGTGATCCTCGAGACCGACCAACGCCAGGCGCGGCCCGAGCTCATGGCGGCCGACGTCGCGAGCCGGCTCGTGTCGCTGTTCGCCGAACCCCTCTCGACCACGCTCACCGATCTCACCGTGCACGCCGCCATCGGTGTCGCCGTGGCTGACCGCGCGTCGCTCCACGCCGACCAGCTCGTCGGCCGCGCCGAGCTCGCCATGGCGACCGCGATCCAGCGCGGCGAAGGGTTCCAGTTCTACGAAGCGGGGCACCAAGCCGATGCCGTCCGTCGCCTGCAGCTCAAGACCGCGCTCGGGCGAGCCATCGAGCGAGAGGCCTTCTCACTCCGCTACCAACCGCTCGTCTCCATGAAGACGGGCGCCACCCTCGGCGTCGAGGCGCTGCTGCGATGGGACGACGAGGAGCACGGCAGCGTGTCGCCGAGCGAGTTCATCCCGGTCGCCGAGGACACCGACCTCATCATCCCCATCGGCGAATGGGTGCTGCGCACCGCGCTCGAGCAGCGCGCGCGATGGGCCGATGAGCTGCCCGGGCTCCCCGTCATCGGCCTCAGCGTCAACGTGTCCGCCCGGCAGATGGCCCGCCCCGGCCTGGTGGAGGCGGTGCGAACGGGTCTGGACGCCACGGGGCTCGCCCCCGAGGTCCTCCTGCTCGAGCTCACGGAGAGCGCGCTCATGGCCGACGACGAGGTCGTCCGCGCTCAGCTCAAGGGGCTTCGGGACCTCGGGGTCCGCCTGGGCCTCGACGACTTCGGCACGGGCTGGTCGTCGCTCGAGTACCTCAACCGGCTCTCCGTCGACGTCCTCAAGATCGCCCAGGTGTTCGTGGACCAGATCGGGACGAGCACCCGGGCCACCGCGCTGGTGCGAGCCATCATCGACCTCGCCCACTCGCTCGGCCTGATCACCGTGGCCGAGGGCGTGGAGACCGAGGAGCAGGCCGACCGGTTGCGCCAGATGGGCTGCTTCCTCGGCCAGGGCTGGCACTTCAGCCGCGAGCTCCCGGTCCCGGATGCCACGGAGGAGCTGCGCCGGATCGCGCATCCTGGCCTGGCGGGAGGCGTCACCTGAGCGCGGGCCGCCCTCATCGGTTGCTGGCGGGCCTGGTGGCGACCGCCATCCTCGGCGCGCCCCTGGTGCTCGGCATGGCGGCCAACGCCGCAGAGGCCACGGTCACCTTCTCGGACACGTCACCCGTCCGCCGGACGAGCTGGACCCACAACGTGTCGCTCCCCCGCTTCAACCCGGCGCTCGGCGAGCTGCGGTCCGTCGACCTCACCATCAACGCGCGGCTCGACGGGACGATGGCGCTCGAGAACCTCGCGCCAGCCGCGGCCTCGCTCAGCACCCGGCTCGCCGCGACGGTGACGGTCGCCCGCCCAGGAGCAGGAGGCGCGACGATCGGCGCCGCCCAGCCGGCCGTCACCCGCACCGACGACCTGGCCGCGTTCGACGGCACGCTCGACCACGGCGGCGCGTCCGGCCGCACCGCCTCGGTGTCGGCGAACCTCACCTCGACCACCACCCTCACCGCACCGGCGGACCTGACCCTCTTCACCGGCGTGGGCTCGATCGCCCTCCCGAGCACCGGCACCGACACCTCGATCCCGCCCGCGTCAGCAGAGGTCGACGTCGAGCTCAGCACCTCCGTCGGCGCCGAGGTGACGGTCACCTACACCTACGTGTCCGACACCCGCCCGCCCGATCCGCCCACGATCCTCTCGTCGCCGTCGGCCTACACCGCGGACCCGGATCCCATCATCACCTTCTCGGCGGAGGCCGATGCCGTGACGGAGTGCCGGCTGGCGACGCCGACGGCCAGCGGCACGTGGGCGGTCTGCACCAGCCCGTGGCTCGGCCACCTCGGCGCGAGCGACGACGGGCTGTACACGTTCACCGTCCGCGCCACCGACGCCGCCGGCAACGTGGGTGCCGAAGCGACGCGCAGCTTCACCCTCGACCGCGTGGCACCGAATCAACCCGTGTTGACGTTCGAGCCACCGCCGCTCGGCCAGAGCCCGCACCCGACCTGGGCGTTCACGGTCGAGACTGGCTCGACGGCTCGGTGCTCGCTCGACGGCGCCGCGCCCTCCTCGTGCAGCTCGCCCTTCGCCCCCGACCTGACCCTCGCCGTCGACGGCACCCACGCGATCTCCGTCGTCGCGGTCGACGCAGCCGGGAACACGAGCGCCGCCGTCACCGACACCTACACGCTCGATCGGCAGGCTCCCGCGCCGCCCGTGCTCACCACCACACCGGCGAGCCCCGGCAACGACCCGACGCCCACCTGGGGCATCGAGCTGGCGCCCGACGCGGCGACGGCCAGCTGCTCGATCGACGGCGCGGCCTACGCGGCCTGCAGCACCTGGTTCACGGTCGACCTGTCCGCGGCATCGGACGGCCTCCACACCATCGGGGTGCGCAACGCGGACCTGGCCGGCAACCAGAGCCTCGCGACCACCGGCACCTATGTCCTCGATCGGTGGGCGCCCGACGCGCCGACCATCGCGAGCCCGCCGACCCCGTCCAACGTCACCTCCCCGTCGTGGGGGATCGGAGCCGAGGCAGGCACGACCACCGAGTGCCGACTCGACGTCAGTGCGTGGGTGGCCTGCAACGGCTCCTTCACCGCCACGTTCGGCCCGGGCAGCGACGGCGTGCACGTCCTGACGGTGCGGGCGACGGACGCAGCCGGCAACCGAGGGTCGGAAGCGACCACGACCTACACGCTCGACACCGCCGCGCCGTCAGCGCCGGTGATCGCCACCGCCCCGGCGGACCCCAGCAACAGCCCCACCCCGATCTGGACCTTCACCGTCGACGCCGACAGCACCGCAACCTGCTCGCTCGACGCCGGCCCGTGGACCGCGTGCTCATCGCCCTACGAGGTCGACCTCGGCGGCGCGGCCGATGGTCGGTACCAGCTCGCGGTACGCGCCACCGACGCCGTTGGGAACGTCGGGCCGTCCGCGCTCAGCTCCTTCACCCTCGACCGGGACGCGCCGGAGGCACCGTCCATCACGAGCGCGCCCAGCTCCCCCGGGTCGAGCGCCACGGTCTCCTGGTCCTTCACGACACCCGACGGGACCACCACGCGGTGTCGCATCGACGGCGGCTTCTCCCGCCCGTGCTCCGGCTCGATGGAGGTCACCTTCGCCACCGATGGGCTCCACCGGTTCACGGTGTTCGCGGTCGACCCGGCGGGGAACCGGAGCGCATCCACCATGGCCATGTACACGCTGGACCGCGTCGCCCCGGTGGCACCGACGATCACGGGCTCCCCCACCAGCCCCGACCGGGTGACCACCCCGCAGTGGACGTTCGTCGTCGAGGACGCGTCGGCGGGCCAGTGCTCGATAGACGGTGCGGCCTGGGTGCCCTGCACGACGACCTTCAGCGCCGACCTGTCGAGCGCGCCCGACGGGCTCCACACCTTCGCGGTGCGCTCCGTCGACGCGGCCGGCAACGTCGGCGCGACCACCACGGGTGCCTTCGTGCTCGACCGAACGCCGCCTGGCGCACCCGTCGTGACGTCGGGACCGGCAGCCGACAGCGACGACGACACCCCGACCTGGACCTTCGTCGTGGACGACGACGCCGCGGCGTGGTGCCGCATCGATGATGGACCCTGGACACCGTGCGCCGGCTCGTTCACCGCTGACCTCACGGCCGACGCCGATGGCATCCACTCCCTCGAGGTGCGCGCGGTCGACGCCGTCGGCAACGAAGGCCCCGCGACGGTCGCCACCTTCGAGCTCGATCGTGTGGCGCCAGAGGCCGCCACCCTCACCGCGGTCCCGATGTCGCCCGGCAACGACCCGAGCCCGGAGTGGGAGTTCACCTACGAGCCAGGCACGACCGCGTGGTGCTCGGTCGACGGCGCCGCGGCCACCGTGTGCGACGGAACCATCGCGGTCGAGCTCGACGCCGACGGCGTCTACGAGCTCTCCGTGGTGGTGGTGGATGCCGCCGGCAACACGAGCGACGCAACCACGAACACCTACGAGCTCGACACGGCCGCGCCCGCCGCGCCACTGCTCACCTCACCCCGCACCCCCGACCGCGACGCGAACCCGGAGTGGGGCATCGAGGTGGAGCCCGGGGCCGTCGCCGAGTGCTCGTTCGACGGCGGTGAAGCGATCGCGTGCGGCACGGTGTTCACGATCGACCTCGCCGGCCTCGAGGGCCACCACCAGCTCGCCGTCCTCGCTCGCGACGCGGCGGGGAACGTCTCGGAGCTGGTCACCAACACCTACGTCCTCGACACGATCGCACCGGCGGCCCCCGTGATGCTGCACATCCCCGACCGGACGAGCTGGACCTGGCGCTTCAGCATCGAGGCCGATGCCACCGCGGAGTGCTCCATGGACGGCGGGCCCTGGACCCTGTGTGCGAGCCCCCTCCCCGGCGGGGCCACGGGCCGGACCGTGCGCTTCGAGGTCCGCGCCGTCGACCGCGCCGGCAACCGCTCCTCGATCACCCGCACCACGGTGACACCGACGATGGCCCCCGCGGTGGTGGGGCCGCCGCCGGGGCAGCCCCCGCCCCGTGACCCCGATCCCGCGCCAGCCGACGTCGCCGGTCCGGGCGCCGTCACCGTTCCCGTCGCCGGGCCCGGCGGCGTGAGCCGTCCGCCGCTCAGCGCGCTCGCCCCGCGCGTGGCAGGTGGGAGCCGAGATCGTGAGCGACGTGCTGCTGCGCAGATTCCGGCCCGAGGAGGGACCCTTCGCCGGGCCGGTGCGCCAGCTCCTCCAGACCGCCGCCGAGACCACGACCATCCCCGTACTCGTGGTCCTCGTCGTGATCGCCTTCGTCGCGGTGCAGAACCGCATCGACCGACGCGACCCGAAGCTCGCCGCCGCGCCCGTCCGGAACGAGCCCGAGTACATGGAGTTCGATTGAACGCCGCCGCCCGCCTGACCCCGCCGCGCCGGCGGCGCCGCCCTGTCGCGGCCACCAGCGAGCTGGTGCCCTTGATGGCACGCGTCCAGTGGCTCGGCCTCGTCCGGGTGATGCTGGCGACGCTCACGATGGTGGCCAGCGCCACCCTGCACTCGATCGTGCCCGCCTCCCTGACGACCCTCGCGGTCGCGACGGCGCTCTACCTGGCGGCGGAGACCTCGGCTGACCTGGTCCGGCTTCGCACCGGAGGGGACCGGCATCTGCTCACCGTGATGCTCCTCGTCGACGGGGTGTACCTCGCGTACGTCGCCAACGCCACCGGCGGTCAGACCAGCATCCTGCGCTCGCTGATCACCCTGCACCTCGTGGCTGTCATCCTGCTCGTGTCGTACCGAACCGGCCTCAAGGTGGCGGCGTGGCACCTCATCCTCCTCTTCGCCTTGCAGCAGGTCCGCGGCGAGGACTTCGGCGATGCCAAGCGCACCCTCGCGTTCGGTGTGTCCGTCCTGCTCATCGGGGCCGGCACGGCCACCTTCAGCGCCGTCAACGAGCGTGAGCTGCGCCGCCGCCGCTCGGACGTCGAGGCGCTCCACGACTTCGCGGTCGCGCTCGACCACGCGTGGCACACCGGCGACCTGGCCGAGGTGCTGGCCCAGCGCGCCACGCACATCGCGGGGCTGACGAGCTGCCTCGTCATCTCCCATCGAGCGGGCACGGACTCGATCCTCGCGGTGGCCGGCAGGGCGGAGGTGCAGGCCGGCGACCCCGTGGAGATCGGTCCCGACTCCGTGATCGCAGAGGCGTGGACGCGCCGGCAGACGCTGCTGGTGCGCGAGCTCGACCCCGAACGTGATCCGATGCTGGACCGCTGGCTGCCGGGCGCTGCCAGCGTCGCGGTGTTCCCGCTGTTCAACGACGGCCTGCCGGCGGGCGTGCTCGTCGGCGTGTTCGGGCCGACCCAGAGCAACCGCGTCGAGCGCAGCGTGATCGCGACCGTCGAGCAGCTGGCGGCCCATGCGTCCCTCGCCCTGCGCAACGCCTGGCTCCTCCACGACGTCGAGGAGCTCGCGGTCACCGACGACCTCACCCGGCTCGCCAACCGACGGCAGTTCGAGACCGCCCTCACCAACGAGCTGGCCCTGGCCAAGGCGCACGGCACCACACTCGGCTTCATCCTCGTCGATCTGGACCGTTTCAAGTCCTTGAACGACACGCACGGGCACCTCACGGGTGACGAGGTGCTGCGGCGGGTGAGCGACGTCCTCGTGGGCGTGACCGAGATCGGCGACACCGTCGCCCGCTACGGCGGCGAGGAGTTCGCGATGGTGCTCCCCGGTCGTGACCCGATGGCGACCGCGGCCATCGCCGAGCGTGCCCGCCTCGCGATCGCCGGCCTGGCGACGCCCGTTCCGGTCACCGCCAGCTTCGGCGCCTGCAGCTACCCGGCCGACGCCGCGGACGGTCCGGCGCTCATGCGGGCGGCGGACGAGGCGATGTACGAGTCGAAGCGGGCCGGTCGCAACCGCGTGACGAGCGCGGCAGGCCGCGCGAGCGGCTGGCTCGACCTGCCCTGGCGAGCGGTCGACTGGGATGCCGAGCGGCTGGCGACCGCTCGACCCCCCACCCCCGAACCCGCTCTCGACATCGAGACCTCACCCTCCACGACCTGACGCGCCCCGGCGTGACCGTCAGTAGGGTGACGGGCCGGTGGAGGCGGCCACGGCGATCCTGCGTGCGTGGGACTAGGTCAGACCCGCCGAGCGCTGCGGAGGGATCATCGGGCGTTCGCCGATGAGACGGCGGGCGATGACCTTGAGTGCGAGGATCTCGTCGGTGCCCTCGAAGATCGAGAGGACGCGAGCGTCGGCGAAGTAGCGGCTCACCGGGAACTCCTCGGCGTAGCCCATGCCGCCGTGCAGCTGCATCGCCTCGCGCGTCACCCACTCCGCAGCGCGGCACGCGTAGGCCTTGACCATGGCCGCCTCCATCACCCCCTCGCCCGTGGGCCTCGCCAGGAGGCGAGCGACGGCGTACATGAACTGGCGCGTCGCCTGGATGACGACGGCCATGCGGGCCAGCTTCACCTGCGTCAGCTGGTAGTCGGCGAGGGCGCGGCCGAAGACGGTTCGGTCGCCTGCGTAGTCGCGCGCCGCTTCGTACGCGGCCTGCATGACGCCGAGCGCGCGTGCCGCCGTCTGGAGCCGGCCGTTGTCGAAGCCGGTCATCTGCATGTAGAAGCCCTGACCGAGACCGGCCTCGCCACCGATGAGGTTGGCGGCGGGCACGCGCCAGCCGTCGAAGCTCACCTCGTAGGAGTGCATCCCCCGATACCCGAGGGTGTCGATGGCCCGACCCTCCATGCGTCCCCCGCCGGGCTGGTCGAGCTGGAAGCTGTGGCCGGCGGCACGCTCCTTCGGAACGACGAAGAGCGACAGTCCACCGTGCGCCTTGCCTCGGTCCGCGTCGGTGCGGGCCATCAGCATGAGGACGTCCGCCCGTCCGGCGAACGTGCACCACGTCTTCACGCCGTTGACGACGTAGTCGCCTCCGCCGCCCTCACGGGTGGCGGTGGTCTTGATCGCCCCGCTGTCGGAGCCGAAGTCGGGTTCCGTCACGGCGACGGCCGCCATCACCTCGCCGCTGGCCAGCTTCGGCAGCCACTCCTGCTTCTGCGGCTCGGTCGCGCCGTGGAGCAGCGCGCGAGCGAGGATCTCGGGGCGGGTGATGAGCGAGCCGCCCACCCCGAGTGAGCCCCGGGAGAGCTCCTCGGTGGCGACGACCATCGCCAGGAGCTCGGCCTCGCCGCCGGCGGAGAAGCCGCCGTACTCCTCGGGGATCGACAACCCGAACGTGCCGAGCTCGGCCAACCCGGTGATCACATCCTCGGGGATGTCGTCGTTCTGGCGATGGACGTGCTCGGCGACCGGCCGCACCTTGTCCTCGGCGAAGCGACGGAAGGTGTCCCGCACCATCTCGAAGTCAGCGTCGAGGTGGCGCGAGCCCTCCTCGCCGGCAAGCGAGGCGAGGAACTCGGCGCGGCGATGCTCGCGCACGAAGGCCATCGCGCCGTCGAGGGCACCTGGCTCGACTCCCCACGCAGGCTCCCGCCCGAGCAGCCGCGTCGCCACGTCGTGCACCGCATCGGCGACGAAGGCGTCCGCGATCCGGCGTTCGACATCGCCGTGCTGTCCGTAGTCGACGACCGCCGCCGCCGTCTCGATGGCGGCCGCGGCGTGCGCCAGGTCGTAGGCGACCGCTTGGTTGGCATCGACGTCACCGCCGGCCGCGAGGTGTCGGCCGGCGACTTCGATCACGTCCCTCGCCAACGCGACGGCATCAGAGGCGCTGTTGCTCATGGCGCGTCACGTTATTGGGCGTGCCGGTCTCGTCTACGGACGCCGGTCGCGGCGCATGAGTCGGTACAGCTCGAGCGATCGCTGCTCCACCTCCTGCTCGGTCGACCCGTCGTCGTAGGCGGGAGAGACGAGCGGTGCCGCGTGCTCGACCCTGACCAGCACGATCGCCTCGACCCGGCGGGCTTCGAGTCCGCTCCGCTCCTGGTAGAAGCGAAGACCCGCCTCGAAGACCGGACCGTCCCTGTGGACCGTGGCGGTGCCCTTGAAGCGGTACCCCTTGCGCAGGATCGGATCGACGACGTTGACCTCGACGACAGGGCTCCCTGCCTCGATGTTGGCCACCGTCTGGTGCGAGTGCAGGTGGGCGAAGACGAGGTGATCCTCGTCCCACACGGCCGCGGTCCCCTTGGGCGAGAGGTTCGGCGTCCCGTCGGGGCACACCGACGCCACATAGCCGAGGCGCTGTTCGCGCACGACGCGCTGCATGTCCTCATCGAGCACGACCCAAGCCTTCTCCCTGCTGCACGGCCGCGCAATCAACTGGTCGCTGGCGGGAGCGGTATGGACATCAGGCAGTCATGTTCGGGCGTCGTCGAGCCGTCGGCGCAGCTCGGCCAGCGAGGGTCCGCGGCGCGGTGATCAGTGGTGCCTACGTTCGGCGGCTTCCAACGAGGCACGCCCCGTCCCAGAGGGTGACCGCGCGAGCTACAGCAACAGCCTGGTCGACACGGTCTCCGTCACGGGGACTGTCGAAGGCGTTGAGGGCGGGCTTCCAGCGGTGCATCCAGCGGGCAGTCATGCCGCGCGGCGGGTGATTTCTTCCAGCTTCCGTCGTTCCCACTGGGCGTCCGGGTAGAAACGATCCCCATACGGCGAATCGACTCGCCCGAACCATCGCCCGAATCGCCGCCAATCCAGCCCAGATGTGTCTCCGGACCAGAGCACCCGCACCGGATGGTCGCGTGCGTAGTCCGTCGCCAACATCGCGGAGCGGTCCTGGCCGACAATGAGCAGACGACCTCTTGTGTTCGCCGCTAGCCACGGCAGCGCCACGAGCACCGGCCACCCCGTGCCCAAGACCGCCACCGACGACGGATCGGCCTCGAATCCCAGTGCCTGCGCCTCGGTGACCATGCCCTTCAGATCAGGCAGTGGGTCGGGGCTCATGGCATTCACGCCACCATTCTGCCTACGACCGGGCAATCAGGCAGCTAATGGACGCGACCGGCGAGCGTCGCGACGCGCCACAGGGCGATCCAGCGCGTGGCCGCAGCGGTCCCGTCGATACTGACGCCTATGGACCGACACCCCCACCACGATGCGGTCGCCGCCGAGGTCGCTCGCTGGTACCGGGAGCCAACGCCGGAGATGGGGTACGACCTGGTGGAGGGCCGGTACGGCTGGTTCAACCGACCGGCCTCGACGGGACGAGGGCGAGGCACCGTCCGCCCCGGTGTGAGCGCCGATGACGTCGAGGCGCTCATCGCCGAAGCCGAGGAGATCGTCGCTGGCGCCTCGCTCTCGCTCGAGCTCGACGACCGGTCGACCGCGGCCGCAATCGGACCCGCACTCGAAGCCATCGGCTTCCAGCCGGGGACGGCCGCCGTGCACCTCGCCTACCTCGGCGGCCTCGAACACGCTGGGCACCAGCCCGCCGGGCTGCGCATCGAGGACGTACCGCCCGACGAGCGGGCGCTGCACGAGTGGGCGAGGGTCAAGCTCCAGGCCTTCGCCGACTCCGAGGCGCCCCCAGCAAGCGAAGCGCTCGAAGCCGAGCTGGTCGTGCGCCGGGCGGAGATGGCCGGCCAGGGTCGAGCGCTCGCCGCTCGCGTCGAGGGCGAGTCCGTTGCCGTCGCGGCCTTCTACGAAGGGGACGACCGGTTCGTATTCGTGCTCGGGACCCGCGTCCCGTTCCGGCACCTCGGGATCGGGCGGGCGCTCCTCGCCCACGTGGTGCACGATCCCAGCGTGTCAGGCTGCCGTTCGATGGTGATCAACGCCTACGAAGGCGGTCGACCAGAGGCCCTCTACCGACGGCTCGGCTTCACCGACGAGGTCCATTGGCGACGGCCATGGATCCGCCGGAGCTCGGGCGACTGATGGCCCAACTCGTCACCTCCACCGCAGCCAGCTGCCGCCGAGGTCCCGCCGATGTGGGCCGTCGATCCCTTCGGTCGACACGAGCTGCGGTACTGGGATGGAGCCCGATGGAGTGGCCACGTTTCGAACGCGGGGCTGCAGTCATACGACCCGACTCCGCAGTGATCGAGCAGGACTAGCGGACTTGATCTGAGGTCGCACCGGCAAGACTCTGGCCGCCGCGACCACTGGCGGTCGAGTGGTGACGCACCTCGGCAGTCATGGGCTCATTCGGTCGCTGCGATCCAACCGCACTGACGACGAGGGGGGGTACGTGGCGATTGCGGACGAGGCTCACGATCGCCGTCGAGTTCGGGTCCGTCGTCACCGTCGATGATCACGCGCGGTGAGAGCCAACGAAAGGGGTCCGCAACGTTGAGGTCGTCGTCCTCGGAGTTGCTCATCAGTCCCGTCATTCTGCCCTCATGACGCGGCAGATCGGCAGGAATGTCGCAGCGGCGCTTGGATTTCGCAGCGTTGTAGCGACAAAGAGTTCCGCCTTCGCCAATGCCTCGTCGCTTGTCGCTACAACGCCGCGCCGAACGGCCATGTTCGGCAGATATGCCGCATTCTCTAACGGTACGTCGGTGGCGGTGCCCACTGCGTTCTGCCCACGGTTCTGGGACACCCGGTGGCCACCGGCGTGTAAGCAGAGTCGTCGTTCCGGTCGACTGAGCGAACCGGTAGCACGTGTCGGCGCATGCGTGGTAGCCGCACGCCCCTAAGAACTGGCTGACAAGGAGTTGAGCACCGCAACCTCTGGGAACGTCGCCGGCGCGCCGTAGCCGTGCTCAACCAACCACTGGATCACCATCAGACTTCGTAACGACCAGTACGCGCGAATCACGTCGAGCTCGATGTCGCCGCCATAGCCCGCGACGACATCGTCGAGGTGCTCCTCGTGTGCGAGCGTCAGAGTGGCGAGGTCATACATCGCATCGCCTTGGCCGCCCTCGGACCAGTCCACGACGCCGCTCACCTCGTCACCGTCGACGAACACATGAACGACCTGCAGGTCGCCGTGGATGAACACCGGTGTCCATGGCCGCAGCGCCGCCTCCGCGACCTGACGATTGCGCCTGACAACGTCGGCGGACACGACATCGTTGGCGACGAGCCATTCACACTCCGAGTCGAGTAATGGCGGAAACTCGACCGTGCCCCGACTGCTGAGAGCGGGCTGCTGCTGACACTGGCTGCTGGGCCAGGGCGGCACCGGAGCGTCGTGCAGCGTGCGGACGGCGGCACCCGCCGCAACCCACGCCGCCGAAGACGCACGCGAAGGCTCCTCAAGCACGCCGAGCGCCGCTCCAGGAACTGCCGCGAGGGCGAGCACCGGCGGCTTGCGCCAAAGGACCTCGGGGGTGGGGATCGGTGCCCTCGCCATGACGTCGACCTCTCGGTCGATGCGCGCTTGATCTGTGTCGATCTTCAGGAACACATCGCCGACGCGCAGCGTCACGCGCTCCGAATGCGCGACAACGACTTCGATCTCCCGCATGTCGTCGATCATCGCCCAAGGCCACCGACGGCGCAGAGAACATTGAGCAGAGCCAGACTGCCGGGCATTGCTCGCACGAGCGAGGGGCTGCCCCACATCGCCGGATCTGGGCGCACCTACTGCCCGTTGTGCCCGCAGCCCGCGTTGCACTTCGGCAGACATGCCGCGTCGCCTAACGGCACCTTGGGGACGGTGCGGTAGGCAGGACTGGGGTGCATCAACGCCGATGGCCGTGCACATGGGCCCTTCGTGTACGGCACCGACTGCTGTTCAGAACGCGTAGCTCAAGAAGACGACTACGCCCGTGAGGGCGGCGAATACCCAGGCGGCACGACGCCAGGAAGGATCCCGGTCGCCCTTCCGGATCGCCACGAACGTCGCGGAGGTGAGAGCTCCAGCAACCGCCGTGTACAGGAGGCCGTACGCGAGCCCAATCCGTCCACCGAGGGTCGGGCCCTCCCGCAGCAGATAGATCAGATTCCAGACGGTGAAGGCCACGCCAGCGACGAGTACGACGACTGGCAGGACGATCGGTGTCCATCGTCGCCAGCCTCGTACAGAGCGGGTTGGTGGCGGCATCGGTGAGAACTGCCCAGCCACGTCCTGCGGTGGGCCAAGCTCTGCCATGGCACGTCGCATGGCCTCCTGGGGCTGAACTCCCTCGGCGACGTGCGCCTCGACGGCATCGTGCAGGTGTCCCTCGATCTCGGCGAGTACCCGCTCGCGATGTGCTCGGTCGACATGGAGGTAGGAGTCGACGTCCTCGAGGTATCGGTCGATCATCGTCTGGTCAAGCATCTGCATCCTTCAGTAGGGAGTCCATGAACGAACGGAAGGCCGTCCACCTCGCCGCTCGCACTCGCAACTCGTCCTTGCCGTCGGCGGTGAGCGAGTAGGAGCGGCGGCGACGGCCCTCGTTCGTCTCCCACTCGCTATCCACCCACCCGGCTTCCTCCAGGCGGTGGAGTGCCGGGTACAAGGAGCCTTCGAGAACTTCGAGCTGACCGTCGCTTCGGCGCTTCAGCTCAGCACCAATGCCGTAGCCGTGCGCCGAGCCTCCCCAGAGCACAGCGAGGATCATGGTCCCCAGATGCCCACGGACATACTCAGCCTCCATACATCGACAGTCTATGCCTAGACAGGCGATGGTGCTAGAGGTTTCGTCACGTTGAGGGACACAGTCGAATCAGTGCACGCACTGCAGGCGCGATGACGAGTCCGCTGGCCACCGGACGGTTCTTCGGCAGCGCATCGACGTCGGTACCTCCAAACGCCGGATAGGCAACCCAGCGAACGTCCCCTACTGCCCGTTGTTACGCGGTGCGTCAGATCGGCAGATTAGGGACAGCAACAGCGGTGTGATTCGCACCTCTTCCACACACGCAGGCCGAGTCCTAGGGTGCTCGGCATGATGACCTCTCGCCGGATCGCTGCAAACGTCCTCGTGTCCGTGTCGGCCGGTGCCACAGCCGTTCTCACAGTCGCGAACCCGGCTGGCGCACACACGGGTCGAGGACCGGGTGGTGTCCTCGACGGCATCCTCCACCCGCTCACCGGCCCGGATCACCTCCTCGCGATGTTGGCCGTCGGAGTCGTAGCAGTGCTGGCAGCCCCGCGAGGCCGTGTGTGGGTCGTTCCCGCCGCCTTCCTCGGGGGCATGATCGCCGGAGGCGCGGCCGGGATCGCAGGTCTGCCGCTGCCCGGTGCGGAGCATCTGATCATTGCGTCGGTCTTCGTGCTCGGTCTCGCGATCGCCCTGGCCGTACAAGGGTCAGCCGATTGGCTGATCGCCGCCCTGATCGTCGCCGGTGTGGCACACGGCCATGCACACGGAGCTGAGGCTCCCACGTCGGCTCACCCGCTCGCCTATGTGGCTGGGTTCGTGGTCGCTACCGCCTCCCTCCACCTCGCCGGGGTGGGCGTCGGCGTGACGATCAAGAATCGGCGGACAGCTCGTGTCGGGATCGGCGCGGCCACCATTGCAGCTGGGGCCCTGTTGTTGGCCTAGGCCGCATCAACAGTCTCAACGAAGGCCCTCGTCTTGCCGGGCGGTCATCGGCCGGCCAAGAACGGGGGCCCTCACGGTGATCGGCGAGCACTGACGAGCGCGACGCCACCGAGGATCGCAGCGAGCACAGCGACAACGAGCGCCACGATGGCGAGCGTGTCGGTCTCGTCCTCGTCGTCGTCCTCGGTCTCGGAGGCCGCTTGCTCGTCACTCGCGGTGGTCGCGGTCGAGTCGTCCCCTTCGACGTGGTCACCTTCTGCGGGATCGACCAGCGTGAGGATCGGGGCGGGGTGCTCGGGCTCCTCACCGCCTTCCGGGGTCTCTTCGATCCAGGCGACCTCTTCGCCGCTGCTGTAGGTCTGGATGGCCGGGAACGTCAGCGCGTCAACGTCGTCGGGCAGCGGGCCGACCGAAACGGAGAAGGTGTCGAACTCTCCCGGGCCGATCTCACCGCCGGTCCAGGTCACCGTGTCCACGACCTCGGTGACCTCCTCGCCGAACGCGTCGATCGGTTCATCGAGCGTGCGCATGGTGGTCTCGGCGGTCCATCCCGGCTTGGGCTGGACCGACACGAACGGCAGCGGGTTGTCCGCCGGGAGTTGGACCTCCACGGTCACCGTGGACGCGTCCGGGCGCTCGTTCGGAACGCTCAAGGTCACAATCGAGAAACCGCCCTTCACGCCAGGGTCAGGGATCGTGACGTGAGCCCCAGCCGGGGCGGCGCCCAACGCCAGGGCGAGCGCGATGACGATCAAGGCGGCAATGGAACGGGCGACCCGCATCTATCGATCCTCCTAAGACGACGAACAACGCAGGGAGTCGCTCCCCACGCCCGATCAGTTCCCGGGAGACGATCCTTACTGCCCTTATGCCCGAGGCTCGCGTCGCATCCCGGCAGAACTGGGTCGTTGCTGTTAGCCCGCCGCTAGTCGGTACAGCGTGAACGCGGTGCCGAACGCGATGAGGAACCAGCCGAAGGCTCGACGCTGTGCTCCTGCGGCGAAGCGACTGGACCAGTGTGCGGCGAGCATGCTGGCTGGCAGGAGCCCAGCGGCGAACTCAGCGCTAATCGTCCAGTCGACATGCCCCAAGGCGGCGTGCGCGATGAGGTTCGGCACTGACAGGGCCGCTATGACCAGCAGGCTGGTTCCAACGGCTTGTCGCATGCGTAGCCCGAATAGGAGCAGGTACAGGGGCATGAGGAGGAAGCCGCCGCCGTTGGCCAGCAGGCCGGTGAACACCCCCACACCTGCCGCCCAGGCCACGAGCATCGGGCGGTTCTGGCGGCGCTCGGTTCCCAGCTCACGCGAGGCATCCTCGATCGGCATCAACACGCGCAGGCCGACGATGACTAGCACGGCGCCCGACAGGACGAGCACGGTGGGCCCGCCAACGGCATCGGATAGCAGCGCACCGACCACCGTGGCTGGTACAGCACCCAGAAGCGTCCAACCAGCGGCCTTGGGACGCGCGTCACCGGTCCTCAGATATGCCCGCGCTCCCAGCAAGGCCCCCGGAATCGCACCGGGGAGCGGCGACGCAACCGCGATAAGAGGCGGAACTCCGGCGAGGCTGAGCAACGGCGTGGCGACCGACGAACCGCCCACACCAAAGGCGCCCATCAGGCCGCCGACGACAACGCCACACGATGTGATCGCTGGCCACGCCATCACGCGGGGCGCACCGGAACAGCACTCATCCGCTCGGCCCGCCCGACAGACTCACGGTGGACCCCACGGTCCCACTCTGCCCTGAATGAGGATGGGATGCGGGCGTTGCGGCGTGTTCGTAGCGTCTCGAGGTCCGGTGAGCGGTCTCTACTTTGCCCTGCGGTTGATGCTTCAAAGCGATCGGGCCGCTTGCCGGATCTCGCTGCGGTGTGGCTCGAAACAGGGACGAGGCATCGACCGATTCAGGTCGGCGGTCCACCTGTCCCCGATGCTCGACGGGCGCGGACGCCTCGACGGCGACCTCGATCTGGAGGCGCACAACCTCGTGCGCACTGCGCTGCGCGTCACGGAGACACGTGACCTCGACGGCGAACCGCCTCGCGCGCCCGCCCAGCGACGGGCCGACGCGCTCGCGGCGGTCTGCCGCTCCACGCGGCTGCGATCCGCCGGCTGCTCTGCGATGCGGGCGTGCACCGGGTGATCACCGATGGTGCCTCCTCGATCCTCGACTACGGCCACACCACCCGCACCATCCCCGCCGGCCGTCTTCACGTCGCTGCTGCTGCGCGACCTCGGTTGCCGCTTCCCTGGCTGCGACCGGCCCGGCGAGTGGTGCGAGGGACACCACGTCGTGCACTGGGAGGACGGCGGCCCGACCTGCCTGTCGAACATCGTCCTCTTGTGCAGCCGGCACCACCATCGGGTGCACCTGCCCGGCTGGGACATCAAGCTGCTGCCCAGCGGCACGGTCGAGGTCACGAGCCCGGATGGCACCGTGCGCACCGGCGACCCACCGCTGCGATGTTGAGGCCATCGACGGTCTCACCCACCATCCCCCACCGCGCGTGGCGGGTGGGGTTCACTGAGCGGCGGTGACCCAGCGGGCTCCCCACACCTCCGAGGCTGTGCTCCTCCGGCGATCGCCGGATGCCCGGACGACGTGCCCGAGCGCCGGTCACCGGCCCATCCACCCTCCTCACGATCCCTTGGGGGCTCCTTGACCGATCTCCTCGCCGACCAGGCGCGCTCCGGCGCGTCCGAGCCCTCCACCGCCACCCGGATGGTGCTCGACACGTCGGTGCTCATCTCCGATCCGGACTCGCTGTCCGGCGTTCCCCGGGGCCGACGCGGTGATCCCGCTGGTCGTGGTCGAGGAGCTCGACCAGCACAAGAGCCGCATGGACGACGTGGGCCGGGCGGCACGGGCGGTGATCCGCGTCGATCGAGGAGCTGCGGGTCGGCGAACGACGGCGACATCCGCCGCGCCGGTGTCCCTCCCCGGCGGCGGCACGCTGCGGATCGAGACGAACGGGCTGCACCTGACGAGATCCGGCGAGCACGGGCCTCGACCCCACGAAGAACGACAACCGCATCCTGGCGGCGTCGCTCGGGCAGGCCGTCCACGGCCGCACCGTGGTCGTGTCGAACGACGCCGCCCTGCGGATCAAGGCGGCCCAGCTGGGGCTCGAGGCCATCGAGCACCAGCGCCTGCGTGGCCGTACCGACGATCGAGCGGCCGGCGGGCTGGACCACGATCGAGGTCACCGCCGCCTCCGTCGACCTGCCTCTTCGGCAACCCCGCCGGCATCGGCGTCGACGAGCTCGACGAACGTCGACGTCGACGCTCGTCACCGACGAGCTGACCCACCGATTCGCGGTGCTGCGCTCCGGTAGCCAGTCCGCGCTGGTGCGGCACCGCGACGGCGAGCTCGAGTCGATGCTGCGAGTGCCCGAGGCCGTGGGGCCTGCGGCCGCGCTCCAAGGAGCAGCAGTTCGCCCTCGACCTGCTGCTCGACCCGGAGGTGCGGGTCGTCGCCCTCGACGGCATGGCCGGCACGGGCAAGACGATCCTCGCCCTCGCCGCCGGGCTCGAGCAGGTCATGGAGTCGAGCCTCTACGACAAGGTCGCCGTGTACCGGCCGGTCGTGCCGGTCGGGCAAGGCGGAGCTGGGGTTCCTGCCGGGCACGCTCGACGAGAAGCTCGAACCCCTGGATGACCGCCGTCCACGACGCGCTCGTGGCGCTCACGGAGCGGCGCAGCCACGCCGACGCTCGGGCCATGCTCGACGAGCTCACCGAGCCGCGAGAAGCTGACGATGGAGGCCGTCACGTACCTCCGCGGCCGGTCGCTGCAGGGCACCTACGTCGCTGGTGGACGAGGCCCAGAACCTCGAGCCGACCACGCTCAAGACGATCCTCACCCGCGTGGGCGAGGGCACGAAGGTCGTCTTCACCGGTGACACCAGCCAGATCGACGCTCCCTACCTGTCGGAGCACAACAACGCGGTCTCCGTGCTGATCGACGCCTTCGAGGGGGAGCGCTGCTTCGGGCACATCCGCCTCGCCCACTGCGAGCGGTCCGAGGTGGCCTCGCTCGCCGCCATGCGCCTCTAGGAGCGCTCGGACCTCCGACCATGCCGCCGGCCGACGAGGGGCCTGCCGTCAGCGCGTGGACACGACGGCTGGTGCACCTCTTCCTGCTCGTGTTCGCGGTCACCGGCGTGGCGACCTTCGAGCTGTTCCCGTTCAGCGGCTTCCGGCTCTTCAGCGAGCTGCGGCCGGCCGAGCGCCAGAGCTGGGCGCTCCGTGCGGTGGACGAGGCGGGCGACGAGATCCCCATCAGGCTCGCGGACCTCCCTCTGGGCTTCCGGAACTCCACCACGCTGCTGCGCGGCTTCGACGATCGGAGCTCGGCCGAGCGCGACGAGATCTGCGACGCGTGGGCCCAGCCCCTGCGCGAACGCGACGTGCCGGTGATCAGCGTCCGGATCTACTCGATCGTGCAGAGCGTGCGACCGGACGGCCCACCCCCCACGCGAGCGCTCGCCTACGAGTGCGGGGGGCGAGGGTGACCGGGCTCCTCGCGCGGCCCACCGCGCGGCTCGACCGGTGGCTCTTCGCTCCGGAGACCGCCGGCCGCGTGCGGATGATGCGCCTCATGCTCGCGGTCCTGATCTGCCTGCGCCTCGCCACCGGACCACACCGCGGCCTCGCCGGTCAGCCCGCGGCCCTGTTCCGACCCGTGTGGTTCCTCAGCTGGATGCCGCAGATGCCCTCAGCCGAGGTGCTCGTCACGATCCAGGTGGTCGGGGTGCTCGGGGCCATCGCCGCGATCATCGGGTGGCGCGAGCGTGGGACGTTCCTCCTGGCGTGGTCGAGCCTGCTGGTCCTGGCGGCGCTGCGGGCGTCCCGCGGCAAGGTGCACCACAACGACCTCGTCCTCCTGCTGGTCGCCGGCGTCCTGGCGGCGGCGCCGGTGGGTCTGCGCCTCTTCGACCCGCGACGCTCGCCGGCGTGGGGCTGGCCCGTGCGAACGAGCCTGCTGGTGGTCACGGGGGCGTACTTCCTGACAGGGTTCCAGAAGATGGTGGCGAGCGGCCCGGCCTGGGTGCTGAGCGACAACATGCGCAACGTGATGTACGGCGCACCGCTCGGGGGCCACGCTCCCACCGACCGCGTATCGCTCTTCATCGCCGACCGTCCCGCGCTGGCCCACCTCGTCGCGCTGACGACGATCGTCATCGAGCTGGGGGCCGTCGCGGCGCTCCTGCGACCCCGGCTCCGCCCCGCGTACGTGGTCGCGGTCGCCATGCTCCACACGGGGGTGTACCTCACGCACGGTCTCGACTACTCGATGTGGGTCGGCACGACCGCCGTCGTGCTCATCGACTGGGACGCGGTCCTCCGCCGAGCGATCGCGCCCGGCCCCGCTCCACCCGTCGTAGCCTGACGCCATCGCGACGCCCTCCGACGACGAGCTCGAGGACACGGGCGCGGATCCCACCGCGACACCGTGGGGGCTCGTGGCCGACCCAGAGCTGATCGCCGAGGCCACGGCGGCCATCGACGAGGGCCGCGACCAGCGACCGCTGCTCGCCTCCTTCCTCACACTGGTGGACGAGACGGCGTCGCGCCTCCTCGACCACCCGATCCGTCCCCGGGTGAACGTCTCGCCGCAGGGCCTGCTGCGGGGCGAGCTGGACCTCGTGCAGGTGGAGGTGCCCGCGGTGCTGGCCGCCGGACTGGTGCTCGACCGCATCGTCGTCCGCGCGCAGCACCTGCGCATCGCCCCCGGCCTCCCGCCACGCGTGCGCGCGGCGCCGGTCAGCCTGCGCGCCTACGTCAGCCAGGCGAACGTCGACCGCTGGACCCACACCGCCCGGCTGCCGATCCGGGTCGCCCTCACCGAAGAGGGCGTCATCATCACCACGGGCGTGGGCGGCATCCGGATGAGCGAGACCCTCGCCGACCTCGAGGTGGCTGGGCCGTGGCTCCGGCTCGCGCCGAAGCGCATGCGGATCGTGGGGGTGTCGGCACCCTTGGCTCGCCTCTTCCGCAGCTACCTGCCGCTCCCGCCCCTGCCGAAGGGCGCGCGCATCACGGACGTGCACCACGGTGCCGGCCGGCTGGCCGTGACGTTCGCCCTCGACGAGCTCGACGAGCCGCTCACCCCGGACATCGCTCGCCGTCTGCGCTCGCTCACCCGACTGCCGATCCCCGGCCTCGGGTGAGCCGACCGCCCACCATCCACCTGGCGCGCGCGCCACGTTCCTACGCTGATCCTCAGCAACCAGATGGTGTGCGGGGGGTCCAGATGCGTCGACGACCAGCCGTGTACGGGCTCGACATCGAGACCGACACGACGGAGAACGGACTCGACCCGCGCGTCGCCGCGGTCGTGACGGTCGCGCTCGCGGGCCCCGGCTACGAAGAGGTCTTCACCGGCCCCGAAGCCGAGCTGCTCGCCGATGTCGACGAGCGGATCAGTCAGCTCGAGCCGGGCGTCATCGCCACCTGGAACGGCGCCGCCTTCGACCTCCCCTTCCTCGCCGACCGCGCCGCGCTCCACGGCCTGCCGATCGGCCTGCGGCTGCGGCACGACCGCGCCATCACCCTTCGACGCGCGCCGCTTCCGGGCCACCGCGGCGCCTACCGGGCCAGCTGGTTCGACCACGGCCACCTCGACGCCTACCGCCTCTACCGCGGCGATGTCGGCCCCGCGCTCCGGATCTCGTGCTCGTTGAAGTCGATCGCCCGGTTCGTGGGCCTGGTCCCGGTCGAGGTCGACCGCACGAGGATCCACGACCTCTCGAACGAAGCGCTCCATGCGTACGCGGCGAGCGATGCCCGCCTCGCGCGGATCCTCACGGAGCGGCGGTGGGGCACGGCCTCTCGCTTCATCGACCGCGTGGCCCCCGAGGAGGCCGACCTCCCGCTGGAGTCTCGCCGCGGCCCCCAGGCCATCCCCGCCTAGCCCCTTCCGCTGTCACACCCCGGCTGCCATGCTGGCGGCCTCGCGATCCCCGGATCGCCTCCCGACCACCACGTCGCCGTGAGGTGCTCCGATGCGATCCAACCGCTCATCCGCCTGCCAGATCCGCCGTCGTGGCCCCACCCAGGGCCTCCTCCCGGCGGTGGCCGGGATCGTCGACCAAGCCACCCTCGCCGATCCCGGGCATGTCCTCGTCCACATCGACGGTCCCGTCCAACCCGATGTCAGCCTGGGGCTCAAGCGCCTCGAGGCCGACGTCCACCCCTTCGAGGTGCTCGCCGGCTTCACGGCGCCCGAGACGTGGACCGCCTTCGGCATCCGGGCTCGGGGTCGCGCTCGGCACCTCGACGCGCCGGACGCGCCGCCCCAGCCCATGACCGTCACCTTCCTCGTCGATCGAGCGGGTGCAGAGGCGTCCCTGCTGCGGGTGGGCGATGACGTCAGCGAGCCACCCGGCCCCGCCGTCGGCACGATCCCTGACCTCGCTCGGCGAGTCCTCGGCCTCCCCACGGAGCCGGCGCCCGAATCGACGTCCCTCCTCTGGACGTCGGTCTGGCTCGATCGAGTGCTCGAGCGGTGGGGCCAGCCCCACCGCCGTCGCGACCTCACGTCGAGCTGGGGCCAGATCGCCGTGCTGCACCCGGCCATCCACGCGCCGTCGCCGCCCGACGTGGTCGCCTTCGCCGACCCTGCGTCGCTCGTCACGGTGGCGAGGTCGCACGCGGCGGCCACCTCGTGGGAGCAGCTGCGCCGGTCTCCGGTGCCGCTCGCCCTTCCGGGTGGTGCGCTCGACCGGTCCGTTGCGATCTGGATGGACGACGGCTTCTTCGCGCGATGGGCCATCGGCGCCTTCCCCTCGGCCGCGACGATGGCCGGCGACCTGCGCGAGCTCCTGGGCGATCCCCTGGGCCGTCAGCTGCTCGACACGACGGCGGCCCTCCTCACGTGACCGCCGGCGAGATCAGCCCAGCGCCCCTGCGGCCCGGAGCGCGGCGATCCGATCATCGTCGTAGCCGAGGACCTCCCGCAGGATGACCTCGGTGTGCTCACCGACGGTGGGTGCCATGGTGGGCAGCGGGTGCTCCTCGTCCACCACCTTGATCGGTGACGGCACCTGCGCGGTCCCCACCCGCTCCTGCGGGATCCACGGGAGCCGGACCTGGAACTGCGGGTCGTCGGCCAGCGTCTTCGGCGTGTTGACGGGCGCGATGGGCGTGTTGGCCTGGTTCCCCAGCTCGATCCACTCGGCCGTGGTGCGGCCGCGGAAGATCGTCGCCAGCTCCGTGCGCAGCTCGGTGTCGCCCCGCGCGTGGTCGGCGTACTGGGAGCCCGGGTGCTGCTCGAACAGGTCGTCCCTCCCGACGGCGCGGCAGAAGTTCTCCCAGAACTCGCGCTCGGACGCCATGAACAGGATGTGGCCGTCGGCCGTCTCGTAGAACTGGTAGCGCACCCCGTCTCGCATCCCCGCCGTGCCCGGCGCGCGCCGCTCGTAGCCGTCGGCCTTGTTCCCGGTGACCTCGCCCTCCGGGCGCTCGTAGGCCTTGTAGGTCTCGCTGCGCAGCCAGTCCATCGCCGCCGCCGCGTCGGACTGGGCGATCTCGAGACGGCAGGGCTCGCCGGTGGCGCGCGCCCGGGTGATGCCGGCCAGCACGCCGAGGGCACCGAACAGCGGGCCCGCGTGGATGCCCACCGACGGGTGCTCGGGAATGGCGCAGAAGCCGTCCTCGGTGACCTCCGGTGCCACCAGCCCGGCCCACACGTCGTAAGCGATGCCATGGCTCGGCATGTCCTTGTAGGGACCGGTCATCCCGTACCCCGAGATCGTGCAGAACACGATCTTCGGGTTCACCGCCAGGCAGGCTTCGTAGCCGACGCCGCGCTTGTCGAGGCCACCAGGACGCATGGCCTCGATCACCGCGTCGGCCCCGGCCACCAGATCGAGGAAGAGCGCGCGTCCCTCGTCGGTGCGCAGGTCGATCGTGATCGACCGCTTGCCCCGGCTGATGTGGAGGTGCATCAGCGACGTGCCCTCGACGATCGGCCAGGTCATCTCCCGGATGTAGTCACCCGAGGGTGGCTCCACCTTGATCACATCGGCGCCGAGATCGGCGAGCGTCGTCGTGATGGCCCCCGGGCCGAGCATGGAGCACTCGACGATGCGGACGCTGCTGAGCGGGGCGGGGACGGTCATGGCGTGACCTCGACGGGCGCGAGGGGCGAGCCAGGTCCCGGGGTCATGAGCTCCTCGCGCCACCGGGTGCACCACTGGCGAGCGGTGGCCGGCCACGGGTCGCCGTCGCGGAGCAGGGCGGTGTGGGTGGCGAGGTCGGTGGCCCAGATCGTGCAGACCTCGGTGTCGGTGAGGACGCTGTCGTAGAGCCCCACCAGCGCGATCCCGCGCTCGGTCATGGCCGGCGCCCGCTGCTCGAAGGTGGCGGCCAGGTAGTCCGGTCCGGCACCCGGCCGCACCTCGGACAGCTCGTGCACGAACCAGCTGCCGGCGGTGCCCGTGGCGAGCAGGTCAGCCCTGTTGGGGCAGCCCGGCGCCCCCCGCAGCAGGCGGTCGAAGCCGCCGGTGCGGCGCTGGTGGGCCTCGTCCCACCACTCGGCCAGCTCGGCGTTGGTGGCCTTGTCGACGTTCGTGCGCTGGCCGAGCCGGGCCCAGCCGTCCCAGCCATCGAGCTCCCAGACGTTGACCACCTGGGGCCAGCGACCCGTGGTGCCGACCACCTCCCAGGTGCCGAGCAGCTCGAGACCACCGCTGGTGGTGCCGTCGGCGTCGAACGCCACGGTGTGCTCCATGTAGGCCCGACCACCCCGTCCGACGATGTCCACGACCTCGTGCAGGAACAGCGGAACCGGATCTGCCATGGCGGCGACGATGATGGCACACTGTCTGACGCCCCGTCAGAAACGCGAGCAAGGGTTCATGGACCTCTCCTTCACGTCGGATCAGGACGCCCTGCGGGAGGCCACCACCCGCCTGTACGCCAAGGAGTCGCACGGCGAGCGGGTCCGGGAGGCCGAGGCCACCGGCTTCGACCCGACCCTCTGGGAGGCCGTGGTGGCCATGGGCCTGCCGGTGATGGCACTGCCCGAGACCGCAGGCGGAGCGGGCGCCTCGCTCACGGACCTCGCCGCCGCCGTCGAGGTGCACGGGGCCCACCTTGGCTCGGTCCCGCTGGTCGAGACCGCGGTCGCCGCCCGTCTGCTCGCCCGTGTCGGCGGGGCCGACGACCTCCTCGCGTCGATCACAGCCGGGGCGGTGGCCACCCTGGCCCTGCACCCGGCGACCTCGGGGACGGCGCGGCTCGTGCCCGGGGGCGCGGTCGCCTCGGTCATGGTGGCGCTCGACGGCGACCGGTTGCTGGCCGCCGCAGCCCCCACCGCCACCGCCCGCCGCACGCTCGCCAGCCTGGCCATCGCCGACGTCGACCTCGACGGCGCCCAGGTGCTGGTGGAGGGGCACGAGGCGGTCGCGGCCCACGAGGTGGCCCTCGACGAGTGGCGGGCGCTCACCGCCGTCGCGCAGGCGGGGCTGGCCCGGGCCACCCTCGACGTGGGTGTGCAGTACGCGAAGGACCGGCATCAGTTCGGCGTGCCGATCGGCACCTTCCAGGCCCTGCAGCACCGCTTCGCGGACCTGCACACGAGGGTCGATGGGAGCCGCCTGCTCGCCTTCGAGGCCGTGTGGGCGCTCGACGAGGGGCACCCGATCGCACGGGCGGTCGCCGCCCAGGCCTCCTGGTGGTGCGGCGAGGTGGCGGACGAGGCGGCCGGGTTCAGCCTGCACGTGCACGGAGGCTATGGGTTCATGCTGGAGTACGACGTGCAGCTGCACGTGCGCCGGGCCAAGGCCACCCGTCTCCTGCTCGGCGACCCGCGACACGAGCTGCAGCGGATCGCCGCGCAACGCTGGGGCGACGCAGCTCCCGAGCCCGCGGCGGTCGTGGCCGCCGCCACGGCCCGCCCGACCCGTGCGGGGATGGACTTCCGCTTCGACCCGGAGACGGAGGCCTTCCGGTCCGAGGTGCGGGCCTTCATCGCCGAGCACCTCGACGACGAGATCGTCGCCCGCTCCCATGCCACGGGGACGATGCACGACTGGGGCTTCCACCAGGCGCTCTGCGCCCGGGGCTACCTCGCGGCCGGCTGGCCCACCGAGGTCGGGGGCCTCGGTCGCAGCGCCATCGACCAGTGCCTGCTGGCCCAGGAGCTCTACCGGTCGGGGGCGCCCGTCGACGGCCTGAGCATCGCTGCCATGGTGGGGGCGACGTTGATGATCTGCGGCACGGACGAGCAGAAGGCCGACGTCGTGCCGCGGATCCTCGCGGGCGAGGTCATGTGCTGCCTCGGCTACAGCGAGCCCGACGCCGGGTCCGACGTCGCGGCGGTCGCCACCAGGGCCCTGCGCGACGGCGACCACTGGTTGATCCACGGCCAGAAGATGTTCACGACGATGGCCCATGAGGCGCACTACGTGTTCCTGCTCGCCCGCTCGAACCCGGACGCCCCGAAGCACAAGGGCCTCACGATGTTCCTCGTGCCGATGGACACGCCTGGCATCGAGATCACGCCGGTGCGAGACCATGGGCGGTGAGCGCACCAACATCACCTTCTACAACGACGTCCGCGTGCCCGACTCGGCCCGGGTCGGCGACGTCGACGCCGGGTGGTCCGTGATGCACGCCGCCCTCGTGTACGAGCGCACGTCGGCCAACTGGGGCGAGCCCCACGAGCTGGTGGAGGCGGTCGCCGCGTGGTCCCTGGAGGCGGGGGCCGACGGGAACCGCCCCTTCGACGACCCCGCCGTGCGCGCCGTCCTCGCCCGGGCGACCACCGAGCTCGAGGTCGGGCGCCTCCTGCTGTTCCGGGCCGCCTGGCTGTCCTCGCTCGGCGAGATGCCCCAGGTCGAGGGCTCCATGGCCAAGCTGCACATCACCGAGGCCTTCGTCCGGGCGTCCAGCGACCTCCTCGAGGTCCTCGGCTCCGCTGGCGCGCTGGCCCCCGGGCAGCACGGAGCCGTTCTCGACGGCCTGGTGGAGCACGCGTTCCGCCACTCGGTGGTCACGACGATCTACGGGGGCTCGAGCGAGGTCCAACGGGAGATCGTCGCGGGCCGGGGCTTGGGCCTCCCCCGCAATCGCTGACCTACCGAATTTGACACGAGGGGTGTCGACGGAACCCCGTCGTTGTGTCATGTGCCGGAAATCACATCGCCCAATGTTGCGATTTCGTTGCGAACTTGACAGCCTTTCGTAACTGAACACGCCGCCGTCGCGCGGCCCGCCGCTGGGGCGCAGTGTTTCCGCCGATCACCTTCTCTCTCTTCGGCGCGCGCCCCGGCACGACCCCAGGAGGACCCCCCGCCATGTCTGGGACGGACCACCCCCCGAGTACCACCAGCCCGACGCTCGCCACGCGCCGGGTTCTCACCACGATCGGAGCCGCCATCCTGGGCTTCGCCGTGCTCATCGGCCTCATCGCCGCCACCACCGGGCACTCCGGCTCGGCGGCCGCCGCCGAGCCGCCCACGACCCGCCGGGACCGGGAGGAGATCCGCTCCTTCCTGGACGGCCAGGACGCCCTCGACCGCCTCGCCACGGTGGCCCAGGCGGTCGCACCGCCCACCACCGCGGCCCCGACCACGACCACGACGGCGGCCCCGCCGCCCACCACGACGCCGCCGCCGCAACCAGCGGTGGCACCGGTCGCCTCCGGCAGTGGCTACAACGACCCGGGCAACCCAGCCGCGTGGGACCGCCTCGCGCAGTGCGAGGCCGGCGGCAACTGGGCCGCCAACACCGGCAACGGCTACTACGGCGGCCTCCAGTTCTCCCTCGGCTCCTGGCAGTCCGTCGGTGGGTCAGGTCGCCCTGACCAGGCCTCCCGCGAGACCCAGATCGCGATGGGCCAGCGCCTCTGGAACCAGGGGGGCTGGCGTCACTGGCCCGCCTGCACCATCAAGCTCGGCTACCGCTAGCAGATCACCCGTCGAGGGGCTCGCTCCCTTCGACGTGCTCCGTACCGGCCCCGGTCACCGCCACCCGCCAGGCACCGACCGGGGCCGGTGCGCGCCTCGGCGGCCTCAGTCGTCCGTGTCGCCGTCTTCCGTGTCGGTCTTGTCGCTGACGACCGTGAAGGACTCGTCGAGCTGCACGTCGACCTGCGTGCCGTCGTCGAGCGTGACCTCCACCTCGTAGTAGCTCTCCTCGTCACCGACCTCCGTGCCGGTGACCTGGCCGCCGCCGGTGTGGTCGAGCGCCGCGACCGACGCCTTGGCGAGGGCGGGGCCGGTGATGGCGGTGTCCGTGGCGTCGTCATCGCTCCCACCCGCGACCGCGATCGAGGTCCCCGCCGCGATCGAGCCGAGGACAGCGATCGCCGCCAGCACCACCTTCGTACGTCGTTGCATCGCTTCTCCTCCGTTGGTCGCTACGCCCGACAGTGGACCCTGGTCGCTGAACCCGACCTGACTCAGCGGCCAGGGGTGAACTCGACCAGCTCGGACACCGACTGCTCACCGGTCACGGAGAGCCCGGCGATCTGCCCGACGCCGGGGGCGTACCACTTGTGCTCGACCACATCGGGCTCCAACGGCGTCCACTCCTCGACCAGCAGCACGCCCTCGTACGTGCCGAGGGCGATCGTGTGCTCGGGCTCGATGCGGAGGACATGCGCCATGTCCTCGGCGGTGCCCTCGAGGTACTCCTGTCGGTAGGCATCGCCCGGTGTGGGGTCGGCGGGCATGGCGATGCCCGGAAGGGCCCCGTCCTTGCCGTACTCCCAGGATCCCCCGTCCTTGGCGGGCCGTCCTTCCTCGTCGTACTCGGTCGAGTCCTCCCCCAGGTACCAGACGTTGCCGTCGACGTCCTGCGCGAACCAGTCGTAGGTGTCCTCTGCGAGGACCCCCCCGACGTGCACGGTGTCTCGCACGACGACGGCTGTGATGCCCTCGATGACGCGGGTCTCATCGGTCACGGTCACCTCGACGCGCTCGTCGTCGCCGGCGTTGTCGCCCTCGTACACCCAGCGGGATCCAGGGAGCAGCGGGAGGTACGGGTTGTCGATGGTGCTGACGAAGTCGGCAGGATCGAGCTGCGGCCGGTAGTCGCCACCGTCACCAGGGTCGATCACGGGAGCCACGGCCGTGGTCGTGGTGCTCGTGGTGGTGTCGCTGCTGCAGGCAGCGATCGAACCGGCCAGGGCCAGCCCGACGAGCGGGAGGGCGAGGTGGCCGCGGAGCGCGCGGTGGGGAGGAACGTAGGATCGGCTCATCGGAGACCTCTCGCGGTCGTTGGGTGCCACTCGACCCTGCATCCAGGGGCCTGACCCGTCGCTGAACGACGAAGCGGATCCGTTCAGGGCTCGTTCAGGTGCACCCTTCCAGGATGCCCTGAGATGAAGCTGCTGCTGATCGAGGACGACGTGAAGATCGCGACGGCCGTCAAGCGCGGGCTGGAGGCCGAGGGCTTCCGCGTGGAGGTGTCGCACGACGGCGCGGACGGGCTGTGGCGCGCGACGGAGGGCGCGTTCGACCTCCTGCTCGTCGACCTCATGCTCCCCGGGCGCAACGGGTTCCAGCTCTGCGCTGATCTCCGGGCCGCCGGCGACTGGACCCCGATCCTGGTGCTCACCGCCAAGGACGGCGATCTCGACGAAGCCGAGGCCCTCGACACCGGCGCGGACGACTACCTCACCAAGCCGTTCTCGTTTCCGGTGCTCGTGGCCCGCGTGCGCGCCCTGCTCCGGCGCACGTCCGGCCGCAACCCGACCCCCGTCCTCGTCGGCGACCTCCGCATCGACCCCGGGCAGCGGCGGGCCTGGCGCGGGGAGGTGCTGCTGAACCTGACGACGCGAGAGCTCGACGTCCTGGAGTTCCTCGTTCGGCGCGCCGGCCAGGTCCTGTCGAAGCAGGACATCCTCGCCGGCGTCTGGGAGTACGACTTCGAGGGTGACCCGAACATCGTGGAGGTGTACATCGGCCGGCTCCGGCGCAAGGTCGACGAGCCCTTCGGTCGCCAGAGCATCGAGACGGTGCGCGGTGCGGGCTACCGCCTCGCGGTGCCGTGAGCATCCGGTGGCGGATCACCGCCCTGGCCACCGGGGCCGTGCTGGTCGTGCTGCTCGTCGCGGCGTTCGGCATCGTCCGGATCCACGAGCGACTGCTCGTCGATGCCGTGGACGAGCGACTCCAACAGGCCGCCGAGAGCCGCGCGGACGACCTGCGCGACGGAGGCGCGGCCGGCCTCGTCACACCAGGCGACGATGACTCCGTGGCGCAGCTCGTCCGCGACGGACAGGTCGAGGAGGTGGCGCCGGCCGCGGCCCGGACAGCTCTGGACGAGCCGATCGCCGACGCGCCGCCGTCGGGGAGCGACCCCGTGCTGCAGGACGTGCCCGCCGTGCTGGAGGGCGAGGGCACGTATCGAGTGCTGTCGGAGACCCTGCCCAACGGCGACGTGTTGCACCTCGCGGCCACCCTCGACGACGTCCAGGAGAGCACCGACGCGCTGCAGCGGGCCCTCGCCGCGGCGATCCCCTTCGTCGCGGTCGTGCTCGGCGGCCTCATCTGGTGGTTCGTGGGGCGAACCCTCCGGCCGGTGGAGGCCATCCGGGCGCAGGTGGCCGCGATCGACGCGAGCGACCTGCACCGACGCGTCCCGGTCCCCCCGGCCGATGACGAGGTCGGGCGCCTGGCCCGCACCATGAACGGGATGCTCGACCGTCTCGAGCTCGCCGCGGAGCAGCAGCGCCGCTTCGTGGCCGACGCCTCGCACGAGCTGCGCAGCCCCCTCGCCCGCATGCGAGCCGAGCTCGAGGTGGATCTCGCGCACCCAGAGGGGGCTGACTTCGTGGCGACCCACCGGAGCAGCCTCGACGAGGTGGTCGGCCTGCAGCACCTGGTGGACGACCTCCTCGACCTGGCCGGGCGCGAGGCGACCACCCCCTCGGCGGCGCGCCACGAACCGGTGGACCTCGATGACCTCGTGCTGAAGGCAGCCCGCCGGGTGCGTGCCGCCGGCCGCGTCGCGCTCGACACCGGTGGCGTGGGCGCCGCTCGGGTGCAGGGCGACCCCGGTCAGCTCGGTCGGCTGGTGACCAACCTGCTCGACAACGCCGTCCGGCACGCTGCGTCCATGGTCGTCGTCTCGCTGCGGCAGGACGAGGGTGGACTGGCCGAGCTCGCCGTGGCCGACGACGGGCCAGGCATCGCACATGCCGATCGTGTGCGTGTCTTCGAGCCCTTCACGCGGCTCGACGAGGCCCGCGCGGCGGGAAGCGGCGGCACCGGGCTCGGCCTGGCGATCGTTCGGGACATCGCGCTGGCCCACGCCGGCACAGTGACGATCGACGAACGCCCCGGGGGCGGCGCCCGCTTCGTGGTCACGCTCCCGGCGGACGGTCCGCCGGCGTGATCTCGCCTGCATCGGGCAACGGCGGCTCGCTACCGTCCCGCTCGTGCCCAGCCTCCCCGAGCGGCTCGCCGCCGATCTGCTCGTCGCTCGCAAGGAGCGCGACGCGGTGGCGGTGAACGTGCTGCGCACCACCCTCGCGGCGCTCGCGAACGTGGAGGCGCCATCGGCCCCGGGGCGCTCGTCATCGGCGCCGCCGATCGTCGGGCTCGTCGAGCACGAGCGTCTCGTCCTCACGACGGAGGACCACCTCCGGATCCTGCGCGACCAGCTCGAGCTGCGCGCCGCGGCCTCCCGGGACTACGACGACATCGGCCAAGCGGACGCCGCTGCCGCCCTCCGCGCCGAGGTGGCCGTGCTGGAGTGCTACCTGCCTACCGAGTAGCCCAGCTGTCCGGGCCGCCCCAGGCGACGATGGGACCCGCGACGGCCACGAGGGCGCTCGGGTCGAGATCGACGTCGGCCCAGTCGGCGTCGCGGACGTGTACGACGGCCGGGCCGGCGACCTCGTCAGCGGTGATCTCGACGCTGCCGGGTCTCGACGTCGGGAACGTGCGGGCGATCCAGAAGCCGACAAGACCCGGCGCCGCCACCACGATGCCGTCGTCCGGCAGCGCCGCGGCCAGCGCGGCCGCTCGGGCGGGCGGTGAGCCGGGCTGCTCGTACAGGGGGCCCACCACTGCGGCCAGGGCGGTGTAGAGCGCGGGGCGCTCGGTCGTGCCCGGCGGCAGCGCGCGGTCGAAGCTCGACCAGCTTCCCGGGCGCGACGTCGACGACCTCGGCGCGGCCGTCCCACGGCGTGGCGGTCACCTCGTCGGGGTCCAGCCCGGTGGTGACGAGCACGTCGACGTCGGCGAGCCCGGCCAGCTCGAAGTCCAGGGCCTGTAGTCCCGCCGTCCCGAAGTGCAGCGGGTCGTCCCAGCGGAACACCCCCTTGGCGCCCCACGTGTTCACCACCCCGCAGCCCACCCGGCGCGCGAACGCCCGCAACCCCTCCACGCACCCGGCCTCGACCACCCCGGGCCCCGCCAAGATCCCGAGCCGACTCACCCCCAACTGCTTCTGTGTGCGCTGACAACCGCATACCGGTGCTGAGCGCACACAGAAGGCGTCATTGGGGGGATGGGGTCAGTACCGCAGGCCGGGGGCGCGGGTCTTGAAGACGTCGGTGGCAAGCTGCTGGCCGAGCGTCTCGGCGTCCCAGCGCTTCCCGCCGTTGGCGATCGTGGCGCCCTCGCTCCAGCCCTGCATCCAGACGATGTCCTCGGCCACCGAGCGGATGACCTGGCCGGTGACGTGCTGGCTCTCGTCGCTCGCGAGCCAGGCGACGAGCGGCGACGAGACGGCAGGGTCCATGCGGTTCCACTCGTCCTCGGGCACCTCGTCGGCCTCGATGACCGCGGGTGCACCGGGCATGGTTCCGGTGATCCGGGTGGCCGCCGCGGGACCGACGGCGTTGACCGTGACGCCGAGCTTGTACAGCTCGAGCGAGAGCGTCTGGGTGAAGCCGGCGATGCCGGCCTTGGCCGTGGCGTAGTTCGTCTGGCCGAAGTTGCCGACGAGCCCGGCTCCGGACGTCGTGTTGATCACGCGCCCCGTGAACACCTCGCCCGCCTTGGCGCGCTCGCGCCAATGCCTGGCGGCGTGATGAGCCGGAGCCCAGCTGCCCTTGAGGTGCACCTTGATGACCGCGTCGAAGTCGGCCTCGCTCATGTTCCAGATCGCGGTGTCGCGCACGATGCCGGCGTTGTTGACGAGCACGTCGAGGCGGCCGTAGGTGTCCACGGCCTGGGCCACCAGCCGCCCGGCGCCCTCGTAGTCCGAGACGTCGTCGTAGTTGGCCACCGCGGTGCCGTCCCGCTGTCCGATCAGCGCGACCGTGAGGTCGGCCGCCTTCTGATCGGCGCCGTCGCCCGTGACCGACGTCCCGAGGTCGTTGACCACCACGCTGGCCCCGTGCTTCGCGAGCTCGAGCGCGTGGGCCCGCCCGATGCCATGCCCGGCGCCGGTGACGATCGCGACCTTGCCCGAGAGGAGTGCCACAGCAACCTGCTTTCGCTTGGGATCAGCCGGCGTCGCCGAAGCGATCGCGCAGCTCGAACTTGAGGATCTTGCCGGTGGGGTTGCGTGGGAGCGCATCGACGATCTCGAGGCGCTCGGGGAGCTTCTGCGTCATGAGCCCCTGCTCCCGCGCGTAGGCGACCATGGCGTCGAAGGTGATCGGCGACGCGGGGTCCTGCGGCACGACCACAGCGCAGACCCGCTCCCCTGTCTTTGCGTCGGGCACACCGATCACGGCCACGTCGGCGATGTCGGGATGCGCGAAGAGCACGTCCTCCACCTCCTTGGCGGAGATGTTCTCCATGTTCCGGATGATGATGTCCTTCACCCGACCGGTGATCGTGACCATGCCGTCGGCGTCGATCCTGCCGAGGTCGCCGGTGCGGAACCAGCCGTCGTCGTCGAAGGCGTCAGCGTCGAGCGACGAGTCGAGGTAGCCCTTCATCATCTGCGGGGCCTTGGCGCGGATCTCGCCCTCCTCGCCGATGCCGGCCTCCTTGCCCTCGAGGGTGACCGCCCGCAGCCGCGTCGCTCCCGTGGCCTTGCCCTCGGTGTGGGCGAGCTGCTCGTCGGTGTCGTGGACGGTGCCCATCGAGATGATCGGCGCCTCCGTGAGGCCATAGCCGGACACGATGCCGACGCCACCCATCTCGGCCTTGATGTCGTAGTGGAGCTGCGGTGGCTTCGGAGCGCCGCCGCCGCAGTAGCACGCGCACGCTGGGGAACAGGCGCTCGCCCTCGGGCAGCTGGCGCTGCGCAGCCAGGTAGGCCATGTGGAACGGCGTGCCGGCTCCGGCCATCGTCACCTCGTGCTCCTGGATGAGCGCGATGGTCTTGGCCGGGTCGAACCGCTCGATGTACACGGTGGGGAACCCGACCACCAGCGCGCTGAACAGCCACCCGATCCCGCCGATGTGGGTGAACGGGAACACGACTGCGTTGCGATCCTGGTCGGTGACCTCGAGGCACGCGTTCATGCCGAGCGCACTGGCGAGGATCGTGCGATCGGTGTGCTGGGCGCCCTTGGGGTCGGCCGTGGTGCCCGATGTGTAGAAGTACCACCGCACGGTGTCCAGCGTCGGGTCCGGGGGCGGCGGCAAGGTGGACGGATCACCTTGCGGGAGCGCCTTGTCGGCGACCAGCACCTCCAGCGACCCGCCCTCCTCCTTGATCGTGGAGGCGATGGCCTTGGCCATCGCCTCGAAGTCGAAGCCGGCCCAGCTCGACGGGACGACGAGGAGCTTGCTCTTCGCCTGGCGCGTGATGAACCCGACCTCACGCTCCCGGTAGATGGGCAGCATCGGGTTCTGGATCGCGCCGAGGCGGGCCAGCGCGAGCACGAGGATCTTGCTCTCGAGCCACGTCGGCAGCTGCCACGACACCACGTCACCCGCCGCGATCCCGTGGCGCGCCAGCCCCGCCGCCGCCCGCTCGGCCGCGGTCTTGGCCTCGGCCCACGTGAGGGAGCGGCCGTCCTCGTCGACGGCGGCCAGCGCGCCCGGCGTGGCCTCGGCGCGACGCTCGACGAGCTCCCAGAGGCTCCCCCCGTCCACGTTCGGCATGTGCACGACCCCCCTCGGCTCGACCTGACGACCCGTCAGATACTAGGCAGCCCCGGTCACCACGGTCGACGCGCGCCCGACGCTGACAGCGCTTGTCAGGATGGCGAGCCTACGTTGCCCTCATGCAGCTGGCGTGGGGGTGCAAGCCGCACAGCGGCTGGGCCGTCGCTGTGCTGGTCGGCGGCTCGCCGACCGAGCCGCTCGTCCTCGACCGACGTCGGGTGCAGCTGTGCCCCGAGGCCCTGCCTCGCCAGGTGTACCACGCCGCCCAGGAGCTGCCGAGGGCCCTTGCCGCCGCGCTGGTGGCCGAGGTGGTCGCGGCCATCGGGGCCATGACCGCGGCCGTGGTCGACGACCTGACGCGGGTCGCCCGCACCCACGGCGACCTCGTCGCGGTGGCAGTGGTGGGCCGCCCGCGCGACCTCCCGGAGGTGGACGTCGTGTTGGGCAACCACTCGCTGTTGCACGCGGCCGAGGGCGAGCTCTACCGAGCGGCCCTCGACGACGCGGCGGAGGCGCACGGGCTCGTGGTCTGCGCGGCGCCGTCGAAGCACACGATGGAGGAGGCTGCCGCCACGCTGGGCACGAGCCGGGACGCGCTCACGGTCCGCTTGACCGCGCTGCGCGCGGATCTGGGTGCCCCCTGGCAGGCGGACCACAAGGAAGCCACCGCCGCGGCCCTCATGGCCCTCCACCTGAGCCGCTGACGTCGCCGGCGAGCACGGTCCGATCCCGCACCTGCGGAGGCGCGCGGAGCGAGGTGCGCAGGCCCGCGGCTGCGACCCACGCGAGGGCGACCCACGCGACCACCATGATCCGCAGGTCCCCCCACCGGAGGATGTTGGCCTTGGCCTCGTACCAGTCCCACGGGAAGCCGCCGCCGCTCCAGTAGCTGTACACCCTGAGCACGAAGACGCTCGCGGCCAGGTTGTAGGCGGTGGCCGGGACGATGCCGATGAGGTAGGCCGCGGCGAGCGGCCAGCTCAGGTACTGCATGCCGAAGGCGGGGCTCAGCAGGAGGAAGAACGCCAGGCTGAGGCCCACGGCCGGGACGAACGACGTCGGACGCCGCCACACCAGAGCGGCCGGGACGAGCCCGCTGATGAGCAACACCACGAACCGGCCCGAGCCCGACAGGGTGTTCGCCCACTCTGGAGGCGCGTGCGCCCAGCTCAGGAACTGGGGCAACCCCCATTGGCGCAGGTACAGCGATCCCGCGTAGTCGAGGACGTTCGCTCGGAACTCGGGCCAGCTGAGGAGCACGATCGGACCCCAGAGCGGAACGAAGACCGCCAGCCCTCCCACGGCGTAGGCAGCGAGCTTCCGCCACCCGGCGCGGAGCAAGCAGGCGGCGAGGACGGGAACGACGACGATCGGGATCAGCTTGACGCTGACGGCGAGCGCGATCGCGACGCCCGCCGCGAACGCCCAACCCCTCGTGACGCAGTACGCGCTGAGCACGGTGAACATGACGAAGACCGCGTCCGTGTTCCCGTGGAAGCCCGAGATCACGATCAGGGCGGGGCTCAGGCTGATCAGCACCCCGGCCGTCGCGGCCTGGCGCAGCGAGCGCCGCAGCCCGACGAGCTCGAAGACCAGGAGCGCGGTGAGGACGTCGGCGACCGTCGCCGGCACCCTGATCAGGAACGGCACGCCGGCCACGCCCCGATCCACGAGCCAGTTCACGACGAGCAGCATCACGCCGCTCAACGGCGGGTGGTTGTACTGCGAGTAGTACTCGTGCCCGTACATCTCGAAGGGCCCGTGGTCGCGGGCGCCGCGGGCGAAGTCGATCCAGGCGTGGACGTCGTTCGAGCCGAAGCTCGTGGCCGCGAGCCACAGCTTCACGCCGGCCGCCGCGAGCGCGCACCCCAGCACGACCAGCCGCCAGTCGCGCGCGGTCATCGTCGACGAGGGGCGGGCCTCGTGGGACCCGAGCCGATCGATCAGACCTCGAGCTCGAAGGCGAGGAGCACGTCCTCCACGAGCTCGGCCTCGGTGACCTCGATGGTGAGCGACGTGACCCGCAGGCCGGTGAGCAGCCCCAGCCAGGCTCCGAACAGCAGGTCCTGCTCGCCCAGGCGGGCGTGCAGCGCGTCGACGGAGGGCCGGACGCCGCCGGCGGTGGCGGCGGCCGCCGTCAGGATGTCGGTGAGGAGCTCGAGGCGGTGCTCGGGCACGGCACCGTCCAGCGCGAGCTGGGTGAGCAGCTCCGCGAGGTCGAGGACCTCGTCGGTGATGCTCACCATCCGTCGGAACGCGAAGGCGGTGGCCTCCAGCAGCACCTGCGCCACCGCCGACGGGCCGTGATCGGCCACCCCCTGGCCGATGACGGCGGCCGCCCGCTCCGGCTCTTGCTCGAGGATCTGGAGCTCCAGTGCCTCGCGGAGCATCAGGGGGAGTTCCATCCGCCCAGCCTAGGTGGGCCTGCGAACGAGGTCGTTGACATCCTGCGTGCGTCGTGCATACCTTCGTCGCAAGCTCGTGGAAGCGCTTCCATGCCTCGGCGAGCCGATTCGGGGGAAGCTCATGACGACGATCGCTGACGTCGCGGCACATGCGGGCGTGGGGCTCGGCACGGTGTCCCGGGTGCTCAACGGGAGCCCGAAGGTGCGCGACGCGACCCGCGCCCGGGTGCTCCAGTCGATCGAGCTGCTGGACTACCGGCCGAACCCGCTCGCCCGCGCGCTGTCGCGGGCGGTGCCAGACGCTGGGCGTGGTGGTCCCCTTCTTCACCCACGCCTCGGCCGTCGAGCGCCTGCGCGGCGTCGTCGCGGAGCTGGACGAGAGCCGCTATGACGTCGTGCTCTTCAACGTCGAGTCACCGGGGCACCGCGACCAGCACCTCGCGTCGATCACCGGACGCGACCGGGCCGACGGCCTGCTCATCCTGTCCCTTCCGGTTCCCGCCCGGGACCTCACCCGGTTGAGGACGGCCGGCGTGCCGGTCGTCCTCGTCGACACGAGGGGCGAGGGGGTGGCGTCGGTCGTGACCGACGACGTCCTCGGCGGACGGCTCGCCACCCAGCACCTCGTCGACCTGGGACACACCTCCATCGCGTTCATCGGCGAGGATCCGGCGAACATGTTCGGGTTCGCATCGAGCGCCCAGCGTGAGCGTGGCTACGCCGCCGTGCTGGACGAGGCCGGGATCGCCCACCGGCCGGAGCTCGTGCGCCACGGCGCCCACGACCGTGCCATCGCCCAGCAGCTCACGACCGAGCTCCTCGCCCAGCCGGACCCGCCCACCGCCGTGTTCGCGTCGTCGGACGTGCAGGCCACCGGCGTGCTGGCCGCGGCGGCCGAGCGCGGCATGCGCGTCCCCGCCGATCTCTCGGTCATCGGCTTCGACGACATCGAGCTCTCCGCTTACGTCGGGCTCACCACGGTCCGGCAGCCGCTGTTCGAGACCGGCCGGCTCGGAGCGCGCCTGCTCCTCTCGGCGGTGGCTGGCGAGCCGCCGCCAGCCGTGGAGCAAGTCCTCCCTCTCGCGATCGTCGAACGGGCGACAACCGGGGTTCCCCAGCGGGGTGCGGCCTGATGGCCAGGCCCCGTCGCTCGTCGACTCGGGACCTTCGGCCCTGGCCTGTCGTCCCGAACGCCCGCGGGATCGATGGGGCCGGCACCATCGAGGGGGTACACCCGCGTGGCTGAGATCGTGCTCGAGGACGTGTGGAAGGTGTACCCCGACGGGACCGAGGCCGTGCGGGCCCTCGACCTCGGCGTCGGCGACGGGGAGTTCGTCGTGCTGGTCGGCCCGTCCGGGTGCGGGAAGACCACCGCCCTGCGCATGGTCGCCGGTCTCGAGGTGATCTCGAAGGGGACGGTCTCGATCGGCGACCGCGTGGTCAACGATGTGCCCCCCAAGGAGCGGGACATCGCGATGGTGTTCCAGAACTACGCGCTCTACCCGCACATGACCGTGTTCGACAACATGGCGTTCGGGTTGAAGCTGCAGAAGGTGCGACGCGACGAGATCAACACCCGCGTGCACGAGGCGGCGCGCATCCTGGGGCTCGACGAGCTGCTCAGCCGCAAGCCAGCGGCGCTCTCTGGAGGTCAGCGCCAGCGCGTCGCGATGGGACGGGCCATCGTGCGCCACCCGCAAGCGTTCTTAATGGACGAGCCCCTGTCGAACCTCGACGCGAAGCTCCGCGTGCAGATGCGCGCCGAGATCGCGCGGATCCAGAACGATCTCGGCGTCACCACGATCTACGTCACGCACGACCAGACCGAGGCGATGACGATGGGCGACCGCGTGGCGGTGATCCGCAAGGGTGAGCTGCAACAGGTCGATGCACCGCAAGGGCTCTACGAGCACCCGGTCAACCTCTTCGTCGCCGGGTTCATCGGCTCGCCGGCGATGAACCTGTTCGAGGCACAGCTCACCGGCACCGATGGGGCGATGCGCGCCGAGTTCGGCGGCTTCCGGCTCCCGGTTCCGGCGGAGGTCGTCGCGGCCCGCCCGGACCTGATGCGGTACGCCGACCAGATGATCGTGTTGGGCATCCGGCCCGAGGACATGGAGGACGCATCGCTGGTGTCGGACGCGCCTGCCGAACGCCGCGTCAACGTGGTCGTCGAGCTGCGCGAGGCCCTGGGCTCCGACGTCGTGGTGCACTTCACCATCGATGCGCCTCAGCCACTCACCGACGACGTGCGCGAGCTGGCGGTCGACGTGGGCGCCGAGGCGCTCGAGCACGTCGAGGCGCAAGCGCGCCGCGGCCAGTCCAACGTCCTTGCCCGCCTCAACCCGCGCACCCGTGCGCGGAAGGGAGAACCGATCGAGCTGGTGGTCGACACCCACCGGCTGCACTTCTTCGACCCGGGAGATGGCACCGGCATCTACGGGGACGCAACGTGACACGAACACAACCAAGGAGATGAAGCAGATGAGGTATCGAAAGCTCGCGGTGGTGCTCTGCGCCTTCGCCCTCGTCGCCGCGGCCTGCGGTGACGACAGCGACAGCGGTGGCGATGACGGCGGCGACGGCGGCGGGCCGAGCGGTGAGCTCACGCTCATGAGCGCCGGCGAGCCTGAGGAGACCGACGCCTACCAGCAGATCTTCGACGACATGATCAACTCGGAGGTCGACTACACGGTGACCGTGGAGCCGGTCGGCGACTTCGAGCAGCAGCTCCCGATCCGCGCCGAGGGCGGCACGCTCGAGGTCGCGGCGGTGCCGCAGCCGGGCACCGTCCAACAGATGGCCGCCGAGGGCCAGATCCAAGCGCTCGAGGACCTCGGCGTCGACGTCGACGCCTTGGAGGAGCTCGTCGGGGCGGACTTCCTCGCGCTCGGCGAGTACGAGGGCAAGCACTACGGCGTGCCGACCAACATCAACCTGAAGAGCATGGTCTGGTACCCGAAGGACGACTTCGACGCGGCGGGCTACAAGGTGCCAGAGACCTGGGACGAGCTCATCGCCCTGAGCGACCAGATCGTCGCCGACGGCGCCGCGCCATGGTGCATCGGCTTCGAGAGCGAGGGCGCGACCGGTTGGCCGGCCACCGACTGGATGGAGGACATCATGCTCCGCACCGCGGGCGCGGACGTCTACGACCAGTGGGTCAACCACGAGATCCCCTTCAACGACCCGGCGGTCGTGACCGCCGGTGAGCGGTTCGGTGACATCCTCTTCACCGACGGCTACGTGCTCGGTGGGGCGGCGGCAACCGCCGACCTGGCGTTCGCGGACGCCCCGGCGCCGCTGTTCACCGACCCGCCCGGTTGCTACCTCCACCGGCAGGCGAGCTTCATCGCCGCCCAACCGGCCTTCGAGGGCCAAGAAGCGGGAGTCGACTACGACTGGTTCCCGCTCCCGCCCATCGACCAGGACGGCACCCTCTACGCGGGTGAGCTGACCGTCGTCGGCACCGCGGCCGATCCCGATGTCGCCGCGGACTTCCTCGAGCGCTTCATCGCCGAGGACGTCCAGTGCGCGATGGGTGGCGTGCAGGCGTCGTCGCGCATCTCGCCCAACGTGAACGTCGGGCCCGACTGCTACACCGATGACCTCCTCGCCGGGGCATCGGAGGTGCTGACCACGGCCCTGAAGGAGGGCACTGGCCGGTTCGATGCGTCCGACCTCATGCCGACCGAGGTCGGGAGCGGGACGTTCTGGACGGGAATGATCGAGTACGTCCGCGGCGGGCCGGACAGCCTCGAAGGGGTCCTCTCGGATATCGAGGCGAGCTGGCCGTCGTCCTGACCGGTCGGCCGTCCTGATGGAACGGGGAGCGGCCGGTCGACCGGCCGCTCCCCACTGCGCGTTCGAGGGAGCGCATGAGCGCTGACGTCACAGCCGAGCGACATGCCCTGGGGCTGACCGCACTGCGCGTCCTGGCGGTGGTCGGCATCCTGGCGGCCGCGGCCTTCGGGCTCGCCGTGGTCTTCGACTTCCTGCGCAAGGGTGAGGCGAACCGCCTCTTGATCGCCGGCGTCGCGATCACGGTCGGCGTCGGCGGCGTCTTCGCACTGTTCTGGGCGATGAACCAGATCGTCAACTGGCTGCCGGCCTCGCTCCGCGAGGGCGTGCGGCCTTACGTGTTCGTGGGCCCGGCCCTCGTGCTGCTGTCGGTCTTCCTCATCTATCCCGTCGTGAACACGCTGCTCCTCAGCTTCCGCGACTCCAGGGGCGAAGCGTGGGTCGGTCTGGAGAACTACCAGTTCGCCTTCACCGACGAGAGCATGCTCCGGTCGATGCGCAACACCGCGATGTGGATCGTGCTGGTGCCGCTGGTGGCGGTCAGCGTCGGCCTCGTCTTCGCCACCATGGCGGACCGGTTGCGCCGCGCCGAGGCCGTCGCCAAGTCGTTCATCTTCCTGCCGATGGCGATCTCGTTCGTGGGGGCGGCCGTCACGTTTCGCCTGATCTACAGCTACCGACCCGAGGGGTTCGGCACGAACATCGGGTTGGCGAACGGGATCTGGCAGGGGCTCGGGAACAACCCGGTTCCATGGCTGTCGCAGCAGCCGTGGAACAACCTGATGCTGATGGTGATCATGATCTGGATGCAGACGGGGTTCGCCATGGTCGTGCTGTCGGCGGCCATCAAGGCGATCCCCGACGAGATCATCGAGGCGGCCCGCATCGACGGTGCCTCCGAGCTGCAGGTGTTCCGGCGCATCACCGTGCCGAGCATCCTGCCGACGATCGTGGTGGTGACCACCTACATGGTCATCAACGCACTCAAGGTCTTCGACATCGTGTTCGTCATGGGCAACTCGGAGGCCAACGGCACCGAGGTCATCGCCGAACGCATGATCCGATGGTTCTTCATCCGCAGCCACGAGGGCCGCGCGGCCGCGATCGCGGTCGATCCTGTTCCTCGCGGTCATCCCGGTGATGATCTGGAACGTACGCCGGTTCCGGGAGCAGGAGCAGATGCGATGACCCTCGCGGCTCCGCTCCCAACCGACGTCGACCCTGCCGATGCGCCGAGGCGGTCGAAGGGCGGCCCGGCGGGCGTGGGCGGTGCCTCGCGGGGGGCTGGTTCGTCCGCATCACCATCCTCGTCGTCGTCCTGATCTGGCTGATCCCAGTGGCCGGCGTGCTGGTCACCTCCTTCCGATCCGAGGCAGCTCGCCAACTCGACCGGATGGTGGGACGGCCCTCGGTGCCCCGTTCAAGGATGGGCAGTGGACCCTCGACAACTACCAGCAGGCACTCGACACCGGCGGCTTCCAGAACGCGTTCCTCAACAGCCTGGCCGTCACCATCCCGTCGACGATCATCCCCATCACCATCGCGGCGTTCGCCGCCTACGCGTTCTCCTGGATGCAGTTCCGAGGGCGCGATGCGCTGTTCGTGATCGTGGTCGGGCTCATGGTCGTGCCCCTGCAGATGGCGCTCATCCCGATCCTGCGCCTGTACGGCGGCGGCGCGGAGCTGTTCGGCGTGCAGGTCCTCCCCGACCTCGACCTCAACGGCACGTTCCTCGGGCTGTGGCTCGCGCACACCGGCTTCGGCCTGCCGCTCGCCACCTACCTGCTGCGCAACTACATCGGCTCCCTGCCGTCATCGATCATCGAGTCCGCCAAGATCGACGGCGCCGACCACTTCACGATCTTCTGGCGGCTCGTCGTCCCGCTGTCGGTCCCGGCCCTCGCCGCCTTCGCCATCTTCCAGTTCCTCTGGGTGTGGAACGACCTGCTGGTCGCCTACGTGTTCCTCGGTGGCACGCCCGACAACCAGGTCGTCACGATCGCGCTGTCCAACCTCGTCGGCTCGCGCGGTGAGAACTGGAACCTGCTCACGTCCGCCGCGTTCATCTCCATGGTCCTGCCGCTCGCCGTCTTCTTCACGTTGCAGCGCTACTTCGTGCGTGGTCTCACGGCCGGATCGGTCAAGGGCTGAGCCGCTGATGCTGCGGACCAAGCGCCGTTCGGGCGCGGCGGGCATGAGCCCGCTCGCACCACAGCCGAAGTGGCGAGCGATCACCTTCGCCACCCTGCTGCTTGCCCCCGCGGTCTGGTCGCTGCTCGCCGGCTTGGTGGCCGTCGCCGCCGACGATCGCACCGACGCCCCCGCGGCCGGTGCGGCGATCGCCTTCGGCCTCTCGCTCATCCCCTTCGTGTTCATCGTGCTGGCCTTCGCATCCGAGCACCCACGGCCGCCGGGCGCCGTCCTGCGCGCCATGGGCCTCTGCCTGCTCGTCGGCCTCACCGTCTCCGCCGTCGCCGCCGACGCCGTGACCGGCCTGGTCGCCGGCGTCGGCGCGGGCGGGATCGTGGCGCTGCGGGCCGACGCGGCCCACGATTGGCGGGTGCGCGCTGGTGCCGTCGCCGTCGCGGCCGCCTACACCTTCGTGCTGGCGCGCGCCGCCGGCGCAACGGTGCTCATCGCGGCGCCGATCTTCCCCTTCACGAGCCTCGGTCTCGCCGACCACCTCTCGGAGTGGCGGCTTGCCCGGGCGCGGACGAGGCCCGAGGTCGCTCCACCCGCCGACCGGTGACGGCCTCGAACCGGCCCTTCCCCGCTGACTTCCTCTGGGGCGCCGCCACCTCCGCCTTCCAGATCGAAGGGGGCGTCGGCCTCGACGGGCGCGGACCGTCGATCTGGGACACGTTCTGCGCCACCCCGGGCAAGGTGGCGGGAGGCGACGACGCCCGGACCGCCGCCGACCACCGGCACCGCATGGCGGAGGACGTGGCCCTGCTGGCCTCGCTCGGCATCCGCGCCTACCGGTTCTCGATCGCGTGGCCGAGGGTCATGCCCGCCGGTCGGGGCCCGGTGAGCCAGGACGGCCTCGACTTCTACCGAGCCCTCGTCGACGAGCTCCTCGCCGCGGGGGTGGAGCCGGTGGCCACGCTGTACCACTGGGATCTGCCCCAGGCCCTCGAGGACGTCGGGGGCTGGCCCGTGCGGGACACCGCGTCCTGCTTCGCCGACTACGCGGCCGTCGTCGGCGCGGCCCTCGGCGACGGGGTACGCCGCTGGAGCACGGTGAACGAGCCCTGGTGCGCGTCGATGCTCGGCTACGCAGCCGGCGTCCACGCACCTGGCCGCACCGAGCCCGGTGCCGCGGTCGCCGCCTCCCACCACCTGCTCCTCGCCCACGGGCTCGCCGTCGATGCCCTGCGGGCCACGGCGGGTCCGGAGGTGGAGGTGGCCATCTCGCTGAACCCGTACCCGGTGGTCCCCGCCGGGCCGACGGACGCGGACAAGGACGCCGCCCGGCGCGTGGACGGGGTGGCCAACCGCCTCTGGTACGACGCCGTGCTCCGCGGTCGGTACCCGCAGGATGTGCTCGAGGACTTTGGTCGGGTGAGCGACCTGAAGCACGTCCGCGACGGCGACCTCACCCAGATCGCTCGTCCCCTCGACGCCCTGGGGCTCAACTACTACCGGCGTCACCACGTCCGGCACGCACCCGGCGCGTCGACGCGTGGGGCGGCGGCCCAGTGGCCGGGCTCCCCCGATGTCGAGCTGGTCACTCCTGCCGGGCCGGTGACCGATGGCGGGTGGGCCGTGGAGCCCGAGGGGCTACGGGAGGCCTTGGTCGCCCTGCACGAGGAGTACGACCCCCCGGCCCTGTACGTGCACGAAGCGGGAGCGGCCTACGACGACGAGATCGACGCGGACGGCGAGGTGCACGACGACCGACGAGTGGCCTGGCTGGACGCCCATCTGCGGACGGCCCGCGCGGCCCTCGATGACGGCGTCGACCTGCGCGGCTTCTTCGTGTGGTCGCTGCTCGACAACTTCGAGTGGGCGGAGGGCTACCGGCACCGCTTCGGCATCGTCCACGTCGACCGCGACACGCAGACGCGCACGCCGAAGGCCAGCGCGAGGTGGTACGAGCAGGTCATCGCCGACGGCGGGCTACGCGGCGGCACGATCTGACTCACGTCACGGGCTGGGCAGGGCCTCCAGCGCGTCCACCTCTGCCTCGAGCAGCTCCGGGCTGCGACGGGCCGTGCTCAGCGACACGAGGCCGAGGGCGACCAGCACCACCGCCATGCCGCCGATCTGGATGCCGGTCAGGGACTCGTCGAGCCACAGCGCCGCGCCGGCCGCCGCGAACACGGGGATGGCCAGCGTGAGCAGCGACACGGTCAGAAGGGTGGCGTGGCCGTGCGCGAAAGCCATGAGGAAGTGCCCGAGGAGACCGTTGACCACGGTGAGGTACACGATGATGAGCCACCCGTCCCGGTCGGTGGTCCCGAGCGTCCCCTCGAACAGCAGGGGCAGCGGGAGCACCGCCACCGCCGCGACGATGGCCATGCCGGTGAGGTACTCGAACGCCGACAGCTCCTGACGGGCCGTCTTCGTGAACACGAAGTACGCGGTCCAGGCGACGAGCGCGCCCACGGCCAGCAGGTCGCCCCACGTGCTGTTGGCGCCACCACCATCGCCACCGAGGATCACGAGGGCCGCTCCGATGACGGCGACGGCACCCCACGCCAGCTCCGTGAGGCGGGCCCGCTCGCCGAAGAGACGGCTGGCGACGGCGAGCACGAGCAATGGCTGGAGCGCGCCGATGATCGTGGCGTTGGCGATGCTCGTCTCCTGCACGGCGGAGAAGAAGAGCACGAGGTCGGCGGTGAAGGCGAGCCCTCCCCACAGCGACGCCCGGAGCATCGTCCGGGTCACCCGGCCGCCGGACGCGAGGAACACGAGCGTCACGACGAGGGCCCCCAGCCAGATGCGGTAGCACGCCACCCCGAGGCCGTTCAGCCCGTCGACCTGCTTGATCGCCACCGACGAGACGCCCCAGACCACCACGGCCGAGGACGCCGCGAGCACCCCGAGGCCCGGTCGGTGGTCGGGGGCAGGGGCGGCGGGCACCGGCGCACTCTAGGGGCGCGCCGAGCCGTAGCCTCCAGGGGTGCCGGACCAGCTCGTCGAGCTCCCCGATGGTGACATCACGCCGCTCCTCGAGCTGGTGGACGATGCCGTGTTCATCAACATCTCACCCGGCGTCGACGCCCAGGAGGTGCCGCCGCGCAGCGGTCTCACCCACCTGTTCGGCAACCGAGGGCCGACGGTGCCACTGGCCACGTGGACGCCGGGCGAGATCGGGATCCAGCACATGGTCGGCCAGAAGGTCAGCCGCTTCCTGGCCGAGCGCGGATGCCCCGTGCCGGACGACTGGTACATCGCGTCGGAGCACCCGAAGCGGGGCCTGGTGCTGAGGACGTACCAGTCCCCTCCGGAGGAGACCTTGCGCTGGCTGGTGGAGGCGTGCCGCCGGCTCTGCCCGCTCGAGGTCCACTACCCGTGGCAGGCCGTGGTCAGGACCCGCTGACCGCGTCCTCCGCCACGCGCTGGGCCCAGCGGTAGTCGGCCTTGCCGGCGGGGCTGCGCACCACGGTGTCGACCACCACGACGTGCTTGGGCACCTTGTAGCCGGCCAGCTGCTCCCTGCAGTGGGCGACCAGCTCCGCCGGCGTGGGCGTGGTGCCGGTCACGGGCTGCACGACCGCGGTCACGGCGCTCCCCCACCGCTCGTCCGGCACGCCGACCACGAGCACGTCCGCCACCGACGGGTGGGCCGTGGAGCACGCCCTCGACCTCCTCGGCGTGCACCTTCTCACCTCCCGTGTTGATGGAGGTGGAGCCGCGACCGAGCAGCTCGACCGTGCCGTCCTCGGCCACCGTGGCGAGGTCACCCGTGATCAGCCAGCGCTCGCCCCCGTAGGTGAGGAACGCGGCAGCGGTCTGCTCGGGATCGCCGTAGTACCCGAGCGGCAGCCGCCCGCCGGTCACGATCCGGCCCACCACCCCGCTGCCGGGCTCGACCGGTCGGTCGTCGTCGCCCAGCACCAGCGTGGGCTTGGCGCCGGCCGTGGAGAACCGCACCGCGCCGCGCGGTGGCCCGTCGACCGCCGTCAGGCGCGACGAGCCCTGGATGCCGGCCTCGGACGAGCCGAAGCCGTCGTTCACCATCACCGTCGGGAAGCGATCGAGGATGCGGGCCTTGCACGAGGTCGACATCGGCGCGCCACCGTTGGAGATCGAGAACAGCGTCGACACGTCGGGGCGCTCCTCCGCGCGATCGCATCCCACGCGTCGAGAAGCGGCTTGGCGACCGCGTCACCGACGACGGTGAGAAGGTTGACGCGCTCCGCGGCGATCGTGCGCCAGACCTTGGCCGGGTCGAGCGAGCCCTCCATGAGCACGACCTGGCCGCCGCAGAAGAACCACATGAACGACGTCCACTGCGCGGCCGCGTGCATCATCGGGGCCAGCGGCAGGTAGGTGATGCCGTCGCCGATCCGCTCGGGAAGCTCCACCGGCGACGACACCTCGCCCTGGATGCGCATCGGGTCACCGCCGCCCAGGCATGCGAAGAACGCGTCGCCCTGCCGCCAGACGACGCCCTTCGGCATGCCCGTGGTGCCGCCCGTGTACATGATGTAGTGGTCGTCGTCGCCCCGCCCGGCAACGACCGGTCGCTCGGGCGAGGACGCCGCCAGAGCTGCCTCGTACGGCGGACCAGTCTCGAGGGTCCACTCGATGCGCTCGAGGTCCGGGAGCACCGCCGCCAGCACGTCGGCGTGCTGGGGACCGTGGATCACGCCGACGGCGTCGCAGTCGTCCAGCAGGTAGCGGAGCTCGCCGGCGACGTAGCGGTAGTTGACGTTGATGGGGACGGCCCGGATCTTGAAGCAGGCCAGCATGGCCTCGAGGTACTCCGCGCAGTTCTCCAGGTAGAGCCCGACGTGCTGGCCCGCCGCGACACCTCGACCCACGAGGTGGTGGGCGAGGCGGTTGGCGCGAGCCTCGAGGTCGGCGTAGGTGCGACGTTGGTCCCCCACCACGAGCGCGAGACGGTCGCCCAGGGCGTCGGCGGCCATCTCCCACACGTCCGCGAAGTTGAAGCTGGCGGGAGGGCGGGCGTCCATCGTGGTGACCTACTTGATCGCGACGGGGTTCACCGGCGCGCCGGTGCCGCCCGTGACCGGCTCGGGGTTGGCCACGAGCAGCATCTCGTGCACGCCGTCGGCGGCGCAGTGGGCGGCGAGGGCCTCCAGATCGAAGTTCTGCCCCTGGGTGAGGCCCACGTCCCGCAGCTGGATCATGTGGACCGGGAACAGGACGGCGGGGTCCTCGCACGGGAAGACCTCCATCGCCAGCGTGTCGGTGGCGACGGCGGCGACGTCGTGGCGACGGAACCACCGGATCGTGTGGGTGGTGAGGCCCGGCTGGTCGCCCAGCGTGTAGCTCTCGCGGTCGCGCCGCTTGAGGAAGGTCATCTGGCCGGTGCGCACCAGCACGATGTCGCCCGACTCGGGCCGCACCCCAGCCTGCTCGACCGCAGCCTCGAGGTCGGCCTCGCGGATCCCGTGGCCAGGCGGCAGGACGTCGTGCCCGAGCGCCCGGGCGACGTCGAGCAGGATCCCGCGGCTCACGATGTGGGTCACCTTGTGGATCCCGCACCGGGTTGCGCCCCGCTCCGCAGTGGTGCTGCTGGCGGGGAACCCGTTGTAGAGGAGGCCGGAGTAGCCGACGTGGGCGAGCGCGTCCCAGTGGGTGCAGGACTGCAGGCCCATCGTGATCGTGTCGTCGCTGCCGCAGAAGTCGTCGACGTCGCCCGTGTAGGGCGTGTTGATGGCGACCATCGTGTGCAGCGGGTTGATGCGACCGGGGATCGTGCCCAGCTGCGGGCCGTTGGCGTCGAGCCGGATGGCCAGCGGGATCCGGACACCGGTGCGCGCCGCTGCGAGGCCCCGCGCCACGGCGGCATCGTCGATCAGGTTGAGGGTGCCGAGCTCGTCGTCATCGCCCCAGCGCCCCCAGTTGGAGACCTCGGCGGCGAGGGCTTGGAGGTCGGGCGGCAGTGCCATGCGCCCGCTGTCTAGCCGACTAGCGGGACGCGGCCTCGCGGTACCGCGTGGTCGAGTGCACCGGGTCCTTGTCGAACTGGGGGATCACCTCACGCCCGAACAGCTCCATGGACTGCATCACCACCTCCGTGGGCAGCGTGTTGGTGGTGGGGCTGAAGCGTCAGCTGGTCGAGCCCCGATGTCGACCCACTTCTGCACGCCGCTGGCGCAGTCGTCCGGGTCGCCCGCCACGATGACCATGCCGATCTCGGCCGCCTTCTCGACCTGCTCGAGGCTGGGCTCGGGGATCCGCTCGGGCCACTCGGGGAAGCCCGGCGGGCTTCGGGATGTTGTCGAGCCAGTGGATCGCCAGGCGAGGTGTAGTAGTTCATGCCCGATGTTGACGGCGACCTCGAAGGCCTTCTTCCGGTCCTCCATGCAGATCATGTTGGTGACGACCATGATGTTGTCGTTGACGTAGTCGCCGACCGGCTCGGCACTGCCGATCGTCGTCCTTGTAGTTCTTCGATCAGCGGGGCGATCTGGCTCGGGCGTGCCGTGGGTGAAGCAGAACGTGCCGAGGCCGAGCTCGCGCCGGCCTTGCCGAACGTGGGCGGGCTAGCCGGCCGCCACCCACATGGCGGGGTGGGCAGGGCCGTAGGGCTTCGGGAACACCTCGCGCTCGGGGCATCCGGAAGTACTTGCCCTCGTAGGAGTACGTGCCCTTGCGTCCACATCTTCGGGATCTCCGCGATCGCCTCGTCGCCACATGGCCGTCGTCTCGTCGAGGTCGTCGATGTCGAAGCCGTACACCTCGGTGGTGGACGATGCCGCGACCGGTGCCGAACTCGAAGCGGTTGTTCGATGAGGTGGTCGAGCAGGGCGACGGTCTCGGCGACGCGCACGGGCTGGTTCACCTTCGGCGTGATGTTGAAGATGGCCGAGCCGACGTGCACCTGCTCGGTGATGGCGCGGCCAGTGGCCGAGGAAGACCTCGGGGCCGGGCATGTGGCTGTACTCGTCGAGGAAGTGGTGCTCGGGGCACCACACGTACTTGAACGCGGTCTGGTCGGCGGCCATCGCGATCTCGACGTTGCGCATGATGCGCTTGTGCTCGGCCATTCGGGTCGACGTCACGCTCGTACTTCGGGACGAACAGCTGGGCGAAGACGCCGAACTCCATGGGATCTGCCTCCTGGACAGGTCGGTGCGAACGCCGGTGACGGTAGCACGAAACTAGAACACGTTCTAGTTTCGTGCTGACCAGTACGATCGCCAGCGATGCGGTTCCAGGTCCTGGGGGGGTTGGCGGTGGACGACGGCGGCCGGGCCGTCGAGCTCGGCGGTCCCAAGCAGCGGACCGTGCTGGCGGCTCTGCTCGTCGAGCTGGGTCGGCCCGTGTCAGCGGCGCGGCTCGAGCACCTCGTCTGGGGCGAGCACCCGCCGGCGAACCCCGAGACCTCGCTGCAGGCCTACGTCTCCAACCTGCGGCGCTCCCTCGAGCCGGACCGCAAGCCCCGCGAACCGGCCCGCCTGCTCGTCACCCAGCCGGCGGGCTATGCCCTGCTGGCCCACCGACGCGACGTCGATGCCGCCCAGCTCGAGGATCTCGTGGCGGTGGGGGTCGCGGCGCTGGCAGGCGGCGACGCCCGCGCGGCGGTCCAGGCGCTCGACGACGCCCTCGCCCTGTGGCACGGGCCGCTGCTCCCCGACCTGGCCGGCGAGCCCTGGGTCGACGATCACGCCGCCTGGTTGGAGGGACTGCGGCAGCAGGCCCTCGAGGCACGCTTCGACGCCGGGCTGGCGCTCGGCGAGCACGTGGCGCTCCTCCCGCGGCTGGAGCGCGCCGTCGCCGCGCACCCCTTCCGAGAGCGGTTGCGCGCCCAGCAGGCGCTGGCGCTCTACCGCGCCGGGCGGCAACGGGAGGCGCTCGCCTCCCTCGCGGCGGCGCGATCGGCGCTCGTCGAGGAGGTGGGCGTGGAGCCCGGCCCGGACCTCCGTCGCCTGGAGGCCGACATCCTCGCCCAGTCGCCCGACCTCGATGCCCCGGCTCCGGCGCCGCCACGGTCGGGACCCCCCGTCGCTGTGGCGGCCCCGGTCGACGTCGTCACGCCACGTGCCGACGATCGGCCCTTCGTCGGGCGCGAGCGCGAGCTCCACGCGCTGCTCAGCGCCGCCGCCGAGGCCGCCGCCGGTCGAGGCCGCCCGGTGGTCCTCTCCGGCGAGCCCGGCATCGGCAAGACCCGGCTGGTCGAGGAGCTCGTCCTCCGGCTCCCGGAGGCGGTGGTGGCCTGGGGCCGCTGTCCCGAGACGGCCGCCAGCGCCGCCTACTGGCCCTGTGTGCAGATCGGGCGCCAGCTCGAGGGGGCGGGGGCCCTGGCGGGCGACCTGATCGCCGGCCTGTTGCCGACCGCCGCGCCCACCGAGCTCGCCGAGGTGCCCAACGCCGACCGGCTGCGCCTGCACTCCGGCGTGTGCGACATGCTGGCCACCGCCGATCGTCTGGTGGTGGCGGTGGTCGACGACCTCCAGTGGGCCGATCCGGCCAGCCTGCGTCTGATCGAGTACGTGGCCGCCGAGCTCCAGCGCACCCGCGTCCTGCTCCTCGCCACGGTTCGACCGACCGGGGCCGATGCGCCCGCGGCTCTCATCGACTGCATGGGCGAGCTGGCGCGCGCGCCGGGCGCAGTGCGGATCGACCTCGCCGGCCTGGGAGCCCACGACATCGAGCAGTGGCTCGCGGTGCGCACCGCCGGAGCGCACCGCCGGGATGTCGCCGAGCTGGTTCACGACCGCTCGGGTGGGAACCCCTTCTTCGTGAGCGAGATCATCGACCTCTACGACGCCGAGGGGCGGCTCGACGATCCCGACGCGGTGCGCGCCGGCGCCCCTCCCGCGGCCGTGCAGGACGTGATCCGGCGCCGCGTCAGCCGACTGCCGAGCGACACCCAGGCGCTGCTCACGGCCGCGGCCGTCGTGGGGCGCGCCTTCGACGTCGACGTGCTCGGTCAGGTCACCGGCGCCGCCACGCCGGACGTCCTCGACCGACTCGAGCCGGCGCTGCTCGCCGGCGTCCTCGTCGAGTCCGACCTGCCCGCCCGGTTCCAGTTCTCGCACGCACTGATCGCCGAGACCCTGTCGGCGGAGCTGAACGCCATCCGGCGCGCCCGGGTGCACGCGGCCACCGCAGCCGCGATCGCCGAGCTGCGGGCCGGCCACCTCGACAGCCACGTCGCGGAGCTCGCCCACCACGCGCTGGCCGGTGCCGCCGCCGGTTCGGCCGAGGACGCCTACCGGTGGTCGGTCCGCGCCGCCGAGGTGGCGGCGGCCCAGCGGTCCTACGACGGCGCCGCCCAGCACTGGGCACGGGCCGTGCAAGCGCTGGAGCTGGCCCGCCCCGGCGACGCGCTGGCGCGCTTCGACGCACTGCTCCAGCAGGGCCGCGCCCACCTGCGCTTCGACGAGCTCGAGTATGGGTACGCGGCGCTCGGTGAAGCGATCGAGCTGGCGATCGGGCTCGCCCGACCGGACCTCGTCGCCGACGCGGCGGCCGCCATGAACGTCGACGGACTGTGGCAGGCCGGGGAGGTGGGCACCAGCTCGAGCGACGCGCTCGATGCACCTCGAGCGCGCGCTCTCGGTGATGTCCGAGGAGCCCAGCGCGGCGCGGGTGCTCGCGCTCGCGACCACGACGGAGAACGCCTACTGGCACTGGCCGGTCGACCGCCTCGACGCCGTGTCAGCCGAAGCCGTGGCCATGGCCCGGACGCTCGACGACCCGGTGGTCCTCGGCAAGGCGCTGGTGAAGCGCAACGTCTCGCTCTGGTGGTCGTCGTCGCTGGAGCAGCGAGAGGGCGCCGTCGAGGAGCTGTTGGCCCTGGCGCGGGCCGGACTGCTCCCCCTGGAGATGGAGGCCCTCGCCGAGTTCAGCGCGGCGGGGGTGGCGTGGGAGCGGGGCGACGCGGCACGGGCCAGGTCGTTGGGGAAGCACGCGCAAGCCCTCGCCGACGAGGTGGGGACGCCGGCGCTGCGCACGCAGCTCGACGTCTTCCGGGGCAGCATGGCCACCTTCGAGGGCCGGCTGGGCGAGGCCGAGGCGCTCTTCGATCGGGGTCACGAGCTGTACCTGCGCACACGGCGATGGAACGCGGACGCGATCTGGGCCGGGTGCATGACCACGGTCTGGGCGGACCAGCTGCGCCTGGACGACCTCCGAGCCCACCGGGGCGTGATCCTCGAGAGCGACTACGGCCCCTGGTTCAAGGAGGCGTACGCGTACGCGCTCGTGCTGATGGGTGAGCTCGACGAGGCCGCGACGGTGGCCGCCATCGGCCTCCCACCACTGGTCGACAGCTGGCTCTACACCGGGGTGGTCAGTGCCACCCTGCAGGTGCGGGTGGCCATCGGCGACCTGGCCGCGGCGGAGGAGCTGGGGCAGCTGCTGCGGCCGCTGGCCGGACGGCTCTCGACGACCGGCAGCGGCCCCGCCTTCGGGGACGTCCACGGCTGCCTGGCCCTCCTCGACCGGGCGGCGGGCCGGCGCGACGACGCCCTGCGCCACGCCGACGCCTCGGTCGCGCTGCTGGAGGCAGGCGGCGCGGGTGGGCTGCTCGTCGATGCGCTCCTCCTCCGCGCCGACCTGGAGCCCAGCCGAGCCGACGCCGACCTCGCCCGAGCCGCGGCGCTCGTCGACCGCCTCGACCTGCCCCGCGGCCGCCGGGCCCTCGCTCCGCTCCGCTAGCGCGCTCACCGGTTCCAAGCCGGTTCCAAGCCGACCACAAGGGCGGCTTGCGACGTTCTCCCCTGACCAACGATCCCGTCCCGGAGGAGAACCGCCATGACCACCGTCCCTGACATCACCATGTACCTCGCCATCCACCGATGCCTTCGGCTCGGCGCCCGGGCGATGGCCCAGGCCGTGGCGGAGATCGATCCCGCCGACACCCCCCGCACGGCGGCCATCCGTCGCTACTGGAAGGGCTACGCGGGCGAGGTCCTCGCCCACCACACCATCGAGGACGAGATCTTCTTCCCCGCCCTCACCGATCGCGTGCCGGTCGCGGGCCCGCTCACCGACCGCACCGACGACGACCACGCCCACCTCGACGAGCTGATGGACGACCTCACCGCGAGCTTCGACCGGCTGGCCGGCGGGGATGCCACCGCGATGACGCGGGTCCGCGAGCTGCTCGCCGACCTGGACGCGCACATGACCGAGCACCTCGACTTCGAGGACGCCGACGTGCTGCCGCTCTTCGTCCGGCACTTCACCGGCGACGAGTACGAGGCGCTGGACCGCGCCGCCACCAAGACGGTCAAGCCCGGGCCGCAGGCGGCCTTCACCGTGCCCTTCGTGGCGCACTTCGCCGACCCAGCCGACCTGGCCTTCATGCTCGAGCGGTCACCCGCGATCGTGCGGATCATCCTCCGGCTCACCAAGAAGCGCCACGCCCGCCTGATGGCCAACGCCCTCGGCCGCCATGCCGTCCAGCCCGAGCTGGCGGGGGCGGTCCGATGAGCCTCGACCGCTTCGCCCGATCCATGTACCGGCGCCGGCGACTCGTCGTCACCGTGTGGCTCGTCGTCCTCGTCGCCGTCTCCGCGACGGCGGGGGCGGTGGGGGCCGACCACAAGGTCGACTACACGATGCCCGGCAGCGGGTCCGCCCGAGCGCAGGCCCTGCTCGCCGAGCGCTTCCCCGAGCAGTCCGGCGACACCGTGCAGCTCGTGTTCCAAGCCGAGGCGGGCGTGACCGACGACGCGGCCGCCGACCAGATCACCAGCGTCGGCGCCGACGCGGCCGCGGTCGACCACGTCGTCGACGTGCGCACCGACGCGGTGTCGGACGACGGCACGGTGGCGCTCGTCACGGTGCAGCTCGACGCCACGGCCGAGAAGGTCCCCCACGCCACCATCGAGTCCTTGATGGCGGTCGCCGAGCAGGCCCGCTCCGAGTCCAGCGCCACGGGGGTCGAGGTCGAGCTGGGCGGCGCCGCCGTCCAGACCGTGGAGTCCGCCGAGGCCGGGTCGGAGGGGATCGGCATGCTCGCCGCCCTGCTCATCCTCCTCGTCGCCTTCGGCTCGGTGCTGGCCGCTGGGCTCCCCGTCGTGGTGGCGCTGTTCGGGTTGGGTGTCGGCCTCGGCGTGTCCACCCTGCTCACGCACGTGGTGATGGTGCCCGACTGGGCGCCGAGCCTCGTGATGATGATCGGCCTCGGCGTCGGCATCGACTACGCGCTGTTCATCGTCACCCGGTACCGGACCGCGCTGGCGGCGGGGCAGGGGCCCGAGGACGCGGTCGTCACGGCCGTCACCACGGCGGGCCGTGCCGTCCTGTTCGCCGGCGGCACCGTGGTCATCTCCCTCGTGGGTCTGTGCGCCATGGGCCTCGAGTACCTCTACGGCACCGCGGCCGTCACCGTCGCCGGTGTGCTCACCGTGCTGGTGGCTGCCATGACGCTGCTCCCCGCCGTGCTCGGCTTCTGCGGCACGAACATCGACCGCCTCCGCCTCCCCTTCGTCCGCGGGGACCGCGGCGACCAGGGCCTGTGGGCGCGCTGGAGCCGGGTGGTGCAGAAGCGCCCCCTGGTGACGGGGACCGTCGCGCTCGTGCTGCTGCTCGGCTTGGCGGCGCCTGTCGGCGATCTTCGCTACGGCTACCCCGATGCAGGCACCGGCTCGACCGAGCTCACCAGCCGCCGCGCCTACGACCTCGTGTCCGAGGCCTTCGGGCCGGGCGCCAACGGGCCTCTCGTGGTGGCGGTCGAGCTCGACGGCGACCCTGCTGCGGTCGACGCGGTGGCCCGCGGGCTGGCCACCGATCCCGGCGTGGCGGCGGTGCTGTCACCCCAGGTGAACGACGCTGGTGACGCGGCGTCGATCGTCGTCATCCCCGTCAGCGGACCACAGGACCAGGCGACGGTCGACCTCGTCCACCACCTGCGCCGCGACGTCGTGCCGGCCGCCGTCGGAGACGGATCCGCACGAGTCCACGTGGGCGGTGCGGTGGGAGCCTTCGTCGACGAGAGCCAGGTCATGAGCGAGCGCCTCCCGTGGTTCATCGGATCGGTGATCGCCCTGTCGTTCCTCCTGCTGCTGGTGGTGTTCCGATCACTCCTGGTGGCGGTGAAGGCGGCCCTGATGAACGTGCTGGCCATCGGCGCCGCCTACGGCGTGATGGCCGTCGCCCTCCGCGGCGGATGGCTGGGTGGGCTGGTCGGCATCACGGAGTCGACGCCGGTCCCCGCCTGGCTGCCGATGATGATGTTCGCCCTGCTGTTCGGGCTGTCGATGGACTACGAGGTGTTCCTGCTCTCCCGCATCCGGGAGGAGTACCTCGAGACCGGCGACAACGCCACGGCCGTGGCCCACGGCATCGCCCGCACCGGCCGGGTGATCAGCGCGGCGGCCGCCATCATGGTGACGGTCTTCGGTGCCTTCATCTTCGGGGACCAGGTGCTCATGAAGGTCGCCGGCCTCGGCCTGGCGGTGGCGGTGCTGCTGGATGCCACCGTGGTCCGGATGGTGCTGGTGCCCTCCACCATGGAGCTCCTCGGCGATCGCAACTGGTGGCTGCCCGGCTGGCTCGACCGGCTCCTCCCCCACCTGGAGGTGGAGGCCACCACGCCTCCGCCGGCCCCTCGCCCCGAGGTGGTCGTCCCGGAGCTGGTGCCGGTCGGCGCCGGCCGCTGAGGCCGTCAGCTCCCGTCGACCCTGGAGGCTCGTCGCCGTGCCCTGCGCAAGGACGCGGCGACGAGCTCCGGGTCGTCCCCGAAGCCGAGGGCCGTGTGACGGAGACCCGCCTCGTACGTGCGCACCGGATCTCGGTCGAGGTGGTCGAAGTACCCGGTCAGCTCGATCGTGCAGTGGCCGTGGACGGTGATCCACACCACCTCGCCGGCGGTGTAGAGGTCGCCGACCTGCCAGCGCCCCGCCTCCACGCAGCGCTCGATCCGGGTGAGGAGGGACAGGAAGGTGCCGCTGGCCGCCTCGACGTCCCGCTCGTCGTTGAGCCGAAAGGCCACGAGCCCGTCGCCGAACATCACCCGGTAGAGGTGGCGGTCGCGCAGGGCGAAGCGGCGATAGCCCCAGCCCTGGGCCATCCAGTCGGCGACCGGGTCGCTGGTGACAGCGGGCTCGTCGAGCGCCGCACCGAAGCGCCGGAACCCCTCCCGCCAGATCTCGGCGAGCAGCTCGTCCATGCCGCCGAAGTGCGTGTACACCGCCTGGGTGGAGGCACCCACGGCACCGGCCACCCGACGAGCGGTGACCGCGTCCCGTCCGCCCGTGGCGAGCAGCTGGGCGGCCGCCTCCACGAGCTGGGCTCGCACCTGGGGGTCGGGCTGGCGGGGGCTCATGGAACTCCTTGACGACGTTAGATGACAGCGTTATACATGACAGTGTTATTCAACACCAGGGAGCCCACATGACCGTCGTCGACAACAAGTGGCTGGAAGGCCCCTACGCCCCCATCGCCGGTGACGTCACCGCCACCGAGCTCACCGTGGAGGGCACGCTCCCCGTCGAGCTCCAGGGCCGCTACCTGCGCAACGGGCCCAACCCGATCCGGCCGGTCGACCCGGCGACCCACCACTGGTTCACCGGCGATGGGATGGTGCACGGCGTCCGGCTCGGTGACGGCCGGGCGGACTGGTACCACGCCCGGATGGTGCGTTCGACGGCCGTGAGCGAGGCGCTCGGCGAGGAGCCGGCGCCCGGTGAGCGCCACGGCGGCTTCGACACCGCCAACACCAACGTGATCGGCGTGGGCGGCAAGACGCTCGCCATCGTCGAGGCCGGCGCGCGCCCGGTCGAGCTGAGCTACGAGCTCGACACGATCTGCCACAGCGACCTCGACGGCACCCTGCCGCACGGCTACACGGCCCACCCCAAGGTCGACCCGGCCACGGGTGACCTGCACGCCATCGCCTACCACTGGGCGATCCCCCACCTCGAGTACATCGTGATGGGCGCCGACGGCCTGGTGAAGCAGGTGTCACCTGTCGAGGTCGCCGACGGACCGATGGTCCACGACTGCTCGATCACGGAGCGCTGGACGGTGGTCTACGACCTACCGGTCACGTTCGACCTCGACACGGCCATGAGCGGGGCGGGCTTCCCCTACGCGTGGAACGCCGGCCGGCCCGCCCGGCTCGGCCTCATCCCGCTCGGTGGGTCGGGCGCCGACGTGCGGTGGTTCGAGATCTCGCCCTGCTACGTGTTCCACCCGCTGAACGCCCACGACGACGGCGACCAGGTCGTGCTCGACGTCGTGCGCTACGACCGCATGTTCGACGCCATGCGGCTCGGCCCCGACGACGCCGCACCCCTGCTGTGGCGCTGGACGATCGACACGGCCACCGGCACCGTCCACGAGGAGCAGCTCGGCGATCAGCCGCTCGAGTTCCCCCGGGTGGACGAGCGCCTGGTGGGCCGACCGCACCGCTGGGGCTACGGCTCGGCTGTGCGCCGCGCCGACCACGACAACGGCTTCGGCGGCGACCTCGTCCGCATCGACGGCAAGTCCGGTGACATGACCCGCTTCGACCTCGGCGCCGGGCGCATCGGGGGCGAGTGGGTGATGGTGCCCCGGCACGAGGGTGCCGCCGAGGACGACGGCTGGCTGATCACGCTCGTCTACGACGCGGACGCCGACCGCTCGGAGCTCGTCGTGCTCCCCGCCGCCGATCCCGGCGACGGCCCGGTCGCGCGGGTGCTGCTCCCCAACCGCGTGCCCCTCGGCTTCCACGGCAACTGGGTCCCCGACCCCGCCTGAGCATGAGGCCGAAGGGGGCCGGCTTCGCCGCGCCGCCGAGAGGCACCGGCGGAGGCAGGAGCGCAGCGACGCCCGGAGCCGGCTAGAGGGACAGCACGCCTCGGTTGAGCTTGCCGGCGTGCATGTCCTCGAGGGCCTGATCGATGTCGGCGAGGTCGTAGACCTGGCTGACCATCTCGTCGAGCTGCAGACGGCCGTCGAGGTAGAAGCGCACGAACATCGGGATGTCGTGGTGCGGCCGGGTGCTGCCGTAGCGACAGCCCATGATCGACTTGTCGTTGTAGAGCGTGTTGACGACGAAGCTCGCCTCGGTGCCGAGCTTGGGCACGCCGAGCAGGATGCACTGGCCGCCCCAGTCGAGCAGGTCGATGGCGTTGCGGATCAGCGCCGGGTGGCCGACGCACTCGAAGGCGTGGTCGACGCCGTTGGGGAGCCCGAGGTCCTTCACGGCCTGCACCAGCTCGCCCTCGCCGGTGAGCGTGGAACCGTCGAGGAAGTCGGTGGCGCCGAACTGGCGGGCGACCGCCTCCTTGCCGGGGTTGGCGTCGATCACGACGATGCGGCCGGCGGCGCTGATGCGGGCCGCTTGGATCACCGACTGGCCGATGCCACCGGCGCCGATCACCGCCACCGTCTCGCCGGGCTGCACCTTGGCGCGGTTGAGGACGGCCCCGGCACCCGTGACCACCGCGCAGCCGATCAGGCACGCCGCGGTGAGCGGCATCTCCTCCGGGATCACGATGGCCTGGCTCTCGGCCACGACCGTGCGCTCCGTGAACACCCCGGCGTTGGCGAACTGGAAGGCCGGATCTCCCCCGACCGTGAAGGGACGGCTCAGCCGGCCCATCGTGTCGCGGCAGTGGGTGGGTTGGCCCCGGTCGCACGCGTCGCACAGCCCGCAGCTCCCGAGCGTGGTCAGCACGACGTGGTCCCCCACCTGCACCTTGCGGACCGCGGAACCGATCTCCTCCACCACGCCTGCGCCTTCGTGACCGAGGACCACGGGCGTGGGGAACGGGATCGTGCCGTCGAGCACGGAGACGTCCGAGTGGCAGAGCCCGGCGTTGACGATGCGGACGACGACCTCGTGCGGCCTCGGGCCGCGCACCTCGACGTCGTCCCGGACCTCGAGCGCTCCGGTCCAGACCAAGCCTCTCATGACGGGCTCAGGACCTGGCCGGGGAGACCGGCGTCGGTCTGCAGCTCGCCGTCGATCACGATCGGCACGCCGTTGACGATGGTGGCGTGCACGCCCCGCGGCTTCGACGTCCAGCGGGCGGCGCCGTTGGGGAAGTCATGGGCGAGCGCCTTCTGGTCGGGCCCGACGGTGTCGGCGTCGAAGATCATGATGTCGGCCGCGTAGCCGACGAGCAGCAGCCCGCGGTCGGTGAACCCGCAGAGCGCAGCGGGGATGGCGGTGATCTGGCGCACGCCCTCCTCGAGGGTGAAGCCGCCCCACTCCCGAACCCAGTGCTGCAGGAACCAGGTGTGGGCCTCGGCGCCGTCGTCGCGGTCGAGGTGGGCGCCGCCGTCGGAGGTGCCCACGATCATGTGCGGGTCGTCCTGCGCGACCTTCGTGCCCTCGATCCACTCGGGCGTCTCGGTCTTCCAGAGGAACTCGACGGCGAGGTGTTCTGAGGCGGCGATGTCGAGGAAGGCGTCGGTGGGGTGCACGCCCCGCTCGCCGGCGATGTCGACGAGGGAGCGCCCGATGAGCTTCTCGTTCTCCGGCTTGGCCACCTTGTTGACGTGCAGCACCGCCCAGCCGGGTGGCGGCAGCGTCGGCCCGGCACTCGGGTCACGGTTGGGATGGTCGACGGAGTCGCGCACCGCATCCCGGAAGGCGGGATCGGCGATCAGGGCGAGCCGTTCGTCCACCGTGCTGGCCTCGGTGAAGAGCCGGTTCAGCTGCAGCGCGCCCTCGTAGAGCTTCGTGCCGTCGGCGAGGTTGAACGTGCGGTTGAACGGCTTCGACATCGCCATCGAGTAGACGGCCGCCCCACGCGAGGTGGCCTCGTCGACGAACCGCTTGGCGTTGTCCCACCCCGCCGTCGGGGCGTCGACCTTGGAGCGGGCGCCCAGGCCCTGGATGATCACCGGCATGCGCGACAGGAGCGACATCTCGATGAGCAGCTCCTCGTCCTCCGGCGTGATGCCGCCCACCGCCGAGCCCGGCAGGTAGGCGAGCGACCCGCCGCCGGCGTGCCCCGCGGCCTCGGACAGCGCCTTGAGCTCGTCGAGGCTGGAGAGGCGTGACGGCACGGGACGGTCGGCCGAGTCGAAGTGCGTGGGCGAGTGCGTGGAGCTGAACCCGGCCGCTCCTGCCTGCATGGCCTCCCGCACGATGGCCACCATGCGCTCGACCTCCTCGGTGGTGGCCTCGCGCTCCTGGGCGGCGTCACCCATCACGTAGCGACGGAGCGCGCAGTGCCCGATGTAGAAGGCGGCGTTGATGCCGATCTTCCCGCGCATCGACTGGAGGAACTCGGGGAAGCTCTCGAAGCCGTCGACCGGGATGCCCTCGAGCGCGCTCGGTTCCATGCCCTCCACTCGGGCGAACAGCTGGATGAGCCACGGCGCGTCGCCCGGCTTCAGCGGTGCCACCGAGAAGCCGCAGTTTCCGGCGACCACCGTGGTGACGCCGTGGTAGCAGCTGGAGGTGCCGTAGGGCTCGAAGGTCAGCTGCGGGTCGTAGTGGGTGTGCGGGTCGACGATGCCCGGTGCGACTACCTTCCCCGTGGCGTCGATCACACGAGCGCCCTCGCTCGGATCGATGAACCCGATGGCGGCGATGCGCCCGTCGAGGATGCCCACGTCCGCCGTGCGGCGCGGCAATCCGGTGCCGTCGACGACCGTCCCGTTGGTGATCACCAGGTCAAAGGACGCCATCACCTGAGAGTAGAACACGTTCTAATTCGCGACAACCACACCCGCACGTCGCCGCGCGGGCTGCCTTGGAGTCACAGCACCGTGAGGTTCCTGCGCCCGATGGGCGTCCGGCGGGCGTAACGGGCAGAGTGGGCACCGTGAGCAAGCGCCTCGCCTTGTGCATCGCTAGTCCGTTGAGTCTCCTGCTGTGCGTGCTTGGAGGCTGCACAGACGATGACCTCCAGGGGACATCTGGAGGGTGACGGTTGGCTTCGCGTGAGATCTCTTCGAGATAGGGCAAGTCGGTGGGGAGATCGCCCGATGGGAGCAAACTCGTGCCGTCCGATAGCTCCACCTGCTCGGTGACGACGGAGATGTCAGTCGCCTCGATTGACTCGGCGGGGAGGGCGCTCGTGGAGGTCGACTCACGATAATCCCGACGCCGTTGGCCCCGATGTCTACTTCGGGCGCCTCGAGCGAGGGTCCTCCAACACCGTCGGCGATGGAGTCGTCGTCATAGCGGTGCGGCTGTACGGCGTTCTGGTCGTTCACAGTTGCCCCCCAGGAGCCGATTGTGCGGGACCCGCCCCATCCATCGACACAACCTTCTACGACGCCGCTACCGGCGAACGTGTGATCGAGGAGCAAATCGGCTGCGACCAAGGGAACTGCGCTGCTCCTGATCGTGCCCGCTGACGGCACGGAGAGCGCCCCATACCTGCCGGAGTGCACGAGCGAGTGACCACCGATGTCAGTCGTCGGTTGGCGGCCACCGCACCATGACAACGGCGCACGACGCACACCACACGGCCACCACGGCAAAGCCGATCGCCAGTCCGGCGTTCTCACGAGCAAGCAAAATCGCGGCAACGATGGTCGAGCCGCAGGCTCCGACGACCGCCTGACCGACCCCACCGCCCCGCCGCAGAACGTCGGCGAGCCTTTGCACGCACCGACCGTATCCTTCCGGCTGCCACCCGGATCAGGACGAGCGGGGACCGGCATAACTGCCGGAGTGACGCACGAGCGCGTCCTCACGGGCAGAGTGGACGGATGATCGTCGTGGGTCTCATCCTCATTGGGCTGGCGGCCGTCATGGCCCTGGCTGACTCCGGCGATCTCTCAAGTCGCATGCCGACGCAGGTGCCGCCGCGAGCCCTCGCCTCCGTTCCGCTCCTGGTCGGAGTCGCCCTCGTGGCAGCGGGGCTCCTGAATTAGCACGTCCCTGCCGATCTGCCCGCGTCATCTCGGGCGATGAGGGACATCCGCAGAGCCCATCCACCTGGAGCGATAGCTGGCGTGCACGATGCGGGGCTATCCGGCAATCGGCGCGCCCCCGACCGGCACGTCGGTGATACCAGCGTCTGTGCAGGACTCCGTCCGCTGGTCAGCCAGGACCAGGCCCGTCGAGAGCTCCGGTTGCGCACGGAGCGAGGTTGGCGAAGGCGTCGACCCGGTCCCGGTCGAGTTGGTTCGCGTCCGCGCAGCGTGGGCCCCTGGTCAGGTAGTCGTCGGCGAACTCGGCCATGACTTCTCCCGTTTCGTCGAGCAGCCAGACTGGCGCCATGCGGCGGGGCACGGCGACCACGCCGGGATCGTCGTAGGTGCCGAACACCTTGTCCCACACCGGGCTGGTCACACCGAAGTTGCGCATCGGTGCGCCGAAGTGGTGGTGCATGTGACTGCGACGGGCCCAGCGCCCGTAGCGGTTGCGCGGCGGATGCGTATGGGTACGCCGGTCCGCGACCTCATAGCCGAAGTACATCGAGAGCAGCCCGGCGGTGAAGGCGGTGGCCCAACGCCGGCCTGCTACCGCAGATGTCGTGGGGTAGGCGACCGCGGTGGTGACCGCCGCTGAGGCCAGCTTCTTCGAGGCGGGCGAGAAGTAGGTGACGTCGGCGTGGTGCTTCAGGTGCTCGACCGAGGCCAGCCCCCGACCACGAAGCTCGTGCATGAGGAACCGGTGCAGGCCGTACTCCGCCGCAGTCCACGATGCCGCCCCGATCAGCACGGCCGCTCCACGGGACCGGATGATCGTCATCGCTCCAGGTTGGCAGATCCGGCGGCCCTGAGCGCACAGTCGCCGGAGAACGAGCTGACGAAGGATCTGGCTGACGCACTGGACGCCAACTACGACGTTGTGGGCCGCCAGGGCCGTGCCCCAGAACGCCGGGACGGGGCGCGCCGAAGTGCCGATCGTCGTGATCCTCACCGCCGCCTATCACGACCTCGGGACGTTTGGATGAGCAGCAGAGGCCCGCCGCCCCGTGACCCAGATCTGCCGGTCTGCCCGCGGCATCTCGGGCAGGATGACGCGGTGGAGCAGGCCCTCCGAGTTGCCGCGGTCGGCGCGGTCGTCTCTTCCTGTCGTGGGCGCTGTTGGCCTTCGCGGCAAAGCGACTACCACCCGGTGCGGCACGAGCCTCGCCACGGTGCTCCCGGCATGTCTCACCACTGTGCGACGGCTCCGCGGAGATCCGCGTGTTCCGACAAGCGCCAAAGTCGCCGTAGCGATCGCCGGTCTCTGGCTGCTGTCGCCGATCGACCTCATCCCGGAGTTCCTGCCGTTCATCGGACCACTGGACGATGTCATCGTGATCGCGCTGGCCCTGCGTTTCGCAGGTCGGCGAGTGCCACGGGACCTCTTGGTGGAAGCGTGGCCAGCAGAGAGCGCATCCTCAGTCGGCTGCTCGACCGTCTCCATGAAGTCCGGGCATTCCTGCCGGTCAGGAACTCCGCGAAGTTGCGGGCGTGGCCCTGACTGCCTCGGTTTCCACGCACACCTTCGCGACTCGTTGGCACGCCCTTGAGTGCTTCCGCACCGCGGTCAATCCAGTCGACGCCGCGGATCAGAGGCAGTTCCTCGCACGGTCCCCGGGTCGACGACCGCGCCGCCCTTATCTGCCGGAGAGTGCCCGTCAGCGGGCGGATACGGGACTCTAGCGTCGTCGGCTTCAACCCGGGAAAGGTCGATCCGGCTGGTGCCGGTTCGGATGCCGTCGTTTGCAGTGGCGACCAGTTCTCGTCGATGGTGCCTGCCCCCAGCGGCACGATGGTCACGATGAGGTAATCGTCGGGCCCGAGGCGCTCGCCATTGAAGCTTGTCATCGACTCGCAGGTGCCCGGTGGCAGTGGGCCCGTGGCGGACCCGATGTGCCACGTTGGCCCAGCCGACACACCGAGACCCCTACTGCCGCTGGGGCCGATGTGGAGGAGAGTCGAGGCTCCGCTCGCGAAAGCGATACACCAGCGTTGCCCTCAACGAACACACCGAGGTCGACCTCGGTGCCCACCTCGAAGGCGGAACCGAACGTCCCGTTGTCCGCCTCTAGGGGAACCGGAAGGCTTGTCATCCATCGCCAACCCACACCAGCCGCCACCAGCGCGATGAGGGCGACAACCAGCAACCGTCGGCCACGCTTGTACGTTCTTCCAGGAGGGGCCGACTCTGGACCCTCCACCGCCGGCTCCACGATCGCCGCCACGCTCGCAACACTACGTCTGCATCTGCCCGGAGTGCCCTCGACCGAGGTCGGGCCATAACCTCCGGTGTCCCATAGCTGCCGAAGTGACGGCAGATCGGGTGCTCAGCTCGCCCCAGGAGTTCGCGGTGCCACCTGGGGTTTGGCGCTCGATGTGAGGTGCCACGCGTGACACGTCTGGCAGAGGTGGATGCCTCTCGGGACCCTGTCGCGCTGGCGGGCCTCCATTGCTCTCTGGATCTTCTTGAGCGCGAACATCGCCGCCCCGTGTGTGGGGTATGTCCGCTTGGTGCAATCGGCCATCTGGGACCGAACTCCTCGTTACGGGTGGGCGGTGGATCCATCTCCACCTGCCGCACCGGACCGCTGCCTCTATAGGTGCGGTTCCACGACACACCTCGATAGGTGCGATTGCAGGGCGACTCTATCTGCCGGTGTGACGCGCTCGCGCGGGCAATGTGACCGCTGTGGGGTCGTAGGTTTCCAACGATGGCCTCGTCACAACCCGAGCTTGTCAGTGCCGACGGCCGGCGGTTCGCCGGGTTCGCGGCCGCGGTGCTGGTCTTCATCGTCGATCCACTAACCCGGCGGTTCCTCCTGCTCAGCTCTCCCGCCAAACGCGCCCGGCCTGGCTGGGAGATCGTCAACGGCGGCGTCGAGGCTGGCGAGACGCTTCTCGCCGCCGTGCGGCGCGAAGTTGCCGAGGAGGCAGGGCCCAGCGTCCGCCTCGACGTTCTCGGCACGGTGCATGCCTGGACCTGGCGCTACGACGACGAGGTGCAGCACCTCATCTCCACGGCGTTCGTGGCGGCGTACCTCGGCGGTGATGTGGCTCCGGGTGACGACATGGCGGGCTCCGCGGTCCGGTGGGCGACGCTCGAGGACGTGCAGGAGCTGGAGCGCTCCGGGAGCCTGATCCCTGATCACGATGGGTGTTCGAGCGGGCGCTCGAATGCTTCGACCTGTGGTCGTCGCAGGAGGCCAGCGCGCAGCCAGGCTGGGAGACCGGTGGGTGACCTCGCCGTAGTCGCTCGACCCGATG
>CAVVRO010000009.1:0-423206 GCA_963750645.1 uncultured Microthrixaceae bacterium | reverse complement strand
ACGACGAAGGCCCAGGTCGCTGACCTGGGCCTTCGTGCTGCACATGGTGGCGGGGGCAGGATTTGAACCTGCGACCTTCGGGTTATGAGCCCGACGAGCTACCTGACTGCTCCACCCCGCGTCGACTTGGTGTGGACGTGCGACTGTATCGGTCGACCTGAAGCGCAGCAACCTACGGTCCACCGCTGCTCGTGACCGCGGAAGTACGGTCAGCCCGATGCGTCTGCCGTTCCGCGTGCGTCGGCTCGCACCCACCCCGCCGGAGCCTCCCGCGCTCCCCATGGTGCGAGCCGAGCAGGTGCTCGTCGCGCTCGCGCTGCACGCCCGGGAGATGAGCGACCGGCTCGAGCGGGTTGAGCATCGGATCGAAGACCTCGATCGCGCCGCGCTCGCGCTCGACACACCCACCTCGGAGGACCTGGCCGAGGTGCGCGTCTACTCGACAAGGTTGTCCGCCGAGATGGCGCAGATCGCGATGGAGCTGCAGGCCCGCATCGACGACCTGGAGGAGCGGATGCCCGCGGTGGTCATCGAGAGCAAGCGCCAGGAGCGCGCCCGCACCCTCGCAGAGACGATCATCGACCTGAGCGACTCCCTCGACACCGCCCCGGTCGACCTCGCCCCGATCGACCTGCGGGACACGCGGGAGTGGCGGGGACGCCACCGCCCGCACGTCGACGGCGACGCTCCCCTCGCCCTCGAGATCTAGCTCCAGCGATCGATCAGCCGGTGTACGAGGCCGGGGCGGCGACTGGCGCCGCCGGCGGCGCGCTGACCTCCGAGCGTGCGGCCACCTCGGCGACGTAGGCCACCGAGACCGTCGCCTCGCGGCTGTCGATGGTGCTCACCACCTTGAAGGTGGCCCGCATCCGGTCTCGGGTGAGGTCGACGACGGTGTAGCCGCGGTCCCTGGCGTTCCCGTACTCGACGTAGGGCAGCGCCTTGATCAGTGCCTCGGCTGCGTCGATGAGCGCCGGATCGAAGCGCGACGACACGGACGTGCCGACGAGCTCGGTGCCGATGCGGTCGGTGGACACGTCGCCGAGCGTCTCGTTGAGGCTCGCCACGCCGGCCGCGTGGATGTCGCCCGTCACGACGACCGGGTTCGGTCGCTGCTTGAGCATCGCCCACACCCGATCGCGCTGCCGCGGGTAGCCGTCCCACTGGTCGTTGTTGTAGAGCGGCCCGAACGGCATCGGGCTGAACACCACCGGCTGGCCGACGACGTCCCACACCGCGTCCGACGAGCCCAAGCCGGCCTGCAGCCACGCCTGCTGCTCTGCGCCCAGCAGGGTGCGATCCTCGCCGAGGCGCTCGGGGCAGTTCGCCAGGCCGCCCCCGCACGGCGGCGGGTCACGGTACTGACGCCCGTCCAGCATGTGGAACGCCGCGAGATCGCCCCATCGGAACCGACGGAAGATCTGCAGGCTCGGTCCGTCGGGCGCGCTCAGCCGGACGGGCTGGTGCTCGAACCACGCGTGGTACGCGGCCGTCTGCCGGGCGTCGTCGACCACCGTGTAGTTGTTGTCGAGCTCGTGGTCGTCCCAGATCGGGATGATCGGGGCGGCGTGGTGGGCGGCCTGCAGATCAATGTCGGTCTTGTACAGGGCGTACCGGTCCCGGTACTGCGCCAGCGTGAAGCACTCGTCTGGACCGTGTGAGCGCGTGGGACCCCCATCGGCGTTCTCGTAGATGTAGTCGCCCAGGTGCAGCCAGACGTCGCACTCCTCGGTGGCCAGCGCAGCCAGGGCCGGGTAGTAGCCGCTCGCGTAGTTCTGGCAGGATACGAAGCCGAAGCGCAGCGCGTCCGGTGACCCCACCGCCAGGGTGCGGGCTCGGCCGACGGCGCTGTCCCACCCCTCGACCGAGAACCGGTACCAGTAGGCCGTGTCGGGCGCGAGGCCCTCCACCTCGACGTGGACGGTGTGCGCGAGGTCGGCCACGGCGTTGACCACGCCGCTGGCGGCGATGCTCGAGAAGGCGGCGTCGCCGGCGACCTCCCACGAGACCCCTACCGGATCCGGCGGCATGCCGCCGCCGTTCAGGGGGTCCGGTGCGAGGCGGGTCCAGAGCACGAACCCGTCGGCGGCCGGATCACCGCTGGCGACGCCGAGCGTGAACGGGTCAGCGGGGAGCGGCGCGCGGGGACGAGCCGGCGACGCGAGGGCCGTCGCACCCAGGCGGAGAGCGGCGACGGTCGTCGCCGCTCCGACGAGGAGCGCGCGTCGTTCGAGATCGACCACGGCGGCATCCTGCCACGCAGACGACGACTCAGGCCGAGGCGCCGTCCGTGGTCGTGGTGGTGGACTCGTCCGGGGGCGCACTCGCCGCTTCGATGAGGCGCTCCGCCTGGTCGACCAGAGCGCGGGCCTCGTCGGTCTTGTCGGCGTAGGTGCCCAGGTCGCCGGCGCGCAGCGCCGCATCGGCGTCGTCGAAGAGCGTCGAGGCCTCCGCGAGCAAGGAGGCCACCTGTTCGGTGAGCGTTCCCTCCTGCGGGTCCGGCGGCCCGCCCGAGTCACCGGGTGGCTCCTCGAGGGTGGGAGGTGACTCACCGAAGATCGACGCCAGCGCCTCCTCGAGCGTGTTCTCGATGGCGACCTCACCCTCGAAGTAGACGATGACCTTCTCGAGCCCCGGGATCTCCGTCTGGTCCGACGTCACGTAGAACGGTCGCACCCAGACGAGGCCCCCATCGATCGGGATGGCCGTGAGGCTCCCGAACGACACCGAGGACCCGCTGCCTGACAGGAGCGTCTCCTGCTGCGACACGGCGGCGTCGCTCTGGATGTTGCCCTGCACGATCGCCGGACCGTCAGGAAGGTTGCCGCGGGGCATGACGAACACCTGCAGCTGCCCGTAGTCGCCGCGCTCGCTCTTGCCGACCATGAACGCGGTCAGCAGCTGGCTGTCGTCCTGCTTCGACGTCGGGACGAACGGTCGCAGCAGGACGAACTCGGGCTCGGTGGCACCCGGCAGCTCCGTGAACAGGTAGTAGGGATCGATGCGGGCGTCTCGGGTGGAGACCGTCTCCCCCTGGGCGTTGGTGACGCTGGTGCCCTCGCCGGCGCCGGCGGTGCCAGGGTCGCGGGCGACGTCCCAGTAGTCGTTGCCCTCGTAGAAGCTGCCCGGCTCCTCGACGTGGTATCGGGCCCACATCGTCGTCTGCAAGCGGAACAGGTCCTCGGGATAGCGGAGATGGTCCTTGAGGTCGTCGGGCATGTCCTCGAAGTCCGAGAACAGATCGGGGAAGGCATCCCGGTAGGCCTCGATGATGGGGTCGTCGACCGGCATCACGTAGAAGTCGACCGTGCCGTCATAGGCATCGACCACGGCCTTCACCGAGTTCCGCACGTAGTTGAAGTTGTGATCGAGCCCACTGCCAGGGGCGAGGACGCCCGTGTCCGCCGACTCGCCGTAGGGATAGCGGCTCGTGGTCGTGTAGGCGTCGATGATCCACTTGATCCGTCCGTCGCTGATGACGGGGTACGGATCGGCGTCGTAGTGCAGGAACGGCGCGAGCGCGGACACCCGCTCCTTGATGTCGCGGATGTAGAGGATCTTGGAGGTCCCGGTGAGCTGGTCGGAGATCAGCGGGTTGACGTCCCCGAAGCGCAGCGCGAAGGCGGCCCGCTTGATGGGATTGTCGAGCGCCACCCCGTCCGGACCCTCGTAGGCGGCGTACTGCGTGCCCTCGTCCTCCTGGTAGCTGAGCTCCTGCTGCTTCGAGCCGGTCACGACGTATTGGCTCAGGCCCTCGCCGAAGTACACGGCGGGCTGCGTCAGCTCGAGCTCGGGAACCGTGCTCACGTAGGGCACGTCCTTGCCCACGAACGAGGGCTCCCCGCTGGCCTCCTTGGCGTTGGCCGGCGCGACGATCACGCCATAGCCATGGGTGTAGGTGAGGTGCTTGGCGGCCCACGTGTCCCGGGGGACGTTGGCGGTGTTCAGGTCACGCACGGACAGCACGACCTGGGTCGGGGTGCCGTTCAGCTGGTAGCGGTCGACGTCGACGTCGTTGATCCGGTAGTAGTCACGCACGCGCTGCAGCTGCGGGAACGTCTTGCCGAGCACGGCGGGTGACGGGTCCCAGATGCGGATGTTCTTGATGGACGCCTCGTTGGCGGTGAGATCGATGTTGTCCTTGTTCGTCTCGAGGTCGAACGGCACCTCTTCCACGTCGACGTTGCTGAGGCCCATCGCGGCCTGGGTGGCCTCGATGTTCCGGGCGATGTATGGCCGCTCCTTCTCCGGCTCGTTCGGCGTCACCTGCACTCGCTGCACGAACTGGGGATAGATCGCGCCGGCGACGATCGCGACGAGCGCCCAGAGCCCGACGCCGAGGATCGGCAGGGTCCAGCCCCGCCGCCAGATGTTGATGATGAACAGCAGGAAGCTCGCGATGGAGATCAGCAGCAACAGGTTGATGGCCGGCAGCTGCGCCTTGACGTCGGTGTAGCCGGCGCCGTCGACGAACCCGCGCGGCGAGACGGTGAGGTCGAAGCGCTGGAGCCAGTACCCGGCTGCCTTCACCAGCGCGAGCAGGCCGAGGAGGACGGACAGGTGCGCCTTCACCTGGGGGGTGACCCGGTTGTGCTGGGCGCTCATCCGGATGCCGCCGTTGAGGTAGTGGGCGACCGTCGTCACGATCAGGACGATGAGCAGGGCCGCGAACAGCCAGCCGGTCAGGAAGCTGAGGAACGGCAGCCGGAACACGTAGAAGCCGATGTCGGTGCCGAACTGGGGGTCGTCGATCCCGAAGTCACGGCTGTGCGTGAACAGCAGCCACGAGTTCCACTCGCTCGACACCCCGGCACCTGCGATCAGCGCGAGCAGCGCGGACACGACGATGCGGACCAGACCCAGGCGCCCACCGACGAGCTCGTGGTAGCGCTCGATGAACTCCTCCTCCGGCCCGGCAGGGCGGAAGGAGGGCGCGAGACGGTCGGCGATCACCAGGTTGAGCCACATGAGCAGGAAGAAGGCGCCGGTGAAGATGATCGAGAGGGCGATCTTGGCGCCGAGGACGCCCCGCCACACCTCCGAGCGACCCAGCGAGTCGAACCAGAGGTAGTCGGTGTAGAAGCTGGCGATCCCGCGCAGCGACGTGATCAGGACGAACAGCAGCACCCCGCCCACGACGAGCCAGGTGCGTCCCCGACCTGGGTGCGACCCGCGAACGGGTCGGCGGGGCATGTCGCTCTCGGCTCGCATGCGGGCGAGGCTATCGGTGGTAGGTCAAGCAGAGGCCGCGACCACCAGGCACCGGCAGCCGGGGTGGGCAGGCGCGCACTGGTGGCCTGTGGGGAACTCGCTGCCCTTGGCGAGCACGCCCCCGAGCGCGTTGTCGTCGCAGTCGGGGCAGGGCCCGCCCAGCGGGTCGACGATCCACTGCACCTCAGCGCCGGCGGGCAGGGCGTCGTAGACACCCCGGGCGTACGACGCGGCCAGGTAGTGGCGGGAGGTCTCGGCGAGGCGCTGGCCCTTCCACTCCCGATAGAGCGCCCGGACGCGATCGGCCACGTCGTCGAGGTTGCCGTCCGAGGCGGCGAAGCTGCGGTCGATGCGCTCCCGGAGGGGCGAGGTGAGCGACTGGGCCAGCTCGTCGGCGAGGTCGGCCGTCGAGCCCGCCGTGCCACCCGCCCAGGCGGCCCCCGCGTTCACCGCGTCGGCGAGCCCGGTCGAGACGGCCTCGGACCAGCGACCTGCGTGTGCCTCTGGAGCAGGGAGGACGTCGTCGACGCCCTTGGGCTTCACCCGCCGCAGTCGGTCGAGCACCTCGTTCTGCTCGTCGGCGAGGACCCGCTTCAACCGGCGGGCCAGGTCCTTGTCGATGGGCGCCAGCGCGTCGTCGCGCTCCGTGAACGGGGTCGGCTCCACCTCCTCCGCCGGAGCGTCTGCGTCGGCCTCGGGTTCCGTGTCGGCGTCCGGCGCGGCCTCCGCCTCGCTCTCGGCGGCCGGCTCGGCGTCGGGTCCGGGCGCGTCGTCCTCGCCGCCGTTGGTCTCCCGCTCCGCGCGCAGGCGGGCGAACACGTCCTCCGCGGCGGGGGTCGCCGCGTCCTCCGCAGGCGCCGCGTCCTCGGAGGGCTCGGATGCCTCGGATGCCTCGGTGCCCGGTTCGCCCAGGATGCGGATGCCCTCGCCCTCCGCGGCTGGCTCCACCTTGGAGAACGCGGCCGGAGGGAGCCCCTCGAAGGTCTCCTTGCGCCGGCGACCCTTGCGCCCGCGGCGCTCCTGCAGGTCGACCGGTGCCTCGGGCTCGACGGGAGCGGGCTCGTCGACGACGACGGCCGGCACCTCGCCCGAGAGGGGACCCGGCGCCTCGCCGTCGTCGTCGTGCTCTTCCACGTCGGCGATCGGCAGATCGACGAGCCCAGCCGTGCTGACCTCGTCGTCGAGCTCCTCGAGGGTGGGCTCGGGCTCCTCCTCGATGCGCCGCGCCGCGGCGTCGGCCGCGAGCCGCGCGTCCGACAGCGAGGTGCTCAGCTCGTCGGTCGCCTCGTCGATCGTGCGGCGCACGACGTCATAGGCCTGGAGCAGGCGCTCGCGCCCGGCGTTGAGCTTCTCGACCTGCTGGCGGGCCTTCTTCCGGCGGACGGCGAGGTCTCGCAGCACGCGCTCGCGCACGGCCTGTGCCTCGGCCACCATGTCCCGACCTCGAGCGCGGGCCGCCTCCACCTCCCGCTCGCCCTCCTCCCGGATGCGCTCGAGGTCGCGCTGACCCTCGTCCCGGAGCGCCTGGGCCTGCTCAGACGCCGCCTCGCGGATCCGAGCGGCGGCCTCCTCGGCCTCGGCGCTGCGCCGCTCGAGCTCGGTGCGGGCGCTCGCCAGCAGCGAGTCGCTCTCGGCCGTCGCGTCCGCCCGCCGTCGATCGGCCTCCTGGATGGCCGCTGCCGTCATCTCCGCGGACTCCGAGGTGGCCTCGCTGATCATCCGTTCGGCGGCGGCTTCGGCCTTGGCCCGGATCTCGGCCGCCGCGTCGCGCGCCGACGTGAGGACACGTGTGGTCTCCTCGCCGAGGATCTCGAGCAGCATGGTGTCGTCGGTCTCACTGGACACGCCGAGGCGAGCCTCGGCCCGCTCGGCCCGCTGCCGCAGCTCGCGTCCCTCTCGCTGGAGGCGCTCCACCAGCGCGGAGACCTCGTGCAGGAACGCTCGCACCTGCTGCTGCTCGTATCCCCTGCGGCCCACCGAGAAGTGGTGGCGGGCGATGTTCTGGCTGTCGAGCGGGTCGGCCATGGCACCTCGATGGTAGGACCGACCCCCCGGTCTGGCGCGGACGCCCCTGATCGGTGATCAGCGCGAGGCGCCGGTGCTGCTCGGCTCCAGCAAGGTCCCCACCTCCCCGCCGAGGGAATCCAGGGCCTCGAGCGCCTCCTGGAGGGAGTCGACGGCGATCACCTCGACGTCATCCCCGACCGCCTCGCGCACCTCCTCCAGCTCGTCGGACGGCACCAGGAACACCTCGTACCCCCCGTTGCGCACCGCGATCGCCTTCTGGGCGCCGCCACCCACGGGCCCGACCGTGCCGTCGAGCGCCATCGTCCCGGTCACCGCCACCCGGTGACCGCCGGTGAGCTCGCCGGGCGTGAGCACGTCGAGCACGGCGAGGGTGAAGGCGAGCCCGGCCGAGGGACCCCCCACGCTGCCCGAGTCGATGGTCACGTCGATCGGGAAGTCGAACCCCGAGATCCGGTCTTCCGGAGCGATGCCGATGATCGCACGCGTCGGATCATCCTCCGCCGCGATCGTCGTCACGTCGATGTCGAGCCGGGTGTCGCCTCCCGCGGGTCGCTCGACGGTCAGCGTGTGCGTGGCGCCCGGACCGCCCGGCTGGAGGAGCTCGCCGACCTCCCCCGGTTCGTCGACGGCATTGCCGTCCACGGCCACGATCACGTCGTCGAGCTCGAGGACGGACGCCGCCGGTGAGCCCTCACCGAGCTGGCGCACGATCGCGCCGGTGGTGCTGATCTGGACGTCCTCGCCGAGCCGGTCAAGGGCCACCGCGATGGCGATGAGCTTGGAGGTGTCCATGAGCTGCGCGTTGTAGCGCCGGTTCTCCGCCTCCGACCGGTCGCCCCGAACTCGCTCCTCGGGGAGCACGTCGACGTCGTCGTCGAGCCACCCGGCCAGCGCCTCGAGCAGGGAGGTCGAGCCGACGCTGACCGTCGTGAAGGCGATGGACTCGGAGGGCGGATAGGACGGCGCGCCCTCGACGGTCACGGCCTTCGTCACCGGGCGGACCGAACCCGGCCTCAGCGCCACGTAGGGCACGGGCACCAGCGCCGCACCGATGACCGCGGACACGAGCAGCAGCACCGCGACCGCGAAGGCGATCCACCGGCGACGCCGGCGACGCGGCGTCGGGGCGACCTCGAGCGGGGCCTCGGGAGCGGTGGGAGCCAGCGGTAGCATCGGCGCCAGCGTCGCACAGCCGGCCCCGGTTCAAGTCGCGCGGCAGGAGGATGGTGACGAGGTGGAGATGATCGAGGTGGCCGACCAGGACCGACGTCCGTGGTGGCTGCGCCTCCGCGCCGTGGTGGGCCTCGTGGTCATCGTCGTCTGCCTCGGCGTCACCGCTGCCGCCGCCGTGGGGTTGACCGCGCTGGCCATGGCGTCGCTCTTCGACCACGCCCTGGGATGACCCCCCGGCGTGGAGCAATCCGATCAGCGGCCGAACAGACCTCTGCGACCGTTCGCGGTGGCCGTCTCGTCATCGGCGCCCGGAGGCCGCGGCATCGGCCTGGCCACCTCGGACGCGACCTCCCGCCGTTGGTCGACCCTGACGACCGGGCCCGGAGCGGGAGCGTCGGCGTCAGCCCGGACGGAGGCCTCGCGCTCGGGCGCCGGCTCCTCGACCACGACGGCCGTGCTGGCCGACGGCGGCGCAGGCATGCTCTGCCGATCGCTCAGGCCGAGCTCGACCTTGTAGTACGGACGGAAGGCGAAGCTGATCTCCTCCATCCGGTAGATCCGGATCTGGTCCAGGCCCTCTTTGTTCCGCAGCCGCTCCACGAGGAGCGCGGCCTCGTCGATCGCGTCGGCCTGCTCGTAGCACGAGCTGCCGTCCGACGTGCGGTAGATGACCATGAAGGGCATGACAACGATCCCTCGTCCTGGGTTCAGCGCGGGCGCAAGGAGACGCGCCGCCACGCCTGTCATCGACCCATCGTGGAGGGGCCTTTAGCAGCGCCCCGGGGCACGCGTGGACGCTGATGCGGCGCGCCGACGCCGCGCGGTCGTGCTGGCGGGCCACGACGGGGACGAGGCCGCCGCCCGAACTGCCCTGGCGGACCCAGAGGCATCTGTGCGAGCCGCCGCGCTCGGCGCGCTCGAGCGGCTCGAGGCGCTCTCGACCGAGGACCTCGCCGCCGCACTGACCGACGCGGCGGTGAGCGTCCGGCGACGGGCGTGCGAGGCCATCGCCCACGTGCCGGGCGACCAGCCGCCGTCGCTGCTCACCGCGCTCCACGACGACGACCCCACGCTCGCTGAGATCGCGGCGTGGGCCATGGGCGAACGCGATCCGCCCGAGCCAGGAGCCGTCGTCGCGCTGGCCGAGGTCGCCCTCGGGCACACCGATGCGCTGGTGCGCGAGGCCGCGGTGGCGGCGCTGGGCGCCATCGGCGACGAGGCCGGGCTCGCAGCCATCCTCGCCGCGCTCGACGACAAGGCGACGGTACGTCGCCGCGCGATCCTCGCCCTGGCACCCTTCGAGGGCGACGCCGTGGATGCGGCGCTGTCCCGCGGTCGCGCTGACCGCGACTGGCAGGTGCGTCAGGCCGCCGAGGACCTCAGCGACTGAGGACCGCCTCGCCGCCGCCGGCAGCTACCGGTTGCTCCCCATGAACATCACCTTGAGGCTGTCATAGGCCTCGATGCAACGGCCGGCACCGAGCACCACGCACTCGAGAGGCGCGTCCACGAGGTGCACCGGCACCTCGGTCTCGTTCGCAAGCCGTTGGTCGAGCCCCGCCAGCATCCCACCGCCCCCCACCAGCTTCACGCCGTTGAGGATGAGGTCCTGCGCCAGCTCCGGTGGGCTCATCCCGAGGCAGGCCACCACCGAGTCGCAGATGGCCGATACAGGCTCGTCGATCGCCTCGCGCACCTCGGCCGGCGAGAGGATGATCGTCTTCGGGAGCCCGCTCATCAGATCGCGGCCACGCACCTCGGCCTTCACCTCGTCGCGAACCGGCGAGGCCGAGCCGATGGCCACCTTGATGTCCTCCGCCGTGCGCTCGCCGACCGCGATGCCGTACTCCCGCCGGATGAACGCGGTGATGGCGGCGTCGATGTCGAAGCTGCCCACACGGACTGCCTTCAGGGCGACGACCCCACCGAGCGAGATGAGGGCCGTCTCCGACGTGCCACCACCCACGTCGACCACCATGTTGGCGACTGGCTCGTGGATCGGAAGGCCCGCGCCGATGGCGGCCGCCATCGGCTGCTCGATGAGCTGCGCGTCCGCGGCTCCGGCCCGACGGGCGGCCTCGGTGACCGCCCGCCGTTCGACCTCGGTGATCGCGGACGGCACGCAGATCACCACGCGCGGCCGGTTGAAGCGGTTCACGCCCACGCGGTGGAGCAGGAGTCGGATCATCCGCTGGGTGATCTCGAAGTCCGTGATCGCACCCTGGCGCAGGGGTCGCACGGCCACGATGTAGCCGGGGGTGCGGCCGATCATCTGCCAGGCCTCGTGACCCATGGCGAGCACCTCTTGGGTGCGCTCGTTCAGCGCGATCACCGTGGGCTCGTTGAGCACGATCCCGCGCCCGCGCTCGTAGACGAGGGTGTTCGCGGTGCCGAGGTCGATGGCCAGGTCCCGGGCCACGGGTCAGTGACCTTCGTCGTCCACCGCGGGCCGTCCGGGCCGGGTGGGGCGCTTCGCGCGCCGGAGCTTGGGCTCGGGGTCGTCGACGGGCGGCGCGAGCGCATCCATCTCGCGGCGGAAGGAGTCCAGCCCGGACTCGAGGGTGTTGGGCTCGCGGTGCTGCAGCCAGAGCACGATCCCCCCGATCGCGCACACCCCCACGACGATCAGGAGGAAGACGATGGCGCTCATGCGGTCGACCCGGAGATCTCAGTGATGTGCTGCGCCTCGAGGCCCCAGCTCTCACCCCCGGCCCAGGCCTCCCTCTTCCAGATCGGAACGGAGCGCTTGAGCTCGTCGATGGCGTACCGGGCCGCCTCGAAGGCCTCCGACCGGTGGGGCGCCGAGACCGCCACGACCACGGCTGCATCCTCCAGCTCCACCACGCCCACGCGGTGGAGCAGGGCGACGCGCCCGACGGCGGGCCAGCGGACCCGGAGCTCCGCCAGCAACGCCTGCAGCCGGGCGACGGCGGGTTCCTCGTAGGCCTCGTACTCGAGGCGGTGGACTCCGGGGCGACCTGGAGCATGGTCACGCGCCGTGCCCGTGAAGGTGACGGTGGCGCCGCAGTCCGCCCGGACCACCCATGCCGACGCGGCCGCCACAGGGAGGGGGGCGGGGGTGAGCGCGACCCAGTCGTCGCCCAGCTCGGGCGCGGCGGCGGGGGCGCGATCCATCTGGGCCACCTTACGTTGCCCGCGGTCCTCCCGGCAGAGCCCGCCACTACCGTCTGGCCCATGTCCATGGACGACGATGCCGACGACGACGGCGCCGGCATCGGTCCCCCGCTCCCGCCCGACGACCGGCTGTGGCGGCATCCGTCCGAGCTGACCGCCTGGGGCGTCGGGTCGGGCTCCAGCCCCCTCACGTCGGGCCCCGACCCCGGCTCGCGCGGGTCAGTGTGGCCCATCGCCGTGCTCGCGGGACTGCTCGGCGCGGCGCTCTGCGGTGGGGCGTTGGCCGTCACCGGGACGTTCGCCGACGACGCCCCGCACGCCGTCGTGACGAAGGTCGCCGTCACGCCCGTCGTCTCGACCCCCGTCATCGGCGAGGAGGGCGGCGTCGCGGCGCTCACGGAGAAGCTCGCGCCGGCGATCGTACGGCTGGTCGTCACCACGCAGGCGGGCACGGCGCCCGCCTCCGGCGTCGTGGTCAGTGGTGACGGCCTCGTCTACACGAGCGCCCACGAAGTGGCGGCGGCCACGTCGCTCACCGTGGAGCTGGCCGACGGACGTCGCGTCGACGGGCAGGTCGTCGGTGCGGACCTCCCGACGGATGTCGCCGTCGTGGCCGTCGACGCCGACGACCTCACCGTCGCGGTGCTCGGCTCCTCCGCGGACCTGGCCGTGGGGTCTCCGGCGGTGGCCCTCGGCTCGCCGACGGAGGGCGGCGGCGAACCGTCGGTCACGACGGGGGTCGTGAGCGCGGTCGACCAGCGACTCGATGCCGACGGCGAGTCGCTCCACGGCCTGATCCAGACGGACGCGCCGATCGAGGCGGCGTGGTCGGGCGGCCCGCTGGTCGACGCCAACGGCGCCGTGATCGGGATCACCACGGACCTGGCGGGCGAGGAAGCCGGGTTCGGCTTCGCCACGCCGATCGACCTCGTGCAGCGGATCGCCGCCGAGCTGATCGAGTCGGGCAAGGTCACCCACAGCTGGCTCGGGCTCGAGGTCGCCGACCTCGCGATGGCCGACGCCGAGCAGATGGGGGTGCCCGGCGGAGCGGCCGTCCAGGAGACCATCAGCGGCGGCCCCGCCGCGCGATGCGGGCTGGAGGCCGACGACGTGATCACCGAGGTCGGTGGACTGCCGGTGGCGTCGAGCTCCGGCCTGGTGGTAGCCCTGCGCCACCACCGCCCTGGCGACGAGGTCGCGGTCACCTACTGGCGAGACGGTCGCCGCCACGAGGTCACGGTCACCCTCGACGAGCACCCGTAGCGGGGGCCGCGTCCGGCACTAGAGGTCGATGCGGGCGAGCCAGAGACCCGGAGCGTCGACCTCGGCGGGGGTCGGGAGCATGTCCAGGCTCTCCCAGAGGCGGCGGAGGCCATCCTCGCCCGCTCGTTCGAGCACGCCCGCGACGAAGGCGGCGCCGCGGTCATAGGTGGCCTGGCTGAGCTCGAGGCCGAACAGGCGCTCGACGAACCGGTCGGCCTCGGCAGCCTCGACGCGCCGGCGGCGAAGCGCCTCGGTGAGCATGGGGTAGCTGGCGATGAGCTGGCCGCCTACGACGTCGACGACGTGGTCGACCACTCCCTCGACGACGGCCACCAGCGCCTCGAGCTGCGGGCGCAGCCGGTCCTGCTCGGGGGAGGTGATGGCACCGAGGATCACGTCGGGTGAGCCGATCACCTCCTGCAGGTGCGCGAGCGCCGACGGATCCGACAGGTCGATCTGGCCGATGCGATCTTCGAGGGCCGCGGGGTCGTTGCGGAAGCTCGAGACGTACTCGAGGAGGAGATCGTCCATCCGGGCTCGGACGTGGGGTACCCCGAGCACTGCGTGGTGGGCCACCTCGTGCACGCAGATCCAGAGCCGCAGGTCCTCAGGAGCGAGGCTCCACTCGGCCGCGAACTCGTCGAGGTTCGGCACGACGAGGAGGAGCTCGTCGGCGCTGGGGCCCGTGATCGGACGGGGGATCGGGAGGTCGTACTGCCCGAAGGTGCGGCGGGCGAGGTGGCCCACCATGGAGCCTGCCGTCATCGCCAGCACCATCGGCTGGAACATCTCCAGCATGCCGGAGAACATGCCCGCCATGGGGTCGCCGGGCTCCATCGGCTCGTCGTCGCTGTCGGCCTCGGAGGGTCCGAGCGCATCGGCCAGCCGCTCCACCAGCGGCCGGTAGGCCTCGAGGCTGTCCATCACCCAGCGCGTGCGGTTCACCGGGAGGACGGACACGGCCCGCCCGCTGACCGACGTGGACAGCCCGGTCGCGTCCGCCACCCGCAGGTCGGCCACGCGCGCGAGCTGCTCGATCCGCATCCGCTCCACCGGGTCGACGTTGGGCTCACTGGCGCCCCCGGTGGCGACGGTGACGGCGAGCTGACGGGCACTGTCCCAGGCGCCACCCGCCTGCTGCCCCAGCAGGCGAGCGATGTCGCCGAAGATGGGCATGCCCTCGAAGGGGTCACCGAGTGGACCGGAGTCAGTCACAGGGGCATCGTAGGGCCATGGCATCTGCATCGGACCTCGCGGGCGAGGTGATCGTCGTCACCGGCGCCGCGTCCTCCTTGGGTCGCCGCGTCTGCGAGCTCGCGATCGAGGATCCCGGCGTCGCTCGTGTGATCGCGCTCGACCAGCGGGACCTCGCTCGGTCACCGGCGAAGATCGAGGCGCACCCGGTCGACCTCGCCACCGCCGATCTCAAGCCGCTCTTCGAGGACGCCACCACCATCGTGCACCTGGCGGAGCCCACCGGTCCCGAGGAACCGACCGACGACCGGCAGCTGGGCGACGGAGCCCTCGCTCGCCGGGTGCTCGATGCTGCCTCCGCGGTCGGCGCGCAGCACGTGGTGCTCCTCTCCAGTGCGACGGTGTACGGCGCCTGGGCCAACAACCCCGTACCGCTCACCGAGGACGCACCCCTTCGTCCGAACCCGGGGGTTGCGCTCGCCTACGAGAAGGCCGAGCTCGAGCGCAGCGCTGCCGAGTGGCGCGACGCCCACCCGAGCGCCACGATCACGACGCTGCGACCGACGGTGACGGTCTCGGCGAGCGGGAACGGTTGGCTGGCGAGGGCGCTGGCGCGCTCCACGTCACTGCCCGTGACAGACGACGAGCCACCGGCGCAGTTCCTCGACGTCGCCGACCTCGCGTCCGCGGTCGACCTCGCCCGACGCGCTCGGCTCGACGGGCCGCGCAACGTGGCACCCGACGGGTGGATGAGCGGCGACACCGTCCGAGCGCTGGCCGGAGGAGCGCCGAGGCTCCGCCTGCCGGAGCGGCTCGCGGTCCGGCTGGCGGGGATGCGGTGGCGATGGGGCCTGGCCCCGACCCCGCCCGCGCTCCTGCCCTTCACCGTCCACCCGTGGGTGGTGGCCAACGACCGGCTGCGGGCCGACGGATGGGAGCCGATCTCGTCCAACGAGGAGGCCTACGTCGGCTCGCACCGTGCGGGGCCGTGGGCCACGCTCAGCCCCCGGCGGCGGCAGGAGCTCGCGCTCGGCGCCGCCGGCGTCGCCATCGTGGGTGCGGCGGCCGGCGCCGTCGCCCTCCTCCGGCGACGCTCGCGCCGCGGCTGATCCTCCCCGCCTACTCCTGGATCGTGGTGGGGTCGACGATCGGCGGGCGTTGGACGGCCGTGCGATCGGTCAGCGTCGGGTCCGCCTCGGGCTCGTCGCCTTCGGCGGTGGGGTGGACTCCGTGGACACGGTGCGCGGCGCGCTGCCCGGCGACGTAGGAGAAGAGGGCGAAGCCCGCCACGGCCGCGATCACCAGGAACCCGACCTGGAGCGGGATCGAGACGAGGACCGGGATCACGGCCCCGATCACCCAGACCATCTGGAACCGCAGCTCGAAGGCCGCGAAGGAGCGACCCCGGTTGGCGTCGGGGGCATCTCGCTGCACCAACGAGTCGAAGGCCAGACGGCCGCCGGTGGCGACGACCGCGATGAGCCCGGCGAGCAGCATGCTGGCGGCCAGGCCTCCCACCCACGCCGCCAGCAGCCCACCCACGACGGCCACCCCCAGCACGGTCGTCAGCATGCGCTCCTCGGTGTACGAGCGGCGCAACGTGGGCGCCACCGCGGATCCGAGCAGGGCGCCGGCGCCGGTGACGACGAGGACCGCGCCGATCATCCACGTCGCGCCGTCGCGCAGCTCGAAGAGGAGGAGGAAGGTCAGGAACCCGACGATCCCGCGCACCAGCCCCATCGCGGAGGCGGCGAGCAGGATGCCGGCGCCCCGGAGCTCGGCCGTCTCGGCGGCGGTGGCCGGCGCGTCGGCCACCTGGGTGCGGGGTATGCGCAGGGCGGCCACGGTCGCGATCGCGAAGGCGACCACCGCGAGCACGAGGACGCCCGGTGAGCCAGCGATCAGGAAGGCGATCCCGGCGGGAACCGCCGCCAGCGGAACGGCGATCCCGGACAGAAGCTGCAGCTTGGAGTTGGCCTCCACGAGCTCGGCGTCGCTGCGCACCACGGTGGGGACGACGGCGCTCCGGGACACCGCGTAGGCCTTGCCCATCGCCAGGACCGCGAACGCTTCGGGGAACAGCAGCAGCCCGTCGAGGTCGTCGATCATGATGAGGCACACGAGGGCGCGACCCGCGTTCACGCCCACGATCATCCAGCGCCGTCCGCCGACCGAACGGTCGAGCAGGGGTCCGATGAAGGGCGCGACCAGCGCGAGCGGCGCCATCGTGAGCGCCAGGTAGAGGAACACCTTCCAACGTGCGTCGTTCGGGTCGAGGTCGAAGAACAGCGAGTTGGCCAGCGCGATGGCGACGAGCGCATCACCGGCCGCGACGAAGACGTGGGCGCGTGCCAGCCGGGCGAAGGGCGACAGGTGGAACGCGTCGGCACCAGCTCGACGCTTGGGTGTCTGGAGAGGTTCCCAGCCGGCCGGGGTGGACATCGAGGTCATCGTACGAGCCCCCCGCCCCGCCCTCTACGGCGACCTCAGCCCCGGGGGACCTCGTACTTGTACCCGAGGCCGCGGATCGTGACGATGCGGGTCGGGGAGGAGGGATCGGGCTCCACCTTCGCTCGCAGGCGCTTCACGTGGACGTCCAGGGTCTTGGTGTCGCCGACGTAGTCGGACCCCCAGACCCGGTCGATCAACGTGTCGCGAGGAAGGACCCGTCCGGCGTTGGCGAGCAGGATCTCCAGGAGCTCGAACTCCTTCAGCGGCAGCGACACGGCCTCGCCGCGGATGACCACCTCGTGGCGCTCGGGGTCCAGGGCGACGTCTCCGACCTCCAGGGCGTCGCCGCTGAGGGAGTGCGCAGCGGCGTCACCCGCCCGGCGTCGGAGCACCGCCCGCATCCGCGCCACCAGCTCACGCAGCCGGTACGGCTTGGTGACGTAGTCATCCGCTCCCACCTCCAGGCCCACGACCGTGTCGATCTCACTGCCCTTGGCCGTGACCATGATGATCGGAACCGACGAGCGGCGGCGGAGCTCACGGCACACGTCGATGCCCGACACCTTGGGCAGCATGACGTCGAGCAGCACGAGGTCCGGGCGCACGGCGTCGAAGACGTCGAGGGCCTCCGCTCCGTCTCGTGCGACCGTCACGCGGAACCCCTCGCGCTTCAGGCCGACCGTGAGCGCGTCCACGAAGGAGTCTTCGTCCTCGACCACCAGGATGGTGGCATCGGGTGTGCTCATGGGGCGCTCAGCCTGCCTCTGCGGTGACGGCGACCGGCCCGGCTCCCACCGGCAGTCGCAGGGTGAACGTAGAGCCTTCGCCCTCGGTGGACGTGACCTGGACGTCGCCGTCGTGGTTGCTGGCGACGTGACGAACGATGGCGAGCCCGAGCCCGGTCCCACCGGTCTCGCGACTACGGGCGCGATCGACCCGGTAGAAGCGCTCGAACACGCGCTCCAGGTCGCGCCGCGGGATCCCGATGCCGTGATCCTCCACCTCGATGTCAGCCCAGCGACCATTGGTGCGCGCCCGAACCTGGACCGTGGAGCCGGGGTCGGAGTACTTCACGGCGTTCTCGAGCAGGTTGTAGGTGGCGGACACGAGCTGGCGACGATCGCCCGCCACCGCGAGCCGAGCGGCCGGTTCCTCCACCTCGATCGAGATCCCCTGCTGCTCTGCCGCGGGCCGGACCCGGTCGACCGCCTCGGCGACGAAGCGGTGCACCGGCACCTCCTCTCGGCGCGCCTCCTCGTCTGCTTCGATCTGCGACAGCTCGAGGAGGTCGTCGATGGTGCGACCCACCCGGAAGGCCTCGGTCAGCATTCGCTCGGCGAGCCGCTGGGCCACGGCAGGATCGTCCTCGGCGAGCAACGTCTCCGAGAGCAGGCCCAGGGCGCCGACGGGCGTCTTGAGCTCGTGGCTGATGTTGGCCACGAAGTCGCGGCGGACCGCCTCCAGGCGGCGGCGGTCGGTCACGTCGTCGATCACCACGAGCACGCCCAGGCCGCGACCATCCTGCGCGAGGCGGATGGCCCTCAGGACGACGGTGCGCCGGGGCGGGCCGAAGAGGTCGACGGTCCGGGATGGCACGATGCCGTCGGACTTCGCCGAGGCGTCCGCCGCGAGCTCGACGATGGCCTCCTCGACGAGCGCCTCGCCGTGACGTGCCGCCAGGTACCCAGCCGCCACGTCGTTGCGGTAGGCGATGGCCCCCGCGTGGTCGAACACGACCACGCCCTGCGGGATCACGGCCAGCGCGCTGGCGAGGCGGGCCTCGGACACGGAGCCCTCGCCACCGCGCAGCAGGCTGCGATCGACCGCGCGCTCGACGACCGTGGTGGCCTCCGCCAACCCCGAACCACTCGGCACGACGTCGGACGACAGGCGACCACTCGCGACCACCAGGCGGCGGGCGAGGCGCTTCTGCCCCGCGAAGACCAGGACCAGGACGGCAACCAGCGCGATCACGAGCACCGCGAGGAAGGTGGTCACCCGGAGTAGCCCTGCTCGTCGCGCGGACGCTCTGGGACGGCGGCCGGAGCCTCCGCGACGTGCTCGGGCAGCAGGCCAGTGACCATGTACTGCACCCGCTCGCCGATGTTGACGGCGTGATCGCCGATGCGCTCGTAGTAGCGGCCCACCAGGGCGAGCTGGACCGCGGCCTGCACGTCGCGGACGTCCGCGTGCAGCTCGAGGATCGCCTGGATGTAGTCCTTGTGGAGCTGATCCAGCCGATCGTCCATGTCATCGAGGGCCCCCGCCAGGTGGGCGTCGCCCTCCTGGTAGGCGTCCATGGCCCAGCCGTAGAGCCGGACGGCCTCCTCGGCCATGCGCTGGAGCAGGCTCCGCAGCGGCACAGGGATCTCTGAGCCATAGAGGCGGCGCGTGGCCTTGGCCACGTTCACCATCAGGTCGCCCGAGCGCTCGATCTCGGACGTGAGCCGGATCGCGGTCACGAGCGCCCGCATGTCGCTGGCCATGGGCTGCTGGCGGGCGAGGATCGTGAAGCAGCGCTCCTCGATGTCGAGGGTGAGGGCGTTGATCTCGTCGTCGCCGGCGATGATCGCCTCCGCTTCGGCGAGATCGAGGGTCAAGAGTGCCTCGGTGCCCCGCATGATCGCCTCGGTCACCCGCGCGGCAGCCCGGAGGAGGTCACGCTGAACCTCGTCGAGCTGCTGGTGGAAGGTCGAGCGGCTGTCGGGCATGGTCGGTTCCTCCTACCGGACCTCGGCCGCGAGGTGAGCGGGCTCGCCGGTGATGAGGTATCGAAGGCGCGCCCCGATGATGGCGCCGTGGTCCGCGATGCGCTCGAGGGCGCGCCCGGCCGAGAAGCAGGCCATCGCGATGCGCACCGCGTCGGGCCCGTCGAGCCGCTTGAGCTCGCTCACCAGCCGCTCGTAGTACAGGTCGAGGTCGCGGGTCTGTGTGGCCAGGTCGGTCGCCAGCTGGAGATCCTGCTCGGCCCATGCGCGCAGCGCGACCCGGTAGATCTCCACCGCTTCGTCGGCCAGCGTGACGAGGATGTCGAACACCACCTCTGACCGGGCCAGGAGCTCGTGCTTGGGCGACAGGCTCACCACGCGCAGCGCGAGGTCGCCGACCCGTTCGAGCTCGGAGATGATCCGGAGCACCGACACGATGAACCGCAGGTCGGAGGCAACCGGGGCCTCCCGGCCGAGCAGGAGGTAGCAGCGCTCGGTGAGCGACACGTTCATGGCGTCGATCTCGTTGTCGGCCCGGAAGGCCGCCTCCGCGATCGCGGGGTCGCCCGTGCGCAGGTTCTCCCGCATGCGCTCCAGGTTCTCGTCCACCCGCACTCCCATGAGCTCGACCTGGAGCCGCAGCTGCTCGAGCTCCTCGCGGAACCCGTGGCGCAACGGCTCGACCGGCTGCGCGTCCATGGTCACCCGAAGCGACCGGTGACGTAGTTCTCCGTGCGCTCGTCGCTCGGGTTCGAGAACATCTTGTCGGTGCTGTCCACCTCGACGAGCAGTCCGGTGCGGGTATCGCTCTCGGGGTTGACCTCGGTCGTGAAGAACGCGGTGCGATCGCTCACCCGAGCGGCCTGCTGCATGTTGTGGGTGACGATGACGATCGTGTACTTGTCCTTGATCTCCTGCATCAGGTCCTCGATGCGCGCCGTCGCGATCGGGTCCAGCGCGGAGCACGGCTCGTCCATCAGCAGCACCTCGGGATCGGTCGCGATCGCTCGAGCGATGCAGAGCCGCTGCTGCTGGCCACCCGACAACCCCATGCCGGAGGCCTTCAAGCGCGACTTCACCTCGTCCCACAGGCCGGCGCCGGTGAGGGCCCGCTCGACGATGTCGTCCATGTTCCCCTTGACGCCGGCGACCTTCGGTCCGAAGGCGACGTTCTCGTAGATGGACTTCGGGAACGGATTGGGCTTCTGGAAGACCATCCCGATCCGACGTCGGACCTCCACCGGGTTCACCTCACGGTCATAGAGGTCCACGCCGTGGTAGGTGACCTTGCCCTCGACGCGAGCCGTGACGATGAGGTCGTTCATGCGGTTGAAGCACCGGAGCACCGTGGTCTTGCCGCAGCCAGAAGGCCCGATGAACGCAGTGATCTCGTGCTTGTTGATCGCCACGTTCACGTCTCGCACCGCGCGGAAGTCGCCGTAGTAGACGGCGAGGTCGGCGACGTCGAAGACGACCTCGGTCGCCCGGCCGGGTTCTGCCTCGTCCCGGACGTCGGGGGTGACGTTGCGGCTCTCGTCCACTGTGGCGGGCTCCGTGAGGTCGTGGGTGGACATCGCTCAGGTCCTCTTCTTCTCGTAGTGGTTGCGCAGGAGGATCGCGCCGGTGTTGGCGATGATGACGATCACGAGCATCACGACGATGGCGGCGGCGGCGATCTCGTCGAACCCCTCCTGCGGGTTCTTGGTCCATTCGGTCACCACGATGGGAAGCGCGGTGAAGCGCTCGCGGAGCTGGCTGAGGTCGAACAGGGACGGATCGCTCGCCAGCCGACCGGTCGTGGCGCCCACCAGGATCAGGGGGGCTGCCTCACCGAGCGCCCGCGCGATCGAGAGGATCAGACCCGTGATGATCCCCGGCGCGGCGTACGGCAGCACGTGGGCCCGGATCACCTCCCAGCGGGTGGCCCCCACGCCGTAGCCCGCCTCCCGGAGGGCGTTGGGCACGGCGCGCACCGCCTCGGAAGCGGTGATGATCACGATCGGCAGCACGAGGATCGCCAGGGTCAGGCCCGCGGACATGACCGTGCGCCCGTTGGCCGTGCCGCTGCCCGTGAGGTCGCGGAGCGCCTTGGTGAAGATCGTGAAGCCGAGGATGCCGTACACGATCGACGGCACACCGGCCAGGTTGCGGATGTTGACGTTCACGAAGCGGCTGAAGCGGGTGTCGGGGGCGTACTCCTCCAGGTAGACGGCCGCGCCGATGCCGAGGGGGAAGGAGAGCACGACGACGAACACACAGATCCAGAAGGACCCGACGATGCCCTGGGCGATACCCGCCTCGTCGGCGCGGGTGCGCAGCGTGCCGGTCATGAAGTCGGTGAAGCGTTCGAGGAGAACGGGAAGCCCTAGTTGGAGCACGTCGATGATCAGCACGGCCAGCACAGCCACGCTGAAGGCGAGGGACCCGACCAAGAGCAGGAGGAACGTGCGGCCGGCCCAGTCGGTGCCACCTCGGGTGAGCTGGTCGTGAACGGATCGCTCCGCCGCCCTGGGTCCGACGATCGCGGGTGTGGTGAGGGCCATCCGATCTCCTAGTAGCTGACCCGTACGCGCCGCACGAAGCGGGAGGCGATGACGTTGAGCACGAACGTGATGAGGAACAGCACCGAGCCCACGAAGAAGAGGCTCTGGAAGGTGAGCGCCTCGCCCACCACGGCGTCTGTGCCGGTGGCCTGGGAGGCCATGGCGGCGGTCATGGTGAGGCCCGGCTCGAGCGGGTTGGTGTTGAACAGGGTCCCACCGCCGGCCCCACCGGCGATGAACACCACCATCGTCTCGCCGACGGCCCGCGAGGCGGCCAGGATGAACGCCGCCACGAGACCCGAGACGGCGGCGGGGAGCACCACCCGGACGGTCGTGGTGATCTTCTTCGCGCCCATGCCGTAGCTGGCCTCCCGCAACGCCTGGGGCACGCTGCGGAGGGCGTCCTCGGACACGGAGGCCACCAGCGGGATCGACAGGATCCCGACGCCGATGCCCGCGGCCATGAGGTTGAAGAGGTCGGTGGCGCCGAAGAACCGCTGCACGATCTCCGGCGAGATGATGCTGATCGCGAAGAACCCGAGCACCACCGACGGGATGCCGGCGAGGATCTCCAGCGTGGGCTTCAGCACCTTGCGCACGCCTGGCCGGGCGTACTCGGAGAGATAGATCGCCGAACCGAGGCCGACAGGTCCGGCGATCACCATGGCCACGGTCGTGACGATGGCGCTTCCGACCAGGAGCGTCCAGATGTTGTAGTCGCCACGGCGCGGGAACCAGCCGTCAGACGACAAGACCGACGCCCACTCGACCTGGGTGACGAAGGTCCACGTCTCCCGAACGAGGGAGAACACGATCAGGGCGCTGATCAGGATGGAGGTCGCGGCCGCCGCCGTGAGCGCAGCGCGCACGAGTCGCTCGGTCCGGACCCGACGGCGGTTGCCCCTCAGATCTTGCAGCGTGATGGCCATCGGCGCCTTCCTACGGGTGCAGCGAGAGGCTAACGAGTGCGGGCGTGGGTTGGGACCGGGCCGGCAGGCCCGGTCCCAACGTCACGCCATGGGGAGGATCAGGCGGGCTCGGGGGTCACCACCCGGTCGGCCCACGTGGTGCGGGTCGCCTCGAGCTCGTCGGAGGTGAGCTCCACGTAGCCGACCTCCGACACCGACGAGATGCCGGCATCGGAGAGGTAGAAGTCGACGTAGGCGGCCACGGCGTCGCTCTCCTCGGCCCGGGAGGCGTTCACGTAGATGTAGAGGTCACGGGCGAGCGGGTAGGTGCCGTCCGCGATCGTCTCGGCCGTCGGAGCGACGCACTCGCCGCCCGGCTCGGCCGAGACCGGGACCTCGGTGACCTCGCCACCGGCCTCCTGCGCGAAGGCGAAGCCGACCCAGCCGAGGCTCGACGAGGAGCCCTCGATGCCGGCGATGATGGCGTTGTCGTCAGCCTGCGACGAGTAGTCCTTGCGCGAGGTCTCGATCTGGTCCTCGGTGATCTTGCCGGCCTCGGCACGGGCCTCGCTGATGTCCTTGAACACGATCTCCATGAAGGAGTCGTAGGTGCCCGACTCCTCACCGGGGGCGGTGATGTCGAGGGACGCATCCGGGAAGGACGTGTCCGACCCGAGCTCGGCGGCCAGATCCTGGGCATCGCTCCAGCTCTCGAAGCCCTCCGACTCCGGGCCGATGAGGGCGTAGAGGTCGGCGAAGCTCAGGCACTCGATCGTGGTGTTGTCCGGGCTGGTCATGACCACCATGCCGTCGATGCCGATCTTGAGCTCGATGAACTGGACGCCGGCGTCGGAGCACGCCTGCGCCTCCTCCTCCTTGATCGGACGAGAGGCATCGGAGATGTCGGTCTCGCCGGCGCAGAACAGCTGGAAGCCGTCACCGGTGCCGGGACCATCCACGGTGGCGAGCACCCCGGAGCCGCAGTCCTCGAGCAGCTCACCGACGCGCGCCGAGATGGGCTCGACGGTCGACGAGCCGGAGATGATCACGTCGCCGTCGACATCGGGGCAATCGCCCGAGACGCCGCCCTCGGCCCCGGTCGTGTCCGGGGAGCTCGAGTCGTCGTCGGAGCCGCACGCCGCGGCGACGAGGCCGAAGGCGAGCAGCAGGGAAAGCCAGAGCATCGGCTTCTTCTTGAGCACGGGGTGCCCTCCTTGGGGAGCAACTGATGTCCTACGGGTGACGGGTTGTCGACGCGCACCGTAGGAAGCCCCGGTGACCGGTGAGCATGGCGATGGTGAACGACAGGTGAACCGAACGCCAACGTTCGGCTGCAGCGTCAGGCGCGCCGGCGAGCCCTGGTGCCGGCGATCTCCTGGAGGCGCAGGTGCGTGTCGACGGCACCGGGGCCCTCGACACGTCGCCACTCGCCGGTGGGGTGGAGCTCCCAGGCGAGCGTGTCGTCGGCGAGGTTGACCTCGAGGATCTCGTCGAGGCGGGCCTGCAGCTCCGGTTCGTCGACGGCCACCAGGGCCTCGACCCTGCGATCGAGGTTGCGCGGCATGAGGTCGGCCGACCCGATGAGCACCTTCGGATGGCCGCGCCCTTCGCCGTTCGCGAAGCGGTAGATCCGGCTGTGCTCCAGGTAGCGCCCGACGATGGATCGGACGCGGATGTGGTCGGACAGGCCGGGAACACCCGGGATGAGGCAGCAGATGCCCCGGATGACGAGGTCGACCTCGACGCCGGCTTCGGAGGCCTCGTACAGGGCGTCGATCATCTGGGTGTCGACGAGGCTGTTCATCTTCAGGGTGATCGAACCTGGGCCGCCGGCTCGAGCGACGGCGATCTCGTTGCGTATCAGCGCCTCGATCCCCGTGCGCGTGGTGTGGGGCGAGACCAGGAGGGTCTTGTAGCCGACATCGCGCCCGTAGCCCGTCAGGAAGTTGAACAGCTGCGTGAGGTCGGCGCCGATGTCGGGATCGCAGGTGAGCAGCCCGACGTCCTCGTAGATCCGGGCCGTCTTGGAGTTGTAGTTGCCGGTGCCGATGTGGCAGTAGCGCCGGATGCCATCGGTCTCGTCGCGGACGACGAGGGCAGTCTTGGTGTGCACCTTCAAGCCCACGAGCCCGTACACGACGTGGACGCCGGCGGTCTCGAGGGCCTTGGCCCACTCGATGTTGGCGCCCTCGTCGAAGCGCGCCTTGAGCTCCACGAGGACGGCCACCTGCTTGCCGCGCTCGGCCGCCCGGATGAGCGATCGCACGATCGGGCTGTCGCCCGAGGTGCGGTAGAGCGTCATCTTGATGGCGAGCACGTGGGGATCGGTCGACGCCTGGCGGATGAACTCCTCGACCGTGGTGCGGAACGAGTCGTAGGGATGGTGGACGAGGACGTCACCCTCGCGCAGGACCGCGAAGAAGTCAGGACGCTCGTCCTCGCCGGTGTCGAGGCGGGCGGGCGACACCCGCTTGAACACCGGATCCTTGAGCTCGGGGCGGTCGAGCCCGTGGACCGACCACAGGCCCCCGAGGTCGAGGGGTCCCTCGCACTGGTAGGTGTCGTCGTCGCCGAGGTCGAGCTCGCGCTGCAGCAGCTCGCGCACCTCGTCGGTGATCCCCGAGCTGATCTCGAGGCGGACGGCTCGCCCGAACTGGCGTCGGCGCAGCTCGATCTCCACCGCCGCGAGGAGGTCGTCGGCCTCCTCCTCCTCGAGGGTGAGGTCGGCGTTGCGGCTGACTCGGAACGTGTCGGTGGACTCCACCTCCATCCCCGGGAACAGCTGGCCGAGGTGGGCGGCGATGACCTGCTCGAGCGGGACGAAGCGCTCGCCATCGGGCATCACCACGAACCTGGGCAGGAGATCGGGCACCTTGACGCGAGCGAAGCGGCGCTCGGCCGTCACCGGGTCCCGGAGCAGCACGGCGAGGTTCAGCGACAGGTTCGAGATGTACGGGAAGGGGTGCCCAGGGTCGACCGCGAGGGGGGTCAGGACGGGGAAGATCCGCTGCTCGAACGTCTCGACCATGAACTTCTCGTCGTCGTCGTCCAGCTCGTCCCAGCTCGACAGCCGGATCCCGTTGGCGGCCAACGCCGGGACGATGCCGTCCAGGAAGAGGTGCTGCAGCCGCACGACAAGGCGCTCCACCCGATCCCGCACCTCGAGGAGCTGCTGGCCCGGGGTGCGGCCGTCCGGCGTGGCGGTGCCGATCCCTGCGGCAACCTGCTCCTTGAGGCCGGCGACGCGGACCTGGAAGAACTCGTCGAGGTTCTGGCTGAAGATGGCGGCGAACTTGGCGCGCTCGAGCAGCGGCACCTTCTCGTCCTCCGCGAGGGCGAGCACGCGCTCGTTGAAGTCGAGCCACGAGAGCTCCCGGTTGATGTACCGCGGCTCGTCGACGGGCGCGTCGAGGAGTCCCTGTGCGTCCCCGTCGGCGGCCTCGGGCATGGCGGCGAGCGTACCGACCTGGGCTCAGGTCGGGGGCTCGTCCTCTTCCGGGAGCCCGAGGTCCCAGTCGAGGAGGATGTTCTCCCGCTCGGCGTCGCGGATCACCCGCTCGCGGTTGCGGCGGAACTGGGGATCGTGGGGCGGGAGCAGCACCAGGCGGGCCAGCACGCGGCCGCGGAACTCCTCGATGACCTGACGGTCACCGAAGTCCGAGTGGATCTCCCAGTGGGGCGCCACGGGGCCGAGGTAGACGACCCGAGCATGGGCTCGGGGCGGTTCGAGGGGGGCGGCGGCGACATCAGACATGGCTGCCCACGTTAGCGGCTGCCGACGGCAGCTCCCCAGGTCAGGACCGGTCACCTCGCTGGCCGAGCTCGGCCTCGAGGGTCTTCTCCTCGCCGGCACGCAGGACCACGATCTCGATCGTGTCGCCGGGCTCCTTGTCGAGGACGGCCTCACGCACGTCGACGGCCTCCGTGACGGCGTGACCGTCGATCTCGACGATCACGTCCCCGGGAACCAGGCCGGCGTCGTCGGCGGCCGAGTCGGGGACGACCTCCGTCACGAAGGCACCCTCTTCGACCTCGATGGAGAAGCGGGCCTTGACCTCGGCCGTGAGCTCGCTGATGTCCGTCGTCGACACCCCGAGGAACGCCTGATCGGGGGTGATCTGACCCTCGCCGGCCTTGAGCTCCTCGATGATCGGGCGAGCACGATCGATGGCGATGGAGAACCCGAGGTTCTGCGCGTCGGCCACGATGGCGGTGTTCACCGCGATCACCTGGCCCGCGGCGTTGACGAGCGGACCGCCCGAGTTGCCGGGGTTGATCGCGGCGTCCGTCTGGATCAGGCCCTCCAGCGACACGCCCTCGGTCTGCAGGTCCCGATCCTTGGCCGAGACGATGCCGCGCGTGACCGTGGCATCACCACCCAGGTTGAGAGCGTTGCCGATGGCGATCACCTCGTCGCCCACCCGCAGATCGTCCGAGGAACCCAGCTCGGCCGGCACGAGGTCGTCGACGCCCTCCACCTGGATCACGGCCAGGTCGTCGTCGGGCGAGCTGCCGACCAGCGTGGCCGGGTGCTCGGTGCCGTCGTTCAAGACGACGGTGATGTCACCGACGCTCCCGATGACGTGCGCGTTCGTGAGCACGAGCCCGTCCGCCGAGAGCACGATCCCCGACCCCGCACCCGCGAAGACGCCCTGGGACGTCTGCGCGCTGGTCTCGATCGACACGACGGACGGCTGCACCTTGGCGAGGATGCCCTGGATGTCGAGCGCGCCGTCACTGGTGGTGACCGGCGTCAGCACCGGCTGTGCCTTGCCGTCGGACGCGTCGTCGTCGAGCGCCACGCTGACGCCCGTGGCCACCAGTGCGGCCACGAGGCCGCCCGCGACCGCGCCGAGGACGGCGGCCCGACGAGTGCTCGTCCCCGCGCTGGGCGGGATGGGCGGCGCCGCCGGGCTGGGCAGCTCGACCTGGGCCACCTCGGGCTTGGTCCAGTCGGGCGGCCCGGAGGGCCCGAAGGGGTCGGAGAGCGACGTGGACCCGGTGGCTGGGGCGGGCGGACCTTCGAGCGGCGCCGGCTCGTCGACGCGCACCGGGGGCATGGGCAAGGGCGCCGGAGGGACCTCGCCGGGATCCGTCGGCGGGGTCAGGTCAGCGGGCGGGTCGGACTCGGTGCTTCCCATGTGCCCATCCTCGCCTGCTGCCAGCCCGTTGCCACCCCGGCCGACCGCCTTCTCTCAGCATTGCTTCAGGGTTCTGGGAACCAAACGGGCTCCACGTCCGTAGAAAGGGTCAACCCCGAAAGGCAGGCCCCCCGAATGGAACACGAGCACGCATGGATGGCCCGAGGGCTCTGCGTGAGCATCCCCCCGTCCACGTTCTTCCCGAGCGACGGCGCCGGCGTGGAGGTGGCGCGGAAGATCTGCGCCACGTGCCCGGTGCAGGCCGAGTGCCTCGAGCACGCCCTCGTGAACCGGATCGACCACGGCGTGTGGGGTGGCTGCTCCGAGCGCGAGCGACGTCGCATCCTGAAGCGCCGCCGGGCCATCAAGCCCGCGGTGGTCAGCTAGACCAGCGCTCAGGTGCTGGGCTTGTCGCCCTCGACGTCCTCGTCGTCCGCCGACTGGATGCCCTTCTTGAACTCGCTCTGGGCCTGACCGAGCGACCGCGCGAGCTTCGGCAGCTTCGACCCGCCGAAGAGGACGAGGATCACGATCAGGACGATGATCAGCTCTGGCGCGCCGAGGTTCACCTGATCACCGTACCAGCCAGTGCTCCGAGGGCGACATCACGCGTGAGGTGCCAGGCTCAGCGGGTGCTCGAGTGCGTCGCCAACATCAGCGAGGGGCGCGACGTCGGTCGCCTCCGGGAGCTCGCCGACGTGGTCGGCCTCGATCTCCTCGACCTGCACGCCGACGCGGATCACAACCGCGCCGTGTTCACCCTCGTCGGCGACCCAGCGCCCAAAGCGCTGGCCGCGAAGGCGATCCAGCTCCTCGACATCCGGACCCACGAGGGCGCCCATCCCCGGCTGGGTGTCGTCGACGTCGTTCCGTTCGTACCCCTCGACGAGAGCTCGACGGACGACGCCATCGCCGCGCGGGATGCGTTCGCCGACTGGCTGGCCACCGAGCACGCGGTGCCCTGCTTCCTGTACGGACCGGAGCGATCGCTGCCCGACGTCCGCCGGCGGGCGTTTCGCGACCTGGCTCCGGATGTCGGCCCCTCCGCGCCTCACCCGACCGCTGGGGCCGCAGCCATCGGTGCCCGGCCGCTCCTGGTGGCCTTCAACGTGTGGATGGCGACGCCCGACCTCGAGGTGGCGCGGTGGGTGGCGGCAGCCGTCCGAAGTCCGGTCATCAGAGCCTTGGGCCTGCAGGTCGGGGAGGCGACCCAGGTGTCGATGAACCTGGTCGACCCGCTCGTGGCCGGCCCGCGCGAAGCCAGAGCCCTCGTCGCCGAGCACCTGCGCACCGCGGGCATCGCGATCGATCGCACCGAGCTGGTCGGGCTGGTGCCGGAGGCCGTCCTGCGGGTGACGCCGGAAGACGAGTGGAGCGAGCTCGACCTGGCGGCGGACAGGACGATCGAAGTCAGGCTGACCCGACGCACGGCCCGGTCCGCTCGCTGAGGGATCGGGGACGGCGGCGTCAGGCGGTGGAGGCGCGACGGGCGAGCGCTCGCTGGCGGCGGAGGCGGCGGCGTTCGCGCTCGCTCATCCCACCCCAGATGCCGAACTTCTCACCGTTCACGAGGGCGTACTCGAGGCAGTCCTCGCGCACGACGCACCCGCGGCAGACCTCCTTGGCCTCACGGGTCGACGCGCCCCGCTCCGGGAAGAACAGGTCGGGGTCGACCCCCAGGCAGTTCGCGTAGTCCTGCCAGGACCGGTCGTCTGGTTCGATGGAGATGGGGATCTGCACGTGCCCTCCTAGGGGTGGGACGGTGCAACTCGGTGGGTGTGATGTGGCGGCGGCCCCCCGGCAACTACCACATCCGTAATTACAACGGTGTGATCTTGGCCCCTCTGCGGCGGTTGCGCAAGGGGGAGACCAGGAAATCCGGGCCTCGTTGCCGGCGCGCCGCCCGTGGGGAACACTCGTGGGGGCCATGCCGGACCAGCTGCCACCTCCCGCACGCAAGGCGCGAGCCCTCGGCGTCCTCGCGATCGCGGTGAGCATCCCGGTCCTGGCGCTCGTGTGGTCGCAGCTCGACGACGACCGACCGGAGCTCCCGGCGCGCCCGACCGACGACGCGTCGACGGCTCCCACGGTGCTCGCCGAGGAGATCGTCCCCTCCACCTCGCTCCCCGTGTCGCCGCCGGCCTCCCCCGCCACCTTCCTGGTCCCCGACCCGCCCGTCGGCACGAGCAGCAGCTCCAGCACACCGCCGCCGACGCTCATCCCCCCCGTGACGGTCACCGCACCCAACCGCCGCACGACGACCACACAGCCGGTCACGACGACCATTGCCCCCACGACGACGGCACAGCTCGCCGACGGATGAGCGGTCCCGCGGCTACGCGGGGCGACGGTCGCGGTTCGCGCGCAGGGCCCGCTTCTGCTCGATGAAGTCGACGAGCACGTAGTCGCCGAGCGTCTCCGGCGTGGTGAAGAAGGCACGCCCGCGGTTCATCTGCGTGAGCTTCTCCACGAAGGCCCGCAGGTACGGCGTGGCGTCGAGCATGAAGGTGTTGATGCGGATCTGCTCTTTGGTGCAGCGCGCGACCTCTCGCAACGTGGCGTCGATCGTCTCCTGCACCGGCGGGTAGCTGAAGAACGGCTGGGACATGCCCGTCTCGAAGTGGGCCGTGGGCTCGCCGTCGGTGATCATGATGATCTGCTTCGTACCGGTCTGGCGGGCGAGCATCTGCCGGCTGAGCAGGAACGCGTGCTGCATGTTGGTGCCGTAGACGAAGTCCCACGACACCTCCGGCAGCTGCTCGGGCGTGATCACCCGTGCCACCTCGCTGAAGCCGACGATGCCGAGGAAGTCTCGCGGGAACTGCATGGAGATGAGCGAGTGGAGCGCCATCGCCACCTTCTTGGCGGCGAGGAAGTTGTCCCGCATCGGCATCGACAGGGAGAGGTCGAGCATCAGCACCGTCGAGCTGCGCACGACCTGCTCCGTCTGCTCGATCTCGAAGTCGTCGGGCGTGAGGCGCACGGGGGTGCCGCCACCGGTGCGCCGGACCGCGTTGCGCACGGTGCGCTCGATGTGGAGGTTGAACGGGTCGCCGAACTCGTAGGCCTTGGTGTCGTAGGTGCGCTCATGGCCGATGCCGGTGCGCTCGATCTCGTGGCGGCCGAGCTTGTCCCGCGCCAGCTTCGAGAAGAGGTCGGAGAGCGCGTTGCGCCCGATCTTGCGGAGCCCCTTGGGGGTGAGCTCGAGCTTGCCCTCCTTGTTGTTGATGAGGCCGGCCTCCTCCAGCTGCTGCGCGAGCTTGGCGAGCTGCTCGAGGCTCCGCGCCGCGTCGTCACCCAGGAGGTCTCGAGCGCGATCGATGTCGACCTCGGCCAGCGCGCCTGGCGACGAGGCCCCGCGGAGCATCTGCTCGAGCTGATCGAGGTCGCCCAGCTCGTTGAGCATCTGGGCCGCTTCCGCGAAGCCGAGGGGGTCCTGGCCCGAGAAGTCATAGCGGCGCTCCCAGCCCATCTGCGGGAAGAGCTGCTGGAGGTGCCCGCTGAGCTGGTCCATCTGCCACCGGAGGTCCATGTCCTCCATGAGCGCCTCGGACAGGCCCTGCAGCTGCGCCCGCTGCTCGGGCGTCATCGAGTTGAGCATCGCCTGCATGGCGGCCATCCGCTGCGCCATGAGCTCGAGCAGCTCGTCCAGGGTCTCGGGGTTCTCCGGGAAGAAGTCGCCGTAGCGCTCCATGAACTGCTCGAAGGCCGGCTGGGTGTCCTGGCCGGCCTCCTTCATGGCCAGCAGCCCGTTGAGGTCGTTGAGCATGTCCTTCATGCGCTGCATGGCCTCGGGTGTCATCTCCTGCATGGCCCCGGACATCTGGTTGAAATAGCTCTGTGCCATCTCCTGGCGGAGCTGGTCCATCAGCTCGTCGAACTTCTCCCTCGCCTCGCTGGAGGTGAACTCGTACTGCTGGAGCTGCTGCACCATCCCCGCGAGGTCGGGCGGGAGCATGTCGAGCTCGAGGTTGCGCTCGGCGACGACCTGGTCGGTGATCTCCTGCCGCCGCTCGTCACCGCTCTCCCGCGCCTCGCGGGCCAGCTCGTCGAGGCCCTGGCGCTCCATGTCGAGCACCTCGCGGAGCGACTCGGCGATCTCCTCGTAGACGCCCCCGAGGTCATAGCGCTCGAGCTGGTCGCGCCGGCGGCGGCGCAGGCGCTCCATGAGGTCGCGCATGCCCATGACCTGCTCGTCGTTCCGATCGCGGAACCCCTGCTGCATCATCCGGCGGAGCGCCGCGTGGAGGTCACCGTGGTAGAGCAGGTCGTCGGTGATCTCCTCGAGCACGGCCTCGGCATCGAGATCGAAGCCCACCTGCGTGCCGTCCCACTTGGAGTACCGGAACCGCGGAGCGCCAGCCATCGGGGTCACCGTACCGGCACGGGAAGCATCCCGGGCCGGTGCCGGTTGCACGCTGCGTGCACGTGGAGATCTGGAGCGACGTGGCGTGCCCCTGGTGCTACATCGGGACGGCCCGCTTCGAGCGCGCCGTTGCGGAAGCGGGTGCCGAGGTGGAGATCGTCTACCGCTCGTTCGAGCTCGACCCCAGCGTCCCGCCCGGCGAGGGGCCGCCGCTGGTGGAGTACCTGGCCCGCAAGTTCGGTGACCCGAGCCGGGTGCAGGCGGCGCACGCCCGTCTCACCGACGCGGGCGCCGAGCTCGGCATCGACTTCCACTGGTCGCGGATGCGCCGCGCCAACACCTTCGATGCCCACCGCCTGCTCGCGTGGTCCCTGCACACCTCCGGAGCCGAGGCGCAGCGCACGCTCAAGAAGGGCCTCCTACGCGCCTACTTCACGGAGGGCCGCGAGGTCGCGGACCGCGAGGTGCTGGCCGACCTGGCCGCGGAGGCGGGTCTGGATCGGGCGGCCGCCGCCGCGCTGCTGGCGTCGGATGAGGAGGCCGAGTTCGTGCGGGCCGAGCGCCAGGAGGCCTACGGCAACGGCATCAACGCGGTCCCGACCTTCATCGTGGAGGGCCAGTGGATGCTCCAGGGCGCCCTCGACACGGCGAGGTGGGTGAAGGCCCTCGCGCACATGCAGACCGAGCTCGACTCGGCCTACCCCTGAGACTCCTTCTGTGTGCACACGGAAGAAGGGAAGATGGCCGCATGAACGACTGGCCCGACGGGTTCATCTGGGGGACGGGGGCGTCGTCGACGCAGGCCGAGGGCGCCGCGCCGGCGAGTGACTGGTACCGGTGGGAGCTCGAGGGCCGGGTCCCACCGTCGGGCGTCGGCAACGGGTTCGCCACCCGATGCGCCGAGGACTTCGCGCTGTATGCCGAGCACGGGCTGACGCACCACCGGCTGTCGCTGGAGTGGGCCCGCCTGGAGCCGAAGCAGGGCCACCGCGACCTCGACGAGGTGGAGCGCTACCGCCTGCTCCTGCAGTCGGCGCGGGACGCCGGCGTCTCGATCTGGGCATGCCTCCACCACTTCACGCTCCCCGGCTGGTTCGCGGACGACCTGAACGGGTTCCGCGACGACAAACAGGGCCGCCTCGTGTGGAGCCGCCACGTCGATTGGGTCGCCGAGACCTTCGGCGACCTCGTGTCCGGGTGGAAGCCGATCAACGAACCGGTCTGGTACGCGCTCGGCTCCCACCTCCTCGGCGTGCTTCCGCCTGGCCACCGTGACCGCAACGAGGCCGCCAACGTGCTCCGCACGATCCACCAGGCGGGCGCGGACGCCGCCCGGCTGCTGCGCACGCCGGCAACGCCGGTGACCACGATCCAGAGCCTGTCCCCGGTCTTCCGGGTCGAGGACACGACCGAGTCCGTGGCGGCCGCGCAGCGCTTCGAGGAGCGCAGCTGGGAGTCATGGGCCGCGCCAGAGCAGCTCGACGCCTACGACCTCATCGGCTTCTCCTACTACTCGGCCACCGGCATCGCCGCGGACGGATCGCTCACCACCTGGCCCGTCGGCGGCCGACCGGGCGCCATGGGCTACGTGCCGTGGGCGGAGGGGCTGGGCCATGTGCTGCACCGGCTCGCCGAGGCCCACCCGGGCCGCCCACTGCTCGTGTGCGAGGCCGGCATCGGCACCGCGGACGAGGCCGAGCGCACGGCGTACGTCGAGGACGTGCTCGGCATCGTGCACGACGCCATCACCGGCGGGATCGACGTCCGCGGCATCTTCTGGTGGACCGGCGTCGACAACTACGAGTGGCACCACGGCTACGACGTGCAGTTCGGACTGTTCGACCGCGACCGCAACCCGAAGCCCGCCGCCGAGAAGGCCACGCCTCACTGACGTCTGCGGTCGATTTCGGTCGGATGCCGAACGTATCCGACCGCAGACGTTGCTACGCCCGGGCGCGGTAGGTGGCCCGGGCCCCGACGGCATCCTTGTTGAGGCGCTTGCTGAGGTGCAGGCCCTCGAGGAGGAGCTCGACGGCGGAGGCGACCGACGCAGCCGACTCGTCGCCGCCGGTGAGCTCGGCCGCGGCCTCGCGGAGCGCCGGCTGCTTCTCGAGCAGGGCGACGTACTCCGCCGAGGTGACGTCCTCGCCGGCGTGGATCACCGCGCCCTCTTCGAACGCGGTGACGATCGGACGGAACCGCTCAGGGGTGAACCGCTCCTTGAACACGGTGAGGACCGCGGCCTTGACGAGGTTCTCCGCGATCTGGGCGTCACGCCCCTCCTCCAGCGACTCGATCTCGATCTTGCCCATCATCGATGCGGGCAGCGCCTCGAGGTCGCTGATGCGAGGGGCGACGTCCCGCTCACCATGGCGCAGAGCCCGGCGGGCAGCGTTGGCGACCATCACCTCGTGGTTGGTGATCGTGAAGCGCACCGACACCCCGGAGCGCTGGTTGATGTGCGGGCTCGATCGGGCGAGGTGCGACAGCGTGGCCACGATCTCCGTCATGTAGTCGGGCACCGTGACACGGACGCCCTCGGCCTCCAACGGCGAGGCCTCGTCCAGCGCGATCTCCACCTCGGTGGCGACCTCGAGGGGGTAGTGCGTGCGGATCTGGGAGCCGAAGCGGTCCTTGAGGGGCGTGATGATCCGGCCCCGGTTCGTGTAGTCCTCGGGGTTGGCCGATGCGAACAGGATCAGGTCGAGCGGAAGGCTGATCTTGTAGCCCCGCACCTGGATGTCGCGCTCCTCGAGCACGTTCAGCAGGCCGACCTGGATCCGCTCCGCGAGGTCGGGCAGCTCGTTGATGGCGAAGATCCCGCGGTTGGTGCGGGGAACCAGCCCGTAGTGCAGGGTCAGCTCGTCCGACAGGTAGCGGCCCTCGGCGACCTTGATCGGATCGACCTCACCGATGAGGTCGGCGATCGAGGTGTCGGGGGTGGCCAGCTTCTCGCCGTAGCGCCGGTCGCGGTGGACCCACTCGATCGGTGCGTCGTCCCCGTGCTCCATCACGAGCTCGCGACCATGGCGCGACACCGGCGCGAAGGGGTCGTCGTTGATCTCCGAGCCGGCGAGGATCGGCATCCACTCGTCGAGCAGGCTGGTGAGCGCCCGGATCATGCGGGTCTTCGCCTGACCGCGCTCGCCGAGGAAGATCACGTCGTGCCCCGCCAGGAGCGCGTTCTCCAGCTGGGGCAGCACGGTGTCCTCGTAGCCCTTGACGACCGGGAAGAGCGGCTCGCCCGACTGGATGCGTGCGATGGCGTTGCGCCGCAGCTCGTCCTTCACGGGCACCGAGGTCCAGCCCGACTCCCGGAGCTGACCGACCGTGGCGGGGGCGGGATGAGGCGCAGTCGACATCATGATGGCCAACCTATCGCCGGGTCTGCGCCAGCGTCCCCGCGACGCGGCCCCGCTCCTCGACCGCGACCCGGCCGGTACGGTGGCGGCTCCATGGAGCTGACGGGGACCTGGCGCGCCGCAGCGGCGGACGACGACCTGCGCCGCACCTGGCACGAGGACGGCTTCGAGGACGACGCCTGGGAGCCCATCACGGTCCCCGGGCACTGGCGCGGCGCGCCAGCGTTCCGCGATGCGGACGGCCCCCTGCTGTACCGCCGGTCCTTCGACGCGATGGGGCCAGCCGAGGGTCGCCGGGCATGGCTGACCTTCGACGGGATCTTCTACCAGGGCGACGTGTGGCTCGACGGCGGCTACCTCGGTGACACCGAGGGCTACTTCGCCCCGCACACCTTCGAGGTCACCGAGGTGCTGCGCGCCCGAGGCGAGCACCACCTCGCGGTGGAGGTCACGTGCACGCCCCCGACCGACCTGACCGCGAAGCGCAACATCACCGGGGTCTTCCAGCACTGGGACTGCCTCGACCCTGACTGGAACCCCGGCGGTGTGTGGCGCCCCGTCCGCATCACCGAGACGGGCCCGGTCCGCATCGCCCGCCTCCGCGCGCTGTGCAGGGAAGCGACGCCGGAGCGAGCAGTCCTCGCACTGCGGGCGACGCTCGACAGCGACGCGGCGCGGACGGTCAGCCTGCACAGCACCCTCGGGGCGCTCGACCACGCCACCGATCAGCCGCTCGCCGCCGGTGCCAACGAGGTGGAGTGGACCCTCACCGTGGAGCACCCGGACCTGTGGTGGCCACGCGCCCTCGGCAACCCGACCCTCCACGCCCTGCACGTACAGGTCCTCCTCCCAGCTGACGAGGGCGGAGGCGTGTCCGACGAGCGTCGACTGCGAACCGGCCTGCGCCAGGTGCGCATGCGGTCGTGGGTGACCAGCGTCAACGGGGAGCGGCTCTTCCTGAAGGGCTCCAACCACGGCCCCACGCGCATGGCGCTCGCCGACGCGACGGCCGACGACCTGACCCGAGACGTCGCGCTGGCCTGTGAGGCGGGACTCGACCTCCTTCGCATCCACGCTCACATCACCCGTCCCGAGCTCTACGACGCGGCCGACGAGGCCGGGCTCCTGCTCTGGCAGGACCTCCCGCTGCAGTGGGGATACGCACGGGGCATCCGCAAGCAGGCGGTGCGCCAGGCCACGGCCGCCGTCGACCTGCTCGGGCATCACCCGTCGATCGCCATCTGGTGCGGACACAACGAGCCGATGGCCATCGAGAACGATCCGTCGACGTGGGGAGACCGCAAGGCACTCCGCCGCCTGGCGTTCAGGGCTGCCGCGGCGCAGGAGCTACCGACCTGGAACAAGACCGTGCTCGACCGCTCCGTGAAACGAGCGCTCGAGAAGAGCGACGGCACGCGTCCCGTGATCGCCCACTCCGGGGTGCTCCCCCACCCACCCCAGCTCGATGGCACGGACAGCCACCTCTACTTCGGCTGGTACCACGGCGACGAGCGCGACCTCCCGGGCTTCTTGCGGGCCGTCCCCCGCATGGGTCGCTTCGTCAGCGAGTTCGGGGCACAGGCGCTGCCGGTCGATGCGCAGTTCTGCGAGCCCGAGCGCTGGCCCGATCTCGACTGGGAGCGCCTGGGCCGGACGCACGCGCTGCAGAAGGCGGTGTTCGACAGGCACGTGCCCCCCGCCGCCCACGCCACCTTCGACAGCTGGCGGGCGGCCACGCAGGAGTACCAGGCCACGGTCGTGCGACGGCACATCGAGGCGCTGCGCCGCCTGAAGTACCGGCCGACCGGCGGGTTCGCCCAGTTCTGCTTCGCCGACGGGCACCCGGCGGTCACGTGGTCGGTGCTCGGCCACGACCGGGCGCCGAAGCTCGCCTTCGCCGCGCTGCGGGACGCCTGCCGGCCGGTCATCGTCGTGGCCGACCGACTCCCGGAGACCGTGGCGCCCGGCGACGCCTTGGCGCTCGACGTACACGTCGTCAGCGACCTGCGCACGCAGGTGGACGACGCGACGATCAGTGCCACCCTGCAGTGGCAGGGGGGCGAGCGAACCTGGCGATGGCGAGGCGACATCCCCGTGGACGGGTGCCAGCGGGTCGGCACGGCCCAGATCGTGGTCCCGGACGCTCCGGGCCCGCTCGTGCTGTCGCTCACGTGCGCCTGCCGCGACGAGCAGGTCGACAACCGCTACGAGGCGACGATCACCCGCTGAGGAGCCGCACCGTGCCAGCCACCGGGTCGACCTCCACCTCGGCACCGTCTCGGACGAGCTCGAGGGCGCCGGCCGCCCCGACCACCGCGGGAAGGCCGAGCTCGCGTGCGAGCACGGCGGCGTGGGCCAGCGCCCCACCCTCCTCGGTGACCACCGCGCCGCAGACCGCCAGCACGGCGTTGTAGGCAGGCGTGGTGAAGGGTACGACGAGCACATCGCCTGGCTCGATGGCGGCGAGGGCGTCCTCCGCGCGCTCGGCCACGCGCGCCCGCCCGACGTAGCGCTCCTTGCCAACGCCGAGACCGGCCACCAGCACGCCGTCGGCGGTGCTGGTCGTCTGGTCCCGCTCGAGGAGCGACACCGCCGTCATCGCCGTCCGCGTCATCTTGGCGAGCGCGGCGGGGAACACCGACAGGTCCGGGTCCGGCTCGCGCTCGCCGAGGGCTGCGGGAGGCATCACGGCGCGAGCGGCCCGACGCGCGGTGCCACGCCTCGACACCTCCTCCACAGACGGCCCGCCGTCGCCGAGGAGCAGCTGCGCGACCTCGGCGACGGTGAGCTCGACGGCATCCTCGGCCGTCGCCAAGCCGCCGGACTCGACCAGCCGGCGTCCCGACTCGAGCAGCGCCCGACGGAGCAGGCCGAGCGGCCACTCCACGGTGATGGGGCCGTTGTCGTCTCGCATGTCCAAGGCCACGCGAGCCTCCTCGAGCGCCTCGTCGAACTCGGGCTGCGCGGCTGCGGGCACCTGCGCGCGAAGGGCCGCCGCGGCCGCGTCACCGGCAACTGCGGCGGCCGTCGCATCGAAGGGCTCGGTGCTGGCGAGCACGTTGGCGACGAGCGCCTCCGGGAGCTCGACGACGGCGCGCGCGTCGAGGTCGTACCCGGTGACCATGCGCCAGCCGAACTCCTGCAGGTAGTCCTCGAGCGCGGAGGACACGCCGGGACCGACGGCTCGCAGCTCGTCGAGGCTCGCGGGCGCCGGTTGATCGCGTGTCCACCCAGCCTCGAGGAGGGCGAGGCCGACCTTGCGCAGCGCCTCGACCGGTGCGGCGGTGCTCGGCGAGTGGCCGGCCAGCGCCGCGATCGCGTCGCCGGGGGCGATGCCCCAGTCCTGGCAGCTGACCAGGTACAGGCCAAGCGGCCCGAGGTCGTCGCCGTGCAGGTCGAAGTGCAGCACGTGCCCGTCGAAGGCGTTCCGGCGAGCCCGTTGCACGTGGTCGACGAGGCCGGCGGCGTCGAGGGCGACGACGTCCTCCTGCTGCAGAGCCAGGTTTGCGGCGCGCAGCCTCGGCCGCAGGACGCTCGTCCACTCGGCGGTCCGCGCGCGCCACGTCCGTTCCGTGAGGGTGTGCTCGGCGGTCTTGGCGCGCTGCCGGACGGCCGGGTGCGCCCGCAGTGCGAGCCACAGGAGCGGCTTCGGGGGCGGGGCGGCACCCCGCTTGCCGACGAGCGGCTTGAGCGAGGTGAAGGCCCGGCCGTTGACGAACTGAGGCTCCAAGCCCGCCAACGGGACACCGAGGCGCTCGAAGCAGGTGGCGGTCCCGGTCGACAGGCCGACCGCCCAGATGTCGCCGTAGATCGGCGTGGGGATGCCGGGCAGGTGCGAGCCCTGCCACTCCCAGTACCCGGGCCCGGGGGCCTCCCAGGTGAGCTCTTCGGTCATGGGGCTCCTCCTCGACGCCGGTGATCATTTCACCATCCGTCGTGCGCCTCCTGGGTTTCGGCGCTGCTCAGGGCACCAGGTAGGTTCCGTCCGGAGAGATCCTCGAGGCTCGTGGAGGCTGATCGAGCGATGGCGACGACGATGGAACGCCCGGCCACCGAGCCGGTGCACCCGAAGCCACGCGGAGGTGCACCCTGGCCGGTGGCCTTCTACCGCTCCGCCGTCGGCAAGAAGTGGGTGATGGCGGTCACCGGTCTGATGATCATCGGGTTCGTGTTCGCCCACGCCGTCGGGAACCTGAAGGTGTACCTGGGCGCCGAGGACTTCAACCACTATGGCGAGTTCCTGCGAGAGCTCCTCGTGCCGATCCTGCCCCGCACGGTCGCCTTGTGGCTGATGCGGCTCGGGTTGATCGGCGCCTTCTTCTTCCACATCCACGCGGCCTACGGCCTCACGCGCATGAACCACCGAGCGAACGGCCCGGGGTACCAGCAGAGCCGCGACTTCCAGGCCGCCAACGCCGCCAGCCGGTCGATGCGCTGGACCGGCATCATCGTCGGGCTCTTCATCGTCTTCCACCTCGCCGACCTCACCTGGGGCGCGGCGAACCCCGACTTCGTCCGCGGCGACCCCTACCGCAACTTCGTGGCCACCTTCAGCCGGCCCGGCGTGGCGGCGATCTATCTCGTGGCCAACGTCGCGCTCGGCATCCACCTCTTCCACGGGGCGTGGTCCATGTTCCAGAGCCTCGGGCTGAACAACCCGCGGTGGAACTCGTGGCGGCGGGGCTTCGCCCTGGGCCTCGCGGCCGTCATCACGGCGATGAACGTGATGTTCCCGATCTCGGTCATGACCGGCATCGTGAGCGCCGACGACAACCCCGACTGCGTAAAGAGCGGGGACGTGATCGTCTCCTGCACCGACTACCAAGACGGGGAGGTGGCCCAGTGATCGGCGCCCTCGACAGCAACGTCCCCCCGGGTCCGATCGAGGAGAAGTGGACGCAGCACAAGTTCGACATGAAGCTCGTGGCGCCGAACAACCGGCGCAAGTTCGAGGTGATCATCATCGGCTCCGGGCTGGCGGGAGCCAGCGCCGCCGCCACCCTCGGCGAGCAGGGGTACAACGTCAAGGTCTTCACGTACCACGACAGCCCCCGGCGGGCGCACTCCATCGCCGCCCAGGGCGGGATCAACGCCGCGAAGAACTACAAGGGTGACGGCGACTCGGTCCAGCGCCTCTTCTACGACACCGTGAAGGGCGGCGACTTCCGCTCACGCGAGGCCAACGTGCACCGCCTCGCCGAGGTGTCGGTCGACATCATCGATCAGATGGTGGCCCAGGGAGTCCCCTTCGCCCGCGAGTACGGGGGCCTGCTCGACAACCGCTCCTTCGGTGGCGCGCAGGTGTCCCGCACCTTCTACGCGCGGGGCCAGACCGGTCAGCAGCTCCTGCTGGGCGCCTACCAGCAGATGATGCACCAGGTGCACGCCGGCACGGTCGAGCTCCACACACGCGCCGAGATGCTCGACCTCGTGGTGAAGGACGGCGTGGCCAGCGGGGTGATCGTCCGCGACCTCGTCACGGGGCATGTCTCCCGCCACTCCGCCCACGCGGTGCTGCTCTGCACCGGTGGCTACGGCAACGTGTTCTTCCTCTCCACGAACGCCAAGTACTCGAACGCCTCCGCCACCTGGCGAGCCCACCGCAGGGGCGCCATGTTCGCCAACCCCTGCTACACGCAGATCCACCCCACCTGCATCCCGGCCTCCGACGAGTTCCAGTCGAAGCTCACACTGATGTCGGAGTCGCTCCGCAACGACGGTCGCATCTGGGTGCCGAAGAACCCCGACGAGTCCAGGTCACCGGACCAGGTGCCCGAGGACGAGCGCGACTACTTCCTCGAGCGGAAGTACCCGAGCTTCGGCAACCTCGTGCCGCGCGACGTCGCGTCCCGCAACGCGAAGACGATGGTCGACCAGGGCAACGGCGTGGGTCCGCTCAAGAACGGCGTGTACCTCGACTTCGCCGACGCCATCAGCCGCGTCGGCGCGTCGACGATCTACGAGCGCTACGGGAACCTCTTCGACATGTACCAGCGCATCACCGACGAGGACCCGATGCAGGTCCCGATGCGCATCTACCCCGCGGTCCACTACACGATGGGCGGCCTGTGGGTGGACTACCACCTCATGTCGAACCTGCCCGGTCTCTTCGTGCTCGGCGAGGCCAACTTCTCCGATCACGGCGCCAACCGGCTCGGTGCCTCGGCGCTGATGCAGGGCCTGGCCGACGGGTACTTCGTGATCAGCTACACCCTGGCCAACTACCTGGCCGGCCTGCTCGGCACCGCTCCCGTACCCGTCGACGACCCGGCCTTCGCCGCGGCGCAGCAGTCCGTCGACGACCGCGTGAAGCGGTTCCTGTCGATCGGGGGCACCAGGTCCGTCGACCACTACCACCGTGAGCTCGGCAAGATCATGTGGGACCACTGCGGCATGGCCCGCAGCAAGACGGGGCTCGAGAAGGCCCTGTCCGACATCCCCGCCCTCCGGGAGGAGTTCTGGAAGGACGTCCGCGTGCTCGGCGACGGTCCGATGAACCAGAGCCTCGAGCGCGCCGGGCCGCGTGGCTGACTTCTTCGAGCTCGGCGAGCTGATGGTGCGCGACGCCCTCGCCCGCGAGGAGTCCTGCGGCGGCCACTTCCGCGAGGAGAGCCAGACCGAAGAGGGCGAAGCCCTCCGCGACGACGAGCACTTCAGCCACGTGGCGGCTTGGGAGTGGGGCGGCGAAGGCGGCACGCCCACGCGCCACACCGAGCCGCTCACCTTCGAGAACGTCCACCTGACCCAGCGGTCGTACAAGTGAGGGCAACGCTCTGATGCACGTCAAGCTCCACGTCTGGCGCCAGGCCGGTCCCGATGCCTCCGGCACCATGGAGACCTACGACGCTCCTGACATCTCCGAGGAGATGTCGTTCCTCGAGATGCTCGACATCGTGAACGAGCGCCTCAACGCCGAGGGCCGGGAGCCGATCGCCTTCGAGCACGACTGTCGCGAGGGCATCTGCGGCAGCTGCGGGATGATGATCAACGGCCAGGCGCACGGTCCGCAGAAGGGCACCGCCACCTGCCAGCTCCACATGCGGAAGTTCGCCGACGGCGACGAGATCTTCATCGAGCCGTGGCGAGCGAAGGCTTTCCCGGTGCTGAAGGACCTCGTCGTGGACCGGGCCGCCTTCGACCGGATCGTGGAGGCGGGCGGCTACATCACCGCGCCCACCGGCGCGGCCCCGGACGCCAACCTCACGCCGATCCCCAAGGACGTCGCCGATGCGGCCATGGATGCCGCCGCATGCATCGGCTGCGGCGCGTGCGTGGCCGCGTGCCCCAACAGCGCCGGCCAGCTGTTCACTGCGGCCAAGCTCAACCACCTCAACCTGCTGCCCCAGGGCCAGGCCGAGCGCTACCAGCGCACGCAGGCGATGGTCGACACGATGGAGACGTTCTTCGGTTCGTGCACGAACCACGGTGAGTGCCAGGAGGCGTGCCCGAAGGAGATCTCGATCGACTTCATCGCCTACATGAACCGCGACTACGTCAAGGCCCAGCTGAAGAACCGCAAGCTCCTCAGCCAAGACTGACCAACCCCGACCAGATCTGTGTGCGCCAGGCACCGCCATGCGGTGCTGAGCGCACACAGAAGCAGTTCTCTAGAGCTTGCCGTCGGGGTGGATGGCCTCTTCGACGATGTCGCCGATGCCAGGTTCGAGGAGATCGTGGGCGACGTCCGCGACGTCAGCCACGAGGCTCTCGCGGTGCTCGCGGCGGGCCTTGAGGATCTCGAGCGCGATCGGCGTGCAGCTGATGGCCACCACAGCCAGGATGGCGAGCTCGAGGTTCTGCTCGATGACCTCGACCTGACCGAGGAAGTAGCCGAGCAGCGTGATGCCGAAGGCCCAGATCGTGCCCCCGATGACGTTGAACGTGACGAAGGTGCGGTAGTGCATGCGGCTCACGCCGGCCGTGATCGGCGTGAACGTGCGGACGACGGGCACGAAGCGGGCGAGCACGATGGCCTTCGGCCCGTACCGGTCGAAGAACGCCTGCGCCTTGTCGACGTTCTCCTGCTTGAAGAAGCGGGAGTCGGGTCGCCGGAAGAGCGCGGGGCCGACCCGCTGGCCGAAGAGGTAGCCCACCTGATCGCCGGCGACCGCCGCGAACCAGACACCGAGCAGCAAGGGGGCGAGCGGCAGGTGCAGCGCCTCGTCCACGCTGGACGGCGACGAGGCGAGGAACCCGGCGGTGAACAGGAGCGAGTCGCCAGGAAGGAAGAAACCGATGAGCAGGCCGGACTCGGCGAAGACGATCGCGAAGATGCCGAGCAGCCCCACTGTGTCGATCAGGCGCTCCGGATCGAGGAAGCCGCCAGCGGCGAGGATGAGGGCGAGCACCGTACGAGGCTAACGACCCCACCCCCAACCGGTCAGATCACCCGTCTACGGTCGGGTGGTGCTGGACGTTCGGGTGCTCTGGTCCGAAGCGGACGCGCCCGCCGCGGCCGACCGGCTCCTCACCGATCCGGAGCGAGCGCGGCTGCAGGAGCTCCGGAGGCCCGCCGACCAGGACCGGTTCCGGAGCGCGCACCTGCTGGCCCGAATGGTGGTCGGTCGCGTGCTGGAGGTGACGCCCGCGTCCGTAGGCTTGCGACAGCGGTGCACCGCGTGCGGTGGACCCCATGGCCGACCGGTCGCCAGCGTGCCCGGACGTGCTCCGGCCGGGGTGAGCGTCTCCGGTGCCGGTGGGGTCGTGCTGGCGGCCGCCGCCTTCGCCGAGGTCGGCGTGGACCACGAGCCCTGCGGCTCGGGGGACCTGGCCGTCGCGGAGGTGGCGCTCGCGGCGCGCGAGCGGGTGCAGCTCGCGGCGCGGCCCGCCACCGCGCGAGGAGACGCCCTCCTGCGGTGGTGGGTGCGCAAGGAGGCCGTCCTCAAGATGACGGGACACGGGCTCCTCGTCGATCCGTCACGGCTCGAGGTCAGCGCGCCGGACGAGCCGCCACGGCTGCTGGTCTGGGACGGACCGGGGGAACGACCCCAGGTCCAGCTGGCGGACCTCGACCTCCCCGGCGCCGTCGCGGCGGTCGCCGTGGGCACGCGCCGCGCGCTGCGGGTGCAGATCGAGCACGTCTCGCTCAGGGACGAGGCGTGGTGAGGGGCGGCAACCCCACGTCGACCAGCCATCGGTCGAAGAGGTCGGTGAGGCGGCCCCCAGCTGTCCGCTCGGCCAGCTCGACGAAGGCCTCGGTCGTGACGGTGCCGTGCTGGTGGTCCCTCGCCCACCGCCGCAGGAGCGCGAAGAACGGATCGTCGCCCAGCTCCAGGCGCAGCGCGTGGAGCGTGAGCGCACCACGCTTGTAGACGCGATCATCGAACATGTCGACCGGGCCGGGGTCACCCAGGACGAGATCCTGCGGGAGCGACGCCAGTCGGGTGTGGTGCTGTCGGGCCAGCTCGTCCGCCGTCGGGCCGCCGGAGTCCTCGGACCAGATCCACTCCGCGTAGCAGGCGAAGCCTTCGTGGAGCCAGATGTCCTTCCATCGCGACACGGTGAGGCTGTTGCCGAACCACTGGTGCGACAGCTCGTGGGCGATGAGCCGCTCGCTGGCGCCGTCGAGGTGGTTCGTGCCGAAGATCGAGAGCCCCTGGGCCTCGAGTGGGATCTCGAGAGCATCGTCGACCACGACCACCCGGTACCCGCTGTCGAACGGGTACGGACCGAAGCGATCGACGAAGACCTCCATCATCTCGGCCTGGCGGGCGAAGGCGACCTCGAAGGCCGACTGGTGCTCGGACGACAGCACCGCGCCGATCGCGACGGGGTTGACGGCCACGTCGAGGGTCTCGTAGCGGCCGATCTGGAGCGTGGCGAGGTACGGCGCCATCGGCTCGGGCTGGTCGTAGACCCAGGTGGTCTGACTCCCCCGCACCCGACCGGAGCTCAGCGCGCCGTTGGCCACGACGTGGTAGCCGGACGCCGCGGTGACCGCCACACGGAACGGCGCCTTCTGGTCCGGGCGGTCGTTGCACGGGAACCACGTGGGGGCGCCGCTCGGCTGGCCGGCGACCAGCACGCCATCGGTGAGCTCCTCCCACCCCACCTCGCCCCATGCCGAGTGGGCGGGACGTGGGTTGCCCGAGTAGCGGACGTCGACGGCGAACGCTGTCGCGTCCTCGATCGGCGCTGGTGGCGTCACGTGGAGCTTCGCGCCGCGGTGGACCCAGTGGGCCGGACGGCCGTCGACGGTCACCTTCTGCACGCGAAGCCCGACCAGGTCGAGGCTGAGGCGGCTCAGGTCCTGCGTCGCGACGGCGGTGATCCTCGCTTTGCCCGTCAGCAGGTTCGTGGTCACGCGGTACGCGAGGTCGAGCTCGTAGCCCGTGACGTCGTACCCGCCGTTACCCTGTCCAGGCACGTATGGGTCATCGGCGCTGACACCACCAGGCGTCGCGATCACTCGGCGCCGACCTCGGCCATCGGCCACGGCGCGATCGGGTTGCCGGCCCAGCGGGTGCCGGCCGGGACGTGCTCGCCCCGCATCACCAGCGACACCGGCCCCACGGTGGCATCCTCGCCGATCGACGCCGCCGGGAGGATGACCCCGTGCGGGCCCATGGTGGAGCCGTGGCCGAGGGTCACCGTGCTCAGGCTCATGACCCGATCATGGAACAGATGGGTCTGCAGCACGCAGCCTCGGTTCACGCTCACCCCGCTCCCGACGCGCACGAGATCGGCCTCGGGCAACCAGTACGTCTCGCACCAGACCCCCCGACCGATCTTGGCGCCGAGGCTCCGCAACCACACCGAGAGGATCGGCGTCCCAGCTGTCGCGTTGGCGAACCAGGGTGCGGCCACCATCTCGACGAAGGTGTCGACCACCTCGTTGCGCCACACGAACGAGCTCCAGAGGGGGTGCTCGGACACTTCGATGCGCCCCACCACGATCCACTTGGCCAGGGAGGTGATGGCGGCGGCGACCGCACCCGCGACGACCAGGACCACCCCCGACAGGGCAAGGGCCCAGGCGTGGCCCAGATGGAGGACGACGGCCTGGAGCGCCCCGAGCACGCCGACGGCGATGGCCACCGTGGTCGCCAGCGGCACGAAGCGGCAGAGCTCGACGGCGGCCCTCGCCCACCGGAGGTGGGTCGGCGGCCGGAACGTGCGACGCTCGTCGACGGGCACGGCATGCCGGCGCAGCTTCACCGGGGGGCTCCCGAGCCAGGACGATCCCGCCTTCGACTTCTTGGGCGCGGCGGACAGCACCGCGACGAGGGCGTCGCGCGGCACCGAGCGTCCGCCCGCCGCCATCCCCGAGTTGCCGAGGAACGCGCGCTTCCCGACCTTCGCCGGCCGGATCCGCAGCCAGCCACCGTTGAGCTCGTAGGAGGCCACCATGGTGTCGTCGGCCAGGAAGGCGCCGTCGCCCACGGTGGTCATCCTCGGCAGCAGCAGCACGGTCGAGGCCTCGACGTCCCGGCCCACGGTGGCACCCAGTGCTCGTAGCCACGCCGGTGTGATGAGGCTCGCGTAGAGCGGGAACAGCAGCGATCGAGCTGAGTCCAGCAGCCGCTCCGTGGCCCACACCTGCCACCCGACCCGTGAGCGGACGGCGAAGGTGCCAGCGCGGATCCCGATGCCGAGGAGCCGCACGCTCACGAGGGTGAGCAGCGCAAGCGTCAGGAACCCTGCCAGCGTCGCCACCGGCACCGCGAGCAGGGCAGCCGACGCGGCATCACCGAGGTCCGCAGCGTGCTCGACCGCACGCCCGAGCACGACTGCGGCCGCGGCCGCCGCCACCACGGGCAGCGCCGACATCACCGCCGACGACAGCCCGAAGGCGATGAGCCATCGCGCCCCCGCGAGGGGGCGTGGTCCGGCCAGCTGCGGCGGGGCTTGCCCGCCGGGCGGGCGGGCGAGCCCGACCAACGTGCGTGCGGTGGCACGCGACCGACCACCGCCGAACCGGGCTCGATCTCCGCCCCGTCACCCACCCACGCGCCCGGGAGCAACGTGCTCCGGGAGCCCACGGTGGCGTCGGCACCGACGTGCACCCGACCGAGGTGGAGGCGGTCTCCCTCCAGCCAGTAGCCCGAGAGGTCGACCTCCGGCTCGATCGAGGCGCCCGCGCCGAGCGTGAGCAGGCCCGTGACGGGCGGCAGGCTGTGCAGATCGACGCCCCGGCCCACCGTCGCCCCCAGGGCACGGGCGAAGGTGGTGATCCACGGTGCGCCGGCCAGGTTGGCCGCCCCGGTGGCGTCGATGAGCCGATCGGCGGCCCACAGCCGCACGTGCGCCTGCCCGCCGCGTGGATGGACCCCTGGCCGGACCCCGAGCAGGAGGAGTCGAGCCCCCACGACGGCGATGGCCATGCGACCGAGCGGGGTGATGAGCACGAGCGCGCCCACCGCCACCCACCACCACGACACCGGAGCCAACCAGGGCAGGTCGTGCGTGCGCGCGAAGAGGTTGTTGAGGAGCGTCAGCCACACGATCCACCGAGCGCCGACGACGGTCTGCAGGCCGAGGGCGAGCGCGCTGAGCAGGAGCTGGGTGCGGCGGGAGGTGGGGACCACCCACTCCCGGTCCTCGGGGTCCGGCACCTCGGCGCCATCGCCGGAGGCGTCCAGGTGCTCCGCGAGGGCCGCGAGGCGCGGATACGCGTAGATGTCCGCGACGGTCGCGTGCGGGTAGCGACGGCGCAGACCCGAGACGAGCTGCGCCGCCGCGAGGCTTCCGCCTCCGAGGTCGAAGAAGTCGTCGTCGGGGCCGGCGATCGCGGCGCCGAGCACATCGCCCCACTGCGTGGCGACCCACGCGGCTGTCCCCGAGAGCCCAGCGGTCGCTTCCATGCCCGAGCTCGTCCCGGCCAACGGCCAGGGCAAGGCGGCCCGGTCGATCTTGCCCGACGTCCTCGTGGGCAGCTCGTCGACCACCGCGAGGAGCGGTACGAGCGCGGCGGGGAGCGACTCCCGGAGCCGGGCGGTGGCCGTCGCCAGGTCCAGCCCAGCGTCGGTGGACGCGACGTAGCCCACGAGGACCTGGTTGCCGGCGGTGGTGGTGCGCACGGCCGACGCCGCCGCCGACACGCCGGGGAGCGCCTGGAGGGCGGCGTCGATCTCTCCCAGCTCGATGCGACGGCCGCCGACCTTCACCTGCTCGTCCGCGCGGCCGACGAACAGCAGCCCGTCGTCTTGGTGCTCGACGAGGTCGCCACTGCGGTAGGCGCGGTCCCAGCCCAACGCAGGCATCGGGGCGAACTTCTCCGCGTCCTTGTCGGGGTCCAGGTAGCGAGCCAGACCCACGCCGCCGATGATCAGCTCGCCCACCTCCCCCCGTCCCACGGGCACGCCACCGGCGTCGACGACGGCGAGATCCCATCCGGCGAGCGGGAGGCCGATGCGCACCGGCTCGCCGACCTCGAGCCGTGCCGCACACGCCACGACCGTGGCCTCCGTGGGGCCGTAGGTGTTCCACACCTCTCGACCCGACACCGCAAGTCGATCGACGAGTGCCGGCGGGCAGGCTTCACCGCCGAAGATCAGCAGTCGAACCTGGTCGAGGGCATCGTCGGGCCAGAGGCCGGCGAGGGTGGGGACCGTGGACACGATCGTGATCCGCTGGGCGACGAGCCACGGCCCGAGATCCATCCCGGTCCGGACGAGCGATCGAGGGGCGGGGACCAGACAGGCACCGTTGCGCCACGCCAACCACATCTCCTCGCAGGACGCGTCGAAGGCGACCGACAGCCCCGCGAGCACTCGGTCATCGGGCCCGATCGGCTCCTCGACGAGGAACAGATCCGCCTCCGCGTCCACGAAGGCGGCGGCCGACCGGTGAGTGACAGCGACCCCCTTGGGCACCCCGGTGGATCCCGAGGTGAAGATGATCCATGCATCGTCGTCGCTCGTGGGCGGCCGGGGCTCGACGGGTGGACGATCGAGGCGGGGCGTCTCGATCTCGAGACCGTCGGTCACGATGGCCACGACCTTGGCCTCGTCGAACACGAGCCGGGCTCGCTCCTCCGGATCGTCGACGTCGACGGGCACGTAGGCCGCGCCGGCGTGCAGCACACCGAGGATGGCGACGTACAGGTCGCTGGTCCCCGAGGTGAGCCGGACGCCCACCCGGTCCGCGGCACCGACGCCCCGGCCACGCAGCCGCCACGCGAGGTCGTCGACCCTCGCCTGGAGCTCGATGTACGTGAGCGTCATGCCGTCGTCGAGTGCCGGCTCCTCCGGAAACTCGGCCACGGTGGCCCGGAAGACGTCCACGAGGGTCCGGGGCCGCGCGGCATCGGCGGCGCGCCGGAGCGCGGAGTCCGAGGAGGGGGTCAGGTCGTCGGTTGGTTCCACTCGGTCCAGCCGACTCCCGAGCGGCCGTCGGCCGTCTCGAAGCGGCACAGTGCCCGGGGGAAGCGAGCGTGGCGGACGACCGTGCCGTCGTCATCGACCAGGTGCACCGGGCTGAAGTACCGGGGCTCGATCGCCATGTCGAGCGGCCCACACTGGACGCGTCCGGACGTGGGGAAGCCGTGCTCGCCGAGCTCCTCCTCGGCCGTGCAGACGTCGATCTGCTCCACCCCTCCGCCGGGAGGTAGGACGTAGCCAGGGGCAAAGGCCTCCAACCCGGGGACGCGGATGCGCGCCGTGTGGAAGCGGGTGCCGTCCTCGAGACCACCCGCCGTCCACACCCACCCGACGTTCCACCAGTCCCGCACACCCCAGCTGTGGTCGCGCTGGCCGATCCCGTCGAACGCGATCGTCTCGTCGCCCACGAGGATCTCGCCGTGGACGTTGCACGACACCTCGTAGCGGGTGGTGCCGATCCAGGGGTAGAGACCGCCACGGTCGGTCTCCCACTCGAGGTCGAAGCCGAACGGCACCCGATCGCCTCGCAGGTCGCCGTACACCTCGGCCGGATCGTCGACGGAGATGGCGAACGCCTCGCACCCCAGCGTCATGTGCTCGAACGACGTCTCGATGACGTGGTCAGCCCACAACCCGTCGGCCCGGATCTCCAGCGACGGGGCCTTCGGGAGCGCCACGTCGTGGTCGATGACCGTGACCAGCGGCCGACCCTCCCCGACGAGGCACGCCCAATACCAGGCCACGCCGAGGTTGGGGTAGAGGCCGAGGCGAACGTAGCCCCCCAGCGTGCCCTCCCGGTTGGTGAAGTCGAGGTACCACGACTCTCCCCACAGGCGCTCCTCACCCGGCGGATGCGCGCGCTCGTCCGCGTCAGAGAGCGCGAGGGCGCCAACGGGCTGATCGGTCATGGTGCATCCTCCGGGTAGAGCTCGTAGTACGCCTCGTCCTCGGGCACGCCCGCGTTCTCGCCTTGCATCGCAGACAGCAGCTGGTAGAGGGGATCAGGGAGATCCCGGGGCACCGTCCAATCGAGCGCGTCGGCCACCCCCGCGATCTCTGCGAACGGACGAAGGAAGCTGAAGTACACGTACGCGCCGGCGCGGATCTTCTCATCCCGCTCCATGGCCGCGATGTTCCGATAGTGCTGGGCCTGGGCCTTGCGCACCGCCGCGACGATGCTGTCGTGCTCGTCGGCCGGCACGGGTCGGAGCCCGCCCGGCGGCAGCCCGTCGGTCGTGTACAGCCCGAAGGCGACCAGGCGGTCGAGGTAGTCCTCGGGCGTGTGGTTCGAGGTGCCGAAGTCGGTGAAGGTGCTCTGCACGTCGTCGAGCACCAGGGCGGCGGTGAGGTGGTGGTAGGGCACATCCCTTGCGACCGTCGACCACGCGAAGTCGCCCTCGGCGAGGCGATAGAAGTCGCGCACCAGGAGCGAGCGACCGTGATGTCCGGGCACGGGGTACGGACCCGTGTCGCCGTAGCCCGCCCGGGTGTCGAAGTAGAGGAGGAAGAGATGGTTCACGAGCGTGGCGTTGAACCGCTTCACCTGGGCCCGGTGCTCGTCGTCGTCGATCGGCACCGTCCCGGCGAGGAGCGCGGCCACGGTGTCGTCGTCGTAGATGCGCGACGTGCCGGTGTCCCATGCCTGTCGGGTGCCGTCACCTCGGTAGGCCAGCGCGCCCCGTTCCCAGAAGTCGAGCACCGTGGCCGTGGCGGCGGGATCGTCGCCCTCGGGATCCACCATCGTCATGATCTTGCGGCCGAGCAGGAAGAAGTTGGCGATGGACCACAGGTAGCAGGGATCGACTTGGCACCCGGGCCGGCGCGCCCGACGCCCGATCTCCTCCGCCGGCATGGCGGCGTCGATGGTCCTCATCATCTCCGGGTAGCGAAGGTAGGACTCGGCGCACGCGACCACGATGTACGCCGTCACCGGGATGAGGGCGCTCTCCAACGAGGTGCGCTCCTGCGTGAGCGCCTTGGAGATCGGCGCGTGGTACGCGATCAGCCGGTTGGCCGTCGCGATCGGCGACTCATGCTCAGCCACGGACAACCGCGGCCGCGCCCGAGCAGTCCAGCTCGACCTCGGCGCCAGTCTGGGGCTCGTCGCCCGTGAACGTGCAGGCCATCACGCACGGCACCTGGAACTCGCGGCTCACGATGCCGATGTGGCTGCGCACGGTGCCGCTGGTGCAGATGATCGCGGTGAGCTCGTGGTAGATCGGCGCAAGGAAGGTCGCACCTGCGTCGCGCACGAGCGCCACCACCCCATCGGCTCCCGAGTCCATCAGCTCGAGGACGTCATCGGGTCCCTCCATGGGGAGGAACCGCCCCCGCACCGGTGCCGCGTCGAAGACCTTGGCGCCCCGTCCTATCTCTTGCATGGACGGGAACCTAGTGCCGCGCCCGTGGGTGTCGTTCAGTCGCGGGTCCGGTCGCGGAAGGCGCGGACCTTGCTCCGATTGCCACAGACCTCCATCGAGCACCATCGGCGCGGAGGCTTCGGTAGCGTCGAGCGGCGTGGCGGCCTTCCTCACCGATCAGTGGTTCGATGACCTCGAGGCCGCTGCGCGCGACACGAGCATCCCCCTCGACGTGCGGCTCGTGATCCAGCAGGTCATCCCCGGCGGTGCCGAGGACGACGAGGTCGCCTACGTGCTCACCGCCGCCGACGGAGCGATCACCGTGCGTCGAGGCCAGGCCGAGGCTCCTGACATCACCTTCACCCAGGATCGAGCCACCGCCGAGGCGATCCACCGCGGTGAGCTCTCCGCCCAGACCGCCTTCATCGAAGGTCGCCTCCGCCTCGGCGGCGACCTTCGCGCCGTGATCGAGCGGGCGGGCTGGCTGGTCGCCCTCGACGACGTGTTCGCCGCCGCTCGTGCCTGAGCTCCCCGAGATCCAGGCGCACGCGGAGCGCCTCACCGCGGCGTTCGCGGGCGCGGCGCTCGAGCGCTTCACTCCCCTCGCCTTCACGGCGCTCAAGACCGCAGCTCCCCCGCCCGACGAGGCGTACGGCAAGGAGCTGGTGGCGGTCGGACGACGCGGGAAGCACCTCTTGCTCGACTTCGGCGGCATCACCTTCGTCGTCCACTTGATGCAGGGGGGACGATTGAAGCCCGACGAGAAGCAGTCCGCCAAGCCGCGCTTCGGACAGGCGCGCTGGCGATTCGCCGATGGGCGGGCGTTACTCCTCACGGAGGCGGGGACCGAGCGGAAGGCAGGTGTCTGGGTGCGGGCGGGCGACCCAGCGGCGCAGGCCCCGCTGCTCGGGCTCGGCCCGGACGCCGACACCATCGATCCGGCCACCCTGAGGCGTCTGCTCGTCGAGCACCCGATGCGCTTGCATGGGTTCCTGCGCGACCAGCACGTGCTCGCGGGGCTCGGGCGGCTGCTCGCCAACGAGATCTGCCATCGGGCTCGACTCTCGCCCTTCGCCAACACCGCCAAGCTCGGCTCCGACGAGCTCTCCCGCCTCGCCGAGGCGATACCGCGGTGCATCGAGGAGGGTCTCGCCTTCGAGCGTGGGCTGACCGAGATGAGCTCGTCGGCCGATCGCCCGTCGCACGTCCATCACCGCGTCGGCGAGGCCTGCCCGCAGTGCGGAGACACCGTACGTGCCGTCGAGTACTCCAGCTATACGGTCGCCTACTGCGCGACCTGCCAGACCGGCGGCAGGATCCTCGCCGACAACACCACCAGCAAGTTCCTGAAGTAGTCCCGCCGCCCCTCCACCCCTGGCGATCAGATCAGGCCGAGGTCCTTGACGGCGTTCCGCTCGTCGACCAGCTCGGCGTTGCTGGCGTCGATCCGCGCCCGGCTGAACTCGTCGATGTCGAGACCCTGGACGATCTGGTACTCGCCGTCCTTCGCCGTGCACGGGAAGCTCGAGATGATGCCTTCGGGCGCGCCGTAGCTGCCGTCGCTGACGACCCCCATCGACACCCAGTCGCCCTCGGGTGTCCCGAGCGCCCACGACCGCACGTGGCTGATGGCTGCGTTGGCGGCCGAGGCCGCCGACGAGAGCCCGCGGGCCTTGATGACCGCTGCACCACGCTGCTGCACGGTCGGGATGTAGTCGCTCTCGAGCCAGCGCTGGTCGCTCCCCACGACACCGAAGGCCGGCTCGCCGTCGATCTCGGCGTGGAACACGTCGGGGTACTGGGTGGCCGAGTGGTTGCCCCAGATCGTCATCTTCGTGACGGCGGTGCCGTGCACACCGGCCTTCGCCGCGAGCTGGGCGATGGCGCGGTTGTGATCGAGCCTCGTCATCGCGGTGAAGCGACGGGGATCGAGGTCGGGCGCGTTCCGCTGTGCGATGAGCGCGTTCGTGTTGGCTGGGTTGCCGACCACCAGCACCTTCACGTCCCGCTTCGCGCTGCGCGCGAGTGCCGCACCCTGCGGCTTGAAGATGCCGCCGTTGGCGCTGAGGAGATCCGACCGCTCCATGCCCTCCTTGCGGGGCATCGCCCCGACCAGGAGGGCGACCTCGGCGTCCCCGAAGGCGACGTCCGCATCGTCCGTCTGCACCATGCCGGCCAGCAGCGGGAACGCGCAGTCCTCCAGCTCCATGGCCACCCCGCGCAGGCCCTCGAGGGCCGGCGTGATCTCGAGCATCTGGAGGATGACGGGCTGGTCAGGCCCGAGCATCGAACCGGAGGCGATGCGGAACAGCAGCGAGTAACCGATCTGCCCCGCGGCACCAGTGACAGCAACACGAACAGGGGGGTTGGTGGCCATGCGCCGACCCTAGAACCGCCAGCAGGCCGCGCGGAAAAGCACCCGGCCTGCGGCAGCCCAGGTGGACGGCTCCCCCCGAAGCGACCCGTCGGCATCGCCGGGCGGGGGTCATGCAAAGGGGGGCGGAGCCCCCCTTGACGCGCTAGAGCTGCATGGACTTCGTCTCGAGGAACTCCTCGAAGCCGTGGGTCCCGTACTCGCGTCCGTAGCCCGACTGCTTGTAGCCGCCGAACGGGGCGTTCGGGTTGAACGCTCCGCCGTTGACCTCGATCTGGCCGGTGCGGATCTTGCGCGCCACGCTCTTCGCCCGCTCAGGGTCACCGGACCACACACCACCAGACAGGCCGTAGGGCGAGTCGTTGGCGATCTGGACCGCGTCGTCCTCGGAGTCGTACGGCAGGATCGACAGGACCGGGCCGAAGATCTCCTCCTGCGCGATGGTCATGTCGTTGCGCACCTCGGAGAACACGGTCGGCTTCACGAAGTAGCCCGCCTCCAGGCCATCGGGTCGCTCAGGGCCGCCCGTGACGAGCTTGGCGCCTTCGTCGATGCCCTTCTGGATGTACCCCGTGACGCGGTCGACCTGCGCCTGGCTCGACAGGGGGCCGAGCATGGCGAAGTCGGCAAAGGGGTCCTGGGGCTGGAACTTGGTCTCCACCTCGTCGGCGGCCAGCCGCTCGGCATCGGCCAGCCGGCCTGCGGGCACCAGCATCCGGGTGAGGGCGGTGCAGGTCTGGCCCGAGTTCAGGTAGGCCTTGCCGACACCGTCGCGGACGGCCTTCTCGAACGCCTCGTCATCGAGGTCGTCCAGCAGGATGTTGGCGGACTTGCCGCCGAGCTCCAGCGCTACGCGCTTCAGGTTCTCCGACGCGGCCGCGGCAACAGCCTTGCCGGCTCGGGTGGAGCCGGTGAAGGACACCATGTCGATGAGCGGGTGCTTGGAGATGGCCTCACCGACCGCGACTCCCGTGCCGGTGACGAGGTTGAACACGCCGGCGGGGAGGCCGGCGTCGTGGATGACCTCGGCGAGGATGAATGCGTCGAGCGGGGCGACCTCGCTGGGCTTGAGCACGACGGTGCAGCCGGCGGCGATGGCAAAGGCGACCTTCGCAGCGATCTGGTGGAGCGGGTAGTTCCACGGGGTGATGCACCCCACGACCCCGACGGGCTCCTTCACCACGAGGCTGTTGCCGATGGTCGTCTCGTACTCGTAGGTCTCCGCGACCTGGGCCGCGGCGTTGAACGAGTTGATCGGCAGACCGGCCTGGACCATGAGGCTCAGCCACTTCGGCATGCCCGCCTCGCGGGTGACCACCGTGGCGATCTCGTCCATGCGGGCGCCGAGACCCTCCGCGATGCGCGTGCAGTACTTGGCGCGCTCCTCGGGGCTCTTGGCGGACCACTCGGGGAAGGCGGCGCGAGCGGCCTTCGCGGCGGCGTCGACGTCGGCCGCGCTGCCGTTCGGGATGCGCCCGAACACCTCGCCGTTGGTGGAGTCGAACACGTCGATCGTGCCCGTCCCGGCGGACGGCACCCACGCGCCGTCGATGTAGATCTTGTCGTGCTCCTGCACTGCATGGCCCCCTGTGGTGGATCGGGCCGCAGGTACGGCCCCGTCGCCCGTGACGCTATCGCCGGGTCCCGCGCGATCGCACACCGAGGGCCGTCAGCTCGCCGGCTGGTCCTCCGGGAACTCGAAGCTCAGCGGGTAGGAGGCGTAGTCCAGGGAGGTGACGCCGTTCGCGGTCGACCCCTTGTAGGAGTCCTCGCCGTTCACGACCTCCGCCACCACGACGCCCCCGTCCGCCACCGTGATGAGGCCCTCCAGCACGGCCGCCGTGCAGATCGACGAGTCGGACGTGTAGACACCGGTGCCCCAGACCGAGGCGATGGGGCCCCCAGGCGAGCAGTTGAGCGTGCGGGTGTCACCGACCACGAGCCCCGTGACGTTCTGTCCCCAGCTGGCCGGTGGCGCCGCGAACTCTCCCGAGCCCGGCGGTGCGTCCGGGAACGTGAAGCTGCCGGCGTAGGCGCCGTAGTACTGGGAGGTGACCCCGTTGGCCTCACCCGCGTCGTAGGCGGGTTGGCCCGGCTGGATCTCGATGGTGACGGTGCCGCCCTTGGCCAACGTGATGAGCCCGACGTGGACGGCGGCGGTGCAGACGGAGGAGTCGTCCGTGTAGGTCTCCGTGCCCCAGATGCTCTTGATCGTGCCGCCCTTGGGGCAGTCGAACTCGAACTCGCCACCCTGGACCCGGTACTCCTGTGCTGTCCTCGCCCAGGCATCGGCGGCCGAGGCCGAACCCCCGCTGGTCGTGGTGGTGTCGGCCGCAGTGGTGGTGGTGGAGTCGGCCGTCGCCGTGGTGGTGGTCTCGTCCGTTGACGTCTCGTCGTCACCGCCGCATGCGGCCAGGAGCGCTGTCGTCACCACGACGGCCAAGCCGAGCATCACCCCAACGCGACGACCGTGCCGGGTCGATCGGAACATGGGGCGACCCTACGCCTCTCGCGGGCGCCGTGGGAAGCGACCCGACGACGTCTGCGGTCGATCTCGCTCGCATGCCGGACGAGATCGACCGCAGACGTTGGTCAGGTGAGGGGGACGTAGCCGGGGACGCGGTGGTGGGGGGTGTCGAGGTACGCCTTGGCTTCGGGGGGTTTGCCGAAGCGACCGTGGCTCCACCGCACCTCGACATGGCCGTCGACGGTGTGCTCGCCGCCGGTCGCTCGCTCGCGCACGCGTGCCTGCCACCGCACCTGCGGCTGCCCCGCGTCGTCGCCCCACACATCGAAGCGCTTCAGCTCGTAGGCCTGTCGCCAGTCCCATGGTGTCATCACGCGGAGACGAAGGGTGCGGTCGCGCTGCGCGCCCAGCACGAAGTAGGGCGCGCTGCCGATGCGGAGCAGCCGCCACAGCGCGGCCTCGGCATCGGCCCGCTTCGCGAGCGCCTGCCGCCACCGGTCCGCCGATGCCTTCCCCACCTCGACGGCCAGCGTGCGATAGGCGGCCTGGGCGTCGTGTGACCACCCCGCGTCGAGGTATGCGCGCAGCTCGGCGCGGTGGGTGGTGGTCAGGTCGGTGGCATGCGGAGGCAGCGACGCCCTGGTGCCGAGCTCGGTCCGCACGACGGCATAGAGCGCCTGGTAGGCCTCGGGGGCCACCTCCGCGTACCAATCACCGGCGGTGCGGGCGGGACCGCCGGCGAGGCCCCGGTCGAACAGGCGGCTCGGCGCCGCGTTGGCCAGGACCTTGGACAGGTACTTGCAGCTGATCAGCCAGACGTGGTCGACGCGTAGGTCGGCCGGCACCACCTCGTCACCAGGCGCCTGGGTGGGGCCCTTCCACTCGACCAGCCTCGGGGGCCTCCCCCGGAGACCGGCATCGGCCTGCAGGAAGGCCTGCCCGTTCGCCCAGGCGGCGAGGAACTCCTGACGGTGCTGGCCGGCCCGCTCGAGCGCCGCGAGTCGGCTCCATGCCGCCGGGCCGACGTTGACGACCCGGCGAGCGTCCAGCGCCTCGGTGAGGGAGGCGGCCCCGGTGATGGCGAGCCCGGTGGCGATCTCGGTGATCTCGGTCTTCGCGGACGGCACGGGCGTGACTACCGACCGGTGAGCAGCTCGCCCACCGGTTCCGCGACGCCGGACCCGTAGGCGGCGAGGCGCTCGGCCGCCCCCTCGGTCCCCAGCTCGACCGCGTCCACGAGCGACACCCCGCGCGCCGCGCGCAGGGCGGTGAGCGCTGACGACGCTCGCGCCGGCAGATCGCTCGTGAGGACCAGGACCCGGTGGCCGGCCGTGGTCAGCACCGAAGCCTCACCGAGCGTGCGGAACAGCACGTCCGAGCGGCGGAGGCCACTGCGATGCACGGTGCTGGCACCGGCCACGAGCACGAGCCACTCGCCACCCTGGGCGTCCCTGGCGATCCAATCGACCTGGAGGCCTCCTGCGAACCGGCGGCGCTTGCTGACCGTGGCGTCGGCGACCGCGAACCCGGATGCCGTCAGGAGCTCCTGCGCCGCAGCCGCGAGCTTGTCGGGCATCGGCGGCTCGACGACCCCACGGGCGACCTCAGCGGCGACCCGCTCACGGGCGGCACGCGCATAGCCCTCGTCGGTGTCGTAGCCGAGGTAGTGGCGACCGGTGCGGATCGCGGCGACGGCGGTGGTGCCCGAGCCCATGAACGGGTCGAGGACGACGTCATCGCGGTACGTGTACAGATCGATCAAGCGCTGCGGGAGCTCGACCGGGAACGGCGCCGGGTGACCCACCCGTGTGGCGCTCTCCGGCGCCAGCTCCCACACGTCGAGCGTGGCATCCATGAACTCGTCGGCCGTGGTCGTGGCCCGCGACGGGAGCCCGAGCTGCAACCGATCCGACCCCTTGATGGCGCGGTCGAACCGACCCTTGCTGGCGATCACCACGCGCTCGGTGAGGTCGCGCAGGACGGGGTTGGCGGGCTGCTTGAACGAGCCCCACGCGCAGTTGCCGCCAGCGCCGCGTGCCTTGCGCCACACCACCTCGCCCCGGAGCAGCAGCCCGAGACGGTCCTGCAAGATGCCGATGACGTCGGCGGACAGCGAGCGATAGGGCTTGCGCCCGAGGTTGGCGACGTTGACGGCGATCCGTCCGCCCGCCTCGAGCTTGGTGACGCACTCGGCGAAGACATCCTCGAGCATCGTGAGGTACTCGACATAGGTGGCGGGGATGTGGCCCTCCCCGAGCTCGGCCTCGTAGGCCTTGCCCGCGAAGTACGGCGGGGACGTGACCACCAGCGCCACCGAGGACGTGCGCACCCGATCCATCGAGCGGGCGTCGCCGACGTAGATCTGGTCGACCACGCCGGGAGGCTCGACGGTGTCGTCGGAGCTGAGCGTGGGAGCGGTGAACCGTGCGTAGAAGCCACTGGCATCGTGGTTCTCGCGGCGGGACACGCCGAAGGTCGACGTGGAGGTCGCTCGCCTGCGCTGCGCGTCTGGGGCCACCGCGGCCAACCCTCTCGTCGAGATCGTCGATCTGGTCACGCTGCGGACCCTACGGAAGGGGTGTGACAGCCGTGATCACGCTACCCAGGCCCGCGCGGGCGCGAGCACCGTGGGTAGCCTCGCCTCCGATGCCGGTCCCCAAGATCATCTACACCTTCACCGACGAGGCCCCTGCCCTGGCCACGTGCTCCTTCCTCCCGATCGTCCAGGCCTTCGCCAGCGTGGCAGGCGTGACGGTCGAGAGCCGTGACATCTCGCTCGCGGCGCGCATCCTGGCCGCGTTCCCGGAGCACCTCACCGAGGCCCAACGGGTGCCCGATGCCCTCGCTGAGCTGGGTGCCCTCGCCACCCGCCCCGAGGCCAACATCATCAAGCTGCCCAACATCAGCGCGTCGATCCCGCAGCTGAAGGCCGCGATCGAGGAGCTCCAGGCCAAGGGCTTCGCGCTGCCCGAGTACCCCGACGAGCCCGAGGGCGACGCCGAGGTGGACGCCCGCGCCCGGTACGACCGCATCAAGGGGAGCGCCGTGAACCCGGTCCTCCGCGAGGGCAACTCGGATCGCCGGGCCCCCGCGTCCGTGAAGCAGTACGCGCGGAAGAACCCGCACTCCATGGGCGCCTGGTCACCAGACTCGAAGACCCACGTCGCCACGATGAGCGCCGGCGACTTCCGCACGAACGAGCGGTCGGTCACCGTCCCCGAGGCCACCGACGTGCGGATCGAGCTGACGGCCACCGACGGCACGACGACGGTGTTGAAGCCGTCGACGCCCCTCCAGGCCGGCGAGATCATCGATGCCACCGTGATGAGCAGGTCGGCCCTGGTCGAGTTCCTCTCCGCCCAGATCGCCGACGCCAAGGCGAAGGACGTGCTGTTCTCGATCCACCTCAAGGCCACGATGATGAAGGTCTCTGACCCGATCATCTTCGGGCACGCCGTCGAAGCGTTCTTCCCCGAGGTGTTCGCGGCCCACGGCGCGACCCTCGAGGACGCCGGCATCAGCCCCAACGACGGCCTCGGGAGCCTGCTCGAGTCGCTCGACGCGCTCGCGCCCGACGTGCGCGCCGAGATCGATGCCGGCATCCGGCGGCGCATCGCCCAGGGCCCGGCCCTCGCCATGGTCGACTCCGACCGGGGCATCACCAACCTGCACGTGCCCAGCGACGTCATCGTCGACGCCTCGATGCCGGCCATGATCCGCACCTCCGGACAGATGTGGAACGCGCAGGGCGACCCGCAGGACACCAAGGCCGTCATCCCCGACAGCAGCTACTCCCGCATCTACCAGGTGGTGATCGATGATTGCCGCGCCCACGGCGCGTTCGACCCCGCCACCCTCGGCTCGGTGCCCAACGTCGGCCTGATGGCGCAGGCGGCCGAGGAGTACGGCTCCCACGACAAGACCTTCGAGATCCCGACGGCCGGCACCGTGCGAGTGGTCGACGCCGCCGGCGCGACGCTGCTCGAGCACCCGGTCGAGGTGGGCGACATCTGGCGGATGTGCCAGGCCAAGGACGCCGCCATCGAGGACTGGGTGAAGCTGGCCGTCACCCGAGCCCGCGCCACCGGCGCCCCCTCCGTGTTCTGGCTCGATGCCACCCGCGCGCACGATGCCCAGGTGATCGAGAAGGTCCGGCGCTACCTCGACGACCACGAGACCGACGACCTCCAGATCGAGGTCATGGCGCCCGCAGATGCCATGGCCTACTCGCTCGAGCGGATCCGGCGCGGCGAGGACACGATCTCCGTCACGGGCAACGTGCTGCGCGACTACCTCACCGACCTGTTCCCGATCATGGAGCTCGGGACCAGCGCCAAGATGCTCTCGATCGTGCCGCTCATGAACGGCGGCGGGCTGTTCGAGACCGGAGCAGGCGGCTCCGCACCGAAGCACGTGCAGCAGCTCGTGAAGGAGAACTACCTGCGCTGGGACTCGCTCGGCGAGTTCCTCGCGCTGGCGGTGTCGTTGGAGCACCTCGCCACGACCACCGGCAACAAGCGCGCCCAGATCCTCGCCGACACCCTCGACCAGGCGACCGGGGCCCTGCTCGACAACGGCAGGTCGCCCGCTCGCAAGCTCGGCTCGATCGACAACCGGGGGAGCCACGTCTACCTGGCCCGGTACTGGGCCGACGCTCTTGCCGCCCAGGGCGACGACTCGGAGCTGGCCACCGCCTTCGCCCCGCTGGCGGCGCGACTGGCGGCTGACCAAGGCACGATCGATGCCGAGCTGCTCGCCGTGCAGGGCCACCCTGCCGACATCGGCGGCTACTACGCGCCCGATCCCGACAAGGCCACGGCCGTCATGCGACCGTCGCACACCTTCAACGAGGCCCTCGCAACGCTCGCGTGACCATGCAGGCACACTCGCTGGTCGCCTTCAACACGGCCACCGCCTCTGCGAACAAGATCCACGACGACGAGGTCGCGCGGCGGTTCGGCTTCCGGGGCGGACTCGTGCCGGGCGTGGACGTCTACGCCTACCTCTGCCATCCACCGGTCGAGGCGTGGGGTCGTGCCTGGCTCGAGCGGGGGACGATGCGGGCCCGCCTCCACCGGCCCGTGTACGACGGCCACCGCGTCGACATCACGCCGGGCGTCGATGGCCAGCTGGAGCTGCGCGACGAGGCTGGCGGGCTCTGCGCGGACGGGATGGCAACGCTTCCCGATCGGCCTGCGCCGCCACCGGAGCCGGCTGCCTGGCCCGAGGTCGAGCAGGCCGATGACCCCCCGCCGGCGTCGCCCGAGGTGCTGGCGCCCGGCACGTCGCTCGGCCTGGCCCCACACGGGTTCCACGCCGATCGCGCCGGCGAGTACCTCGCCGATGTGCGCGAGACGGCACCGATCTTCACCGCGGAGGGCATCGCCCACCCAGGCTGGATCCTGCGCGACGCGAACTACGTGCTCTCGACCAACGTCCGTCTCGGGCCGTGGATCCACGTCGAATCGATCGTGCAGCACCACGACGTCGTACACGACGGCGAGGAGGTGACGGCTCGGGCCCTGGTCACCCGCGAGTGGGAGCACAGGGGCCACCGATTCGTCGAGCTCGACGTCCTCCACCTGGCGAACCTGCGCCCGGTCGCACGCACGTCCCACACCGCGATCTACCAGCCGCGCGGCTCGTGACCAAGGCCGGTCAAGGACAAGGGCGCAGCGAGGCGGCTCTGCGCCACTGCAAGCGCCACGCCCTCTCACGGGCGTCAGAGTGCAGCCACGGCACCGGAGCGGCCTGCGACAACCGGCGACCGAAACGGGCGTTCTCCGTCGCAGGCTCGATGCCATGAACCCGCCACGCTGCGCCCTTGGCCTTCAGCCGAGGCCGAGGTTCGCGTGCACCTGCTTCACCGAGGCGCTTCGGTTGAGGGCATAGAGGTGGAGGCCCGGCGCGTCCTCGGCGAGGAGCGCCGCCCCCAGGTCGGTGGCGACCTCGATGCCGATCTCGATGATGTCGTCGGGCCGGTCTGCCACGGCGTTCAGGCGATCGAGGAGCGGAGCCGGGATGACGCTGCCGTTCATGCCAGTCATGCGGACGAGGCCCGTGAGGCTGATGAAGGGCATGACACCCGGGAGGACTGGCTTGTCACAGCCCAGCTCCGCCAGCTCGTCGACGAGGCGCAGGTAGTCGTCGATCACGAAGAAGAACTGGGAGACCGCGAAGTCAGCCGCCTCCAGCTTGGCCGCGAGGTGGCGGCGGTCGCTCTCACGGCTCGGTGAGCGGGGGTGCACCTCGGGGTGGGCGGCCACGCCGATGGAGAAGCCTCCAGGGTGTGCCCGCACCTGTTCCACCAGCTGCGACGCGTGCTCGTACTCCCCACCAGGATCGGAGCCGTCCGCCGGGGGGTCGCCACCCAGGGCGAGGATGTTCTCCACCCCGTTGGCGGCATAGTGGTCGAGCAGCTCGGCGATGTCGCGGCGGCTGTGGCCCACGCACGTGAGGTGTGGCATGGCCGGGAACGGCTGCTCCCGGTTGATCCGCGTGACGACCTCCCGGGTTCGCTCACGCGTGCTCCCGAGGGCGCCGTAGGTGACCGACACGAACGACGGCCGGAGCTCGGCCAGCTCCGCGACGGCCTTCTCGAGCATCCGCTCGGCCTCGTCGGTCTTCGGCGGGAAGAGCTCGAAGGACAACGTCGGCCCGGCGTCGAGGAGGTCGCAGATCCGGGTCATGGGTTACGCACGGTAGGCGGCGGGGCGCACCCGGGGCCAGGGACGGTCAGGCAGGCGAGCGTCGCAGCACGCACCAGATCCCCACCCCGGCGGTGCTCTCCACGCCCTCCCACCGGCCAGGCAGTGCAGCCACCACATCGACGGGCGGGAGGTGGATCGGGGTCTCCGCTCCGCTGCTGTTCACCCAGACCACCAGGCCGTCCGGCGCGAGCACCCGGTCGACCTCTCGGGGAAACAGGAAGCAGTTGACCAGGACGACGGCCGCCGCCGTCCCGGACGAGAGCGGGAGCCGGGAGCCGTCGGCCAGGAGTCGGTACCCCACATCGGCTGGCGCGAGCCGGAGCATCTCCTGGGACACCTCGACGGCCAGCACCCTTCGCCACCGTTCGGCGAGCGAGGGCGTGTAGGCGCCGATCCCGCTGCCCAGCTCCACGCAGACGTCACCCCGGTCGTCGCCGAGGCCCCGCGCCAGCGCGTCCGCGACGACCGCATCGCGCTCCCGCGACGTCCGGGTGTGCCACTCCGGCGCCAGCTCGTCGAAGAGGGCGGCGACCTCCGCCCTGGCCGAGTCGTCCCACGGGCGCGGGTGGAGCCCTGCCGCCCGTCTGGTCATGATGCGCATCGGATGGTCGGCGGAGCCGAGGCCCGAGGGCCGGTGGCCAGGGATCTCGACCGGGTCGAGGGTCGTCAGGGTGCCGGGCATCAGGCGAGGCCGGCCCGGCGCTCGGCGGCCTCCACCAGGTTGCGGAAGAGCATTGCGATGGTCGTCGGACCCACCCCGCCCACGCGGGGTGTGATCCATCCGGCGACCTCCTCGCAGGCCTCGTCCACGTCCGGCAGCAACGTTCGGCCTTCGTAGCGGACCCCGGCACCGACCACGACACCACCCGGCCGGACGTGCTCGGGCCGGATCATCCCCGGTACGCCGGCGGCGGCCACGAGGATGTCCGCCCGCCGCGTGTACTCGGGCCAGTCGGGCACGCCCGTGTGCACGACCGTCACGGCGGCGTTGGCCGTCGGGCGCTTCTGGGACAGCAGGATGCTGAGGGGCCGTCCGATGGTGACGCCCCGTCCCACGATCACGACACCGCGGCCGGCGACCGGTACCTCGTGGTGCGCCAGGATCGCCTCGATGCCGGCCGGCGTGCACGACACCGGACCCCGGATGCCGAGCGCGAGACGGCCCACGTTCGTGGGGTGCATCCCATCGACGTCCTTGTCAGGGTCGACGGCCATGAGCACGGCATCGAAGTCGACCTGCGGCGGAGCGGGGTGCTGCACGAGCATCGCGTCGACGCCGTCGTCCGCGTTGAGCCGCTGTACCGCCTCGATCACCTCGGCAGTGGTCGCATCGGACGGCAGGTGCACGTGGGGGCTGCTGCAGCCGAGCTCCTCCGCCTTGCGCATCTTCATCGCGACGTAGCGGGCGGACGGCTCGTCGTCGCCGATGAGCACGGTGGCCAACCCCGGCTGGTGCCCCAGAGCCCGGAGCGCCTCGATCCGCGGGACCAGGTCGGCGAACACGGCCTCGGCGACCGGCTGCCCCGGCATCATCACAGCGCTCAATGGAGGAAGTGGCGCTCGCCGGTGAAGACCATGGCGAGGCCGAGCTCGTCGGCCTTCGCGATGGTGTCGTCGTCCTTGACCGAGCCGCCGGGCTGGATGATGACCGCCACCCCGGCCTCGGCGGCCGCCTCGATCCCGTCGGGGAAGGGGTAGAAGGCATCGCTGGCGCAGGCCCCGCCGGTTGCCCGCCCGGCTGCCTTGGCGGCGGCGATCTGACCGGCCTCGACCCGGTTCTGCTGGCCGGCGCCGATGCCCCACGCAGTGCCGTCCTTCACGAGCACGATCGAGTTGCTCTTCACCCAGCCCACGAGCCTCCATGCCAACGCGGCGTCGGCCCACTCCGCCTCCGTGGGGGCACGCTTGGTGACCACCCGCCAGCCGTCGCGAGTGGCGGCGAAGTGATGGGCGTCCTGCACCAGCCACGAGCCGGTGAGCTGGCGGATCTGGTGGACGTCGGGTGTCGGTGGCGTGGCGGTGAGGAGGCGGGTGTTCTTGCGCTTCGCCGTGAGCGCGTCGATCACGCCGGGCCCGTAGCCAGGCGCGATCACGACATCGGCCTGCGCGGCCGCGACCATGCGCTCGACGGTGGTGTCGTCGACCGGGTGCGACAGGGCGACGATGCCGCCGAACGCCGAGCGCTCGTCGCACTCGAAGGCCCGCTGGTACGCCGCCGCGAGCGTGCCGGCGACGGCCGCACCGCACGGGTTGGCGTGCTTGATGATCGCGACGGCCGGTCGCCCGGTGGTACGGGCGAGGTCGTTGACCAGGCCCCAGGCCGCATCGGCGTCGAACAGGTTGAGGTAGCTGAGCGCCATGCCGCCGTGCTGCTCCACGCTGTCCCACCACGAGGTGGTGCCGATCTCGCGGTACCGGGCCCCCGTCTGGTGCGGGTTCTCCCCGTAGCGGAGGTCCTGGACGCGTTCGAGGGCGAGGTGGAGGGTCGGCGGGAGGGGGTCTCCGGCGACGTCGTCGAACCAGCTGACGATGGCCGCGTCGTAGGCAGCAGTGTGCGCGAACGCGGTGCGAGCCAGCTGGCGCTTGGTGGCGTCGGAGAGCACACCGCCATCCGCCTTCAGCTCGTCGATCACCGACTGGTACTGCGACGGATGCGTGAGGATGCCGACGTCCCTGAAGTTCTTGGCGGCCGCCCGGATCATGGCCGGGCCCCCGATGTCGATGAGCTCCTCCGCCCGGCTGGCGCCGTGCTCGAAGCTCTCCAAGCTCGCGCCGAACGGGTAGAGGTTGGAGACCACGAGGTCGATCGGGTCGATGCCGTACTCGGCCATGTCCCTCTGGTGGTCGGGGTTGCGGCGGTCGGCGAGGATCCCCCCGTGCACCTTCGGGTGGAGGGTGACGACACGGTGCCCGAGGATCGCGGGGAACCCCGTCAGCTCGGCGACATCGGTGACCGCGATGTCGGCCTCGCGAAGCGCCTGGGCGGTGCCGCCGCTGGAGATCAGGTCCCAACCCATCGCTCGCAGCTCTCGAGCGAGCTCGACGATCCCGGCCTTGTCGTACACGGAGAGCAGCGCCCTCATCGGTGGTCCACTTCCTTGTCGAGGAGCGAGGGGTCGGCGAGGACCGCTCGGATGGTCAGGGGGTAGAGGCGCCGTTCGACGGCCTTGATGCGCTCGTGCAGCGAGTCCTCGTCGTCACCGGGCAGCACCGGCACGGCCTCCTGGGCGAGGATCGGGCCGGCGTCGACCTCGAGGGTGGCCACGTGCACGGTGCAACCCGTGACCTTCACCCCGTAGGCGAGGGCGTCGCGCACGGCATGCCAGCCCTTGAACGACGGGAGCAGCGCGGGGTGCGTGTTGATGATCCGAGCGGGGAACGCGGCGTGGATCGCCTCACCGAAGATCGTGCCGTAGCCGGCCATCACGACGAGCTCGATGGCGTGCTCCTCGAGCACGCCGACCACCCGTTCGGTGTAGGCGACCCGATCGAAGTCGGCACCGAAGGTCGATCGTTCGATCAAGACAGCCGGTACGCCATGCGATTCGGCCACCACCTGCGCCTTCGAGGGTCGATCGGTGACGACCAAGGCGACCGGGATGCCGTCATCGAGGATGGCGTCCAGGAGTGTCCCGCTGCCCGAGGCCAGCACCGCGATGCGCACGTCCGCGAACCTACTCGCCGCCTGGTGCGCGGATTCCCGGTCAGATCCATCCCTGCAAAGCCAGTGTGGGTTAGCGTTCTCGCCGGCCCCACACATCCAGCCCGGAGGCGGACAATCGTGGATCTCTCAAAGCTCACCACTGCCGACAAGCTCATACTTGGAGGCGGCCTTGCCTACCTCATCTTCATGTTCCTGCCCTGGTACGGCATCGATGTCGCGTTCGGGGGCAGCTACAACAACAGCGGCTGGGACTACTTCATCGGCGGGATCCTGCCGCTGATCCTCATCGCCATCATGGTCTCGCACGTGCTGGTCTCCGCCTTCTCCCCTGACACCAAGCTGCCCGATCTGCCGGTGCCGTGGAGCCAGGTGCACATGGGTACCGGCATCACGGCCGCCGTCATCGTCCTGCTGCGGCTGCTCATCGGGTCCGACGACGTCGGCAGCGTGGACATCGGCGTCAACCTGGACCGGAAGTACGGGCTCTTCCTCGCCCTCATCGCCGCGATCGTCGTCGCCGTCGGCGGGTTCCTGAAGTCGAAGGAGGGTGACGCCGCCGTACCCCCGGCTGGTGGGGGCTCGGGCTCCGCTCCGTTCTGACCCGCCCGCGCACGATCTGATCGAGGCCCCGGCTGCCGGCCGGGGCCTCGTCGCGTGTCAGCAGTCGGGATCCTCGAGGAACCGGTCCTGGTTGCAGAAGCCGTCCGAGGGATCGGAGTTGATGTCGCTCGAGCCGTTCGCGAGCGCGATCGCGAACACGATGGCGATGACAGCCATCGCGACGCCGATCCAACCGAGGACGATGCCGGCGATGGCCATGCCCCGGCCCGTCTGCCGGCCGGCCGAGCGGTCGATCTGCCGCTTGGCCACGTACCCGAACACGAGCGCCAGGATCGAGCCGATCCAGTACAGCCAGAGGATGCCGAGCACCAGCGAGGCGATCGCCAGACCGTTGGTGGTCGCTTGCACGACGGGTGCCCCGTACGGCGAGTAGGCGGTGAACGACGGCGGCGGCAGCTGGGGACCTGGGGCCTGCTCGGGTGGGTAGTAGCGGCCGTCGCTGGCCAGCCACCAGCCGGGTCCGGGCGGCCCGGCGGGCGTCGGCGGGGGCTCGGCAGGCGGCCAGTCGCTCATGGCGTCGCAGTGTCGCACACCGCATGGGTGTGGTCGTCACGTCCTGGCCCGGCCGTCGGTCGTGCAGTGGCACCAACCCCCAGCCCGCGGCCGCGCTCAACCGAGCGCCGGGTCGACGCATCCCTTGGCACCGCCGCCTGGGCCGGCGGGCTCGTTGCGGGGGTACGGCTCGACGAACCCGCTGCCGGGGTCGGAGGTGCTGACGAAGCGGACGATGGCATCGGTGAGGGCCTGCGCCTCGACGGCCTGGAACGCCGGGTCGGCGAGGAGCGCCTCCTCGGCGGCGCTCGAGATGAACGCCGCCTCCGACAGGACGGCCGGGACCCCGATCGTGCGGTGGAGGATGCCGTAGTAGTCGCTGCCGTCGGCCCGGAGGCGGTACTTGGCGCCCGCATCCCGGTCCGCGACCCAGGCGATGTCGTACCTGTCGAAGGCCCCCACCAGCTCCTCGTAGATCAGTCCGGCGGCGCGCCTCGACGCGGGTGACCCGATCTGGAAGTACGTCTCGGCACCCGGACCCGCTCGCGGACCGTCGGGCGCTGCGTTGTGGTGGATCGACACGAACAGCTGCGGCTGCACGCTCGCGGCGATCGCCGCACGGCTCGTCAAGGTGATCCGGTAGTCAGCGGTGCGGGTCAGCACCACCGAGGCACCAAGGGCCTCGAGGCGTTGCGCGGTCTGCTCCGCGATCGCGAGGTTGACCGACTTCTCCATCGTCCCGCCCGGGCCGACCGCCCCTGGCTCGTCACCGCCGTGGCCGGGGTCGAGGACGATGTCGGCGCCGGCGATCATCGAACCGGAGACGGTGACCTCCCCGCCGCACGGTGCACGGGCGACGACGGTGCCGTCGGCGTTCTGCTGGAGCACCGCCAGCACGACCCCGCTCGGCGTGACGACGGCCCGCGCCGGGCCGTCCGGCAGCGCCGACCACTCCATGCGCGCCGCGGTCGTCGTGGTGGCCCTCCGCGTCGTGGTCGACGCCACCGTCGTGGAGGTGGACGAGCTGGTGGTGGTCGACGCGACGGCGTCGGAGGAGCTGCGCAGCGCCACCGCCACGACCCCGGCCGCCAGGAGGGCAGAGCCAGCACCGACGAGGACGCGGAACCGTGTCGCCACGCCGCGAGGATGGCACGACCCGTGCCGATCCCGGGATCGGCACTACAGCTGCTGGACGACCTCGACCATGAGCGTGCCGGCCTCGGTGGGGTTCTGACCGATCCGCACCCCTGCCGCGCGGAGGGCCTCCTGCTTCGCCGCGGCCGTGCCCTTGCCACCCGACACGATGGCCCCGGCATGGCCCATCTTCTTGCCTGGAGGCGCGGTGACGCCCGCGACGTAGGACACGACCGGCTTGCTCATCTCCTCCGCGATGAAGGTCGCCGCCTCCTCCTCCGCGGACCCGCCGATCTCACCGATCATCATCACGGCACGCGTCTCGGGATCGGCCTCGAACGCTCGCAAGCAGTCGATGAAGCTGGTTCCGGGAACCGGATCGCCGCCGATGCCCACGCAGGTCGTGACCCCGATGTCGTTGAGCTTCAGCTCGTAGAGCGCCTGATACGTGAGCGTGCCGGAGCGGCTCACGATGCCGACGTTGGGTCTGCCCTCGACCGGCGCCTTGGCGATGTGACCCGCAGTGATGCCGATGTTGGCCTTGCCAGGGCTGATGATCCCCGGGCAGTTGGGGCCGAGCAGCTGCACGTCGGGGAAGTCGCGCTTGAGCTTGTTGTAGAACCAGGCCTCGTCGTGGGCCGGCACGCCCTCCGTGATGGCGACGATGAACTTCACGCCACCCTCCGCGGCTTCGATGACGGCGTCCTTGACCCCTGGCGCAGGGATGAAGATGCAGGAGGCGGTGGCGCCGGTCGCCTCGACGGCATCGGCCACCGATGCGTAGACGGGGATCCCGTCGACGTCGGTGCCTGCCTTCTTCGGGTTGGTCCCGGCCACCACCTGGGTGCCGTAGTCGCGGTTCAACAGGCCGTAGAAGCGACCCTGCGACCCGGTGAGGCCCTGGTAGACGACCTTGGTCTTGTCGTCGACGAAGATTGCCATCGTGGCTCCTAGCTCGCGGCGCCGGCAGCGGCGACGACGGCTTCGGCAGCTTCGACCATGGTCGGCCTGAGCTGCAGCTGATCGGACAAGTGGGGTTCGAGCAGCGCCCTGCCCTCGTCGGCGTTGGTGCCGTCGAGCCGGATCACGATCGGGACCGTGATGTCGACCCGCCCGAGCGCCGTGATGATCCCGTTGGCGACCTCGTCGCCCTTGGTGATGCCGCCGAAGATGTTGATGAAGATCGACCGGACGTCCGGGTCGTTGGTGATGACCTCCAGCGCACCGGCCATCACGTCCGCGTTGGCGCCCCCGCCGATGTCGAGGAAGTTGGCCGGCTTGCCTCCCACCTGGTTCACGATGTCGACCGTGGACATGGCCAGCCCGGCGCCGTTGGCGATCACGCCCACGAACCCCTCGAGGCCGACGTACTGGAGACCCTTCTCGTGGGCGGCCTGCTCCCGCTCGTCGCGCACCTGGGTGGCGTCGTACTGTGCGTACTCCGGGTGGCGGAACACGGAGCTGCCGTCCAGCGTGACCTTGGCGTCGAGGGCGTGGACCTCGCCCGTGGGCTTCAGGATCAGCGGGTTGATCTCGGTGAGATCGGCGTCGCCCTCCGTGTAGGCGGTGTAGAGCTTGCGGAGGATGCCGACCGCTCCCTCGGTGGCGGCGGGGTTCAGCGCGGCCGCCTCCACCCAGGCCCGGGCAGCCGCCTCGGTGAGGCCGTCGACCGGATCGACCCAGACCTTCGCGATGGCGTCAGGGTCGCTCTCCGCCACCGCCTCGATCTCGACGCCGCCCTGGGCGGAGAGCATGCCGAGGTGCTTCTTCGCCGAGCGGTCGAGGGTGAAGCTGGCGTAGTACTCCTCGGCGATGTCCGATGCGAGCTCGATCCACACGATCTCGACCGTGTGGCCCTTGATGTCCATGCCGAGGATGTGGCCGGCGTGGGTGCGCACCTCCTCGGCGTCGTTGGCGAGCTTGATGCCCCCCGCCTTGCCGCGGCCACCCACCTGCACCTGGGCCTTCACCACCACCGGGTAGCCGATGCGCTCGGCGGCGGCGACGGCGGCATCGACGGACGTCACGGCCTCCCCGGGGCTCACGGGGATCCCGTAGCTCGCGAAGAACTGCTTGCCCTGGTACTCGTAGAGGTCCATGCGCGTCTCCTGCCGGGGGGCTTGGTTTCCGACGTGGCGTCAGGTCGGCCGATACTAGGGGTGTGCCGATGACCCGCTGCCAGTCGAGGCCCGTCGCCTGATGCCCGTCGCCCAGAGCCAGGGGCACGCCGGCAAGGCCCTGCTGATCGCGTCCGTGGCCATCGTGCTGATCGCCGTGGTGACGATCTTCGTCGCGCTGGCGGCTAGTCGCGGAGACGTCGAGATCAACCTCGGCGACGAGCGGTTCAACGCCGGGAACACCGAGAGCATCGCCTCTCGGATCGCTGAGGACGGAGGCCTGCCCGCCCTGTACGCGGATCTCGTCAACGGCGACCGACCCATCTTCGTGCAGCACACCGGCGACGAGCCTGACGAGGGGTGGGTTGCCTTCGGCGCGTTCGACCCGGACGATCCGAGCTGCATCGTGGAGCTCGATCGGGAGGCCAAGATCCTCGTCAATGCCTGCGACCGCGGCGTCACCTACCCGCTGGACGGGGTGGGGCTGCGCTTCTACCCCACCACCGTGGAGGACGGCGACGTGATCGTCGACATCAACGAGATCACCACGTCCTCGACCGCCGCCGGCTGAGCCTCAGCGGGCAGATGCCTCCATGCGGGTCGTGAGCTCGTGGAGGACCTGGTGGAGCACGTTCACGGCGCGGCCCTCGTCGGTGTCCGGCGCCGGCACCGTGACGAGCAGCTCGGTGATGGCGCCCTCACCGGTCTGGACCACCAGCAGCGAGATCGTGGCCGCACCCACCGCCTCGAACCGCGCTGCCCCGTCGATGCGCCACCGCACGGGCACGCGGGCGTGCCTGGACGACACCCACGTCGGAGCGCCCACCCATGCGCCCACCGCGGTCTCCTCGGCCTCGCCCAGTCCCGCGCGGATGGCCGCGGCGAGCAGGTCCTCGACGTCGGGCGGAGCGAGCTGCCCCAGCACCGCCTCGAGCGGGAGGTCGACGTAGGCGCTCACGTGGAGCACACGGTCCGTCAGGGATGAGATCGTCCGCACCTCTGCTGCGCTGTCGACATCCACGTCGCACCTCCCCGTTGGGGCTTGCCCCAGCCTGCGCCCATCCAGGCGCCACCTCCAGGGTCGAAGGTCCCCGATCTGCGGGGCCCCCGCACCTCGTCCGGGGGCGCGGTTCAGTCGTCGAAGAGCTCGAGGAGCTCGCTCTTCTGGACCTTGGCGGTGCCGGTGCGCGGGAGCTCGTCGACGGCAACGAACCGCTTCGGCACCTTGTACTCCGCCAGGTGCTGCGCGGCCCAGGTGGCGAGCTTGACCTTCGTCAAGGTGACGCCCTCGGCCAGCCGCACCACGGCGACGGGCACCTCTCCCATCCGCTCGTCGGGCAGGCCGATGACGCTGGCCTCGAGCACGTCGGGGTGACGCTCGAGGGCCTGCTCCACCTCGAGGGCGTAGACGCTGTAGCCCCCGTGCATGATCACGTGCTTGCTGCGCCCCTCGAACACCACCAGCCCGAGCGGCCCCTTGCGGGCGAGGTCGCCCGTGCGGAGCCACCCGTCCTCCGTGAGCACGGCCGCCGTGGCCTCCTCGTCGCCCCAGTAGCCCTTGAGCACACCGGGTCCCTTGACCTGCAGCTCGCCGACGCGGCCGGCGGGCGCGGCATCGCCTCGCTCGGTCACGATGCGCATCTCGTAGCCCGGCAGCGCGAAGCCGAGGGCCTCGCCGAGCGGGCCGATGCCGGAACCCAGGAACGGCGGCGACACCTTGGCCGCCACGCCACCGCCCACCTCCACCATGCCGTAGCCCTCGGCGAAGGTGGCCTGCCCGACCGCGCCGAGGAGGGGGATCGTCACGGTCGCCCCCATCCGCTTGAACCGCTCGGCCAGCTCGGGCGGCATCGCGTCGGCGCCTGAGCCCCAGATCCGCACGGAGGTCAGGTCCCGCTCGGAGGCGTGGGCCTCCTCGAGCATCCGGTACATCGCCGGCACCCCCACGAAGATCGTGGCCCGACGCGACTCGATGGCGTCCAGCACCTGCACCGGGTGGAACCTGGGCAGGAAGTACGTGGGGATCCCCGCGACGCCCAACCCCAGCAGGACGACGAAGCCCATGATGTGCGCGACGGGCAGCGCGATCACGGCTTGGTCGCGATGGAGCCGGGCGGGCCACAGGACCGCCGCCGCCACCTGGCCGACGAGGGCCCGGTGGCTCAGGGCGGCGCCCTTCGGCCTCCCAGTGGTGCCCGATGTGTAGAAGAGCGCGGCGACGTCGTCCGCCTCCGCGTGGTGCGGCTCGGCGACGGCGGCGGGTGCATCGACGGCGGCGGCCGACTTGATCACGAGGGTGGCGCCACTGTCCCGCACGACGTGCGCCACCTCGTCCCTGCGCATCTGGTCGTTCACGGGTGCTGGCAGCGCACCGGCCCGAGCGGCGGCGCAGCAGAGGAGGAGCTGCTCGTAGCCGTTGGGCGTGGCCACCACGACGACCTCGCCCGGCTGCACCTGGGCGGCGATGCCCGCCGACCAGCGGCGCACGCGCTTGGCCGCTTGCGCGTAGGTGAGGTCGAGCCCTCCCTCGGCTTCGGTGACGAGCTGCCGGTCGCCGTGCAGCTTCTCGAGACGATCGAACAGGGTGCCGAGCGTGAGGTCGCGCCGCAGGAGGAGCGTCGCCCGCTCGATCGACCTGGTGGTCATGTCGGACCGGTCTACCGGGGCCTGTGCGGCCACCGCCACCCGGGCAGCACCTCGGGACGCTGCCTCGAGGTCCGTGTAGCGTCCAACACCTATTCGAGACGCGATCGAGGGGGTCAACGATGTACCGGCGAATCGTGGTCGGCGTGGCCAAGACCGACTCGGCCAAGCGAGCCGTCGAGGTGGCGATGGACCTGGCCGCCCGCTACGAGGCCGGGCTCCACCTGGTGATGGCCTTCGACCGCGGAGGCACCGCCCTCGACAGCGCACCCCGCAAGGATGCCGAGGCCTTCCTCGCCTCGCTCGCGGCCGCCGCGCCGGTCCGCGTGCAGCTACACGCGATCCCCGGTGACCCCGCCGACACCGTGCTCATGGTGGCGGACGAGGTGAAGGCCGACCTCGTGGTCGTGGGCAACCGCGGCATGCAGGGCGCCCGCCGGATCCTCGGCAGCGTGCCCAACACCATCGCCCACGGCGCCGCCTGCTCCGTGCTGATCGCCGACACCACCAGCTGACCAGGTCCCTTCAGGGATCGGTGAGGTCGAGGGCGAAGTAGCGGGCGTCCTCGAGCGGGTTGTGGCGGTAGGGCTCGATCTCGACGAACCCGAGCGCCTCGTAGATCGCGATGGCTGTGCCCAGTCGAGCGACCGTGTCCAGCAACAGGCGCCGGTAGCCCAGCGAACGGGCCACCGAGATCGACACCTCCGCCAGCAATCGGCCCGCGCCGCGGCCGCGGGCCGCGGGCTCGAGGTACATCCGCTTCAGCTCGGCATCGCGCTGGTCGAACCGGCGCACGCCGACAACACCCACCGCGCGGCCGTCGCCGAGGCGAACGAGCAGCGCCGCCCCACCCGGCTGGCCGTACACGGCGTGGAGATCAGCCAGCTCGGCCTCGACGTCCTGGAAGTCGACCTCGAAGGGCAGCCCGTCGAGGTACTCCCGGATCAGGCGTTCGACCTCTGCCCAGTCCTCGGGTGTCGTCGCCGGCACGACCTCCACGCGCGCTAGGCCTTCTTGATGGGCGCCCAGGAGAGGAGCAGCCGCTTCTCCCCCGCCCCCGGGAAGCGGATGACCGTCTCGGCCTTGTCCCCCTCTCCTTCGATGAGCAGGATCACGCCCTCGCCGAAGGTGGCGTGCACGACGTCGTCGCCTACCTTCAGGCCCATGGACTCCGCACCGTGCTTCGCCGGGCCGGTTCCCGTGCTGCTCCCGCGGAGTGCGCGCTCGACGATGCGATCCTTGTTCGCATCGCTGCCGACACCGCGCGAGCCGTAGCCGCCGCTGCTGTAGCCCCCGCTCCCGTAGGTGCGCCCGCCCCGGCTGGCCCGCTTCTGCTCGTGGGCCTCGACCAGTCGCTCCGGGATCTCGTCGAGGAACCGGCTGGGCGGGTTGTACTGCGTGCCGCCGTACAGGGTGCGGCTCCAGGCGTGGCTCAGGTAGAGCCGCTCCTGGGCGCGCGTGATGGCGACGTAGGCGAGGCGGCGCTCCTCCTCCATCTCGTCGGGCTCCCCGATCGAGCGCAGGTGGGGGAAGACACCCTCCTCCAGGCCCATGATGAACACGGCTGGGAACTCGAGGCCCTTGGCGGCGTGGACCGTCATGAGCACGACCTGGCTGTCGTCGCCGTCGATCTCGTCGGCGTCCGAGACGAGGCTCACCTGCTCGAGGAACTCGTCGATGCTCTCGGCCTCCTCGGCCGATCCCACCAGCTCGGCCAGGTTCTCCAGCCGGCCCTCGGCCTCGATGGTGCGCTCCTCCTGGAGCTCGATGAGGTAGCCGGATCGGTCGAGCAGGGCCTGCAGAAGTGGCGCCGGCCTGTCGTCGGCGGCGAGGTCGGCCACGCCGTCGATCAGCTCGAGGTACCGCGCGATGCCCTTCACGGCCGTGCCGGTGATGCCAGCGTCGACCGCGCGGCGCAGCGCGTCGGTGAACGAGATCCCATGAGCGGACGCGTGGGCGTCGAGCTTGCCGATGCTCGAGTCGCCGATCCCGCGCTTGGGCGTGTTGAGGATGCGCTTGACCGACACCTCGTCCTGCGGGTTGATCACCGCCTTGAGGTAGGCGAGCGCGTCCTTGACCTCGCGTCGGTCGTAGAAGCGGGTGCCACCGATGACCTTGTACGGCACGCCCATGCGGGTGAGGTTCTCCTCCACCACCCGGCTCTGGGCGTTGGTGCGGTAGAAGACCGCGATGTCGGACCACCGCAGGTCGCCGCCGTCGTGCAGCTTGGCGATCTCCCGGGTGACCCACTGGGCCTCGTCGACCTCGTCGTCGCCGTGGTACCGCACGATCGGGTTGCCGTCACCCCGGTCGGTCCACAGCTCCTTCGGCTTGCGGCTCAGGTTGTTCCCGATGACGGCGTTGGCCGCGTCGAGGATCGTCTGCGTCGACCGGTAGTTCTGCTCCAGCACCACGATCGTGACGTCCGGGAACGCGTTCTCGAACTCCAGGATGTTCCTCATGTCCGCTCCGCGAAACTTGTAGATGCTGTTCCGGACGCAGATGCGCTCGGCCACGAAGTTGTGCGTTCCATCCACCTCTAGATCGAACACCGGGCCGTCATACGCAACCGTGTCCACATCGTCGACGCGAGCAGGGGCGAGACCTCCGCTCCCATCGTCGACCAGCACCTGCATCCCCGGGCGCAGATGTGACAGCGGAACGCAGTCCCACACACGGTCGCCGATCTGGGCCCGTCGCTGGATCGTGAGGCCAGCAACGTTCGCAGCACGAGTGGCAACCTCGACCGCATCGACGTAGTCCTTGCGGTGCACCTCGAGCTGATGACTGCCGTGAATCGGCCGGATCGCAAAGCCCGCCTCAACCAATCGCTGCGCAATATCCACCCGGTTGGAGCACCACTGCACACGGTGGTGAGCGACCAGGCCCCCGGCTCGCCCAACCCGACGCTCTCCGCCGAACAGCGACAGTGACAACGTGTCCCGTCGTCGTCCCGCAGTCGGTCTCATGTGAGGAAACTCGCGGTGGAGATCGAGATCCTCCATCAGCCACTTGGCACGAGACTCGGTGTCCAGCATGTCGTAGAGCCGTTCGATGCGCGCGTCGCCCATCAGGATCGTGCGCCCGACACCGTGGAAGACAGCCGTCGGAAGGCCATACTCGGCGGCGAAGAAGGCCTCCCACATGGACGCGTCCTCACGAGAGTCACAGACCCTCAAGAACCACAGCTCGTCCGCGTGCTCCTGGTTGATCCGTACGCGAGCGCCGGGCTGGGGAAGCCCGTCCTTGCCAACCCGGACCGTGCTCGTGACCCCGATGCGCCAGCCGCGGTCGTGCTTGTGCATCAAGTAGATGGACCACTTGTCGTGGTCGAGCATCGTGTCGGCGAAGACGATGTGATGGGGCGTGCCCTGGAGAGTGTGGCCGCCGGCTCGGATGAAGTACTGCCGACCGGACCACTCGCCCTTCTTCACGTGGGTGACGCGACCGGGCACCAAGGTGAAGTGCCCGCCCGTGCCCATGACCTCGTCGCCGACCTGGACCTGTTCGATCGGCTTCGGGCCCGCGGGCGTCGAGATCATCGTGCCGGTGGGGAGGCACTGGTCGCCGTCGCCCACGACGCACACGTTGCGGTGCTCTCTCGTGAGCAACAGCACCATCTCGTTCTGGACGGTGTTGGTGTCCTGGTACTCGTCGACCATCACGTGCTTGAAGCGGCGGCGATAGCTCTCGAGCACGTCAGGGTGGTTCTGGAAGAGGGTGACGGTGTTGCCGAGCAGGTCGTCGAAGTCCATGGCGCCGGCGCGCTGGAGACGGGCCTGGTACTCGCGGTAGATGTCGGCGATCTTGCGCTCGTAGATCACGCCGGCTCGGTCGGCGTAGGCGTCGACGGAGACGTGGTCGTTCTTGGCCGCGCTGATGGTGGCGTGCACCGAGCGCGGCGGGAACCGCTTGGGGTCGAGGCCGAGGTCGCGGATCACGTAGCCGGTGAGGCGGTTGGCGTCGGCCTGGTCGTAGATCGTGAACTGCTTCGGGTAGCCGAGCTTGTCGGCGTCGCGGCGGAGGATCCGCACGCAGGCCGAGTGGAAGGTCGACACCCACATCTTCTCGGCGACGGGCCCGACGAGCGCGCCGACCCGATGCTTCATCTCGTCCGCCGCCTTGTTGGTGAAGGTGATGGCGAGGATCTCGAAGGGACTGACCCCCTCGTCCCGGATGAGGTGGGCGATGCGGTGCGTGAGGACGCGGGTCTTGCCCGAACCGGCGCCGGCCACGATGAGCAGGGGCCCGTCGACGTGGGTGACGGCCTCCGCCTGGACCGGGTTCAGCCCCTCGAGGAGCGGGTCGTGGGCGGGGCTCATGGGCCACCCAACCTACTGGCCGCCTAGGACACTACGGTCCGAGCGTGACCGCGCCCCGGGACGTCGTCGTGGTGCTGCTCGACAGCCTCAACCGGCACCTCCTGGGCTGCTACGGCGGCACCGAGTTCGACACGCCGAACCTCGACCGGCTGGCGACCCGCTCGGTGCGGTTCACGAACCACCACACCGGATCCTTGCCGTGCATGCCGGCCCGCCACGACCTGCTCGTGGGCGCGCTCGACTTCCCGTGGCGTCCGTGGGGATCGATCGAGGTGTGGGAGGACGCGATCACAGCGCTCCTGCGCCTCGACGCGGGCGTCTCCACGATGCTCGTCTCCGACCACCCTCACCTCTTCGAGACGGGCGGCGAGAACTACCACACCGACTTCCGGGCCTGGGAGTACCTGCGGGGCCATGAAGACGACCCGTGGCGGACCCGCGCCGACCCCTCCTGGATCGGCGCCCCCGCCCTTCCCGTGCGCCGCCCGCCCTGGGAGCGCGGCTACGACGTGTCGCGCACCTGGTTCAAGGACGAAGCCGACTTCCCAGGCCCGCAGACCATGGCGGCCGCCGCGCGCTGGCTCGACGGCGAGCTGGCCGCTCGGCGCGCTCCAGAGGAACGGGCGCTGCTCGTCGTCGACGAGTTCGACCCGCACGAGCCCTTCGACGTCCCCGAGCCGTGGGCCAGTCGCTACGACCCGGACTGGGAGGGCGAGCGGCTCATCTGGCCGCCGTACGCCAGGAGCCAGGCGCAGTCGGGGCTCTCCGATCGCGAGAGCGTGCACCTGCGCAGCCAGTACGGCGCCAAGCTCTCGATGATCGACCACTGGCTCGGACGCATCCTCGAGGTCGTCGACGGGCACGACGCATGGGACACGACCGCGTTCATCCTCTGCACCGACCACGGCCACTACCTCGGCGAGCGGGGGCTCTGGGGCAAGCCCCAGGTGGCCGTCCACCCCGAGCTCGGCCACATCCCGCTGCTCGTCTCCTGGCCAGGCGTGCCTCCCGGGACCAACGACGCCCTCACGACCACCGTCGACCTGCACGCCACCCTCTGCGACGTCTTCGGCGTGACGCCCGAGCACCGCACCCACGGGCACTCCCTCGTGCCGCTGCTCGACGGCACGGCGTCGTCGATCCGGGAGTGGGCGCTGTGCGGCGTGTGGGGCCGCGAGGTCCACGTCGCCGACGCCACCCGCACGCTGGCCAAGGCGCCGGTCGAGACCAACCGCCCGCTGTCGATGATCTCGAACCGTTGGACGACGATGCCCGTCCGCATCCCGGGCTACCGGATGCCTCGGCCCGATCAGCGGGCCTGGCTCGACCGTGCTCCCGGCACGGACGTGCCGGTGATCCGTCAGCCCTTCGACCCAAGCGATGACCTGCCCTTCTGGGCGATGGGTCACTTCACCGGCGACCTCCTCTACGACCGCCGCGAGGCGGATGCCACGGGAGAGGTGCGCAACCAAGCGGGCGGCCGGGCGGACAAGGAGATGTCCGACCTGCTCGTGGAGGCGATGCGCTCGATCGAGGCCCCCACCGAGCAGCTCACCCGACTGGGGCTGAGCTGATGCCCGCTCCGGGCGTCGCTCCGCTCCGAGCGCCCTCCGCAGGTGCCTCCCGGCGACGGGCGAAGCCGGCCGCCTCCGGCCTGTCGACCGGCGCTTCGAGTGCTGGGCTAGACCGGATCCCCTGATGGAGTTCCTCAAGCTCACCTCGACGGACGCCTTCATCGTGTTCGACCTCGACGACGTCCCCTCGGTCGGCGTGGTGCGCCAGGCTCCGAAGGTGCTCAGGGACGGCGCCGAGCTGCTCGCCCGCTCGACGACCTACGCGATGGCATCCTTCGGTCTGCAGCTCGGCGGGGCCTCAGCGGGCATCAACGCCAAGCCCGACGGCCGTGACGCTGCCCTGGCCGCCTTCATCGAGGAGGTGACCCCCCTGGTGGAGAGCGGGCGATGGCTGCCCGGCCCCGGGGTGGGGATCGCGGCCGATGACCTCGCCGGCCTGGCGCGCGGCGACGACCGCGCCGTCGCCTTCGACCAGACGACAGCCGGAGAGAGCGCCGTCGCCGCCGCGCTCGGTGCGCTGGGTTCGCTCGACGGCAAGCGCGTGGCGATCGTCGGCGGCGGACCCGTCACCGAGGCGGCGGCCGCCTCGGCGTCGGCCAACGGCGCCAGCCCGCAACCGCAGGCATCACTCGACACCGAGTGCGACGCCCTCCTCGTCGCGGGCAAGGCAGGCGTGCTCGAGCACGATCTGGCCGCGACCGTGCGAGCGAGCGTGATCGTACCTCTGACGCCGGTGCCGGTGACCGCCCGCGCCCTGGCTGTGCTCGGCCGCGCCGGTGTCGTCGTGGTGCCCGACTTCCTCTCCACCGCGGCCCCGGCGCTCGCCGCGGTCGATCCGGACGGGGAGGACGCCGTGCTCCGCGTCCACGACGCCGTCGCATCCCTGGCCGGCGAGGGCACCGACCTCTGGATGGCCGCCGTCACGAAGGCCGAGGAGCACCTGCGCACCTGGCAGGACGTCCTGCCCTTCGGACGCCCGCTCGCCTGAGGTCGTCGTTCCGAGATATCTGACGATATCGTCAGATCATCAGTCTGTCAGGGCTGATGATCGTCGAGGAGACCCTCATGGATCAAGCGTTGGAGGCCGCGCTGAGCGCGCCCGTCTCCGAGGTGAAGGCCGAGCTGTTCAAGGCGCTCGGGCACCCGGCCCGCATCCGTGTGCTCGAGGTGCTGTCCGAAGGCGAGCGCTCGGTGAGCGAGATGCAGCCGCTCGTCGGGATCGAGAGCTCCCACCTGTCCCAGCAGCTCGGCATCCTGCGGCGGGCGGGCCTCGTCACCACCCGCAGGGAAGGTGCCTCCGTCATCTACTCGCTCGTCGATCCGACACTGGCCGAGCTGCTCGCCGTGGCCAAGCGGCTCCTCATCTCGTCCCTCGTCCACACCGAGGGCCTCCTCGCCGACCTGCGGACGGCGCAGCGATGAGCGGACTGCCCTCCGTCTCACCGCTGCGGGCGGTGGCTCGCCTCCTCCCCCGCCGGGCCGACTACGCCGGTCTGCGCCACACCTGGCGGGCCGACATGATCGCCGGTGCCACCGTCGGCGTCGTCGCCCTCCCGCTCGCCCTCGCCTTCGGCATCACCACCGGCCTGGGGGCCCAAGCGGGCCTGGTGACCGCCATCGTGGCGGGGATCGTGGCCGCCATCTTCGGCGGCTCCAACGTGCAGGTCTCGGGACCCACCGGGGCCATGACGGTCGTGCTCGTGCCCGTGGTGGCTCGCTACGGCGCCGACGCAGTCCTCGTCGTCGGGATCATCGCCGGCCTCCTGGTGGTCGCGGCCGCCTTCCTGCGCCTCGGTCGCTACCTCGCCTTCGTGCCGTGGCCGGTGGTGGAGGGGTTCACCCTCGGCATCGCCGTGATCATCTTCCTGCAACAGGTGCCGCTCGCCCTCGGCGTGCCACGCCCCGAAGGAGAGAGCACCGCGCTCGTGGCGACGAAGGCGGTCGGCGACGCCCTCGACAACGGTCGGAGCGGGGCGCTCCTCCTCGTGCTCCTCGTGGCCGTCGTCATGGCGGTGCTCCCCCGCCTGCACCGCAGCCTCCCCGCCTCCCTCCTGGCGGTCGTTGCGGCCACGCTCGTCGCCGAGATGACCTCCCTCGACGTCCCGCGCATCGGCACCCTGCCGAGCTCGCTCCCCCTGCCGTCGCTGCCATCGGTCTCCACGGATCAGATCAGCTCGCTGTTCACCGCCGCCCTCGCCGTGGCCGCCCTGGCCGCGCTCGAGAGCCTGCTCTCGGCGAAGGTCGCCGACGGCATGGCCGACATGCCCCGCCACGACCCCGACCGGGAGCTGTTCGGCCAGGGCCTCGCCAACATCGCCTCCCCGCTCTTCGGCGGGATGCCCGCCACCGGCGCCATCGCCCGCACGGCCGTGAACGTCCGCAGCGGCGCCCGCACACGCGTCGCCGCGCTCGTCCACGCGGCCGTGCTGCTGCTCGTGGTCGCCTTCGCCGGCAGTCTCGTCAGCCAGATCCCGCTGGCGGCCCTGGCCGGGGTGCTCATGGTCACCGCCTGCCGGATGGTCGAGGTGCACAACGTCCGAGCGGTGCTGCGGGCGACCCGGTCGGACGCGATCGTGCTGTGCGTCACGGCCTTCGCCACGGTGGCCTTCGACCTCATCCTCGCGGTCGAGGTCGGGCTGGCCGCGGCGGCGGTGCTGGCGCTACGCCAGGTGGCCCGCACCGCCCAGGTCACCCCGGTCTCGCCAGAGGAGCTCGACCGCGACACGTCGGACTCGCTCCTCCACGAGGGAATCCTCACCTACCGGCTCGACGGTGCCCTCTTCTTCGGAGCGGCCCAGCGGTTCCTGACCGAGCTCACCGCGGTGAGCGACGCCAAGGTCGTCGTGCTCCGTCTCCCGGACATCCAGGTGCTCGACGCCACGGGCGCCCAAGCCCTCGGGGAGATCGTCGCCGAGCTCGAGGACCGAGGCATCACCGTGCTCCTGAAGGGGCCGCGCCCGGAGCACCTGAGGGTGCTCGTCGCCACGGGTGCCCTCGACCACCTGGCCCACGAGAACCACGTGTTCGAGGATCTCGACGCCGCCCTGGCCCACGCCCGGACCCATGTCGAGCGCACCCACGAGGGCGAGCCCACCGTCGTGTGAGGCGCGGTCGCTCAGGCCGGTTCGAGCAGGCGGCTGCGGAACAGGTCGAGGACCTGCTCGAGCGCATCCCGCGTGGGCTGACCCGGTTCGTCGATGAGGTGCTCGGTGAGCACCGAGTGCGCCATGCGCGGATGACCATGGGGATTGCCCTTGGAGGAGTCGATCTCGACGCCGACGAAGCGATCGCCGAGCGCCTCGCGCAGGTGGGCGAACCGGTCCGCGGGCACCATCCGGTCGTGCGTGAAGCGCAGGCCCAGGACGCACAGCTGCGGCTCCGCGGCGATGCGGGCCTGCACCTTGGCGAGATCGGCGTCGCTGATGTACAGCCCCCGCCGCGCCTTCTTCGTGAACCCGAGGGGGAGCGACGGCTGGGACAGCACCGGCGCCAGCACCGCGGGCTCGGGAAGCATCGCGAGGGCGAAGTTGCCTGTGAAGCACATCCCGACGACACCGACCCCGGCGCCCCCCAGGCGCTCGTGCTCGTGGCGCGCCAGGGCCTTCGACCACTCGACGACGGGACTGGTCTTGCCGGTGGCCCACACCGAGAACTCCTTCGAGACGCAGGCCGGCGCGAGCGCCCGGACGAGGTTGCCCGCGGACACCTCCGCCCCTGGCTGCCCGAACAGGTGCGGCACGACCACGGTGCACCCGAGGTCGGCGACACGATCGGCGAAGTCGAGCACCTTGGGCGTGATGCCAGGCATCTCGGCGAACACCAGGACCGCCGGACCCTCCCCCTTGCGATACACGTCTCTTGCCTTGCCCGCGAACGTGAAGGAGGCCTTCTCATACCCTCCGAGGTCGCCCATGGGCGGGCACCGTAGCCGTCGGCCGGGCGAGGCAGACTCCCACCCATGCACCCGTTCCGCTTCGGCATCCAGTGCCGCGGGCCTGCCGATCCAACGGTCTGGCGGGCGCTCGCCCGCAAGGTGGAGGACCTCGGCTGGTCGACCCTGACCATCGCCGACCACTTCGACGAGACCATCGCTCCGCTGCCCGGTCTGATGGCAGCCGCGGATGCCACCACCACGCTGCGCGTCGGCACGATGGTGCTCGCCAACGACTACCGCCATCCGGTCGTCGTGGCCAAGGAGGCGGCCACGCTCGACGTCCTCACGGGTGGCCGCTTCGAGCTCGGCATCGGGGCCGGGTGGATGACGGCCGACTACCAGACCGCGGGGATCGCTCTCGACGCGGCGGGCACCCGGGTCGAGCGCCTGAGCGAGGCGGTCAGCGTGCTGAAGGGCCTCTGGGGCGACGGTGCCTTCACGTTCGTCGGCGAGCACTACCGAATCGACGGCCTCGATGGGTTGCCCCGGCCGATGACGCCCGGCGGGCCGCCGATCGTGATCGGCGGTGGCGGCCCCCGGGTGCTGCGCCTGGCGGCGCGCGAGGCGACCGTGGTCGCCATCAACGTGAACCTGCGGGCGGGCGTGATCGACGAGCGCACCTTCCCCGACGGCACCCCGGCGTCCACCGATCGGAAGGTCGCGTGGGTCCAGGAGGCCGCCGCCCACCGGGCCGGTGAGATCGAGCTCCAGGCACGGGTCCACCTGGCGATGGTCACCGACGACCGGGAGACCGTGGTCCACGAGCTCGCTCCTGCCTTCGGCTTGACGCCCGAGGACGCCCGCGCGACCCGCACGCGCTGGTCGGCTCCGTCGAGGAGATCTGCGATCAGCTCGTCGAACGTCGCGAGCGGTGGGGCATCAGCTACCTGGGCCTCTCCGCGGATCAGCTGGAACCCTTCGCTCCCATCGTCGCCCGCCTGACCGGCACCTAGCGCACGCCGGGCCGGGGGCCGGCGGGGGTGTGGGGGCAGAGGCTCCGCCGGAGCCCCCACGAGGCGAGGGGTGGCTCCGCCACCCCCGAGCGACAAGCAGTCAGCGCGCCCGCAGGGCGCAAGGGCTGAGTTCGGAGGAGGCGGCCGCAGGCCGACGACGACGAGGTCAACACGTCGCGTCGATGGCGAAGCCGACGATGCCCTCGTCGAACTCGGCACCCGTGCCCGGCGGGCCGGCCAGGCCGGCAGCCGACAGACCGTCGGGCCGAACCCGCAGGAGCGTGCTGCGAGCGTCAGAGTCGCGGAGATCGCTGACCTCGCCGGCCACCTCGAAGCGCTGGAGCTGGAGGATCCGAGCCGTGTCCGAATAGGTGATCGTGTCGGTGAAGGTCTCCGCGGCCTCGCTGTCGGCCGCGAAGCGCTGCACCTCGATCTGGAAGGGAACACCGCTCGCGGTCGTCCCGGCACCGGTCACCACGAGCAGGGTCGTCGCCTCGGGATCGGCGCGCGCGAGCTCGCACTCCGTGACCGAGAACTCGTTGGTCGCTCCGCCGATCACCACGACGCCGGTGCCCGCGGGCGAGGCCGCGGGGAGGTCGGGAGCGGTGACCTCGGTGGGTGCGGCGGTGTCACCGAGGGAGGCCCCGACGTCGTCAGCCTCGCCGCCACCGGAGCACCCGGCACCGAGGACGAGCGCGGCGAGGAGCACGAGTCGTCGGGCGAGCATGGCGATGGCGAGGGTACAAGTCCCGGCCCACGGCCGAGCGTCACCTGGACGCCACCGATCAGCTTCGTCGTCGCTTGGCGGCCTTCTCCTCCGCGACGCGGACCACCCGGACCTCGTACTGGCGGCGCAGGATGCGCCCGTCGCCCCACAGGTACGCGCGCACGCACGCCCACGACAGCACGTAGCCGACCGCGATCCACCAGGCGAACCCCAACCAGGCGAGCACGACCCCGATGAGGGCTCCCGTTGCCAGGTTGTAGGAGAAGGGGTGCCGCGCCTGGAGGTGGTCGAGCTTCTCGTTGAGGCGCTGGGGCGCCTCCTCTGGAGGCCCCCCGCTCATTCCCATTCGATGGTGCCGGGCGGCTTCGAGGTGACGTCGAGGACCACTCGGTTGACCTCGCGCACCTCGTTCGTGATGCGGGTGGAGATGCGTGCGAGCACGTCGTAGGGCACACGCGTCCAGTCGGCGGTCATGGCGTCCTCGCTCGAGACCGGCCGCAGCACCACGGGGTGTCCGTAGGTCCGGCCGTCGCCCTGCACCCCGACGGAGCGCACCTCGGCGAGGAGCACCACCGGGCACTGCCAGATCTCGCGATCGAGGTCCGCCGCGGACAGCTCCTCGCGGGCGATGCGATCGGCGTTGCGGAGCACCTCCAGGCGCTCCCGAGTGACCTCGCCGACGATCCGGATGCCCAGACCGGGTCCGGGGAACGGCTGGCGCCAGACGATGGCTTCGGGCAGGCCCAGCTCGAGACCGACGCGACGCACCTCGTCCTTGAACAGGGTGCGGAGCGGCTCGACGAGCGAGAACTGGAGGTCGTCCGGGAGCCCACCGACGTTGTGGTGGCTCTTGATGTTCGCGGTGCCGGTGCCACCTCCGGACTCCACGACGTCCGGGTACAAGGTGCCCTGGACGAGGAAGTCGACGGTCTCGCCGTGCGTGCCCGCGTCGGCGACGACCTCTCGCGCGGCGGACTCGAACACGCGGATGAACTCGCGCCCGATGATCTTGCGCTTCTCCTCGGGATCGCTGACGCCCGCCAGCGCGGCGAGGAATCGATCCTGCGCGTCGACGACCTCGAGCGACACCCCGGTGGCCTCGACGAAGTCGCGCTCGACCTGCTCGGGCTCACCCGCTCGCAGCAACCCGTGGTCGACGAACACGCACGTGAGGCGGTCGCCGACGGCGCGCTGCACGAGCGCCGCCGCCACGGCCGAGTCGACGCCACCCGAGAGCCCGCACAGCACGCGCTTGTCACCGACGGCGGCGCGGATGGCGGCCACCTGCTCCTCGATGACGTTGGACATGGTCCACGTCGGCTGGGCGCCGGCGATCTCGTAGAGGAAGCGCTCGAGCACGGCTTGGCCGTGCTCGGTGTGCAGCACCTCGGGGTGGAACTGCACGCCCGCCATGCGCCGACCGGTGCTCTCGAAGGCGGCGACCGCGGCGCCGGACGAGCGGGCCGACACCTCGAACCCCTCGGGTGCGGCCGAGACCGAGTCGCCGTGGCTCATCCACACGGACTGCTCCTCGGGCAGCCCGCGGAAGAGGGTGGAACGCGGCGCGGTGACCGTGAGGGGCGTGCGCCCGAACTCGGCCAGGCCGGTGCGCTCCACCGTGCCGCCCAGGGCCAGGGCCATCGCCTGGAAGCCGTAGCAGATGCCGAAGGTCGGCACGCCCGCCTCGAACAACGACACGTCGACGCTCGGGGCCCCCTCGGCGTAGACGGAGGACGGACCGCCCGACAGGATGATCGCAACCGGCCGCCGCGCCAGCATCTCGGCCACCGGCATCGTGTGCGGCACGATCTCGCTGTAGACGTGGGCCTCCCGCACCCGGCGCGCGATGAGCTGGGCGTACTGCGCGCCGAAGTCGACGACCAGCACCGGCGCGTCGAGCCCAGGGGTCATGAGAGGGCCACCACCTCGGCCTTCTGGAAGTCCTTGAGGCTCTCGTAGCCGCACAGCGCCATCGACCGACGAAGGGCGCCCAGCAGGTTCCGTTGACCGTCGGCCTCGTGGGCGGGCCCGATGAGGATCTCCTCCAGGGTGCCTCGCGCCTCGACCGCCACCCGATGGCCACGGGGCAGGGTGGCGTGGGCCGCCGTGGTGCCCCAGTGGAAGCCTCTGCCTGGCGCCTCGGTCGCGGCCGCCAGCGGCGTCCCCACCATCACGGCGTCGGCACCGCAGACGACGGCCTTGGCGATGTCGCCACCGGTGGTCATGCCACCGTCGGCGATGACGTGGACGTAGACACCGGTCTCATCGAGATGGCGCATGCGTGCCGCGCGAGCATCGGCGATGGCGGTCGCCATCGGGATGCCCACCCCCAGCACGCGCCGCGTCGTGCCTGCAGCACCGGATCCCGCCCCCACCAGCACGCCGGCGGCGCCGGTGCGCATGAGGTGCAGCGCCGCCTGGTACGAGGTGCACCCACCGACGATCACCGGGATCTCGTAGTGGCGGATGAAGTCCTTGAGGTTCAGCGGCTCGTGCTGGCGGGACACGTGCTCCGCGGACACGACGGTGCCCTGGATCACCAGCAGGTCGGGTTCGGCCCGCAGGATGTGTGGGGCCAGACCGAGCGTGTGCTGCGGTGTGCACGCGACCGCGACGGTGTGGCCCCCCTCCTTCAGCTCGCCGATGCGCTGTTCGACGAGGTCTGGCTGCACGGGCTCGGCGTAGACCTCCTGCATGCGGCGGGTGGCCTTCTCCGTGGGCAGGCCAGCGATCTCCTCCAGGATCGGCTCGGGATCGGCGTAGCGGGTCCAGAGCCCCTCGAGGTGCAGCACGCCGAGGCCGCCGAGCCGATCCAGCTCGGCGGCGACCGAGGGGGAAACGACGCTGTCGGAGGGCGAGGCCATGACCGGCAGCTCGAAGCGGAAGGCGTCGATCTCCCATGCGATGTCGACCTCTTCGGGGTCGCGCGTGCGGCGGCTCGGCACGATGGCGATGTGGTCGAAGCCGTAGGCACGGCGTCCGGACTTGCCGATGCCGATCTCGACGTCAGCCATGGCGGCGGGGCCCTCCGTCCCGTTTGGGGAAGCGGACAGCGTAGCCCGCAAGCCCTCACCCCCAAGACCGCTAACCTCCCTCCCGTCCGACGGGCAAGGGGTGGCGTCAGTTGGCGACTGTGGTGGTCTGTGACGATGACAAGGTGATACGAGCCGCAGTGTCCGCGGCCTGCGCTGACGTGGGTCTCGACGTGGTGGCGGAGACGAACAGCGGCCCGGACGCCGTGGAGATGGTCCGTCGCTTCGGCGTCGACATCGTGGTGATCGACCTCGCGCTCGCCGACGGCTCGGGTGAGGAGACCATCGCCCACCTCCGTGCAGAGGACACAGCCGCAACGGTCATCGTCTTCACCTCCTACGCCCCCGACCCAGGCAAGCTCCGCCGACTCGGCGTGCGGGACGTGGTGGACAAGCCCGATGTCCGGTCGCTGCGCCGTGTGCTCGCCGCCGTGAGCGCCACCCTGGCCCCGAACCCCTCGCAAGCCGATCGTCGGTCCGCCAGCCGTGAGGTCGTGCAGCCGCCGAAGCTGTGGCGGTCACCCGCAGGGGTGTCGTCGTACCAGGACCTCACCCACTCACTGCTGCGGATGGAGATCGGTGATGCCGTTCTCGCCATCACCATCGTCGGTCTCGAGGCGCTCGAGACCGATGTCGGCCCGCTGCTGGCCGCCGACTGCCGGTTGGCCGTCGCCGGCGTCCTCCGGGACGAGCTCCGTGTACAGGACCTCCTCCATGAGGCACCCGACGTTCCCGGCTTCGTGGCCCTCATCCGCGGTGGCGACGCCCGGGCGGCCGGCGCCGTCTGGTCGCGGCTGACGGCCGGCGTGAACCGCGCCAGCCTGCCGGGTGAGATCAAGGGCGCCGCCAGCAGGGTGGACACCGTCGGTCCGACGGATGCCGTCGCGAGGGCCATCGGTGCACTGCACGACGCGGCGCTGGGCAGTCCGTCGTTCGTCAGCGTCTAGCTGTCGTCACATCTAGCGATCGTCAGCCCAGGAGATCGGCGCAGAACCGCCGGAGGTGCTCGACGAGCGCGACGGACGCCTCCCAGGGGACGAAGTGCCCGCAGCCGTCGAGCCGGTGCGGGCCGTCGTGATCGGGGAACACGACCGCCGCCATCTCGTCGAAGGCTGGGTAGATGACGTGGTCCGCCGTACCGAACAGCAGCAGCGCGCGCACGTCCTCGTTGCGGGCGAGGCGGACGGGGGCGCTCCGCTTGGCGGGGTCGAACACGCTCTCATAGCCGCCCAAGGACGCCCGCAGCGTGGCGGCGTCGCCGAAGGGCTCCGTGTGGAAGTCCACCTGCGGGGTGCCGCCGAACGGACCGAACACCACCGTGGCGTCGCCCATGAACGCGCCCGGATGCGCCCAGAACCGGGAGGTGTAGAAGGTGGCGATGTAGCGCCGACGCTGCTCGGGGGTGACGAGATCGGCGGCGAGCCCATCTGCATCCAGACCCTGTCTGACGAAGTAGTCGCCCGCCTCCGCCGGGGGGCGGCTGGCCATGCCGGTCATGCGCTCCTTGTCGTACGGCAGCGGGGAGTTGAACAGGACCAGCCGCTCCGCGAGCTCAGGGTGCTCGAGGGCGAGCATCTGCACGACCGGACCGCCCAGGTCGCCGCCGCACAGCACGACCCGCTCGGGGCCCAAGGCGTCCACCAGCAGCGCCTGCAGGTCGCCGACGTGGGCGGGCACGTCGTGGAAGCCGTCCGGTGCCACGTCGCTGTCACCGAACCCCCGGAGGTCGGGGACGATCACGTCGAACCCCGCGGCGGCCAACGGTTCGATGACCCGCCACCAGATGCGCTTCGACTCGGGCCAGCCGTGCACCAGCAGGAGCGGGACGCCGCCCGCTCCCGCTCGCACGTACGCCTGGGAGAAGCCGCGGCCGCCGTAGCGATGCACCTCGAACCGAGCTGGATCGATGTCCGGGTGCGGGCTCATGCGGCCAGCCCCTCGACCAGGGTCCATAGCGCATCGACGTGGCGCTCCTCGGTGGCCTGGGCCCCGATCGACACACGGATCACGAACCGATCGGCGAGCTTCGTGTGGGTCAGCAGCACCCGACCGGTGTCGTTCAGCGCGGCGAGCAGGCGCTCGGTGCGCTCATCGCCGTCGACGTGCCGGAAGCACACCAGGTTCAGGGGATGGGGAGCCGCCAGCTCGAGCCGGGGGTGCCCCGCGACTCGCGCGGCGAACGACTGCGCCAGGTCGACGTGCTCGCGCACGTGATGGCGCACGCCCTCCGCGCCGTAGGACCGCAGCACGAACCAGAGCTTGAGCGAGCGGAACCGCCTGCCCAGCGGCACCTGCCAGTCTCGGTAGTCGATGACGGCGCCCGACTCCGTGGCCGCGTTGCGCAGGTATTCGGGCAGGACGGACAGGGCACCGACGAGGGCGGACCGGTCGGCGACCCAGAAGCAGTCGCAGTCGAAGTTGGTCAGCAGCCACTTGTGCGGGTTCATGCACACGCTGTCGGCCCGATCCAGCCCCTCCGCGATCCAGCGCAGCTCGGGGCACACGAGGGCCGCCCCGCCGTGAGCAGCATCGACGTGGAGCCACACGCCGTGGTCGGCCGCCACATCGGCGATCGCGGCCACGGGGTCGACGGCCGTGGACGACGTCGTGCCCACGGTGGCGACCGCGAAGAACGGCACCAGCCCGGCATCGCGGTCCGCCTGCATCGCCTTCGCCAGCGCGTGCGCGTCCATCGCGAAGGCATCGTCCACCTGGATGACCCGCAGCTGCTCAGGATGCAGCCCGGCGATGCGCACGGCCTTCTCGATCGAGCTGTGCGCCTGGGTCGACGTGTACGCACGCAGGCGGTCGAAGGGCCCGTCACTCGCGACGCGAAAGCGAGCGGCGAGGAGCGCGCACAACGTCGCGCCGGACGCCGAGTCCTGGATCACACCCCCACCGGCTCCGCCGGAGTGGAACCGACCCGGAAGGCCGAGCAGCTCGACCATCCAGTCGAGGACGTGGGTCTCCAGCTCCGTGCAGGCCGGCGAGGTCGACCACAGCATCCCTTGCACACCGAGCCCAGAGGACACGAGGTCGCCCAGCACGGAGGGTCCGGACGCGCCCGTGGGGAAGTAGCCGAACCAACCTGGATGCTGCCAGTGGGTGAGCCCCGGGACGATGACCCGGTCGAGGTCGGCGAGCACGGCCGCGAAGTCCTCGGGAACCGCGGGCGGCGACGCCGGGAGCTGGGCACGAACCCAGCCGGGCTCCACACGGCTCCGCACCGGTCGGGACTCGACCGTCTCGAGGTAGCGCGCCACCCACTCCACCACCTCGTGCCCGTGGCGCCGGAACTCGTCGGACGTCCAGTGATACCGGGGCGCGGGCACCATCGAACTCTAGGGTTCGGCGACTAGGCTCTCTCCATGGAGACCCCTCCCAGCCCCTTCCCCGGCGATGGTGAAGGCGCGGCGGCGAGCGGTGAGGCTCCCGATGGCAGCGGCCACCCGCCGAAGTTCGCCAAGGAAGGGCTCACGTTCGACGACGTCTTGCTGCTGCCGGCCGAGTCCAGTGTGCTCCCCAACGAGGTGAGCACCGCCGCGCGGATCACCCCGAAGATGCAGCTCAACATCCCGGTGGTGTCGGCGGCCATGGACACGGTCACCGAGGCACCGCTCGCCATCGCCATGGCTCGGCACGGCGGCATCGGGATCATCCACCGCAACCTCTCGGTCGAGGAGCAGGTCACCGAGGTCGATCGAGTGAAGCGGTCGCAGAGCGGCATGATCACCGATCCCGTCACGCTCCCGCCCGATGCCCCGGTGCGGGCGGCCCTCGACCTCATGGCTCGCTACAAGATCTCGGGGGTGCCCATCGTCGACGGCGACGGGAAGCTGGTGGGGATCCTCACCAACCGCGACCTGCGCTTTGTCGAAGACCACGATCAGATCATCGAGCGCGTGATGAAGGCCGCTCCCCTGTTCACGGCGCCGGTCGGCACCACGCTCGAGCAGGCCAAGGACATCCTCTGGCAGCACCGCATCGAGAAGCTCCCGATCGTCGACGACACGGGTGCCCTGCGTGGGCTCATCACCGTCAAGGACATCAAGAAGCGCACCGACTACCCGCACTCCACCCAGGACGACCGGGGCCGCCTCCGCGTCGGTGCCGCCGTCGGGGTCGGGCCCGACGCCATCGAGCGGGCCGAGGCGCTCGTCGGAGTCGGCGTCGACCTGCTGGTGGTGGACACCAGCCACGGTCACTCCCAGGGCGTGCTCGACGTCGTCAAGACGATCAAGGGCAGCTTCGACATCGAGGTCGTCGGCGGCAACGTCGTCACGGCCGAGGCCGTCGATGCCATGGCCGCCGCCGGCGCCGACGGCGTCAAGGTCGGGGTGGGCCCTGGATCAATCTGCACCACAAGGGTGGTCGCGGGGGTGGGGGTGCCGCAGATCACGGCCATCCACGACTGCGCGGTGGCCGCGACCCGGCACGGGATCACGCTCATCGCCGACGGTGGCATCCAGCTCTCGGGTGACATCCCGAAGGCGCTCGCCGCCGGGGCCGACGTCGTGATGCTCGGCTCCTTGCTGGCGGGCGTCGACGAGTCGCCGGGCGAGGTCGTGCTGCACCAAGGCGAGCGCTTCAAGGAGTACCGCGGCATGGGGTCGATGGGCGCCATGAAGGCCCGGTCGTTCTCGAAGGACCGCTACTTCCAGGGCGACGTCGTCGACACCGACAAGCTCGTGCCCGAGGGCATCGAGGGCCGGGTCGCCTACAAGGGCCCGCTGGCCAACGTGCTCCACCAGCTCGTCGGCGGGCTCCGGCAGGCGATGGGCTACTGCGGCACCGGCACGGTCGCCGAGCTGAAGGAGCGCGGCCGCTTCATCCGCATCACCGGCGCCGGCCTGCGTGAGTCCCACCCCCACGACATCACGATCACCAAGGAAGCGCCCAACTACTGGTGAGCTGAGCCGATCCGGTAGCGCTCCGCGAGGTCGCCCAGCACCTGGAGGCAGCCGGTGGCGCACTCGTCGATGATCTGGGCGACCGTCTTGATCTCATCGATCCGCCCGGCCACCTGGCCGGACAACGCGACGGCGGCCTCCATGTCGCCCCCGAAGTAGAGGTCCATGGCGTTGCCGAAGAGGGCCATGGCGTTGGTCTCCGTGTCGAACTCGAGGGCATTGGTGCGCCCGGTCCGGAGGGCGCGCAGGGCGGGGCTGGTGTGCTGGTTGAGGAAGACGGTGTCGGTCTCCTGCGCGTCGAGCACCGCCTGCTTCCAGTTGTCGTGGATGGGCGACTCGGCCGAGGAGACCATGCGGGTGCCGAGCTGCACACCCTCCGCGCCGAGCGCGAGGGCGGCGGCCATGGTCGGGCCGTCGACGAACCCACCGGCGGCGATCACCGGCACGTCGACCTTGGAGACGACGAGCGGGAGGAGCACCATCGTCGACACCGGGCGCGGGCTCTTGAAGCCGCCGCCCTCGCCACCCTCGACGATGAGCCCGTCGACGCCTGCGTCCACGGCCTTCAGCGCGCCGGCGAGGTTCGGCACCACGTGGAAGACCGTGAGTCCGGCCTCCTTCAGGGGGGCGGTGTACTTCATGGGGCTCCCAGCCGACGTCGTCACGAACTTCACGCCCTGTTCGACCACGAACTCCACGATCGAGGGATCCCGCACGAAGGCCTGGGCGATGTTCACGCCGAAGGGCTTGTCCGTGAGGTCACGCATCTTGCGGATCTCGTCACGGATGATGTCGAGCTCGCCCGAGGACGTCTCGATGATGCCCATGGCACCTGCGTTCGACACGGCGCTGGCGAGCTGGGAGCGGGCGATCCAGCCCATCGGGGCCTGCACGATCGGGATGTCGACACCGAGCAGCTCGGTGACGCGGTTGGAGAAGGTGGCGGTCACGGCCGCCATCCTGCCTCCAACCCGCACGTCTGGTGTCAGATGTGGTCGAGCTGGCCTCGCGTGAGCGTGCCGGTCACCAGACCAAGGAGCTGGCGGAGCATCGCGCCGGTGGCGCCCCACACGGTGTCGCCCTCCAGCTCGAAGAAGAAGATCGGTCGGTCCTCGGCCCACGGGAACGTCCAGGTCTCCTCGCGGAAGATCGCCGGGTCGAGGAGCTCGTCCACCCGGACGTGCAGCACGGCCGACACCTCGGCTGGGTTGGCGACGGTGTCCGGGCGCCCCGGCAGCGCGGCGACGTAGGGGACGATGAACGAGTGGCTGGTCACGGTGGCCAGGTGGTCGAGCTCGCCGACCCGCTCCACCGTGGCCGGATCGAGGGCGATCTCCTCCTGCGCCTCGCGCAGCGCGGTGTGCCAGAGGTGCGGGTCGCCGTCGTCCTGCCGGCCGCCGGGGAAGCTCACCTCACCCGAGTGGGAACGCATCTCCCACGTACGGCGGGTGAGCACGACGTAGAGGTCGCCGTCGTGCTCGTAGAGGGCAGCCAGCACTGCGGACGCCCGGTCGATCTCGGGCAGGCTCTCTCGTTCGGACCGATGCGCGGGACCGGCCACGTCGAGCGCCCTGCGCACGTCCGCCAGGGTCGGGCGCCGCTCGTCGGCCGCCAGGTGGGCCCACGGCGCGGGACGACCCGGCCGCGCGTTGAGCGGGCGCGGGATGATCTGGTCGCCACCGCGCCCGACCGGCACGGGAGCGGTCGGCGGCGGGAAGCCCTCGTCCGGTCCCGGCCAGCCCGGCATGCCCTGCCTGGCGGCCTCCCGGGCCGACAGCACCGGCGGGTCGAACCCGTCGACGGGGTCGGCGACGGCCTCCTCGAGCGGATCGTCCGGGGCCGCCTCAGGCGGAGGCACTGGCCTCCTGGGCCGCCTTCAGCGACTCGAGCAGATCCCGGAGGCCGTGCGTCTTGAGGTTGCTGATGACCTTGCCCGGGGGCGTCTCGCCCTTCTCCCACTCCATCCAGTCGGCCAGCAGCTTGGCAGGGTCGGGCGGCGGTCTGTCCATGACGGCGAGGCTACCGGGCACCCCACCAGGAACTGACCTAGCGTCTCGAGCCATGGGGAGCGCCACGGTGTTCGTGGACGATGCGGTTCGGGGGACCCTTCCAGGGATCTGCGCGAAGGACGGGGTCGCGACGACGTCGGGCATGACCATCCGCAGCGAGCTGGGTGATCGCGCCGGCATGGGGGTGGCCTGGCTCCTCCTCCTCGCCGGGCCGATCGGCTGGTTCGCCCTCCTCCTCATCTCCATGAGCCGCGGCGGCCGCCGAGAGGTGCTGACCGTGCAGATCCCGCTGTCGGAGCCCGCCTATCAACGGCTCCGCGCCACGCGGCGGAGGCAGCGCATGTGGATCGGGGTGACCGTCGTCTCGGTCATCGCAGTCATCGTGTCGCTGGTGACCGTCGTGGACCCCAGCCTGCTCGTTCGGGCAGGGTTCCTCCTCGCCGCCGCACTCGCCATCATCGGTGTCATCGGTCTGATCGCGAACGAGGCCAGCCTCCGACGAGCGCGCATCGTGGTCGACCTCGACGCCTCGCGGCGCTGGGTCACCCTGTCGGACGTCCACCCTGAGTTCATCACCGCGTGCCACGCCCACGAGCAGCGGCAGGGCCAGCGCACCTGACAAGCGCTGCACCCGTCCGCCACGCTGGTGGGGTGACCCGACGACTCGTGCTGGCCTCTGCCTCACCCGTGCGCGCCCGCGTGCTGCGCGAGGCCGGGTTCGCGCCCGAGGTCATCGTCAGCGGGGTGCACGAGGACGGCGTCACGGGAGCGAGCGCGGAGGTCGCCCTGGTGCTCGCGGAGCACAAGGCGGCCGCCGTCGCAGCGGATCTCCCCGGATCGCCCGCCATCGTGCTCGGTGGCGACACGGTCCTCGACGTCGACGGCGAGACCCGCGGCAAGCCCACGTCTCTCGACCAGGCGCGGGGGTGGTGGGCATCGGTCGCGGGCCGCGCCGGCACCCTGCACTCGGGCTTGTGCGCGATCGACACGGGCAGCGGCCGCCGAGCCAGCGGCGTGGCCACGACCATCGTCCACTACGGACACCCCACCGAGCGCGAGATGGACGCCTACCTGGCCACGGGCGAACCGCTGGTCGTCGCCGGGGGCTTCACCATCGATGGCTACGCGGCGCCCTTCGTCGATCGGATCGACGGTGACCACGGCGCGGTGCTCGGCCTCTCGGTGCCCCTCCTGCGCCGGCTCCTGGCCTCCATCGACATCGAGATCACGGACCTCTGGGCATGAGACCGACCATCGATGCACTGCACATCGGACCGCTCTGTGTCGACCCTCCGGTCGTCCTCGCGCCGATGGCGGGCGTCACCGACGCCCCGTTCCGTGGCGTCTGCTCCCGCTTCGGCGCCGGGCTGTACGTGTCGGAGATGATCACGGCACGCGCGCTGGTCGAGCGCAACGAGCGCACCCTCGCGATGCTGCGGTTCGACGGATCCGAGACCACCCGATCAGTGCAGCTCTACGGCACCGACCCCCACACGCTGGGCGAGGCGGTGCGCTACCTGGTCGACGAGCGTGGCGTGGACCACGTCGACATGAACTTCGGCTGTCCGGTCCCGAAGGTCACCCGGAAGGGCGGAGGCTCGGCGTTGCCGGTGCACCGCCGACTGCTGCGCGACATCGTCCGCGCTGCCGTGGCCGCCGCGGGCCCGGTGCCCGTGACGATCAAGTTCCGCATGGGTGTAGACGACTCGATCCTCACCTACCTCGACACCGGCCACATCGCTGAGGACGAGGGCGCGGCGGCGGTCGCGCTGCACGCCCGCACCGCCGAGCAGCTCTACAGCGGCGCCGCCCGCTGGGAGGCCATCACCGCGCTCAAGGCCGCGGTGCGGACGATCCCCGTCCTGGGCAATGGCGACATCTGGGAGGCCGCGGACGCATTGGCGATGCTGGCCAGGACCGGTTGCGACGGGGTGGTCGTCGGCCGGGGCTGCCTCGGCCGGCCCTGGCTCTTCAGGGACCTCGTCGATGCCTTCTCGGGACGCCCGGTGCAGCCTCCGCCACGACTGGGCGAGGTGGCCTCGGTGATGCGGGACCACGCGCAGCGCCTGGCGGACTGGAGCGGCGAGGTGGGCGGCATGAAGTCGTTCCGCAAGCACGCTGGCTGGTACCTCACCGGCTATCCGGTGGGAGGAGCGACGCGGAAGCAGGCCAACGTCGTCGCGACCCTCGCCGACCTCGACCGTCTCCTCGACCAGCTCGATCCGGAGGCCGAGATCAAGGAGAACGCGGTGCGCGCCGCCCGCGGACACACGAACGGCCCGCGCCGGGTGATCCTTCCCGACGGCTGGCTCGAGGGAGCCGACGACCCCACGCCGCCCGAGGGCGCCGAGCTCCTCGTCAGCGGAGGATGACCGTCCGCACGGCCCAGAGGGTGAGCACGAGGGGGTAGCTCCGCACCCCCTCGTTCGAGGCGCAGCCTCGACCACGCGAGGGGCGGCTTCGCCGACCCCGAGCCGCGCTCGCCGGAACGGCGAAGGCCCGCCCCCGAAGGGGCGGGCCCAAGCTCGCCGCAGGGCGCCGAAGGCGCCCGAGGACGAAACCGCTACATCATCCCGCCCATGCCACCCATGCCGCCCATGCCACCCGGCATCCCGCCGCCAGCGCCGGCGCCCGCGGGCTCCGGTGCGTCGGTGACGAGCACCTCGGTGGTGAGGATCATGGCGGCGATCGACGCCGCGTTCTGCAGCGCCGCCCGGGTGACCTTGGCCGGGTCGATGACGCCGGCCTTCAACAGGTCCTCGAACTCGCCGGTCGCGGCGTTGAAGCCGGTGGAGCCGCTCTCGCGCTCGATCTGCTCCACGATGACCGCACCCTCGTGACCGGCGTTGCTCGCGATGAGCTTGGCCGGGGCCTCGAGGGCCTGCCAGACGGAGCGGGCACCGGTGGCCTCGTCGCCGTCGAGCTTCTTGACGGCCTTCTGAACCGCGGCACGGGCCCGGAGGAGGGCAGTGCCGCCACCGGCGACGATGCCTTCCTCGATGGCGGCCCGGGTGGCGGACAGCGCGTCCTCGATGCGGTGCTTCTTCTCCTTGAGCTCCACCTCGGTGGCGGCGCCGACCTTCACGACGGCCACGCCGCCGGCGAGCTTCGCGAGGCGCTCCTGGAGCTTCTCGCGATCCCAGTCCGAATCGGTGTCGTCGATCTCGCGCTTGATCTGGGCGATCCGACCCTTCACGTCGTCATCGGACCCGCCACCTTCGACGAGGGTGGTGTTGTCCTTGGTGATGACGACCTTGCGGGCCCGGCCGAGCAGGTCGAGCGTGGTGTTGTCGAGCTTGAGGCCGACCTCCTCTGCGATGACCTGGCCACCGGTGAGGATGGCCATGTCCTGCAGCATCGCCTTGCGGCGGTCGCCGAAGCCGGGAGCCTTGACGGCCACGGAGCTGAACGTGCCGCGGATCTTGTTGACGACGAGGGTGGCGAGGGCCTCGCCCTCGACGTCCTCGGCGACGATCAGAAGCGGCTTTCCGCCCTGCATGACCTTCTCGAGCACTGGGAGCAGGTCCTGGACCGACGAGATCTTGCCGTTGACGAACAGGATGTACGGGTCCTCGAGGATCGCTTCCTGGCGTTCGGCGTCGGACACGAAGTACGGCGACAGGTAGCCCTTGTCGAACTGCATGCCCTCGGTGAACTCGAGCTCCATGCCGAAGGTGTTCGACTCCTCGATGGTGACCACGCCGTCCTTGCCCACCTTGTCGATGGCGTCGGCGAGGACCTCGCCGATGGACGGATCGGCGGCCGAGATCGAGGCGACCTGGGCGATCTCCGACTTGTCGTCGATCTCCTTGGCCTGGCTCTCGATGTCCTTGACGGCGGCCGCGACGGCCGCCTCGATGCCCCGCTTGAGGCCCAGGGGGCTCGCCCCTGCGGCGACGTTGCGAAGGCCCTCGCGGACCAACGCCTGCGCCAGCACGGTGGCGGTGGTGGTGCCGTCGCCAGCGATGTCGTTGGTCTTGGTGGCCACCTCCTTCACGAGCTGGGCACCCATGTTCTCGAAGGGGTCTTCGAGCTCGACCTCACGGGCGATGGACACGCCGTCGTTCGTGATGGTGGGAGCGCCGAACTTCTTCTCGAGCACCACGTTGCGGCCCTTGGGGCCGATCGTGACCTTGACGGCATCAGCGAGCTTGTTCACGCCGGCCTCAAGAGCGCGGCGCGCATCCTCGTCGAACTTGATGAGCTTGGCCATCGGTGCCTACTTGACGATCGCGAGGATGTCGCGACCGTTCAGGATGAGGACGTCGTCGCCGCCATCGGTGATCTCGGTGCCGCCGTACTTGCTGTAGACGACGATGTCGCCGACCTTGACGTCGAGCGGGATGATCTCGCCCGTCTGCTCCGAGCGGCGGCCGGGGCCCACCGCGAGCACCTCGCCCTGCTGGGGCTTCTCCTTGGCGGTGTCGGGGATGACGAGGCCACTGACGGTGGTCTCCTCGGCCTCACCCGGCTTCACGATGATCCGGTCTTCGAGCGGCTGCAGTGACATGTCTTGGCGCCTCCGTGACGCTTGCGATAGCGGTTAGCACTCTGATCGTGCGAGTGCTAACTCTAGGCCCGGGCGATCAGCACTCGCAACCGTCGAGTGCCAATCAGGCTGGTCGCCTAGAGGAACAAGTTCGGGTGGGCGCCCGTGTCGAGGGGCGACGGGCCGTTGCTCTGCCACCGATACCAGGCGGCGCTCGCCACCATGGCGGCGTTGTCGGTGCACATCGCCCAGCTGGGGAGGAACCCGCGGAGGCCGTCGGCGACGCACGCGTCGAGGAAGCGCTCCCGCAACCGGGTGTTGGCGGCCACCCCACCGCCGAGGCAGACGCCCTTGGCGCCGACCTCCTGCGCGGCAGCCCTCGCCTTGGTGACGAGCACGTCGACGACGGCCTCCTGGAAGGACGCCGCGACGTCGGCGGTGGCGACCTCGGGGTGCTTGCGAACGTGGTTGACGACCGCTGTCTTCAGCCCGCTGAAGGAGAAGTCGTACGTGCCGTCCCCGGCCATGGGGCGGGGGAACCGAATGGCCTCGGGATCGCCCTCGACGGCGAGCCGATCGATCGCCGGGCCACCTGGATAGCCGAGCCCGAGGAAGCGCGCGACCTTGTCGAAGGCCTCCCCGGCGGCGTCATCGATCGTCGACCCGAGCACGCGGTACTGCCCGTGGCCCTCCATCAGGACCACCAGCGTGTGCCCGCCCGACACGAGCAGCACGACGAGCGGGAGCTCGAGGTCGGGCTCCTCGAGGAGCGTCGCGTAGAGGTGGGCCTCGAGGTGGTTCACCGCGATGAAGGGCACGTCCCAGGCCAACGCGAGGGCCTTCGCTGCCGACACGCCCACGAGGAGCGCGCCAACCAACCCCGGCCCGTAGGTGGCGGCGACGGCGTCGATCTCGCAGTCCTCGCCGTCGACGGGCCGATCCGACAGGCCCGCCTCGACGAAGGCCTGGGCGACCACCGGCACGATGAGATCGACGTGGGCACGGCTCGCGATCTCCGGGACGACGCCGCCATACCGCGCGTGGAGATCGACCTGGCTGCTGACCACCGAGGACAGCACCGTCGTGCCGGTCACGACGATCGCCGCCGCCGTCTCGTCGCAGGAGGTCTCGATGCCGAGGATCCGCCCTCGTTCGATGCCGGTGGTCACCTGTCGAGCTCCTCGTGGATGGTGGTGCCGGGGACGGCCGCGGCGAGGACGGCCAGGCGCTCCGCGTAGTCCGCGCTGTCGACGTCGTTCGCCCACATGATGATGGCGTCTTCGTTGGTCTCTGCGTAGTAGCCCTTCCGGATCCCGGCCGGCGCGAACCCGAAGGCCCGGTAGAGCTCCTTGGCGGCGTCGTTGCTGACCCTGACCTCGAGGGTCAGGTTCCTCGCTCCCCGCTCGATGGCCGCGACGGCCAGCGCGTGGAGCAGCCGGGTGCCGAGCCGGTTCCGGTGCCAGGCCGGATCGACCGCCAGGGTGGTCACGTGACCGTCGTCGGCCACCAGCATGACGCCGCCGTAACCGACCACGGTGCTCCCGACTCGTGCCACCAGGTAGACGCGGCTCCCCTGGTAGCCGAGCTCGCTCATGAACAAGCTCATCGACCAGGGGCGCGGGTACACCCGCTGCTCGATGCGGAGCACCGACCGCACGTGGCGCCGGCGCATCGGGCCGATCGTCACCTCGAGGGCTTCCGGCCGCGGGATGCGGGCGACTGCCATCAGATGCCCCCTGCGTCGCGCGTGGACCAGTTGATCTCTGCGTCCGGCTTGCGGAGGTAGTTGGGGGTCAGCTCGGCGGGGCTCACGAACTCCTCCCGCAGGGCGCGTGCGTGGGCGAGCTGCACGAGCGAACCCGCCTGGGGGTACGCCTCACCTCGATCCGCCAGCTCCACCCGCCGGACGGCTTCGAACACCGACGCGTAGCGCAGCGCGCCGTCGCCCGCGAGGAGCACCTCCTCGCCGGTTGCCTGCAGGTCGGACGCGAGGTCGTCCGGAGATGCGACCGCCGGAGGAGAGATGCGTTGCACGCCGCCGGGCGACTGGCGGTAGCTGGCATGGAAGATCTCACCTCGGCCCGCGTCGAGCGCGCACACGATGAGGCGAGGCGAGTGCCGGAGCGGGAAGGCCAGGAGGTCGAGGCTGGCGACTCCGATCATCGGCAAGCGGCGGGCGTGCGACAGCGCCTTGCCAGCCGCCACGCCGACACGCAGGCCGGTGAACATGCCTGGGCCGAGGTCGACGGCGATGGCGCCGATCTCGCTCAGCTCGACGCGGCTCTGCCGGCACAGGAACTCGATGGCGGGCGCGAGGGTCTCGGCGTGGCGGCGCCCACGGCTGGAGTGGATGGCGCCGAGCACCCCCTCGTGCCCACCGATCGCGCACCCGACCTGGGCGGTGGAGGTGGTGATGCCGAGGATGAGCATCAGGCCCCCGAGCCCCAGGGCGACACCACGCCCGCCACCGCATCCGCCCGCGGCGCCCACGCCGGGCCCACGGCCTGGAAGGCCAGGTAGCGGTCGTCGTCATCCGGACCGAAGGTGATGCGCACCTCCAGGTAGTCGTGGGGCAGGACGGGGAGGATCGCATCCCCCCACTCGATGAGGACCACGCCGCCGTCGTCGAGCATCTCGGCCAGTCCGAGATCGAGGGCCTCGCTCAGCTGCTCGAGGCGATAGACGTCGAGGTGGTGCACGGGGAGCCGGCCCTCGTAGACGTGGACGAGCGTGAAGGTCGGGCTCGTGATCCGGTCCGGTACACCGAGGCCGCGCCCGAACCCCTGGACGAACGCCGTCTTGCCCGCGCCCAGATCGCCAGCCAGCACGAGGACGTCACCGGGCCGGGCGAGGGACGAGACCGCCGCGGCGAGCTCGCGCGTCTGGTCGACGGAGGTGGTGGTGGCGACCACGGTCACAGCGGTGAAGCCTACGAGTTGTCGTATCGAGCCAGGCCGTATCGACGCTCGACCCTGGCGCCGAGCGCGCAGACCACCTCGTAGGCGATCGTTCCCAGCTGCGTCGCCCACTCGTCGGGCGAGATCCGCTCGTCGCCCTGGCCCCCGAGCAGCACGACCTCGTCGCCGGCGCGCACCTGGCTGCCTGGGCCGAGGTCGACCATGACCTGGTCCATGGTGACGACCCCGACCATCGGGCGACGGCACCCGCCGACGAGCACCTCCTGGCCCTTCGGGCCCAAGGATCTGAAGACACCGTCGGCATAGCCGATGGGCAACGTGGCCACCATCGTGTCGCGCTCGAAGTGGTGGCGGAGCCCGTACGACACGCCTTCGCCGGCGGCGACGGGCTTCACGAAGGCGACCTCGGTGGCGAGCCGGACGACCGGCTCGAGGGCGACCCGGTCGAGGAGCGCGGCCGAGGGTGCGATCCCGTAGAGCGCGATGCCGCACCGCACCAGGTCGTAACGGCTCGCCGGGTGGGCGATGGCGCCCGCCGAGTTGGCAGCGTGTCGCATCGGCACACCGATCCCCGCCGCTTCGACCTCGGCGACGACAGCATCGAAGCGCTCCAGCTGCCTGGCCGTGAACGGGTTGTCCGGCTCGTCGGCGACGGCGCAGTGCGTCCAGACCGCGTCGAGGGCGAGACCGGGGTCCGCATCGATCAGCTTGGCCAACGCAACGACCTCATCCGGCGCGGCGCCGACGCGGTGCATGCCGGTGTCGACCTTCAGGTGCACGGGGCTCTTGCGGTTCCGCGTGCTCGCCGCCACACCCAGCTGACGGATCATCTCGGCGGTGTAGACGGTGACGGCCACATCCGCGGCGAGCACCTCGTCCACGTCGGCGGGTCGAGGCTCCGACAGCAGCAGCATCGGCGTGGTGATCCCCGCGGACCGCAACGCCGTCGCCTCGGTGGGGTGCGCGACGGCGAGCCAGCCCGCGCCTGCCTCCACCGCCGCCCGCGCCACCGGCGCGGCGCCGTGGCCGTAGCCGTCGGCCTTCACCACCGCGCACAGCTCGACCTCGCCGCAGACGGACCGCAGGGTGGCCACGTTGGCGGCGACCGCGTCGAGCGAGACGTCCGCCCACGCGCGCGCCATCAGGAGGCCACCTCGGCGAGGGCTGCCGGAAGGCCGTCGAGCAGGTCGGACGCCACCAGCCCCAGGGCCGGCCCGAGGGTGCCGGCGCGGGCGTGGAGCCAGGCGCCGGCAGCGGCGGCCTCGAGCGACGGGAGCCCGCTGGCGAGCAGGGCACCGATGATCCCGCTGAGAACGTCTCCGGTGCCCGCCGTGGCCAGCCGGGCATCGCCCGAGGCGATCACGCGCACGCGCCCATCCGGCGCCGCGACGACCGTGCTCGGGCCCTTGAGGAGCACGACTGCCCCGGCTTGCGCGGCGAGCTGGCGCGCCGCGTCGAGCCGATCGGCTCCCGGTCGAGCACCTGTGAGCCGCTCGAACTCCCGATCGTGGGGTGTGAGGACCGTCGGGGTGCCGCGTCCACCGAGCACGGACGCCGCATCCCGCCCGAGGGCGGTCAGCGCGTCGCCGTCGATCACCAGCGGCAGGTCGGTGGCAGCGACCACATCGCGGACGGCAGCCTGGGTGGACGCTCCGACGCCGAGTCCCGGGCCGATCACCAGCGCGCCGAACCGCGGGGCGGCCTCGAGCACGACCTCGGTCCATCCCGCCGCGGGCAGCGCCACACCGACGGCCTCCACGGGCCGCCCGGGGTCGTCGGCCACCCCCGGGGAGCCGAGGCGCACCATGCCTGCTCCCGCACGGTGGGCGGCCGCCGCGGCGAGGTGCGCGGCACCCGTCATGCCGGGTGACCCGGCCACGATGAGCACGGACACCTGCCACTTGTGCATGCTGCTCGGCCTGGAGGGCACCCAGCCACGCACGTCAGCAGCCTCGACGAGCCCGGCGGCAGCTGCACCGACCTCGAGACCGATGTCCGCCACCACCACGCGTCCCGAGAGCGACCGGCCCGGCTCCAGCACGAGCCCCGGCTTGAGCGCCGCGAACGTCACGGTGCGCCTGGCGGAGAGCACGCGCCCGTGCACCTCGCCGGTGATGCCGTCGATGCCGCTCGGGATGTCGACGGCGAGCACGGGTGTGCCACCTGCCTCCGGCGCCGTGTGCTCACCCCGGAACCCGGTCCCGTACGCGGCGTCGACCACGAGATCCGCCTGGGGCAGGCGCGCCGGTACGTCGACGGCGTCGATGACCTCGACTCGCACGCCCCGGCGCCGAAGCCGGACAGCGGCCGATCGCCCGTCGGCACCGTTGTTCCCCTTGCCCGCCAGCACGACCACGCGTCGCCCGTAACCCCCACCGAGCAGGTCCAACGCCTCATGCGCCACCGCCGCGCCGGCCCGCTCGATCAGCACCTCCACCGGCTCACGGGCCGCCGCATCGACCGCCGCCATCTCCTTCGGCGTCAGGATCGGGATCACAGCGCGACGGCGATGGCTTCGGCGACCCGATGGGTGTGGGTGAGGGTGAGCCGCCAGCCGCTGATCCCCAGGCCGTCGGCCAACGCCTGCGCGCCGCCGTGGAGGAGCACGGAGGGTGCGCCCGAGCTGGCCTTGGCCACCTCGATCTCCCGCCACTTGCACGCTCCGATGCCCACGCCCATGGCCTTCATCACGGCCTCCTTGGCCGCGAACCGGGCCGCATAGCGCTCCGTCGGGTCCTTCCGCTGATCGCAGTAGGCCTGCTCCTCGTCGGTGAAGACGCGGGCACGGAGCGACGGGGTTCGGTCGAGCGCCAACCGCATGCGGTCGACCTCGCACAGGTCGACACCGATGCCGATCATCCGGTGCGCCAGCGGTCGGCGAGCTCACGGATCGGCTCGACCAGGAGGTCGGCGGTCGACACCTCGGGCAGGAGGTCTTCGCGGAAGGTCAGCTCGGTCTCGAGCACCGCGTCGCGCAGCGCTGACCACCGGTTCCGGTAGCCCTGCAGGGCGCCCCGGGCCGCCGGCACGGACAGGTGCTCCCGGAAGCGCACGTGAAGGAGCGTGATGCCCACGGCTCGATCGTCCTTCGTCTCCGGCACGATGACCACGGTGCGACCATCCTCCCGACCCTTGGTGACGAACACCTGCCGTTCGATGGCGACGGTGTGCTTCGTGCCCCGCAGGAGCCCGGACCGCTCCGCCCGGGACGGGATGTCGAGCGCGATCCCACCTCGGTCGACGATCGACACCGACACCTCGCCACCGTCGAGGTCGCCGTCGAGCTCGTAGCGGATCCACCCGGTGACCTCGGCCACCGCTGGATCGATGTCAGCGAGGGTCCGCAGCGTCTTGTAGCTGAGTCGGTCGCGCGCGGCCCCGGCCGCCAGCACCGCCTGCACGAGCGGGGGCTGCAGCAGGGTCTCGTCGCTCCGGGAGATGCCGACGGTGACCGTCTTGGCCTGGTGCTTGATCGCGTCGACGGGACGGGTGAGCTCCTCGATCCCCTGGGTCAGCGCGGCGGTCAGGTCGTCCACCACCACTGCCGGGGTGCCGATGCGGCCGAGCTCGGCCTGGTACGCATCCAGCGGCGCGATGCCCAGCGCGTAGCGATAGGCCGCCGCGAGCCGCACGGCCGTGCTCGCCTCGAGGTTGCCGTCGTAGGAGCCACTCCGGAGGCCGTCGAAGAACCGAGTGGCCGAGGCGGCCAGGGCGGGTTGGAGCGACCGTAGGAGCTGGTCTCCGTCAGCCGGTGCGTTCTCGCCGACCGCGTCCTCGATGGCGGCCCGGGCCTCCCGGAGCGGTCGGGCCTGGGCGTCGATGGCGAGGGCGGCTTCGTAACCGAACAGGTGTCCCGCCACGGTGGTGAGCACGAAGGCCAGCTGCGGATGCGTCTCGGGCACGGAGATCACATGGAGCGCCGCCGCGAAGCGTGCCTGGCCATCCGACGCCACGACGATCGGGGAGGCCTTGTGCGCCCGGTAGATGGCCACCTCCTTGGCCACGTCGTCGGCGGTGGAGCCCTCCAGACCCGCGGCGCACACGAGGATGAGCGGCTCGCACGACAGGTCGATGTGCTTCTTGTCCTCGGTGGCATCGCAGGCGATGGACCGATAGCAGAGCTCGCTGAGCTTGATGCGCAGCTCCTCGGCCGCGATGCGGTTGGTGCCGTTGCCCACGATGGCCCAGTAGCGCTTGGCGGGCGCGAGCTGCTGGGCGGCGAACGCGATGTCGGCCCGCCGCGCGATCGTCGCCTCCATGGCCGATGGGAGCGCCCGGAGGCCGGCCACGAGCGTGGGGTCGACCGTGCCGCCGACCTCCTCGGCGATGGCCCACGCGAGGAGGAACCCCGCGGCGATCTGGCTGTAGAACGCCTTGGTGGAGGCCACGCTCATCTCCACGTCGCGCCCGTCGGACGTGTAGAGCACCCCGTCGGCCTTGTCGGTCAGGTCCGACCCACGGCGGTTCACGATGGCCAGCACCGAGGCACCGCGATCGCGGGCGAGGTCGACGGTGCGGTTGGTGTCAGTGGTGGTGCCGGACTGGCTGATCGCCACCACCAGGGTGTCGCGCATGTCAGACCGCAGGCCGAACCCCGAGAGCTCGGTCGCGGGCAGTGCCTCGACCCGAAGCCGACCGTCCGGGATGCTCGCGACCAGCGCCGAGGCGAGGCTCTGGCCGGCGACGTGGGCCGTGCCCTGGCCGATGACCTGGACCCGCCCGATGCGACCGTCGCGCAGGCCCTGGCGCACGGCCGCCGAGAGCACGTCGCCGTCCAGCGCCACCTGCACGCGACCATCCCGCTCGACCAGCTTCCCGCGCAGCGTCTTGCGGAAGCTGGTCGGCGCTTCGGTGATCTCCTTCAGCAGGAAGTGGGGGTAGGCGCCGCGGTCGATGTCCCGCGTCGTGACCTGCGCCTGATGGAGGTCGTCGGCCGTGACGGGCAGGTCGGTTCCGTCGTACGCCTGACGGGCGATCCCGTCGAGACGGCCGGCGCGGGAGCCGTCGAGGACGACGATCTGCCCTCGGCTCGCGCTCGGGGTTCTCCGGGTTCGCCGGCGTGTCGCCGTCGAGCCGGACGTAGGTGTGCGTCAGCTCGACGAGCCCGTACGGCTCCGACGCGACGACGAAGCACTCGTCGGCGAGTCCCACGTAGAGTGCCTGCCCGCTGCCTCGCAGTGCGAGCAAGAGGTGGTCCGGGTAGGAGGCCGCACTCGCCCCGATGGCCACCGAGCCCTCGAAGCTCGCCACGGTGTCGCGGAACGCCGTCGTGAGATCGACTCCTTCCGCCAGCCGGTGCGACACGAGCGTCGGGATCACCTTCGCGTCGGTGGTGATCTCGGCGGCCAGTCGGAGACCGTCGGCGGCCTTCAGGTCAGCGAAGTTGTCGACGTCGCCGTTGAGGGCCGCGGTCACATAGGGCCCAGACGCACCGTCCAGTTCGAGGCTGTCGACAGGGTGGGCGTTGGGCTGCGAGATGATCCCGATGCTCGCCCAGCGCGTGTGGCCGAGGACGAGGGCCGAGGCACGGTCACCCGCCAGCGCCAGGCGCAGCAGATCGTCGGCGAGGAGGTCGGCGCGCATGACGGCCGTGTTGTCGCCGAGCTCACCGATCTCGGCCGCCGCCTTGTACACGAAGCTGAGGTGGCCCTCCGGGGTTCGCACCGCGTTCGAGCGGAACAGGTGATCCCCGGTACGGGCGGCCACCATGCGCGCCACCGCGGGATCGTCGAGGTCGAGCCCGTGGTCCTGGACGAGCACGCTGAGGCCCGCGGAGTCGCGCCCACGCACCTCGAGCCGATCGAGCGCCGACAGCGCCTGCTGGATCGAGGTGCCGACCTCGATCGCCGACCAGGACGGTCGGTCTCCGACGAGCTCGCGCACGCCGGTCGCCGTGGGAAGACGATCGCGGGCCACCGCCCACAGGGCGTCTTTGAGCCGTAGCAGCGACGCGTTGGCCTCCTCGAGGGAGCGCCCCGCCGGGGCGCCGTGCGCATCGAGAACAGCCTCGACCCTGGTGACCCAGTCGCCAGCCACCGCGCTCACCGCAGCTGTCCGAGCCGCGACCTCCCGGTCGCGCACGAGCAGGGCCACGCCGTCGGGCCCTCGTAGCAGCTGGTCGAGCGCTTCGAGCAGGCCCGCCGCGACCTGCGAGGCGGCGACCGGGTCGCCATCGCCAAGCGACGCCTGGAGCGCTGCCAGGCGGTCGAGCACGTCAGAGGGAGGGAGATCGCGCCGGGCGCCGGGCCCGCGCAGGAGGGCGATGATGCCGCACACGAGTGGTGGTGGCCTTCCGGAAGGGGGACCGGAACAGCGTACCGGCGGGATCAGCCCGCCCCGAGGCCCTCCACCACGCGGACGAGGCGTCCGGCGGCCGCCTCCGCCTGCTCATGCGTCGGGGCCTCGACCATCACGCGCACGAGCGGCTCCGTACCGCTCCCCCGTATGAGCACGCGACCGTGATCGCCCAGCTCCGCCTCCACCGCCGCGACGTCAGCGGCCAGGGCGTCGGTCACGTCCATGCCCTTCGCGGCCACGCGCACGTTGTGGAGCACCTGGGGCAGGCGGGTCATCGCCGCGTCAGCGAGGTCAGCGAGCGTTTGCCCCGACCGGCTGACGACGTCCAGCAGCTGCACGGCCGTCAAGAGGCCATCACCCGTGGTCGCGAGGTCGGCGAACACGACATGCCCGCTCTGCTCGCCGCCGAGCGACAGGGCGCCGTCGGCAAGGGCCTCCAGCACGTACCGGTCGCCCACCGGCACCTCGAGCACGTCGATCCCGTGCTCCGCCATCCCGAGACGGAAGCCCAGGTTGGTCATCACGGTGACCACCACGGTGTCCTTGGCGAGGTGGCCGTGGGCATGGCGGTCGATGGCGCAGATCCCGATGATCTGATCGCCGTCGATCAGGCGGCCGGTGGCGTCGATCGCGAGGATGCGATCCGCGTCACCGTCGAAGGCGAGGCCGACGTCGGCGCCCAGCTGGACCACGGCGCGCCGGAGGTCCTCCGGATGCGTGGAGCCGCAGCCGGCGTTGATGTTGGTGCCGTCAGGTTCGTCGTGCAGCACCTCGACGCTGGCGCCGAGGGCGCGCAGAACCCGTGGCGCGGCTGCAGTGGCGGCACCGTTCGCGCAGTCGAGCACCACACGCAGCCCTTCCAGCCCGCGCCCCTCGATCGATCCGAGCACCGACTCGGCCCACCGCTCCACCTGCTCAGAGCCATCGACGACGGTGCCGACGGCATCACCGGTGACCGCCGTACCCGTGACCACCTGACCAGACGGTGGGACCAGGAGGGCGAGCAGCTCCGCCTCGAGGGCGGCCTCCACCGCGTCGGAGAGCTTCTTGCCCTGGGCCGTGAAGAGCTTCACGCCGTTGTCGGCGAACGAGTTGTGCGACGCGGAGATCACCGCCCCGGCTACGCCGTCGGTGGCCGCGAGCCACGCCACGGCCGGCGTGGGGGCCACCCCCAGCGTCGTGACGTGCATGCCCTCGGCCGCCAGCCCGGTGACGAGCGCGGCCTCCAGCATCGGGCCCGACAGCCGCGTGTCCCGTCCGACGACGAAGCGATCACCGCCGAGCACTCGAGCGGCCGCCCGCCCGAGCGCCAGCACCACCTCGGGGGTGAGGTCGAGGTTCGCCACCCCACGCACCCCGTCCGTCCCGAACTTCAGCATCCGGTAGAGGATCGCAGATGCGAGCGCCGGGCCGAGGCCAAGGGCGCGACGATGGCGACGGGTGCCGCTGACGCTCTCCGGCGAGGCGATAGGTCCCGCCACCACGAGGTCGAGGCGATGAGTCCCGGATGCGGGACCTCTTGCCTCGAGAGCGCGTGGACGGGACTCATCGCCTCGGGGATCGGCGGGCCACCGATCGCGCCCTGGAGCCTGACCGCCTCCGCGCGGCAGTCGTCTAGCGCTTGCTGTACTGCGGGGCCTTGCGGGCCTTCTTCAGGCCGTACTTCTTCGACTCCTTCTCACGGGAGTCGCGCGTGAGGAAGCCAGCCCGCTTGAGGGCCGGACGCAGCTCAGGGTCGAGCTCGATGAGCGCGCGGGCGATGCCCAGTCGCAGGGCGCCGGCCTGGCCGGTGGGCCCACCGCCGTCGATGGTGGCGTCGATGTCGTAGGCCTCTGTGAGCTCGGTGGCTCGCAGCGGCTCGGTGAGGATCATCTGGTGCGTCTTCGACGGGAAGTAGTCCGCGAGCGGACGCTTGTTCACGGTGATCACGCCCTCGCCCTCGCCTTCGCTGGTCCGGACGCGGACGCGGGCGATGGCCTGCTTGCGGCGACCGGTGGACTGCACGAGGGGCTGGGGCACTGCGATCTCCTAGGCCGTGCGCCGGGCGGCGGCGATGTCGAGGGGCTCGGGCATCTGCGCCGAGTGGGGGTGGTTCGGGCCGGCGTACACCTTCAGCTTCGTGAGCATCTGGCGACCGAGGCGGTTCTTCGGGAGCATGCCCCGCACGGCACGACGCACGCCCTCTTCGGGCTTGAGGGCCAGCGCCTGCGCGAAGGTGCGGGACTTGAGGCCGCCCGGGTAGCCGGAGTGGCGGTACACGAGCTTCTGATCCGCCTTGTTCGAGGTGAGCACGACCTTCTCGGCGTTGATCACGATGACGTGGTCGCCCATGTCCATGTGCGGAGCGAAGGTGGGCTTGTGCTTGCCGCGCAGTATGCGGGCGACCTCGGTGGAGAGGCGGCCGAGGACGAGGTCTTCGGCGTCGACCACGTACCACTTGCGGGTGATCTCGCTGGCCTTGGGGCTGTAGGTGCGCACGCGTAGCGTCCTTGGGGTTCTTGCGGAGTCAGATCAGGCGCGCTGGCGCCCGAGGCGAAGGACGAGGCTACGGCTGCGCACGCCCGTGTCGCAACTCGCCCCGCCTCAGCGATCGAGCTCGAGCGACGAGGTCACCGGCCGTTGACGCGGCGAGACCCAGTACCGACACTCAGGGCATGTCACAGGAAGAGATCGACGAGTACCTGGCCGCGTTGGACGAGCCGAAGCGATCCACGCTCGAGGAGCTGCGTGGGACGATCCTCTCGATCCTCCCGGAGGCTGACCAGTGCATCTCCTATGGCATGCCGACCTTCAAGGTGCGGGGGAAGGCGGTCGCCGGCTTCGCGGCGTTCAAGGATCACCTCAGCTACTTCCCGCACAGCGGGTCGGTGCTGCCGGAGCTGCCTGAGGCGGTCGCCGGGTACGGAGGATCGAAGGGAACGCTGCAGTTCGCCGTCGACACCCCGCTCCCCAGGCCGCTCGTCGAGAAGCTCATCGCGGTGCGACTGCGTGAGCTCCCAGAGAAGTAGCCGACCCGTTGGATCGTGCGCAGCCTCAGTAGGAGACGTGCCAGAGGCAGAGGCCCTCGGGCGGGGCGATGGGGGCAGCGGCCGAGCGCTGGCCCGACCGGAGGATCCCGCGGATGTCCCCCGCATGCACCTCGGCCCGCCCCGCGGCGACCACGGTGCCGACGATGCTGCGCACCATCTGGTGGCAGAACGCGGTCGCCTGTACCTCGAAGCGCAGCACGCCCTCGCCGAGGTCCGTCCAGTGCGCCCGGCGGACCCGCCGGACGAGCGAGGGCTCCGGCTCGCCGGGCGCGACCTTCGGTCGGCGGCAGAAGGCACGGAAGTCGTGCTCGCCCAGGAACGGATCACAGGCGAGCGCGAGCAGATCGAGGTCGAGCGGCGTGCTCACGTGCCACGAGGTGCGGGCGAGGAACGGGTCAGGCAACGGACGGTTGAGGATGGTGTAGCGGTAGGTGCGGCCGGTCGCCGAGAAGCGGGCGTGGAAGTCCGGCTCCACGGCCGCCACCTCCCGCACCACGAGCTCGGGTCCGCAGAGCTTGAGCAGAGCCCGGTGCAGCCGTTCGAGGTCGATCTCGGGCGACAGGTCGAGCGACACCACCTGTCCCCACGCGTGGACGCCTCGATCCGTGCGGCCGGCGCACACCAGCTCGACGGGCTGCCGCGCGACCTTCTCGATCGCGTCCTGCAGCACGCCGGCGACGGTGCGGAGGCCGGGTTGCCTGGCGAAGCCGTGGAAATCGGATCCGTCGTACGCGACCAGCATCCGAACGCGGACCAGCGGCCCGCTCGGGGCCGCGGCTTCCGTCGGAGGATCGAAGAGGGTCAAGGGTCGGGAACAGGGGGTGCGGGAGGGGGAAGCCTCCGGCGTCCCCCTCGCCTGCGAACGATCCGGCTTCGCCGGTCGTGAGCCGACAACGAGCACCGCCGAAGGCGGTACCTCTGAGCTCGGTTCGGAACCTCTGGTTCCGGACCGAAACTAGACCAGCTCGATGCGGGCCATGGGGGCGTTGTCGCCCTGGCGGTTGCCGAGCTTGAGGATGCGGGTGTAGCCGCCGTTGCGGTCGGCGTAGCGCGGCCCGATCTCCGTGAAGAGCTTGTGGGCCATCTCCTTGTCGCCGAGGTAGGACACGACCTGGCGGTGGTTGTGCAGCCCGCCCTTCTTGGCCTTCGTGATGACCTTCTCAGCGACGGGACGCAGCGCCTTCGCCTTGGCCTCGGTGGTGACGATGCCCTCGGCGGCGACGAGCGACGCCACGAGGTTGGCCATCATCAGCCGCTGGTGCTGGGAGCTGCCGCCGAAGCGACGCCCCTTCTTCGGGGTGGCAGGCATGGCGTGGTCCCTAGTCCTTCGTGCGCAGCTGCAGGCCACGCTCGTCGAGCTTCTGGATGACCTCGTCGAGCGACTTCTGCCCGAAGTTGGTGATGGCCAGCAGGTCGTCCTCGGTCTTCAGGAGGAGCTCGCCGATGGAGTTGACCTGGGCCCGCTTGAGGCAGTTGCGCGGCCGCTCCGAGAGGTCGAGGTCCTCGATGGGAAGATCGAGGTCGGGCGACCCGGTGGTGGTGGTGGCCACCTCCCCGAGCTCGAGGCCCTGCGGGTCGTCGCTCATCTCGGCGACGAGGCCGACGAGCGAGCGGAGCGTGTCCCCGGCCGAGGCGAGCGCCTCGCGTGGGCTGATCGAGCCGTCCGTCTCGATGTCGAGCACGAGGCGGTCGTAGGCGGTGGACTGCTCGACCCGCGTCGGCTCGATCTGGAAGGCGACCCGACGCACCGGCGAGAAGATCGAGTCGACCGGGATGACACCGATCGTGGCGCTGCCCTTGTTGCGGTCAGCGGACACGTAGCCACGACCCTTCGACACGGTGATGTCGATGGCGAGGCGGGCCGACTTGTTGAGCGTGGCGATGTGCAGACCCGGGTTGAGGATCTCCACGTCGCTGTTCGTCGAGATGTCGCCGGCCGTGATCTCCGCCGGGCCCTTCACGTCGAGTCGCAGGGTGACGGGCTCGTCGCTGTGGCAGACCAGCACGAGGTCCTTCAGGTTGAGGATGACGTCGGTGACGTCCTCCGTGACCCCGGCGATCGTGTCGAACTCGTGCAGGGCGTCGTCGAAGCGGAGCTGCGTGATGGCGGCACCGGGGATCGACGACAGGAGCGTGCGACGCAGGGAGTTGCCCAACGTGTGGCCGAAGCCAGGCTCCAGCGGGCTGACGGCAAAGGTCTGGCGATTGCCCTGGGCCTCGCCGATCGCCTCGACGGTGGGGCGCTGGATGACGAGCATGATCTACCTCGTGAGCTGGGGGGCGGCGGGGACGGACTACTTGGAGTACAGCTCGACGATGAGCTGTTCGCGCACGGGCACATCGATCTGCTCGCGCAGCGGGAGCTCGCGCACGGTGACGGACTTGCCGCCGTCACCAGACTCGAGCCAGGCAGGGAGGCGCCCGTCGAGCGTGTCGAGGTTGTGCTGGATGACGATCATCGCCTGGCTCTTCGCACGGAGGGTGACGATGTCGCCCTTCTTGACGCGGTAGCTGGGGATGTCGACCCGGCGGCCGTTGACGTCGATCAGTCCGTGGTTCACGAACTGCCGGGCCTGGGGCCGGGTGCGGGCCCAACCGGCCCGGAAGACGATGTTGTCGAGCCGCTGCTCGAGGAAGCGGAGCAGGTTCTCACCCGTGACGCCCTTGGCGCGGGTGGCCTCTTTGTAGAGGTTCTCGAACTGACGCTCGAGCAGGCCGTAGATGTGCTTGGCCTTCTGCTTCTCCTGCAGCTGCATCGAGTACTCGGACGGCTGGCGCCGACGCGAGCGACCGTGCTCGCCAGGCGGGTACGGCCGCTTCTCGAGGGCCTTGCGGCCCTTCTCGTTCTCGAAGATGTTGACGCCGAGGCGCCGGGAGATCTTGACCTTGGGGCCGGTGTAGCGAGCCATGACGAGCGCCTCAGACCCGGCGCCGCTTGGGGGGGCGGCAGCCGTTGTGGGGGACAGGGGTGACGTCCTTGATGCCGGTGACCTCGATGCCGGTGCTCTGCAGCGAGCGGATGGCGGTCTCGCGGCCCGAGCCGGGGCCCTTCACCTGCACGTCGACCTTGCGGACGCCGTGCTCCATCGCGCCGCGGGCGGCCTTCTCGGCGGCCATCTGCGCCGCGAACGGGGTGCTCTTCTTCGACCCCTTGAAGCCGATGTTGCCGGCCGAAGCCCAGGAGAGGACATTGCCCTCCTGGTCCGTGATCGTGATGATCGTGTTGTTGAACGAGCTCTTGATGTGGGCGACGCCATGGGAGACGTTGCGACGTTCCCGCTTCCTCGGCCGTCGACCACCAGGCTTGGGCTTTGCCATGGTTACTTCCTGACCTTCTTCTTGCCGGCGACGGTCTTCTTGGGGCCCTTGCGGGTACGGGCGTTGGTCTGGGTGCGCTGACCGCGGACGGGGAGGCCCCGGCGGTGGCGGAGCCCCTGCCAGCAGCCGATCTCCATCTTGCGACGGATGTCCTGCTGCACCTCGCGGCGCAGGTCGCCCTCCACCTCGAGGTTCTGGTCGACGTAGGCGCGGACCCGGTTGACCTCTTCGTCGGTGAGGTCGCGGACCCTCGTGTTCCGGTCGAGGCCGAGCTCGTCACAGATCTTCTGGGACGTGGTGCGGCCGATGCCGAAGATGTAGGTGAGCGAGATCTCCAACCGCTTCTCGCGGGGGATGTCGACGCCGGCGATGCGTGCCATGGGTGCGGGTGCCTGTTCCTCTCTAGCCCTGGCGCTGCTTGTGCCGGGGGTTGGTGCAGATGACCTGGACCCGCCCGTGACGACGGATCACCTTGCACTTCTCACAGATCTTCTTGACGCTGGGGCGGACCTTCATCGGGGCGCTCTCGTTCACTTGTACCGGTAGGTGATCCGACCCCGGGTGAGGTCGTACGGGGTGAGCTCCACCTGGACGCGGTCACCGGGGAGGATGCGGATGTAGTGCATGCGCATCTTCCCGGAGATGTGGGCCAACACCTTGTGGCCGTTCTCGAGCTCCACCCGGAACATGGCGTTCGGGAGGGGCTCGACCACCGTGCCTTCCAGCACGATCGCGTCTTCCTTGGGCTTGGCCAGAGTGGGGCTCCTGGATTGCTGAGATGACGGGCCCGAGCGGCCACTGCACGGGGCGCGTGCAGACGACGGACTGGGCCCAGGGCCGAAGGGTGATGCTAGCGCGGGCACGCCGGAGGTCCAACTCGGCCGGAAGGGGGCCGAGGAGCTCAAGCTCGTCAGCAGTGGGTCATCTCGACACTGCGGGCCGCAAGACCCTGCGGTCCCGTCACCGTAGCCGCGCTCGAGGGGGCGCGGGTGCACCTCAGGTCCCGAAGTCCCAACTGCCCCCCTCGCGATACTGACCCAGGACGTTCTTCGCGATCAGGACCTTGTGCACCTCGTCAGGGCCGTCGGCGATGCGCAGCGTCCGTGCGCCCTGGTACATGGCGGCGAGGGGGAGGTCGTTCGAGACCCCGGCGGCGCCCCAGACCTGGATGGCCCGGTCGACCACCCGCGCGTACGCGGCCGGCACGGCGACCTTGATCGCCGAGATGTCCGTCCTGGCGCCCTCGAGCCCCTGGTCGATCCGTTCGGCGGCGTGGATCGTCATCAGGCGAGCGGCCTGGATGTCGATGTAGCTGTCGGCGATGAAGCCCTGGACGAACTGCTTGTCCTGCAGGAGGCCGCCGTGGACCTGCCTCGTGAGGGCCCGCTCCACCATCAGGTCGAAGGCGCGCCACATCTGGCCCACCGAGTTCATGCAGTGGAAGATCCGCCCTGCACCCAGCCGGTCCTGCGCGGCCTGGTGCCCGTCCCCGACCCTGCCGAGGATGTTCTCCCTCGGGATGCGCACGTCGACGTATCGCACCTCGCAGTGGTCCGACGTCCGGCGCCCCCAGACGCCGACCCCGCGGACGATCTCCACACCGCGGGTCGCGGTCGGGACGATGAACTGCGCCATCGTGCCCTCCCGCCGCTTGGCGGCGTCGTCGCTCTCGGCCACCCGAGCCATGACGATGAAGAAGTCGGCGTCGATGCCGTTGGAGGTGAACCACTTGTGACCGTTGATCACCCAGTGGTCGCCGTCGAGCACCGCGCTCGTGGTGATGCTCCGAGGATCGGAGCCGGCGTTCATCGGCTCCGTCATCGAGAACCCGGACTCCATCTCGCCGGCGATGAGGGGCAGCAACCACCGCTGCTTCTGCTCCTCGGTCCCGTACTTGACGAGGATCGACTGGTTCCCCGAGTTCGGGGCCACCACGCCGAAGAGGCTGGCGGCGCCGATCCCGTAGGCGAGCACCTCGTTCATGTACGCGTGGGCGAGGAAGTCGAGCCCCATCCCGCCGTACTCGGTCGGGAGGTGAGGAGCCCACAGCCCGGCCTCCCAGACCACCGCCTTGATCTCCTCCCGGAGCTGGATCGCCGCGCGACGGTCGTGGTCGGAGACCTCGCCGTTGCGACCGAGGTTCCACAGGGTCGCCTCGTTCGGGAGGATCCACTCGTTGACGATGGCCGCGGTGCGCATCCGGATGTCGTTGATCCGGTCGTCGACGGTGGGGATGGGGTTCACGTTCATGGCCATGCACGCACGGTGACGGACACTCTCTCTCGGCGCTAGGGACCTTCGCCCACTTTCGCGAGCGGGATCGGCTCCTCAGGGGAGCGTGAGGATCTCAGGGCCGTGCTCCGTGATGGCGATGGTGTGCTCGGCGTGGGCGGCACGGCGACCGTCGCGCGTGACCACGGTCCATTGGTCGTCGAGGAGCCTCGTCTCGGGGCGTCCGGCGCACACCATGGGCTCGACGGCGTAGGTCTGGCCGGGACCGAGCTTGCGGCCCTTGCCGGGCCGGCCCCAGTTGGGGATGTCCGGCTGCTCGTGCATGGCCATCCCGATCCCGTGGCCGGTGTACTCGCGCACCACCGAGAAGCCAGCGGCCTCGGCGACCTGCTGCACCGCGGCGCCGATGTCGGAGAGGCGCCCGCCCGGCTGCATCGCCGCGACGCCGGCGACCAGCGAGGCCTCGGTGACCTCGATGAGCGTGGCGTCCTCGGGATCGATGTCGCCCACCCCCGCGGTGAACGCCGCGTCGCCGTGCCAGCCCTCGACGATCGCGCCGCAGTCGATCGAGATGATGTCGCCCTCGACCAGCCGGTGCGGACCGGGGACACCGTGCACGATGACGTCGTTCGGAGACGCGCAGATCACGCCCGAGAACGGTGGGTGCCCGTAGCCGAGGAAGTTGGACCTTGCACCACGCCGCTCGATGACGTCCCGTCCGATCCGATCGAGCTCGAGGGTCGTCACCCCGGGCCGGATCGCCGCCCGGATGCACGAGTGCATCTCCGCCACGACCCGCCCCGCCTTCCGCATCTTCCGAAGATCGTCAGCGGATCGGCGCACGCAGGCAAGGCTATGAGGACGACGGGGCTGCGGGGGCAGAGGCTCTGCCGAGCCCCTGCAGTGCGAGGGGCGGCTCCGCCGACCCCGAGCGACGAGCCGTCAGCGCGGCCGCAGGCCGCACTGGGGTGGTTCGAGCCTGACGCTCCTGGTCAGGCTCGACGCGCGTCGATCGCGGCGACGAGCCGGGCGGTGACCTCGTCAGCCGCGCCGAGGCCGTCGACGGCCTGGAGCAGATCGCGGTCGCGGTACCAGGTGATGAGCGGCGCGGTCTCTCGCTCGTAGAGGTCGAGGCGCTTTTGGATCGCCTCCGGGGTGTCGTCGGCGCGCTGCACCACCTCGCCACCGCAGTTGTCGCACACCCACCCGTACCTGGGTGGGTTGTCGACGGAGTAGTTGGTGGCGCAGTCGGTGCACACCCGGCGCGCGGCCAGCCGCTCGAGCACGATGTCGACGGGGACGACCAGGTCGATCACGAGGTCGAGCGGCTTGTCCTGGGTGATCTTGGCGAGCAGCTCGGCCTGGCCGACCGTGCGGGGGAAGCCGTCGAGGATGTACCCGCGGTTGTGGGTGTCGTCGCTCGCCAGGCGCTCGTCGACGACGCCCCCCATGATCTCATCGGACACGAGCTCGCCTCGGTCCATGACCTCCTTGGCCCTGAGCCCGAACTCCGTGCCTTCCTTCACGGCGGAGCGGAGCATGTCGCCGGTGGAGATGTGCGGGATCACGTAGTGGCGCGACAGGCGCACGCACTGGGTGCCCTTCCCCGCACCCTGACGTCCCAACAGGACCAGACGGGCGCCGGGGATCATCGCTGGATCCCCGGGAGCGTCACTTCAGGAAGCCCTCGTAGTTGCGCATCATCAGCTGGCTGTCGATCTGCTTCATCGTCTCGAGGGCAACGCCCACGGCGATGAGGATCGAGGTCCCTGCGAACGGGAAGTTCTGCACGTCGGCGAAGGCGAGCAGCATCGACGGGAGTAGGGCGATGAAGGCGATGAACAAGGCCCCTGGAAGAGTGATCCGAGACAGGATCCGGGCGAGGTAGCGCTCGGTCTGCGGACCGGGCCGAATGCCGGGGATGAACCCACCCTGCTTGCGGATGTTCTCGGCCTGCTGGGCTGGATCGAACGCGATCGCCGTGTAGAAGTACGCGAACCCGATGATCAGCAACCCGTAGATGACGACGTAGAAGACCGAGTCGGGCTGCACGAGGTTGTCGCTGATCCAGCGCTGCACGTCGGCGCCCCAGCCGTCGGCGGGGAGGACGTTGGTGAGCAGGATCGGCAGGTAGAGCACGGAGCTGGCGAAGATGATGGGGATCACGCCCGACTGGTTCACCTTCAGCGGGATGTAGGTGCTCTGACCGCCGTACATTCGGCGCCCCACCACGCGCTTGGCGAACTGGACGGGGATCCGACGCTGGCCCTGCTCGATGAACACGATGGCGACGAGGAGGACCACCGCGAGCAAGAGGAGGGCGATGAGGAGCGGGGTGCCCTTCTCCGCGTTGAGCCGAGCCCCGGCGCCAGGGAACGAGCTGACCACCGACGAGAAGATCAGGAGGGACATGCCGTTGCCGATGCCACGTTGACTGATGAGCTCACCCATCCACATGAGGAGGGCGAGCCCCGCGGTGAGGGTGAAGACGACGATGATCACCCGGAACGGCGTGAACACGGGCAGCACGTCGAGGCCGGTGGAGTTTCCGCGGCCACCGAGCAGGCCGCCGCCTCCGTTGTGGAAGAGGAACGCCAGACCGGTGGCCTGCAGGAGCGCGATCGTGACCGCGAGGTACCTCGTCCACTGCGTGATCTTGCGCTGGCCCACCGCCCCCATCTGCTGCCACTCCTCCAGCTTCGGGATCACCACCGTGAGGATCTGCATGATGATCGACGCCGTGATGTACGGCATGATCCCCAGCGCAAAGATCGCGAACTGGGTGAGCGCGCCGCCGGAGAAGAGCTGGAGGAAGCCGACCACACCGCCGCCGGTCTCCGCCTGGCGCTTGAGCTCCTCCACGGCATCGAGATCGATGCCGGGCGCGGGGACGAACGCGCCGATGCGATAGAGACCGATGATGAACAGGGTGAAGAGGATCTTCCCCCGCAGATCGCGGATCCTGAACACGTTGCGGACGCTGGACAGCACGGGCTGGGCTCCTGGTCAGCGGCGCTGCCAGCGGCAGCGGACGATCAGCGGTTGGCGAACTGGTTTCCTTGTACGGGAGGGCGGCGGTCGCCCCAGGGCTTGGGGAGGATCTCCACCGTACCGCCGGCGGCGGTGACGGCTGCCTCGGCGGACTTGGAGAAGGCGTGGGCCTTGACGGTGACCTTGCGGGTCAGCTCGCCGCGGCCGAGCACCTTGATGAGGGCACCCTTGTGGGCGAGTCCGTGGGCCTGGAGCGTGGCGGGACTGATCTCGTCGAGCCCGCTCTCCTCGATCGTGTCCAGGTTGATGCCCTGGTACTCGACGCGGAAGGGGTTGTTGAAGCCCTTGAGCTTCGGCAGCCGCATGTGCAGCGGCATCTGACCGCCCTCGAAGCGGGCGGGGACGCTGCCCCGTGCGCTCTGGCCCTTGGTGCCCCGGCCGGCGGTCTTGCCGCCCTTGCCGGCGATGCCTCGCCCGACCCGCTTCTTGCGCCGGTTCGAGCCGGCGACGGGCTTGAGGTCGTGGATCTTGATGGGCTCGCTCATTGGTGCTCCTCGACCGAGATCAGGTGGGGCACGCGGGCCAGCATCCCCCGGATCTCGGGGCGATCGGGAAGGGTGTTCGACTTGCCGATGCGGCCCAGGCCGAGCGCACGCAGCGTGCCGCGCTGCTTGGGCTTCGACCCGATGGCCGACCGGGTCTGGGTGACGGTGATCGTCCCCTCGGCCATCATGCGACCTCCTCGGGCACATGGGCCTGTGGACCACGCTCGCTCTCGCGATAGGCCGCGAGCATGCCCTTGGGCACGAAGTCCTCGGCATCGAGGCCCCGCAGCCGCGCGACCTCGTCCGGGCGCTTCAGCGACTTGAGGCCGTTGATCGTGGCCCGGGCCACGTTGATGTGGTTCGACGAGCCGAGCGACTTGCAGAGCACGTCGTGCACGCCGGCCTCCTCGAGGATCGCACGCGCGGCGCCGCCGGCGATCACGCCGGTGCCGGGCGCGGCGGGCTTGAGGAGCACGCGGCCCGCACCCATCCGGCCGATGATCGTGTGGGTGACGGTGGAGCCGGCGAGCGGAACCTGGAACAGGTTCTTGCGCGCCTCCTCGGTGCCCTTCTGGATCGCGAGGGGCACCTCCTTGGCCTTGCCGTACCCAAGGCCAACGCGACCGTTGCCGTCGCCGATGACCACGAGGGCGGTGAAGCTGAAGCGACGACCGCCCTTCACGACCTTCGCGACGCGGTTGATGTTGATGACGCGCGACTCACGGAGCGTGGTGTCCGTGGACTGCCGCGGGTTCTCGCGGTCGTTGCGCTCGCGGTCGCGGCGGGGGGGACCTGATCCGTTGGCCATCAGAGTTCCAATCCGTTTGCTCGAGCCGCGTCAGCCACTGCGGCGACACGACCGTGGTAGAGGTTGCCGCCTCGATCGAAGACGACCTTGGTGACGCCGGCGGCCTTGGCCCGCTCGGCGATGAGCTGGCCGACCTTGGTGGCGGCGTCCTTGTTGCCCGTGCCGGCACCACGGAGGTCGGGCTCCGTGGTGGAGGCAGCGGCGAGGGTGCGACCGGTGCGGTCGTCGATCACCTGGGCGGAGATGTGCTTGTTCGAGCGGAACACGGCGAGGCGCGGCCGCTCGGCCGAGCCCTCCACCTTCTTCCGCACCCGGCGGTGACGCCGGAGGCGGGCTTCCCGCTTGTGCTGTGCGCTGACGGTCATGTGCGTCTTCCCTTACTTGCCCGTCTTCCCGGCCTTCTTGGCGACGTGCTCGCCGAGGTACCGGACGCCCTTGCCCTTGTAGGGCTCGGGCTTGCGGATCTTGCGGATGTTGGCGGCCACCTGGCCGACGGTCTCCTTGTCGATGCCCTTCACGATGATGCGGTTCGGGGCGGGGGTCTCGAAGGTGATGCCCTCCGGGGCGTCGACCGAGACAGGGTGGCTGAATCCGAGGGCGAGGTCGAGCTTGTTGTTGCCCTGAGCGGCGGCGCGATAGCCGACGCCGATGATCTCGAGCTCCCTGGTGAACTCCTCGTGCACGCCGACGACCATGTTGTTGACGAGTGAGCGAACGAGGCCGTGCAGGGCCCGGTTCTGGCGCTCGTCGTTGGGGCGCTCCACCAGGAGCTCGGCGCCGTCCTGACGGACGGTGATGGTTCCGGGGATGTCGCGTTCGAGGGTGCCCTTGGGACCCTTCACGGTGATGTGCCGGTCGGCGATCGTCACGTCGACGCCGCTGGGGACCGGGATGGGGGTCTTGCCGATTCGACTCAAGAGTCTGCCTCCGACACTCGGTGCAGCCGCGACTCGATGCAGGACGAGACCTTGCTGTTGGATTCGCTCGCAAGCTCGCTCATGTCAGATCACCACACGAAGCAGAGGATCTCGCCGCCCACGTTGCGCTTGCGCGCCTCGCGATCGGTCATGAGCCCCTGGCTGGTCGAGAGGACGGCCACGCCCAGGCCGCCGAGGACCCGAGGGACCTTGGCGGACGGGCTGTAGACGCGCAGGCCCGGCTTCGACACCCGGCGCAGGCCGGAGATCACGCGGGCTCGCTCGGGCGAGTACTTCATCTTGATGGAGAGGACGCGGCCGGGACGCTCGGGGTTGTCGGCGACGTCGTAGCCCTCGATGTAGCCCTCCTTGTGGAGGATCTCGGCGAGGGCTTCCTTCACCTTCGAGCTGGGCATGCGGACGTCGTCGTGCATCGCGATGTTCGCGTTGCGGATCCGGGTCAGCATGTCGGAGATGGGGTCGGTCATGGTCATCGTGCGCCTCCCCTCACCAGCTGGCCTTCGTCACACCGGGGATCTCCCCGGCATGGACCATCTCCCGCAAGCAGACCCGGCACAGGCCGAACTTGCGATAGACGGAGTGCGGACGCCCGCAGCGCTGGCAACGGGTGTAGGCGCGGACCTTGAACTTCGGGGTCCGCTGCTGCTTCTCGATGAGTGCCTTCTTGGCCATCAGTCCTGTCCCTCACGCTTGAACGGGAAGCCGAAGGCATCGAGGAGGGCTTTGCCTTCGGCATCGGTCTTGGCGGTCGTCACGATCGTGATGTCCATGCCACGGGGGGCATCGATCGAGTCGTAGTCGACCTCCGGGAAGATCAGCTGGTCGCTCACGCCGAACGTGTAGTTGCCGTGACCGTCGAACGATCGGGGGTTGAGGCCCCGGAAGTCGCGGACACGCGGGATCGCGAGGCTGATCAGTCGGTCGAGGAACTCCCACATCCGGGCGCCACGGAGGGTCACCTTCGTGCCGATGGGGTTCTCCTCGCGGAGCTTGAAGTTGGCGATGGACTTCCGGGCCCGGGTGATGATCGGCTTCTGGCCGGCGATCCGGGTGAGGTCCTTCACGGCGCCCTCGAGCAGCGACGGCTGCCCGACCGCGGCACCGACGCCCATGTTGATGACGATCTTCTCGAGGCGGGGCACCTCCATGACGTTCGCGAGACCGAGCTGCTCCTTCAACGCGTCACGGACCTCGCTGTCGTACTTCGTCTTGAGGCGCGGCACCGGCGTGGCCTCGGTGGAGGTGGCGCTCACGGCATCTCACCTCCACACTTCTTGCAGACGCGGACCTTGGTGCCGTCGCCGTCGATCTTGTAGCCGACCCGGGTGGCCTTGCCGCACGCCGGGCACAGGAGGGCGACGTTGGCCACCGGAAGGGGCATGTCCTTGTCGATGATGCCGCCCTGCATCGTGGCCTTGGTGGCCCGCTGGTGCTTCTTGGCGACGTTGACCCCGTCGACGATCACCTTGCCGGTGGCCGGCAGCACGCGGGTGACGTTGCCGTCCTTGCCGCGGTCCTTGCCGGTGAGCACCCGCACGCGGTCGCCCTTCTTGATCTTGAGGCCTGCCATCACAAGACCTCCGGGGCCAGTGAGACGATCTTCATGAACTTCTTGTCCCGCAGCTCCCGACCCACCGGGCCGAAGATGCGCGTGCCACGCGGGTTCATCTGCTCGTTGATGAGCACCGCCGCGTTCTCGTCGAAGCGGATGTAGCTGCCGTCAGGACGGCGCTTCTCCTTCTTCACCCGGACGACGACGCACTTGACGACCTCACCCTTCTTGACCGCGGCGCCCGGGATGGCGTCCTTCACGGTGGCGACGAAGACGTCGCCGATGCTGGCATAGCGCCGCTTGGTGCCCCCGAGCACGCGGATGCAGAGGACCTCTTTGGCCCCACTGTTGTCCGCCACCCGAAGCCGGCTCTCCTGCTGGATCATGCGAAGCTCCGATGCAACTCGATGCCGTTCACCAGGCGCATGATCCAGGGATCACTGTGCTCATGGATTCGCTCGCGGCGCTCGCTCATCGTGCCCGCTCCAGGACTTCGACGAGGCGCCAGCGCTTCAGCTTGGACAGCGGACGGGTCTCCTGGACGCGGACCTTGTCACCGAGCTTGGCGTCGTTGGTCTCGTCGTGGACGTAGAGCTTCTTGGTCCGCACCATCGTCTTCTTGTAGAGCGGGTGCGGCTTGCGGGTCGTGACGGTGACGACCGCGGTCTTGTCCATGCCCGCGGAGGTGACGATGCCCTCGCGCAGCTTGCGGGCGTTGGGCCGAGTGGTGGTGTCGTCGGCCATCAGGCGTTCTCCCTCTGGGTCTCGAGCGCCTCGGCAGCCGCGATCTCGCGGGCCCGGAGCTCGGTGTTGATGCGCGCCACGTCCTTGCGGAGCTGCTTCAGCACGCTGACGTTGTCGAGCTGCCCGGTGGCGTTCTCGAAGCGCTTCTTGAACAGGGCGTCCTTGGTGTCGGCGAGCTCCCGCACGAGGGCGGCGTCGTCGAGATCACGGTACGCGTGCTTGTCGTCGGCCATCAGAGCGCCTCCTCGCGGGCAACGAAGCGGGCCTTGATCGGGAGCTTCTGGATGGCACGGTCGATGGCCACGCGGGCCAGGTCCTGGTCCGGGTACGAGAGCTCGAACAGGATGCGGCCCGGCTTGACCACGGCGACCCATCGCTCCGGGTTGCCCTTGCCGGAGCCCATGCGGGTCTCGGCCGGCTTCTCGGTCACGGGCTTGTCGGGGAAGACGGTGATCCACACCTTGCCGCCACGACGCGTCTTGCGGGTCATGGCGATTCGAGCGGCCTCGATCTGGCGGGCCGTGATCCACCCCGGTTCGAGGGCTTGGATGCCGTACTCGCCGAAGGTGACCTCGGTGCCGCCCTTGCTCTGGCCCTTCGTGCGCCCGCGGTGCTGCTTGCGGTGCTTGACCTTCTTGGGCATCAGCACGTCAATCACCATCCCCGGGGTGGAACTTGGGCGTCTCGTGGTGGTCGAGCGTGCGGCGCTCGATCTCCTCCTCCTCGGCGAGGAGGCGCTCCAGCTCGGGATCGGCCTCCTTGACGAGAGGCTCGGCCTCGATCGGGGCTTCGCCCTCGGCGACGGCGGGCCGGCGAGCGGCGGCGGAGCTGGACACGACGCGGCGGGGCGCACCGGCGCCGCCCGAGGTCTCACCGACGGCCATGGCGGCCTCGCGGCTGATCTTGTCCTCGCTGGTGCTCTTGTACGGGAGGATGTCGCCCTTGTAGAGCCACACCTTCACGCCGATGCGACCGGCAGGGGTCCGGGCTTCCCGGAAGCCGTAGTCGATGTCGGCGCGCAGCGTGTGCAGCGGCACCCGACCCTCCCGGTACCACTCGGTGCGGGACATCTCAGCACCGCCGAGACGACCGGAGCACTGCACCCGGATCCCGAGGGCACCGGCCTTCTGGGCGCTCTGGACGGCACGCTTCATGGCCCGTCGGAACGCGACGCGACCGGCGAGCTGATCGGCGACACCCTGCGCGATGAGGGCGGCGTCGAGCTCCGGTTGCTTGATCTCCTGGATGTTGAGCTGCACCTTGTTGTTGCCGGTGATGGCGGTGAGCCCGGCGCGGAGACGGTCGGCCTCGGCACCGCGCCGGCCGATGACGATGCCGGGACGGGCGGTGTGCACGTCGACCCGGAGGCGGTCACGGGTGCGCTCGATCTCGACGCGGCTGATCGCGGCGTGCGGCAGCTGCGTCATCAGGAAGTTGCGGATCTTCCAGTCTTCGATGACGAACGCGCCGTACTCCTTGCGGTCTGCGAACCAACGTGACTTCCACTCGGTGGTGACCCCGAGCCGGAACCCGTAGGGGTTGACCTTCTGACCCATCAGGGCTCCTCACTCTTCTGCTGGTCGTCGCCCTTCGGCGACTCAGCGCTTCGCGCATCCTCGTCGGCGTCATCCTCTGCTTCGCCCGACTGTTGTGCATCAAGGGGGGCTTCGCCCCCCTTGGCATAACCCCCCGTTGCATCCGACGCCTCCGGCTCGGATGCAGCGGCGAGGTCATCAACGTCCTCGTCGATCTCGTCCGTCACGTCCTCGATGGGGACGGCGTTGCCGTCCTCGTCGTGGGTGTGGGGGCCCTCGTGGTCGTGGTCGTGCTCGGCCTCGCGGGCGGCTCTCGCCGCCTGGCTCTTGGCGACTCGGGCGCGGCGGGCCTCGGCGGCGTCACGCCGCACGCCACCGCGGCCGACGGCGGCCTCGGTGCGGGCCCGGCGCTGCTCGAGCGTCTTCGGGTCCATGCGGCTCACGATGAGCGTGATGTGGCAGGTCCGCTTGCGGATGCGCGTGGCGCGGCCGCGGGCACGGGGCCGCCAGCGCTTGAGCGTCGGGCCCTCGTCGGCGTAGCAGGCGGAGACGTAGAGCTCGTTGGGATCGATCTCGTCGTTCTTCTCCGCGTTGGCCACCGCGGACGCCAGCACCTTGCGGATGTCGGTGGCGACGGCGCGGTCGGTGAACTCGAGGACGCCATCGGCGTCGTCGACGTGCAGGCCGCGGATGAGGTCGAGGACCTCGCGGGCCTTGTAGGCGGAGACCCGCAGGTAGCGGACCGATGCGCGGGTGCCGGGGCGCTCGTTGGTCTTGGTGCCGAAGGTCATGGGCTAGCGCCTGCCTCGGGCTTGCTTCTCCATGCCGGCGTGGAACTTGAAGGTTCGCGTCGGGGAGAACTCGCCCAGCTTGTGGCCGACCATGGCCTCGGTGACGTACACCGGGACGTGCTTGCGGCCGTCGTGGACGGCGATCGTGTGGCCGACCATCTCGGGGATGATCGTCGAGCGCCGGCTCCAGGTCTTGATGACCTTCTTCTCGCCCTTCTCGTTGAGGACGTCCACCTTCTTGAGGAGGTGGTCGTCGACGAAGGGACCCTTCTTCAGGCTGCGGGGCATGGTTCCTACCTCCGGCTGCCGCGCGTACGGCGCCGGCGGACGATGAGCTTCTGGGACGGCTTGGTCTTGTCTCGGGTGCGGCCTTCGGGCTTGCCCCAGGGCGACACGGGGTGCCGGCCGCCGGAGGTCTTGCCCTCACCACCACCGAGGGGGTGGTCGACCGGGTTCATGGCCACGCCGCGGGTCTGGGGCTTGACGCCCTTCCACCGGTTGCGGCCGGCCTTGCCGATCTTGATGAGCTCGGCCTCGGAGTTGCCGACCTCACCGACGGTGGCACGACAGTCGATCGGGACGCGGCGCATCTCCGTGCTGGGCAGGCGCAAGGTGGCGAAGTCGCCCTCCTTGGCCACGAGCTGGACAGCCGTGCCGGCGGATCGGCCCATCTTGGCGCCGCCTCCGGGGTACAGCTCGATGGCATGCACGGTCGTGCCGACGGGGACGTAGCGCAGGGGGAGGGCGTTGCCGGGACGGATCTCGGAGCCGTGCCCCGACTGGAGCAGGTCGCCGACCTTCACGTCCTTCGGGGCGAGGATGTAGCGCTTCTCGCCATCGAGGTAGTGGAGCAACAGGATGCGGCAGTTCCGGTTCGGGTCGTACTCGACCGCGGCGACCTTGGCGGGCACGCCGTCCTTGGTGCGCTTGAAGTCGATCACGCGATAGCGCTGCTTGTGGCCGCCACCCTTGTGGCGAGCGGTCTTGCGGCCGTAGTTGTTGCGACCACCGGTGTTGTGCTTGGGCGCCAACAGCGACTTCTCGGGCGTGTCCTTCGTGATCTCCTTGAAGTCAGAGACCGTCTGGAACCGTCGACCGGGGCTGGTGGGCTTGCGCTTGCGTAGGGCCATGTCGTCTCTATCCCTGGAAGAGGTCGATCGTCTGGCCCTCGACGAGGGTCACGATCGCCCGCTTGGTGTCGGGGCGGCTGCCGAACCCGAAGGTCTTGCGGTTCCGCTTCCGCTTGCCCTTCCGGTTGAGGGTGTTCACCTTGAGAACCTCCACGCCGAAGATCGCCTCGACGGCGTCGTGGATCTCCGGCTTGGAGGCGCTGGTGTGCACCTTGAACGTGTAGGCCCCGACCTCGGACAGGGCGTACGACTTCTCGCTAACCACAGGGGCGATGATGATGTCGCGGGGATCCTTCGTCATGAAGCTTCCTCGGTGGCGTGGCTACCCCGGGTGACAGGGTTGTCAGCCGGGATGGTGTCCGGGGTGAAGATGACCCAGTCGGACACCAGGACGTCGTAGGCGTTGAGCTCACCCGCGCCGCAGATGTGGACGTGGTCGAGGTTCCGGAGGCTCTTCCAGATCGCCTCGTCCTCGGGCCGCAGGACGGCCAGCACACGACCCTCGACGCCGTTGGCGGCGAGAGCTGCCAAGGCGCCCTTCGTGCTCGGGGCGTCGAGGCCCCAGTCGAGCACCAGCACGCGGTCGGAAGCGGCCCGGTCCGAGAGCGCCGACTTGAGCGCCAACCGGATCATCTTCTTGGGCGTCCGCTGCGAGTAGTCACGCGGTTTGGGAGCGTGGCTGACGCCACCGCCCACCCAGATGGGCGACCGGCTGGAGCCGGCGCGGGCCCGGCCCGTGCCCTTCTGCTTCCACGGCTTGGCGCCACCGCCCCGAACCTCGGCCCGAGTCTTGGTCGACTGCGTGCCCCGGCGCTTGGCGGCCAGCTGAGCGGTCACGACCTGGTGCATCACCGGCACGTTCGGCTCGATGCCGAACATGGCGTCGTCGAGATCCACCGAGCCGGCCTTGGCGCCGGTGGCGTCCTTCGTGTCGACCTTCGGCACTACGCACCTGCCTTCACGGCGTCACGGATGAGCACGAGGCCACCCTTCGGGCCGGGCACGGAGCCCCGGACGAGCACGAGGTCGCGCTCGGCGTCGGCCTGCACGACGGTGAGGTTCAGGGTCGTGACCTTCTCGCCACCCATGCGGCCCGCCATCTTGGTGCCACGGAACACCCGGGAGGGGGTGGCGCAGGCACCGATGGAGCCGGGAGCGCGGTGCACGCGGTGGGCACCGTGGGAGGCGGGCAGGCCACCGAAGCCGTGACGCTTCATCGCTCCGGCGAAGCCCTTGCCCTTGCTGACCGCTGTCACGTCGACCTTGTCGCCGTCCGTGAGCAGGTCCGCTTTGAGCTCCTGGCCGACCGAGTACTCGGACACGTCATCGAGCCGCAGCTCGACGAGCCGCGGACCTGGATCGACGCCCGCCTTCTCGAACTGGCCCAGCTTGGGCTTGCTGATCTTCGAGGCCTTCTTGGTGCCGAACGTCACCTGGAGGGCCGAGTACCCGTCGCGCTCGTCGGTCTTGACCTGCACGACGCGGCAGGGCCTGACCCGCAGGACGGTCACGGGCACGACGCGGTTCTCGTCGTCCCAGACCTGGGTCATCCCTACCTTCTCGCCCACGATTGCCTTTGTCGCCATGACGACTGCGTCTCTCTCTGCTGCGGAGGAACCGGGACTGACCCGGTTCACGCGAACGCTCCGCACGGGGGACCCGGCGGAGCGTGATTGGGTTGTGCCGTGCGGTTCCCGAAAGGGTGTCGGGCCTGCCCGGACGTCGGTTTCGATCTTCGGCCCCGGACCCTGGAGGGCCCGGAAGCACGGAGGTGTGAGGATAGCGGTGTCAGCGGCAAACGTCCAAAGCCGTGCTCGATTGCCCTAGCCGACCGCGGCGCTCACCACGCCCACCGTGTGGGCGACGGCTTCAAGGTCGTGGCCGTTGGCCGGCATGTTGAACGTGATGCCGTCGATGCCCAGCCCGATCACCTCGCGGATCCTCTCCCCGACGGTGTCGGCGTCACCGACGATCAGACGGGCGCCCACCACCGCTCGGGTGGCGTCGTCCAGGGTGTCCCAGTCGAGACCCCGTGCCGAGAGGAACCGGTTGCGGAGCACCACCGCCTCCTCCATCGTCCGACCCACCGCGACCGAGCACAGTGGCGTCTTGTTGATGGTGGCCGGGTCGCGGCCGACGTCGGCGCAGTGCTGCTCGAGCACCTCGAGCTTCCTCGGGATCTCGTCGAAACCCGAGGTGAGGTTGGCCATGTCGGCGTACTGGGCCATGAGGCGGAGCGTCTTCTTCTCCCCTTGGCCCCCGATCATGATCGGGGGCCCACCGGGCGTGACGGGCGCGGGGCTGTTGATCGCGTCCCTGACCCGGTAGTACTTGCCCTCGATGGTGGGCCGCTCGCCGCGGAACATCGCGCGGCAGATGAGCAGAGCCTCCTCGAGGCGCTCGAAGCGCTCCTTCACGGGCGGGAAGTCCACGCCCAGGCCTTCGTGCTCCAAGTCGAACCAGGCCGCGCCGATGCCGAGGAACGCCCGCCCGCTGGAGATCACATCGAGCGTGGTGACGATCTTGGCGAGGATGGCAGGGTTCCGGTAGGTCACCCCGGTGACCAGCGTGCCGAGCTTCACGGTCGTGGTCCGGGCCGCCAGCGCACCGAGCAACGTGTACGCCTCGAGCATCTCGTGCTCCGGCGGGCCCATCATCGCGAGCTGGTAGAAGTGATCCATCACCATCACCGTGTCGGCCCCGGCATCCTCGGCGGCGACCGCCACCGCCGCCACCCTCTCGAAGAGGTCCTCCGGAGCCGTGTCCGGATAGGTGAAGTTGGGGATCTGCAGTCCGACCTTGATCATCCTGCGAGGATGCCAGGCCCGGCCTCGAGATGCGCCCGAGCGCGACGAAGGCCGGCCTCGGGCCGGCCCTCGTGGCGGTACTGGTGCTACGCCTGCTGGATCTTGATCTCGATGTCGACGCCGGCGGGCAGCTCGATCCGCTGCAGGGAGTCGACGGTCTTGGGCGACGGCTCGAGGATGTCGAGCAGGCGCTTGTGGATCCGCATCTCGAAGTGCTCGCGGCTGTCCTTGTCCTTGTGAGGTCCCCGGATCACCGTGAACCGGTGGTTCTCGGTGGGCAGCGGGATCGGCCCCCGCACGGTGGCCTGGGTGCGCAGGACCGTCTCGACGATCTTCTTCGTCGACTGGTCGATGACCTCGTGGTCGTACGCCTTCAGGCGAATGCGGATCTTCTGCTTCTCAGCCACTTGCTCACTCACTTTTCAAGGTTCGGCCCCAGGAGGGGGGAGTGTGAGAGGGGAACGCTCTGTGGTCCCCCCCCACCATCGATCGATCCGGCTTCGCCGGTCGGTCGATCGTAGATGAGTCCGCCGAAGGCGGGCCACTGAAGCTCGGCGGCGAACCTCCGGTTCGCCGCCGAAACCCTTACTTGATGATCTTGGTGACGCGGCCGGAGCCGACGGTGCGGCCGCCCTCGCGGATGGCGAAGCGGAGGCCCTCGTCCATGGCGATGGGGTGGATGAGCTCGACGTGCATGACCGTGTTGTCACCCGGCATGCACATCTCCGTGCCCTCGGGCAGCTCGATCGAACCCGTGATGTCAGTGGTCCGGAAGAAGAACTGCGGCCGGTAGTTGCTGAAGAACGGCTTGTGACGCCCACCCTCGGCCTGGGTCAGCACGTACACCTGGCCCTCGAACTCCGAGTGCGGGGTGATCGACCCCGGCTTGCAGAGGACCTGGCCCCGCTCGACCTCCTCCTTCTTGGTCCCGCGGAGCAGAGCCCCGATGTTGTCGCCCGCCTGGCCCTGGTCGAGGAGCTTGCGGAACATCTCCACCCCGGTGCAGGTGGTCTTCTGCGTCGGACGGATGCCCACGATCTCGATCTCGTCGCCGGTGTGCACCACGCCCTGCTCGACCTTGCCGGTCACCACCGTGCCACGACCGGTGATCGAGAACACATCCTCGATCGGCATCAGGAACGGCTTGTCGAGATCCCTCGTGGGCTCCGGCACGAAGCTGTCCACCGCCTCCATCAGCTCCAACACGCCCTTGGCCGCCTCCGGATCACCCTCCAGCGCCTTGAGCGCCGAGACCCGCACGATCGGGGTGTCATCACCGGGGAACTCGTACTCGGTCAGGAGCTCCCGGACCTCCATCTCCACCAGCTCCAACAGCTCCTCATCATCGACCTGGTCGACCTTGTTCAACGCCACCACGATCGAAGGCACACCGACCTGCCGAGCCAGCAGCACGTGCTCACGCGTCTGAGGCATCGGCCCATCGGTCGCCGCCACCACCAGGATCGCCCCATCCACCTGAGCGGCACCCGTGATCATGTTCTTGATGTAGTCAGCGTGACCCGGCATGTCGACATGCGCGTAGTGACGGTTCACCGTCTCGTACTCCACATGCGAGATGTTGATCGTGATGCCGCGCTGCTTCTCCTCCGGCGCCTTGTCGATCTCATCGAAGGCCATCACCTGCACATTCGGGTTCGCCTCCGCCAACACCTTCGTGATCGCCGCCGTCAGCGTCGTCTTGCCATGATCGATGTGCCCCATCGTCCCGACGTTGAGGTGCGGCTTGTTCCGCTCGAACTTCTCCTTGGCCATGACCTTTGCTCTCTTCTCTCGCGATGCTGACTGTGACTAGTCGCCGCGCACGCGGGCGACGATCTCTTCTTGGACGGATGCGGGCGTCTGCTGGTAGCTGCCGAAGTGCATCGAGTAGCTCGCTCGACCCTGGGTGCGCGAGCGCAGGTCGGTCGAGTACCCGAACATCTCCGACAGCGGGACCTGGGCCCGCACGATCTGGCTGTTGCCGCGCTGGTCCATGCCACCGACCTGGCCGCGGCGTGAGTTGAGGTCACCGATGACGTCGCCCATGTACTCGTCGGGCGTGACGACCTCGACCGACATGATCGGTTCGAGCAGCACGGGCTTCGCCTTGCGGAGGGCCTCCTTGAAGGCCATGGAGCCGGCGATCTTGAAGGCCATCTCCGAGGAGTCCACGTCGTGGTACTTGCCGTCGGTGAGGACGGCTCGCACGTCCACCGTCGGGTACCCCGCCAGCACACCCGCTTCGAGGGATTGTTGGATGCCGGCATCCACGGACGGGATGTACTCCTTCGGGACGCGGCCACCGGTGATCTTGTCGACGAACTCGTAGCCGCCGCCGGGGCCGGTGGGCTCGAGGTCGATGGTGACCTCGGCGAACTGACCCTTGCCGCCGGTCTGCTTCTTGTGCGTGTAGGTGTGCTTGGTGACGATCTGGGTGATCGTCTCGCGATAGGCGACCTGCGGCTTGCCGACGGTGGCGTCCACGTTGAACTCGCGGAGCATGCGGTCGACGATCACCTCGAGGTGGAGCTCACCCATGCCGGAGATCACGGTCTGGCCGGTGTCCTCGTCGGTGCGCACCTGGAAGGTCGGGTCTTCCTCGGAGAGGCTGAAGAGGGCCTTGCCCATCTTGTCCTGATCGACCTTCGTCTTGGGCTCCACGGCCACGTGGATGACCGGCTCGGGGAACTCGAGGTTCTCGAGCACGATCTCGGCGCCGGGCGCCGCGAGGGTGTCACCCGTGCGCGTGTTCTTGAACCCGATGCCGGCCGCGATGTCGCCGGTGAACACCGCGTCCACGTCCTCACGGCTGTTGGCGTGCATCTGCAGGATGCGCCCGATGCGCTCCTTGTTGCTGTGGGTCGTGTTCACCACGGTGCCGCCCTTCTCCAGGACGCCGGAGTAGACGCGGAAGTAGACGAGCTTGCCGACGTGGGGGTCGGTCATGATCTTGAAGGCCAGGGCGGCGAACGGTTCGTCGTCGGACGCCTTGCGCTCGAGCTCCTCGTCGCCCTTGACGTTCATGCCCTTGGTGGGCGGCAGGTCGACAGGGCTGGGGAGGTAGTCGACGACGGCATCCAGCAACGGCTGCACGCCCTTGTTCTTGAACGCGGTGCCGTTGAGGATCGGCACGATCTCGCCCGAGATGGTGCCCGTGCGGATGGCCGACCGGAGGTCGTCGACGGTGATCTCCTCCTCGCCGACGTACTTCTCGAGGATGTTCTCGTCGAAGCTGGAGAGCACGTCGATCAGCGCGTGCCGGTACTCGTCGGCCTGCGCGCGCAGGTCAGCCGGGATCTCCTCGACCTCCCACTTGGCGCCGAGCTCCTCGTCGTACCAGACGAGGGCCTCCATGGTGACGAGGTCGATCAGGCCCTTGTAGTTGCCCTCGGCCCCGATCGGCAGCTGGACGACGGCCACGTTGGCGCCGAGCCGGTCCTTGATCGACTCGAGCGCGGCGAAGAAGTCGGCACCCAGGCGGTCCATCTTGTTGATGAAGCACATGCGCGGCACGCCGTACTTGTTGGCCTGCCGCCAGACCTCCTCGGTCTGCGGCTCCACACCGGCCACGCCGTCGAACACGGCGACGGCACCATCGAGGACCCGGAGGGAGCGCTCCACCTCGACGGTGAAGTCGACGTGGCCCGGGGTGTCGATGATGTTGATGCTGTGGTCACGCCACTGGCAGGTGGTGGCGGCCGAGGTGATCGTGATGCCGCGCTCCTGCTCCTGCGCCATCCAGTCCATGACCGCGGCGCCCTCGTGGACCTCGCCGATCTTGTAGCTCTTCCCGGTGTAGTAGAGGATCCGCTCGGTCGTCGTGGTCTTGCCCGCGTCGATGTGGGCCATGATCCCGATGTTGCGGACTCGTTCGAGGGGGTGGGTGCGCTTCACGTCAGCCATGGGAGTTCTCTCGTGACAGGGGAACGACCGGGCCCTCTGGCCCGGTCGTCGAGGTTCGGGGGGACCGGGGCCGCTCTACCAGCGGTAGTGGGCGAAGGCCTTGTTGGACTCGGCCATCTTGTGCATGTCTTCGCGGCGCTTCACCGACGCCCCGATGCCGTTGCTGGCATCGAGGAGCTCGTTGGCGAGTCGCTCGGCCATCGTCTTCTCGCGTCGCTGGCGCGAGTAGCCGATGGCCCACCGGATGGCGAGGGTGTTGGCGCGGGGGCCGCGGACCTCGACCGGCACCTGGTAGGTGGCGCCGCCGACGCGGCGGCTCTTCACCTCGAGCTGCGGCTTGATGTTCTCGATGGCACGCTTGAGGGTGGAGATCGGCTCCGTGCCGGTCTTCTCCTCGATGACCTCGAGGGCCGTGTAGACGATCTTCTCGGCGGTGGAGCGCTTGCCGTGCAGCAGCACCTTGTTGACGATCTGAGTGACGAGCAGCGACCGGTAGATCGGGTCGGGCATCAGCTCGCGGCGCGGTGCGGGACCCTTGCGGGGCATGCCTAGCTCTCCTTCTTGGCGCCGTAGCGGCTACGGGCCTGTTTGCGGTCCTTGACGCCAGAGGTGTCGAGGGTGCCCCGGATGATCTTGTAACGAACCCCGGGCAGGTCCTTCACGCGACCACCGCGCACGAGCACGATCGAGTGCTCCTGGAGGTTGTGGCCCTCGCCCGGGATGTAGGCCGTGACCTCCTGGCCGCTCGACAGGCGCACGCGGGCGACCTTGCGGAGAGCGGAGTTCGGCTTCTTGGGGGTGTGGGTGAACACGCGGGTGCACACACCGCGCCGCTGGGGCGCGCCCTTCAGAGCGGGCGTCTTGGCCTTCGTCGGCTTGGACTGCCGGCCCTTGCGGACCAGCTGCTGGATGGTGGGCACTCAAACCTCGCGTGCGATGAAGATCTTCGGACTTCCGGGAGGCACGACGGGCCCGCAGGGCGCGCCAGTGCCGAGGGACAACTCTACGGGCCACCCCGCCAGAACGGCAAACCGTGCCGTGAATCGCCCGCACTCCACCCCGAGGCCGCCACGCGATGGCGCTCGGGCCTGAGCTTCAGGCACGTGCGAGTGCGGATGCGGTATTCCTTGGTGGGCGGTACACCGTTCGGCACCCCCGGGCGTGTGGGACATGTGGAGCTGGCATCGATGGCGGACGAGCGAACAGATGCACAGCCCGACGAGCAGCACGCGCTGATCCCACTCGAGCCATCGGAGCGCGACTTCAGCGCCTTCTACCGGCGAGAGCTCAGGTCGATGGTGGCGCTGGCCGCCGCCATCGCCGGCGTCGATCGCGCGGAGGAGATCGCCCAAGAGGCGATGCTCCGAGCGCATCGCGACTGGGACCGCGTCACTCGCTACGACCGTCCCGGCGCCTGGCTGCGGCGCGTCACCACCAACCTCGCCATCTCGGCCGAGCGGAGCAGACTACGCGAACGCCGTGCCCTGGCCCGCATGTCGGGGCGTCGCCAGCTCGACGCCCCGCCGCCCGAGGTCGACGGGTTCTGGGCGCTCGTGCGCCAGCTGCCGCCACAGCAGGCTGCCGCCGTTGCCTTGTACTACCTCCACGACCTACCCATCGCCCACCTCGCGGACGCCCTGGGGTGCAGCGAGGGCACGGCCAAGGCCCACCTGTACAAGGCCCGGACCGCCCTGGCGGCCCAGCTCACGAGATCACCTGACGGACACGAAGGAGCCCGCTGATGAGCGACGACGACTTCCCCGAGCTCGACGCCGCCGCACGGGCGGCCGCGCAGGGCCTGCACGATCACATCCTGCAGCGGGTCGACCCCGAGGACGGCCTGCACGGCCTCACCGGCGGGCGGGTGCGCCGACCGCCCGTGGGGCGGTTCCTCATCACCGGTGCGGCGGTCCTGCTGATCGCCGGAGCCCTCGTGACCCTCGACAACCGGCGATCTGAGCCCTCCCCGGAGCCCGACCTGCCGACTCCCGTCGCGCTCACGCCGCTCGGACCGAGGGACGGCAAGGCGTCCATCGGCCTGCCCGTGAGCGTGGAGCCGAGCGTCGGTCTCGTGGACGGCGCTCCGATCACCGCCACCGGGTCCGGCTTCCGGCCGGGCGAGAGCGTGGCGATCGTCCAGTGCGCGCTGGAGGCCGGTCGGCCGGCCAAGGGAGGCGAGGCCGCGGGGGTCGAGGGCTGTGACATCGACGGCTACACCAGCCTTACGGCGAGCACGGATGGCGTCGCGTCGGGCATGTACCAGGTGCGCCAGCAGCTGAGCACCCCCGCGACCGGGACCGTCGACTGCGCATCGGAGCCGGGGCGGTGCATCATCGCGATGGCCGCGATCTCCGACTATGACCGCTCGGGCGGCACGGGCCTGACCTTCGGTCAGCCGGAAGGGCCAGGTCCGACCCCACCCGTGCTGATCGTCGAGCCCTCGGTTGGCCTCACCGACGCGCAGGTGGTCCACGTCACCGCGACCGGGCTCACGCCGAACACCGGTCTCGAGCTCCAGGTGTGCTCCGACGACCCGGCGGCGTGCTGGTCCACGGCGGCAGCGAACGACCCGGCGGGCCCCCTCGTCGCCGACGCGGAGGGGGGCCTGTCCGCCGACGTCCCGGTGTGGCGGTACCTCCCCGGCCCGGAGCCTCGCAGCTACGTCGACTGCGCGGTCAGCGTCTGCAACCTGTGGGTCACCCCACAGGCCGGCGAGCCCCCTGCCCCGGCCCGCCTGGGCTTCCTGTCCGGCGGCGACGGCCCCACCGGCCCCGCGCTGGCCGTCGAACCCGACCACGACATCGTGCCGGGTGCAGCGGTGCGCGTGCGAGGTGCCGGGTTCGAGCCCGGCGCCACGCTCCAGCTGTCGCTGTGCATCGGTCCCGTCGACGAGCCCGACCCGCAGGGCCTCTGCGTGGAGCTCGGCCAGGCCTTCGACATCGCCGGCGACGGCACGTTGGACTCGCAGACCGTCGTGCCCGGGCTCGCGGCGCTCGACGGGTACCAGCTCTCGGGGTCGACCACCACGACCGAGCTCGGCACGGGGACGTCCGCGCCCACGGTCAGCGAGATCGGGTCGTGGCCGTGTGACGGCGCCTCGACGCAGTGCGTCGTCCGGGGCGTGCTGGCCTACGGCGACGAACCGGGACCGCTGCGGCCCCGGTTCGGGCCTGACCCGGTGCCGATCACCTATCGCCGACCGGCCTGAGCGCTGCGGAGCGCGACCGTGCCCCGGGCCTGAGCCCGGGGCACGGTCGTTGCTCGTCTAGCTGCAGACGATCTTGGTCAGCTGGCCTGCTCGTCGTCGCTGCTGGGGAGGCCGAGGACCTCCGCCACCTCCTGCGTGCCGACCGCCGTGGTCTCGTAGCTCTGTCCGAGCCACTCGGCGATGTCCTGATCCTCTTCGGGATCGGACGACCAGTAGTCCATCGGCTGGTAGTCGGGGGCGGACGTCTCGATGTCCTTGTACCCCGAGCTGCCCGTGCCGGCCGGGATGAGCTTGCCGATGATGATGTTCTCCTTCAGGCCGAGCAGCCCGTCGGACTTCGACTCGATGGCGGCCTCGGTGAGCACCCGCGTCGTCTCCTGGAAGGAGGCAGCGGACAGCCACGAGTCGGTGGCCAGGGAGGCCTTGGTGATGCCCATCATCTCGGGCCGGCCCTCGGCGGGCACCTTGCCCTCCTGGACGAGCTGGCGGTTGACGTCGGCGTACACCTTCTGGTCGACGCGCTCGCCCGGGAGGAACGGGCTGTCGCCCGGCTCCTGCACCCCGACGCGCTTGGTCATCTGCCGCACGATCAGCTCGATGTGCTTGTCGTGGATCGACACGCCCTGGTCGCGGTACACCTTCTGCACCTCGCTGACGAGGTACTGCTGGGTCTCGCGGACGCCCTTGATCTCGAGGAGCTCCTTGGGATCGCGCGGTCCGTCGACGATCGGATCGCCGGCGGTGATCTCCTGCCCCTCGGTGACCTGCAGGCGGGACAGGCTGGGGACGGTGTAGCTGTCCTCCTCACCGTCATCGCTCACGATGGTGATGACCCGGCCCTTGCCCTCGTCGTCGGCGATGCGCACGACGCCGGAGGTGCGGGCGAGGGTGGCCTTGCCCTTGGGGCTACGAGCCTCGAAGAGCTCGACCACGCGGGGGAGGCCACCGGCGATGTCCGTGCCGGCGATGCCGCCCGTGTGGAAGGTCCGCATCGTGAGCTGCGTGCCCGGCTCACCGATGGACTGGGCAGCGATCACGCCGACCGCCTCGCCCATCTCGATGTCCTTGCCGGTGGCCAGCGAGCGGCCGTAGCAGGCGGCGCAGACGCCGAGGTCGCACTGGCAGGTGAGCACGGAGCGCACCCGCACGCGGTCGACCTTGGGATCGTCGCGGAGAGCGTCGAGGTCCTCCTCGCTGATCTGGTTGCCGGCCTTGAGCACGGTGCCATCGGAGAGCTTGACGTCGACGGCCAGGGTGCGGCCGAAGATGCGGGTCTCGAGGTAGCTGCGCTCGCCCGCGGTGTCGGGCACGACGCCCTCGACCCAGAGCCCGCGGACGGGGTCGCCGTCGCGCTGGCAGTCGGGCTCACGGATGATGAGCTCCTGGGCCACGTCGACGAGGCGACGGGTGAGGTAGCCCGAGTCGGCAGTCCGCAGGGCGGTGTCGACCAGGCCCTTCCGAGCGCCGGGCGTGGCGATGAAGTACTCGAGCATCGAGAGCCCCTCGCGGAAGTTGCTCTTGATGGGTCGAGGGATCATGTCGCCTCGGGGGTTGGCCACGAGGCCGCGCATGCCAGCGATCTGGCGGACCTGCATCATGTTCCCTCGGGCACCGGAGCCAACCATCATGTCGATGGGGTTGAACTGCTTGGATGAGAGACCCCGCTCCATCGCCTCCCGCACCTTGTCGGTGGCGTTGGTCCAGATCTCCACCTCCTTCTGGCGCCGCTCACCGTCGGTGATGATGCCCTTCCGGAACTGCTGCTCGACCTTGTCCGCCTCCTTCTCGTGGTCATCGAGGATCCCGCGCTTCTCGGCGGGGGTCGTGACGTCGGAGATGGAGATGGTGAGGCCGGACCGGGCGGCGAAGCTGAAGCACAGGTCCTTGATGCCGTCGAGGCTCGTCGCCACCTCGCCCTTGGTGTGGTCGTTGGCCAGCCGGTCGACGATCTCGCCCATCTGCTTCTTCTTCACCGTCTCGGTGATGTACCCGAAGCCGGGCGGCAGGCACTCGTCGAAGAGGAACCGGCCGAGGGTGCCCTCGCGTCGGCTGGCCTCGCCCTCGCCTGCCTGGTCGTCGCGCAGGCTGATCTTGGCATGCAGCGAGATGTCGCCCGCCTCGTAGGCCTGCAGGGCCTCGGCCACGGAGCCGAACACCCGACCCTCGCCGACGTCGCCCTCGACGAGCTCGGTGAGGTAGTAGGCGCCGATGATCATGTCCTGGGTCGGCGTGACGAGGGGGCGCCCGTGGGCCGGCGACAGGATGTTGTTGGCGCTGAGCATCAGCACGCGCGACTCGGCCTGCGCCTCGGCGGAGAGGGGCAGGTGCACGGCCATCTGGTCGCCGTCGAAGTCGGCGTTGAAGGCAGTGCACACGAGCGGGTGGATCTGGATGGCCTTGCCCTCGACCAGCACGGGCTCGAAGGCCTGGATGCCGAGGCGGTGCAGGGTGGGGGCCCGGTTGAGGAGCACCGGGTGCTCCTTGATGACATCCTCGAGGACGTCCCAGACCTGCGGGCGACGCCGCTCCACCATGCGCTTGGCCGACTTGATGTTCTGGGCCAGCTCGCGATCGACGAGCGCCTTCATCACGAAGGGCTTGAAGAGCTCGAGCGCCATCAGCTTGGGCAGGCCGCACTGGTGGAGCTTGAGGGTGGGGCCGACGACGATGACCGAACGGCCGGAGTAGTCGACGCGCTTGCCGAGCAGGTTCTGGCGGAACCGGCCCTGCTTGCCCTTGAGCATGTCGGAGAGCGACTTCAGCGGGCGGTTGCCCGGGCCCGTCACGGGCCGGCCGCGGCGGCCGTTGTCGAACAGCGCGTCGACGGCCTCCTGCAGCATGCGCTTCTCGTTGTTGACGATGATCTCCGGCGCGCCGAGGTCGAGCAGCCGCTTGAGGCGGTTGTTCCGGTTGATCACGCGGCGGTAGAGGTCGTTCAGGTCGGAGGTGGCGAAGCGGCCGCCGTCGAGCTGCACCATCGGGCGGAGCTCCGGCGGGATGACCGGCACCACGTCGAGGATCATTGCGCCCGGGTCGTTGACCCGCTTGCCCTGGTCGTTCCGCTTGTTGAAGGCGGTGACGATCTTGAGGCGCTTGATCGCCTTCTGCTTCCGCTGGGCGGACAGCGGGCGCTGGCCCTCCGGCGGGTCGATGGCCGTCTTGAGCTTCTCCTCCTCGACGTCCAGGTCGAGGCGGTTGATCAGGGACTTGAGCGCGTCGGCGCCCATGCCACCCTCGAAGTACTCGCCGTACCGATCCTTCAGCTCGCGCCACAGCATCTCGTCTTCGAGGATCTTGCGGGGGAACAGGTCGAGGAACTCGTCCCAGACGCGGCCGAGCATGTCGATCTCGGCCTCGTAGGTCTCCCGGATCGCGCCGACCTCCTTCTCGGCCGCCTTCTGGCGCGCCTTGATGTCGGCGTCCTTGGCGCCCTCCTTCTCGAGCGCCTCGACCTCGTTCTCGAGCTCGGTGAAGCGCTCGTTGATCCGCTGGTCGCGCTCCTTCTCGATCGCCTCGCGCTCGAGGAGCATCTCCTTCTCGAGGTTGGGGCGGTCGGCGTCCCGGCGCTCGTCGTCGACCCAGGTGACCAGGTTGGCGGCGAAGTAGATCACCTTCTCGAGCTGCTTGGCCTTCAGCTCCTCCCGGGGCTCGGTGCCCATGAGGAGGTACGCGAGCCACGAGCGTGTGCCGCGCAGGTACCAGATGTGGACGACGGGGGCGGCCAGCTCGATGTGGCCCATCCGCTCGCGCCGGACCTTCGAGCGGGTGACCTCGACGCCGCAGCGCTCGCAGATGATGCCCTTGAAGCGCACCCGCTTGTACTTGCCGCAGTAGCACTCCCAGTCCTTGGTGGGCCCGAAGATCTTCTCGCAGAAGAGCCCGTCCTTCTCCGGCTTGAGCGTGCGGTAGTTGATGGTCTCCGGCTTCTTGACCTCGCCGTTGGACCACGTGCGGATCGAGTCCGCGGTGGCCAGGCCGATGCGCAGCTGGCTGAAGTTGTTGACGTCCAACATTAGAAACGGGCTCCTTCACGGCGGCGTTCGTCTTCGTCGTCGCTGCCGCGCTCGGGCCGGGACAGGTCGATGCCCAGCTCCTCGGCGGTGCGGAAGATGTCTTCGTCGAGCTCTCGCATCTCGATCTCCTCGCCCGTCTGGGCGAGGACCTCGACGTTGAGGCACAGGGCCTGCATCTCCTTGATGAGCACCTTGAAGCTCTCGGGGATGCCGGGCTCGGGGATGTTCTCGCCCTTGACGATGGCCTCGTAGACCTTCACGCGGCCGAGCACGTCGTCGGACTTGATGGTGAGCAGCTCCTGCAGGCAGTAGGCGGCGCCGTAGGCCTCGAGCGCCCACACCTCCATCTCCCCGAAGCGTTGCCCACCGAACTGGGCCTTACCGCCGAGGGGCTGCTGGGTGATCATCGAGTACGGGCCCGTGGACCGGGCGTGGATCTTGTCGTCCACGAGGTGGGCCAGCTTCAGGATGTAGACGTACCCGACCGTGATCGGGTTGTCGTAGGCCTCGCCGGTGCGACCGTTGTAGAGCGTGGTCTTGCCGTCGTTCTGGATGAGGCGGCCGTTCTCGCCGTACTCGGGGTAGAGCGACTCCGGCGTGAGGTTCTCGAAGATCGTCTGGATCGTCGGGTGCTTGCCCGCCTGCTCCTCCTCGTCCCAGTGGGCGCCGTCGAACACGGGCGTGGCCACGAGGGTGGAGGATGGGGTCTTGGTGCGGGTCTTGGCCTCGGTGCCGCGGTAGGCCGGCTCGCCGACCTTCTCACCATCGACCTCCCAGCCCCACCGGGCGGCGTAGCCGAGGTGAGCCTCGAGGACCTGGCCCACGTTCATGCGTGACGGGACGCCGAGGGGGTTGAGGATGATGTCGACGGGCGTGCCGTCGGCCAGGAAGGGCAGGTCCTCCACCGGAAGGATCTTGGAGATGACGCCCTTGTTGCCGTGGCGGCCGGCGAGCTTGTCGCCGACGCTGATCTTGCGCTTCTGGCCGACGTAGACCCGGACGAGCTGGTTCACGCCGGGCGGCAGCTCGTGGCCGTCCTCCCGGGTGAAGACCTTGACGTCGATGACCTTGCCCTCTTCGCCATGCGGCACCTTGAGGCTGGTGTCGCGCACCTCTCGGGCCTTCTCACCGAAGATGGCGCGCAGGAGGCGCTCCTCCGGGGTGAGCTCGGTCTCGCCCTTCGGAGTGACCTTGCCCACGAGCACGTCGCCGGGACCGACCTCGGCGCCGACGCGAATGATCCCTCGCTCGTCGAGGTCCTTGAGGATGTCCTCCGAGAGGTTCGGGATGTCGCGGGTGATCTCCTCGGGGCCGAGCTTGGTGTCACGAGCATCGATCTCGTGCTCGTGGATGTGGATCGACGTGAGCACGTCGTCGCGCACCAGGCGCTCACTGAGGATGATGGCGTCCTCGAAGTTGTAGCCCTCCCATGGCATGTAGGCCACGAGGAGGTTCTTGCCCAGAGCCAGCTCGCCGTTGTCGGTCGAGGGGCCGTCCGCCAGGATGGCGCCCTTCTTGAAGGTCTCACCCTCGTTGACCAGCGGCTTCTGGTTGATGCAGGTGTCCTGGTTCGAACGCTCGAACTTGAGGAGCTTGAAGACCTTCTTGCCCTTGGTCTTGTACTCGACCGTGATCATGTCGCCGGAGCACTCGGTGACGAGACCGTCGTCCTCGGCGATGATCATGTCCGCCGCGTCGCGGGCGGCGCGGGCCTCGATCCCGGTGCCGATGTACGGCGCCTCGGCCTTCACGAGGGGCACGGCCTGCTTCTGCATGTTGGCGCCCATGAGCGCCCGGTTGGCGTCGTCGTGCTCGAGGAACGGGATGAGCGCCGTGCCCACCGACACGATCTGCTTCGGCGAGACGTCCATGAGCTGGACCTCCGCCGGCGGCACGGCGGAGATCTCCGTGGTGGCAGCGAAGTACGTGTCCCGCTCGAGCTGCAGGCGCAGGTTCTCGAGGGTGGCGGCCTGCGGCGACCGGCGCACGAGGATCCGCTCGTTCTTGAACTTGTGCTTGTCCGTGAGCGGCTCGTTGGCCTGGGCGACGACGTAGTCCTCCTCCTCGTCGGCCGTGAGCCAGATGATGTCGTTGGTGACCTGGCCGTTGCGCACGTGGCGGTAGGGCGACTCGATGAAGCCGAAGGCGTTCACGCGGGCGTACGTGCTGAGGGCGCCGATCAGACCGATGTTCGGGCCCTCCGGCGTCTCGATCGGGCACATGCGGCCGTAGTGGGAGAAGTGGACGTCACGGACCTCGAAGCCGGCTCGCTCACGGGACAGGCCGCCAGGGCCGAGCGCCGAGAGCCGACGGCGGTGGGTGATGCCCGACAGGGGGTTCACCTGGTCCATGAACTGGGACAGCTGGCTGGTGCCGAAGAACTCCTTGATCGCCGCGACCACGGGCCGGATGTTGATGAGCGTCTGGGGCGTGATGGCCTCGACGTCCTGGGTGGTCATGCGCTCGCGCACCACCCGCTCCATCCGCGACAGGCCGATGCGCACCTGGTTCTGGATCAGCTCACCGACCGAGCGGATGCGCCGGTTGGCGAAGTGGTCCTGGTCGTCGAGGCGGTAGCCCGGCTCGGCGTTGACGAGGTGGAGCAGGTACGAGCAGGCCGCGAGGACCTCGCAGCGGGACAGGACCGGCTGTCCCTCCTCGGGACGGTCGAGGAAGGGGAGCCCGTCCTCGTCGGCGCCGTTCAGCATCGGGAACAGCTCGGAGAGCCGCTCGATCTCGTTGCGCAGCTTCTTGTCGAGCTTGTAGCGGCCGACCCGGCTGAGGTCGTAGCGCCGGTTCTGGAAGAAGGCGTTGTCGAAGTAGGCACGAGCCGACTCGACCGACGGCGGCTCACCGGGGCGGGCCCGCTTGTAGATCTCGACCAGCGCCTCCTCGCGGGTGGGAGCGACCTCGCGGTCCTTCTCCCACTGGCCCTCCAGGAAGTCGAAGTGCCGGACGAAGGCCTCCATGAAGCCCGGGCAACGGTCTTCGCCGTAGCCGAGGGCCCGCATGAGGATGAAGATCGACAGGCGGCGCTTGCGAGCGACGCGCGTGCCGGCGGTGACGTCCTTGCCGGGCTTCTGCTCGACGTCGAACTCGATCCACTCGCCGCGGTACGGGTGGACCGTGCCCTTCACCAGCTGGTGCTTGGTGAGGTTGCGGAGGCGGTACCGCTCGCCGGGCTCGAAGATCACACCGGGCGAGCGCACGAGCTGCGACACGACCACGCGCTCGGTGCCGTTGATCACGAAGGTGCCCTTGTCGGTCATCATCGGGAAGTCCCCCATGAAGACCGTCTGCTCCTTGATCTCGCCGGTGGCCGCGTTGATGAAGCGGGCCCGCACGAAGATCGGCGCGGAGTAGGTCATGTCCTTCTCCTTGCACTCCTCCACCGTGAACTTCGGCGGCGGGCGCAGGTCCTCGTCGTCAGGATCGAACTCGAGCTCCAGCTGGAGGGTCTCGGTGAAGTCCTTGATCGGCGAGATGTCGCGGAAGGTCTCCTTGAGACCCTCCTGCAGGAACCATTCGAAGCTGTCCCGTTGGACCGAGATCAGGTCGGGGAGGGGCAGGGCTTCGTCGATGTTCGCGAACGAATAGCGGTCGCGGATGGGCGTGCGAGCGGGCAACGCGTCTCCCTAGCTCAGGTGGTCGGCCGGCCGGGCCAGAGGCGCGCGAGGTCGCCACGAAGGGACGACGAAGCAACACACCAGGGCCACGGCTCCGTCGATCCTAGGGCGGCGACGGACTCGAGGCAACTCCGAGCACAGCGGTGCTGCCGAGGAGCCCCCTTGGCTGGGTCGAACCGTACGACAGGCCAGCGGGGCGGTCAAGGATTTCCTTGCCCGAAGGTAGACGATCTGCAAAGGTGATCTACCGTCTGATGGTCATGGAGGTAGATCGGATGGCGATCCGGAAGACCGCCCTGCTCCTCGACGACGACCTCGTGGCGCAGGTGAAGGCCCTGCTGGGCACGACGACCACGACCGAGACCATCGCGGAGGCCATGCGGGAGGTCATCCGGGTGGAGGGTCGCGCCCGCCACTTCGAGCGCATGCGTCGACGCGAGCAGGCCGAGTGATCGCCACGCACCTCGCCGACGCGAGCGCCTGGGCCCAGCTGCACCGCGACGACGTCGCCGCGCGCCTGGTGCCCCTACTGGTCGGCGGGGGCGCTGCCACCTGTGGGGTCATCGACCTCGAGGTGCTCGGCGCCTTCGAGGACCAGGCGGAACGGGCCGAGGTGGCGGCCGAACGGGCGATGTTCCCTCGGGTGCCGGTGGACGACGCGGTCCTCGACCGCGCCGTGCAGGTCCAGGGCCTGCTGAGGGAGCGGGTGCCGACCACCGCGCTGATCGTGGCGGCGGCGGCAGAGCGAGCGGGGCTGGTGCTGCTCCACCACGACGATGCCTACGACCGCATCGTCGCGGTCACGGGCCAGGCGTCCGAGCGGGTCGTCACCTAGGCGCGACGAAGGCCCGGCCGGACGGCCGGGCCTTCGTGCGGGAGCGTGATCGGCTACTTGAGCTCGACCTTGCCACCGGCCTCCTCGAGGGCGGCCTTGGCCTTCTCGGCATCTTCCTTCGACGCCTTCTCGAGAACGGGGCTCGGCGCGCCGTCGACGAGGTCCTTGGCCTCCTTGAGGCCGAGGCTCGTCAGCGCGCGCACCTCCTTGATGACCTGGATCTTCTTGTCGCCGGCCTCGGTGAGGATGACGTCGAACTCATCCTTCTCCTCCTCGGCCTCGGCCGCACCGCCACCGCCGCCCGCGGGGGCGGCCGCAGCCACGGCGACAGGCGCCGCGGCGGTCACGCCGAACTTCTCCTCGAAGTCCTTGAGGAGCTCGGAGAGCTCCAGGACCGTCATGTTGGCGATGGAATCGAGAATGTCTTCCTTGGTGGGCATCTAGCTCACTCCTCCGTGGTGGTGTCTGCGGCGGCGGGCTCCTCGGCGGGGGCCTCGTCCGCAGCAGCGGTGTCGTCAGTGGTGTCGGCCTCGGCAGCGGGCTCCTCGGTGGGAGCCTCCTCCGCGGGGGCCTCGGGGGCAGCGGCTACCTCGGCCTCGGGGGCCTCGGTGGCAGCTTCGGGTTCTCCAGCAGGCTCAGCCGGTGCCTCCGGCATGCCTCCCTGCTGGTCGATGAGGGCCTGCAGCCCGTAGGCGAAGTTGCGGGGCAGGGCTTCGAGCAGGCCGGCGAACTGCACCATCGGCGCAGCGAGCGCGCCGGCGAGCTTGGCCAGCAGCACCTCGCGAGGCTCCACCTCGGCCAACGCCTTGGCCTCGTCGGCGGTGAGGGGCTTCGTGCCCAGCACGCCGCCCTTCACGACGAGGTTCGGGTTGGTCCGTGCGAAGTCACGCAGCGCCTTGGCCACGTCGACCGCATCGCCGGGCGAGCCGTCAGGCTTCTCGGTGATGAAGGCGATCGCGGTGGGGCCGGTGAGCAGCTCCTCCAGCTCCAAGCCGAGGTCTCGGGCGGCGAAGCGGACGAGCGTGTTCTTGTAGATCTTGTACTCGCCGCCGACCTGCCGCAGCGCCCGACGCAGATCGCTGATCGCGGTCACGTCGAGCCCTCGGTACTCGGTGAGCAGGGCTGCGCTGGTGGAATCCAGGCGCTCGCGCACCTCGTCCACCACGGCGACCTTCTCCGGTCTCGGGTTCTCCATCGACACCTCCTCTCGTTGTCTCGTGGCTCGCGCCAGGCGCGGGCACGACGAGTGAGTCCTCGAGGTGTCCGCCTCGTCAGGCGGGACCGAAGTCCCTTTGAGCCGTCGAGAGATGAGTCGATAGGAGAGTCGAGTCCCGGCCGGGCACAGAGCGCGCGCTGTGCTGCTGGGTCGCCTCGCCTGCCGGCTCGCCTCCATCGGGCACCGGATGTCTATGGCGAGCAATCTGTTGTGGGATCCGACATGCTACGGAACTGCCGACCCGACCACCAGTCGACGAGCCAGAGCCGGCACAGCAGGGGGGCACGATGCGACACAGGGGCACGATCGGGCGGCGGGGCGGGCTGGCCGCGCTCGCAGCCATCGCCTTCGGGGCCACCGCCCTCTCCGGCTGCGGCGGCACCCCCGGCTCGACCCTCCTCGTCCGCACGCTCGACCCCGTGGTGCTGACCGGCGCCAGCGTTCCCGCCCTGGTGGGGACGGCACCAGGCGACATCGTGGCCTTCCGGTGGCACGCGAGCTCCAGGATCTGGCAGCAGGTACCCGTGCAGGTCGACCAGCGCCACCTCGAGTTCCTCTCCAAGCTCCGCAACGGATCGGGCACGACGGGTCCGAGGACCCTCGCCTACTCGGACCCGGGCGCCAACGCGGGCCCCGACCCCGTGGGCGCGTTCGACAGCGATGACGAGCTCGCCTTCATGGCGTCTGACGCAGGGGGCGTCGCACCTGCTGGCACCGCCGACCCGCAGAGCGTCGTGGCGCGCTCCGGTCTCCGGGTCATGATCAGCGACCCACTCGCCGCGCAGGACCCGAGCCGCGGCACCGGGATCGGGTACGTGTACCTGTTCCGACGCTCCGGGCCAGCCCTGACACCGAGCGCGGGGCAGGACTACGTGACGTACGGGTTCAACCCTGCCGATCCGATGGGCCACGCGGAGAACTCCACGGTCTCGACCAGTCGGTACGCCACGCACTTCTCGGCCCGCTGGACGCGCGACCAGCTGAGGCTCGGCACCGGACCCGACATCCTCGACCGCCACCGCAACCTCTTCGGGCAGGGGGTCTGCGTGCGCAGCGAGGACACCTTCTCGGCGGGCGACGGCGGCTACGCAACGAACATCGACGGTCCCGTGCGCGCCATCCGCTCCTACCTCGGGGCCAACAGCGGCACCTACACGCAGCGGGAGCACATCTTCTACCGGGATGCCGAGCGGGTGCAGACGTTCCTGCGCGTGCACGCGATCCCGGGGATCCTCGACTTCTACGACTACAGCTCGGCCGCCATCGGCATGCAGTACTCCAGCTCGTCGACCTCGACGGCCGTGACGATCGACGGTGTCCCCGACAGCACGGGAGCCGCGGCGCCCACGTGGGAGGCGGTGACGGGGGCACAGGGCACGCTGGTGTCGACGACCGCGCTGCAGACCGACATCGCGGGGCTCGTCAACCAGGCCTACTACACCGACGACTCGACACCACCGGCGATCCAGTGCACCGGCGACGCCTTCGAGTACGGGGCCAGCGGCACGGCCATCACCAGCGCGATCCCCAACACCGATCCCACCCTGTCGGGCGGTGTGAGCACGCTCACCGCCACCCGGTGGAACGTCTACGTGCCCGCCGGTCAGGCGCCGACCGTCGGCCGGCACGTCGAGAACCTGACCACGCCGGTCACCACCACGATCACCCCGTTCGTGCCCGGGGCGTGACCTTCGCGGTCAGGCGTCGGCGTCGAGGACCTTGAGGCGGTTCGTGTCGATGCGGACGCTGGGACCCATGGTGGGTGACAGCGAGATCTTCTTGATGTAGCGGCCCTTGGACGAGGCCGGCTTCGCCCGCTGGATCTCGTCGAGGACGGCGGTGAAGTTGGCTCGGAGGGCCTCGGGTTGGAAGCTGACCTTGCCGATCGGCACGTGGACGTTGCCGTAGCGGTCGGTCCGGTACTCCACCTTGCCGCCCTTGAACTCCTCGACGGCCTTTCCGACGTCGGTGGTGACCGTGCCGGTCTTCGGGTTCGGCATCAGGCCACGGGGGCCGAGCACGCGGCCGAGCTTGCCCACCAGCGGCATGAGGTCCGGCGTCGCGATGGCGACGTCGAAGTCGAGCATGCCGCCCTCGACCTCCGCGGCCAGGTCGTCGCCCCCGACGTGGTCGGCGCCCGCGGCTCGTGCCGCGTCCGCCGCCTCGCCGTTGGCGAACACAGCGACGCGCACGTCTTTGCCGGTACCCGACGGCAGCGCGACCGTGCCCCGCACGATCTGGTCGGCCTTGCGGGGGTCGACCCCCAGGCGGACAGCCAGCTCGATCGACTCATCGAAGCTGGCCGTGCCGAGCCCCTTCACGAGGTCGAGCGCCTCCGCCGGAGTGAACAGCTGATCGCGGTCGAACCGCTTCGCCGCGTCGATGTACTTCTTGCCCTTCGCCATGTCTGGCTCCCTCCTCTGGTACGTCCGTCCGGCGAGGTGCTCCGGATCGAGACTTTGGCTTACGACTTCCATTGTGGGCCCAACCCCACTGTTTCTCCAAGGCGCCTTCGGCGCCCGCGCGATGTGCACTCGCTCGGCGGGCCGTCCTTCGGTCGACCTGCCGGGCTCTACGTCGCAGGCTTTCCGCTGTGCTGTACCTACCTGACCTGGATTCCCATGCTGCGCGCGGTGCCGGCGACCTGGAGCTTGGCGGCATCCAGATCGTTGGCGTTGAGGTCGGGGAGCTTGATCTCCGCGATCTCGGTGACCTGCGCATCGGTGATCGTGCCGACGGTCTCACGACCGGGGTTCACCGCGCCCTTGTCGAGTCCGGCGGCCTGACGGATCAGGACGGGGGTCGGCGGCGTCTTGAGGACGAACGTGAACGAGCGGTCCTCGAAGACGGTGATGTCGACGGGGACGATCGTGCCCCGCTGCGCCTCGGTGGCGGCGTTGTAGGCCTTGCAGAAGTCCATGATGGCGACGCCGTGGGGGCCCAGGGCGGTGCCCACGGGCGGCGCGGGTGTGGCCTGACCGGCCGGGATCTGGATCTTGACGACAGCCAGGACCTTCTTCTTGGCCATGAGGCCGACTCCTTGCGATTGCGTGACGAGAGGGGTTGGACAGTCTGCTACAGCTTGGCGACCTGGGAGAAGTCGAGCTCCACCGGGGTCTCGCGACCGAAGATGTTGACGAGCACCTTGACCTTGAGCTGGTCCTCGTTGATCTCGATGACCTCGCCGGAGAAGTCGGCGAAGGGACCCTCCTTGACCCGCACGGTCTCGCCCATCTCGTACTGCGATCGGGGCTTGGCCCGCTGGGCCACCTCCTCCGGCGTCTCGGTGGAGACCGCCAGGAAGCTCTCGACGTCCTTGCGCGGCAGGGGCGACGGCTTGGCGCCCTGGCCGACGAAGCCGGTGACGCCGGGCGTGTTGCGGATGACGTACCAGCTGTCGTCGTCGAGCTCGCAACGCACGAGGAGGTAGCCCGGGAACATCTTCTTCTGGACGACGACCTTCTTGCCGCCCTTGAACTCGACGACGTCCTCCATCGGGATGACGACCTCGTGGATGCGCTCCTCCATGTTCATGGACGAGGTGCGTGCCTCGAGGTTCTGCTTGACCTTCTTCTCGTAACCCGACTGCGTGTGCACGACGTACCAGCGCCCGGGCCGGTTGAACGGCGACTCGGGCTTCGGACGGGCTTCCTCCTCGAGGAGGTCCTCCGCGTCGACCGGCTCTTGCGCGTCGAGGGGAGCTTCGCCCCCCTCGGGCTCGGTGGCGGCGGCCTTGGGCTCGATGGGATCAGTGATGTACGCGCTCATCGTGAGAACAACCTCAGTAGGACATCGCCGAACCCGTAGTCCAGGAAGGCGACGTAAGCGGTCAGGAGAACGATCGCGACGAGCACGATGATCGAGTAGTTGACGACCTCGGACCGGGTGGGCCAGGCGACCTTGCGGAGCTCGCTCCGCACCTCGCGCAGGAACTGAGGCGCCGAGGTCCGCTGCTCCTTCGGCTTGGGGGCCGGGGGCGCGGCGCGCTTGCGGGCAGCCGGTTCGCCATCGTCCCCCAGCTGGCCTTGCCGCTGGAGCATGCGCTTCTGCTGTCGGTTCATCGCCATGGACGGGAGAGTTCCTGTGGAGGGAAAGTGCAGGGCAGGAGGGACTCGAACCCCCAACCTGCGGTTTTGGAGACCGCTGCTCTGCCAGTTGAGCTACTGCCCTTAGAGGTTGTGCGGATTGTTCACTGTTCGTCTGCCGCAGGGTGCAGGGCGGCGCTGTGCGGGGTTGCGGGTTGCCAGCGTAGGCCAGCGCTCGACGGATCCGCCAGGCGCCTCAGAGCAGGTCGGCGAGGTCGAGCTCGGCCACCGCCCGGTCGAAGCGCTCCAGCATCGTGGTCGCGAGGTCCAGCTGGCGGCGATCGCCGACGTCCATGCCCCGCCATGCCACGACCGGGTACGCCAGGCAGAACAAGGCGGCGGCGCGGTAGTCGTCCCATGCCGTCTCGAGGTCGCCCTCGGGCACCCCCGCCGCTCCGAGGGCGGCGATCCACCGGTCGAAGAGCGAACGCTCGTGGCGGGAGGCATCGTCGCTGGTGATGCTCTGCGTGATGAAGTACGCCAGGTCGTACGCACCGCGCCCGGTGCCGACGAGCTGGAAGTCGACCACGGCGACCGAGCCGTCGGCCTCGAAGAACAGGTTGTCCGCGCGGAAGTCGCCATGCGTCATCGTGGTCGGCTCCTCGGCCAACCCATCGAGCAGGCGCGGCATCGCCTCGGACCAGTGCGGACCGACGGCGCGGATGCTCTCGGGCAGGTCGAGCTCCGCGTTGAGCTTCTCCCAGCCTTCCCCGAACACCAGCGGGAGCACCGCCTTGTAGATCTCATCACCCAGGCTGACGGTGAGGCCGGTCTCCGCGAGCACCTCTGCCTGGCGCCACCACGTCGCGTGCCACGAGGCGAGCCCATCGATCGCGCGCTCGGCGTCGGCGATCGACATCCCGACGACCTGATCGACCGGACGGAGGCCCCCGATGTCCTCCATCACGAGCACGAACTGGCTGGTCTCGTGGTCGACCGACATGTGATGACAGCTCGGGACCCGCAAGGGCGCCTTGTGAGCCAGCTCGCCGAAGAAGCTCGCCTCGCGGGTGTACATGCGCAACATCGTCGAGGTGAACACCGCGGCCTCGTCGAGTGCGGGCAGCTTCACCACGACCGTCTCCGGGCATCCCGGGCCCGTGAGGCGCGCCCGGTACAGCGCGCTGCTCACGCCGATGCCCACGCCGATCCGCTCGATCGCCGCGGCCTGCACGTCGAGTCCCGTTGCATCGGCCAGCCACGCGGCCGTGATGTCGTCGATCGATGCCGGGATCCCCATCTGCACTTCCCCCTGTCCACGACCCACGCGGTCGTGCGGCGGGAGGATAGAGCACAGCGTCGCCGCGGCGTCGCCGTCCCACGACCGGCCGACGAGACCTCGCTCCGCTCGGCTGTCAGCCGGTCAGCTCGCCGTTCGGACGCGGCGGGCCCGGTTCGCGTACACGATGGCGCCGGCCGCGCCCGCGGCGGTGGCGGCAGCGAGCCCCCCGAGGTAGGCCGCCCGGTGACCGTGGATCATGGAGCGGATCGCTCGGCGCTCGCCGGCCGCCTCGAGGTTCGCAAGGATGTCGGACAAGAGGCCGGGCGCCGGCTCGAGCACCTCGGTGCGCATGGCCCGCATCGCCCGCAGCACCTTGCGGTACTGCACGAGCTCGGCCTGGCACCGCAAGCATCGCTCGACGTGGCGCCGCTCGTTGCGTCCCAGCAGCACGGAACCGTCGGCGGCGGCGGCCAGGTCCTCGGAGAGCTGTTCACACCGCATCGGCGGCCTCCTCCAGACGGCGCGGGAACAGGTCCTCCCGCAGCTTCTTCCGTGCCCGGTGGAGGCGCACCTTCGCCGCGGTCTCGGAGATCCCGAGCTCGGCGGCGATCGCCTCATGGGGCAGGTCGTAGATGTCCCGTAGCACCACCACCTGGCGCAGCTTGGCGGGAAGGTCTTCGAGCGCGTCGCTCAGGCGGTCCCGAAGCGCCCCGGCGTCAGCTTGGAGCTCGGGGTCCGAGGTGGGCCGGAGATCGGCGATGGGATTGGCGTCGTCGAGCACCTCGTGCCGGTGCTTGCTCCGCTTCACCAGGTGCGTGTTCGCGCAGTTCGCCGTGATCCGGTACATCCACGTCGAGAACTGCGCGTCGCCGCGGAACCGGCTGAGGCCACGGAAGGCTCGGATGTAGGCCTCCTGCACCACGTCCCCCGCATCCTCCTCGTTCCCGGTCAGCCGAAGCGCGAGGGTGAACGTCTCCGCGTACGTCTCGCGCACCAGCTCGTCGAAAGCCGCTCGGTCCCCGTCGCGAGCGGCGGTGACCAGATGGGCCACATCCTGTGGCATCGAGCCTTCGACCTGCCTTCCGGGAACGTGGTTACGTGACGATTCGGCGACAACCGCGCGAAAGCGACAGAACGGTGCTCAGCGAGTCTCCTTGTGGACCGTGTGCTCACGGTCCCACCGGCAGTACTTCTTCATCTCGATGCGCTCGCGGTCGTTCACCTTGTTCTTGGTGGTGATGTAGTTGCGGCGCTTGCAGGTCGTGCACTCGAGGGTGACGGCGATGCGCTTCTCGTTGGCCTTGGCCATCTGACTCTCAGTTCCTTGAGGGATCGGTGTGGAGGGGGTGCGGGAGGGGGAACGCTCCGAGGTCCCCCTCGCCTGGCGGTGATCCGGCTTCGCCGGTCGCCGCCCGATGACGAGTCCGCCGAAGGCGGGCCTTGCTGCTCAGGGTCGAAGCTCCGCTTCGGCTCTGAAAACTACTTGATGATCTTGGTGACGCGGCCGGAGCCGACGGTGCGGCCGCCCTCGCGGATGGCGAAGCGGAGGCCCTCGTCCATGGCGATGGGGTGGATGAGCTCGACGTGCATGACCGTGTTGTCACCCGGCATGCACATCTCCGTGCCCTCGGGCAGCTCGATCGAACCCGTGATGTCAGTGGTCCGGAAGAAGAACTGCGGCCGGTAGTTGCTGAAGAACGGCTTGTGACGCCCACCCTCGGCCTGGGTCAGCACGTACACCTGGCCCTCGAACTCCGAGTGCGGGGTGATCGACCCCGGCTTGCAGAGGACCTGGCCCCGCTCGACCTCCTCCTTCTTGGTCCCGCGGAGCAGAGCCCCGATGTTGTCGCCCGCCTGGCCCTGGTCGAGGAGCTTGCGGAACATCTCCACCCCGGTGCAGGTGGTCTTCTGCGTCGGACGGATGCCCACGATCTCGATCTCGTCGCCGGTGTGCACCACGCCCTGCTCGACCTTGCCGGTCACCACCGTGCCACGACCGGTGATCGAGAACACATCCTCGATCGGCATCAGGAACGGCTTGTCGAGATCCCTCGTGGGCTCCGGCACGAAGCTGTCCACCGCCTCCATCAGCTCCAACACGCCCTTGGCCGCCTCCGGATCACCCTCCAGCGCCTTGAGCGCCGAGACCCGCACGATCGGGGTGTCATCACCGGGGAACTCGTACTCGGTCAGGAGCTCCCGGACCTCCATCTCCACCAGCTCCAACAGCTCCTCGTCATCGACCTGGTCGACCTTGTTCAACGCCACCACGATCGAAGGCACACCGACCTGCCGAGCCAGCAGCACGTGCTCACGCGTCTGAGGCATCGGCCCATCGGTCGCCGCCACCACCAGGATCGCCCCATCCACCTGAGCGGCACCCGTGATCATGTTCTTGATGTAGTCAGCGTGACCCGGCATGTCGACATGCGCGTAGTGACGGTTCACCGTCTCGTACTCCACATGCGAGATGTTGATCGTGATGCCGCGCTGCTTCTCCTCCGGCGCCTTGTCGATCTCATCGAAGGCCATCACCTGCACATTCGGGTTCGCCTCCGCCAACACCTTCGTGATCGCCGCCGTCAGCGTCGTCTTGCCATGATCGATGTGCCCCATCGTCCCGACGTTGAGGTGCGGCTTGTTCCGCTCGAACTTCTCCTTGGCCATGACCTTTGCTCTCTTCTCTCGCGATGCTGACTGGTGACGGTGCGCTGGTGGTGGCGGCGCCCGGACTCGAACCGGGGACAACTCGATTATGAGCCGAGTGCTCTAACCAACTGAGCTACGCCGCCTCGGGTGCGCTGACCGAGCCCTCTGTGGGGATTGAACCCACGACCCCTTCCTTACCATGGAAGTGCTCTACCACTGAGCTAAGAGGGCGTGCTGCGAACCGCTCCACCCCCGGGGCAGAGCGGACCCGCGAGGGTACTCGTCGTCGCTCGCTTGCAGCGAGTCGTTGCCTCTCGTCGTCGCTCGCCTTCGGCGACGTCCTCCGAGCTTTGCTGGTGCGCCCTCCGGACGCGAGCCCTGCTGCTCAGACCCCTCTCGCCCCCCCGCCCGCCCGCCCTTCGCTGTTTGTACTGATTCGTTCCCTGGGTCGTTTGGCCCATGAAACCCTTCAGATCTGGGCTCTCGGCGCCGATCCTCTGCCATGCGAGTAGAACGTCTGGTGATCGAGGCTGGCGAGAACACCCTCACCCTCGATCTGCACCCACGACTCACCGTCGTGGCCGGGATGGGCAGAGTCGAGCGAGAGGGCCTGGTCGGCGAGCTGCTCGGCGCCCTGGGTGGCAGCCGACCCGGCCTCCACCTCGAGCTCGAGGAGCGCAGCGGCAGGCATCTCGCGGTGTTCCGCCCGACGAGCGGTCGACACCGCATCGTCGACATCGACCGTGCCCGTGACGTCACCTCCGAGTTCGCGGATGACGACGGAGGCTGCAACCTCCTGGCCAAGCTCGGCCTCGACTCGCGAGGCGCTCGACGCGTGATGCGCTTCGGCGCCGCGGACCTGGCGACGAGCAGCCACCGGAGCCAGGCGGTCGAAGCACTGGCCGCGCTGGACCAACGCCGGGTGTGGGTTGCAGCGGACGCGCTCCGACGGGCGGACAGCGACCTGACCTCGGAGGCTGAGGCCATCGGTTCGGCACCCGAGGACGCGGCGATCATCGACGAGGTCGAGGCTCGCCACATCGCCGTGGAGCAGGCCGCCGACCAGTTCGAGAAGACCCGCAAGCGCACCTTCTGGGTCGGCGGGATCTGCGCGCTCGCAACCATCCCTGGTGTGGTGGCCGCGGGCGCCGAAGGGCTCTTGTTCGCAGGTCTTGCGGTGGCCAGCGTGATCGCCTCCCTCCTCGCGCGGGCACGGGTCGGGCGCGCCGCGAAGGCCGAGGAGCAAGCGCTCTCGGAGGCGGGAGCCAACAGCTACCTCGGCTTCCAGCTCCAGCGCGTCAACGGGCTGCTCGCCAACGACACCAGTCGCAAGGCACTGATGGACGTGGCCGGTGCACGACGGCAGGCCCTGGCCGAGTGGCAACAGCTCGCCGGCGACATCCCGGTGGACTGGGCGCTCGCGAACCGTGACGAGATCGAGCAGGCCGCGCGGCTCCGCAAGGAGGTCGACGCCTTCGGCTCGATCTCGCGCACCACGGCAGCTGCAGCGGGCGACGTCACCGGAGAGCTGGCCCAGGTGCTGGTCACCCGACTGGCCGAGGCGCGGGCCGTCGGGGGCGAGGGCATGCCTCTCCTGCTCGACGACCCGTTCCAACAGCTCGACCCGGCCATGAAGCCTCTCTTGCTCGAGCTTCTCGGGCGCTCGGCTGGTGAACCCCAGATCGTCTTCCTCACGGAGGACGCGGACGTGGCTGCGTGGGCCCGCCTCGAAGCCCTCACCGGCGAGGTGGCGCTCATCGAGCCAGCGCCGGAGCACGACGACGCCCGCATGGCGAACGAGTCGATCCACCTCTAGTCCGCGTCACCTGACGCGGCACTAGGTTGCCGCCGATGGAGCTGCGGTTGGCGATCCCCGACGACGCCGAGGCGCTGCGGCAGATCTACAACCTCGAGGTCACCACGTCGACGGCGACCTTCGACCTGGTGCCGCGCTCGCTGGAGCAGCAGCGGGCGTGGCAGGCCGAGCGCTCCGGTGCACGAGCCGTGGTCGTCGCGCTCGACCAGGGCGTGGTCTGCGGATTCGGGTCCCTCTCGCCCTGGCGTGACCGGCCGGCCTACGCCACCACGGTCGAGGACTCCGTCTACGTGCACAGGGACCACCAGGGCCGAGGGATCGGTCGTGCGCTGCTCACGGAGCTGGTCGCGACGGCGACGGCCCACGGGTTCCACGCGTGCATGGCCCGAATCGTCGGCGGCCACCATGCATCGATCGCGCTGCACGCAGCCTGCGGCTTCGAGGTCATCGGCAACGAGCGGGAGGTCGGACGGAAGTTCGGCCAGTGGCTCGACGTCGTCCTGATGGAGCGGCTGCTCCCATGACCGACTCGTTCCCGCGGCAGCAAGCGCGGACCCAGCGCTTCACGCTCGGCGCCCCGCGCGACATCACGGTCGCCCCGGACGGGAGCCGGGTCGCGTTCCTGCGCGCCGCCGGTCCGGAGGATGCGCTCACGTCGCTGTGGGTGCTCGACGTCGCTCAGGGGACGGAGCGCGTGGTGGCGGATCCGGCGGCGCTGCTCACCGACGACGACCCCGCCGACCTCCCCCCCGAGGAGCGCGTGCGGCGAGAGCGGGCGCGCGAGAGCGCAGCGGGGATCACGGGCTACGCGACCGACCGGCGGCACCGGGTGACCGCGGCGGCGCTCGCCGGTCAGCTCGTCGTGGCCGACCTCGAGGCAGGCACGGCATGCGTGGTGACGGTCCCGAGCACGGTGATCGACCCGCGTCCCGATCCCACCGGACATCACGTGGCCTGGGTCGACGGCCGACGCCTCTGGGTCGTCGACCTCGACGACACGACCACCGCCCACGTGCTCGCCGGCGAGGCCGACCCCGAGGTGCGATGGGGGGTCGCGGAGTTCGCCGCGGCCGAGGAGATGGACCGATACCGGGGCTTCTGGTGGGCACCCGACGGGTCCGCGCTGCTCGCGACCCGGGTCGACGACACCCCCGTGCAGCGGTGGTGGATCGCGGATCCCGCCCATCCGGACCGGGCGCCCACCGAGGTCGCGTACCCGGCGGCCGGTACGCCCAACGCCGATGTCACGGCGTGGATCGTTCGCCTCGACGGCTCCCGCGAGGAGGTCGCCTGGGATCGGACGGGCCTCCCCTACCTCGCCGAGGCGGGGTGGGACGAGCATGGCCCGCTGCTCGCGCTGCAACCCCGCGATCAGCGGAGCCTCGAGGTGCGCGGCGTCGACGAGCGCTCAGGTGCGACGGAGGCGCTCTGGACCGACCGCGACGACGTGTGGGTGGAGCGAGCCCCGGGTACGCCGGCACGGCTCGCGGACGGGCGCCTGGTCATGTGCTCGGACCGCGACGGGTGCCGGCGGCTCATCGTGGGGGGGACTTCGGTCACACCGGACGACCTCCACGTCCGAGCGGTCGCCCATGTCGGCCACGACCAGGTCGTGTTCACCGCCAACCCCCTCGACGACGCCACCGGGACCTCGGTCTGGCGTTGGACGGATGCCCGTGTCGAGCAGCTCACCACCGACGACGGGGTCCACACCGCCGTGGTGGGCGGCGACACCATCGTGGTGCGCCGGGTCTCCCTGGACCACCACGCGCCGTCGGTGTCCGTCGTCGGTGGACCGGCGCTCGACGGCGAGGTCGCCACGCCCCTCGTCACGCCGAACGTGACGATCCGCCACGTTGGCGAGCGCAGGCTGGCCACCGCTCTGCTGCTGCCGCACGATGCCGGAGCCGATGCGCGCCTCCCGGTGCTGCTCGACCCCTACGGCGGACCGCACGCGCAGCGGGTGGTGCAGGCGCGCTCGGCCTACCTCACGTCACAGTGGTTCGCGGATCAGGGCTTCGCCGTCGTGGTGATCGATGGCCGGGGCACGCCAGGACGGGGCCCAGCATGGGAGCGAGCCATCCACGGTGATCTGGCCGGCCCGGTCCTCGACGACCAGATCGACGGCCTCCTCGGCTTGGCCGCCGAGGACCCGCGGCTCGACCTGTCGCGCGTCGCCATCCGCGGGTGGAGCTTCGGTGGCTACCTCGCTGCACTCGCCGTCCTCCGCCGTCCGGACGTGATCCACGCTGCGATCGCGGGCGCCCCGGTCACGGACTGGCGGCTCTACGACACCTTCTACACGGAGCGCTACCTCGGCGACCCTGGCGAGGATGCTTCCGCCTACGACGCCAGCTCCGTGCTCCACGACGCGGGCAAGCTGGAGCGCCCGCTCATGCTCATCCACGGCCTCGCCGACGACAACGTCGTCAGCGCCCACACCCTCCAGCTGTCGTCCGCCCTGCTGACGGCCGGACGGCCCCACCAGGTCCTCCCCCTCACCGGGGTCACCCACATGGCCAGCCAGGAGGACGTCGCCGAGAACCTCCTCCTCTTCCAGCTCGCCTTCTTGCGCCAGGCCTTGGACCTCCGCGGCTGACGCGAGATGCCCCGCCGGTGGGCGGGGCATCAGCGTGGGCCCGGAAGGATTTGAACCTCCGTAGGCAATGCCGACTGGTTTACAGCCAGTTCCCTTTGGCCACTCGGGCACGGACCCAGGGCCTACGACGATAGCGGTGGGTAGCCTGCGCGGTCATGCCGAGCTTTGACGTGGTGTCCGAGATCGACCAGCAGGAGATCCGCAACGCCGTGGACCAGGTGTCCCGCGAGGTCTCCACCCGCTACGACTTCAAGGGCACCGACACGACGATCGACCTGCAGCCCACCGAGATCAAGCTGCACTCCTCCAGCGAGGACCGCCTGACGGCGCTCCGCCAGGTGCTCGAGGAGAAGCTGGTGAAGCGAAAGGTGTCCCTGAAGGCCCTCGACTACCAGAAGGTGGAGGAGGCCTCCGGGGCGACGGCCCGCCAGGTGGTGAAGCTGGTGGCTGGCATCTCGAAGGAGAAGGCCACCGAGCTGAACAAGCACATCAAGAACCTGGGGATGAAGGGCGTGCAGTCACAGGTGCAGGGCGAGCAGCTGCGCGTCACAGGCAAGAAGCGCGACGACCTCCAGGCTGTGATCGCGGCGCTGAAGGACCACGACTTCGGGATCCCGCTGCAGTTCACGAACTTCCGGGACTGACCGCTCAGTCGTAGTAGCCGGAGTGGATGTAGACGCACGGCACGCCTTCGCGATGGAACATCTCGACGTTGCGTCGATCGTCCTCGAAGGCGAGCCGGAGCTCGAAGCCATGGCGCCGCAGGTCGTCGACCGCGTCGCGCTTGAAGTCGGGGGCAGCGCCGTAGTCGCCCCAGTCGCGCATCACGAGCAGATCCCAGCGGAGGTCGTGCTCCTCGAGCCATGCGAGGGTCTGGGGCTGCACCCGGATGGGGCGCGCCGTGAGCAGGACGATCCGCAGCTCCGGGTCGATCACCTCCAGCAGGCGGGCCACCTCGGTGATGAGCGCGTCCTCGCCGACCGCCTCGAAGAAGGCGTCCCAGTCGCGCCGGGGACGCTCCAGGTGGTGCTGTCGGGCGGCGGCGTCGGACAGGACACCATCCATGTCGAAGACGACGGCCGGACCCGGCTCGACGGGTCCGGCTCGCCAGTGCCAGTGGACGAGGTCGTTCACTCTTCGGTGGGCGACTCGACGGCCCGGCGCTTGATCTCCTCGACAACGGCGGGGTCGGCCAGCGTGGTGGTGTCGCCGAGCGAGCGACCCTCGGCGACGTCGCGGAGGAGGCGGCGCATGATCTTGCCCGAGCGGGTCTTGGGCAGCTCGTCCGTGAAGATGACGACCTTCGGTCGGGCGATCGCGCCGAGCTTCGTGGCGACGTGCTGCCGGACCTCCTCGCCCAGCTCGTCGCTCGGGGTGTGCGTGCCGCGCGGGATGACGTAGGCCATGATCGCCTGCCCGGTCAGCGGGTCGTTGGCACCGACCACCGCCGCCTCGGCGACGGCGGGATGGTCGACCAGCGCGCTCTCGACCTCGGTGGTCGAGATGCGGTGGCCCGACACGTTCATGACGTCGTCGACACGTCCCAGGAGCCAGAGGTAGCCGTCGTCGTCGAGCTTGCAGCCGTCGCCTGCGAAGTACCGGCCCTCGTAGTGCGACCAGTACGTGTCCAGGTACCGCTCAGGGTCGCCGTAGATGCCGCGCAACATCGCCGGCCACGGACGCGTGAGCGTGAGGTAGCCACCTCCACGCTCCACGCGGTGGCCTTCGTCGTCCACGACCTCCGCCTCGATCCCGGGCAGGGGGAAGGTCGCCGAACCGGGCTTCAGGGTGGTCGCGCCCGGGAGCGGGCTGATCATGATGGCCCCGGTCTCGGTCTGCCACCACGTGTCGACGATCGGGCACCGGCTGCCACCGATGTGCTCGTGATACCACATCCACGCCTCAGGGTTGATCGGCTCGCCGACGCTGCCCAGCAGGCGGATCTTGGACAGATCGTGCGCGGCCGGCTCCTGAGCGCCCCACTTCATGAAGGTGCGGATGGCAGTCGGCGCGGTGTAGAGGATCGTGACCCCGTAGCGCTCGGCGATGTCCCAGAGACGATCCCGGGTCGGCGTGTCGGGGGTGCCCTCGTAGATCACGGACGTGGCCCCGTTCGTGAGCGGGCCATAGACGATGTAGCTGTGCCCCGTGACCCAGCCGATGTCGGCCGCGCACCAGTAGGTGTCGGTCTCGGGGTGGAGGTCGAAGACGTACTTGTGGGTGAAGGCGACCTGCGTGAGGTAGCCGCCCGTCGTGTGCATGATGCCCTTGGGCTTCGCCGTCGTGCCCGAGGTGTACAGCAGGAAGAGCAGGTCTTCGCTGTCCATCGGCTCGCACGGGCACTCCGGTGCCGCCTCGGTGATGAGGTCGTGCCACCAGTGGTCGCGGCCCTCGACCATGTCGACGGGTTGGTCGACACGCCGCACCACGACGACGTGCTCGACCGACGGCGTAGCCGCCAGGGCGACGTCGACGTTCGGCTTGAGCATCGACGGGGCGCCGCGGCGGAACCCACCGTCGGCCGTGATGACCACCTTGCACTCGGCGTCGTTGATCCGGTCGATGAGGGAATCAGGGCTGAAGCCACCGAAGACGACGGAGTGGGGTGCGCCGATGCGAGCGCAGGCGAGCATCGCGACCGGGAGCTCGGGGATCATGGGCATGTAGATGCAGATGCGGTCGCCCTTGGCGACCCCGAGGCCCTTGAGCACGTTGGCGAACTGCTGGACGTCGGCGTGGAGGTCTGCGTAGGTGATGGTGCGGGTGTCGCCCGGCTCGCCTTCCCAGTGGTAGGCGACCTTGTCGCCACGCCCGGCCGCCACGTGCCGGTCGACGGCGTTGTGGCACACGTTGAGCTTGCCCCCGACGAACCACTTCGCGAACGGGAGCTCCCACTCGAGGATCGTGTGCCACTCCTCGTCCCAGTCGAGCAGCGCGGCCGCCTGCCGTGCCCAGAACCCCTGCCAGTCCTCGTTCGCCTCGTCGTACAGGAACGGCGATGCCACGAGGGACTGCTCCTTGAAGTCCTCGGACGGCGGGAACGTGCGGTTCTCGATGAGGTAGTCCTCGATCGTCGCGCCCGGCTGCTCGTCGGCCATCGGATGATCCCCCTGGGTGTGCAGATCCGCTGAAGCGGGCCCACCCTACGCGGCTGACTACGGTCCCGGGCCATGGCCGACGAACCGCCCTTCGTGCTCGTGGAGCACCCCCGCCCCCATGTGGCGGTGGTGCAGATGCACCGCCCCGACCGCCTGAACGCCATGTCGATCGAGCTCGTCTCGGAGCTGCACGCCGTGCTCGACGAGATCGGCGAGGAGAACGACACGTGGGTGGTGGTCCTCACCGGCTCGGGCCGGGCCTTCAGCTCCGGGCTCGACCTCAAGGACCACGGGATCGTGCCGAACATCGACGGGCTCCAGGTCGGTCGCATCGCGCAGCGGGCGATGCGCCACTACTCGAGTCTCGTGCCACGGCTGCGGCGCATGCCACAGCCGGTCATCGCAGCCGTCAACGGTCCGGCCTACGGCGGTGGCATGTGCCTGGCGCTCGGCGCCGACCTGCGGTTCGCGGGCGAGGCGGCCACGTTCAACAGCACGGGCATCGTCAACGGCCTGACCTCCACCGAGCTCGGCGCGTCCTGGCTGCTGCCGAGGCTCATCGGCGTGGCCCGCTCGAACGACCTGCTCCTCACGGGCAGGGTGGTGGACGCGGCAGATGCGCTCGCCATGGGCCTCGTGTCGCGCGTGCTCCCCGATGACGAGCTGCTCGACGGCTGCCTCGAGGTGGCGGAGTCGATGACCCGCTACAGCCCCTACGGGCTCTCGATGACCAAGGACGTGCTGTGGGCGAACCTCGAGGTCGCCAGCCTCGAGGCCGCGGTCGAGCTCGAGGATCGCAACCAGCTGATGCTCGGCTTCACCGAGAACCTCCCGGAGGCGATCCGTGCCTTCGATGCCGGGCGGCCACCCACCTACACAGACGAACCCCGCCGCGGCATGTTCCTCGAGTAGTCACCCGTCCCACTCGAGGGCGCGGAAGGCGCCGAGACCGGATGGGTCGACGAGTGCCTCCGCCTCGGTGATCCGACTGCGGGCCCGCACGGCCGCGAGATCGCCGATGGCCGCCCGCTCCTGCCAGGTCTGGCGGCCCTCCGCCACGAGGGCCTCGATGCCGTGGGCCCGCAGCCAGTCGGCCTGCGAACGATCGCGCGAGGGCGCCGGGAGCTGGTCGACCGCGACCTCGCACGTGATGTCCTGGGTGCCCAACCCTTCGAGCGGTGGTCCGCCACGCGCGTGCTGTCGGTAGGTGCGCACCCACTCCGACCACGGCCGCCGGGCGAGCTCACCGGTCGTGGACGCGTAGTCGAACGCCAGCACGCGCCCGCCGGGCCCGGCTCGCGCCACGGCGTCGGTCACCCAGGCCGCCGCCGCGTCCTGCCGGGGCACGCGGGCGCCGACGGGGGCGTCGAGCGCAGGGCCCTCGCTCGGCACGAGGACCTCGACGAGCCGGTCCCCGTCGACGGTGACCCGCACCTCCGCCCAGCCGTCCGCGGTGCGCTCCAGCAGGCCGAAGGGCAGGTTGTCGAGCAGCTCGTTGGCCAGCAGCACGGAGGGTCCGAGCACGGCTGGCAGGTCGGCGGTGCTCACAACCACGGGACCTCGACGGGCGGCGGACGGCGGGCGGGCGAGAGCCTCCACCGAGGCGAGGCCGAGGTGCCGGCCGTGGAGGTCCCGTTGCGCGCCCGACCGCTCCACGAGGACGTACCGGAGGGCCGTCGCGCAGGCGGGGGCGGCGGCGAGGACGGTGCGGGCGAGCGTGCCCGGTCCGGCTCCGACCTCGACCACCGTCCATGCCTCGGGCCGCCCGGCCTCCTCCCACCAGGCGTCGATCGCCCTCGCCACCACCGCGCCGAAGAGGGGGCCGACCTCCGGGCTGGTGAGGAAGTCACCCCGACGGCCGGCCCGCCCCCCGGTGGCGTAGAAGCCGCCGTCCTCGGCATACAGCGCGAGGTCGACGACCTCCGCGAACGACACGGGCCCGCGCCGCTCGATGGCGGCCCGGACGGCGCGCTCGGCCGGTGTCACGCGACGTCCTCGGTGGTGGGCAGGTCGAGCACGATGCGCGCGCCGCCGAGGCGGGAGCGCTCGATGCGCACCTCGCCCCCTGCCGTCCTGGCCGTCGAGGCCGCGATGTCGAGGCCCAGGCCGGTCGATCCGCCCTCGCTGGCCCCGCGGTCGAGCACCGCATCCGGATCGCTGATCCCGGGGCCTCCGTCCTCGACGGCGACGCGGACGCGTCCGTCCTCGGCCTCGACCACCACCGCGTAGGGCGTGCCGTCAGGGGTGTGGGCGAACACGTTGCCGAGCAGCACGTCGACCGCCGCCGCGGCGTCGTCGGGCGCCAGCCGCACGAGGTGCGGCCCGGGCGGGTCGATCGTGCACGACCACGGGCGGCCGTCGTCGTCGGCGAGGGCACCCCAGAACTCGGCTCGTCCGGTGGCGATCGCCGCCACGTCGCAGCGGACCGCCAGCGCCTCGTGCAGCGGTCGCCGGGCGGCGCGGATCAGCTCGCTGACCTCGGCCTCGAGGCGATCGACGTCCTCGAGGAGAGCGGCCGCCCCGTGGCCCTCGGCGTCCAGCCGCAGGGCGGTCAGCGGCGTGCGCAGTCGGTGCGAGAGGTCCGCGACGCGCTCTCGCTCGGCGGCGAGCAGCTCGTCGATGCGGTCGGCCAGGAGGTTGAGGGCGTCGGCCACGTCCTCGATCTCCGGTGGCCCGCCCGCCTTGGCCCGTGCCGTCGAGTCGCCGCCAGCCAGCGCGCGGCTGGTGCGGGCCAGCTCGGCGGCGGGGCGCGTCACGCTGCGGGCGAGCTGGTCGGTCGCCACCACGGAAAGGACGAGCAGGCCGACGGCCACGACCGCCAGCACGGCCCAGGCCCTGGCGACGCCCTCGGTGAGCTGATCGTCGGGGATCCGCACGCGCAGCACCACGGCGTCCGACTCGCTGATCAGCACCGGCAGGAAGACGTCGACGCCCTCGTCGGTGGTGCGGGAGAAGGCGATGCCGCTTCGGGCCAGCGCCACGGCGTCGGGGTCGATGGGGAACGCGTCGCCGATGCGCGTGCCGTCGGGGCGCAGCACGGTGAAGCGACCCTCGCGCCCGGCCGGGGTCCGCTCCACCTGGGTCTCGAGGAGTGCGTCGTCGGGGTCGACCGCGAACAGCGCCACTGCGGAGAGGTCATGCTCGGCATCGCTGATGGCGCGGTCCCGCGCCACCTCGCGCACGAGGATCGCCAGCGGGAAGGCGAACGCGGCCACGAGGACCGAGGTCACGGCCAGGGTGACGAGGAAGAGCCGACGGCGCACGGTCGCCCGCTCAGCCCGGGGGGAACTCGAGCTTGATGCCGACGCCCCGGATCGTGTGCAGGTAGCGCGGCTCCGTGGCCGACTCGCCGAGCTTCCGCCGCAGCCACGAGAGGTGTACGTCGATCGTCTTGTCAGCACCGCCGTGCGGCTGGCGCCACACCTCGGCCAGGAGCTCGCGCCGGCTCACGACCTCGGGGGACCGGCGGGCCAGGTGGGCCAGGAGGTCGAACTCGAGGCGAGACAGGTCCAGGGGTCGACCGTCGAGGGCGGCGGTGCGGCGATCCGGATCGATCAGGAGGCCACCGACGCTGAGGACCACACCGCGCTCGTCGGTGGGTCCGGCGGCGCGGCGGAGGACGGCGCGGATGCGCGCGTCGAGCTGCGCGCCGGAGTACGGCTTCACGACGTAGTCGTCGGCGCCGGCGTCCAGGACCCGCACGATCTCGGCGTCGTCGTCTCGGGCGGTGGCGACGATCACGGGGACCTCGGACACGCTCCGGACCATGCGCAGCACGTCGGTCCCGTCGATGTCCGGGAGGCCCAGGTCGAGCACCACCACGTCGGGCCGCCACTCGACCACGACGCCGAGGGCGTCCGCCCCCCGGCCCTCGGTGCGCACCGAGTGCCCGTCGTCGGTGAGCGAGCGAGCGATGGTCTCGCGGATCCGCTGGTCGTCTTCGATCACGAGCACCGAGGCCATCGACGGGGACGCTACGCCGATCGGTCGGCCCCCCAGCGCGGATCGACCTCGCTTTACCAACCCTTAGGGATCCCTTGGACTGCCACCAAGGTCTGACGGTCCAAGATGGTCGGGTGCGCAAGACCGTGCCCTACCTCGCCGCCTGGTTCCTGGCCGGCGCGGTGGCGGTCGGCGTCGCCACCGCTGGGGTGTCGATGGTCGGCGACCAGGTCACCGACAGCCGCCGGGCTCCGTTCAGCGCCGAGCAGGTGCGGGAGGAACTCGCCGCCGACGTCGAGGCGCAGGCGACGACCACCACGACGGATCCGTCGGTCTCCAGCACCACCATGACGACGGCCCCCGCCGCCCCGCCGGTGACCGTTGGGGGCACTGGCACCGCCGGGCCGTCGACCGCGGGCGCCACGACCACCACCACCACCACGACGGCTCCGCCGCCGGCGCCGTCGACGGTGACGTACAACCTCGTCGGCGGCACCGCCACGCTCCGGTTCAGCGCCAGCGGCGTGACCGTCGTGGCCGCGGTGCCCAGCGCCGGCTTCTCGGTGGCCGTCAGCCAGACCCACGGCACGGGCAAGCGGGTGGAGTTCGAGCGCGACGACCACCGCAGCCGCGTCGACGGCTGGTGGGACGGCGGTCCGCAGGACGAGGTCCGCGAGGACGACTGAGGCTTCACCTTCCCTTGAGGTGGCGGGGAGGTCCGCTTAGCGGGGCCGGGGGGATGGTGGGGGTCAGCGCAACCAACCCCTCCGAAAGGACCTCCCATGTCTGACTCCCCCACTCGCCGCACCCGCCTCGGCACCGCCGCCGGCCTCGTCGGCGCCGCTGCCGCCTTCACCCTCGTGCTCGGCGTCGGCCCCGCCCCGTCGGTGTTCCAGCTCGCCGGCGCCAACGAGGACGTCTCGGGCAACTGCGACGAGGTCGAGCACGCCAACGGCCCCGAGTGCGCAGGCATCGTCGCCCCGGACGCCAGCACGAGCACCACCGTCGACGACAGCACCACCAGCAGCAGCACCATCGACGACGGCACCACCAGCACGACCGTCGGCACCGACCCCGCCAACCCGGCGCCCACCGTCCGCTCGGTCGACGCCGCCGGCGCCGGCACCGTCGTCGTCAGCGTCGAGGGCAACAACCTGCGCCTGGTGGCGGCCACGCCGACGGCCGGATGGCGGGTCGAGGTCGAGCAGGGCTCGGGTCGCGAGGTCGAGGTGGACTTCCACAACGGGACCAAGCGGGTCCAGGTCAACATCGAGATCGAGGACGGCCAGGTCCGGGAGCGGGTCCGGGTGCGTGACGATGCCGACCGCACCGACGTGCGCACCGAGAACGGCACCGTCGTCCGCGACGACTCCGTCGATGACGACAGCGGCTCCGGCCACGGCAGCGACGACTCCGTCGACGACGACAGCAGCTCCGGCCACGGCTCGGACGACTCCGGCGGCGACGACCGCGGCGGCTCCGGCCACGGCAGCGACGACAACTGACCGTCACCCCCCGCAGCGAGCCCCCGCAGGCGGGCCCGGCCCAATGGCCGGGCCCGCCTCGCGCGTTGGGGGCACCTGATGCCCGTGACAGGCCCTTCGTGCCCCCAACCTCACCGCACCCGCAGGTCGGGGGCACCTGACGCCCCACCGGGGCCACCCGTGCCCCCAACGTCGACGGGGTGGGCCTACTGGGGGACGAAGAGGGCCAGGTCGCCGAAGCGGGTGGCGAGGTTGCTGACGCCGAAGGCGATCGTGACGACGACGGTCATCACGAGAGCGGCCGCGAGCGAGAACGGGACGCGCACCGGGGTCACGTCGCCGTCGGGAGCGGGCTTCATCCACATCTCCTTGGCGACGTTGGCGTAGTAGTAGAGCGCGATCACGGAGTTGACACCGACGACCACGGCAAGGGTGGAGCCGCCGACCGTGTTCGGCTCGAGCAAGGCCTGGAACACGACGAACTTCGCGAGCCATCCTCCCAGCGGAGGGATGCCCGCCAGGCTGAACAGGAACACCGTCATGAGCACCGTGAGGCCCGGGGCGTACTCGAACAGGCCCCCCCACGAGCTGATCTCCGCGCTGCGGGTCTTGCGGCTGACTGCGAGCACCACCGCGAAGGCCCCGAGGTTCATGGCGGCGTAGATGAGCAGGTAGGTGACCACCGCCCGTCCCGCGCCCAACGGGTTGCTGCCGGCGACGGCGAGGGGCGCCAGCATGAACCCGGCCTGGGCGACACCGGAGTAGGCGAGCATGCGGATGATGTTCGTCTGGCGCAGGGCGATCAGGTTGCCGACGGTCATGGTGATCGCCGCCAGCACCCACATGAGCGGTTCCACCACGTCGTCACGGGCAGAGAAGGCGATGAGGATCAGCTGCAGCAGGGCGACGAAGCCGGCCGCCTTCGACAGGACCGCCAGGAACGCGGTGATCGGCGTGGGCGCGCCCTCGTAGGTGTCAGGCGCCCAGGTGTGGAACGGGACAGCCGACACCTTGAAGGCGAAGCCGATGACCACGAACACGATCCCGAGGGTGATGAACGGTGTCGTGCCGCCCAGGCCGTCGCCGTCGGCGAGGCTCGACCCGATGTCCGTGAGCAGGGTGCTGCCCGAGAACCCGTACAGCAGTGACATGCCGTAGAGCATCACGGCTGAGGCGAAGACGCCCATCAGGTAGTACTTCACCCCTGCTTCGTTGCCGTGGAGGTCGCGCTTGCGCCAGCCGGCGAGCATGTAGGCCGGGATCGACAGGAGCTCGAGCGCGATGAAGATCGACACGAGGTCGCGCGACGACGCCATCACGACCATGCCGAGGATCGACGACAGCAGGAGGAAGTAGTACTCGCCTTCCGCGTAGTCGCCCTCCGCGATGTAGTTCGTGGAGAGCAGCACGACGACGTACCCCGAGAGCAGGAACATGGCCTTGATCACGAGCGAGAAGTTGTCGACCGTGTAGGCGCCGCCGAACATCACCCGGTCAGCGCCGTCGAGGGCCAACGTGAGCACCGGAACCATGGCGGCCAGGAGGCCGATGCCGGCGATCGACGGCACGATCCCGCGCGAGCCCTCGGAGGTGAAGAGGTCGGCGAGGAGCACGGCCACGATGGCTCCGGTGAGGACGATCTCAGGCGCGAGCGCGTGGAAGTCGACGTCCGGCGACACGAACGGTGTCCCCTGCTGCAGGAGCGAGACGAGCACGGTCGGCTACTTGCCCAACGCCTGGAAGGTCTCGCCCATCGCCGTCATGAAGGGGTCGGTGACCTTGAAGATGAGGTTCGGGAAGATGCCGAGCACGAGGATGGGCACGAGCATCGGCACCCAGGCGAGGTATTCGGTCAGGTGCACGTCGTGGATGTGCTCGTCCGCGAACTCCTCGGTCGGGGTGCCGAACGAGGAGCGCTGGTACAACCAGAGCAGGTAGCCGGCCGCCAGGACGGTGCCGATCGCAGCGATGACCATGTAGCTGCGGAAGAGCTCCTCCGACAGGGCCGGCGCCGGGTTGTAGGCCGACAGGATCGCCGGGAACTCGCCCCAGAACCCGGCCAGACCCGGCAGGCCCAGCGAGGCCATGACGCAGAAGCCGAGGATCCACCCCATCCTCGGCGCCTGGAGGAGGAGCCCACCGAGCCGCTTGATCTCGAGGGTGTGGAACCGCTCCTTCACCGAGCCCGCCAGGAAGAAGAGCATGCCGGTGATCAGACCGTGGGCGACCATCCCGAACACCGCCGCGTTGAGGCCGAAGTCGGTGAGGGTGGCGATCCCGAGCATCACGAAGCCCATGTGGGCGACGGATGAGAACGCGATGAGGCGCTTCATGTCGGTCTGGGCGAGACACCCGAGGGCGCCGTAGATGATGCCGACGACGGCCAGGCCGCCGATGATCGGCGCCCACTCGATGGCGGCCTCCGGCAGGATGAACAGGGCCACGCGGATGAAGCCGTAGGTGCCGAGCTTCAGCAGGACGGCGGCCAGGATCACCGAGCCCTGGGTGGGTGCCTGCGTGTGGGCATCGGGGAGCCAGGTGTGGAAGGGGAACATCGGCACCTTGATGCCGAAGCCCATGAACATGCCTCCGAAGATCAGCACCTGGGTGCTGAGGGCCAGATCGCCGGCGACGTTCCGCGCGGCGACGCCCTCGGCGAGGGCGGCCATGGAGAAGCTCTCGCCGCCGGCGACGAAGAAGACGGCGACGAAGCTCACGATCATGAGCGCGGAGCCGAACAGCGTGTAGAGGAAGAACTTGATCGAGGCGTACTGGCGCTCTTCGCCGCCCCACACGCCGATCATGAAGTACATCGGCAGGAGCACCAGCTCGAAGAAGACGAAGAACAGGATGAGGTCCTGGGCCACGAAGGTCCCGAGCATGCCGGTGTGCAGCACCAGCATGAGGATCGAGGAACGCCTTGGGGTTCCTCGGCTCGGGGAAGTGGTTCCAGCTGTAGATGATGACGAGCGGCGTGACGAGCAAGGTCAGCGCCACCAGCGGCAGCGACAGGCCGTCGATCCCGATGAGGTACCGGCGAGTGGATGACCTCGATCCACTCGTGGTCGACGACGAACTGCAGCCTGCCGGCCTGGTCGTAGTCGAAGTCGGCCATCACGGCGACCCCGATGGCCGCGGACGCCAACGTCGTGCCCAGCGCCACCACCTTGACGAGCTGCTCCTCCGCCTTGGGGATGAGCATCATCACGAGGGCTCCTGCCAGCGGCAGGAACACCATCAGGCTGAGGCCCCAGCCGGTGAGGAAGTCGTTGTTGTCCATGGTCCCGTTCGGTCCTGGTTCCCTTAGATGACGATGATGAAGATGCCGGCCAGCACAGCCGCGGCGGCGAAGAGGAGGGCGGCGTACTGCTGCACGCGCCCGGTCTGGATGAGGCGGAGGAACTGGCCGCTGCCCTCGGCCGCGGTGCCGGAGCCGTCGACGATGGTGTCGACGATGCCCTGGTCGATCTTGTCGTAGACGAACTGCCCGCTCCGGACCGCGCCGGTGCCGGCGCCGTTGACCACGCCGTCGATGACCTTCTGGTTGAACCAGTAGGCGGCCCGGGCGATCGGGCCCTTCACGGCATGCGACGATGACGTCGGTGTAGAGCCAGTCGAAGTAGTACTTCTGGACGAGGACCGTGTGGCCGGCGCGGGCCAGCTTGTTCCGGTCGGTGATGCCGTGCGGCCCGAGGCCGCGGAAGTACCACGCGTAAGCCAGGCCGATGCCGAGGAGGCCGAGCAAGCCGGCGACGAGCGCGACCCAGATGTTGAACTCCGGGTGGCTGAACGAGTTCAGCCCCGACGGGAAGTACGGCCCCTTGGGCTCGTAGTAGTGCTCGAAGCGCAGCGCCCACTGAGCCGGCAGCCACGAGAAGGCTGGGGAGGTTGACGAGCCCGCCCACGATCGCGAGGCGCTGAGGATGTACAGCGGGACGACGATGCGGGGCCCGACTCGTGCGGCGGGTGCGCCGTGTCGGCGGCATGGCCTCGCGGCTCGCCGAAGAACGTGAGGTACACGCAGCGGGTCATGTAGGCGGCCGTCATGAACGCGCCGATCAGCCCGACGATCAGGAAGGTGCTGTAGCCGCCGTCGCCGCCGAGCTGCTGCGCCCCGGCGAGGATCTCGTCCTTCGACCAGAAGCCAGCCAGCGGGAAGATGCCGATCAGCGCAGCGGTGCAGATCAGTGAACGTCACGTACGTCTTGGGCATGAACTTCCGCATGCCGCCCATGTCCTCCTTCATGTCGAAGGAGTGGACGGAGTGGGCGACCGAGCCCGGAGCCGAGGAACAGGCCCGCCTTGAACATCGCGTGGGTGAAGAGGTGGAAGAGCGCCGCCGTCCAGGCGCCGACCCCGAGGGCCATGACCATGTACCCGAGCTGGGACACCGTCGAGTAGGCGAGCACCTTCTTGATGTCGTTCTGCACGAAGGCCAGCCCGGCGCCGCCGATCACGCGTGACGCCGCCGACGACGGCCAGGAGGTTCACGTTCGACGTGCCGATCGACAAGCCCTCGAAGAACACGCCGTAGAGGCGAGCGACCATGAAGATCCCGGCCACGACCATGGTGGCGGCGTGGATCAGGGCGGAGACGGGCGTGGGGCCGGCCATGGCGTCGGGGAGCCACGTGTGCAGGATGAACTGGCCCGACTTCGACATGACGGCGGTGATCAGCGAGCACGACGCCACGAGCAGCACGAGGTGGCTGATCTCGCCGTTCGACGGCCATGTCGTTGATGGTGACGATGTCGAAGGTCTGCCCGGCGCCGAAGAACAGGATGATCACGCCGCAGATCAGGCCGACGTCGCCGACGCGGTTCGTGATGAAGGCCTTGAGGGCGGCGTCGGAGTTCGGCTTCTCCTCCCACCAGTGCCCGATCAGCGCGAAGGAGCAGAGGCCGACGAGCTCCCAGCACGTGAGCAGCTGGAGCGTGCTCTCGCTCATGATCAAGCCCGAGCATCGAGGCGCTGAACAGCGAGAGGAAGGCGAAGTAGTGGGTGTAGCGCCGGTCGCCGCCGACGTAGTCGGTGCTGTAGACGTGCACGAGCAGCGAGATCAGCGTGACGACGAAGAGCATCATCACGGCCGGGCCGTCGAGCAGCATGCCGGCCGTGAAGTCGACCCCGCCGCTGGACCACCAGGTCCACGTCTTGACGACGGGCGCGACGTCGAACTCGACCTCCTCCTCGGCCGCGGGGGCAGCGGCCGACGCCGACTCGCCCTCGGCGAGGCCGTGCTCCTCGCCTGCCCCTTCGACGCCGCTCTCGACCTCGTGCTGCGCCTCGGCCGCGTGCTCGGCGTCGTTGACGTGCGTGCGCCACTGGACGTTCGTGGCGACGCCAGGACGAAGCAGATGCCGAGCGCGGTGATGCCGATCTCCGCGCCCTTGTACGGCATCCGCTTCCCGAAGAACAGGATGAGGAAGAACGACGCCGCCGGGATCAGCGGGATGAAGTAGGCGTGCTCGAGGAGGAACATCAGCCCTTCATCTCCGCGAGGTCATCGAGGTCGACGGTGCGGCGGTTGCGGTAGATCAGCAGGACGATGGCGAGCCCGACGCCGACCTCGGCCGCGGCGATCGCGATCACGAACAGCGCGAACACCGACCCGGCGATGGACCCGTGGATCGCACCGAAGGCGATGAGGTTGATGTTGACGGCGTTGAGGATCAGCTCGATCGACATGAGCACGAGCACCGCGTTGCGCCGGGCGAGCACGCCGTAGACGCCGAGGCAGAAGAGCACGGCGCCGAGCAGGAGGAACTGGTTGAGGAGCAGGTCGTCCACGGTCAGTCCTTCCGCGCCAGGACGATGGCGCCCACGAGGGCGGCGAGCAGGAGCACGGACACGACCTCGAACGGGATCAGGTAGGTCGAGAAGAGCGAGTCGCTCACGGTGGCGGTGTTCGAGCCGTTGACCGTCGTGATCTGGGGGTCGGCCGGCATGGGCGTTCGGGTCCAGCCGTACTCGTCGATGAGGGCATAGGCCATCACCACGAACAGCAGGAGCGCCGTGGCGGCACCACCCAGCCAGTGCTTGTGGGTGAGGTCCTGGTCGGCCCCGAGCTTGGCGCGGGTGAGCATGATGCCGAACAGGAAGAGCACCACGATGGCGCCGATGTAGACGAGCACCTGTGCCGCGGCGACGAACTCGGCCGCGAGCAGGATGTACTGCGCGGCCACCGACGCGAGCACGGCGACGAGGTGGAGCGCGGCGTGCACCACGTTCTTGCTCGTGACGACGCGGATGCCGCTGTAGACGATGACCGCGGCGATCGCGTAGAAGAAGACGTTCTGGGCGACCATCAGCGCGGCACCTTGCGGACCTTGGCCTCGGAGCCAGCCTCGTAGGCCTCGAAGTCGGGGACGGTCTCCATCCACTCGTTGAGGCGGGCCTCGTCGTGTAGCAGGTCGGCCAGACGGGGCTCGGAGTACTCGTACTCGGGGCTCCAGAACAGGGCGTCGAACGGGCACACCTCCACGCAGATGCCGCAGTACATGCAGAGCGCGTAGTCGATGTCGAACCGGTCGAGGGCGCTGACGGTGCGCTCCTTGCCCCCCGGACGGCGGGGCGGGGCCTTCGTCTTGTGCCCCTCGATGTAGATGCACCAGTCGGGGCAGCTGCGCGAGCACAGCATGCAGACCGTGCAGTTCTCCGACTTCAGCGCGATCACGCCCCGAGCCCGCGGTGCCGGCACCTCCTTCTCGTGCGGGTACTGCACCGTGACGGCGCCGTGCTTCACGGGAGCCGGGATGATCGTCTTCAGGCCGCGCCTCGGGAACAGCGTCTTCATCAGCTCGCCGAAGGTGATCTTGAGACCGGTGAAGAGCCCAGGGACCTTGGGCATCAGAAGGCGACCTTCAGGATCATCGTGGCCATGATGTTCACCAGCGAGATGGGGATGAGGTACTTCCAGGCGAAGGCCTGGAGCTGGTCCTCCCGGAACCGCGGGAACGTGAATCGCACCCAGAAGATGAGGAAGCCCACCATCATCATCTTGGCGAACAGCACCAATGGGCCGGCGACGTTCATGATGTCGTCGTCGAGATCGACGAACGGGACCGCCCATCCTCCGAGGAACAGCGTGGCCGCGATGGCCGCGAAGGCACCGGCGGTGGCGAACTCGCCGATGAAGAACAGCAGGAAGCGAAGGCCCGAGTACTCCGTGATGTAGCCGGTCACGATCTCGGACTCGGCCACCGGCATGTCGAACGGCGTCTGGGTGAGCTCGGCCTGCGTGGCGATGAGGAAGACGGTGAAGCCGACGATCTGTGTGAGGACGAAGGGGTTGCCCAGGCCGCCGAAGCCGAAGATCTCCCCCGAGTGCTGCGCCGCCACGATGCCCTGCAGGTTGAGCGTGCCGGCCTGGATCACCACGCCGACGATGGCGAGCACCATCGGCAGCTCGTAGGCGATCAGCTGCCCGGCGGCGCGCAGGCCCCCGATGAGCGAGTACTTGTTGGCGGACGCCCAGCCGGCGATGAGGATGCCGATCACGGACACCGACGAGAGACCCATGGCCAGGAAGATGCCGGTGTCGAGGTTGGTGAAGTAGGCGTCGGGGCCGAAGGGCATGACGACGAGGATCAAGAAGGTCGAGGCCAGCACGATGTACGGCGCCAGGAAGAACAGTCGCCGGTCGGCGCGATCGGGGACGATGTCCTCCTTCTGGAGGAACTTGCCGACCTCGGCGAGGAGCTGGATGGATCCGTAGGGCCCGGTCTCCGAGGGCCCGAGACGGCTCTGCATGAAGCTCATCATCTTGAAGAGGAACACGTAGACGAACGCGCCGGCGGGAAGGATCACCGCGACCAGCACGCCGAGGACGCGCAGGAGCGACGCTTGCCAGTAGGACAGCTCGAGGCCGAACAGGACACCATCCATCAGCGGTCGATGTCCCCCAGGATGAAGTAGAGGCTGGCGAGGATCGTGATGATGTCAGGCACGTAGACGCCCTGGAGCAGCCACGAGGCGACCGAGATGTTGTTGAAGCTGGCCGAGCGGATCTTCACGCGGAAGGGCCCCGTGTCGCCCTTGGACACCACGTAGTAGCCCATCGCTCCGAGCGGGTTCTCCGTGACGACGTAGGCCTCGCCCTCCGGCACCTTGATGATGCGGGGGACCTTGGCCATGATCGGCCCCGACGGCAGGCCGTCGCACAGCTGGTCGACGATCTTGGTGGCCTCGCGGACCTCTTGGAGGCGCACCCAGCAACGCGAGTAGCTGTCACCGTCGGGGTGGGTCCAGACCTTCCAGTCGAGCTGGTCGTAGGCCAGACCGACGTTGGCATCGCGCCGCAGGTCCCAGTCGACACCCGAGCCTCGGAGGTTGGCGCCCGACAGCCCGTAGGACTGCGCGATGTGGCTGGGGACGATGCCGATCCCTCGCGTGCGGGTCTGGAAGATCTCGTTGCCGTAGACGAGCCCCTCCATCTGGTCGCAGAACCCACGGAGCCGCACCATCGCGGCCTTGGTCTCGGCGATCCAACCCTTGGGCAGATCGTCTTTGAGGCCACCGATGCGATCGAAGTTCGGGTGGAAGCGGCCACCGGTCACCGACTCGATCTGGTTCAGCACGAACTCCCGGTCGCGGAAGGCGTAGAACGCAGGTGTCTGGGCCCCCAGCTGGAGGGCGAGGTCGCCGATGAACAGGCTGACGTTGGCGATCCGGCTCAGCTCGAAGAGCATCGTGCGGATCCACGTGGCCCGAGGTGGCGCCTCGACCTCCATCAGCTGCTCGGCCGCCAGGATGAAGGGCACTTCGTTGGCGAAGCTGCCGAGCCAGTCGATGCGGTTGATGAGCGTGGTGACCTGCGGGTACGACCGCACCTCACAGAGCTTCTCGTAGCCACGGTGCATGTACCCGCACATCACGTCAGCGGAGGTCACCTGCTCGCCGTCGAGGTGGGCGACGAGCCGCAGGGTGCCGTGGGTCGCCGGGTGCTGGGGGCCCATGTTGAGGACCATCCCGTCCTCGGTCTCGAGCTCGACGTTGATGCGCCCGTCGGCAGCCTGGGCGTTGATGTAGCCGAGCTGCTGGGCCTCGGTGAGCGTCACGCTTCGGTCCCCTCTTCGGTGGCCTCGTCCTCGTCGTCGCCGCCGGGCATGGGCTCGACGTCGACGATGCCGGGCCACGGCTTCACGACGCGTGCGAGCAGGGGGAACTCCTTGCGCAGGGGGTGCCCCTCGAACTCGCTGGGCAGGTAGATGTGCCGCAGGTCGGCGTTCCCGTCGAACCCGATCCCGAACATCTCGTGGGCCTCGCGCTCGTGCCACGCCGCGCCCGCGTACGTGTGGGTCCACGTGGGCACGCGCGGGTCGTCGTCCGGCACATCCGCTTTGAGGAGCACGCGCTGGTCGGTGCCGGCCTTCGCCACCGACGCCAGGACCTGGAGTCGGCTGTCGCCGCCCGCGTAGCCGGGGATCGCGGCGGAGCGCTCGGGCATCGGGGGCGGGAACGGCATGTCGACGGCGCTGTCCTCGTAGCGACCGTACGGCGACGGCAGCCAGTCGATGGCGGAGAGGAAGTCGAAGAACCGCAGACCTGCCTTGTCACGCGCGACCTCCGCGGCGTCGGCCCATGCGGCGGTGGCGACCCGGATCCAGAGTCCCTGGCCCGGCTTGACGTGGGAGCCGATGACGGCATCACCGAGGTGCTCCGAGAAGACGGCGAGCAGGGCCTCGCGCTGATCGTCCGACTCGACCTCGGGCGCGTCCTCGGTGGCCGTCACGTCATCAGCCAACGACGATCGGCTCCTGCCGGTCCTGACCGCCGCGCCAGCGCTCGGCCATGTCCTCGTTGTGGATGCGCTCCTGCAGGAGCACGATCCCCTCCAGGAGGGCCTCGGGACGGGGCGGGCACCCGGGGACGTAGACGTCGACCGGCACGATCTGGTCGACGCCCTTCGTGACGGAGTAGCTGTCCCAGTACGGGCCGCCACAGTTGGTGCAGCTGCCCATCGAGATCACGTACTTGGGGTCGGGCATCTGCTCGTAGAGGCGCTTGATCGCCGGCACGATCTTGTCGGTGACGGTGCCCGAGATGACCACCAGATCGGCCTGGCGAGGGCTGGCGGGGAAGGGGATCACACCGAGACGCATCACGTCGTAGCGGGGCGACGCGAACGCGGCGCCCATCTCGATCGCGCAGCACGCCAGTCCCCACTGGTAGGCCCAGATGGAGTACTTGCGGCTCAGGTTCAGGAGCTTGGTGAGCGGCTTGGGCATCTTGCCGCTCTCGACGAGGCCCATCAGGCGTCCACGGCCGGGGCTACACCCATCGGAGGACCTTCTTCTTCCATGCGTAGAGGAGCCCGAGCGCGAGGATCACGATGAAGATCGCCATCTCGATCACGCCGAACCACTCGTACGCGTCGACCCGGGTGGCGAACGGGAAGATGAACACGGCTTCGACGTCGAACATCACGAACAGCAGGGCGAAGATGTAGTAGCGGACCTGGCTCTGGCCCCATCCGGTGCCGACCGGATCAACACCCGACTCGTAGTTGATGTACTTCTCAGGCTGGGGCCGAGTGGGCCGCAGAAGGCTCCCGATCCCGAGGAGGACGGCCACGAGCAAGGCGCCGATGAGCCCGAAGATGCCCACCGTGAGGTAGTCGCGGAGGAGATCAGAGAATGTCTCGGACACGACGGGGGAGCCTAGTGAAGGCTCGCGCGAGGGTCCAAGATTGCCGCCGTTCGGGGGCTCTGGGAGGTCAGGCGGCGTCGAACAGCATCGACTCGGCGGTGATCGACGCACCGTCAGGCCCGACAAAGGCCATCGTCAGGGTGTGCTCCCCCTCGGCCATGCCCTCAGGCGGGAGGTAGGAGCAGCGCTGGCCCGGGCTGCCTTCGAGATCCGTGAGCTCCGTGCCCTCACCCTGTCCGCACACGAGCGCCTCTCCGTCGTCGAGGCGCAGGACCGGTGCGTCGGCGTCGCTCGGCACGACGACGACGAGCTCGTCCCCGGCGTCGACCGACACGGGCCCGCTGCCCTCGGGGACGGGCTCCGGAACGACGATCTCGAGTGCGCCGGCCGAGGCGAAGGGCTCGATCACGGCCTCCCCGTCGACGAGGTGGACGGGGAAGGCATCGGCTCGGCGCTCGCGGGTGCCGTCGACGTCGACCATCCCGATCAGGGTGACCACGGCGGTGGTGCCCTCGTCGGTCGTCAGCACCGGCGTGACGAGCACGTCGTCAGGCTCCGCCGCGGACCACGCGCCGTAACCCTCCGCCAACGAGCCCATCTCCGCCTCGAAGGCATCCTGCGATCCGAAGTGGGCCTGCGAGACGGGACCCATGGCCGCCCAGGCACCGGAGGTGTCGCCGGCACCGACGTCGTCGACCCACGCCAGCACGGCGTCCGACGAGGCGGCCACGCTCTCCGTCGACAACGCGGCTGGACTGGCGTCATCGAGATGGGCGTCGTCCGCCAGGGTGCCAGGAGCCTGGAACGTCTGCGCCTCCTCGTCGGAGGCGGACGTCGTGCCGTCGCGCTCGTCGAGCAGCGTGGTGCCGGCCAGCGCCACCACCACGGCTGCGGCAGCGGCGACCGCGAGGAGCACACCGTTGGACGTGCGGCGCAGCGCCCGGGGGACGAGCGCCACGGCGGGGTCGCGCGCAGGGTCCGCGGTCTCGGCGGTGGCCGCCGCCGCAGCCGGCGCAGGAGCGACCGGTTGCTGGCCGCCGTCGTCGGTGGCGCCAGCCACCACGACCGGTTCGACCGACGCGCCCTCGGCATCGAGCAGACCATTGAGGCGGGACCAGAACTCGTCCGCGTGTGCTGGGATCGGCAACCGCTGGAGTGCGGTGCGGACGATCGGATCAGGGACGACCTCCATGTCGCTCATCCCACCTCCTCCCCGAGGACCCGGCGGAGCGCCGCGTGGGCCCGGTGCAGCCGGGAGGCGACCGTGCCCGGTGCAACACCGAGGATCTGGGCGGCCTCCCGGTGGTCGAACCCCTCCCCATCGACCAGCACCACGGTCACCCGCTGGTCGACGGGTAGCTCGGCGAGGGCCTGACGAACCGTCTCGGACGCGGTGACGATCCGCTCGGGACCGGGCCTCCCCGACTCGGGGTCGGCCGGATCCTCGCTCGAGAGGGGCGCCCGCTTGCGCTTTCGGAGCTCGTCGATGCATGCGTTGTAGGTGATCCGGTAGAGCCAGGTGCCGAAGTCGCTGCCCGCGCGGAAGCGCGGCAGTGCCTTGAACGCCTTGAGGTATGCCTCCTGGAGGGCGTCGTCCATCCGATGACGGTCGGCCATGAGCCGGTAGGCGAGGCCCCGCATCCGCGGATCGTGGCGCCGCAGCAGCTCGTCGAACGCTGACCGGTCGCCCAACCGGGCCAGCTCGACCAGCTCGACATCAGGGAGCGTGGTGGAGGAGGAGACCATCGATGAGGTGGTGCGGACGGACCGCGAGCCGACGGAAGCGGCTGCAGGGCGCAGCCGCGACGCCACCGATGCTAGGGGCCGGCTCCCGGGCGCCGCACGTCCGACTGACCGGGGCCACACGACGGTGGGTGTGCCTCTCGGCGGCGTGAGGACAGGCATCAGTGGACCACCACCGGCGTGCCGAGCGGCGCGACCCCCGACGACCACAGCAGGTCCATCGCCGCGTTGGTCAGGCGCACGCACCCGTGGGATGCGGGGTGCGCGGGGATCGAGCCCGACCCGTGGACGGCGATGCCGCCGACGAAGTACTTGGGGCGGTACAGCGTGCCGAGGGGTCCCTCCCGTAGGCCGTCGATCTCGCGCTGGATGGTGAACCGGCCGGTGGGCGTGGTGGCGACCGCAGTGCCGCCCCGTGGCGATGCGTAGGCCTCACCGTTGCCCGTGGAGGTGTTCAGCACCCACGTCGTGCGACCTCCCTCCACCACGAGGAGGATCTGGCGCTCGAGATCGACCTCGAGATGGGTGCCCGAGGCGTCGACCGGCGTTTGGCGCGCGGCGCCGGGGAGGGCGGCCAGCGTGGCCGGACCGGCCACGCCGTCGCGTGCCAGCCCCTCGGCCTTCTGGAACGCCATCACGGCTTGGCGCGTGAGCTGTCCGTACCTGCCGTCGGATGCGCCATGCCAGTACCCGAGCTCGTCGAGGCGAGCCTGGAGGACAGCGACGTCGTAGCCCTTCTCCCCCAGCTCCAACGTGCCGTCGGCCGCGGCCGCCGGCAGCAGCGTGGTCGTCGTCGGTGGCGGCGTCGTGGTGGTGGTCGTGACGATCGTCGAGATGGTGGCGCGGTCGACCGTCGTCGAGCTCGACGTGGTCGTTCCGCGCCCCGCGACCTCCGAGGTGTCGCTGACCGTCAGCCTCCCGCCGACCCACAGCGCGAGACCGACGCCGGCGGCCACGCCCAGCCCGATCAGGGTGCCGCGACGGGCGCGGGACGTTGCAGGGGTGCGAGCCACGCCCCTTCAACGCTCGCCGAGCCGGAAACCTTGCATCGACTCCTACGGGGCGAGGGCGGTCGGGGCGGCGGGGTCCACGTCGGCAGGCTCGAGGACGAGCACCGGCGTGGCATCGGTGGCGGCCCGTGAGAGGACGCCCGGGAAGAGGCCGACGGTGACAGTGACGGTGACGGAGACGGCCAAGGCCAGCCCAGCGGCAAAGGGCACCGGGATCGTGCGGGGCTCGCCGGCCTCCTCCACCGACATGTACATCGACACGACGATCCGGAGGTAGAGGAAGGCGGCGACGACCGCGGTGAGCATGGCGATGACGGCCAGCGCGGTGGACCCTGCCTCCACGGCGGCGGTGATCACGTAGAACTTGGCGAAGAACCCCGACGTCAGGGGCACGCCGGCCTGGGCGAACAGGAGCAGCGCGAACGTGAGGGCGAGGATCGGGCGGTCCCGGGACAGCCCCCGGTAGTCGTCCAGGCTGTTGCCGATGTCGCCCTTGTGGCTGACGACGGCGATGACGCCGAAGCTGCCGGCCACCATGAACGTGTAGGCCGCCAGGTAGAAGAGGGCCGCCTCGACCCCATCCGCGGACGCAGCCTGCACCGCCACGAGGATGAAGCCGGCGTGGTTGATCGACGAGTACGCGAGCATCCGCTTCACGTCCGTCTGCACGACGGCCAGCACCGACCCCACGATCATCGTCACCGCGGCGAGCACGTAGATGATCGGCTGCCAGTCGACGCTGTAGGTGCCGAAGGCCAGGTAGAAGACCCGTAGCAGCCCGGCGAACCCGGCGACCTTCACCCCCGAGGCCATCCACGCCACGCTCGGCGTCGGGGCGCCCTGGTACACGTCTGGGGTCCAGAAGTGGAACGGCACCGCCGCGACCTTGAAGGCGAACCCGACGAGCAGCATCGCCATCCCCGCGAGGAGCAGCCCGCTGTTGGCGAGGACGGTCGTCGACAGGAACCCGGCGATCTCGACGAGGTTCGTCGATCCAGTGGCCCCGTAGGTGAGCGCGATGCCGTAGAGGAAGAACGCCGACGAGAACGCCCCCAGCACGAAGTACTTCACGCCTGCCTCCTGCGAGGTGATCTTGCGCAGGTGCATGGCCGCGAGCACGTAGACGGCCAGCGAGAGGATCTCCAGCCCGAGGAACATCACGATCAGGTCGTTGGCCGAAGCCATCATGACGCCGCCCGACGCGGAGAGCAGGAGCAGCACGTACGGTTCCGCGCCCTCCATCCCCTCGCGCCGCAGCCACCCGTCGAAGAGGAGCGCGGCGAGGGTCACGGCCGCACAGATGGTGATGGTGGCGAACACGGAGAACCCGTCGACGCCGATCGATTGCGCCAACGTCGAGAAGGGACCGCGGTCGGTGTCCTGCACCCGCTGCCAGAGCGGGATCGCTGCGCCGACGGCGATGCCGGCCGTGACCACCGTGTAGAGGGCGTAGACGCCTCCGCCGGGAGGGCGCCGCGACAGGGCGTCGACGGCGAGCAGCAGCAGTGCCCCGCCGATGAGGACCAGGACCGGCGCCACGGCCGACCACGCCACGTCGACGCCCCCGACGGGGACGGGCGCCTGGTCGACGGGCTGCGACAGGAGGGCGATCAGGCTCACGGCGCCGCCCCGTCCTGCTCCTCGTCGCCGGCGTCCTCGGCGGCACCGACGTTCGCGACCTCGGGCTCCACGTAGTCGGAGTTGTCCTCGATGTGGGTGACGAGGCGGGCCACCGCCGGCTCGATGCGGTCGAGCATCGGCTTCGGGTACACGCCGAGGAACACGATCAGCGCGAGCAGGGGCGCCATCACCAGGCCTTCTCGCCAGGTCATGTCGGCCATCGACGCGTTCTCTTGGTCCGGCTCGCCGTGGAACACCCGCTGGTAGGCCCACAGCAGGTAGAGCGCCGCCAGGATCACCCCGGCCGCCGCCACGACCGTGAACCAACGGCGCGTGAGGAACGACCCGACGAGGATCAGGAACTCACCCGCGAAGCCGTTGAGGCCAGGCAGGCCGATCGAGCTCAGCATGACGAGCGTGAAGACCCCCGCCATCACAGGCGCCGACTTCTGAAGACCCTTGAGAGAGGCGATCTCGCGCGTGTGACGGCGCTCGTAGATCATGCCCACGAGAAGGAACAGGGCGCCCGTGGAGATGCCGTGGTTCACCATCTGCACGACCCCGCCCTGGATGCCCTGGGTGGTGAGCGCGAAGGTGCCCAGCACGATGAAGCCGAGGTGGGCGACCGACGAGTAGGCGACGAGCCGCTTCAGGTCGCGCTGCATCGTCGCGACGACCGCGCCATAGATGATGCCGATGACGCCGAGGGTGACGAGCCCCGGCGCGAACCACACGGATGCCTCGGGGAACAGGTACAGGCCGAAGCGCACGAAGCCGTAGGTGCCGAGCTTGAGCATCACGCCAGCGAGGATCACGGAGCCGGCCGTCGGCGCCTGCGTGTGCGCGTCCGGTAGCCACGTGTGCAGCGGGAACAAGGGCACCTTGACGGCGAAGGCCACGGCGAAGGCCAGGAAGATCCATCGGACGGCGGACCAGTCGAGGGGGTTCGCCCCCGTCGAGGTGTCGGTCAGGTGCTGCGACTCCGCGATCTCCACGAGGTCGAAGTCGAGCGGCGGGTTGCGGAGCTCCTCGGCCCTGGCCACGTCCTCGTCGATCAGCGCCTGCGTGGCGGCGTCGATGCCGCCCCCCGAGATGGCTTCCTGCTGCGCCTGGGACGCGGCCTGCTCGGCGGCCACCGCCTCCGGCTCGTTGTCGGCGGCCACGCCATCCTGGTGCAGGAAGGCGAGGCTGACGATCCCGACCAGCATCAGCGCCGAGCCGAGCATCGTGAAGATGAAGAACTTGAGCGCCGCGTGGACCCGCTCGCCGTAACCCCAACCGCCGATGAGGAAGTACATGGGGACGAGCACGATCTCGAACATCACGAAGAAGAGGAAGAGGTCGAGCGAGCAGAACACGCCGATGCACCCGCCCTGGAGGACGAGGAGCCAGGCGTAGTAGGGCTTCGGGTCGTGGTGCGGTGTCACGGCCACGATCGCGAGGGGGAACAACAGGCCGGACAGCACGACGAGGAACAGGGACACGCCGTCGATGCCGAGGTGCCACGAGATCCCGAACTCGGAGATCCAGGTGCGCTTCACCTCGAACTGGAACCCGGCGTCGCCTGTCTCGAACGCCGCCAGCACCCAGAGGGTGATGGCGCCGGTGGCCGTGGCGAACAGGAGTGCCACGAGCCGGTGCAGCTCGACCCGCCCCCTGGGGATGAGCGCGACGACGACCGCGCCGAGGAACGGGACGACGATCGCCGCTGTCAACGGGGAGGTGGACACCGAGTGGGCGGACGCTGACGCGAGGAGGGAGAGGGGCACTAGATGCCCGCTCGCGTGAGGAAGTAGACGAGGAGGGCGACGGCGCCCACGGCCACGCCGAGGGCGTAGCTGCGCACGAAGCCCGACTGGATCACCCGGAGGCCCTTGCCGCCACCGCGCACCGCAGCGCCAACGCCCTCGACCGCGCCGTCGACCACTGCGCGATCAAAGGTGGCGATCGCCTCGAACGCCTGCTCGCCCGGGCCGCCCACGAACGCGGAGATCGTGCTGTCGTACCGCCACCCCTCGGCGAGGATCTCCGGCTCGACAGGCTGCAGCCGCTTCTGGAGGTAGACGCGCACGGCCAGGGCGATGCCCGCCAACGAGGCGAGGGTGGCGACGAGGGCCAGCGCGACCTTGCCGGCGGTGGCCACGTCGAGCACGCGCTCGTTGCCCTCGATGACCGGTTCGAGCCAATGCTCGAGGAAGTGCAGGTTCGTCGTGAGCGAGAGGTTGAGGAACCCGCCGACCACGGCGAGCCCGGCCAGCACGACGAGGGGGAACGTCATCAGCCACGGCGACTCTGTTGGCTCAAGGGGGGCTCCGCCCCCCTTGGCATGTCCCCCCGTTGCATCGGGCGCCTCCGGCTGCGATGCAGCGGCAGACTCCTTCCACCTCGGTTCGCCGAAGAAGACCATGAACAGCTGGCGGCTCATGTAGAACGCCGTGAGCAGCGCGGTCACGAGGCCGACGATCCAGAGGGCCGGGCTCTTGTCGTAGGCGAACAGCAGGATCTCGTCCTTCGACCAGAAGCCGGCGAAGGGTGGCACGCCGGCGATGGCGAGCCAGCCCACGATGAAGGTCCCCGCGGTGATCGGCATGACCACCCGCAGCCCGCCCATCCGCCGCATGTCCTGCTCCTCGTGCATCCCGTGGATCACGGATCCGGAGCCGAGGAACAGCAGGGCCTTGAAGAACGCGTGGGTGATCATGTGGAAGATGGCGGCCACGTAGGCACCGCTCCCGACGGCCAGGAACATGTAACCGAGCTGGCTGATGGTGGAGTAGGCGAGGACCTTCTTGATGTCGTTCTGCGCGACGGCGATCGTCGCGGCGAAGAGCGCCGTGATCACGCCCACCCAGGCGATCACGCCAGGAGCCCAGTCGTAGCTCTGGGCGAGGATCGGGTTCACGCGGACCATCAGGTAGACGCCCGCGGTGACCATGGTGGCGGCGTGGATCAGTGCCGACACGGGGGTGGGACCGGCCATGGCGTCGGGTAGCCAGACGAACAGGGGTAGCTGCGCCGACTTGCCGCACGCTCCCAGGAACAGGAGCAGCGCGATGGCGGTGGCGGTGACCGGCGCGATGGCGGGGGCCTGCTCGAGGACGATCGAGTAGTCGAGCGACCCGACGGTGGCGAAGGCGATGAACATCGCCGTCATGAAGCCCCAGTCACCGATGCGGTTGGTGACGAAGGCCTTCTTGCCCGCCGACGCGTTGGCCTCCTTCGAGAACCAGAACGCGATCAGGAAGTAGGAGCAGGCACCCACGCCCTCCCACCCGAGGAAGGTGATGAGCATGTTGCTGCCCAGCACCAGCATGAGCATCGAGAAGACGAACAGGTTCATGTACAGGAAGAACTTGGAGAACTTCGGGTCTCCGTGCATGTACCCGATCGAGTACAGGTGGATCAGGGTTCCGATCCCCGTGATGAAGAGGGCCATCGAGATCGACAGCGGGTCAGCGAGGAAGCCGACCTTCACGTCGAACCCTGCGACGTGGATCCAGTCGAACAGGTTGTAGACGTGGCTCCGGTTGTTCTCGTCCTCGCCCAGCATCGCGAGGAAGACCACCGAGCTGGCGATGAACGCCGCGCCGCAGGCCGCGGTGGCGAGCCAACCGGCCGCCGGCTCTCCCAACCGACGGCCGAAGACGAGGAGCACGAGGAACCCGGCCAGAGGGAGCGCGGGGACGAGCCAGACGAGGTCGAGGATCTCCATGCTCAGCCCCTCAGCACGTTGATGTCGTCGGCGGTGGCTTCGGGCTGCTTGCGGAGCAGGGCGACGATGATGCCGAGGCCCACGACGACCTCGGCGGCGGCGACCACGAGGACGAACACCACCACCGTCTGGCCGTCGACGTCACCGAGCATCCTCGAGAACGTGACGAAGGTGAGCGTGACCGCGTTGAGCATGAGCTCGATGCACATGAACATCACGAGCGGGTTCCGGCGCACGAGCAACCCGACCGCGCCGATCGAGAACAGGATCGACCCCAGCACCAGGTACCACGCCGGTGTCACCTCGGCTATTGCCAGCACTATGCGTCCACCTGCTCGTTAGGCAGCTGTCTTGCATCAAGGGGGGCTTCGCCCCCCTTGGCATATCCCCCCGGCGCCGCCGACGCCTGCGGCTCGGCAGCAGCCGCGAGGACCAACGGATCATCGATCAGGTCGGCCCTTCGCACCTTGCGCGCCATCACGACCGCGCCCACGACGGCGATGACCAGCAGCACGGACGTCGCCTCGAAGGCGAAGAGGTAGGTGGTGTACAGCGACTCGCCGAGCTGGTTGACGTCGGCCACCCCGCTGTCGATGACGCTGGCATCGCCTGGTTGCGGATGGGCGCCGGTGGCCTCTCCCTCGGTCGACCAGAGCGCGAGGACCGGCAGGGCGAGGACGGCGAGCCCGACCACGAAGGCCGCGATCCGCTGGCCGCCGCCGAGGGGCTCGATGGACAGGTCTTCGGACTTGTCGACCCCGAGCAACATCAGCACGAAGAGGAACAGGACGACGATGGCGCCGGCGTAGACGATCACCTGCACCGCGGCCAGGAAGTTGGCCTCCTGGGCGACGAAGAGGACCGCGATCGCGAACAGCGTGCCGACGAGCGAGAGCGCGGCGTGCACCGGGTTGCTGTTCAGCACCACGCCCAGGGCACCGGCGATGCAGGCGCCTCCTGCGACGAGGAACACGAAGAGCTCCATCAGTGATGCCCCCCGCCGTGACCATCATCCGACTCGTCGGCCTCGGGCTCGACCTCGGACGGCGGTGCGGTCTGCCCGAGCTCTGCCGGCTTCACCCCGAAGCCGAGCTCCCCTGACCAGGCGATCACCCCGACGTAGTCGGCGTCGCCGGACGGGGCCGTGGCGCGCACCCACGCAGACGACTGGGCCGCCACCTTGTCGAGGTCGGACCAATCCTCCCACGGCATCTGCTGGGGGAGGCCGTCGTCGTCGACGACCAGCTCGGCCTTGGTGTAGATCGCATCCTGCCGATTGGTGAACGAGAACTCGAAGAGCTTCGACTCCGTGATCGCCTCGGTGGGGCAGGCCTCCACGCAGAGGTCGCAGTGGATGCAGCGCAGGTAGTTGATCTCGTACACGAAGCCGTAGCGCTCACCCGGTGAGACCGGATCGTCCGGCGGGTTGTCGGCGCCACGGACGTAGATGCAGCGCGCCGGGCATACGCCGGCGCAGAGCTCGCAGCCGATGCACTTCTCCATGCCGTCCTCGTAGCGGTTGAGCACGTGACGACCATGGATGCGCTCCGGCTTGTCCCGCTTCGGACCGGAGTCCTTCACGTAGGGCACCGTGACCGTACGGCCCGTCTCGGTGCTCTTGAAGAGCTTGCCGAACGTGACCCGGAACCCCTCGAGGTAGCCCATCAGGGGGCGCTCCCCTCGAGGTCGGCCTCGGCGCGGCGGTGACGGGCGGTGCGGATGGCACCGGCGAGCATGAGGTAGCCGATCGCGATGCCGATCAGTCCCCCGGCCAGCACCAACCCGGCGTTCCAGTCCTCGTCGCGGGCGATGTTGAGGGTCGCGAGGAGGAGCATCCAGCCCAGTGACAGGGGGATGAGGACCTTCCAGCCCAGGTCCATGAGCTGGTCGTAGCGGAAGCGGGGCAACGTGGCGCGGAGCCACACGAACATGAAGAGGAAGATGAAGAGCTTCGCCACGAACCAGATGAGGCCCCAGATCCAGTCCGGGCCGAAGAAGATGGGCCCGGCCGGGCCACCGAGGAAGAGGGTGACGATGATCGCGGACATGGTCACGGTGTTCATGAACTCGGCGAGGAAGAAGAGCGCGAACCGGATCGACGAGTACTCGGTGTGGAAGCCGCCGACGAGCTCCTGCTCGGCCTCGACGAGGTCGAACGGCGGCCGGTTGAGCTCGGCGGTGCCGGCGATCACGAAGATGATGAACGGCACGACGCCGGTGGCGACCACGTTCCAGCGCGGGATGATGCCGCCGAAGCCGTCAGCTGCCTGGCTCATCACGATGTCGTGCGTCGACAGGGAGCCGGCGAGCAGCACGACGGCGACGATCGAGAGGCCGAGGGCCGCTTCGTAGGACACCATCTGGGCCGACGCGCGCACGGAGCCGAGCAGTGGGTACTTCGAGCCGGAGGACCACCCGGCGAGCATCACGCCGTAGACCGCGATCGACGAGCAGGCGAGGATCAGGAGCACCCCGATGGGGGGGTCGGCGAGCTGCAGGTACGTGTCGTGCCCGAAGATGTGCACGGTCCCCTGCTGCTCCTCGGTGAACACACCGCCGATCGGGATCACGGAGAAGATCAGGAAGGCGGGGACGAGCGACAGGAAGGGCGCCAGGATGAAGACGCGCTTGTCGGCGCGGTCGGGGAGCAGGTCCTCCTTGAAGAAGAACTTGATGCCGTCGGCGAGCGTCTGGAGGATCCCGAACGGCCCCGCCCGGTTCGGGCCGAGGCGATTGCTCATGTCGGCGTGGAGCTTGCGCTCGAACCAGATCATGAACAGCACGGAGACGAGCAGGAGCCCGAAGGTGATGACGACCTTCAGCAGGACGATCAGCACCTCGGCGAGGCCGACGTCACCGGCGAGGAGAGGGTCGACGGCGAACATCAGGCCTTCACCACCCGCACCTCGGTGACGGTGGCCGTGGCGTCGATGAGCGCGCCCACCTGTGGACCAGGCTGGTGCAGCACGACGGCCGCGGCGCCCCGGCCGACCGCCGGGTCGGGGACCACGGGGAGCGTTACCGAGCCTGTCGAGGCGGTGACGGTCACGACCGCGCCAGCATCGACCCCGAGGCGGTCGAAGTCGTGCGGGTGCAGCCGGAGGACGGTGTCGGTCGTGAGCCCGGCGAGCCCCGGCGCGTGCTGCACGTCGGTGCCGAGGTCGTAGAGCTTGCGGCTGGCGACGAGTCGCAGCGAGTACGCATCGACGCCCGGCGCCTCGGCGACGGTCGGCGCGACGAAGGGGAGACGGGCATCGACGAGGAGCCCGTCGCGACCACCGCTGGCATGGACCGCCGCAGGGGTGGCGCTGGCGTGACTCGGTGCGAGGGCGGCGATCTCGTCCAGGATCTGCGCTGGCGACTCGAGGCCCAGATCGGTGCCGAGCAGGCGACTGAGCTCGGCGGCCAGCATCCAGTCGTCGCGGGCCGTGCCCGGCGGGGTGATCTTGCGAGCGACCGTGCTGACACGTCCCTCGACGTTGGTCGTCGTGCCGTCGACCTCGGCAGGACCAGCGGCTGCGAGCACGACGTCCGCTTGCTGCGCCGACGGGGTGAGGAACCGATCGATGGCGATCACGGCGCGGGCGCCGGCGAGGGCCCGGGTGGCGAGATCGGTGTCAGGGAAGTCGGCGAGCGGGTCGGCACCGAGGAGCACGAGCACGTCGATCTTGCCGTTGGCGGCGGCCTCCAGGATCCCGGACGCGTCGAGGCCACGAGCCGCGGGGATCGCCGACCAGCCTTGCCCGCGGAGCGCCGCAGCCCCGGCGGCGAGCGTCGTGCGGCCCGGCAGGAGGCCGGGAGACAGCCCCATGTCGAGCGCGCCGTGGACGTTGGCGCGGCGCAGCGCGCTGAGGAAGCGCACCTCGGGGTGCGCGGCGTGGATGGCAGACGCCGCGGCCACGATCCCGTCGGCCGACTCGGCGAGGTTCGGTCGACCCAGGACCACGGTGACGAGCCCGCGGGCCAGGAGCTCTCGAGCGGCGGCGATGTCGGCCGCATCGACGCCACCCACCTCCGGTGCGGTGGAGGTCGAGAGCAACGCTCGCACGACCTCACCGGCGGCGCCAGGTCGGTGCACCAGCGTGGCGGCGGCCAGCTCGGATGCCGGTGTGCGCTGCGACGCGAGCTCCACGACGGTGACGCCGTCACGGACCACTGCGTGGCGGAGGCGCAGGAAGATGACCGGCAGCTCGTCCTTGAGGTCGGGAGCGAGGAGGAGGACGGTGCCGCCCGAGGCGCACACCTCGTCGATCGTGGCGCGCGGGAGGCCGAGCACGACCTCGGCGGGGAGCCCGTCACCGAGCTGGGCGTCGACGTGGTCGGTCCCGATGACCCCCTTGGCCAGCTTCGCCCACGCGTAGGCGCTCTCGTTGGTGAGCCGGGCGCCACCGAGCACCGCGACCTTGTCGGCGCTGGCCGCTCGCAGGACGTCGGCGGCCGTCGTCAGCGCCTCTCCCCAGGGCACCTCGACGAGAGAACCGCCGCGGCGGGCGAGCGGACGACCCAGTCGCTCCTCGCTGTTGACGGATCCGAAGCCGAAGCGCCCCTTGTCGCACAGCCAGCCCCAGTTCACGGGGTCGACGTCGACCCCCTGGTACCGGAGGATCTCGTTGCGGCTCGACTGCACGAGCGTTCGGCAGCCGACCGAACAGGTCGTGCAGGTGCTCTCCACCTGGTCGAGGTCCCAGGGCCGGGCCTTGAACCGGTAGGGCGTGGCCGTGAGCGCGCCCACCGGGCAGATCTGCACCGTGTTCCCGCTGAAGTAGCTCGCGAACGGGTGGTCCGGGAACGTGTTGACCTGCGTCTGGTTGCCGCGGTCCTGGAAGTGGATGAGCGTGTCACCGGCGACGTCGCTGGCGAAGCGCGTGCACCGGTCGCACAGGATGCAGCGCTCGCGGTCGAGGGCCACGAGGTCGCTGATCATGATCGGCTTCTCGTAGTGGCGCTTCTCCTCGACGAAGCGGCTCTCCCCGGGCCCGTACGAGAGGGTCTGGTCCTGGAGGGGGCACTCGCCGCCCTTGTCGCAGACGGGGCAGTCGAGGGGGTGGTTGATGAGGAGGAACTCGAGGACGCCGTCCTGCGCCTTCTTGGTGACCTCGCTCTCGGTGTCGACGGACATCCCCGGGGCGACCGAGATCATGCAGGCCGGCTGGAGGGCGGGACCGCGGCCGGTGTCGATCTCGACCACGCACATCCGGCACATGCCGACCGCCTCCATGCGCGGGTGGTAGCAGAAGCGTGGGATGTAGGTGCCGTTGCGCTCGGCCGCCGCGATGACGAGCTCGCCGGGCGTGGCCTCGATCTCCTTGCCGTTGACCGTGACGATGACAGTCTCCACCGGGGCGTCAGACACGAGCCACCTCGACGCGGACGCCTTGGTCGACGTAGGACTCGAACTCGTCGCGGAAGTGGAGCAGCGCCGACACGATCGGCGAGCCCACGGACGGACCAAGGTCGCAGATCGTCGTCTTCTTGTACGGGAAGGGGACGGCCTCCCAGTCGCCGGCCTCCGTCTTGGCCTTGGGGAAGGGTGCCGGGGAGATGTTGTCCACGACGTCGAGCAGCAGATCGAGGTCGGAAGGGCGTCCCTCGCCGGCCAGCAGCCGGGCGAGGATCTTCTCCAGCCAGCTGGTGCCCTCTCGGCACGGCGTGCACTTGCCGCAGGACTCTCGGGCGTAGAAGCGCACGAGCCTCCAGCACGCCTTCACCATGTCGGTCGTCGAGTCCATGACGACGATGGCTCCCGAGCCGAGCATCGATCCGCTCGGCCCCACGATGCTCGGATCGAGTGGCATGTCGACGTGCTCGGCCAAGAACCACGGCGCTGAACCACCGCCGGGGATGAACGCCTTCAGCTCGTTGTCGTCCCGGATGCCACCGCAGTACACGGGTGCATAGATGAGGTCGCGGAACGTGGTGACGCCGTACTCCACCTCGAACACGCCCGGGTTCTTGACGTGTCCGGAGACCGCGAACAACCGCATGCCAGGCGCCTTCTCGGTGCCGAGCTTCGTGAAGGCGGTGGCGCCGTTCGTCATGATCCACGGGAGGTTGGCGAGCGTCTCGACGTTGTTGACCACGGTGGGCTGGAGGTAGAGGCCCTTGGCGGCGGGGAAGAACGGCGGCTTGAGCCGCGGCATGCCTCGGTTGCCCTCGAGCGACTCGATGAGCGCCGTCTCCTCACCCACGATGTAGGCACCGGCGCCCCAGTGGAGCACCACGTCGACGGAGAAGTCGGAGCCGAGGATGTTCCTGCCGATGTAGCCGGCCGCGTAGGCGTCGTTGAGCGCCTGCGCGATGCGCTCCTGAGCCAGCGCCATCTCGCCCCGCACGTACAGGAAGGCTTGGGCGGCGCCGATCGCGTAGCACGCGATCAGCAGGCCTTCGATCAGCTGGTGGGGGTCCTTCTCCATGAGGAGGCGGTCCTTGTACGTGCCCGGCTCCGACTCGTCGCCGTTCACGACGAGGTACCGCGGCCAGACACCGGGCGGGCAGAAGCCCCACTTGGTGCCGGCCGGGAAGCCGGCCCCGCCCCGACCGAGCAGGCTGGCCGCCTTCACCTCGTCACCCACCGCCGTGGGCGCCATCGCCAGGGCGGCCTCGAGGCCCTGGTAGCCCCCGGTGGCGAGGTAGCCGGCCAAGGTGTGACCGTCGTCGAGCCCGAAGCGCGTCGAGACGATCGGCGCCGCGTTCGTGACGGTCACGTCCCCGACTCCGCGGTGCGAAGCCACACGGGCTCCTCGGCCACACCCGGAACGGCGTTGCCGGCTCGACGCTCGGGCGGCAGGGTCTGCCGCGTGCGCGCGAGGATCCCATGCCTCGGCACCTCGTGGGCCCGCCGGCCGTGCTGCAGGTCGTCGAGGAGCGCGTCGGCGGCTTCCGGAGTGACCTTGTAGAAGTAGCGATAGTTCACCTGGAGGCACGGGGCCTCGGTGCAGGCCGCGATGCACTCGACGTCCTCGATCGTGAAGCGACCGTCGGCGGTGGTGCTGCCCGACGTGATGCCGAGGCGGTCCTCGAGGTGCTGGAGCAGCTCTTCCCCACCCAGCAGCATGCAGGCGATGTTCGTGCAGACGTTGACGAGGTACTCCCCCACCGGCTCGCGCTTGAACATCTCGTAGAAGGAGCAGGTGCCGAGCACCTCGGCCGGGGTGATCCCGATCAGCTCGGCGATGTGCTCCATCGCGTCATCGGCGACGTGCCCGTCCTGCTCCTGGGCGAGGTGGAGCAGGGGGATCAACGCGGACTTGGGGCGGGGATAGCGAGCGATGATCTCCCGCGCCAGGATCGTGTTCTCGGCCGTGAAGCGGCTCATCAGGACGCTCCTCGAGCGGGCGCCAGCAGGACAGCCTCGCCGAAGGCGAGACCCCGTTGCCCGGCGACGGAGCTCTGCTTCGGCGTCGAGACCATCATCGGTCGACCTCGCCCATGATCGGGTCGACGGAGGAGATCACGGCGACGGCATCCGCGATCAGGCCCCCGCGCATCATGTGCGGGAGGGTCTGGAGGTTGACGAAGCTCGGCCCTCGGATGTGCATCCGATACGGCTTCGCCGACCCGTCGCTCACGATGTAGCAACCGAGCTCGCCACGGGGCGACTCGACGGCCATGTAGGCCTCCCCCTCGGGCACCTTGAAGCCCTCGGTGAAGATCTTGAAGTGGTGGATCAGCGCCTCCATCGACTCGTCGATGCGAGCGCGCGGCGGCGGGGTGACCTTCTTGTCCTGGATCCGGTAGTCACCGGGCGGGAGCAGGTCGAGGATCTGTCGGATGATCTTGATCGACTCGCGGATCTCGTTGATGCGGATCGCGTAGCGGTCGAAGCAGTCGCCGTAGCTGCCGACGACCACGTCGAAGTCGACCTGCTCGTAGAAGAGGTAGGGCATGTCGCGCCGGAGGTCCCACGGCACACCGGTGGACCGCAGGATCGGACCCGTGGCCCCGAGCGCGATCGCCTCCGTGGCCGTGATCACGCCGACGCCCTGCAGGCGCTCGCGGTAGATCGGCTGACCGGTCAGGAGCACGTCGTACTCGTCGAGGCTGGCGGGCACGGCGTCGATGAAGGTCAGCACGGCGTCCCGCCAACCGTCCGGCAGGTCGGCCGCGACGCCGCCGGGACGGATGTAGTTGTGGTTCATCCGCAGGCCCGTGATCATCTCGAGGAGCCGGAGGCCCTCCTCGCGGTCCCGCCAGCCGTAGAGCATCATCGAGACGGCCCCGATGTCCATGCCGTTGGTGGCGAGGAACAGCAGGTTGCTGGTGATCCGGTTGATCTCGGTGAGGAGCATCCGGATCCACTGGGCGCGGCCGGGGATGTCCTCGTCGATGCCGAGCAGCTTCTCCGTGGTGAGGCTGAACACGAGCTCGTTGAAGAGCGGTGCGGCGTAGTCCATGCGCGTGACGTTCGTGGGTCCCTGGAGGTAGGTGAGGTCCTCACCCGTCTTCTCCATCCCCGTGTGCAGGTAGCCGACGATGGGCTTTGTGCGCAGCACGGTCTCGCCCTCGAGCTCGAGCATCAGACGCAGCACGCCGTGCGTGCTGGGGTGCTGTGGCCCCATGTTGATGATCATCGTCTGATCCTCGGAGGGACCCTCCCCGACGAGATCCTGGGCCTCGGCCTCAGACACCCGGAGCGTGGCACCGAGCTCACGGAGGAGCTCCTCCGCGCCGATCGAGGTGCGATCGGTCATCTCCTGCGCGCCCTCGGAGGTCTCGATGCCCGAGCTGCGATGGTCGATGGAGGTCACCGGGCGTCCGCCGAACCCTTGAACTGCACCGGGATGCGGCCGATGGCCTCGTCCTTGCGCAGGGGGTGCCCCACCCAGTCCTCCGGCATGAGGATGCGGGTGAGGTCGGGGTGGCCCTCGAAGGCGATGCCGAAGAGGTCGAACACCTCTCGCTCCATCGCCTCGGAGCCCGGGTGCACGTCGAACAGCGACGGCACGGACGGGTCGGCCGCCGGCGCCTGGACGCGCACGCGCACCCGCTCACGCCGGCTGTGGGACATGAGCGTGACGACGACCTCGAAGCGCTCGGCGGAGACGCCGTCGGGGAGGTCGCGGGCGGCCTCGTAGGTGAGGTAATCGACGCCGGTGACGTCGAGGCACATGTTGAACCCGTCGTCGTCACGAAGACGGCGCACGAGCGACGCCAGCTCGTCACGGCTGGGGTGCAGCACCCGCTGGCCACGGCTCCACGTCACCGGCGCGCCGTGGACGCGCTCCGGCTCCGGGGTCGGCGCTTCCTCCACAGGAGCCACGGTGTCGGCGTCGTCCGCCACGTCAGCTCCGGATGCTCAGTGCGACGGGCTCCGGTTCGGCCTGGCCGTCGCGCTGCTCGACGTGGAGTCCGAGCCCGGTGCCGGGCGACCGCCGGGTGAGGTGGCCATCACGGATCTTCTCGTGCAGCGTGTTGATGGCGTGGATCAGCGTCTCGGGCCCGGGGGGGCAGCCGGGGGCGTAGACGTCGACCGGCACGATCTGGTCCACACCCTGCACCAGCGCGTAGTTGTTGAACATGCCACCGCTGCTCGCGCACACGCCCATGCTGATGACCCACTTGGGTTCCATCATCTGGTCGTAGATCTGTCGCAGGACGGGCGCCATCTTCTGGCTGACGCGACCCGCGACGATCATGAGATCGGCCTGGCGTGGCGAGGCGCGGAACGTCTCCATTCCGAAGCGCGAGATGTCGTAGTGCGAACCGCCCGTGCCCATCATCTCGATGGCGCAGCAGGCGAGGCCGAACGTGGCCGGCATCACCGACATGCGGCGGGCCCACTTCACGAGATCCTCCAGCTTGCCGGTGACGAAGTTGTGGTCGAGGCCTTCAAGGCCCTTGCTGACGTCCCAGTGCACTACGCCGCCACCTCCGGGTCCTCGCGACCGTCGAGGCCCACCTTCTTGACGGTGGTGGTCGTGGTGCGCTCGGGGGAGACCATCGGCGAGAGGCGGCGCAGGTGCTTGGCAGGACCCCAGTCGAGGGCGCCGTTGCTGAGCAGGTAGACGAACGAGACGAGGACGGCGACCGTGAACAGGAGCACCTCGACGAGCCCGAGGGCGCCGAGGTTCCGGTAGATGACCGCCCACGGGTAGAGGAAGATGATCTCGATGTCGAAGACGATGAAGATCATCGCGATCAGGTAGAAGCGCACGGGGAAGCGCTCCGGCGCCTCCCGACCGGGGACGATCCCGCACTCGTACGGCGAGCGCTTCGCGATGGTGGTGGCGCTCGGGGCCAGCAGCCTCGAAGCCACGCGGCTCAGCGCCGCGAACACGATGGCCAGCACCGCGAGGGCGACGACCGGGAGGTACTGCCCCATCGGCCGCTAGCCCTCGGGGATGGCGAGGGAGATCCCTCGCGCCTCGGCCGCGCGGAGGTCGCGGCGGTGGAGCATGCTCGCCGTGGCACCGAACATCAACCCGGAGAAGATCGTGAGCATGGCGCCGGGGAACCGCACGTCACCCAGGTTGCGCTCCATGATCACGCTCACCACCGGCTGGGTGGGGTCGGCGACCGGGGTGGGGGGCGCCTCACCGGGCACGGTCTGCTGCTCCTTCACCGGCTGGATCTGGATGATGGCGTAGTGGGTGGGGTGCTGGACCTGCCAGAAGGTGTTCTTGAGCTTGGTGGAGAGGCGGTCCAGCCGGCTGGGGTCGTCGGGGAGACCTTCCTTGCCTCCCGTCTCGAACGAGTACACGGCGACGTAGTCGGCCGCCCCCTTGAGCCCGAGCTCCTCATCCGGGAACGCCGTGAAGTGCTCGTCGACGGTGGCCTTCGCCTCGCCGAAGCTGGGGTTCGACTCGGGGAGGAGCCGCCAACCCCCGAGCGTCGGTTCCACCTCCGCCAGCAGCGCGTCGAGCTCGGCCGGCTCGAGCTCGTTCAGCTGGTCCGGCGGCGGCAGGGCAGAGGTGTCGAGCGCTTGCGCCTTCTCGAGCCCCGCGAGCGCGAGGCCGGAGTCGTCGGTGGAGCCGCTCTCGTAGACGACCTCCTTGACCTCCCACCTGGGAGGCTCACCGAGCATGCCGATGGTGCCGTACACCCACCAGGTGAGCCCCATGAGCGTGAGCCACCCGAACAGGGCGGTCACGGCGACGAGGAAGCCCAGGCGAGTGCCGAGGTTGGTGCTGAGCAGCAGGTAGACCGAGCCCATCAGGACGACGACGCCGACGAGGACGGCGAGGATGCCGCGCAGCTGGGGGTCCCAAGCGATGCCCGCGATCAGGTGCAACATCGCTCAGGGCCCCTCGGTGGTGGTCGTGGTGGGGATGCCGGTGCCTCCGGCGTCGCTTCCGAGGCTTCGCTCGTAGGCGGTGATGGCGTCGAGCATGTCCTCGGAGAACATCCCGTCCTCGGGCTGGTCGGTGTTCGGGTTGTCGCCGAAGCCGGGCATGCGTCCGGTGCCCTGACCTCGTTGGCCGTAGAGCACGCCGTACTCGGTGCCCGACACGAGGAAGCCCTTGAGCGCATCCGAGTTGAGGAACTGGCGAGGAACCACCCCGCTCGTGAGCGCGGGACCGAAGGCACCGGTGCCGTCGCCATAGCCGGCGTAGTCGCTCAGGTCTGCGTCGGCAGGCTCGACGGCGCCGTACAGGTACGAGGCACCCTTGGTGTGGCATCGAGCGCACGAGTAGGCGGCGCCCGCCTCACCCGATTCGATGCCGAGGTTGAAGAGGGCCTCACCGACCGCTGGATCCGTCCAGTCGATCTCGTCGCCCTCCGCCAGCCCGAGCTCCCTCCGCACCGCTGCTTCGACCTGGGCCCGGGCCTCGTCGGCCGTGAGCTGGATCGAGCCGAGGTACGCGATGAGCTCGTCGATCTGTTGGGTGGTGAGCGGGCCACCGCCTTCGGCACCCCACGCGGGCATCGGGGTGCCCGGTCGCCCATAGATCAGGATCTGGCGGAGCTCCTCCTCGCTGAAGCGGAGCAGCACGGTGTTGATCGCCGGAGCGCGCCAGGTGACGGTGGCCACGAACTCGCCCTTGGCGTCGTTGAGCGTGAACGGCGGCGCCTGCCCGCCGACGCCCTCGGCGCCGTGGCAGCCGGCACAGTTGTACCCACCGTCGGCCGTGGGTGCGAAGAGCTTCGCGCCACGGTTGATGAAGGTCTGGTCGAAGTTCTCGACTGCACCCGTCTGTCGCCCGGGCTCGTTGAGCCAGTAGAGGGGCAGGCCGATCGCAACGATGGCCATGAGCACGAAGCCGGTGCCGAGCGCGCGGGTGAGCCGCGGCCCCTCGAGCGTCTCGTCGTCGTAGTACGGCTTGCGGTTGGGGGCCAGCTCGATCTCGGAGGAGATCTCGGCGCGGCCCGCGCGCACGTTGATGATGGCGTAGGCGACGAAGCCGATCCCGGTGATCACGGCGATCACCACGCCGACTGCCTTCACCGTGCTGGCGGCCAGCACGGTGGTGAGGAGAAGGCTCATCGACGCGACCCGCCGGAGACAGGAGCGAAGCGACGCTCGACACGACGACCGAAACCAGGCCGAAGCCGAGCCGGCTGCGCCGGTCGGCGGGAGGCACTTGCGGAGACAGGAGCGAAGCGACGACCGACACGACGACCGAAACCAGGCCGAAGCCGAGCCGGCTGCGCCGGTCGGCGGGAGGCACTTGCGGAGACAGGAGCGAAGCGACGCTCGGAGCAAGCAGACAAGTCAGTGCTCCCCGCCGCCCACGCAGTGGGGGCCTTCGGCCTCTTGGCCTGTGGTGTTCGTGCCGATCGGGGGGCCCTGGATGATGATGCCCGTGTTCACGTTGACCTTGCCGTTGTCGACGGTGAGGGGGAACCGGTCGAGGCCGCGCGGCGCCGGGCCACCCTTCTTCTCACCGTTGCGGTTGTACTGCGAACCGTGACACTGGCACTCGAACCACTGTGACGTCTTGCACTCGGGCACGCGGCAGCCCAGGTGCACGCACTTCTGGTACAGCGCGGTGTACCCCGCCTCCATGCTGACGAGCTCCGGGGGCGAGTACACGCTCTTGGCGGCGCCCAGCGCGGCGGCGGGGTAGTGGGTGACCCACAGGCGGCCCTCGGGGTAGTACGCGAACCCCTGGCCGTCCTTGATCTTCGTGTCGACGTCCGCCGTGCTCCCGATGGTGATCTCGGAGCCGAAGCCGACCCCGAGCTGCGGCCAGAGGAAGGCGAGGCAGGCGGCCCCGAAGCCCGTCAGCCCGAGCCCGAAGAACGTGACGATGCCCCGGTTGAAGAACTGCCGGCGGGTGACGCCGAGCGCCTCGGGGTCGGGCGGCACCCACGGCACCGGCGCGGTGGCGCCGACCGTGGCGAGGGCCTGGGATGCCTCGCGCCGCTCGATGACGGCGGCGCGCTCGACCTCCTTGCCGGTGGTCGGCGTGCCCTCCTCTCGATCGAGCACGGCGACCGCGCCACGATCGCGCATGCGGGTCTCACGGGCGAGGGCGCCGATCGCTTCGCCGGTGTCGCGGCGGCGGGCGGTGGCGAACAGCAGCACACCGGCCAGCACGACGAGGACCGGTATGGCGATGAGCAGGGCGGTGGTGGGTTCCATGGGTGCGTCAGAGCTCCACGAACAGGCCGTTGTTCCAGGGGAAGATGAAGTTGAAGCCCGGGCCTCGGAAGAACGTGCCCATCATCACGAGCACGGCCCAGTACATCAGGAACATCGTCATCATCGAGATGGCGAACTTGCGGTCCTCGGGCTTGTTGCTCGGGTTGCGGTCGATGTAGGGGGCGAGGATCAGGCTCACGAGCGCCATGCCGGGCAGCAGCACACCGGCCACCATCGGATGGAACCACTTGAGGAGCTCCTGGAGGCCGAGGAAGTACCACGGCGCCTTGGAGGGGTTGGGCGTCTGGTTGACGTTGGCCAGCTCGAGCAGCGGGGCGTTGACGAAGATGGAGAAGACCAGCACGAACGCCGTGCAGGCGAGGGCGGAGGCGAACTCGACCACGAGCAGATGGGGCCACACGTGGACCTTGTCCTGCGGCATCGCCTTCACGTCCTGGATCGAGCCGGACTTCACGACGGTGAGGAGGCGCTGGGTGTGACCGCCAGGACCTGTCGCGACCGGGGCGGCGACCGGTGGGGCGGCGGTCGCCACGCCTCCGCCTGCGGTGGCGACCTCGGTGGACGCGGCTTCGCCCCCCTCGGCCTTGGCCTTGGCGGCCTTCGACCGCTCGAGCAGGTGGGCCGGGATCTTGCTCTCGGCTGCACTGCTGGCGTCTCCGGGCGCTTCGCCGCCGGCAGGGGCATCGCCACTGGAGGCCGCGGCCTTGGCGCGGGCCTCCTCGGCTCGCTTGCGGAGGTGCTCGGGGATCTCGGTCATGGTCGTTCGCCTCCTTCGGTCACAGCGGGCCGGAGATGCCGCCGTCCTTGCGCACCCGCCAGAAGTGGATCGCCATGAAGATGACGATCACGAACGGGAGCATGAGGACGTGGAGCACGTACCAGCGTAGGAGTGTGTCGGTGCCGATCTCCGCGCCACCCAGGAGCACGAACCGCACCTGGTTGCCGAAGACCGGTGTGTAGCCCATCATGTTCGTTCCCACGGTGACCGCCCACAGCGCGAGCTGGTCCCATGGGAGCAGGTAGCCGGTGAAGGACAGCAGCAGCGTCAGCAGCAGCAGCACGACGCCGATCACCCAGTTGAACTCGCGGGGCGGCTTGTAGGCGCCGTGGTAGAAGACGCGGGCCATGTGCAGGAACACGGACAGCACCATGAGGTGCGCACCCCATCGGTGCATGTTCCGCACCAGGAGCCCGAAGGTGACCGACGTCTGCAGCGTGTAGATGTCGTCCCATGCCTGGGCGGCCGTGGGGCGGTAGAAGAACATCAGGAAGATGCCTGTGACCGTCAGCAGGATGAACAGGAAGAAGGACAGGCCCCCGAGGCAGAGCGTGTAGCTCACCTTGACGGCGTGGCGCTTCACCTTCACCGGGTGGAGGTGGTACAGCACCGAGTTCATGATCACGTAGGAGCGGTTTCGGGGGGAGTCCGTGTACCCGTTCCTGAAGATGGAGCCCGGGCGGAAGATCGAGTTCCACGCCTGGCTGCTCTGCACGTTCTCCGGGAGCTTCTTGAGCGAGTCGGCGACGCGCTCACCGGTGCTCTTGCCGTCCATCGTGTCTGCCACGGTGCCTCTCCTACCCCAGCCTCATGCCGTAGCCGTAGCCGTGGGTGTTGGTGCGCTGATGGTGGTCGCCGGCCGGAGCCGGGTCGCCCACCTTTCCCATGATGATGACGCCCGTGGGGCAACGATCGACGCAGAGCGCACATCGCGTGCACACGTCGTCGTCGATCAGGAACACCACGTGGTCGCTGGGGTCGAGCCCGGGCTGGTCGACGCCGACGGCTTCGTCCACCGCCTCGGTGGCGACCATGTGGATGCACTTCCACGGGCAGATGTCGACGCAGCCCTCGCACATGATGCACTCGGACTGGTCGATGTGGATGAACTGCTTCGGCTTGACCGCCTTGCCGAGCCACGCGGCGTCGACCTCCTGCAGGACGTAGTCCTGCCGGAACTCGGGCATCGGCGGGTTGGCGTCGGTGCGTGCCATCGCGGCGGCTAGGCCTTCCGCGCCAACGGGCGGCCGTAGGTGGTGGTCGGCTCGACCTCGGCCTTCGTCTTGGTGCGGTCCTGCCACTGCGCCCAGTGGAAGATCTGCAGGCTGAGGCCGATGCCGTAGATCAGGAGGACGACCAGGTCCCGGAGGACCTGGTAGCTGATCGTCATCGGGAGGAACCGGTTGGGCTCGAAGACGTCCAAGGGCCCGAAGAGGATCCGGTCCGACCGCCAACCCCACTCCTTGTCGGCGAGGGTGATCCACTGGTGCGGGATGACCCCGTACCAGAGGTTGAGGAGCACGAAGGCGAAGGTGGCGGCGAGCAGGGCTTCGCCCCACGTGAGGTAGCGGCCCGGCGCACGGCGCTTGCTGTACAGCACGACGGCGAGGTCGAGCAGGAGGGCGAGGATCACAGCTGTGACGAACGCGATCACTCGCGGCGGCTCCCTCGTGAATTCGCTCACATTGGCACCGGGTGCGAAGGGTCGACCCCGGTCGGACCGTTCCGGTCTAGCACGGCGGTTCATCAGGCGGCACATCCGGGGTGGGACGGGAGATCCCCGTCGTTCATGGCTTGGAAGGGGGTGGCGAACTCGCCTAGGTTCGGCGCGACCACGCCCCGTCTGTCGGAGGACCCAGCCGCGTGACAGAGATCCCCGAGCACCTGCTCAAGCGCTCCAAGGAACGCCGCTCCGCCATCGGCGGCGGCGACGCCCCGGCCGAGGAGAGCGCGCCGTCGGGTGAGGTCGAGGCGGCCCCGGCGACCCCAGCGGCGACTCCCGCCGCAGCAGCGGCGGCGGCGGTGCCGGAGCCGGCGCCCGTGCCCGAGCCGGTCCGACCGGAGGTGGCCGCCGCCCTCAGTCGGCGCAAGATCCCGTATTGGGCCATGCCGGTGCTCGCCGCCCTGCCGCTGTGGGCGTACGTGTACCAGGCCACCCTCGAGCCGGCCCCGTCCGGCGAGCTCACCCCGCTCGACGCGGGCGGCGCGGTCTACATCTCCTCGGCCTGCTCTGGCTGCCACGGAGCGGGCGGCGCCGGCAACGCCAGCGTCCCGGCCCTCACCGGGGTGCTCGAGACCTGGCCCGACTACCGCGACCAGATGATGTGGGTGCGCATCGGGTCCGAGGGCTGGTCGGCCGTCTCCGACACCTACGGCGCCAACGAGAAGCCGATCAAGAACGGCATGCCCGCCCACGCGTCGTTGTCGGATCAGCAGCTGGCCGAGGTGGTGCTCTATGAGCGCGTCACCTTCGGCGGCATGGTGGAGTCGGGCGAGGAGTACGACGCATTGCTCGCCATCGCCGAGGGCACCACGACCTTCGCCGACGCGGGGCTCGGTGAGCTGTCGGCCGCCGCCGGCGTCTCCGAGGACCTGCTCACCGCCGGCTGACCGGCCGATTGCCGATCCGGTCCCGCGGACCGGCAGACTGAGCACGTGACCGCGCCGCACCGCCACGACGTCCTCGTCATCGGCGGCGGACCGTCGGGTGCCGCCGCTGGTCACTGGCTCGCTCGTGCAGGGCGCGACGTCGTCGTCGTCGAGAAGAAGACGTTCCCTCGCGAGAAGACGTGCGGCGACGGCCTCACCCCACGAGCGGTCACCCAGCTGCGCGCCATGGGGCTCGAGGAGAAGATCGCGGCCAACCATCACCGCTACGACGGGCTGCGATGCATCGCCCACGGCATCACCCTGGAGATGCCGTGGCCGCAGCACCCGGTGCACCCGAGCCACGGCTACGTGGTCCGTCGGCGCGATCTCGACACGATGGTCGCCGAGGAGACCGTCGCCCGCGGCGCCACCCTCCTGCAGGGCACCGAGGCGATCCGCCCGATCCTGCGTGACGGGCTGCTCCGGGGTGCCGTCGTGAAGGAGACCGCGAGCGGCGAGGAGCGCGAGCTGCTCGCCCGCTACGTGGTGATCGCCGACGGGTCGCTCTCACGGTTCGGCCGAGCCCTCGGCAACCAGCGCGACAAGCGCCTGCCGCAGGGCATGGCGATCCGCGGCTACTACGAGAGCCCGCTGCACGCCGAGCCGTGGATCGAGTCGGCCCTGGACGTGCGCGACCGCAACGGCGACGCCATGCCGGGATACGGCTGGATCTTCCCGTGTGGTGACGGCACCATCAACGTGGGCATCGGGCTCCTGTCCACGTTCCGCGGCTGGCGCGACATCAACACCTCGTACCTCATGCGGGAATGGGCGGCCACCGCGCCGGCGCACTGGGGCATCGACCCCGACGCCATGCTCGGCGAGGCCACCGGCGGGCGGCTGCCGATGGCCGGGTCGATCAACCCCAAATCCGGACCCACATGGATCGCGATCGGTGACGCTGCCGGTTCGATCAACCCCTTCAACGGGGAGGGCATCGACTACGCGTACGAGACCGGGCGCATGGCCGCCGAGCTCCTGGACGAGGCCCTCGAGACCGGTTCGGCCATGCCGCTGGCTCGCTATCCCGACCTGCTCGAGGCGGAGTACGGCCTGTACTTCCGGGTGGCGCGCGCGTTTGCGCACGTCATCGGCCAGCCCGCGCTCATGCAGCAGCTGACCCGCGTCGGCATGCAGTCGCAGTCGCTGATGGAGTGGGTGCTGCGCATCATGGCCAACCTGCTGCGCCCCGACGAGATCGGTCCCGCCGAGGCCGCCTACCGAGCCGTCGCGAGGATCGCCGAGATCGTCCCCGAGCGCATCCCCGCGTAGGCCTCGTCCTCAGCCGCCTCCGGCGGCCTGCGGCGAGCTAGAGCAGTGCGCCTTCGGCGCGCTCACTGCTGGTCGGCGACCGGCAGAGCCGGATCACCTCCCGGGCGAGGGGGGCACGCGGAGCGTTCCCCCCTCCCGCTCCCCCCTCCGACCCCGCCGCCGACGACGCTCTCAGGCTTGTTCTGTGTCCAGGACGATCTGGCCTTCGGGGGTCGTCGCCCAGACGCGGCCGGCATCCTCGGCTGGTAGCGCGCTCCGCAGGCGGACATCGACCGAGCCATCCTCGTCGGGGCGGAAGGTGCCGGCGGCGACGCGCTCCGCGTAGCCACCCCCAGGAGGGGTGAGCCACAGGGCATAGGTGACGGTGGGGTCGAGGCCCTCGGCGGTGAGCTCCACCAGTGAGCCGGCATCGTCCGAGGCCACCGTCGCCGCGGCGTCGACACCCGGCGCGAGCCGAGCGAACGACACCGGCTCGCCGTCGAGACGCGACACCTCGCTGCGGGACAAGGCGAACAGGAGCGCCGCCGCGGCCGCGATGGCGACGACCGCGACGCCGGCCCTGCGCACCCAGCTCGTGCGGCGCTCGGTGGCGACGCGCGCGACGATGCGATCAGCGAGGTCGGCCGGAGGCGGGTCGTCGCTCGTGGGACGCCACGGCTCGCCGCCGGGGTCGGCGCCGAGGCTGACCGCGGCGACGGCGAGGAGGCTGTCCGCCTCCGCCGAGCACCGCTCGCACCCTGCCAGGTGATGAGCCAGCGCGGCCTCGTCCTCCGGACCGATCTGGGCGACGAGCCAGTCGGCGATGTGCTCGCGCCACCCGGCACAGGCGTCGGCGTGCTCAGACATCACGCCAACCCTGCTCCTCGAGCGCCGCTCGCATGGCGCGCAGGCCGTAGTACACGCGGCTCTTCACCGTGCCGGCGGGGATGCCGAGGTCGACCGCCACATCCGCATACGGCCGACCCCGCCAGTGGACCTCCACCAGGACCCGTCGGTGATCTTCGTCGAGGGCCGCGAGGGCCGCCTCGACCTGCCACGTCGTGAGGACCCGTTCGAGGTCGTCATCGGCGCTCGCATCGCTGTTCGGTGCGGTGGCGACGAGCGGGGGCCGCACGCGCCGCGCACGCGCCAGGTCGATCACGACGTGGCGGAGGATCGCGAAGAGCCAGGTGCGTTGCGAGGACCGCGCCGGGTCATAGGTGGCCGACGCTCTCCAGGCGCGGAGGAACGCCTCCTGCACGGCCTCCTCCGCCAACCCGGCGTCGCCGAGGGAGCGGCGAGCGAAGCGGTAGAGCTCCGGCCCGTGTGCGGCGTAGACCGAGCGCAGCGCCTCGTCCGGGAGCGGCCTCGCCAAGCGTGCCTAGCCCTCGACCGTGAGCGTCGCCGTCATGCTGGCGTGGATCTGGCAGTGGAAGGGGTACGAGCCCGGCTCCTCGGGGGCGGTCACCGGATCCGACGTCTCGCCTCCGGCCACCTCGCCGAGGTCGAACGAGCCGTCGTCGGCCGTCGCGGTGTGCGTCGCGTCCCCGTCGTTGCGCAGCACGATCTCCTCGCCCGGCGCCACGGTCAGGTCCGTCAAGGAGAAGTCCTGGGCCACGATGGTGCCGGCCTCGCCTTCCCCGCCGGCGTTGCCGTAGTCACCGCCGGCCTGGGCCTCACTCGTGGTGGATCCGTCACCTGTGCTGCCTCCGGAGTAGTCGTCCGATCCGCAGGCGGCGATGCCTGCCAGGAGCAGGACCGCGATCGCGGCGGCGGAGAGGCGGAGACGCGCGGGCGTGGATGAAGGCATGACCGGGTATACGCACGGACCTGCCCGCTGGTTCACCGGAGCCCGGCCGCAGGCTCCTCTGCCGCCTCCATCGCCACGAGGTCGACGACCGTGTCGGCGAGGGGAACCGGCGCAGGCACGGGTTGGATGACCGGCTCGACGGGCGCGACCGGCTCGAGGCCCGCGACGGGTCGGCGATGCACGGCAAGGTGCTTGGCCTCGACGGGGGTCGTGGTCACAGCCCAGAGGCTGTAGACGGCGGCGAGCGCGAGCGCCCCACCGATCGCGCGCGGGGGGCCGACGGCACTGGCCACGATGCCGCCCACAGCCGCGCCAAGCGCCTGGCTGCCCATCAGCACACCCACCGCGATCCCCATCGCCGAGGCGCGCGTGTCGCGGCTCAAGCGCAGCCCGATGACGGTGTTGGTCGGGATCGAGACCGCGAACATCCCGCCGGAGATGGCGAAGGCCAGGAACGCGAGGCCGCCGCTGGCTTCGAACCAGAACAGGGGAGCGGCGGCGGCGGACGTGATGGCGCCGCACCAGCCGGCGGTGCGCAGGAGCGAGTGGTGGTCGCGCCGTCCGCCGGCGATGATCGCCGTCGCCACCAGGGTGCCGACCGGGATCGATGCGGCGAGGACGCCGAGGAGCCCGTCGGGCAGGCCGATGAGATCGGCGTAGGGGACGACGAGCGCCTCGTCGACGGTGCCGAGCGCACCCGTGATCGAGACGAACGCGAGCGCGCGACGCACCATGGGGTCGCCGAAGAGCGACGCGGCGCCGTCGCCGAGCGAGCGCGAGACCGTGGACCGCGTCGCCGCCGGACGGGCGGCCTCGCTGTGCCGGAGGTCGAGGAGCAGGAAGGCCGAGACGAGGAAGCTCATCGAGTTGATCGCGAGCGCCGTTGTCGGCTCGACGACGGTCAGCAGCAAGCCGCCCAGCGCGTAGCCGACCACGAGCGAGGACTGCACGGAGATGCCGGACAGCGCGAGCGCATCCCGGTAGCCCTCCTCGGGCACGAGGTCGGGGAGCGCGGCCGATCGAGCCGCCTCGAAAGGAGGGGTGGCGAGACCGGCCAGGAAGGCGAGGACGAGCAGACCGCCGACCGGGACGTCGAGCAGCATCGCCATGAACAGCGCCGCTCGGACAAGATCGGCGACCAACATCACGGAGATGCGGCCGTAGCGATCGGCGAAGGTCGCCAGCACCTGCCCGATGCCGACGTAGCCGGCCAGCGACACGGCCGTCACCGCGGCTGCCCAAGCCGGGGAGCCCGTGCGCTCGAGCACGAGCACGGTGAGGGCGAGGCGCCCGGCCCAGTCGCCCAGCAGCGAGATCATGTCCGCCGCCCAGAGGCGCCGGAACGAGGGCAGTCGCAGCGGCGCGAGCAGCGCCGTCGTGCGCCGTCGACGCTCCCCTCGTTCGCCTCCGGACATCGGGCTGACCGTACGGCTACCGGACGTAACGCGCAAGCATGCTCACGGAGAGCGTTCAGCCGGGGGAGAGTCGACCTCGTCGACCTCGTCGACGTCTGGTTCCGCCAGCTGGAACCCGACCGGCATGCCCGCGTCGATGTCTCGGGCGAGCTGCTTGCGGACCCGGAACCAGATCCATGCGCTGATCGGCAGCAGCAGGAGACAGAGGTACTGCGCACCGGTGAGGCCGAGCACGCGCTCGTCGTTCACCCGGAGCGCGTCGGACGCGAACCGGGCGATGCCGTAGTAGGCGGTGAAGATCGCCACCGCCACGCCGGGCCCCGGGCGCGCCTTGCGCCCGTAGAGCACGTAGGTGAGCAGCAGGAAGAGCACCACCATGTAGATGAGCTCGTACAGCGCCGTCTGGTGGAACACCATGCCCGGCTCCAGCGGTGTGTTCCCGAGGGTGGGTTCGCGCACCGAACCCCCCTCGTACCGCACTGCGAGTGGGAACGTCGTCAACGAGCCGAAGTGCTCCCCCACCGCGTAGCAGCCGATGCGACCGATCCCGAGGCCGATGCTCAGGCCGTACGCGTAGCCATCGAGGCTGTGCCAACGCGTGAGCCGGTTCCAGTGGCGGTAGATGGGGTAGCCCGCGATCACCCCGAAGATGAAGCCTCCGGAGAACTGGAGGCCGCCCTGCCAGATGGCGAAGGCCTCCCATGGCGAGTCGAGGTCGTCGAGGTGGGTCAGCACCCAGGTGATCCGCGAGCCGATGACGCCGGCCACCACCATCCGCATCGCGAGGCTGTAGGTGACGTCGCGTGGGATGTCGTGCTCCTCGCCGTACCGAGCGGCGAGCCAGGCACCGATCAGCACCCCGATCGCCACGACGAGCCCAAAGGTGCGCAGCTCCACGACACCCAGGTCGATGGTGGGGAACGTGGTGTAGGGGATCGCCGCGAGCATCGGAGCCATGGTTGCCGCGCTACAGCGGCTCGTGCCAGCCACCCCGGCCGGCCGCGAGCGCGTCGGCGACGCTCGGCCCCCAGGTGCCACGGTGGTAGGCGCTCACGGGATGGGGGTGGGCGACGGCAGGCTCGAAGATCCGCCACTGCTCGTCGAGGGCATCGGCACGCCCGAACCGCCGCGTGTCGCCCACCATCGCGTCCTCGAGGAGCCGCTGGTAGGCCTCCTGCCGCTCACCGAACACCTCCGCGAAGGAGACCTCGAGGTCGACGGGCCGGCTCGCCAGCTCGTCGCCGGGCGCCTTCGTCTGGAGGTGGAGCATCACGCCGTCGTTGCGGCCGAGGCGGAAGCGGAGGTGGTTCGGGTGCGGCGCGGGGGAGCCCGCGGGTGAGAAGAGGAGGTGCGGTGGGGCGTTGAACTCGACCACGGCCTCGGTCGCGGTGACCGGGAGGTGCTTCCCCGTGCGGATCAGCCATGGCACGCCGGCCCACCGCCAGGAGTCGATCTCGAGCTGCAGGGCGACGAACGTCTCGACGTCGGACGTCGGGTCGACACCGTCCTCCTCCCGGTAGCCGCGGTACTGACCGCGCACGACGGACGCGGCATCGACCGTGCGGATCTGTCGGAACAGCTTGCTCCGCTCGTCCTGCAGTGCTCGCGCATCCGAGCCGGCGGGCGGTTCCATCGCGAGCAGGGCCACGACCTGGAGCAGGTGGTTCTGCACGACGTCGCGGAGGGCGCCGACGGTCTCGTAGAAGCGTCCTCGGCCCTCGACCCCGAAGTCCTCCGCCATCGTGATCTGCACCTGCGAGATGTAGCTGCGGTTCCAGAGGGGCTCGAGCATCGAGTTGGCGAAGCGGAACACGAGCAGGTTCTCGACGGACTCCTTGCCCAGGAAGTGGTCGATGCGGAAGACCTCGGACTCCGGGAAGGCCCGGTGGAGGATCTGGTTCAGCTGCTGGGCCGAGGCTCGGTCGCGCCCGAAGGGCTTCTCGACCACGACCCGGGCCTCCTCCTGGAGTCGCTGGCTCTCGAGGCCGACGATGACGTCGTCGAAGAGCTCCGGCGGGATCGCCAGGTAGAACAGCGGACGTTCGGCCCCGAGCGCTCGCAACCGGTCGGCGAGCAGCGCGAACGAGGCCGGGTCGCGATAGTCGCCGCGCACGTAGGAGGTGCGCTCGGCGATGTCCCGCCAGAGCGCTTCGTCGACCGCGCCCTTCGCCTCGATGGCTTCGCGAGCGTGCTGGCGGAGCCGGTCGTCATCCCACTCGGAGGACGCGAAGCCGATGATCGGCACGTGGTCGTGGCCGAGCCGCGTCATCTCGAAGATGGCCGGGAAGATCTTCTTCTTGGCCAGGTCGCCGGTGGCCCCGAAGAGCACCAGCGCGTCCGAGGGCGGACCGTCGTGGTTCACGTCGCGGCCGAGTCGGAGGGGGCGACGGGAGGACCCCCCTCGCCGGGGGCATCCTCGGGCAGCACCGCGTGACCACCGAACTGCTCGCGAAGCGCCGCGATGGCCTTCATGGCGATGCCGTCCTGGTCCTGGCTGACGAACCGCGCGTGCAGCGCGGCGCTGATGACGGGGGTGGCGATGCCGCGCTCGATGGCCTCCTGCACCGTCCACCTGCCCTCACCCGAGTCCTGCGCGACGGGTGCGAGCCCCTGCAGGCCTGGCCGCTGGTCGAGGGCGCGCACGAGAAGGTCGAGGAGCCAAGACCGCACGACGCTCCCCTGCCGCCAGGCGCTCAGGGCACCCGTCGCGTCGATGTCGAGCCCCGAACGCGCAAGCAGCTCGTAGCCCTCGGCGTAGGCCTGCATCAGCCCGTACTCGATCCCGTTGTGGACCATCTTCGTGAAGTGGCCGGTGCCGGCGGCGCCGGTGTGCACGAACCCCCCTTCGGGGGCGAGGGCATCGAACACGGGCTGCGCCAAGGCGACGAGCTCGGGGGCGCCGCCCACCATGAGGCAGTACCCCTCGGTTCGACCCCACACACCACCGCTCGTCCCGGCGTCGATGAAGCCGATGCCGAGGTCCGCCAGCCGGGCGGCTCGTCGCACGCTGTCCCGCCAGTGCGAGTTGCCGCCCTCGATGACGAGGTCACCGGGCGCGAGGAGGGCGGCCAGGCTGTCGACGGTGCGCTCCGTCGGGTCGCCGGCCGGCACCATCACCCAGACGAGCCGTGGCGCCTCCATGGCCTGGACGCAGGCCTCGAGCGTGGGGACCTGGGTCGCCTCGCTGAACGCGTCGAACCCCACCACCTCGTGCCCCTGGGCGCGAAGCCGCTCGGCCATGTTGCCGCCCATCCGTCCGAGGCCCACCATCGCCATCCTCACGGCGACACCGACAGGAGCTCGTCGAGATCGACCCGTCCGGCCCGGATACCGCGCGCCTGCAGCGTGCGCAGGTCGCCCGCGGCCTGTGCACGCTTGAGCTCTGCGAAGCCGAAGCGCTGACCTGGGATGGCGATCTCGTGGGGGTCCGGTCCGACGGCCTGCAAGCACACGATCGACGGCGGCCCGCCCTTGTGGAGCTGGCCGGTGGAGTGGAGGAACCGAGGGCCGAACCCAAGGCTCACCGCCACGCGCAGGCGATCGCGCAGCGCGACGCGCGCCGCCTCCAGCACGAGGGCCTCGTGGTCCCCGGGGTCGGCGAACACCTGCAGGGCCAGGTGATCGCCAGGGCGCACGAGCGCGAGCAGGTCGGCGAGCGGTCGGACGAGCAGCTCGACACCGCCCTCTTCGAGCACCTCGCGGGTCGCCGCTTTGGCGGCCGCCACGTCGGGTTGGTCGAACGGCTGCACACCGAGCGCGGCCCCGGCGAGGGCGGTGGCCAGCTCCAGGGTCACGACGGCGTGCCCGATCTCGGCCTCCGTCGGGCCAACGGTGAGGCCCACCACGGGGTGGCCTGCCCCCGCCAGCGGCTCGAGCGGCGTCGCGCTGAGGAAGAGCCGATCGTCGCCGTACAGGTCGGGCGTGCCCACCGGCTCCCCGACGATCGGTGTGACGCCGGTGCCGTCCTTCCCGAGCGACTCGGCCACGAGCTGCTCGATCCACAGCCCGAGCGTGGCGACCTCAGGCGGCAGGACGAAGGTCGCCTTGTCCCGGCCTGACCGCACGCCGGCCACCATCGCGACCGCCAGCCGCAACGCCGGGTTGCGTCCAGGCTCGACATCGGGACCGCTGTCGGAGAGCGCGTCGAGTCCGCCGCGCAGGAGCGCCGCCGCGTCGGCGCCCATGAGCAGCGCGGGGACCATACCGAAGAGGGAGAGCGCGGAGTAGCGCCCACCGATGTCAGCGCGGTTCTCGAACACGTCGGCGAAGCCCCGGTCCCGTGCGAGCGAGGCGAGCTCGGAGCCGGCGTCGGTGACGACCGCGAAGCGTCCGCCGCCGGCCGCTCGGGCCCACGCCCACTCGAGGTGGCTGCGCGTCTCGATGGTGGACCCCGACTTGGACGACGCCAGGTGCAGGGTGCGCGCCGGCGGGCAGGAGTCGGCGATCCGCGCGATGGCCGCGGGATCGGTCGTGTCGAGCACGTGGAGACGCGGGCGACCCGGCGCCGGCTCCAGGGTGCGGGCCAGCACCTCGGGGAAGAGGCTCGAGCCGCCCATGCCCATCACGAGCACGTCGTCGATGTCGTCGACGAGGGCATCGCACCGGGCGGCGAGGGACCGGAGCTCGTCGAGGACTTCGCCCACCACCGGGATCCACCCCAAGCGATCCGCGAGCTCGGTGGGATCTTCCCGCCAGAGCGTGTGGTCGCGTTCCAGGAGCCGGCGCACGGCGTGCCGCCCCACGAGGTCGGCCCGGACCTCGGCCTGAGCCTCGGTGAAGCTGGTCATGCGGCGACCGAGGTGGCCGCGTCCCGGGCGACGGCACCGATCTCGTCGATCACGGCGTCTGAGTGGGCGAGGCCGGGGAACATGACCTCGTAGGCGCCGGGGGCCATCGCGACCCCCCTGTCGAGCATGGCGTGGAAGAACGTGGCGTAGCGCGCGGTGTCGGTTCGCCGGGCGCTCGGATAGTCGACTGGGCGATCGACGCAGAAGAAGATCCCCACCAGCGAGCTGGCCTGCGGCACCACGGCGTCGATCCCCGCGTCGGCGAAGGCGGCGCGCAGGTGACCGGCCAGGCGATCGGCCGCCGCGACGAGACCCTCGTAGGCGCGCCCGTCGAGCAGCGACAGCGCGGCGAGCCCGGCCGCCGTCGCCAGGGGGTTCCCGGAGAGCGTGCCCGCTTGGTAGACGGGCCCGAGCGGTGCGACCTGCTCCATGACGTCGCGGCGGCCACCGTAGGCGCCGATGTTGAGCCCGCCGCCGATCACCTTGCCGAAGGTCGTCAGATCGGGCGTGATGCCCGTCAGCGCTTGGGCGCCGCCGTAGGCGACCCGGAACCCCGTGATCACCTCGTCGAAGATCAGCAGCGCGCCGACGCGGTCGCACTCGGCGCGCAGCCCCTCGAGGAAGCCGTCCTCAGGCGGCACCAGACCCATGTTGGCAGCGATCGGCTCGACGATGACGCACGCCGTGTCGACATCGAGGTCGGGCACCTGGTTGTAGGGCGCCACGACCGTGTCGGCCACGGCGGCCTCGGTGACGCCGGCCGAACCGGGGAGGCCGAGGGCGGCCAGGCCGCTCCCTGCCTCGGCGAGCAGCAGGTCACCGTGGCCGTGGTAGTTGCCGGCGAACTTCACGACCTTTCGTCGCCCCGTGTGGCCGCGGGCGACGCGGACGGCCGACATCGTGGCCTCCGTGCCGGAGGAGACCAGGCGGACAAGCTCCACGGACGGCACCCGCGCGCAGATCGCCTCCGCGAGGAGGACCTCCCGCTCGGTCGGTGCGCCATAGGAGGTGCCGTCGACGGCGGCCCGCTGGATCGCTTCCACGATCGCCGGGTGTGCGTGGCCGGCGATGATGGCTCCGTAGGACTGCACGAGGTCGAGGTACTGCGTGCCCTCCACGTCCCAGACACGGGGGCCCTCGGCACGCGCCACGAAGTACGGCGTGCCGCCCACGCTCTTGAACGCGCGGACGGGGCTGTTCACGCCACCGGGGATGACTCGCTGGGCCCGCTCGAACAGCTCGGCGTTGCTCACAGGCGCTGCGCCACTTCGCGGGCGAGGTAGGTGAGGATGAGGTCGGCCCCCGCCCGCTTGACGGCCGTGAGGTGCTCGATCGCGACGGCGTCACCGTCGATCCATCCGCGCTCGGCGGCTGCCTTGATCATCGAGTACTCGCCGGACACGTGGTACGCCGCCACCGGCAGGTCCGTCTCGGCCCTCGCCGCCGCGATGACGTCGAGGTAGGCCAAAGCGGGCTTCACCATGATCATGTCGGCGCCCTCGGCGACGTCGGCGCGGATCTCGGCCAGCGCCTCACGGGCGTTGCGGGGATCCTGCTGGTAGCCCCTGCGGTCGCCGCCGTCCGCGATGGTGACGTCGACCGCGTCTCGGAACGGGCCGTAGAGGGCCGACGCGTACTTGGCTGCATAGGCGAGGATCGCGGCGCTCGGGTGGCCGGCGTCGTCCAGCGCCCGCCGTATGGCGGCGACCTGGCCGTCCATCATCCCGCTCGGGGCGGTGATGTCGGCGCCGGCGTTCGCCTGCGCGACCGCCGCGCGCTGGTAGAGAGCGAGGGTGGCGTCGTTGTCGACCTCACCATCGGGCGTGACGATCCCGCAGTGGCCGTGATCCGTGTACTCGTCCACGCACAGGTCGGCGATGAGGACCAGGTCGTCACCGACCTCGGCCCGCAGGTCCTGGAGCGCGAGCTGCACGATCCCCTCGGGATCCCATGCGCCTGAGCCTTCGGCATCCTTGGTGGCAGGCACACCGAAGAGGATCACGCCCGGGATGCCGAGCGCCGCGAGCTCGCTGACCTCCTTCCGGAGCGACTCCCGCGTGTGCTGCACGACTCCGGGGAGGCTGGCGATCGGTTGCGGCTCGGTGATGCCCTCTCGCACGAAGAGCGGTGCGACGAGGTCGTCGACGCCGAGGCGGGTCTCGGCCACGAGACGGCGCAGGGCCGGCGTGCGACGCAGCCGGCGTAGCCGGCGCTGGGGGAAGGCCACTCGCGCAGGCTACTGGTGAGCCCGCTCGACCAGGGAGGCGAGGTCGGTGACGGTGAGGTGGGCCACGGAGTCAACCACGAGGTCGGCCTGGGCGAAGTCGTTGTGACGGGTGATGCGGGAGGGCACGGCCACAGCGGCCATGCCCGCGGCCTTGGCTGCGGTCACGCCGTGGGCCGAGTCCTCGAGCGCCACGCTGTGGCCGGGATCGGCGCCGAGGTCTGCGCACGCCCTGACGTAGACGTCGGGGGCGGGCTTGCCGACGCCTCCGACCACATCGGCGCCGACCAGCGTGCCGAACCGATGGAGGAGGTCGAGCCGTTCGAGGTGTCGCTCCAGCCACGCGACGGACGAGGACGAGGCGACGCCGATCGGAACGCTGGCCGCGGTGAGGCTGTCGACGAGCACCTCCACGCCCGGAAGCAGGGGGAGCGAGTCGCGGTTCGAGCGGTCCTGCTCGGCGTGGGTGGCGGAGAAGGCGGCTCGGTCGAGGTCTTCGATGCCCATCGCCGAGAGGAGGGTCGCCCACGCGCGGTCGTCGTCATCGTCGCCGAGGCCGACGATGGTCGCCCATGCCGCGACGGTCAGGTCATGGCCGTGCACCGTGAACGCTGCACGGGCCGTCTCGTAGATCGCCCACTCGCTGTCGATGATCAGGCCGTCGAAGTCGAAGACGACCGCTTCGAGGGTCACGGGGCGGCCCACCGCAGGACGGCGTCGACGAGCCCGTCGATGGTGTGCACGTCGGCCTCCACGTCGACGGCGAGCCCGTGCTGCCGGGCGGTGGCGGCGGTGATGGGGCCGATGCACGCCACGGCGGGAGGGAGACCGTCGGCACCGAAGGCGGTCAGCGAGTGCTCGACGGTGGAGCTCGACGTGAACGTGATCAGGTCGGCGCCGCGGACGGCGGCCCGCTGCTCGTCGCTGATGGCAGCCGGGACGGTGCGGTATGCCTCGACGACGTCCACCTCCCACCCCCGCGCCCGCAGCCCGTCGGGGAGCACGCCGCGCGCCACCTCGGCGCGGGCGAGGAGGAGGCGCCCGGGCCCGTCCGGCAGGGCGGCCAGCAGCGCCTCGGCGACGTACCGCTCGGGCACCAGGTCGGCGACGATGCGCCCCTGCGCGAGGACCGCGGCCGTGCCGGGCCCGATGGCGGCGATGCGGGCCGAGCCGAACGCGCGGGCGTCGGGGACGGCGTCGAGGAGCCGCCGGGCGCCGTTGGGCGACGTGACCACCACCCAGTCGTAAGCGTCGAGTCGCTGGGCGGCGCGCGTGAGGGCGACCGCGCCGTCGGCCGGGTCGGTGATCTCGATCACCGGTACCTCCACCACCCCGGCACCCCGGTCCCTCAGCGCCGACGTCAGCTGCGACGCCTGCTCGCGGGTGCGGGTCACGACGACCGTGCGCCCGAACAGCGGGCGGTCCTCGAACCAGCACAGGTTCACGGCGGCCACCTCACCGACGACGATCACCGAGGGCGACTGCAGCGGCCGATCGGCGATCGTGCCGAGGGTGGCCCGCACGGTCTGCTGCTCGGGTCGGGTCCCCCACCGCACGGCGGCGACCGGCGTGTCGGCAGGGCGTCCGGCCGCCATCAGCCGCTCGGCGATCTTCCCGATGCGCGCCACGCCCATGAGGATCACGATCGTGCCTCCCACGTGGGCGACCGCCTCCCAGTCGACCGTGCCGTCGTCGCCCACGGACGGGTCCTCGTGGCCCGTCACGACGGTGAAGGACGTGGAGCTGTGACGCATCGTCACGGGGATCCCGGCGTAGGCCGGGACGGCGATGGCGGAGGTGATGCCGGGTACGACCTCGAACGGCACGTCGGCGGCAGCGAGCGCGGCGGCCTCCTCGCCACCGCGTGCGAACACGAACGGGTCCCCGCCCTTGAGGCGAACGACCGTTTCGTGCCGGCGGCCGAGCTCGACGAGGAGGGTGTTGATGTCCTCCTGCGGCATCGTCACCCGGCCGGCCGACTTGGCGACGCTGATGCGCTCCGTTCGGGCGGGCGCGAGGTCGAGGAGCGCCTCCACCGACAGCCGGTCGTAGACGACCACATCGGCCCGCCGGAGCACTCGATCTGCCCGCACGGTCAACAGCCCGGGGTCGCCCGGACCAGCGCCCACGAGGTAGACGGTCACGGCAGGAATGCGTCGGCGGCCAGCTCGCAGTGGCCGAGGTGCTGGTACAGCTCCTCGACCAGCCGCGCGTACCCGGTCGCCGTCGCACCCGTCAGCTCCACGGTCGCACCGTAGAGGTTCGGGGCACCAGAGACCCACGTAGGGACCGCCGTGCCCCCAACCCTGGGCGGCTCAGACGCGGGAGGGGGTGGCGTCGTAGACCTCGAGGGTGGGAGCGCCGTCGACCAATGCGCTGAGCGCCTCGACGAAGGCACCCGACTCGGGCACGGCGAAGTGGGTGCGCAGGGCGTCGAGGTCCACCCAGTGCTCGACGAAGACGATGCGATGAACGTCCTCGACGTCCTGGTGGACGGTGTGGAGGAGGCAGCCGGGCTCGAGGCGGGAGCGGTGGACGTGCGCCACGCTCAGGGCCAGCACCTCGTCGAGGTGCTCGGGGCGGGCCTGCACGCTGCCGGTGACGATGATCATCACGGGAGCGTACGGTCAGCCAGCCAAGCCGGGACCGCCGAGGTCGAGGAGGTGGCGCGCGACCTCGGTGCCGACGGCTGCGTCCGGACCGGTGCGCTCGTGGCGGTGCATGACCTGACCGTCGGGCGAGGCGAGGAACCCGCGCAGGTGGAGCCCCTCCCCGGCCACCACGGCGTGGGCGGCCGCCGGGAGCGAGCAGTCGCCCCCGAGCTCCGCCAGGAAGGCGCGCTCGGCGTCGACGCACCGGCGGGTGGCACCGTGCTCGATGCGGGTGAGGAGGGTGCGCAGGTCGTCGTCGTCCTCGCGGCACTCGACGGCCAGAGCGGCCTGGGCCACCTGTGGGAGCATCACATCGGTGCTCAGGCGCTCCGCGATCCGCTCGGCGAGCCCGAGGCGGTCGAGCGCCGTGGCCGCCACCACGACGGCGTCGTGCTCCGCCACCTTGGCCAGCCGGGTCTGCATGTTCCCGCGCAGGCTGGCGAAGCGGAGGTCCGGCCGGTGGCGGCGCAGCTCCGCCTGCCGGCGCAGGGAGCCGGTGGCCACCTGCGCGCCCTCGGGCAGGTCAGCAAGGGTGGACCCGACCAGCGCGTCGCGGGGATCGCCGCGCTCGGGCACCGCGGCGATCGTGAGCCCTGCCACCGATTCCGACGGCAGGTCCTTGGCGCTGTGGACCGCCACGTCTGCCCGGCTGTCGAGCACGGCGGCTTGGACCTCCTTGGCGAACACACCCTTGCCACCGAGCTCCCAGATGGGCACGTCGAGGCGCCGGTCGCCGTGGGTGTCGACGAGGATCACGTCGACGGTGAGGTCCGGGTCCAGGGCGCGCAGCAGAGCGGCCACGTGCTCGGTCTGCCAGATCGCCAGAGGACTCCCGCGCGTCGCCGCCCGGAGCGTGCGCACAGGCCTACGTCGGGGAGCTGGCGTCGTCGTCGTCGAGTGCGAACAGCTCGCGCAGCGCCGAGATGAGCCGGTCGCCACGGGTGGACCCGGCGGCTTCCTTGAGGGCGACCGACGGATCGTGCAGCAGCTTGCCGAGGATGCCCCTCGTCGAGCGCGTCGACGGCATCGAACTGGCCGGCGTCGAGCTCAGCGAGGCGAGGCGCGGTAGCGGTCCAGCTCCGACCGACGAACGTCCTCGGCGCGCTCGCGCAAGGCGACGATCATCGGGGCCACCTCGCGGGCAGAGGTGGCCCCGAGGTACCGATCGAGCTCCTCGTCCAGCAGCGCGCGGACGACGGCGACCTCGCCCTCGCGGGCCTGGGTGCCGACGTCGGCGAACGCGCGGAGGTCGTCCATGTCGAGGAGCGTGACCCCGGGCAGGTGCGCGACCGCCGGGTCGATGTCGCGAGGCATGGCGATGTCGACGATCAGCAGCGGACGGCCCCCGCGTGCGGCGACGACCAGCTCGATGTCGTGCACCTCGAGCAGCGGGGTGGCCGCGCCGGTGGAGGTGAGGAGCACGTCGACGTCGACGAGGGTGGTCGTCACGTCGGCCAGCGGCACGGCCTCACCCCTCACCCGATGGGCGAGGCGGGCCGCGGTGTCCCACGTGCGGTTGGCGATGGTGAGCACCGTGCCCGCCTTGGCGAGGCCCAGCGCCATCGCCTCCCCCATCTCACCGGCTCCGAGCACCAGCCCGCGTCGATCCTGGAGGCCTCCGAGTCGCTCGGCGGCCATGGCGACGGCCGCCTGCGAGACCGAGGTGGTGTTGCGCCCGATGCCGGTGTCCGTGCGGGCTCGCTTGCCCGCCTCGAGCGCGTGGCGGAACAGCAGGTTGAGGCTCGGGCCCGCCGCGCCTTCCTGCGCGAGCGCGCTCCCACGCCACCTTCACCTGACCGAGGATCTCGCTCTCGCCGAGCACTGCCGAGTCGAGCCCAGCGGCCACGCCGAACAGGTGCGCCACCGCCGGCGCGTCGTAGTGGACGTAGAGGTGATCGCTGAAGTCCTCAGGGGCGAGGAAGGCGACCTCGGCGAGGAAGTCGCGGATGTCCTGGTACGCACCATGGAAGCGCTCGGCCACGGCGTACACCTCGGTGCGGTTGCACGTCGAGAGCACGACCGCCTCCGAGACGTCCTCCCGGGACACGAGATCGTGCAGTGCCTTCGGCAGCGCGGCGTCACCGATGGTCATCCGCTCGAGCAGGTCGAGCGGCGTGCTCCGGTGGTTCAGCCCGATGACGACGACGGACACGCGGCGGTCTCCTAGCGAAGGGAACCCGGGAGGGGCGGATCGGCGGTGGCGAGGGAGGACTGGAGGAGCTCCCTGGCCTCGTCGAGACGACCGGCCCGGACGAGATCCAGCATCCCCGAATCGAGGGCCGATCGCCAATCGGCACCGAGGGTCGGACGCCCCGCCGCCACCAGGCCGGCTCGCGCCTCCGCCAGCAGCTCGAGGAGGGTGTCGTACTCCGGTCCGACCTGGGCGGCGAGCTGGTCGCGGAGCCACGACGCGAGGGCAGGGCTGTGCCCCGCCGTCGACACCGTGACGAGCACGCGACCACGGTCGAGACGGGCCGGGAGGGTGTACGAGCAGCGTGCCGGATCGTCCGCGGCGTTCACCCAGACGCCCGCCGCCTCCCCGTCGTCGAACACGGCCTGGTTGACCGACGGGGTCGTCGGTGCACGCGACCACGAGGCGGCAGCCCGACACGTCGCCACGCGCGTAGGGCCGTTCCTCCCAGGTGACATCGAGCGACCGGACCTCGCCGCTGACCTCGGCGGCGACGACGTGCACGATCGCACCCGCCGCCAGCAGCCCGCGGGCCTTCTCGGCCGCCACCGCCCCGCCGCCCACCACGAGCACCTTCCGGCCTGACACCAGCAGGTTCACCGGGTAGAGGGGAACGTCGAGCGGCACAGCGCTAGTCGGCGACGGCCAGCGGCGGACCGCCAGCTTTGCGCTGCTGGTAGAAGCTGAGGATCTGCAGCTCGACGGCGAGGTCGACCTTGCGGAGCGACACCTCCTCCGGGACCGAGATGACCGTGGGCGCGAAGTTGAGGATCGACGGCACGCCCGCGGCAACCAGGCGGTCGGCGACGTCCTGCGCCGCCGACGCGGGGGTGGCGATGATGGCGATCGCGATGCTGCGCTCCGCGGCGACCTCGGGAAGGTCGTCGATCGCACGAACGATCGTGCCGTGCACATCGGTGCCGATGACGCGGGGATCGGCATCGAAGAGCGCTGCGACCGGGAAGCCACGATCGCCGAACCCCCCGTAGTTGGCCAGCGCCTGACCGAGGTTGCCGAGGCCGACGATGGCCACGGGCCAGTCCTGCGTGAGACCGAGCTCGCGGCTCATCTGGAAGAGGAGGTACTCGACGTCGTACCCGACGCCGCGAGTGCCGTAGGAGCCGAGGTACGAGAGGTCCTTGCGCACCTTCGCCGCGTTCACGCCGGCCAGCTCGGCGAGCCGCTCGGACGAGATGGTGGTCAGCCCGGCGTGCTGACCCTCCACCAGGCTCCGCAGGTAGAGCGGCAGGCGGGCGACCGTGGCCTCAGGGATCGTGCGACGGGTGGACGAGGCCATGCCCGCCCAGCGTACCGCCCATGTTCACATGTTCACTTGTCACCCGCGGGAGCCCGCGCGGAGCTCCTTGCGCAAGACCTTGCCGCTCGTGCCCTGCGGGATCTCGGCCACGAACATGACCTTCTGCGGGCACTTGTAGCGAGCCAGGTTCGCCTCGCAATGGTGGATGATGTCGTCTTCCTCGACGCTCGCACCGGCCTCGACCACCACGTACGCCTTGACCGCCTCCCCGGAGTGGGGGTGGGGGACGCCGATCACCGCGACCTGGGCCACGGCGGGATGGGACGCGATGACCTCCTCGACCTCGGCGGGGTACACGTTGAAGCCGGAGACGATGATCAGGTCCTTCACACGGTCGACGAGGAAGAGGAACCCGTTGTCGTCCACCACGGCGACGTCACCCGTGCGGAGCCAGCCGTCCGGCGTGAGCGCCGCGCTGGTGGCCTCCGGGTCGTTCCAGTAGCCGGCGAAGACGTTGGTCCCCTTCACCCAGAGCTCGCCGGCGTCACCGACCAGCGAGTCGTGGCCGTCGGCGTCCACGAGCCGGACGTGCACCCCAGGGAGTGGGACGCCGATGCTGCCCTCGGGCGCGTCGAGGCCGGTGCCCGAGGTGACCACGGGTGACGCCTCGGTGAGGCCGTAGCCCTCCACGATGTCGACACCGAACCGATCGGAGATCGCTCGCTGGACCTGCGAGTCGAGCTTGGCGGCACCGGAGGTGGCGAGCCGCACGGTGGCGAGGTCGCCCGGACGGGTCCCAGGCAGCGCCGCGAGCGCCGCCCACATCGTCGGCGCACCACTGACGACGGTGACCGCGTGGTTGATGATCGACTCGATGGCGGACTGCGGATCGAAGCGCTCGACGAGCAACACGGTCGCACCGGCCACGAACGAGAGCCCGAGGACCACGTTCAGGCCGAAGATGTGGAAGAAGGGCAGGACGCCGAAGACGACGTCGTCAGGACCCTGCGACCGTCCCGGGTGGGCCTGGCACTGCTCCAGGTTGGTGAGGAGGTTGCCGTGGGTGAGCATGGCGGCCTTCGGTGACCCGGCCGTGCCGCTCGTGAAGATCAGCACCGCCAGGTCGTCCGGGCCGCGATCCACGATGGGGGTCGGCTCGGGCGCCAGGAGGTCGTCGAGCAGCACCCCGCCGGGGACGTCGTTGCCCTCGCTCGAAAGGACGACCGCCTCGAGGGCGGGAAGGGCCGCGCGGTCGAGCCCGGCGACCGTCGCACGCGCGGTCGGCCCGGCGATCACGAGGCGCGCCCCGATGGCCGCGAGCTCGCGCTCGACCTCGGGGACCGGGCTCATCGGGTTGATCGGGACGGCGACCCCGCCGACGCCGAGCACCGCGAGGTAGGACACGACGAAGTACCAGTTGTTGGCGGCCACGATGCCGACGCGATCGCCCGGATCGAGCCCCAGACCCAGCAGGCCGCCCCGTAGGCGGCTGACCTGCTCGCGCAGCTCGCCATACGTCGTGGACTCCCCGCGGGAGATCACGGCGACGGCGTCGTCGGGGTGCCCATCGATGATCGTCGCCAGGTTCACGTGGGGCAGTCCAGCACAGCGCGCCGCGTGACGCCGAGCCGGACGGGGCCGCCGCCCTCAAGCCCGGACCGATTCGTCCCGATCATCACGGGGATGTCGCCCCGACGCTGGATGCCCGTGCTCGTCGCACCGTGCCTGGTGTTCGCCGTCCTGGCTGCACCCTCGGCGCTGGCGCACCCGACGGCTCCCAGCACCGTGGGTTCGAGCCAGGTGGTGGCGTCCGACCCCGGCATCGAGGCGCAGTTCGTGAACAGCATCAACAGCCTGCGGGCGTCGAAGGGCCTGAACCAGCTCGTGGTGTCAGGTGACCTGGTGGCGATGGCCCGGCGCTGGACGGACCGGATGGTGGCGGCGGGGCAGATCTCGCACAACCCGAACCTGGGCACCGAGATCGGCGGGGCCTGGACCAAGATGGGCGAGAACGTCGGCGTCGGCTACGACGTCGCCGGGCTCATGCAGGCCTTCATCAACAGCCCCGCCCACTACGCCAACCTCGTCGACCCCGCGTGGACGCACGTCGGGGTGGGGGTGACGATGGCGGCCGACGGCCGCATGTACACGACCCACAACTTCATGGCCCTCGGTGGCGCTGCGTCCCCGGCCCCCGCCCCCACCCCTGCAGCCGCTCCAGCGCCGGCGCCGCCCTCCACCACCACGACGACCGCGCCTCCGCCTCCCCCTCCCCCTCCTCCTCCGCCGCCGCAACCGCACCCGACGCCAGAGCGCGTCACGGCGGTGCTCGACCCCCTGCGATCGCTCGAGGCGGGCTGATCCGGCGAGACTGCCATCTGATGCCCGCCATCGAGACCCACGATCTGACCCGCTCCTTCGCCAGCGGGGTAGCCCTCGACGGGCTCACCATCGACGTCCAGCCCGGTGAGGTGCTGGCCCTGCTCGGACCGAACGGAGCAGGCAAGACGACGACGGTTCGGCTGCTGAACGGCATCCTCACGCCCGATCGGGGACGCGCGACCGTGCTCGGCTTCGACCCAGCCACCCAGGGCGACGAGGTGCGACGACGAACGGGAGTCCTCACCGAGCACGCTGGCCTCGACGAGCGCCTGACCGCTCGTGAGAACCTCACGCTCACCGGGCGCATGCGCGGCCTCGACCGCGCCTGGGTGGAGCGGAGGACCTCAGAGCTGCTCGAGCGGTTCGGGATGGCCGACCGAGCGGACGTCCTCGTCCAGGGGACGTCCACCGGACAGCGAAAGCGCCTCGCGCTCGCACGAGCGCTCCTGCACGATCCCGAGGTGCTCTTCCTCGACGAACCGACCTCGGGTCTCGACCCCTCGGCGACACGTGATGTCATCGAGCTGATCGGCTCGCTGGCCACCGAACACGGCCGAACGGTCGTGCTGGCCACGCACTTCCTGGGCGAGGCCGGTCGCCTGGCCCACCGGATGGCGGTGCTCCACCACGGACGCCTCCACGCCTTCGGACGGCCCCATGAGATCGCCGCTGATCTCTGGCACGGCCTCGACGCCCAGCTCGACGTCGGCGCACCCGTCGACGCCGCCACCGCGGACGCCCTGCGGGTCGCACCCGGCGTATCGGCTGTCGTCCCCTCGCCGTCGGGCGCCATCGTGCGGGTCGCGGAGCGGTCCGTCGTGCCCCACCTCGTGCGGCTGCTCGTGGAACGGGGCCTCTCCGTCTACGGGGCCAGTGCCACGCCACCCACGCTCGAGGACGTCTACTTCGCGGTCGAGGCACGGATCGCCGCTGCGGAGGGTCGGAACACGGCCCCGCCGGTGTTCGACGTCGTGAGCCGCCCGCTGCCCGAGGGGGTGGCGTCGTGAACTGGCCGGTCATGCGAGCGGTCATCGCCAAGGACGTCATCGCGGTCCGCCGCTCCAAGGCCGTCGTCATCCCGATGCTCGCAGTGCCCGCGATCCTGATGATCCTGCTCCCCCTCGGGATCGGGCTGGCGTCCAGGAACTCGGGCCGGTCGGACATCAGCCGGATCCTCGGGAACGTGCCCGGTGACATCGCCCGGCCGATCCTCGAGCTGCCGAAGGACGAGCAGCTGATCGTCCTCGTGAACGGCTACCTGCTGGCGCCGCTCTTCCTCATCGTCCCGCTGATGGTGTCAGCCGTGCTGGCCGCGGACGCCTTCGCGGGTGAGAAGGAGCGCAAGACCCTCGAGTCGCTGCTCCACCTGCCCATCGCGGCCCGCGACCTGTTCTACGCCAAGCTCCTGACGGCCTTCATCCCCGCGATGGTCGTGTCGTGGGTCGGCTTCGTGTGCTTCTGCATCGTGTCGAACGCGGTGGCGTGGCCCGTGCTGCACCGCATGTTCGTCCCCACGCGGCTGTGGTTCGCGATGATCCTGTGGGTCGCGCCCACGGTGGCCTCGCTCGGGCTCGCGGTGATGGTTCGCGTCTCCGCGCGGGCGCGCACGAGCCAAGAGGCCAACCAGCTCGGCGGAGCGGTCATCCTCCCGCTCATCTTCCTGGCCGTCGGCCAGTCGTCGGGCCTGCTCCTCGTGCCTCTGCCCGTGGCGATCGCGATCGGCGGTGTCATCTGGATCGTCGCGCTCATCCTCGTCCGGGGCGGCGCCAAGCGCTTCACGAGGGACCAGCTCGCAGCCAGCGTGTAGGCAGCAGGTCGAGCCCAAGGCCGCGTCGACGGCCGAGCGGACGCCGCAGGATCCTACGGAGAGGCAATAGGTCCCGTCACGGCGAGGGCGAGGCGATAGATCCCAGATGTGGGACCCATCGCCTCGAGATCACGCCAACGGGACCTATTGCCTCGCGAACTCGTCCTCGCGGAGGACCGGGAGCAGGCCTGGCGACACCGAGCACGTCGCTCCGCCTCGTCGCGCCCTTGCGCTCCTTCAGGTCATGAAGAAGAGCTGGAGGGTGGCGGCGAGGAGGATCATCCCGAGGAGGATGGCGAGAACGAGGGTGGTGCCGGGCCTCATGCGTCGGTCCGGGACGTGAAGCGGACGGGCACCGACTCGACGGACCCGTCGTCGTCGGACGGCGCCGACAGCGTGACCTCGGTGCCGACCGGCATCCCCAGCTCCTCGGCCGCGGAGCGCTTGCCGAGGCAGACCGCCAGCATGCCGTAGCTGTCGACGACCAGACCGACCTGACCGGGTGCGATGCCTTGATACGTGGTCGCTCGTTCGGCCGTTCGCACGTCGTCGCGCCACCGGACCTGCACCCGCGGCCCGAACGAGCTCACCTCGTCGGGGTCGACGTTGAGCTGGCAGTTGCCGAACCGGTCGACCCACAGCACCTCGGCCACCAGGGCGTCACCCTCCGGGCGCGGCAGCGGAAGCAGCCCGGGGAGGAGCGACAGGGGATCGACCGATCGACCGAGGTCGGCCAGTGGCACGCCGAGGCAGAGGTGCGCGGCCGCCGGTGCGAACACGTCGCGCCCGGCGAAGGTGGGGCCGGGCGCGACCAGCTGGTGGTCGAGGCTCGTGAGCTCGACGGCCGCCGTCGCCCCTCCGCTCATGGCGACCGCGCCGGCGAGCAGACCGTTGTCGGGGCCCACCAGGTAGCTCTGCCCGCCGCCCACCTCGAGGGCGATGGCCCGACGCTCGGTGCCGACACCCGGGTCGACCACGGCGAGCACCACGCCGGGGCACAGGTACTGCGCCGATCGCCCGAGCGTCAGGCTGCCGGCGCGGACGTCATAGGCGGGGATGTCGTGGGTGAGGTCGACCACGGTCACGTGAGGCGCGATCGAGCGGATCACGGACTTCACGATGCCGACGAACTCGTCTCCGGTGCCGTAGTCGGAGAGGAAGGTGATCGTGTCGAACGGGGCGCCCATGGCCCTGGCGAGGGTACCGGCGGACCGTCGGCGAGCGCCTACCCGGCGTCGCTGAACCGGGATTGCAGGTAGCTGTCGACGTCGTCCTCGCTGATCCGGAACGACTTGCCGATCCGGGCCGCCCGGAGGTCGCCGGCCTTGATGAGCCGGTACACCGTCATCGTCGACACACGAAGCTGTTCGGCGACCTCGTTCGGTGTGAGCAGACGCGGCCGCGCTGGTGATGCTGCCAAGGAAGGCACCCCTCTCCAAAGGTGTGGCGGAAGCGTACGTGCCTGTGGCTGGTGTGGCTAGAGGGGGATGAGTGGTCGCTGTCCGTCGGTCAGCGGCCCAGGTCCCGAGATCGCTCGGTGGCCGCAGCCACGGCATCGAGGAAGGCCGCCCGCAGCCCTCGCTGCTCCAGCACCCGGAGGCCGGCCGCCGTGGTGCCGCCGGGGGAGGTGACCGCCGCTCGCAGCGCTTCAGGGCCATCCGGACCCTCGGCCAGGAGGGTGGCCGCACCGAGCAGGGTCTGCACGGAAAGCGTCCGGCTCACGTCACGCGGCAGGCCGGCCAGGACGCCGGCCTCGATCAGCGCTTCGGCGACGAGGAACACGTACGCGGGCCCGGACCCCGACAGGCCGGTGACGGCGTCGAGGAGCGGCTCCTTGACGCGCACGACGGCTCCCACCGCGCCGAGCAGCTCCTCGGCCCAGGCGAGGTCGTCGTCGGTGGCGGAGGTGCCCGGCGCGATGGCGGCCGCGCCCACGCCGATCAGGGCCGGGGTGTTGGGCATCGCTCGGATCACGCGTGATCCCGAAGGCAGATCGGTCTCGAGCGCAGCGATCGTGACGCCAGCGGCGATCGACAGCACCCGTACGGGTCCAGCGTCGGCGAGCGCACCGCAGACGGCCGGCACGTCGACCGGCTTCACGGCGATGATGTTGTCCTCGGCCGGCCGAGGTTCCGCGACCACGTCGACGCCCGGGAAGGCCGCCCGGAGGGCCTCGCGACGGGTCGCATCCGGCTCGATCACCCGGAGCCCGTCGAGACGCATCCCACCGGCCTTGAGCAGGCCGCCGACCAGCGCCTCACCCATCCGGCCCCCGCCGATCACCTGCAGCACGACCATCTGCACGACGCTAGTGCCGGGGGCGGAGGCGCCCGAGGAGCCCGTGGCCGGAGCGGCGGGGGCTGGCCTGGGTCACCCCTTCCCCGATCGGGTGCCGTCAGGGCACCCCCCGTCGCGACTGGGCAGGATAGATCAAAATAATATGAGATACAACAGGTCAGCCGGAGAGCCGGGAGGCGAACCCGATGCGCAACGCGGGCCGGAAGCACTGCTCGACCCAGGCGTACAGCGAACCGAGGATCCGGTCGAGCTCGTCCCGGGTGATCGAGGCGTTGTCGAGCTGCCCGACGAGGAACACGGCGTCCTCGTCACCGATCGCGAACGCGGCGCCGTAGAGCTTGAGGTTCCGGCGGAGCAGGTGCTCGTAGAACTGCGCCTGGTGCTCCTCTGGGGCGGGCAACACGTACGTCTCGTAGTGCAGCGTGCGCTGGCGCAGGTGGAACCAGATCGTGAAGACGTCCTTCTCCTCCCCTGTGACGCGGACGAACCACCGGCGTTCGCCCGATTCGCGGTCGCGCTCCACAGCCACCACGATGGGGTTCTCGGCGAGCTGGTCGGCGAGCCATGCGTCGATCCGAGCCTCCGAGCGCGTCGAGCTCGTCCGGCGCCGTCGGCGAGGGCACAGCGGATCTAGCTGCAGTCGACGAGCGAGCGAGCCGTGATGTCGCCGTAGACGCGCCGGAGCCGACCCGCGGCGGTGGACCACGTGTAGTCACGTGCCCGACGGGCCGCCTGCCTGGACAGGTCTGCCGCCAGCAAGGGCGACTGCAGGATCTCCTCGGTGTGCGCGGCGAAGGCGACGGGGTCGCGCTGCTCGACGAGGAAGCCGGTGACGCCGTGCTCGACGAGGGTGCGAAGGCCGCCGACGGCGGCGGCCACGACGGGGGTGCCGCACGCCGCCGCCTCGAGGGCGACGAGACCGAACGACTCCGAGCGGCTCGGCACGAGCACGACATCGGCCGCCCGGTAGTAGGTGGACAGCAGGTGGTGCGGCACAGGCGCCACGGTCCGCACCTGGTCCGCCACGCCGAGCTCGGCGACGAGCTTCTCGATCCGCTCGACCTCGGCGGCACCCTCGGCACCGCTGGCGCCACCGATCACCACGAGGCGGGCGTCGGGCAGTCCCAGCGCCGCGAGCGCTCGCACGGCGACATCGAGCCCCTTCAGCGGCTGGATGCGCCCGACGAAGAGGAGCACCGGACCGTCTCCCAGGTCGAGGGGTCGGAGCGCGGAGCGCGCGCCCCACCGATCGCCCGGCGAGAAGAAGGCGTGGTCGACACCGGGGGCCACCAGCTCGATGCGCGACGGATCGGCGCCGTAGAGCCGCACGAGCTGGTCAGCCTCTGCGGGGCAGGACGCCAGGATCGCATCGGAGCAGCCGATCACCTCCGCCTCCGCTCGCACGCGCCGCTCGGGCTCGGGGTCGCCCGTCTCGGCCTTCACCCGGGCGAGGGTGTGGAAGGTCGACACCAGGGGAAGGTCGAGCTCGTGCTTCAGGCGGTGCCCGGCGACCCCGGACAGCCAGTAGTTCGCGTGGAGCGCGTCGACGTCACGGAGCGACCGAAGATGAGCGCTGACACCGTCGGCGAACGCATCGACGACATCCGGCAGGTGCTCCTTGGCGAGATCCGTCGCGCCGGCCTCGACGTGGACGACCCGGAAGCCGGGCTCGATCTCGACCACCTCGGGGCTGGCGTCATCCGAGCGCCGGGTGAAGACGTCGGCGGACACCCCAGCCTGCGCCAGGGCCGACACGAGCTCGCGGACGTAGACGTTCATGCCGCCGCTGTCGCCCTGACCGGGTTGAGCGAGCGGTGACGTGTGCAGCGAGAGGACGGCGAGGCGGCGCATGTGGGGTACCGCTGGTTGTCAACGCTCGACGTCGATGAGTTCTTCCTCACCCGGGCCGGCGGCCGCCTCGTTCTCGTGGCGGAACGAGGTGTAGATGCGGATGAGGGTCTTCTTCTGCTCCTCGGAGAGGACGGGGTCACGCCGGATCTCGCTGACGAGATCTGCTCCCTCCCGCTCCTCGAGGATGCCCGCCCGCACGTAGAGGGTCTCGGAGGAGATCTCCAGCGCACGGGCGATCTGCTGGAGGATCTCGGCCGACGGCTTCCGCAACCCGCGCTCGATCTGGCTGAGGTAGGGGTTCGAGATGCCGGCCAGCTCGGACAGCTTCCGCAGCGAGAGGTGCCCGACGCGACGCTGGTCACGGATGAACTCCCCCAGCTCGCTCCAGCGGTGCTCGAGGTCCTCCTTCACGAGGAGCCAGGCTACGCGACTGCCGCGAGCAACTGTTAGTCGAACGCGAACTACTGGAGCAGCGAGTCGACGGTGGCCTCGCCGCTCTTGTAGCGCCGGGTGATCTCGGCCTGCAGCGCGTCGATGCGCTCGAACAGGTCGTGTCGGTAGCTCGAGACCTTCTGCTCGAAGGCGGCCAGCTCGTCCGCCATCGAGCGCAGGTGGTCGTCGTCGACGGACGGGAGGTCGGCGACGTGCGCGGCCCCGACGATCGCATCGAGCTCGGCCTCGAGCTCCTCCGGCAGCTCGCCGGGGGTCATCATCTGCGGCAGGCGCCCCACGCCCGGCGAGCGTGTGCGCTCCGAGAGGACCTCCGGCAGGAGGGCGATGAGGTCGGGCAGGTCGGCAGGATCGCCACCCTGGGCCCGCCGGGTGAGCTCCACACCGACGATGTCGAGACGGCCCTGCACCATGCGACGAAGGAGCGACAGGCCGGTCTCCACCTCCTGGCACTCGGCGCGCATCGCCCGCACCTCGTCCATGCTCCGGCGGGTGAGGTCGCCGAGGTAGTCCGGGTGGAGGAGCACGGCGAGGTCCGAGGACATGGCGCGAGCGTACTCCCGAGTTCCGACCGCAGAAGGCCCGCCGATATCGTGCCGGCATGCGACGCACCCTGCTCCCCATCACTGCCGCCGTCGTACTGGCCGCACCGCTCGCCGCGTGCGGTGGCTCCGACGACGATGCGAGCAGCTGCACACCGGTCGTCGACGAGTTCACCGTCCGCGCGCAGGACGATCTCAAGTTCGATGCCGAGAGCTACGACGCCGATGCCGGCTGCATCGAGGTCACCTACGAGAACACCGGATCGGTCGCCCACACGCTGCTGATCAAGGAGCAGTCGGGCTTCAAGCTGTCCATGGGGGACATGGACACCGGCACCATCGATCTGGCGGACGGCACCTACGTGCTCTACTGCGACATCCCCGGCCACGAAGCCGCCGGTATGGAGGCTGACCTCGTGGTCAGCTGATGCGTTCGGGGCTCACACCTTGAGCAGGAGCTCCCAGCCCACGAAGTAGATGATGGCGAGCAGGCCGAACCCGAACCAGATCGTCTGCTGGTGCTTGTCGAAGGCGGCCTTGTTGAAGGCGCTGTCGATGCCACCGACGAAACCGAGCGCCGAGGCTTCGATGAACGCCCACAAGACGAGCACCAGCACCCAGTAGACGGCGGTGCCGCCGACACCGACGAACCACTCGGCGCCGTGGGCGGCGAACACCATGAAGAACAGCATCGTGATCGAGAACAGGGTGTTGCAGCGCGATGCCCGCGCGGCTCGCTTGGCTGCGGCCGGCGCGTCGGGGTTGGCCTCACCCCCGTTGGCGACGTTCTCGGCGTTGCCGATGACGACCTTCTGGTTGCGCCAGATGACGCCCCAGACGTTCAGGAACATGGTGATCCCGAAGAGCATCCCGGTGAGGATGGCCGTGCCGCCGACGCCCGCGAGGTAGGTGTCCATCGTGTCGCCGCCCTCGAGGCCGAGGAGCAAGATGCCGAAGAGGAACGTGAGCAGAGCGGCGTAGCGGAACCACCACAGTGCCCTGAACGTCAGCTTGCGAAGCGCCTCGGAGCGAGCGCCGTCGGAGAGCTCGGCGTAGGACGGCACCTGCACGAAGTTGAAGAAGTAGAGGAGGCCGATCCACGTGATGCCCGCCAGCACGTGGGCGTACCGCATCAGGAAGGCCAGCGGCCCGTACGACTCGCCCAGGTCCTTGAAGATCTCCACAGGTCTGCCCCTCGTCGTCGGCGGTGGTCCGTCCGCAACCTACTGACGTCGTGGACCCTGCTCAACCATCCTCGAATACGGTGGAGGCGATGTCCGACCACGATCCCCTCGACGAGCCAACGCAAGTCGACACACCGGTCACCGATCCCACGATGGCGATGCCCGCGGCGGCCGGCGGTCCACCGCCGGTGGACCCGCCGCCGCCCTCCGACGAACCACCCCCGCCGCGCGACTGGCGCCCATGGATCCTCGGGGGCCTCGTCGCGCTCGTCGTGGCACTGGGGCTCGCGCTCCTGTTCCTGAACGACGACGACACGACCACCAGCACGGACTCCACCACGACCACGGAGGAGACGACCACCACCGAGGCGACCACCACCACCACGGCACCGACGACCACCACCACCGCCCTCACCACCACCACGACCTCGCCGCCATCCACGGTGGATCCGGCACGGTGCGTGTCATCAGGGCCGGACGAGCCGGAGCCCACCGCGGAGGTCGTGTACGAGGCCTTCACGCTCGGCGACCGCGCCTGCGCCGGGAACCTCGCCACCGCCGAGGCCCTCGACCAGCTCTTCTCGATCCCGGGGGCGGGTGCAGGGTGGACCTTCGAGGGCTGCGTCCCGCAGGACGTCCCCGATCCCCACACCCTGTGCGGCTACCGGTTCGAGGGCGGTTCGACGAGCTTCCGGATGAGCTACAGCGACACCGAGGGGTGGACCGTCTACGAGGTGTTCCAGGTGGCCGACTAGGCGCCCGGGCACGTTTGGAGTCGCCCCGGTCGTGGGTACGGTCGGAGCATGGCGTTCACCCTTCCCCCCCTCCCGTACACCGTCGATGCGCTCGACCCGCACCTCAGCCGCGAGACCCTCGAGCTGCACCACGGGAAGCACCACCAGTCCTACGTCGACAAGCTCAACGACCTCGTCGACGGGAAGACCAACGACGACCTCGAGGCCGTCATCCTGGCGGCAGGCACCGGCCCGCTCTTCAACAACGCGGCCCAGCACTGGAACCACTCCTTCTACTGGCAGTGCATCGCTCCCGACGGGGGCGGCCGACCAGCCGGCGAGCTGGCGGAGGCCATCGACCGCGACTTCGGGTCGTTCGAGGCGTTCACGGCGCAGCTGCACGAGGCAGGTGCCACCCACTTCGGCTCGGGGTGGGCGTGGCTCGTCCACGACGGCTCGAAGCTGCTGGTCACCAGCACCCACGACGCCGACCTGCCCCTGGCGCACAGCCAGCGGGCCTTGCTGACCATCGACGTCTGGGAGCACGCCTACTACGTCGACTACCGCAACCAGCGCCCCGCCTACCTCACCGCCTTCCTGGACCACCTCGTCAACTGGGACTTCGTGTCGAAGGGGCTTGTCGTCCTCGGCCGCCTGACGGCGGCCTCCGGCGAACTTGAGGTGACGGCCGGCGGCCGACTCACCGCTGCTCGGCGACCGGCGAAGCCGGACCACCTTCGCGGGCGGGGGGCTCCGCGGAGCCTCTGCCCCCCACACCCCCCGCCGTCCCCGCCCAGCGCTGTGCGCCGTCGATGACGGGGCCGACGGGGGAGCGTGGAGGGCGGAACGCTCCGCCGGCCCCCACTCGCCCGCGAGGTGATCCGGCTCCGCCGGTCGCCGACCGCAATGAGTCGGCCGCAGGCCGGCCTCTTCGGTTCGCCGCAGGCCGCCGGAGGCGGCCGAGGACGACGACTACAACACCATCGCCAACCCCAGCCACCAGGCGGGGGCCGCGAGGAGGAGGGAGTCGAGACGACGGAGGGCGGAGGCCGGGGATCCCGCAGTGGGGAGCAGCGCGCTCGCGAAGAGCTGACCCAGCGGGGCGAGGACGCCGACCATGCCACCGAAGAACCAGGCCTGACCGAAGCTCAGCGCGGAGATGGGCAGCGTCGACACGCTGAAGGTGATGACCACGATGGCCGTCAGCCCCGCGGCCGGTCCTTCGTAGGGGTTACGGGCCCCGGAACCGACGATGTAGTCCCCGGTCTCATAGGCCGACACCAGCAACAGGAGCGCGATCGCCGACCCTTGGTCGAGTCGCGCGAGCAGCACCATCGACATGGCGGCGAGTCCGGGGAACAGCCCGCACTGGATCGTCCAGCCGGCATCGGCGATCGAGCGGTTCGGCGAGCGCGTGTCGCTCGTGGCGACCACGACTGCCGCGACGACGCCGCCGAGCACGCCGAGTCCGGCGCCGCCCGCGCCGAGGCAGGCCCCGACGGTCATGGCGCCGGCCATCGCGGCCGCGACCGCCTCGTTCGGTCGCTGGTCGCTTCGCCGCCACGCTCGCGCGGCTTGAGCCCCGGCGATCGCCGCCGCGCCGCCGTAGACCACCGCCGTCGGCAGGGGGCCGACCGCGAGTGCCACGGCGGCAACGACGAACCAGAGCACCCCGAGGCGGACGCGCGGCCCGTCGATGTCGTAGACGACCGCGTACCGCCGACGGAACCGGCGACCCCGGGTGGTCCTCGACCTGGTGCGCGCATCCGCCTTGGTGGATCCCCCACTCGTTCGGCGAGCCGCCGGGCGGCGGGCCTGGCGGGTGGCCATCAGTCGACGCCCCCGGAGACGGGCGGGAGCACCGCGACCTCGTCGGTGTCGACGACCGCGTCTGCGAGCTCGCAGGGCTCGCCGTTGCACCAGATCCGGCAGTGCTCGAGGACCTCCACGAACGGCGTGCCATAGCGGCCCCGCGCCGCGTCGAGGACGTCGGCCACGGTGGCGCCGGGCACCTCGTCGCGGCCGGTGCCGGCCGCATCACGAGCCCCCGCGAACAGTCGCAGCACGGCCACACCATCACCTCCTCGGGTCCTCGGCAGCGAGGGGGAGCGTATCGAGAGGGCCTCCGAACGAGCCCAACCGCGGTTGGGGCGTCCGCGCTCGCTTCGGTAGGTTCGGTCGCCATGACCCGTGTCCTGCTCATCCGTCACGGGCAGTCCGAGTGGAACGCGGACGGGCGGTGGCAGGGCCAGGCGGACCCACCCCTGACGGACCTCGGTCGTCACCAAGCGCTGCACGCGAGCCGCAACCTCGGCGTGGTCGACGCCATCGTCGCGTCGGACCTCCATCGTGCGAGCGAGACGGCCTTGATCATCGCCGGCGAGCTGGGCCTGGGTCCGCTGGTGCTCGAACCGGGGCTCCGCGAGCGCGATGCCGGGGAGTGGTCCGGCCTCACCCGCGCCGAGATCGAGCGCGACTGGCCCGGCTACCTCGACCCTCCCTCGTCCGGTCGCGACCCGGGCGCCGGCATCGGACCAGCAGCCGAAGCCGCCGCGGCGACGGTACGACCCAGGTCCGGACGACGCCGTCCACCGAGCTGGGAGCCCGATGACGCGCTCCTCGAGCGGGTCATCACGGCGTTGGGTCGCGTCCACGACCTGGCCCCCGACGGCGAGGTCATCGCCGTCACCCACGGTGGTGTGGTCTACGCCCTGGAGGGGCTGCTCGGGTCGCCGTTCGAACGGCTGGCGAACCTCGGCGGGCGGTGGATCGAGGTGGGGCCGGGCGGCGAGGTGCACCGGCTCGGCGACCGGGTCGTGCTCGTCGATCCCGATGAGCTCACCGTGCCGTCGCAGATCTGAGAGCGCCGAGCTGTCACACCCCTGTCGGTAGGGTCAGTGCCATGGACACGTTGTGGTCGACCGACGAGTGGGAGCACGGGCTGCCGGCCGCGTCGCCGACGCTCGCCGTGCCCGAACCAACGCCGAGGTCCGAGCCGACGGCGGCGGGCGTCGCGCGGATGCACGTCGAGGTCATCCGCTCGTCCAAGCGACGCAAGTCAGTGTCCGCTCGCGTCGTCGACGGGCGCATCGTCGTGCGGATGCCGCAGTGGATGACGAAGGCGCAGGAGGCCGAGTACGTCGAGTCCATGGTCGCGAAGCTCGTCCGGCAGCACACGGCCAGGGCGGTCGACCTCACCGCACGGGCCTGGGAGCTGGCGCGGCGCTACGAGCTGCCGATGCCACACTCGATCCGGTTCGTGGGCAACCAGGTCAGCCGGTGGGGGTCGTGCTCACCGGCATCCGGGGAGATACGCGTCAGCGACCGCGTGGCGAGCTTCCCCGGCTGGGTGCTCGACGCCGTGATCGTCCACGAGCTGGCCCATCTCGTGGAGGCGAACCACGGCCCCGCCTTCCACGCACTGGCCGACCGCTACCCGAAGCAGGAGCGGGCCTACGGCTTCCTCCTCGCCATGCAGCTCACCGACGACGACGTCGAGGGCTACGCAGGGGCTTGATCCTCGAGCCCTGCGAACCCCGCGTACACGCCCTGGTCGATCTGCTCGAGCGCCCGCTCGACCGCGAACAGCTCCCCCTCGATCCTCTCCAGCACCGCCAGGTCGGGCGCGGGCTCAAGGTTCACGGACTCGTCCATCTCGCGAACGCTAGGCGAGTGGGGGTGGAGAGACTCGAACTCTCGACCGATCGCTTAAAAGGCGACAGCTCTGACCAGCTGAGCTACACCCCCGCCATCAGCGTAGTGAGCGTGTTCTCCGACGTCTGCGGTCGATCTCGTCCGCAGACCGAACGAAATCGACCGCAGACGTTGGGAGAGGTCACCGGGCGGGGTTGGGATGGCGGCCCTCGAAGCGGCCCTCGGGGCGGACCTGGGCGTAGGCCTCGACGACCGGCTCGAGCTCCGCGGGGACGAGCCGTGGAGGATCACGCCGTCGACGCCGGCCGCGAACTGGTCGAGGACCCGCGCTGCGCACTGCTCCGCCGAGCCGACCGCGGCGGGCAGCCACTCCTCCGGGATGAGCGTGCGGATGTGCTCGAGCTGCTCGACCGTGCCGACGGCATCGATGGCACCGGGGACAGACCGCACGACCTCGTCCGCCCGGAACCGCTCGAGCGGTGCCGGGTCCCAGCCGTTCATCGCGACCAAGGCGTCGCCGTACGCCTGGAAGTAGGTGGCCATCCGACCCGTCACGCCGCGCAGCAGTCGTTCGTGGTCGGGCTCGTGGAGCGTGGCGAGCACGGACCAGACCTTCACGGAGGACGGGTCGCGTCCCGCGTCCTCCGCTCCGGCGCGGACCTCGGCCACGCAGCGTGCCAGCGCCTCGTCGCTGACGAAGGTGTGGAGGATCACCCCGTCGAGGAGCCCGCCCGCCCAACGCATCGTCTTGAAGCCGAGGCACGCCGCCATCACCGGGATGTCCTCGTCGAAGTCGGACCCGAGCGAGAGCAGCGGGTACGAGCCTGCGGGGCCCTGGTGCCCGAAGATGGCCTCACCCTTCCAGAGCCGCCGGTAGATCCCGACGGCGTCCTCCATCTGCGCCATCGTGATCCGCGGGATCCCCATGATGTCGAGCAGCGGACCGATGCCGCGACCGATGCCGAGCGCGAACCGGCCTCGGGTCAACCGATGCATGGTCGTGCCCCACGCCGCCGTCACCAGTGGGTGCCGCGTCGGCGTGTTGGTGACACCGGTGGCGATCCCCACCTCCTCGCTCACCGCTGCCGCCGCTCCGCAGAGGGTCGCCGCCTCCTTCACGTTGAACCGCTCCGAGAGGAACACGGAACCGAGTCCGATCCGCTCGGCGTCCCGAACCTCGTCGAGAAGGACGCGGGGGTCATCGACGTGTCCGGCCAGGCCGTAGCAGGCCAGCTCCACCATGCGTTCGGGGTTCGCCATCCCTGCGGTCTACCGCATGCCCTAGGTTTCGCGACCGTGCCGGGCACCCACGAACCGCTGACCGACGCCCTGCTCGTGCCCGCCACCTACACAGGCGACCTGCACGCAGTGCTGAACCGCCTCCGGGAGGAGGCGCCGCTGTCGTGGAACGACACGAAGGGGTTCTGGGCCGTCACCCGCCACGCCGACGTGACCGAAGCCTCGAGCGATCCGTCCCGCTTCTGCTCGTCGCGCGGGATCCTGGTCGACGAGATCGGCGTCACCTACGAGTCCCCGCCCACGATGATGCACGCCGACCCGCCGGAGCACACCCGGTACCGCAAGCTCGCTCGGCCCGGGTTCACGAACCAGGTGGTCCGCCAGCTCGAGGTGCTCGTTCGGGAGCGGACGGGCGTGGCCCTCGACGCCCTTGCGGAGAAGGCGGCGGGCGGCGCCGTGGTCGACGTCACGACCGAGCTGGCCGTGCCGCTCCCGATCCAGCTCATCGGCCAGCTGCTGGGGCTCCCGCCTGGCGACGAGGAGCGCCTGTTCCGCTGGTCGGAGGCCGCGATCCCTGGTGCCACCGACTGGCCGGAGGACGCTCGCATGGCGCTGCTCGGGGAGATGACGGTCGAGCTCCTCTCCCTGGCCGCCGCGAGGCGAGCGGCGCCTCGGGACGACGTCGTCTCGATGCTCGCCACCTACGAGGAGGACGGCGAGTCGCTGTCCGACGAGGAGCTCGGCATGTTCCTCATCCAGCTGCTCGTGGCGGGCAACGAGACCACGCGAAACGCGATCTCGGGCGCGCTCGTCGCATTGGCCGAGCACCCTGAGCAGCTCGACCATCTCGCCGCCGATCCCTCACTGCTGCCCAGCGCCGTCGAGGAGGTTCTGCGGTGGACCACCCCGGTCACGTCCTTCCTGCGCACTGCGGTGCACGACACAGAGCTGGGCGGCACATCCATCGCGTCCGGTGATCCGTTGCTGCTCATCTACGCCGCCGCCAACCGCGACGAGGCCGAGTTCGGACGCACCGCCCACACCTTCGACATCGGCCGGGCACCGAACCACCACGTCGCGCTCGGTCACGGCCCGCACTTCTGCTTGGGCGCCGCCCTGGCCCGCCTCGAGCTGTCCGTGGTGCTCGAGGGCGTCGCCGCCCGGTGGACGCGCCTCACCGTGGCCGGACCGGTCGTCCACAGCGGCTCGTCGGTCATCTCGGGGATCAAGTCGGCACCCCTCACCATGGACGCGCGATGACCGACCTCACCGGTCACCGGGCCGTCGTCACGGGGGGTGGCGCCGGGATCGGGGCAGCCACCGTGCACCTCCTCGCCGCGCTCGGCGCACAGGTGGCGGTGCTCGACCGATCCGCCGACTCCGCCACCTCCGTGGCTGCGGCGGTGGGCGGGCACGCCTTCACCGTCGACGTCGCCGACCCGGACGCCACGACGGCAGCCGTGATCGCCGCCACCGAGGCGATGGGGGGTCTCACCGACGTGGTGGCCAACGCGGGGTTCGGGCTCAACAAGCCGCTCCACCTGTACTCGGACAAGGAGTGGCGGCTCGTCGTCGGCGTGAACCTCGACGGCACGTTCCACACGCTGCGGGCCGCGATCCCGATCTTGCTCGAAGCGGGGCGGGGCAACCTCGTCACCGTCGCGACCCTCAACGCCACCCGCCCGCTGCAAGGCGAGGCCCCCTACAGCGCGGCGAAGGCGGGCGTCGTCAACCTCACGGCGACCGCGGCCCTCGAGTACGCCCCGACCATCCGGGCGAACTGCGTCTCCCCCGGCATGATCGCCACGAACCTCACGTCCGTCATCACGGATGAGCCGGAGCTGACCGCGGTCGCCGAGGCGGGCACTCCGCTCGGACGCATCGGCACCGCTGCGGAGGTGGCCGGCGTCGTGGCGTTCCTGTGCTCGGACGCCGCGTCCTACCTCACGGGCCAGAACCTCGTCGTCGACGGCGGGGCCGGGCTCCCCAGCCTGCAGGCCGACGCGATCGTGAAGGCCATCCGAGCGCGCTACTCGTGAGCCGCGGCTGTCGCCGAGGGATAGGACTTCTGGCCCTCTAGGCGCAGCCCGTCCGCAGTGGGACACTGACCGCCGTGGCGATCCAGGCGGGCACGGCACTGCGGGCCCTGCGGGGTCTGATCGAAGTGCAGACGCGCGCCCTCGACGAGGACCTGCCGGGCGCGCTGCCGAGCGCGTCGTGGAGCAGGTCGCTCGGGTGCTCGACGTCCGTGCCGTCGCCATCAACCTGCACCGCCCCGCATGGGACGACTTCGAGATCGTGGCCATCCACGCGCCCCCCGACATCATCGAGGCTCTTCACGGCGGCAAGGTGCCTCGATCGACCGTGGAGACGCTGCTCGACCCCGAGTTCGACGTCGGTGGGGCGTACTTCATCCCCGCCGGCACGATCGACGAGTCCGACCTCGACGGCGTCAGCGCCGTCATCCGTCGGGACGACCGCCCGGACCACCCCGACCGGTGGGAGGAGGACGACGAGCTCCTCATCCCGATCCGTTCCGGCGACGGTGAGCTCATCGGGTTCATGTCGATCGACGAGCCCACCTCCGGGCTGCGACCAGGGCCGCGGGAGATCGCGATCGCGATCGCCGTGGCCGAGGCGGCCGCCGCCGCCGTCCACGGCGCCCAACGGGCCATCGAGGCTCGCAGCAACCGCGAGGCCCTGGAGCACCTGCTCGAGCTCTCGGCCTCCCTCACGAGCAACGAGGACATCGACGAGGTGCTCCTCGACTGCTGTGGCGGCATCAGCCGCGCGCTCGGCTTCGAGCGCGTGGTCATCGAGATCGCCGACCCGGACTCCGATCAGCTCCGCCTCCGCGCCTCGCTCGGCTGGGAGGATGGCCCGCCGGCGGGGAGGTACTCGATCGCGGACGTGGCCAGGCTCTGCGACCCCGCCTACGAGGTCGAAGGCTGCTACCTGTGGCCGGCGGACGAGGCAGTGAAGCGGGCCGGCGAGACCGCGCGCCGCTATGAGTCGCAGCGCAACGGCCGGGGGCCACTGGCATGGGACCACCACTGGTTGATCGTGCCGCTCACCCACGCGGACGGGCGGATCGGTGGCTGGATCTGGCCGGACGACCCGTCCGACCACCTCCTGCCCACGCCGGCCAAGCTGCGGATCCTGCGGACCTTCGCCAACCAGGCACTCGCCGCGGTGAGCGACGCCGCCCACGTCGACCAGCTGAAGGAGCTGGCTCGGCTGGACGGGCTCACGGGGGCGCTGAACCGCCGTGCGTTCCTCGAGCGACTCGACCTCGAGCTCCAGCGGGCCCGTCGCAGCAGCACCGCGGTCACCCTCGTGATGTACGACCTCGACCAGTTCAAGGCCCTCAACGACGCTCACGGGCACCCGGCGGGCGACGCCGCGCTCCGGAGCTTCACGAGGATCCTCGAGCGCAACGTCAGGGCGTCCGACGCTGTGGGACGTGTCGGGGGCGACGAGTTCGCGCTGATCCTCGTGGGCGCCGACGCGGGTGACGCGGCGGCGATCCTCGACCGCATCGCCATCACCCTCGAGGACGACCCCCCGGCGATGGGCGAGGTGCGGGCCAGCTACGGCACCGCCCGGGCACCGGAGGATGGTTGGAGCGGCGAGGCGCTCGTCGAGGCGGCCGATCGCCGGCTGTACGACCACAAGCGACGCCGCCACGACGGCCACCCGCACATCACGCTCGTCGAGGACGCCTGACCCTCATACGTAGTCGAGTTCGGGCGCCTCGTCGTCCTCGACGACGCGCCCACACGTCGTGCACCACCAGCGGGCCTCCACCGCGGTGCCGCAGGTGGCGTGGTGGACAGGCCCCGCGGCCCGGGCTCGCGCCGAGGAGCGTTGGGCGCCCCAGTGGGCGAGCAGGCGCAGCGCGCTCGCGAGCTCCGCCCCGCGCGCGGTGAGCACGTAGGCGACCCGGTAGGGGCGCTGGGAGTACGGGCGGGCGGCGAGGATGCCCTCCGCCTCCAGCGCCTTGAGCCGCGCGGAGAGGATGTTGGGCGCCAGGCCGTCGAGCCCCTCGAGCAGCTGGTTGAAGCGCTGGGGTCCGGGCAGCAGCGCCTCGACGAGCAGGAGGCTCCATCGATCTCCTACCCGGCGCAGGGCGGCATCGAGCGCACTGACGGGTGGCATCCGCCGGGGGGTTGGCATCGGTCCCGATCCTTCCTACAGTCACTTGCAGAACACAAGTTACGTTCCCAGGGGGATCCATGACCAGCACCACCGCCAGCCTGCGGGAGGCCGCCCGCGCCGCGCTCACCGCCACCGACCGCTCCGTCGTCCGGATCGGGCGCCCACCGGGCCGCGGGTGCGGCGTGGTCGTCGGGGACGGCTTCGTCCTGACGAACGCCCACAACCTCCGCGACCGCACCACAGAGGTCACCTTCGCCGACGGCCGGGCGGTCCAGGCCGAGGTCGCCGGCGTCGACCCCGACGGCGACTTGGTCGTGCTGCGGGTCGACACGGGGGACGCGCCCGTGCTGGCGTGGGCCGACGCGGGCGCGGAGGCGGGGGACGTCGTCTTCACGGTCGGCCGGTCGGCGGACGGCGGCGCCCGGGTCACCTTCGGGCTCGTGAGCGGCGTCGAGCGTGCCTTCCGGGGACCGCGCGGCCGTCGGATCACGGGGAGCCTGGAGCACACCGCACCACTCGCACGCGGGTCGTCGGGCTCGCCCCTCGTCGACGAGCACGGCCTCGTCGTGGGGCTCAACACCGCGCGCCTTGCCGACGGCTTCTACCTCGCGCTGCCCGCCGATGCCGCGTTGCGGGATCGAGTGGACGCGCTGGTTCGGGGTGAGTCCGCGCGACGGCTCGTGCTCGGCGTCGGGCTCGCTCCCGCGGAGGTCGCGCAGCAGCTCCGCGCGTCCGTCGGCCTACCCGAGCGCGCCGGCCTCCTGGTGCGGACGGTTGCCGAGGGCAGTCCCGCGGCCGAGGCCGGCGTGAAGGTCGGCGACCTGGTCGTCGAGGCCGGCGGCGTCCCCGTGCGCACCGTCGACGACCTGCACCAGGCGATGGACGGCGCCCGAGCCACCGACGAGCTCAACCTGACCGTCGTCCGCGGCGCAGACGAGCTGTCTGTGACGGTCTCGTTCAGCCACGGCGACCAGGACTAGGACCGCCGCACAGCCGTGGCTCAGACCGTGGCGAGCTCGTTGGCTTCGTCGCGCCGGGCCGCGAAGCGCCTGCCGGCCTTGCCGATCCGGCCGATCCGCTTCACCAGCGCACCCCGGGCGGCGTCGGCCTCGGGGGAGAGCCCTTCGAGGGCCTCGATGCCCCAGTGGCGGAGGACGACCGGGACGAGGATCTGGTCGTGGTGGATGCCGAAGTCGTAGATGCCGGCCTTGGCGATCGCCTTGGCGTGCGACTCGAAGTCGAGGATCCCGGTGCCTGGCATCTCGAAGGTGCGGACCTGGCGCTCGATGGCCATGACCGCCGCGGACGGGTCCACCTCGAGGGCTGCGGTCACCAGGTCGCGGTAGAAGAGGTAGTGGCGGTTCTCGTCGCTGGCCACCTTCTTCATCACCTCGTAGCCGGCCTTGTCCTCGAGCAGCTTCCCGGTGTTGTGGTGGGCGATGCGGGTGGCGAGCTCTTGGAGCGCGACGTACGCGAACCCGTCGAGCGGGGTCTCGGGTTCGGGGACCTGGCCGCACTCGACCTGGGCCATGCGGGCCCGCTCGAGCTGCACGGGGTCGATCGCGCGGGTGACGGTGAGGTAGTCGCGGATGACGATGGAGTGTCGGCCTTCCTCGGCGGTCCAACGGCGGGCCCATGTACCCCAGGCGGAGTCGGCGCCGAACATCCGCTCGATGGTGCGGAAGTAGTAGGGCAGGTTGTCCTCGGTGAGGAGGTTCACGAAGAGGGCGCTGCGGACCTCGTCGGACAGCTGCACCTCGTCGGGCGACCACTCGTAGTCGGACTCGAAGTCCCGGCCCAGGCTCCACGGCACGAGCTCGTGCGGGAACCATTCCTTGGTGGTGGCCAGGTGTCGGTCGAGCAGCTGGGCCGCGGTGGGCTCCAGCTCGGCGAGGAGGGCGTCGGCGGACGTCATGGCCACCAGCCTACCTAACGGTCGGTAGGGAAGGAAGGCACCCCGACGGTGACGTGCGTCGCACGGGCGACGCCCGTCGCCACGGGCCTAGGGCGTGCCGGCGATGGCGTCGGCGCCGTAGAGCGCCAGCGCCCAGTGCTCCACGTCGGGCCCCCGGCGGAGCGTGTGGCCTCCGTCGACCGCGATGCACTGCCCGGTGATCCAGGAGGACTCCGGGCCGCAGAGGAACCGGATGAGGAAGGCGACGTCGTCCACCGTTCCCGTGCGGCTGATCGGCATGTTCGCCAAGTAGTCGGCCAGCACCTCGGGGTCCTGCTCGAGCGGCGCCGCCAGCTCGGTGGGGACGATGCTCGGCCGCACGGCGTTGACCCGCACGTTCGCCCGGCCGAGCTCGTCGGCGGCGTTGCGCACGAGGGCTTCGAGGCCCGCCTTGGACACGCAGTAGGCGGACATGAACGGGTGGGTGAGCGGTCCCGCGATCGACGACAGGCCCACGAAGGCGCCGCCACCGGCACGTGCCATGGCCGCCGCGCTGTGCTTCAGCGTGAAGAACGCACCCTTGAGGTTGATGTCCATCACCCGATCCCACTCGGCGACCGGCATGGCCACGACGGGCGCCACGGTGCCCGTCCCGGCCGATGCCACGCAGTGCTGGAGGCTCCCCGTGATGTCTGCGGCCGCCGCCACCGCCCTGGCGACGTCGTCCTCGTCAGACACGTCGCACGCGACGGCCCGGACCTCCGCGCCATCGGGTGCCTCTGCCTGCAGCCCGGCGACCGCGGCATCGAGGCGCGCCTGGCTGCGACCGGCGATCGTCACCGATGCGCCGTCGCGGCAGCAGGTGTCGCGCGGCGGCCAGGCCGATCCCGCTCCCACCGCCGGTGATCAGCGCCGCCGTGCCCGCCAGCACCTGCTCTGCCATCTCATCCCCCTCGGGTCGCTCGGACGGCTCACCCTAGGAGAGCACGTCGAGGAGCGACCTCGTGGCGTCGTCGGCCGCCGCCGCCAGGAGGTGGGCACCGCCCGGCACCTCGACCACGAACGAGACGGGGGGTCCGCTCGAGAGGCGGCGCACGCTGACCTCGGCCAGCGGCCACGCGCCCACCGGCCCGGCCGACGTCGTCACGCGGAGCTCGCGGTCGACCACCGCCAACGTGACGGAGTCTGGCCACGGGTCCCCGCCGCCCTGCAGGTGACGCACGACCCCGCCGAGGCGCCGGAAGGGAGACGGCGCCGTGACCAGGCCCGTGTCGTGCACTCGCCAGGCCTCGACCTGCACATCGACCACGGTCGTAGCCTGACAGGCGTGGGGACCGTCCCGTTGCCGCGCACGCTCGTGCCCATGAAGGCGACGAGCGGCGACCTCCCCGTCGGCGCCGGCTGGACGTACGAGATCAAGTGGGACGGCATGCGCGCGCTGTGCTTCGTCGATGGCGACCGGCTCCGGGTCCAGTCCTACAACGAGCGCGACGTGACGGCGTCATGGCCGGAGCTGGCGGGTCTCCCGGACGCGCTCCCGGCCACCACCGCGCTGCTCGACGGCGAGCTCGTCGCCACCGACGACGCCGGCCGCCCGAGCTTCGGCCTCCTCCAACAGCGCATGCACGTGACCGATCCCGCGGAGGCGGCGCGCCGCGCCGCCGACGTCCCGGTGGTCTACATGGCGTTCGACCTGCTCCACCTCGACGGCCACGACCTCACCGACCTGCCGCTGTCCGACCGGCGCCGGCTGCTCGACCAGGTGCTGGAGCCGGGGCCCCGCTGGTGCTGCTCACCGATGCACGACGACGGGCCCGCGCTCCTGGCGGCAGCCACGGACCACGACCTCGAAGGTGTCGTCGCCAAGCGGCTCGACTCCCGCTACGAGCCGGGCAAGCGCACGAGGACCTGGCTCAAGGTGAAGGTGCGGCAGCGCCAGGAGATGGTCGTGGGCGGCTGGCTGCCGGGCGAGGGGAACCGCAGCGGCCGCATCGGCGCGCTCCTCGTCGGCTACCACGACACCCCGGGCGACGGAGCGCTCACGTTCGCCGGGCGCGTCGGCACCGGCTTCAAGGACGCCGAGCTCGAGCGGCTCGGCAGGATGTTCGAGGAGCTGACCGCCGACGAGTGCCCCTTCGATCCGCCGCCACCTCGGGCCGAGATGCGCCGCCGGCCCCGATGGCTCCGGCCCGAGCTGGTGGCCGAGCTCGAGTTCGGCGAGTGGACGGGCGATGGCCGACTGCGCCACCCGAGCTACCTCGGACTCCGCGACGACAAGCCCGCTCGCGAGGTCACCCGCGATGCGTGACAAGGTGCAGCGTGGCCGAGCCTGAGTCAGACACGATCCGCCTGTCCGTCCCGGCCGATCCGGACATGCGTCCCGTGGTGGAGGTCGCCATCGGCGTCCTGGCGCGGCGCTGGGGCCTGTCGGACGACGAGATCACCGCGGTACGAGCCGCGACGGGCGACACGCTGACCGATCTCGCCCGCGGTGGGGGGCACCGAGCCGGTGCAGGTGTCCGTCGACGCGACCCCGCACCACCTGGAGGTGCGCATCACGCAGGCCGCCATCGAACGCATCATCCAGGCTCCGCCTCCCTGACCCGCCGGCGACGGCGCTCAGCGGCCCGTCGAACCGAACCCGCCCCCGCGGTTGCTGCCGTCGAGCTCCTCCACGAGCGACCACTCGACCCGAGCCACGGCCTGCACGACGAGCTGGGCGATGCGCTCGCCGCGCTGCACCTCGTAGGGCTCCAGGGGGTCGAGGTTCACGAGCAGCACCTTGAGCTCATCGCGGTAGCCGGCGTCGATGAGCCCCGGGGTGTTCAGGCAGGTGATCCCGTGGCGCAGGGCGAGACCGCTGCGGGGCTGCACGAACCCGGCGTACCCCTCGGGGATCGCGAACGCCACGCCAGTGGGGATGAGGGCTCGACCCCCGCGAGGCTCGAGGGCCGCGCCCTCGCGCGCCACGAGGTCGAGCCCGGCGTCTCCGTCCCTGGCGTACGACGGGAGTGGCAGCTCCGGGTCGAGGCGGACCACGGGGACGACGAGGCCGTGCAACATGGCGCCACGGTAGATGGCTGTCCCACGACGACCGGTAGCCTGCCCCGGTGCTCGTCTGGATGGACCTCGAGATGACCGGCCTCGATCCGGCCAAGGACGTCATCGTCGAGATCGCCACCATCGTCACCGACGACGAGCTGGAGATCGTCGCCGAGGGGCCCGACCTCGTCGTGCACCAACCACCGGAGGCGCTCGCGGGCATGGATCCCGTCGTCGTCGAGATGCACACGTCGAGCGGCCTGCTGACGGCGATCGCCGCGTCCACGGTGAGCCTCGAGGAGGCGGGCGCCGCCACCCTCGCGTTCATCCGCGAGCACGTGCCAGAGGCGCGCACGGTGCCGCTCTGCGGCAACTCGATCGGCACCGACCGGCGCTTCCTGGCGATCCACCTACCGGAGATCGAGGAGCACCTGCACTACCGATCGGTCGACGTGTCCACCATCAAGGAGCTCACGCGGCGGTGGTACCCGGGTGCGCTCGACGCCGTGCCCCGCAAGGCCACCGCCCACCGGGCGCTGGACGACATCCGGGAGTCCATCGACGAGCTGCGGTGGTACCGCGCCAACGTGTTCAAGCCCTCCGAGGCACTTGACCAGTCGGTCAAGTAGGTTCCCGGGGATGGCCGCACCGACCACCGAGCGCCCGCGCCGGCAGGAGCAGGAGCCCGCCAGCGCCGAGATCACGGAGATGGCCCCCGGAATCCTGCGGTCGCAGCTGCCGATCTCCCTGCCGGGCCTCGGCCACGTCAACTGCTACTTCCTCGAGGACGAGCGCGGCGTCGCCATCGTCGACCCGGGCCTCCCGGGCCCCGCGTCATGGCGAGCCCTCGTCCACCGGCTGAAGCAGGCCGGGTACAAGCCCAAGAACGTCCACACCGTGATCGTCACGCACTCGCACCCCGATCACTTCGGCGGAGCCGGCCGCATGCGGGACACCTACGGCGCCGAGGTGATCTCGCACCGCAGCTTCCGCACCTGGTTCGACCCGAGCGAGGACGAGTCACTCGACGACGAGCCAGCGGGCGACGGCGAGACCGAGGCGACCACGGCCACGCCGCGATGGGGCCGGCAGACGCCATGGCGAGCCGACGCCACGTTCGGACCCCCGAGGAGCCGCCGGCTCAAGTACGGGCTCTACCGGCACGCCCTCAAGCGGTTCATGCGCACGCCCGCACCCACCCGCCGGGTCGACGATGCCGAGATCGTCACGCTCGCCCGGCGCGAGTGGGTGGCCCTGCACACCCCGGGCCACACCAACGACCACCTGTGCCTCTTCGATGCCGCCAACGGCATCGTGCTGTCCGGCGACCACGTGCTGCCCACCATCACCCCGCACATCTCCGGGCTCGTGGCGGGTGCCGACCCGCTAGCCGAGTTCTTCGCGTCCCTTGACAAGGTCGCGGGGCTCGAGGGGGTCACCCTCACGCTGCCGGCCCACGGGCACCCCTTCGAGGACCTCCGCGGCCGGGCCCACGAGATCCGCGACCACCATGCCGAGCGCCTCGACGCGCTGCGTGCCGCGGCCCGAGAGCTCGGTGATGCCACGGTCGAGGAGTACAGCCACAAGCTCTTCAAGCCGCGCTCGTGGGGCCAGATGGCCGAGAGCGAGACCTACGCCCACCTCGAGCACCTGCGCGAGACCGGCGAGGTCACCAGCCGCGACGAGGCCGGCACCCTCCACTACTCGCTGCGCGACTAGCCATCCAGCGACTGCACGCGAGCGGTGACGGCGAGGACGCCGTCGGCCCGGACCCACAGGTCGAGCCCGTCGGCGCCGTCCAGCGCCAGCACCTCGACCGTGGCGTCCCGCTCGATGGCGATGCGGTGCTGGACCTCGGCTCGGAGCGGGGCCCGGAGGTCGCGCCGGGAGGACATCGCCTCCTCCACGATCTGCCAGCAGGCGGCGTTGTTGACGTGACCGAGCACGTCGAAGTCGCTGAAGCGCAGCGGCCAGGAGAACGTCTCGAGCGGGCCGTCCGGCGGATCGGAGTGGTCGAGGCGAGCCTTGACGCGGCGTCCGCCCGACGCCTCTCCGTAGATCTCGTCGAAGCCAGCGGGGATGCGGCTCGGCCGTCCCGAGGCCTCGTCGAAGTGGACCCAGGTGGTCGCCGCCTCGACAGCTCCACCGAGCGCGCCGGCGATCGAGATGCGCCGCTCGGCCCAGTGGCTCCCGGTGCCCGAGCACCAGGTCGCCATCGCGAGCGACTCCAGGTAGCGAGGGAAGGCCGCCACCTCGATGGCCGTCTTGCGCACCACCCAGGCCTCTGCATCCGGCAGCGCCGCGTCCGCGGTGTCATCGGCGGAGAGGTCCTGCAGGAAGCGAGCCGCGGCGTCGAGGCGGAGCCTCCCGGCTGGGCTCACGTCGGCCAGTCGCACCCGGCGAGCGCCCTCGAACACCCGGCCGAGATGGGGCGCGCCACGAGCTCCGTCATCACCCGGCAACCTAACGGGCGGAGAAATGTCGGAAATGCAGTTGACTCGCCCCGAGACGCGTGGTGCGATGCCTGCACCCAGTTCGCCGACCTGGGCACGACCCGCTCGAAGGAGCCCGTGACGATGAGCACCGAGACGCACACCATGGCAGGCCTGCTGGCTTCCACCGGTGTCGCGCGCCCCGGCGCCGTCACCCTTGCGGAGTGCCCCACCGCCACCACGCTCGCGCCGACGTACGGCGCTCGGTCGGTGCACCAGGGGTCCGGCAACCACCTGTTCTCCACCTGGACCCAGGGCGCCATTGCCAAGCCGGCCACCTTCATGGTGTTCGACCGCAAGAACCGCCCGACCCGGCCCCTCTCGGAGCTCTCGCCATAGGCACCCGCCAGCGAGACGCAGAGCTTCTCCGAGAGGCCGCCGGGATCAGCCCGGCGGCCTTTCTCGTTCTCCGGCGCCGGGTCCCGACCACACCACCCCACCCACGACACCCATCCACCGACCGACCACCCACCACGACATCCCGAGACCAAGGGGGCAGGGCGATGTTGCCCGAGCGATACGAGTACGAGTTCCAGAGTCCCGGCGGCCCCGAGCCCGCCGAGAACCGAGACTGGTGGGCCCAGGCCCGCTGCAACGACCTGGCCGGCACCATGAGCGGCCTCTTCTTCAGCGAGGAGCTGCAGGACATCGCCAAGGCGAAGCAGATCTGCGCGCTCTGCCCCGTGATGTCCGAGTGCCTGGAGGGCGCCCTCGAGCGGCGCGAGCCGTGGGGCGTCTGGGGTGGTCAGCTGCTGCTCAACGGCAAGGTGCTGCAGAGCAAGCGCCGTCGGGGCCGGCCGCCCAAGGTGGCCCGCCCGGAGGACCAGCTGCCGGACATCCCGATCCCGGTGCACCTCCAGGACCGCGTGGTCTACAAGATCGCCTGATCGACGAGATCGCGTGAGATCACCCTCCGGGGGCTGGGGCAGGGGCAGCCCCCGGAGGCCAGGTCACCGCCAAGGGCGGGCCGGGGCAACGGCCGCCGCCTCGCACGAACGCTCCCCCCGTCGTGCGGGTCGTCGACGACCGACCCCCGGTTCGCCCCGCGGTCGACCCTCGCCACCACCGACGTGTGGCGTCGAGGGGTGCGGCGATACCGTCATCGCCGTGCCGGAGTCCCCCCGACTGCCGTGGCGGACCGTCGCCCTGTCGACCGTGCTGGCGCTCGCCGCCGCCACGACGACCTACGTCCTCCTGTCGCGCGATGGCGACACCCAGGTCGACACGGGTGAGGAGCCCACCGCGACGATCGAGCTCACCCCCGAGGGCGAGGTGCCGTCTGCCGACGAGGTCGCCTTCGTCACCTTCGACGATCAGGAGGTCCCCCTCTCGACCCTGCAGGGCACCCCCACCGTGGTGAACTTCTTCGCCTCGACCTGCACGCCGTGCATCACGGAGATGCCCGCCTTCGAGGAGGTGTACCAGGAGCTCGGCGGCGACCAGCTCGCCTTCTTGGGCCTCGCCGTCGCGGACCGACCCGACGATGCGCTGGCCCTGGTCGAGCAGACCGGCGTCACGTACCCCACCGCCCAGGACCCCGACTCGGCGGTCATCACCGCGCTCGGCGGCACCGTGCTCCCGACGACCGTGCTGCTCGACGCCGACGGCGAGATCGTCGCCACCTCCAACGGCGAGCTCGACGCGGACGAGCTCCGGGCCCTCATCGCCGACGAGCTCGGCATCCCGTCGTGAACGAGCGGACGCTCGTACTCGCCCTGGCGGCCGGGATGCTCGCGACCGTCAACCCCTGCGGCTTCGCCATGCTCCCCGCGTACCTCGGGTTCTTCCTGGGGGTGGAGGCCGGCGACCGCGACGTCAAGACCAGCGTGAGCCGTTCGCTGGGTGTGGCCCTGTCCGTGTCGGCCGGGTTCCTGGCCGTGTTCAGCCTGGTCGGGCTGGCGACGTACCACCTCTCCGCGTCCGTCGACGAGTGGACACCCTGGGCGACGATCGTGATCGGCACCGCGCTGGCCGTGCTCGGCATCGCGATGCTCCGTGGGTACGAGCCGGTCGTCAACCTCCCCAAGCTGAACCGGGGCGGGCGGACGAGGGACAGCCGATCGATGTTCGTCTTCGGCGTCTCCTACGCCATCGCCTCCATCAGCTGCGCGTTTCCGCTCTTCGCGGGCACGGTCGTGGGGGCGTTCCGTCGTGAGGACGCGCTCGCCAGCGTCGCCGTCTTCGTGGCCTACTCGCTCGGGATGACGCTCGTGCTCGTGTGCCTCACCGTCAGCCTGGGGATGGCCCGGCAGGGGCTGCTGAGGCACCTGCGACAGGCGCTGCCGTTCGTGACGCGCGCGTCGGGGGTGCTGCTCGTCGTGGCCGGTCTCTACCTGGCGCACTACGGCTGGTACGAGCTCCGGGTGCGCGCTGGCGACGTCGGCGACGGCTCACCCGTCGTCGACCTCGTAACCAACTGGTCCGCGGCGATCAGCGACTGGGTCACGGACTTCGGTCCGAAGTGGCTCGGCCTGCTGCTGGCGCTGGGTCTCGCGGCCGTGCTGACCGCCACCTTCGGGCTGCGCGCCCGGCGCGACACCTAGTGGGTCGCTTCGCGGAGCTGCTCGCTCACGAGGGCGTCGAGGAGGACCTCGAGCTGCGGTCGACCTTCGGCTTCATGGCCTTCCACGGCGGCAACCTCGAGGAGGGCACCGACCTCGTCGCCGCAGCGGCGGCCGCCGAGGCAGGCGCGTCGCTCTACGCCGTTCGGCAGCCGACATCGCTGCGCTGGCACGTGCCGTCGATCGAGGTCGTGCCGGAGGACTCGACTGCGTTGGCGGCGTTCCTCGCCCACGTGGAGGTCGCGGTCGCCGTGCACGGCTTCGGACGGGTGGGGCTGTGGACGACCGTCCTGCTGGGTGGGCGCAACCGTCCCCTGGCCACCCACGTGGCCGGGCACCTCCGGGCGTCGCTCGACGGCTACGCGGTGGTCGACGACCTGGAGGAGATCCCGCGCGAGCTCCGGGGCGTCCACCCCCGCAACCCGGTCAACGCCTGCCGCCTCGCGGGCGTCCAGCTGGAGCTGCCGCCCCGGGTCCGCACGCACGGCCCCTTCTGGGCCGATCTGCCCGCCGGCGAGCCCATCCCCCACACGGCCGACCTGGTTCGGGGCCTCGTGGCCGCGGCCCGCTCGTGGCCTACGGGCTGAGGCGGACGATCCGCCAGCCGCTGGGCGCGGTGGCGTCGCGCTCGTAGCGGAGTCGGTCGTGCATCCGGCTGGGTCGACCCTGCCAGAGCTCGATCTCCTCGGGCACCAGCCGGTAGCCACCCCAGTAGGGCGGACACGGCACCTCGCCGTCGCCGAAGCGCGCCGCGGCCTCGGCGAACCGGGCCTCGAGCTCGGCCCGGTCGGCGAGCACGCTCGACTGGTGCGATGCCCACGCCGCGAGCTGGCTGCCCCGTGGCCGGCCCGCGAAGTAGGCCTCGCTCTCCTCCCGCGCCACCTTCGTCATCGGCCCGCGGAGGTTCACCTGGCGCAGCATGGGCACCCAGCTGCACACGATCGCGCCGTGCGGGTTGGCATCGAGATCGCGACCCTTGCGGCTGTCGTAGCTGGTGAAGATGGTGCACCCACGTTCGTCGAACCCCCGTAGGAGGACGGTCCGCACGGACGGTCGGCCGTCGCCGTCGGCCGTGGCGAGCACCACCGCGTCCGGCTCGTTGGGTGCCACCACCACCCACTCGTCGTACCAGCGGCGCACCTGGACGACCGGATCGGGATCGACGTCGCCGACGTCGAACCCCTGACCCTCGTACTCCTCCCGCCGCGCGTCGAGGTCCATGGTCGAGGGCCGGTCAGGCACCGCCGCGCGCTGCGGTCGCCGCGGCCGCCGCGACGGGATCGTGCGAACGGTCCAGCATCTCCTGTGGGACGAGCCCCTTGGACACCCAGTTGCGCTTGTCGGCGTCGGCCCACACCAGCATCGGTGGCAGCACCACCAGGGCGACTGAGGAGCGCCACCGCCACGTTCATGCCGACCACGAGGCCGAAGTCGCGCAACAGGGGAAGCGACGAGGTGGCGATGACCGCCACGCCGGTGATGGCCGTCAGGGCGGACACGATGAAGGCCCGTCCGGTCCGGCTGGCCGTGACGTCGACCGCTGCTCGAGGCGGCAGGCCCCGCCGCCGCTCCTCGACGAAGCGCAACAGGATCAGCGAGGTGAACTCGGTGCATGCCGCGACCACGAGGGGTCCGCCGACGGCGGTCATCGGGCTGAGCTTGAAGTCGAGCGCGAAGGCCACCAGCGACGCCGCCCCCACCGCGATCAGCACCGGGACCAGCGACAGGAGCGCCCGCACGACGCTGCGCAGTCGCACCGAGAGGAAGAGGAAGACGAACAGGATGGCCAGGTAGGTGAGCAGGATCCGGTTGGCCTCGAGGTTGTCGAGCAGGCCCACGCCGACGACGGCCAGGCCCGACGGCGTGGCGGACATGCCGGCCGGGGGATCGACGGTGTCACGGATCTCGCGCACCACCACGGCCCGATCGTCGAGCCCGCTCGGCCCGGTGCGGAAGATCAGGTTCATGGCCTCCTCGTCCAGGTTGGCGGTGGACACCTGGATGGCCTCCGGCGCCACGTCATAGGCGGCCTCCACGTCGGCGCCGAGGGGGACGACCTCGCCGGCGCCGGGGACCTCCATCAGGTAGCTGACCGTCGTGACGATGCTGGACGCGGTGAGGAGGGTCTCCGGGTACGCGGCCAGCTGCTCGTTCGCGAAGTCGTGGATGAACGCCACGCTCTCGTCGCTGAAGATGTCGTCCGACCGGAAGAAGATGCCCAGCTCGCTGGAGGAGTGGACCTCACGGTCCAGCGTGTCGAGATCGCTGATCACCTGGGTGTCCTGGTTCACCCACTGGACCGGGTCGGTCTGCAGGACGAGGTCGTCCTCCACGCTGATGCCGCTCACGAAGATCACGAGGCTGGCGACGATCAAGAACGGCGCGAGCTTCGACGGCAGGCTGCCGAGGATCAGCACGAGGCGGCCGAGCGGCCCACGGCGGAAGTCCCGTCCCTTGGTGGGCGACTTGTACTCCCGGATGCCGAGGAACGCGAGCGGGGCGATGATGCTGCAGAGGCAGATCATCGCGATGCCCACCGCGAGGAGCAGGCCGAAGTCGCGGATCATCGGCACCTTGGCGAAGCGGAGGGCGGCGAACGCGAAGATGGCGTCGAAGGTGACCACGAGGAGAGCTGGCCCGAGGTTCCTGGCCGTCTCCTGGATCGGGTGCAGCTCGCTGTCGATGACCACCTCCTCCTCGACGCGCGCGTGCATCTGGATCGCGTAGTCGATGCCCACGCCGAGCATCACCGGGAGCCCCGCGATGGTGACGATCGTGAGCGGGATGCCCAGGTAGCCCGCCATCCCGAAGGCCCACACCACACCGATGAGGATCACGCCGAGCGGGAGGAGCCGCCACCGGACGTCGAACAGCAGGAGCAGGATCACGATCATCAGGCACACCGCGATGGCGCCCAGCGTCAGCATGCCGCCGGTGAGGTAGTCGTTCACGTCCTGCAGGAGCACGGGCGCGCCGGTGGTCGTGAGGGTGGCCCCGTCGAAGGCGAGGTCCTCCGTGTTGGCGATCACGAAGTCGGCCGCCTCACCCTCGTCCTCGATGCTCTGGTTCCCGACGAGGCGCACCACCATCTGGGCGTGCTGCTCGTCGGGGAAGAAGGGCAGGAGCGCCTTGCGGATGCTGCCGTCGTTGTCGTGCAGCAGGACGTCGTTCCATGCCGGGTTCCCGAGCACTCGGTCCTCGGGTGGTACCGCGGTGATCCGCTCGAGGGTGGCCGCCGAGTACTCGGCGCGGACTGCGTTGCCCTCTGGCGTGTCCCGGGTGCCGGCTCCGAGGAGGATGCCGGCCGCCACCCCTTCGGTCGGGTTCCCCGACGGGGGCAGCACGAGGTCGTCGTTGAACTGCATGGCGGTGAGCGGGCTGACCACGGACAGGATGAGGTCGGGGCGCTCGCTCAGGTCGGCCTCGACCTGCTCCCACTTCTTGATGTTGTCGGGGGTGAAGAGGCTGGCGATGGTCTGGTCGCCCTCGAACGTGACGAGGGTGATCATCGCCTGGCCGCCGAACAGGTCCTGGTAGGCGACGCTGTCCTTGAAGACCTGGTCGTCCTTGTTGAGGTAGCTGTCCTGACCCGTCGCGAAATCGAGCTTGGTGATGCCGTAGCCCAGTACGAGGGTGACGATCAGGCCCACGATCGACACGATCCCGGCGTGCTTGCCCAGGTTCAGACCGAGCCAGGACCAGTACTTGTGCATGCCGTGTCCCTCCAACGTCTGCGCCAACCCCACGCGGCTGCCGCAGCACGTTAGCCACGCGGAGCGACCGGAGGTTCAGCGACGACCGCTGATCACCTCGACCCCGAGGTAGCCCTGCAGCGGCTTCACCACCGCGATCGAGCCATCCGGCCGGCGGTGCGTCTCGAGGTAGGCGGCCACGGTGCGCGGCCAGCCCATGGCGGAGCCGTTCACGGTGTGGCACACCTCGGTGCCCCTGCCGCCCGTCGGCCGGAACCGGATGTTGGCCCGTCGAGCCTGGTAGTCGGTGAACCAGGACACGGAGCTGACCTCGAGCCACATGTCGCATCCGGGCGCGTAGGCCTCGATGTCCCAGGTCCGGGCGGCCGAGGCGCCGACGTCGCCCGTGCACAGATCGAGGATGCGGTACGGGAGGCCCAGCTCGGCGAGGAGCGCCTCACTGCGGGCGAGGATGTCCTCCTGGCACGCAATGGCCTGCTCGGCGCCGTTGGCGAGCGCCAGCAGCTCCACCTTGTCGAACTCGTGCACCCGCAGCAGCCCCCTCGTGTCGCGACCGGCCGCCCCGGCCTCGCGCCGGAAGCACGAGGTGTGCGCGGTGTAGCGCAACGGCAGATCGGCGTCGTCGAGCACCTCGTCGCGGTGGAGCGACGTGAGCGGCACCTCCGCGGTCGGGATGGCCCACAGATCGTCGCGCTCCATGTGGTACGCCTCCTCCTCGAACTTCGGGAGGTGGCCGGTGGCGATCATCGTGTCGGTGCGCACGAGGGTGGGTGGCCGGAGCTCCTCATAGGCATCGGCGTTGCGATCGAGGCTGAGCTGCACCATGGCGCGCAGCAGGCGGGCGCCCCAGCCTCGGTACATCGTGAACATCGAGCCGGCGATCTTGGCCGCCCGCTCGCCGTCGAGGAGCCCGAGCTCCGCGCCGATCTCCCAGTGGGGCACGCGCTGGTGGGGGCCGTACGAGTCGGGGTCGAACCCCTCGATCCGGAGCACGACGTTGTCCTCCTCACCAGCGCCGTCGGGGCAGTCGGGTGACGGGAGGTTGGGCGTGCGCAAGAGCAGGTCGCGCACCTCTCTGCTGATCCGCTCGACGTCGGCGTCGAGGGCGCGCTCTCGCTCGCCGAGCGTCCGGCTCTCAGCCATGAGATCCTCGGCCGCGACGGTGTCGCCCCGGGCCCGCTGCTGCCCCACCGCCTTCGACACGACCTTGATCCGCGCCCGCAGGTCGTCGCGCTCGGTCCCCAGCGCGCGCTGCTGCACGTCGAGCTCGAGGATCCGGTCGACGTTGGCCGCCGCGTCACCACCGCGCCGGGCGAGCCCGGTGCGGACAGCGTCGGGCTCGGTGCGGAGGCGGCGGATGTCGAGCATGGCCCAGACGGTAGCGGCGGCCCATCGCTAGGTTGGGAGGGGTATCCAGGCAGAGGAGGTCGGACGGTGGCTGACGGCGTGGCGGACGTGTGGTTCCGGGTGACAGACCTCGAGGTGGCCTCCGGTTCGGGCTGCACCGTGACCACCACCGACGGGATCGAGTACCTCGACTTCTCCAGCGGCATCGCGGTCACCAGCACCGGCCACTGCCACCCGCACGTGGTGGCCGCCATCCAGGCCCAGGCGACCCAGTTCATCCACGCCCAGGTGAACGTCTACCGGCACACGCGCCTCGCGGAGCTCGCCGGTCGCCTGGCCGCCATCGCACCACCGCCCGTCGACACCTTCTTCTTCGCCAACTCCGGCGCGGAGGCCACCGAGTCGGCGGTGAAGCTGGCCAAGCAGGTCACGGGCCGGCCGAACGTGATCGTCTTCCAGGGCAGCTTCCACGGGCGCACCCACCTCGCCATGGCGATGACGACGTCGAAGACGGTCTACCGAGCCGGCCACGCACCGCTGCCATCGGGGGTGTTCGTGGCGCCGTTCCCGAAGGCCGACGCTGAGGTCGACGCCTGTCTCGACACCGTGCGCCTGCTCCTGCTCAGCCAGACGGCCCCGGCAGAGACCGCGGCCATGCTCATCGAACCGGTGCTGGGCGAGGGTGGCTACATCCCCGCCCCCACTGCCTTCCTGCAGGGGCTGGAGGCGATCTGCCGAGAGCACGGGATCCTGTTCCTCGCCGACGAGGTCCAGAGCGGCTTCGGGCGCACCGGCACGATGTTCTGCGTCGAGCAGCACGGGATCCGGCCCGACGTGGTGGTGATGGCCAAGGGGCTCGCGTCGGGCTTCCCGATCTCGGCCGTCGGCGCGTCGGCGGAGCTCATGGCCCGCTGGCCCACGGGGAGCCACGGGGGCACCTACGGCGGCAACCCCATCGGCTGCGCCGCGGCCATCGCGACGATCGACGTGCTCACCGAGGACGGCTTCCTCGCCAACGTGAGGACCCGCGGCGAGCAGCTGCGGGCCGGGCTGCGCGGCCTGGCGGAGGAGGACGGCGGGATCGTCGAGGTGCGCGGGCCCGGCCTCATGGTGGCCTGCCAGCTGGCCGACGCCACCCGCGTACCTCGGCTGCTCGAGCACTGCCTCGCGGACGGTCGCCTCATCCTCATGAACGCCGGCACCTTCGGCGACGCCATCCGGTGGATGCCGCCCCTGGTGGTCAGTGAGGCCGAGATCGACCGCGCCCTCGAAGCGTTCGCCAAGGCCCTCGCCGCCACTCGCTGACCCCGCACCCTCGCACCAGCGGCCACGCGGCGCCCGGTTAGCGTCGGCGGGCGATGGCTGCCGTGGAGGTCGACGGGCTGACGGTGCGCTACGGCGACGTCACGGCGGTGGCGGCGGTGTCCTTCGAGGCACAGGCGGGGCAGATCACGGCGGTCCTCGGACCGAACGGCGCCGGCAAGACCACCACCATCGAGGTGCTCGAGGGCTTCCGTCGTCCTGACGCGGGCCGGGACGTCCGTGCTCGGCCTCGATCCCCGAGCCGACCACGCCGCGCTCACCCGGCGGGTCGGCGTGATGCTCCAGTCGGGCGGGGTGGGGCCGGGCGTGCGGGTCCTCGAGGTGCTGCGCCACGGGGCTGCGCTCTACGACGATGCCCTGGACCCCGCCGAGCTCCTCGAGCGAGTCGGGCTGACCGGCACCGAGCGACGCACCTGGCGTCAGATCTCGGGCGGCGAGCAGCGCCGGCTGGCCCTGGCCCTCGCGCTGGTGGGGCGCCCGAACGTGGCCTTCCTCGACGAGCCCAGCTCGGGCGTGGACCCACAGGGGCGGCTCGCCATCCGCGACGTCGTCCGCGACCTCCGGGACGACGGCGTCACGATCGTGCTCACCACCCACGACCTCGACGAGGTGGAGAAGCTGGCCGACCACGTCGTGATCCTCGACCGCGGCACCGTCGTGGCGGCGGGGAGCCCCGCCGAGCTCATGACCGGGACCGTCGACGAGGTGCGCTTCGGCGCCCCCGCCGGCCTCGACACCGCGGCACTGGCGGCGCGGCTCGGGGTCGCCGTCACCGAGCTGGCCGCCGGCGAGTACCTGGTCGCGGGAGCCGGCTCCCCGGCGCTCGTCGCCGCCCTCACCGCATGGCTGGCCGAGCACGACCTGCCCCTCGCCGACCTCCGGGCCGGGCGACAGCGCCTGGAGGACGTGTTCCTGCGCCTGGTCGCCGATCACCCCGCGCCCGACCCCGCCCCCCGCGGACGCCGGCGACGAGGCTCGACGTGAGGCCGTTGCTCGCGCACCTTCGCCTCGAGCTGGCCCTGCTGGCTCGCAACGGCGAGTCCCTGCTGCTCACGCTCGGCATCCCCGCCCTCCTGCTGCTGTTCTTCGCCAACGTCGACGTGCTGCCCATCGACGGCGAGCCGATCGACTTCCTCGCGCCGGGCGTGCTGTCGCTCGCCGTCCTGTCGACCGCGCTCGTGAACCTGGCCATCGGCACCGCGTTCGAGCGCGAGTACGGCGTGCTGAAGCGCCTCGGTGCCACCCCGCTGGGCCGACCCCGGCTCCTCGCCGCCAAGACCCTCGCCATCCTGATGGTGGAGATCGTTCAGGTGGCCGTGCTGTGGGCGTTGGCGGTGGCCCTCGGCTGGGATCCGTCGCCCGAGCCCGCCTTCATCCTCGCGGTGATCCTCGGCACGGCGGCCTTCGCCGGACTGGGGCTGTGCCTGGCCGGCACGCTGAACGCCATGGTGGCGCTGGCGGCTGCGAACGGCCTCTACCTGGTGCTCCTCCTGCTGTCCGGCATGGTGATCCCGCTCGACGAGCTCCCCGGTCCCGCCCAGGCCGTCGCCCGCGCCCTGCCGAGCGGCGCCCTCACGGAGGCCATGCGGGGCACCTTGACGGCCGGCGTGTCAGTGCCGGATCGGGCGTGGGCGGTCCTGGCCGTCTGGGCCGTCGCCGGCCCCCTGCTCGCCACCCGCCTCTTCCGCTGGGAGTGAGGTCAGCCATCGAGGTTGCAAGCGACACTATCGCGATATATCGTGATGGTCATGAACGAACAACCCCACCACCGAGGCGGACGGCGAGGCCGACCGCGAACCGATGACGGACGACCCGGCCGGGGTCGGATGCGTCGCGGCGACGTCCGCTCCGCGCTGCTGATCGCCCTGCTGGACGGCCCCGGCCACGGCTACGAGCTGATCCAGGCCTTGGAGACCAAGACCCAGGGCCGCTGGCGCCCCAGCCCTGGATCCGTCTACCCGACACTGCAGATGCTGACCGACGAAGGTCTCGTCACGGCATCGGAACGGGACGGCAAGCGGACCTTCGAGATCACCGAGGCCGGCCGGGCCCAGGCCGACGAGCGGATCGCCACCCAAGGCGTCCCCTGGGACGCGATGGACCGCGGCCGCGTCGAGCAGGGCGGGCTCCGCACCGCCGTGCGCGACCTCCACCTGGCCGCCAAGCAGGTCGGCATCACGGGGTCGACCGAGACGGTCGACCGCGCCACCGAGATCATCACGAACGCGCGCAAGGAGCTCTACCGGCTGCTCGCCGGGTCCTGACCGAGCACGTCCGCGGCGGACCGATGATCATGTGATCCCGGCAGCGTCCTATCGAGCGAGAGACACACCAAGGAGAGCTCCCATGCCCCGGATCACCCCCAACCTCTGGTTCGACGACAACGCCCTGGAGGCGGCGGAGTTCTACGTCTCCGTGTTCCCGAACTCGAAGGTCACCACCGTCACCCACTACCCCGAGGGCGCACCCGGACCGGCGGGTTCGGTGCTCACCGTGAGCTTCGTGCTCGACGGCCAGGAGTACACGGGCATCAACGGCGGCCCGATGTTCAGCTTCGACGAGGCGATCTCGCTGCTCATCAACTGCGCCGACCAGGCCGAGGTCGACTACTACTGGGACGCGCTCACCGAGGGCGGTGAGGAGAGCCAGTGCGGCTGGCTGAAGGACAAGTTCGGCCTCTCGTGGCAGGTCGTCCCAGAGGGGTGGGAGGCGATGCTGACCGACCCCGACCCCGGTCGCGTCGAGCGCGCCATGACGGCCATGCTCGGCATGCAGAAGCTCGACATCGCGGCCCTCGAGGCGGCCGCCGACGGCGCCAGCGCCTGACCCTGATCTCGCGACGATTCCTGTGCGCACGCGTGCCGGGATCGTCGCGAGTTCGGCATGGGTCACTGGGCGGCGAGGGCGTCCTGGGCCTCCTGGTCGGGATCGATCTCGGGGTCGCCGGCAACGTCGATGTCGACGCGGTGGAGGGTGCCGGTGAAGGCGAACCGGCCGCGGTAGTCCTCGTCGGCGGGCGAGAAGTCCGGTGACCACCCGGCCGTGAGGCCCGCGCCGGTGAGCGAGAAGCGGCTCCAGATCGTCCGGTTGACGGTGCTGGAGCCGACGACCTCACCGTCGACGAGGAGGTCGGCCTCGGGACCGGCGAACCGGAAGCCCAGCGTGTGGCCGCCTGGGGGGAGGCGGCCGATGGCGGCCTCGACGCGATAGAGGCGCCACCCGGCCAGGTTGTGCACGTAGCAGAGCCGACCGTCACCCAGCAGGTGGAACGACCAGCCACCCAGCACCGACCCCTGCACAGCCAGCACCCCCTGGGCGATCTCGAGGCCGGGCTCGATCGTGACGTGGGCCGTGATCGTGTGCGGGCGGCCGCGGACGTTGACCGCCACGCTCTCCGGCACCGGCGCCCGGCCCGGCCAGTACGTGTACCGCGCGCGAGGGCGCACCGAGGGGACGCGGCCGAACACGAGGTCCGAGAACGGTCGGTTGTCGAGCGGCAGCACCTGGTGCCGCTCTGCCTCCTCCCACCAGCGGTCGACCATGGCGGCGAGGCGCTCAGGCTCGTCCGCGGCGAGGTCGTGGCACTCGGACGGGTCCGCCCGCAGGTCGTACAGCTCCCAGCGCGGCTCGTCGAGCCGCGGCTCGTCGGCCTGGATCTCCTGGTAGGTGACGGCCTTCCAGCCGCGGTCGTAGAGCGCCCGGCACCCGAACATCTCGTAGTGCTGCAGCGTGTGCCGCTCAGGCGCACGGGCGTCGGCGAGGGAGTAGGCGAAGCTCGTGCCGTCGAGCGGTCGCTGAGTGACCCCCTGGACCTCGCCCGGCGGGTCGATGCCGATCAGCTCGAGCAGCGTGGGGACGATGTCGATGGCGTGGACGTACTGGCCCCGCACCTCGCCACGAGCCTCGATGCCGGCCGGCCAGTGGACGATCAGCGGATCGGCGACGCCGCCCTCGTGCGTTTCGCGCTTCCAGCGCCGGAACGGCGTGTTGCCGGCCACCGTCCAGCCCCATGGGTAGTTGTTGTGGATCCGTGGCCCGCCGATCTCGTCGAGCCGATCGGCCGCCTCCTCGACCGTGCGGGGGAGGACGTTCCACACACGGGCGTCGTTCAGCGAGCCGACCGGCCCGCCTTCCGACGAGGCTCCGTTGTCCGACAGCACGATGACGATCGTGTCGTCGAGCTCTCCCAGCGCCTCGAGGCGATCGACCAACCGGCCCAGCTCCGCGTCGGTGTGGGAGAGGAACCCGGCGAAGGCCTCCATGTACCGCGCGTACACCCGCCGCTCGACCGCGGCCAGGTCGTCCCATGCGGGCACCCAGTCCGGGCGCGGTGAGAGCTCCGTTTGGTCGGGCAGCAACCCCGCCGCCTTCTGACGAGCCAGGGCCGCCTCCCGCCAGGCGTCCCAGCCCGCGTCGAAGTGGCCTCGGTAGCGCTCGATCCACGCTGATGGCGCCTGGTGGGGTGAGTGGCAGGCACCCGTGGCCAGGTAGAGCAGCCAGGGCTTCTCGACGTCGACGTTGCGGAGATCTTCCACATACTCGATGGCGTGGTCGACGAGGTCGGTGGTGAGGTGGTAGCCGTCGTCGACGCCGGCGGGCGGCTCGACGCTGTGGTTGTCGTGGACGAGCGCAGGAACGAACTGGTGCGTCTCGCCCGGGAAGAACCCGTAGAAGCGCTCGAACCCGCGGCCCAGCGGCCAGCGGTCGCGGCGAGCACCGAGGTGCTCCTCCTCCTCCGGCGTGAGGTGCCACTTGCCGACCGCGTAGGCGGCATAGCCGTGCGGCGTGAGCATGGCCGGAAGCAGTGCGCAGGAGCGGGGTATGCGCGCGTCATAGCCGGGGAAGCCCATCGCCAGGTCGACGATGCGGCCCATCCCGACCGAGTGGTGGTTCCGGCCGGTGAGGACGCATGCGCGCGTCGGGGAGCACAACGCGGTCGTGTGGAAGCTCGAGTAGCGCAGGCCCCCGGCGGCGAGGCGATCCAGGTTGGGCGTGGCGATGTCGGAGCCGAAGCAGCCGAGCTGGGCGAACCCCACGTCGTCCAGCACGACCAGCAGCACGTTGGGTGCCCCCGCCGGCGGCTGGGGTTCCGGCGGCCACCACGCCTCGGACTCCCAGTGGTGGCGCCCGATCTTCCCCTTGAACTCGCCGTCCTCCATACGAGGAAGTGTGCTCCACGCAGGCGTGCACGTGAGGGGGAGTGTGAGGGGGAACGCTCCGCGTGCCCCCTCACCCCGAAGGGGCGGCTCCGCCGACCCCTGAGCGACCGGCGGTCAGCGCGCCCCGGCAGGGGCGCTCGGTCGGAGCTCGGAGGAGGTCGCCGCAGGCGACCGACGAGGAAACTCGCTGTTCGCCCAGCGGAAGAAGATGACCGTGATCAGGACCCACAGGTAGGTGCCGCCCACCAGCTTCATGAGCAGGCCCGCGACCTGCTGGTCGCTCGTGACCGAGATGCCCCACAGCCGGTTCGGGATGTCATAGGCGGAGTAGACGGCTCCCTCGGCGAAGGTCAGCCAGGCTCCGGGGACCGTTGGGATGATCGAGGCCACGAACAGGTAGATCATCTGCGCCGGCGGCGAGATCCGCAGCTCCGGGAACGGGCCGCACACCGGGATCCAGAACAGGAGCGCCGTCGTGACGACGAGCGTGTGCACGCCGTAGTGGAACAGACCGTTGTCGGACGCGGTGTTCACGATCAGCTGCCAGTGCGTGAGCAGCACGAGACCGTTGAAGGCGAGCCCCGCGGGGACGGGGCGCGCCATCCGGTGGACGAAGCGGTCGACGCGACCCTCGCCGACCACGAGACGAGCCAACCACTCCGGCGTGGCGAGCAGCATCACGGGCGGCACGACCAACGTGAGCAGGAGGTGCTGGCTCATGTGGACGAAGTACAGGTACTGCTCGCCGATGTCGTGGACAGGCCAGTCCGCCGCGACCCAGAGCAGCACGATCCCGAAGCCGAACCACCGCTTCTGCGCGGTGGTGACCGCCGGCTCCCCCTCGTGCATCACCTTCGGCCCGATCACCCGGGCTGCGTACACATAGAGCGCGATGAGACCACCGACCAGCAGCCACACCTCGGGGTGCGGCACCCAGCGCCAGAAGTCCACGCTCTCGGTGGTGGCCTCGGCGATCACCACGTCAGAGGAGGTGCTTGAAGTAGGCGTCGTCCCAGAACTCGAACGTCGTGAGCATGACGAGGAAGACGACCGTGGCGAGGATCAGCCCGAAGAAGAACACGCGCCTGAAGAGCAGGCTGTCGTACTTCAGGTGCATGAAGTAGCCGGTGACGATCAGGAACTTGGCCGTCATCATCGGGAGGAGCACCACCAGGAGGAGGGTCGTGGAGGCCTCCTCGATGAAGTAGGTGCCCACCTCGAAGGCGGTGATGACGGCCAGGATCAGGGCGATCTTGACGTAGAGGAGGTCGCTCGGGTGGTCGTGGCGGTCCTCCTCCTCGACGACGAGGGCGTCCGCAGGGGTGTCGGTGACGATGCTCATCGGGCTTCCAGCTTCCTCAGGGGATCAGGTAGACGACGGTGAAGATCACGATCCACACGATGTCGACGAAGTGCCAGTACAGGCCGATCGTCTCGACGGCCTCGGCCCGATGGGGCTCGAGGTTGCCGCGCAGCGACATCACCAGCAAGGACATCAGCATCACGATGCCCACGCTCACGTGGATGCCGTGGAACCCCGTGAGCGTGTAGAAGGCCGAGCCGAAGATGTTCGTGGTGTAGCCCAGGCCCTCCCGGTAGAAGGTGGTGAACTCGTAGACCTGCCCGCCGATGAACACGGCGCCGAGCAGGGCGGTGGTGGCGAGCCAGACCCTGTTCCGGTGCACGTCGCCGCGCGCGATCGCGGCCACGGCCAGCGCCATCGTGAGCGAGCTCATGAGCAGCACGAACGAGCTGACCGAGGTGAACGGGATGTCGAAGACGTCCTGCGGTCCCGGCCCGGTGACGCTGCGGTGACGCAGGAGCAGGTAGGTGGAGATCAGGGAACCGAAGAGGAGGCAGTCGGACCCGAGGTACACCCACATGGCGAGCTTGGTGTTGGACAGGCCCGTGGACGTGTGGTGACCGTGACCGGCCGCCGCGGGCGCAGGGATGGCGGCCTCAGTCACCGGCGGTCACCTCCTCGAGCTCGGCGTCGGCCGCGGGCGGCTCGCTCGCGACCTCCCCGTCACCGTCGCCGTGGCCGTCGTGGTCGGCCGGCGGGAGATCCTCGTCGTCGGGCGGCTCCATCGCCCAGCCGACCATCGACCCCAGGAGGATCGCCACACCGATCGCCGCCAGCACCATGTTGAAGATGAGGCCGTAGCCGATGAGCGGGAGCGAGGCCGCGAGCACGAGGGGCCAGTACGACGGTGCCGGCAGGTGAGCCCGGGAGGCGTCCCCGATCATCGCGACCTCCTCGCCGGTCGCGATCGGCACCATCCGACCGTGCTCGTCCTCGGCGTACTTGCGGTGCCAGAAGTCGTCGAACTGCGTGATGACCGGGTCGTCGTCGAAGTTGTGGTCCGGCGTGGGCGACGGGATGCTCCACTCGAGGCTGCGGGCATCCCACGGGTCGGGTCCGGGAGGCGGCAGCGAGGACGCCTCGCGCTTCGAGCGGACGATGTTCACGAAGAACAACAGGAAGCTGAGGGCGATCAGGAACGCGCCGATCGTCGACACCATGTTCCAGAAGTTGAACCCGTAGCCGTCGCGGTACGTGTAGATGCGTCGGCTCATGCCTTGCAGGCCGAGGATGTGCATCGGCCCGAACGTGAGGTTGAAGCCGACGAGCGTGAGCCAGAACTGCTGCTTGCCGCGCCGGTCGTTGAGGAAGAAGCCGAACACCTTGGGCCACCAGAAGTAGAAGCCGCCGATGAACCCGAAGAGCGCGCCGCCGAAGATCACGTAGTGGAAGTGGGCGACGATGTAGTAGGTGTCGGTCTGCTGGGTGTCGGCGGGGGCAACGGCGTGGGTCACGCCCGACAGGCCGCCGATGGTGAACATCGCCACTAGGCCGATCGAGAAGAGCATGGGCGTGCTGAAGGTGAGCTTCCCGCCCCACATCGTGGCCATCCAGTTGAGGATCTTCACGCCCGTCGGCACCGCGATGAACATCGTGGACACCGAGAAGGCGGCCACGGAGATCGGGCCCAGCCCCGAGGCGAACATGTGGTGCGCCCAGACGCCCCAGCCCATGAAGCCGATCGCGATGCCCGAGAACACCATGAACGGGTAGCCGAAGATGGGCTTGCGGGCGAACACCGGGATGATCTCGGACACGATGCCGAACGCGGGCAGGATCAGGATGTAGACCTCCGGGTGCCCGAAGATCCAGAAGAGGTGCTCCCAGAGGAGCGGGTCGGCGCCCTGCTCCACGACGAAGAAGTTGGCGTCGAACAAGCGGTCGAAGGTGAGCAGGAACAGCGCGACCGAGATCACGGGGATGGCGAACACCAGCAGCACCTGCACCACGAGGCTCATCCAGGTGAACACCGGCATCTTCATCAGCGTCATGCCCGGGGCCCGCATGTTCAGGCACGTCACGACCAGGTTGACACCGCCGATGAGCGAGGCGATGCCCGTGATCTGCAGGCCGATGGCGTAGAAGTCCATCCCGTGACTGGGGGAGAACACGACGCCGGTGTTCGGTGCGTAGGCGAACCAGCCCCCGTCCGCGCCGCCACCCAGGAACCACGAGCTGTTGAGGAAGATCCCACCGGCGAGGAACACCCAGAAGCTGAGCGCGTTGAGGCGCGGGAAGGCGACGTCTCGAGCACCGATCTGCAGCGGGATCAGGTAGTTCATGAAGGCGGCGCCCATGGGCATGACCACCAAGAAGATCATCGTGATGCCGTGCATCGTGAAGACCTGGTTGTAGAGGTCGGCCGAGAGCAGCTTCTGCCCGGGCGCCGCCAGCTGCGACCGGATGATCAGTGCCTCGACGCCGCCGATCACCAGGAACACCAGCGACGAGGCGCCGTACATGATCCCGATCTTCTTGTGGTCGACGGTGCTCACCCACGACCGCCAGCCCGTCTTGGCACGGGGTCGCGCGAACACCCCCAGGGGGCTGTGGGGCACGACGCCGCCGGACGGCAGCGCGAGCACATCGGTGGGTCGTTCGACGATCGCCATGCGTCCGCTACTCCAGCGTCTCTAGGTAGGCGACGAGGGCATTGATCTGCACCTCGGTGAGGTTGAGGTTCGGCATGCCGCGTCCCCCGCCGGCGTACGCCGGCTTCATCGCCGGTGGGTTCCGCAACCAGGCCTTGAGGGCGGCCACGTTGAGCTCCTTGCCGCGCTCGTCGATGTCGACCTCGCCGTTGCCGTCGAGGTCGACCCAGAGGTCGAACACGGAGCCGGCGAACACGCCGCGACTCGCGAAGTGGGTGAGGTCGGGGGCGGCGCCGGACACGAGGGCGGCGCCCTCGATGCCCGCCTCCTTGCGCGCGGCCTCGTTGCCCCCCTCTCCGGAGATCAGGTGGCACTGCGAGCAGGTGGTGCGGAAGAGCTCCATGCCCTGCTGGGCCAGCTCGCCGTCGGGCACCTCGGCGCCCTCGAGCTGCCGGGCCTGCCAGTCCGCGTAGTCGGCCTCGGACAGGGCCACCACCCGCATGCCCATGTAGGAGTGGGACAGACCGCAGAACTCGGTGCACTGCCCTCGGTAGACCCCGGGCTCGTCGGCCTCCATGGCCAGCGGCGAGGTGCGCCCGGGCACGGCGTCGCGCTTGCCGTTCAGGTTCGGGATCCAGAACGAGTGGATGACGTCGCGCGAGGTGACCGTGAGCGTGACGGGTTTGCCGGCCGGGATGACCAGATCGTTGGCGGTGACGATGTCCGGCTCCCCGTCATCGTCGATGTCGTACTGGTACTCCCACCACCACTGCTGTCCGACCACCGTCACCTGCTGGGCATCCGCGGGTCGGTCGTCGAGATCGAGCAGGGTGAGCACGGAGGCGGCGCCCACACCGGCGAGCAGCAGGGCCGGGAGGATCGTCCAGCCGAGCTCGAGCCGGGTGTTGCCGTGCACCTGCGGCGGGAGCTCGCCGTCGTCGTCCTTGCGCTTGCGGAACCGCCATGCGAGGAAGAGCACGCCGCCTTGCACGAGGAAGAACACGACGGCCGCGATGAGGAACACGGGGACGGCGAGGTTGTGGATCGTCTGGGCCTCGGGGCCCTTCGGGTCGAGGGTGTTGAGGGGCTTGTTGTCGTCGCCGGCGCAGGCCGCCAGGGCGAGGACGAGGGGGGCCAGCAGGGCGACGCGCCAGCGGTGGGTGCGGTGGACCATCAGCCCTCTCCCTCGGCGACCGTTGTGGTCGTGTTGGACCCCGTGCCGGGGGCCACGTACGGCGACAGGCCCGTGCCCTCCTCGCCGTGTTCGCTGCCGTGCGGTTCGATCGTGCGCTCGCCTCGAGCGGCCGACATGACACCCGCCGTGATGACGCAGAGCGCCGCGACGGTGAGGACCCCCGCGACGACGCTCGACGACAGCTTGGGCTTCGTGGCGAGGAGCACGGCCACCGCCAGGATGGCGACGGCGAGGCCGGCGGCGACCCACACCGCGCTGAACTCGGTCGAGGTCAGCAAGAGGCGGGAGAAGGCGACGATGCAGCCGGCGATGATGAGGAAGCCCGCCAGAGGCACCTCGAAGGGGGCCATCATCCGCTGGCGGAGCGCACGGTTCGTCGCCGGGTCACCGGTGGCGTGGTCGGACCACGCCAGCACCATCCACTCCACCAGCACGCCGAGGAGGACGAAGCAGCCGACGATGAACAGCACGTTGCTGACGGCGAGGCCGATGACGACGAGGGCGGCGCCGAAGGCGCCGAGGATCGGCCAGTAGGCCGGATACGCGGGAGCGACCGCCGGGGGGGCGTCCTCCGTGCCGGCCAGCTCCGCGAGGGACGTGGGGTTGGCGTCCCGGCTCATCAGCGACGAGATGCCGAGGAAGGTGGCGGCCACACCGACCGACACGAGGAGCGTGTAGCCGAGGTGGTCGCCGACGCCGCCCCAGTAGCCGGCCGTGACCGGACCGAGCCGGTTGCCACCGGTGCTCCAGCCGTACGCGGCCGCGAGCACGAACGACACGGCGCCGAGCCCGAAGAACCACTTGGATCCGGTGGTGAACATCGAAGGAGAAGGCCTCGCTACTTGGTGATGTAGATGCCGTAGTAGATGGCGGTGTACACGGCGACGGTGACGTACCAGTACAGCGCAGCTGCGCTCATGCCCTCGGCGTCCCGCCCGGTGAGCTGCCCGCCAAGCGACTGGAACCCCATGACGGCGATGAACACCATGCCCACGACCACCATCACGAGGTGCGTCGCCGTCACGATGATGAGCAGCCCGCCCGTGGCCGATGCGGTGAGCGCGATGCCCAGCTGCGTGTAGAGGTAGACGGTGGCGTTGATGAAGGCCACGCCCAGGAGCAGGGTGAGCCCGATGGCCAGGTAGGCGTGGGGACGGTCGTCACGGCGCAGCGCCCACACCGCCCAGGCGACAGACACCAGGGACATGGCCAGCGTGACCATGCCCATGCCGCCCGGGGTCAGAGGCAGGAGGATGTCGTCTGGGAGGTAGCTGGCGCCGCTGTCGAGGAAGTCGCCGCGCACCTGGAGGTAGACCGCCAGCATGCTGAGCACGACCAGCGCGGACCCGGCCGCACCGAAGGCGGCGGCGGTGAACAGCACCCGCGGGCGGCGGGGAGCGGGGGGCGGCGCGGTGACCAACGGGCTCACGGCGGTGGTGGCCATCAGACGCTCGCCTCCTGGAGCTGGTGGCGAGCGTCGTAGAGCGGGGCCTCGGAGCGGATCGGTGGGAGGCTGGGGAAGTTGCCGACCGGGGGCGGCGAGCTGGTGGCCCACTCGAGGGTCTGGCCCGACCACGGGTCGTCACCAGGCTCGTCCCTGCTGCGGAGGGCGGCCGCCAAGAGAGCCACGAAGGCGACACCTGCGATGGCCAGGACGCCCCCTCCGATGGCGGAGACCGTGTCGAGGGCCTTGATCGTGTCGGCGTTGTCGGTGGGCACGACGCCGGGGGTGCCGGGCTGGCCCAGCAAGCCGGAGATGAAGTCCGCGAAGCTCCAGAGAACGGTCCCGACGAGCAGGAGCAGGGCGACCATCTGGGCCCCCACCTCGGAGACCCGCCGGCCGATGATCTTCGGCGCCCAGTACACGACCCCGCCGAAGCCGGCGATGGTGGCCGCCAGGACGACGTAGGAGGCGACGGACGTGGTGACGGTGGTGCCGTAGAGCGAGACCCCCTCGCCGTCGACGAGCGTCTTGACCGGCTCGACCGCCTGCAGGGCCCCGATGAGCAGACCGACCAGCAGCATCAGGCCGGAGGCACCGGCGTACACGAGTGGGCTCGCCAGGCGAACCGAGCCCTGCCGCAGGGTGAGCGCCCAGAGGGCGAGCAGGCCGAGCACGGGTGCCACGATGAGGAAGGAGACCGCGACCCACGGTGCCTCGTAGAGCCACGGGGTGAGGTCGGGGCCGAAGGCCGGCATCGCCCACGCCCCTGCGGCCAGCGCGCCGAACGCGCCGATGCAACCCATGGCCACGCGGTGCCGCAGGTGGCGGGTGCTGCTGAACACGGGGACGACCGAGGCGATGAAGCCCAGCGCGGGGATGGCGAAGGCGTAGAGCGCCGGCTGCCCGAACATCCAGGCGATGTGGGCGTAGAGGGTGGCGGCGCCGCCACCGGGTATGAAGCCCGAGGCGCCGCCGTAGCGCAGGTCGATGTACGAGATGACCACGATGCCGGCCAACACCGACAGGTTCACGAGCCAGACCGTGCCGGCGACGAGGGTCGACCACGCGAACAGGGGCACCCGCCGGAGGGACATCCCCATCGGGCGGAGCGCGATCACCGTCGTGGCGATGCAGATCCAGGCGACGACCAGGGCGACCAGGACGAGCAGGAAGGCCAGCGTGAAGAGGCGAACGCCGTTCGTGTCGTCGCCGAGGGCGCCGCCGTCGATGGCGTAGGCGGCGACGACCAGGCCTCCGCCGAGCAGGTAGGTCCACGCCGCTGCCGCGGCGGCCCGCGGGAAGGCGATCGTGGAGGCGCCCACCTGGAGCGGCACGACCAGCGTGGCGACGCCGATCGTCCACGGCAGCAGGAAGAGGAACGCCCCTGCGATCGAGCGGAACGTGAAGGCCTGGGCGAAGAGGTCGGGAGCGTCCGTGGCCAGCTTCTCCGCGTCGATCCGCAGCACCGAGACCCAGATCGCGGCGATGCCGGCGAGGATGAGGTGCAGGAGCGACGCGATCAGCCAGATCCGACCGACGACCTTGTGGTCTCCGGTGCCGAGGATCGACGCCAGGCCCGTCGCCGCCGGGGCGGGGGCCGTGGGCTCTGAGGACGCCGGCGCGGCGGCGGGAGCGTCTTCCGTGACGGTCACTTGGGGACCCTTCGGGTCGAGGGGTGACCGTCGTGCCACTGCGTGGCACATGACGACCGTGTTGTCTGAACCTCGCTCCGCTCGGTCAATGCAGGCACCTGGGACTCGGGACGGATGGTGCTCGGGAATCTAGTCACGTGGCCGCCCCCCCTTCGAACCCATGCCGAGGCAGCCATTCACCAGCCCGATCGCAGCAGCTGATCGAGGGCCATGGCCGCGAAGAGCAGCGTGATGTAGGTGATCGACCAGGTGAAGAGGCGCATCGCGGTGGCCCGCACCTCGAGCTCGGCCACGCCGCCTGAGGCGCTGAGGGTGAGCCCTGGATCCGGCATGCGGACCAGCCGGACGGCATACCAGGTGAACACGGCACCGAGGACGATCGCCGACGCCAGGTACAGCACGCCCATGCCGGCCACCGGCGAGAACGCCACCGTGAGCGCCCACAGCAGCAGCGTGTAGGCGAGGATGCGACTGGCGGTGCGATGGACGCTGACCACCGCGGGCAGCATCGGCACGTCCGCCGCCGCGTAGTCATCCCGGTACCGGATCGCCAGCGCCCAGAAGTGGGGCGGCGTCCAGTAGAAGATGATGGCGAACAGCAGCACGGGTGCCCAGGCGAGCGTGCCGGTGACCGAGCTCCACCCGATGAGGACCGGCACCGCACCCGCCGCCCCACCGATCACGATGTTCCGGGTGGACGTCCGCTTGAGCCAGAGCGTGTACACGAACACGTAGAAGAGGCAGGCCGTGACGGCCAGCACCGCGCTGAGAAGGTTGACGGTGGCCCACAGGAACAGGAACGCGACGACCTCGAGCGCGATCGCGAAGATGAGCGCCGCGCGGGGCGTGACCGCTCCGGTGACGAGCGGGCGGCCCTTGGTGCGCTCCATCAGCGCGTCGATGTCCCGGTCGACGTACATGTTGATGGCATTGGCGCCGCCCGCGGCCAGCGTGCCGCCGAGCACGGTGCAGGCGATGAGCCACAGCGAGGGGAGGCCCTGCTCGGCGACGATCATCGTCGGCACGGTGGTCACGAGGAGCAGCTCGATGATCCTCGGCTTGGTGAGCGCGACGTACCCCAGGATCCGGGCTCGGGGCGGGTGCACGACGGCGGACACGACCGCGAAGGCTAGGTCCGAGTCCGGCTGGCTGGCGAACCGGACCCGTCCGTAGCCTGGCGACGATGTCCAACGTGCGAGCTCGCCTGGTGCGCCTCTGGCGTGAGCCCATGGACCCCGGCACGTACCGGACGATCACGGCGGCCGCGCTGGTCGCCGTGGGCGCGATCATCGTGTCCGGCGCGGCGGTCCGCTTGACGGGCTCGGGCATGGGTTGCCCCACCTGGCCCACGTGCGAGGACGGCTCCCTCGTGCCACGGGGCGCCACCGGTGTCAACGGCTGGATCGAGTTCGTGAACCGCACCTTCACCGGCGCCGTGTCGGTAGCCGTCGCGCTCGCCGTGCTCGGTGCCCGTCGGCTTCGACCGCCGCGCCCCGATCTCGTCGTCCTGTCCTGGGGGCTGGTGGCCGGCGTGGTCGCCCAGGCCCTGCTCGGAGGCCTCGTGGTCGTGCTGCACGTCACGCCCATCGCGGTGGCCGGCCACTACCTCCTCTCCGCGGTCCTCGTGGCCACCGCCGTCGTGCTGCACCACCGGGCGGGCGAGCCAGCCAGCGCGCGACGGACCCGAGCCACCCCGCAGCTGCTGCAGCGGTCGCGAGCCCTCGTGCTGCTCGGGGCCGCGGTGCTCGTGACCGGCACGTTCGTCACGGGCAGCGGCCCCCACAGCGGCGACGAGGCGGCCGACCGCCTGCCGTTCGCCGTGGTCACCGTCGCCCGGATCCACAGCGCCAGCGTGTGGGTGTTCCTGGCCGCGGTCGTCCTCGTGCTGCGCCGCGTGACCCAGGGCGACGCGGAGGTCGAGGTGATAGGTCGGGGCCGCGTGCTGGTGGGCCTGATCGTCGCGCAGGGCACGCTCGGGTACGTCCAGTACGCGGCCGGTGTGCCCGAGATCCTCGTCCTCGCGCACGTGCTCGGGTCGGTGCTGGTGTGGGTGGCCGTGCTGCGGTTCCACCTCGCCCTGACCGAGCCGATCCCCGCGCACGAGGCACCCTCGCGGCCGACCCCGGCGCCCGTCGCCCCCCAGGCATCGTGATGGCCGGCCCCGGTCCGTCACCGGTCGAGGTCGACGAGCCGGTCGACGAGAGTCGCACCGAACCCGATGCCCCGTGGATCGTGCTGGTGTGGAACGACCCCATCAACCTCATGTCGTACGTCGCCTTCGTCCTGCAGAAGCTCTTCGGCTACCCGAAGGAGAAGGCCGACCGCCTGATGCTCCAGGTGCACACCGAAGGCCGGGCGGTCGTGGCGAACGGCCCCCGCGAGACCTGCGAGCTGCACGTGTTCCGGCTCCACGAGCACGGGCTGTGGGCGACCATGCAGCACGACACCTGATGATCTGGCGCTCCCGTCGCCGCGTGAGCCGCACCAGGCACGGCACCTACGCCGTCCGGCTCCCGACGCCAGAGCGAGACCTGCTCGCCGGCCTCGTCGAGCAGCTGCGCGAGCTGCTCGAACTCACGACCGACGATCCCAGCGTGCGGCGCCTGTTCCCCACCGCCTACCACGAGGACCCCGAACGAGATCGCGAGTACCAGCAGCTCGTGCGAGACGAGCTCCTCGAGCGGCGGCTGGCCGCACTCGCCGCGGTGGAGGAGACCGCCGGGGCCGACGAGCTCAGCGAGTCGCAGCTGACCGCGTGGCTCACGTCGCTCAACGACCTCCGGCTGGTCCTCGGGACCCGCCTCGATGTCTCCGAGGACCAGCCCGACATCGACGAGGACGACCCGGCCGCGCCGGCGATGGCGGTCTACGGCTACCTGAGCGTGCTGCTCGGTGACATCGTCGATGCCCTCGCCGAGGACCTCCCCGCGCCGACGGAACCCGAGATGTGACACACGGGGGCTCCGCCCCTGTGGACCCCGAACCCACCTGTCAACCTTCGCGAGCTCGCTGCTAGTGTCTCGCCCCTACCCACAACGGGGATCGAGCCCCCATCGTCTAGCGGCCTAGGACACCGGCCTTTCACGCCGGCAGCACGGGTTCGAATCCCGTTGGGGGTGCAGTCAGCAGAAGGTCAGCCACCATGGTCCCGTGGTGCAGTTTGGAGTGCACGCCGGCCTGTCACGCCGGAGGTCGCGGGTTCAAATCCCGTCGGGACCGCTCAAGATCAAGGTCGGGTAGCTCAGTTGGCAGAGCGCGCGCCTGAAAAGCGCGAGGTCACCGGATCGACGCCGGTCCCGACCACCAAGTGCCGAAGCGGCCTCGTCAGCCGACGATGAACCGGCGAGCGGGCGTCTCGACCCAGCGGCGGCTGGCCTCGCCGGCGAGGAACGACAGGGCGACGGCGACGGCGAGCCCCAGCACGGCCACGGGCGCGGAGCCGTCGAGGAGGGGTCGCACCCCCCGCAGCACCTGGATGTGCCACAGGAAGAAGCCGAGCGATGCGGCGGCGAGGGCGGTCAGGGCCCGGCAGGAGAGGAACGGCACGGTGATCGTGCGCAACGCTAGGGGCGCCAGCACGAGCGCGCCGATGGCGACCTGCAGGAACGACTGCACCATGCGGTCGCGGCCGAGGGCGAAGGCGGGCGCCGACCCGCTCGGCTCGAGGACCACGACCATCACCACGAACGCGACGGCTGCGAGCCCCCAGCAGAGGCCCGGACGCCCGGCCAACCAGCGGATCCCACGCACGAACCCCCCGAGCCAGGTACCCCGGGCCTCACCGAGCTCCGCCACCGCGAGCAGCATCCCGGCCGCGAAGGCAGGTAGATAGGGAGGGAGGACGCGCAGCCAGGGGTCGGTGTGCTGCTGGGTCGTCAACGCGAGGGCCCAGGACCCGTAGCCGAGCAAGCCCAGGCACGCGACGATCCACGCATCGAGTCGGCGGCGACCGGCGACGAGGAGAACGGCGGCCAGCGGCAGGATGAGCGCGTAGAAGGCAACCTCCACCACGAGGGTCCACGAGACGCGGAGGCCGGTGCCCCCACCGTCGTCGAACCAGCTGTCGATCAGGAGCCCGTGCTTGATCCAGCCGGTGGCACCGTCGATGGTGCCGACCCCGATGACCACGGAGCCCACCAGCGCCGCGATGTAGGCCGGCCAGATGCGCGCGATCCGCCGCCGCCAGAAGCCGGTGAACCGGACGGGCCGGGCGCCGAGCACCGCATGGGCGACGAGGGGTCGGGTCACGAGGAAGCCCGACAGGATGAAGAACACCTCGACACCCATGTCCGCGTGGCCGAGCACCGGTCGGAGCGGGTCGAGGGCGGGCGTCCGCCAGAGCGCGTGGAAGAAGAACACGCTCAACGTCGCGATGGCGCGGGCCCCGTCCAGCTCGGGCACATGACCGCCTGGGGCAGCCGCAGCGCGCGCAACGCCGTCAGGTGCGTCCTGCGTCGCCATCCCCTCGAGCGTACGGCGGGTGGTCATCGGCGCGCGCGCTCATTGCTTCGCGAGACTGCAGCGATGGAGCCCCCCGCATGCGCCGACTGATCGCCTGGGTCGGTCGCTTCGCGGCCGCGCTCCTCTTCCGACGGGTGGAGGTCGCCGATCAGGATCGCTACCCCGACAACCGGCCCGTGCTGCTGGTCGCCAACCACTTCAACGGCTTCGTCGACCCCGTGCTGATCACGAGCACGCTGGGTCGAACGCCGCGCTTCGTCGCCAGGGCCGGCCTCGAGCGGATCCCGATCGGTGGCTGGCTCCTCAGGAGGGCCGGGGTCGTCTTCGTCCACCGACGGGTCGACGAGGGTGCCCCGACGGACAACGACGCCGCGTTCCACGAGTGCCACCAGGCGCTGGTCGAGCGCGACGTGGTCGCGATCTTCCCGGAGGGCACCACCCACGATCGGCCCCGCATCGATCCGATCAAGACCGGCGCCGCCCGCATCGCGCTCGGCGCCCGGGCCGCCGGGGCCGAGCACCTCGTGATCATGCCGGTGGGGCTGACGTTCCCTGACAAGGTGGCCCTGCGCTCCTCGGCGCTCGTGCAGTTCGGGCACCCGATCGAGCTCGACGTCGCGAGCCCTGGTGCGTTCGATGCGAGCGACACCGAGGCCGTGCGGGAGCTCACCGCGGTGATCGACCAGGGAATCCGCGACGCCAGCCCCGACTTCGGTGACGTCGAGACCGCGCTCGCCCTCGAGCAGGCCGCCCTCGTGACGCTGAGCAGCGCGGCCCTGCCCGACCCATCACTGGCGGCGCGGTACGCGCTGGCCCGCCGCCTCGGGCGGACCGCCCCTGAGGCGCAGACGGCGGTGCGCACCGCGATCGGTCGCTACCTCACGATGCTGACCGGGTTGCGCCTGACGGACCGGGATGTCATCGCGCCGACCAACCCCACTCGTCTGGTCCGGTCGGCGATCGGCATCGCCGTGCTCGTGGTGCTGCTCGGCGGCCTGGTGGCGGCCACCGCGATCATCAACGTCTGGCCGGCCGCGCTCGTCGCACTGGCGAGCCTGGTCGTGAAGACCCCCGTCTCGAAGGGGACGGCACGGGTGCTGGTCGGCCTGATCTCGTTCCCGGCCGCCTGGATCACGGCGGGGGTGCTCACCACCGACGGCGCGCTCCGCATCACGGTCGTCGTGCTGGCCGCCGCCGCCGGTGCGCTGTCCGCCGTCTGGCTGGTCGAGCGCGCGATGGCCCTCGCGCTCATGCTGCTGCGCTGGCAGGCGCAGCGCGAACGGATCGGCACGATCGGGCTGGCGCTCGACCTCCGCGCCGAGGTCGGCCGCGCGGTGCGCTCGGCGGTCGCAGAGACGTGAGCGCGCCGGCCCCACACGTCGCCGCCGCGGATTGCGAGCGGATCCGATCCGGGCGCATCGGCCAGCCGGCCAACACGCTGAGCAGCCTCGCGCTCGTGGTCGCGGCGGTGCCGATCTCCCGGGCCGCCCGCCGGCGCGAGCAGCCGGCCTGGCTCGCCGTCGCGGCCGCCAGCGCCCTGGAGGGTGTCGGGAGCGTCGCCTACCACGGGCCCGGCGGCCGCCAGTCCAAGCGCCTCCACGATGTCGGGCTCGTCGTCCTCGTCGCGACCATCGCGATCGCCGTCGCGCGCGAAGGGACACCCACCCCCCGCCGTCCCTTGACTGCGGCGCTGGGCGCATCGGCCATGGCGTTGCACGCCCTCAGCCGAACGGGCGGCCCGCTGTGCTCGTGCGACAGCCGCCTGCAGGGTCACGCCGTGTTCCACATCGTGGCGGCGGCGGCGCTCACCGCGGCTGCCGAGCAGCGCTGAGGACCGAGGGCTCAGCGCGTGAGCACCAGGAGCACCTCGAGCTCGCCGTCGCTGCCCACCGAGGCCGGACCCCCACTCGGATCGTCGATCTCGTAGTCCGCGAAGGTGACCGTCACGCTGCCGTCCACCGCGAACGTGCTGCCGTTCCGCTGGGCGACCAACGGGACCGTGACCTCCCGCGTCACGCCGTGGAGGGTGAGGTCGCCGGTGGCCACCACCTCGACCCGCTCACCATCAGCGGGCTCGGCCCCGAGCTCGACGGGTGCGGTCAGCACGAACGTCGCCGTGGGGAACTGGTCGACCTCCATGATCCGGCCCTCGAACTGGCCGTCCCGGCGCGACTCATCGCTCTCGAAGGTGGCCATGTCGACCTCGAAGGACGCGTCGGTGACGGTCGTCCCCTCGATGGTGAGCTCCCCCGTCACGCCCTCGGAGCGGCCGACAGCGTCTGCGCTCTGCCCGAAGAGCTGCTCGCTGACGCGGTAACCGACCACGCTCTGGTCGCCGACCGTCCACGTGCCTTCGATCCCCTCTGGCGCGGTGTCGCCGACGGTGGTCCCGGAGTCGCCTGTGGTGGTGGTGACGTCGTCGAGGCTGAGTCGATCGGGGGGATCGTCGCGGAGCACGTTGAACCACAGGAACGTGCCCACGACCGGCGCCGCGACGAGGACGGCCAGGCCGAGAAGCAACCAGCGGTGGCGACGAAGCACGCTGGGATCCTCGCAGACGGACCTGCGCACCGGCTGGCAACGCTCCCAGGAGGCTCACAGCCGACTCACAGGCATCGGTGCCATGCTCGGCGCCATGGCTGCCACCCGCCTGCTGCTCGTCGACGACGAGGACAACCTCCGGTCGATGCTGGAGGCCGCGCTCCGTCACTCGGGCTTCGACGTGCATCCCGTGGCCAACGGGCGCGACGCCATCGACGCGGTCTCCACCGTGCAGCCGGACCTCATCGTGCTCGACGTGATGCTGCCCGACCTCGACGGCTTCGACGTCTGCAAGCGCCTGCGGAGCTCCGGCGATCGCACGCCGGTGCTGTTCCTCACCGCCCGGGATGCCACCGAGGACAAGGTGCGGGGTCTGACGCTCGGTGGTGACGACTACCTCGTCAAGCCGTTCAGCCTCGAAGAGCTGGTCGCGCGGATCACGGCCGTGCTCCGCCGCGCCGGGCTCGACCCCACGGCCGAGGACCTCCGCTGTGGTGACCTCGTGATGGATGACGACGCCCACCTCGTGACCAAGGGCGGCCAGGAGGTGAGCCTCTCCCCGACGGAGTACAACCTGCTCCGCTACCTGCTCCTGAACAAGGGACGGGTGATGTCGAAGGCCCAGATCCTCGACCACGTGTGGGACTACGACTTCGGCGGAGACGGGGGTGTGGTGGAGACCTACATCGGGTACCTCCGTCGCAAGCTCGACACGTCCACGCCCCGCCTCATCCAGACGATCCGCGGCGTCGGCTACACGCTGCGCTCCCCGCAGTAGCGCGCCGTGTCGCTCCGGGCCCGCCTCCTGCTGGGGACCGCGCTCATCGCGGTCGTGCTGGGCGTGGCCGCCGTCACCATCGTGCGGACCACGCGCTCGCATCTCGTCGACCAGGTCGACGCGCAGCTGCAGAGCGGGATCCAGCAGGTCGACGAGGGCGGGGGCAGAGGGGACCCGTTCGACGGACCGGCCTCGGCCACGCCGCCCCTGAGCCGCTACTTCGTGGGCGTCCTGACGGCCGACGGCGATCTGCTCGTGGTCCCCCGCCTCACGAGCCCCGACGCCCCGATCCCCAGGCTCGACGAGCGCGCCGTCGAGGCCCTCCGGGAGGGACGCACGATCACCGTCACGAGCGACGACTCGGACGTCGACTACCGCATCCGGGAGGGCATCCGCCTCCGGGGCGGCAGGAGCATGGTGATCGCGCTGCCGCTCGACGACGTCGCCGAGGCCGTGCGCCGACTCATGGCCGTCGGGGCGGCGGCCGTGCTGGCCGTTCTGGGCGTGCTGGGCCTCGTCACGTGGTGGGTGATCCACCTCGGTGTGCGCCCGGTGCAGCGCATGACCGAGACAGCGGGGGCGATCGCCGCCGGCGACCTGTCGCAGCGCGTGCCCGAGGGGCGGCCGGGCACCGAGGCCGGCGACCTCGGGGTGGCGCTCAACGGGATGCTCGGACGCATCGAGGATGCCTTCGCCCACCAGGCCGCCTCAGAGGCTCGCCTCCGGCAGTTCGTCGCCGACGCCTCCCACGAGCTGCGCACCCCCGTCGCCACGATCCGCGGGTACGCGGAGCTCTACCGCGCCGGTGCGTTGGAGGGATCCGACGATCTCGACGACGCCATGCGGCGAACGGAGCAGGAAGCCATCCGCATGGGCACGCTGGTGGACGACCTGCTCCACCTGGCTCGCCTGGACCAGGGCCGCCCGCTCGAGCGAGCGCCGGTCGATCTGGTCCCCCTGGCCCAGGATGCCGTTCGAGATGCGCAGGCGGTCGAGCCGGACCGCGATGTGCGCGCCGTGACCCACGGCCCGGTGGTGGTGCTGGGCGATCGAGCCCGTCTCCATCAGGTGATCGCGAACCTCGTCGCGAACGCGCTCGTGCACGCACCCGGGGCGACCATCGAGGTCGGCGTGCGCGCAGAGGGCGGCCATGCGGTGATCGAGGTGGTGGACGGCGGTCCCGGGATGACCGACGAGGACGCGGCCAGGGCCTTCGAGCGCTTCTACAGGGCCGACTCCTCTCGCAGCCGCCACCACGGCGGCAGTGGGCTCGGCCTGTCGATCGTCGACGCGACCGTGCGCGCGCATGGCGGCACGACGGCCATCACCACGGCGCCGGGGGCGGGCACCACCATCCACGTGGAGCTGCCGCTGGCGGCGTCCGGCGCGTCGATCAGCTCGTGAACCTGTCCGTGACGTCGCCCGCCGCGGCCCGCATCCGCTCTGCGCGCGCCCTCAGCCTGCGCCTGAGCGCGGCCTCCCTGCGCGGTGGCAGCTCGCCCCGCTCGTCGAGGTAGAGGGCCTTCGCCGCACCGAGGAGAGGTGTGGCGACCAACGCGCCCGGCACCCCTGCCGCCGCGCCCCCCACCAACGCCGCCAGCATCGTCGTCGGCGGCGTGAGGTTCACGGCGCTGCCGACGATGGCCGGGCTCACGACGTTGTTCTCGAGCTGCTGGTAGCCGAGGAACACGACGAGCGCGACGAGCGCCGTCAGCGGGCTCTGGGTGAGAGCCAGGAGCACGAAGAACGCACCGCCGAGGAAGCCACCGATCTGCGGGATGAAGTTGGTGAGCGTCGCCCACAGCGCCGCGATCGGGGCGAGCGGGACGCCGAGGAGCAGGCCCGCAGTGAGGATGACCAGCCCGTTCAGCACGGCGACGAGGAGGGAGCCGGCGAAGTAGCTGCCGAACGAGTGGTAGAGGATCCGCCCGACGTCGTCCGCGCGTGCCTGACGGGATGGGGGCACGATCGCGCGCAGCCGGCGGATGATCACCTCGCCGTCGGCGAGGACGCCGATCGCCGTGATCACGACCACGACGGTCGACAGCGCGCCGCCCAGCAGGCGCTCGCCAACGTCGGCGATGGTCTCGTCGTCGATGCGCGCGGGCAGCTCGTCGATGGTCTCCTCGACGTCGCCGGCCGCGTCGGCGGCTTCGAGCCGGGGGCCGAGGATCGGCCAGCTGTAGAGCTCGCGGACCGTGGCGGGGAGCTCGTCACCGAAGTCACGGGCCTGATCGATGGCAGCGGGCGCCACCAGGAGGACCACGCCGCTGAAGATCACGACCATCCCGCCGCCCACGATGGCTGCCGCGGTCACGCGTGAACGACCGAAGCGCCGCTGCACCGCGGACGAGAGGGGCGAGAGCGCAACACCGACCACGAGCCCCACGGCGATCCCGGTGACCATGTTCGGTGCGATCGTCACGATCGCCCAGATCGCTGCCGCGAGGCTGGCCGCACCGGCGAACACCAGGACCGAAGCCGGGTGCACGTCGACGAGCTGGGTGGGGGGCACGGGTGCGCCGACACCCTCCCCGGGCGGATGGCTCACGCTCGGTACGGTACGGCGGGATGGAGAGCCCGACGGGGACGGTCGAGCGGCGGCGAGTGCGGCTCACCCCGATGGCCGCGCTGACGATCGTCGCGACGATCGTCGGGCTGGTGGTGGCGCAGCGGGTCTTCGTGGCCGCGCACCGTCCGCTCTCCTGGGCCGCCGCCGCCGTGGTCGCCGCCGTGATGCTCGACCCGATCGTCGACCGCCTCGCCGCCCACATCCGTCGCGTGCCCGCGGTGCTGCTCACGTTCGCGGCCTTGGCCGCGGTCGGCGTGGGCACCGCCTACCTCGTGTTCGACGAGGTGGACCAGGCCCTCAACCGACTGGAGACGGCGGCACCGGACGCGGCCGCGGCCATCGAGGACCGCACCGATCGCGTCGGCGAGCTGGCGCGCGACTTCGATCTCACCGACCGGATCACCGACGGGGTGGCGGCTCTCGAGGACCGGGTGACCGGGGGCAGCGACGTGCTCCGCTCAACGGCCGGCACCGCGCCCACGTACTTCGTCTGCGCCATCCTCACGGTCTTCTTCATGACCTACGGCCCGCGCATGGCGAGGGCAGCTCTGGAGCAGGACCGCGACCTCCTTCGGCGAGCCCGGACCGCCGCCATCGTCGGGCCTGCCGTGCGGCGGGCGCGGGCGGCCGCCATCTACGCCATCGCGGAGGCGCTGTGGGTCGGTCTGGCGGTGGGAGCGCTCGCGACGGCCCTGGACCTGCCGGCACCGTCCGCGGTCGGCTTCACGGCCGGAGTCCTCTCGCTGTTCCCCTACGTCGGGCTCACCCTCGGCACGATCCCGCTGCTCCTGCTGACCCTCGGGTTCCGGTCCCTGCTCGCGGCCGTCGTGCTCCTGGTCCTCATCCTCACCCTGCAGCTGCTCGACTCGATGCTGCTCCGTCCGCGGGTGGCCCAGCGCTCGGTCGACACCGGCCTGGTCGTCCCCTGGGTGGTGGCCCTGCTCGGCTACTCCATCTATGGCGTCGGGGGCGCGGCCTACGGCGTGGCGTTCGCGCTGTTCGGCCTCGCGGCGCTCGACCGGCTCGACGCCGCCAACCGTGCGGCCACGAGCGCCTCCTGATCGCGAAGGCCGGACGAGCCGATCTGGTCCAGCTGACGACCTGGCTCCGCATCGGGATGGCCACGCTCTGCGAGATCCCTGGGGCCTCACAGGTTCCCTTGAGGTTCATCCGTCAGGGTGACGATCCAGAGCACAACGACAAGGAGCGTCACACATGCCCACCAACCGCAAGCTCCTGGGGGCCGCCGCCTTCTCCCTCGCCCTCGCGGGCGGGGGGGTTGCCGGTGCGCTGCTCGGGACCCCGAACCCGTCCGGCGCCCAGGATGGCACCACCGACACGACCGAGAGCACCACGCCCGACGGCGGGCATCCCGGTCCCTGGGCGCATCGAGGCGAGTCGCTGGCCACCGCGGCGGAGGCCATCGGCATCAGCGAGGAGGATCTGCGGGCGGCCCTCGAGGACGGCCAGTCCATCGCGCAGGTGGCCGAGGCCAATGGCGTCGACGCGCAGACCGTGATCGACGCGCTGGTCGCCAACGCCACGGAGCGCCTCGAGGCGGCGATCGACGAGCTGCCAGACCGCATGGCCGAGCTGGTCGAGCGGGAGGGCCTGCCCGACCGCGGCGGTCCCGGCGGTCCCGGTGGTCCCGGTGGGCCGCACGGCGGACGCGGTCCGGGCTTGGAGGCGGCGGCCGACGCCATCGGCATCACCACCGACGAGCTTCGCACCTCCCTCATGGACGGTTCGTCACTCGCTGAGGTCGCAGCCGCCAACGACGTCGACGTGCAGACGGTGATCGACGCGCTGGTCGCGGAGGCCACCACGCACCTCGACGAGGCCGTCGCGAACGGACGGCTCACCCAGGAGGAGGCCACCCAGCGCGCCGCCGAGCTCGAAGAGCGCATCACCGCCTTCGTCAACGGCGAACACCCGGCCGGTCGCCCGGCCGACGGCGATGTGGCGGACGGAGCGCCGTCCGCAGCCTGAAGCCGACCACCGAAGGACGGAGGGCGCCCTTCGGGGCGCCCTCTTCGCGTGGCCTAGGTGTTCAACTAGCCGAGGGCGTCGAGCACGTCGGCGACGATCAGCCACACGAGGGCGGCGATGATCACGCTGGCGAGGGCCGTGTAGTGCCACCGGTAGCGGTGGTCGGCGCGCCAGAAGCGTCGCACCGAGGCCCCGTTGGCCACGATGGCCACGACGCCGACCGCCATCCCGACCACCGGCGTGACACCTGCGGCGATGCCGAGCAACGGGAACACGAACGGCAGCGCGACGTACGTGAGCAGGCAGCGCGCCATCGAGATCAGCAACGATGTCTCGACGAGCTTCCGCGCCGATGCCTCCGAGGCCGTCGGCGCATCCGTGGGCAGGCGGAGCAGGCGCCGCATGCGGAGGTCGGCCGGCGACCACGCGGTCGTCGGCGCCGTCAGTGGACTGGCTTCGATGGCGGACACCTGACTGACGCTAGCGGCCGGCCGGGGCCCGTCCCCAGCCAGGGTCAGGCGAGCGCCGTCCGGCACACGCCCTCGGCGACGGCGGCCTCTGCGACGTACTCGGCCACGAGCGGCCCCACCCGCGTGTCGAACACCGACGGCACGATGTAGTCGGGGCGCACGTCGTCACCCACCACCTCGGCGATCGCCCGTGCCGCGGCGAGCTTCATGCCCTCGGTGATCGACGTCGCGGCCACGTCGAGCGCACCGCGGAAGATTCCCGGGAACGCCAGGACGTTGTTGATCTGGTTCGGGTAGTCGCTACGGCCCGTCGCGATCACCGCGGCGAGGCCGTCGGCGTCCTCCGGCCGGATCTCCGGATCGGGGTTCGCCATGGCGAAGACGATCGGGTCGGGCGCCATCTGGCGGAGGTCCGACGCCGTGACGAGGCCAGGTCCCGAGACGCCGACGAACACGTCAGCGCCGGGGAGCACCTCGGCGAGGGTCCCTTCCCGCCGCTCCCTGTTGGTGTGCTCCGCGAACCACAGCTTGGCGACGTTGAGGTCGTCACGGCCCTCCCAGATCGCGCCCCTCCGGTCGACGCCGATGATCTCGGCGACGCCGGCCGTCAGGAGGATCTTGCTGATGGCGACCCCTGCCGCGCCGACCCCGGCGATGACCACCCGCAGTGACCCCATCGGCTTGTCGACGATCCGGAGGGCGCTCTCGAGGGCGGCAAGGGCGACGACCGCTGTGCCGTGCTGGTCATCGTGGAAGACGGGGATGTCGAGCAGCTCCTTCAGGCGATCCTCGATCTCGAAGCAGGCGGGCGCCGCGATGTCCTCGAGGTTGATGCCACCGAACACCGGAGCGATCCGGACGACGGTCTCGACGATCTCGTCCGGCGTGGTGACGTCGAGGCAGATCGGGAAGGCGTCCACGCCGGCGAAGTTCTTGAAGAGCAGCGCCTTGCCCTCCATCACCGGGAGGGCGGCGGCCGGCCCGATGTCACCGAGCCCGAGGACGGCCGTCCCGTCCGTCACGATCGCGACGGTGTTCTTCTTGATCGTGAGCTCGTGGGCCAGCGCCGGCTGCTCCTCGATCGCCGTGCACACCCGGGCGACCCCGGGCGTGTATGCCATCGAGAGGTCGTCGCTGTCGGCGACGGGCATGCGGGCGAGCACCTCGATCTTGCCGCCCTCGTGCATCTCGAAGGTGCGGTCGGCGACCTCGATCACCTCGACCCCCTCGACCGAGCGGACCGCCGCCGTCACCCGCTCGATGTGCGCCTCCGAAGAGCAGTTGACCAGCACGTCCTCGTCCAGGTGCGCACCACGGACATCGAAGCCACCGATGGCGGTGATGTTCCCGCCGACGTCGCCGATCGCCGTCGCCAGATGACCGAGCGTGCCGGGTCGGTTGTCGAGCCGCACCCTCAGTCGAATGGAGTAGGCGGCGGTGTTGGTGGCCATGGGGGGTTCCTGTCCTCGCGGTGCGGGGACGGGAACGGTACCCGCGCGCCTGCGCGGGGCCGAAACCGTGGCCGGCGGTCAGGTCCCGTCGTCGGCAAGCCCCGGCTCGTGCGACATCTCCTCGAGGCAGCGGCGGATCTCGGAGGCCCGGAACCGACGGTGCCCACCCAGCGTGCGGATGGCGTGGAGCTTCCCGGCACGCGCCCACCGGGTGACGGTCTTCGGGTTCACACGGAACAGCGCCGCGACCTCACTGGGAGTGAGAAGGGTCTCCGGTGCCTCGAGATCGTCGGGCTGGGTCATGGTGTTCCTTCTGGTCGATTCTGGCGGCCACGCCCAGACGTGACGGCATGTCCGATTCGTGAGCAAGGTACGGCTGCACCCAGGACCGGCCAATGGCACGATCGGACCATCTGTGCATCTCCGGATGACTAGTCATGACGCACCGCCACGGCGGGAGCGCTCCCGTGGCTAGGTTGAGCGTGTGCCCGGAGCCCTCTCGATCATGGTGCAGGAGGGGTTCGAGCAGGTCGCGTACGGACACGACGCCGCCACCGGCCTGCGGGTGATCGTCGCGATCCACTCCACGGTGCTCGGCCCGAGCCTGGGCGGCACACGGTTCTGGCCCTTCGCGACGGAGGACGACGCCCTGCTCGACGTGTGCCGCCTCGCCAAGGGCATGACCTACAAGCACGCGGCGGCCGGTCTCGACCAGGGCGGCGGGAAGGCCGTCATCATCGGCGACCCTGCGACGACGCGCACCGACGAGCTGATCCTGGCGTACGCGCGGTTCGTGGACGGGCTGGCCGGGCGCTACCTCACCGCCGAGGACGTCGGCACGACCCAGGCCGACATGGACCTCATCAAGACCGTCACGCCCCACGTGACCGGCACCAGCGAGGCCCAGGGAGGCTCCGGCGACCCGTCGCCCGCCACCGCGCTCGGCGTGCTGTGGGCGATGAAGGCCGTGGCCGAGCGCTTGTGGGGGACCGCCAGCCTCGATGGACGCCACGTCTGCATCAGCGGAGTCGGGAAGGTGGGGGCGGCACTCGCCGACCACCTCCACGCCGAGGGCTGCCGCCTGTCCGTGGCGGATGTCCGCCCGGCGGCCGCCGCCGCCGTGGCCGAGCGCACCGGCGCCACCGTCGTCGCCGCGGACCGTGCCCACGCGGTCGTCTGCGACGTCTTCTCGCCGTGCGCCCTCGGGGCGGTCCTGTCGGCCACGACGATCCCCGAGCTCCGGGCGCGGGCGGTGGTCGGGTCGGCCAACAACCAGCTGGCCACGCCGGAGGACGCCCAGCGGATCCAGGACGCCGGCGTGCTCTATGCGCCGGACTACGTCGCCAACGCCGGCGGTGTGATCAACATCGCCCAGGAGAGGGGTGGCTACGATCGGGCGGGTGCCGACGAGCGCATCCGCGGGATCCGGGACACCGTCCGTCGGGTGCTCGACCTCGCTGAGCAGGAGGGCACCACGACGGCCCAGGCCGCGGATCTCCTCGCCGAGCGCCGCATCGAGGCGGCCCGCGAGCAGCGGACGAGCAACTGAGCGATCCTAAGACCGTGTCCGACACCGATCCCGCCCCCGTCCCCACCAGAGGGCCCACCCTCACCCCCGACGACCTGTCGGTGCTGCACCTCCACGATCGCCACACCGGGCTGGGTCTGACCGCCGACGACCTCGTCGGCATGTACCGCACGATCCTGACGGCTCGCGTGCTCGACCAGAAGATCTGGTCGCTGAACCGCATGGGCAAGGCGGCGTTCGTGGTGTCCGGCCAGGGCCACGAGGGCGCCCAGGTCGGCTCGGCGTGGGCGCTGAAGGCCGGCCACGACGGCGTGCTGCCGTACTACCGCGACAGCGGCGTGATGCTGACGTTGGGCATGAGCGTCGAGCAGATCCTCCTGGCCGTGCTCGCGGTGGGCGGACGACCCCAACAGCGGGGCTCGCCAGATGCCGAACCACTGGGGCTGGCCCGAGGGCAACGTGATCACGGGCTCGTCGCCGATCGCCACCCAGCTGCCCCACGCGGCCGGGTTGGCCTACGCCGCCAAGCTCCGCGGCGAGGACCGCGTCGTCGTCAGCTACTTCGGCGAGGGCGCCACCTCCAAGGGCGACTTCCACGAGGCGCTGAACTTCGCAGGGATCCACCAGCTCCCGATGGTGTTCATCTGCGAGAACAACGGCTATGCGATCTCGGTGCCGATGTCGTCGGAGTCCGCCGTCGACGACGTCGCCGACCGGGCGCACGCGTACGGCTTCGGCGGGGTCATCGTCGACGGCAACGACCCGCTCGACGTCTACGCCGCGGTGCACTCCGCGGTGCGCCATGCCCGCCGAGGGGACGGGCCCACCCTGGTCGAGTGCAAGACGTATCGCTACCTCGCCCACACCTCCGACGACGACGATCGCACCTACCGCACCCCGCAGGAGGTGGAGGCCTGGCGCAAGAAGGACCCCCTGCGCAGGATCACGCAGTACCTGATCGAGCAGCGTCTCCTCTCCGAGGCCGACGAGGAGCGGATCGAGTCGGAGGTCAAGGCCGAGGTGGACACGGCGACCAAGGCCGCCGAGGCGGCCGCGGCCCCTGCCCCCGAGACGGCGTACGCGCGGGTCTTCGCACGACCGCTGCGCCCGGTGCCGGGTGCTCCCGCCGGCGCGAGCGACCCGTCGTCGCCCCCGGTCGCGATGGCGATGCCGGAGGCCACCACCGAGCGCAACGTCGTCGACACGATCCGTTGGACGCAGCACCGGCTCATGGAGACGGACGACCGGGTGATGATCCTCGGCGAGGACGTCGGCGCGCGCGGCGGGGTGTTCCGCGCGACCGACGGGCTGACGGCGGCGTTCGGCGACGGGCGCGTCGTCGACACCCCGCTGGCCGAGAGCTCCATCATCGGGATAGGGATCGGCCTGGCCCTGGCCGGGCTGCGACCCATCGCCGAGATCCAGTTCGCCGACTTCATCCACTCCGGGTTCGACCAGCTCGTGTCGGAGGCGGCCAGGATCCACTACCGCTCCAACGGTGCCTTCGCCGTCCCCCTCGTCGTGCGGACGCCATGGGGTGGCGGCGTGCACGGCGCCCTCTACCACTCGCAGTCGATCGAGGCCACGTACGCTCACGTGCCAGGACTCAAGGTCGTCGTGCCGTCGACCCCAGCGGACGTGTGCGGGATGCTCCGCACCGCCATCGAGGACCCCGACCCCGTGCTCTTCCTCGAGCACAAGAAGACCTACCGGCTCATCTCGGGGCCCGTGCCAGACGACGACGGGTGGCGGGTGCCGATCGGGTTGGCGGAGGTCGCTCGAGCTGGCGACGACCTCACGGTGGTGACCTACGGCATGCACCGCCACCTGTGCCTCGAAGCCGCCCAGGTCCTCGCCGACGACGACGGCGCCTCGGTGGAGGTGGTCGATCTGCGTACGGTCAGCCCGCTCGACCGCGACACCGTGCTGGCGTCCGTGTCCCGCACCGGACGGTGCCTGGTCGTCCACGAGGACAACGTGAGCTTCGGCGTGGGCGCCGAGGTGGCAGCGATCGTCGCGGCGGAGGCGTTCTGGGACCTCGACGCGCCAGTGCGCCGGCTGGCGACGGCCGACGTCCCCAGCTATCCGTTCGCAGGTCCCCTCGAGGCCGAGCTGTTCGTCGACACTCCCAAGATCATCGAGGCCATGCGCGCCAGCCTCCGCGAGTGACCCGTCAGCCCTCGTAGGGGAAGCCGAGATCGGGCGCGGTCACGAGGGCCCGCAACGGGAGCCCGTGCTCCGCGGCCATGGCGGCCACGGTGCCACCGCGATCCACGACGGGGAGGAGGAGCACGGGCACCGCCCCGCCCTCATCGCGGACCACGTCAGCCGCCTCCAGCATCGACACCCCACGGGTCACGGCGTCCTCCGTGATCACCACCCGATCGCCTGGTTGGAGCGCGCCGGCGATGCGGCCGCCGCCGCCGTGGTCCTTGACCTCCTTGCGCACGCTGAAGCTCCGCAGGTCGCGCCCGCGCGTGGCCGCGATCGCCGCGATGCCGAAGGCGACCGCATCCGCGCCCATCGTGAGCCCACCGATCGCCGTGGCGTCATCGGGGATCACCTCCAGCGCCGCCTCGGCCACGAGGAGCATCCCGTCGGCTCGGCACGTCGTCTGCTTGGCGTCGATGAACCAGCTGCTCCGCTTCCCGCTCTTGAGCGTGAAGTCCCCCGTCCGGACGCTGTGCTCCAGCAGGTGCGCGACGAGGGCGGCGTGGGCGTCGGTCACGACAGCGAGGGCGACGAGCCGAACGCCACCCGGCCGTGACCGGCCACGATCTCGCCGATCTGGGTGGCGCGATGGCCCTCGGTGCGCAGCAGATCGAGCGTCCGGTGCGCTTCGTCCGCGGCGACCACGACGACCATCCCGACGCCCAGGTTGAAGACCTTGCGCATCTCGTCATCGCTCACGTCGCCCAGCCGCTGGATCTCACCGAAGATGCGCGGCGACTCCCACGAGTCGGGGTCGATGCGGGCATCGGCTCCCTCCGGGAGCACTCGCGCCACGTTGCCGGGCAGGCCACCGCCCGTCACGTGCGCGATCGCCCGCACGTCGACCTGCCGGAGCAGTGCCGCGATCGCCGGTGCGTAGACGACCGACGGCACGAGCAGCTCGTCGGCCAGGGAGTGGTGCGCGCCGTCGAACGCGGGGTCGTGCGAGGCCACGACCGGCGCCGCTCGAGCAGCACCTTGCGGGCGAGCGAGTAGCCGTTGGAGCGCAGACCCGGGCGACGGCAGCCCGATGAGCACGTCGCCTCGCTGCACGTGCTCACCGGTGATCAGCTGGTCGCGCTCGGCCACGCCGACCGCGAAGCCCGACGAGATCGAACTCGCCCGGTTCCATCGCGCCCGGGTGCTCGGCCATCTCGCCGCCGATCAGCGCGCAGCCGGCCTGCCGGCAGCCGTCGCGCGACGCCCTCGACGAGCTGCTCGATGTGGTCGGGGTCGAGCTGACCGACCGCGATGTAGTCGAGGAAGAAGAGCGGCTCGGCGCCCTGGCACACGATGTCGTCGACGCACATGGCCACCAGGTCGACGCCGATCGTGTCGAAGCGCCCGGTGGCCTGCGCGATCAGCGCCTTGGTGCCGACGCCGTCGGTGGACGACACGAGCACGGGCTGCGTGTAGCGGTGGTTGGCGAACGCGAACAGTCCCCCGAAGCCGCCGATGTCACCGATGACCTCGGGTCGGAACGTCGAGCGGACCTTCGACTTGATGCGCTCGACGGCCTCCTCACCGGCGGAGATGCTGACCCCTGCGTCCTCGTAGCTGGTGCCCACAACGAAGCCCTGCCTCAGTCGATGGTGGTCTGGACGGGGGTGCCGGCCCGGACGCACGGGCGCATCCTCGAGGACGTGCTTGCGCAGGGTGACGGGCACGGACACCGGGTAGGCGCCGGTGAAGCAGGCGTCGCAGAACCCGGCGCCGGGCGCGCCGGTGGAGGCGACGAGGCGGTCGAGGTTGACGTAGGCGAGCGTGTCGACGTTGAGGTACTCGCGGATCTCGTCGACGGTGAGCGACGCGGCGAGCAGCTCGCGTGCGGTCGCCCGTGTCGATGCCGTAGAAGCAGGACCACTTCACCGGCGGCGACGTGATGCGCAGGTGCACCTCCGTGGCGCCCGCCTCGCGGAGCATCTTCGTGAGCTGCTTCTGCGTCGTGCCGCGCACGATGGAGTCGTCGACCACGACGATGCGCTTGCCCGCGATGTTCTCGCGCAGCGGGTTCAGCTTCATGCGCACGGCCCAGCGCCCGGAGCTCCTGGCTCGGCGCGATGAAGCTGCGGCCGATGTAGCGGTTCTTCACGACCCCCTGGCCGAAGGGGATCCCGCTCCGGCGAGCGAAGCCCTCGGCGGCGGGCACCCCGGACTCGGGCACGCCCATCACCATGTCCGCCTCCACGGGCGCCTGCTCGGCGAGCTGCTCGCCGATGCGGATCCGTGCCTGGTGGACGCTCTGGTTGTAGAGCCGAGTGTCCGGCCGGGCGAAGTACACGAACTCGAAGAGGCACAGGCGAGGGTCGACGCGCTCGTCCGGGAAGGGACGCATCGAGCGCGGCCCCGTGGCGTCGATGACCACCATCTCGCCCGGGTCGAGCTCCCGCACGAAGTGGGCGCCGACGATGTCGAGGGCCGGGCTCTCGGACGCGAGGACCCACCCGTGGTCGAGCTTGCCGAGGCACAGCGGGCGGAACCCGTTCGGGTCGCGGACGCCGATGACGTGGGCTTCGTCCATCACGACGAGGGAGAAGGCCCCCTCGAGCCGCGGTAGGACCGTCGCCAGCGCGCGTTCGAGATCGCGATCGTCGCTCGCCTCCTCAGGCAGGTGCCCGAGCTCGTTGCCGATCAGCTCGGCGACGAGGTCGGTGTCGCTCGTGACGGTGCCGGGGAGCATCCCCTCCTCCGCAGCCAGCGCCTCGGTGTTGGTGAGGTTGCCGTTGTGGCCGAGCGCGAAGTGGCGAGCGCCGGCGCCTCGGTAGACCGGCTGGGCGTTGCGCCACGTGGACGATCCGGTGGTGGAGTAGCGGCAGTGCCCGATCGCCAGGTGCCCGTCGAGGCCGGCAAGGGTGCGGTCGTCGAAGACGGCGGCGACGAGCCCCTGTCCTTGACCACGGTGACGTCCTGGCCGTCGCTCACCGCCATCCCCGCCGACTCCTGGCCCCGGTGCTGCAGCGCGAACAGGCCGAGGTAGGTCAGGTGGGCGACGGGCTGTCCGGGCGCGTACACGCCGAAGACACCACACGCCTCCTTGGGACCATCGTCGAGCGCGCAGTCGTCCAGATGGTCGCCGAGGGGCACGGGATCAGTCTGCCAGGGCGGGCGGCGATCACCGCCACTTCGACCGATCACCGTCAGCGCGCCACGCCCATCCCGAGCGCATCGGGAAGATGGCTCCGCCAGGCTCGCACGGCCTCGCCCAGGCTGACGTCGACCAGGCCCGACACGACGAGTCGGTCGCCCCCTACGAACCGAGGGTCGTGGCGCGCACGCCGGCCGACTGCGCGGCGCGCACCACGTCTTCGGCGTGCCCGTTGGCGACGCAGGCCACGACGCGACTGGCGGACTCGGCGAACAGCCAGGCGTGATCGGCGCCCTTCGCCTGTACCCGGAAGCCCTTGCCCGACCGCACCGCCATCTCCCCCAACGCGATGCCGAGGCCGTCGGCGGTGTCGTGCACCCCGGACAGGAGTCCCTCCGCGACGAGGTTGCGCACGAGCCCCGCCACCGCCGCGTGGGCATCGAGGTCGAGCGCTGGGCCTGGTCCCCCGTGGGACCCGCGGTCCCAGGCCCAGCGCGACCCAGACAGCGAGCGCGGCTCGGGACCGATCGCGATGATCGTGCCGCCCTCGACGAGGCGAACCCCGGGAGGTCGGCGGTCGAGTCGGTCGACCACGCCCACGAGGCCCACGACGGGCGTCGGGTCGATGTCCTGTCCGCCGCTCTCGTTGTAGAGGCTGACGTTCCCACCGACCACCGGGATCCCGAAGGCACGGCAGGCCTCGCCCATGCCGTCGATCGACTCGACCAGCTGCCACATCACCTCGGGGTGCTCAGGGTTCCCGAAGTTGAGGCAGTTGACGAGGCCGACCGGCCGGGCACCGACGCACGCCAGGTTCATCAGCGCCTCGGCGACGACCAGCGCTGTGCCTCGACGGGGATCGAGGGCGCACCATCGATGGTTGCCGTCAGTGGTGAGGGCCAAGCCCGCGTCCGCGTGTCGCTCCCGGTGGTGGGGTGCTTGAGGCGCAGGACGGTGGCGTCGCCGCCGGGCCCCTCCACGGTGTTCAGGAACAGCTGGTGGTCGTACTGGCGGAAGACCCAGGTCGGGTCGACCAGCATCTCGAGGAGGTCGGCGCCGACGTCGTCTGGCGCCGGCGGCGTGGTGCGGTCCGCGAGCCGGGCCGCTCGGGTCGACGGCTCCTGCTGGGGGCGGTCGTAGAGGGGAGCGTCGTCGTCCAACGAGCTGGCCGGGAGATCGGCCAGCACGTCGGCCGCCGACGCGATCGAGCACCCGGAAGCGGCCGGTGCCCGTGACGGTCCCGATGACCGACGCCCGGATCTCCCACTTGGTGCAGACGGCGAGCACGTGCGTCGAGCTTCCCCGGTTCGACGATCGCGAGCATCCGCTCCTGGCTCTCGCTCGTCATCACCTCGAACGGCTCCATGCCCTCCTCGCGGACGTGGACGTCGGCGACGTGGACGTCCATCCCCACCCCGCCCTTGGACGAGGTCTCGCTCGTGGCGCAGGTGATGCCGGCGCCGCCGAGGTCCTGGATGCCCACCACCAGGCCGGCGTCGAGCAGCTCCAGGCACGCCTCGATGAGCCGCTTCTCCTCGAACGGATCGCCCGACCTGCACGCTCGGGCGCTTGTCCTCGTCCGCGCCGTCGTCGCCGAACCCGGCCGAGGCCAGCACGCTCGCCCCACCGATGCCGTCCCGACCGGTGGTCGATCCGAAGAGCACCGCGAGGTTGCCCGGCCCGGACGCGCGAGCCGAGCACGAGGCGGTCGTGGGGCAAGAGGCCGAGACAGAAGCACGTTGACCAGTGGATTGTCCTGATAGGTGTCGTCGAAGACGGTCTCACCGCCGACGGTCGGCACGCCGACGGAGTTCCCGTAGCCGGAGACGCCAGAGATCACTCCTTCGGCGATCCACCGGCTTCGAGCGTCGTCGAGGGGGCCGAATCGGAGCGGGTCCATGAGCGCGATGGGGCGCGCTCCGATCGAGAAGACGTCGCGCAGGATGCCGCCGACACCGGTCGCCGCACCCTGGTAGGGCTCGATCGCCGACGGGTGGTTGTGGCTCTCGATCCGGAAGGCGGCCGCGATGCCGTCGCCGACGTCGACGACCCCGGCGCCCTCTCCCGGGCCCACCAGCACGTGCGGTGCCTCCGTGGGCAGGCCTCGCAGGTGGATCCGGGACGACTTGTAGGAGCAGTGCTCGGACCACATGACCGCGTACATGGCCAGCTCGAGGTGGTTCGGCGCGCGACCGAGGATCTGCTCGATCAGGGTGGCCTCGTCGTCGGTGAGGCCGAGCGCCCGATGGAGGGTCGCCTCGGTGTCGGGAGGGGGGTCCGCGGCCATGCCTCGCAGCCTAGGCAACCGCCCTGGTGCCCCCAGACCGCACAAGAGCGCCCCCCTCTCAGCCGTGGAATAGGGTGCGCGACATGTCAGCAAAGCGAGCCCGTACCCCGATGTCGGATGAGCACAAGGCCGCCCTCGCCGAAGGCCGCAATCAGGGCCGTGCCGTTCGTCGCTATCTGGAGGCGCTCGAGGCGCACAAGCCCAAGCGAGGGCGCAAGCGCACCCCCGAGTCCATCCAGAAGCGCTTGGCCCGGATCGAGGTCGATCTGGCATCAGCCGATCCGCTCAAGCGGCTGCAGCTGATCCAGGAGCGGCTCGACCTCCAGAACGAGCTCGAGCACGCCAACACGAAGGTCGACCTCACCGAGCTCGAGGCGGAGTTCGTCGCGCGCGGCCTCCGACTACAGCGAGCGCAAGGGCATCTCGTACGCCGCCTGGCGTGAGCTGGGCGTGGAGGCCGCGGTGCTCAAGCGAGCGGGCGTCAGCCGCTCGAGCTAGCGAGACCGAGTCGGGCGCCAGCGCTGCTCAGCAGCGAACGCAGCAGGATGGCCCCGTCGTTGGAGCCGACCAGCGGATGGCAGGCGCGCTCCGGATGGGGCATCAGGCCCACCACGTTGCGACCCTCGTCGCAGATCCCGGCGATGTCGTCGACCGAGCCGTTCGGGTTCTCGACGTAGCGCACGACGACCCGGTCGTCGCCCCTGCAGCTCGCGCGAGGGTCTCGGCATCGCAGGTGTAGTTGCCCTCGAAGTGGTTGATCGGGATGCGGAGCTCCATCCCCTCCGTGGCCTCGGAGGTCAGCGGGGTCTCCGTGGTCTCCACCCGGATCGTGGTGGTCGTGCAGAGGAACTTCAGGCCCCGGTTCTTCTGGAGGGCGCCCGGGAGCAGACCGGCCTCGGTGAGGACCTGGAAGCCGTTGCAGATCCCGACGACCGGTCCGCCCGCGGCGGCGAAGGCCCGGACGCCGTCCATCACCGGTGAGAACCGGGCGATGGCGCCGGGGCGCAGGTAGTCGCCGTGGGCGAAGCCACCGGGGACGACGACCGCGTCGACCGTTCCCACGGACTTGTCGCCGTGCCACAGCAGCTCGGCCTCGGCCCCCAAGGCTCGGACCGCCTCCATGGCGTCGAGCTCGCAGTTCGAGCCCGGGAACAGCACCACCCCGACGCAGGTCGGCATCAGGTGCCGGCGCTCGCCGGCTCGACGAGGGTGAGGGTGACGTCGGCATCCTCGATCACCGGGTTGATGAGGAACCGCTGGGTGACCTCGTCGGCGTGGGCCAGCGCGGTCGGCTCGTCCTCGGCCTCGAGGTGGAAGCGGAACGCCTTGCCCACGCGGACGTCCTGGATGCCGTCGAACCCGAGGGCGGGAAGGGAGCGCTCGATGGTGGCGCCCTGGGGGTCGGCGATCCCGGGACGAAGTCGGGTCTCCACGAGCACCGAGAATCGCATGCGGTCAGCGTAGCGCCGCGTCGCGTGCCGCTCTCGGCCCCCCGGGTCCGCGTCAGCTCACCCCCGGCCAGGCGGAGAACGAACGGCCCGTGATGCGCTCGTAGGCCTCGATGTAGCGCGCCGGCTCGTGGCCTCGACGACCTCGGCGGGCAGCGGCGGGCGGCGGCGGGTTCTTGTCCCAGTCGAGGCCGTCGAGGTAGTCGCGCACCGGCTGCTTGTCGAAGATCGGCGGTGTCGGCCCGGGCTCCCACTCGGTCGACCGGCCAGAAGCGGCGACGAGTCCGGGGTCAGCACCTCGTCGGCCAGGACCAGCTCGCCGTCGACCAGCCCGAGCTCGAACTTGGTGTCGGCGATGATGATCCCGCGCTCGGCGCGCCCAGCGCCGCGCCCCGGGGTAGAGCTCGAGCGAGACGGCCCGGGCCCGCTCGGCCAGCTCCGCGCCCGACCAGGTCGACCGCCTGCTCGAAGGAGATGTTCTCGTCGTGGTCCCACGTCGGCCTTGGTCGACGGCGTGAACACCGGCTCCGGGCAGCTGGTCGCGACTCCAGCAGCCCGGCGGGCAGCGCCTCGCCGTGCATCGTGCCGCTGGCCCGGTACTCCTTCCACGCCGACCCGGTGAGGTAGCCCCGCACGATGCACTCGATCGGAGCATCTCGGCCCGGCGGCACAGCATGACCCGCCCGGCAGGTCGGGGTCCGCGCGCAGCCTCGCGGGGCAGGTCGGCGAGGTCGGTCGAGATCAGGTGGCTGCCGACGACGTCGGCGAGCTGCTCGAACCAGAACGCCGACATCGCCGTGAGCACGCGGCCCTTGTGCGGGATGGGCTCGTCCATGCACGACGTCGAAGGCGGAGAGGCGGTCGGACGTGACCATCAGGAGCCGGTCGTCGCCGACGTCGTAGATGTCGCGGACCTTGCCGGAGTACAGGTGGGGCAGGGTCGAGCGTCACCGCTGCTCGACGGTAGTGCGCTCACAGGAGGGGCGCGGGCCGGTAGCGCGGCGGCGTCCGGATGCCGCGCCACCGACCGCCGCCGACCTGGTCGACGAAGGACTGCGACCTGCGCGACGGCGGTCGCCCACGAAGGTCGAGCGGATCGCCGACGAGCGCGTCGAGCGTCGGCGGCGATCGAGCGGGAGGCGAGGGTCGGCGGCCAGGCGGTCGAGCAGGTCGTTGCCCTCGTGCCCTGCTCCCGCATGCGCCAGCGCCACGGCCACGGCGTGCTCCTTGATGGCCTCGTGGGCCGTCTCCCGCCCGACGCCGGCCCGCACCGCGGCCATGAGCACCTTGGTGGTGGCGAGGAAGGGCAGGTAGCGCTCGAGCTCGCGGTCGATCACCGCGGGGTAGGCGCCGAAGTCGTCGAGCACGGTCAGGAACGTCTCGAACAGGCCGTCGGTGGCGAAGAAGGCGTCGGGCAGCGCCACCCGGCGCACCACCGAGCAGCGACACGTCGCCCTCGTTCCACTGGTCGCCGGCCAGCGCCGCCACCATCGTCAGGTGGCCGCGCAGGATCACGAGCAGCCCGTTGATGCGCTCGCAGGAGCGGGTGTTCATCTTGTGGGGCATGGCCGACGAGCCGACCTGGCCCGGCTGGAAGCCCTCGGTGGCCAGCTCGTGGCCGGCCATGAGGCGGATGGTGGTGGCGAGGCTCGACGGGCCGGCGCGCCGCCTGCACCAGCGCGGCGACCACGTCGAGGTCGAGCGAGCGGGGGTACACCTGGCCGACGTTGGTGAGCGCGGCGTCGAAGCCGAGGTGCGCGCGCGACCGCGGCCTCGAGCGCGTCGACGTTGCGAGGTCGCCGTCGAGCAGGTCGAGCTGGTCCTGCTGGGTGCCGACCGGGCCCTTGATGCCGCGCAACGGGTAGCGGGCGAGCAGCTCGTCGACGCGGCGGAGGGCCTGCAGCAGCTCCTCGCCGGCGTTGGCGAACCGCTTGCCGAGCGTCGTGGCCTGGGCGGCCACGTTGTGGCTGCGGCCGGTCATCACGAGGGTCGGCGTGCTCGGCGGCGCGCTCGGCCAGGCGGGCGAGGGCCGTCACCATCCGGTCGCGCACGAGCACCAGGGCGGCGCGCACCTGCAGCTGCTCGACGTTCTCGGTGAGGTCGCGGGAGGTCATGCCCTTGTGGATCTGCTCGTGGCCGGCCAGAGCCGAGAACTCCTCGATCCGGGCCTTCACGTCGTGGCGGGTGACCCGCTCGCGCGCCTCGATCGATCGCCAGGTCGACCTGGTCGACCACCGCGTCGTAGGTCGTCGATCGCGTCGAGCGGGAGGTCGACCCCGAGCTCGCGCTGGGCTCGCAGGACCGCGACCCAGAGCTGGCGCTCGAGCACCACCTTGTGCTCGGGCGACCAGAGGTCGACCATCGGCCCGCTCGCGTAGCGGGCCGCCAGCACGTTGGGCAGGTGGGCGCCGGGCACCCCCGCAGTCTCCCACCCGGAGCGCACAGATCGACACTCCATCGGGCGGCCGCCGTCGCGGGGAACGACCGAGGCTGGGCCGTTCGGCCCCTTCCTCGCGCACGGCTCAAGTCGCTCCGTAACGAGACCGTTACCAAGTGGACGACCCCGCGAGGGCAGGCGACGGAGGGCCATCTGACGATGTTGGACAGCTGCAACAAGCATCCGCACGAGATGGGCGTCGCCTTGTGTCGACGCTGTGGCAGCTCGTGGTGCAGCAGCTGCCTCGTCTACGCCTTCGGCCCCAAGAAGCCGCCGTACTGCATGGGCTGTGCCATGGTCGCCGGCGGCGTGCGCACCGCGGCGTCGGTCCCGGCGATGCCTCGCCGGCAGCTCAAGGCGCAGATGCGGGCCCTCAAGGCGCAGGCGAAGGCGGAGGCCAAGGCACAAGCCAGGGGCGGCCGAGGCCGAGCCCGAGATCGCAGCCGAGGCCGAGCGCGAGCTCGCCGAGGCCTTCAGCCAGACCGACTGGTCCAGCCCCTGGTGGGAGGACCGTCAGCCCACGCTCGCGGACTAGCCGGCGATCTCGACCCGGTGGTCGGCCAGGCGCGCGGCGAGGTCAGCATCGCTGATGGCGAGCATCTGCACGACGAGCAGCGCCGCGTTCTGCGCGCCGTCGATGGCGACCGTCGCCACCGGGATGCCCTTGGGCATCTGCACCGTGGCGTAGAGCGCGTCCACCCCGTTGAGGGCGCCACCTGACAGCGGCACGCCCACCACCGGGAGCGTCGTCTGCGCGGCCACGGCTCCCGCGAGGTGCGCAGCCATGCCTGCCCCGCAGATGAAGGCGCAGTAGCCCTGGTCGCGCGCGGTGGAGGCGAGCTCGGCGACCTTGGCCGGGGTGCGGTGCGCCGAGTGCACCCGCACGTCGGCGTCGACGCCGAAGCGGGCCAGCATGTCGGCGGCCGGCTGCATCTTCTCCCGGTCGTTGGGCGACCCCATCAGGATGGCGACCTTGTAGCTCATGTCGTGACCTCGTTCGCGATGTCGGTGCGGTGGAAGGCGCCGGGCCACCGGAGGTGGCCGACGGCCTCGTAGGCGCGGGAGCGGGCGGTGGACAGGTCTGGACCGCGGCCGATGACCTCCAGCACCCGGCCTCCCGCGGTGACGAGGCAACCATCCTCGCGGGTGGCGACCCCGGCGCAGAGCACGGTGACCCCGTTCGACCGCGCGGGCCGCGTCGAGGCCCTCGATCGCGTCGCCGGTGCGCGGCGAGCCCGGGTAGCCCTCGGCGGCAGCGACGACGAGCACCGCGGCGCCGGCGTCGTAGGTGGGCTCGACGTCGATCGAGCCGGCTGCCGCTCCCGCGAGAAGGGCGGCCAGGTCGGTGGTGAGACGCAGCAGCACCACTTGACTGTCGGGGTCCCCGAAGCGGATGTTGTACTCGACGAGCTTCGGACCCTCGGCGGTGAGCATGAGACCGGTGTAGAGCACGCCGCGGTAGTCGATGCCCCGCGGCACGGAGCTCGTCGAGGGTCGGCTGCACGAAGCGGGCCATGACCTTCTCCGCGAAGTCCTCCTCCAGCCAAGGGAGCGGGCAGTACGCGCCCATGCCGCCCGTGTTGGGGCCGGTGTCGCCGGTCGCCGACGCGCTTGAAGTCCTGAGCGGGAGCGAGGGCGACGGCGCGCGTGACCGTCGCAGATCGCGAAGACCGAGACCTCGGGGCCGATCATCCCCTCCTCGATGACGACGGTGCGGCCGGAGTCCCCGAACGCCTTCCCCGAGAGCTTGGCCCGCACGTCGGCCTCCGCCTCCGCGAGGTCGAGGGTGACGAGCACGCCCTTGCCGGCGGCCAGACCGTCGGTCTTCACGACGCAGGGCGGCGGGAGGCTGCGCAGGAAGGCCAGCGCTGGGGCGACCTCTCGGAAGGTGCCGTGGCGGGCGGTCGGCACGTCCGCGGCCGCCACCAGATCCTTCATGTACGCCTTGGAGCCCTCGACCTGGGCGCCGTCGGCCCCGGGGCCGAACACGAGCTTGCCCTGGGCACGCAGGCGGTCGGCCAGCCCGTCGACGAGCGGGTGCTCCGGCCCGACCACGAACAGGTCCGCGTCCAGCTCCTCAGGCGGTGTGGCCACCGACCCCGGGATCCCCGGGTTCCCCGGTGTCACCACCACGGTCGCCGTCCGCGACAGCACATGGGCCAGACACGCCTCCCGCCCGCCCGACCCCACGACGACGACGCGCACGACCGCTACCCCGCCAGCTGCACGTACTGATCGCGGCCGGGGCCGACGCCGAGGAGGCGGATGGGCACCCCGACCTGCTCCTCGAGGAAGGCGACGTAGTCGTGCACCTTGGCCGGGAGGTGTCCGGGCTCGGTGGCGGCGCTCAGCTCCGTCGCCCCAGCCCGGGAACGTCTCGTACACGGGCACGACCCGATGGAGGACGGACTGGTTGTAGGGGAGGTGGGTGATCCGTTGACCGTCCACCTCGTACGCGACGCAGACCTTCACCTCGTCGAAGGCGTCGAGCACGTCGAGCTTCGTGATCGCCAGCTCCGACAGGGAGTTGAGGCGCACGGCGTGGCGGAGCATCACCGCGTCGAACCAGCCGGGACGCCGCTTGCGACCGGTGTTGGTGCCGAACTCGTGGCCTCGCTCCACGATGGCGTCGCCGATCGTCGTCGGTGAGCTCCGTGGGGAACGGCCCCGCGCCGACCCGGGTGACGTAGGCCTTGGCCACCCCGATGACTCGATCGATGTGGAGCGGACCGACGCCGGCACCCGGTGCAGGCGCCGCCGGCGATGGGGTTGGACGACGTCACGAAGGGGTAGGTGCCGTGGTCGAGATCGAGGAACGTCGCCTGGGCGCCCTCGAACAGCACGTGCTGACCCGCCTCGAGGGCCTCATGGATGAGGTTGACCGTGTCGGCGACGTAGGGCCGCAGGCGCGGTGCGAGGTCGTCGAGGTACACGGCGGCGATCTCGTCGACCGTCGGCGAGAGCTGGTTGTAGACCTTGGCCAGCATCGGCCCCTTGTCCTTCAGCACCAGCGTCGAGCTTCTCCCGGAAGATCTTCGGGTCGTAGAGGTCCTGCACCCGGATGCCCGACGCGGGAGGCCTTGTCGGCGTAGGCCGGGCCGATGCCGCGCTTGGTGGTGCCGAGGGCGTTCTTGCCGAGGTGGCGCTCGGTGACGCGGTCGATCAGCTGGTGGTAGGGGAGGATCAGGTGGGCGTTGCCCGACACCTTGAGACGTGAGCAGTCGATGCCGCGGGCCTCGAGCATGGCGACCTCGTCGAGCAGCACCCGGGGGTCGACCACCACGCCGTTGCCGATGACCGGCGTGATGTGGCCGTAGAGCACGCCGCTCGGGATGAGCTGCAGCGCGAACGTCTCCCCGTCCACCACGAGCGTGTGGCCCGCGTTGTGACCGCCCTGGTAGCGCACCACGAGGTGCATCTCCTTGGCGAAGAGGTCGGTGAAGCGCCCCTTGCCCTCGTCACCCCACTGGGTTCCGACGATGATGGTCGCAGGCACGAGCCCGCCTCCTCTGGTGGTCGCAAGGACGGTCGGCGAGCCTACCCGTCGGTGTCACCGGCCTCGCACGCTCTCGCGGCTCAGAGCTCCAGGGTGCGCCGCTCCCTGTCCTTCCACTCCTTGCCGTCGTACGACCACTTGGTGGGGAAGGTTCGCGCGCTCGGCTCGATGATCAGCTCCGCCATGGCCGCGGGCAGCTCGAAGCGGGCGACGAGGTGCGTCGTGGTGCCACGGGGCACCCGGACCCACGCGGCGATGGTCCTGTTCTCGCCGTCAGCACCCGAGACCGCGAGCGGATCGACACCGTCGAACCGGTTGTTGGTCGCGGCCGCCGGCAGGTTGAGCGTCACGAGCCCGAGGTACTCGCCAGGCTGCAACCCCGACCTGGGATAGGGCCCCACGACGTACTGGGGCTCGCCCGACTTGGGGGCCTTGTTCGTCACGGTGACGTCCAGCACGGCCTCGTAGGCGTCGCCCTTTCGCTCGACGGACAGGTCAGCGGACACCCGCATGAACCAGTCGAGCTTGTTGCCGCTGCGGTTCACGAGCGACAAGAGGAGCGAGTCGGGGCCGATCTGGCCATCGATGCCGGCCGCCTCGAACCCCTCCTGCACGGTCGGGTCCGCCGACCACATCAGCAGGTGACGACCGCTGGCCGCCGCACGGAAGCGATCGAGGAGCTCTGGTTCGAGCTCGTCGACCTGCTCGAGCTCCTCGAGCACCGTCCGAGCGATCTCGTCCAGCTCGTCGCGCCGCTCCGCGGTGTACGAGCGGTCGGACCCGTCGGCCAGGTACCCCTGGTACTGGTCGTGCAGGATGAACTCCACGACGTCGTCGGCGCGGCGCTCCCCCTGCGACGTCTGGATCGGGCCCGTCGCCTCCATGATCGCCTCGAGCATGTGCGGGTCGACCACCATGACGCCGTCGACCGGCGGGTTGCCGAGCGCGGTCCAGATGGCTGCCGCCGTCTGGGCGGTGACCGGGAAGCGGTGCGACAGGCCGAGGTGGCGGATGTCGTGGTTGGGGTTCAGCCATCCCCAACGGGCCGCGAGGTCGGGGTCGAGGGGGACCGGCGGCACGACCTCAGGGACCTGCGCGAGCGACTTCATCGAGCCGAGGTCGAGGTGGCCGTCCTCCACGTGGAGCACGCCCCCGGAGAGGAACATCCCCTGACCGTTCTGCATCTGCGCGTTGTTCGCCGCGAACAGCAGGTAGTCGCTGGGACCCTCGAAGAACTCGGCGAGCCCCACGCTCATGGACGCAGTCCGGTCCAGCCCCTCGAGGACCTCGAGCCGAGCATCCTCGATCTCGTCCCGCGCCGAGGCCAGCGAGGCGACCAGGGCCTGGTCAGGACCGAGATCGAGGTCCTCGAACGTGGTCCTGCCCTCGCGCACCAGCGACGCCACCTCGCGCAGCGTCTCGACGCGCTGGGGGCCGGAGACCACACCACGATCGACCACCGTGCGGAGCTCGTCGCCGAGCTCCGCAGCGGACTGCAGGGCAGTCGCCGCTGCGCTGGCCTGGTGTGAGGCGGCCGAGAGCTGTCGGCCCGCGAAGGGGAGCAGCCGCACGGGCGCGAGGAGCGGGTTGTCGAGTCGGTCGCTGATGCCGGCGAAGCGGTCGGCGTAGGCGTCCAGGTCGTCCACGCCGTCGCCGTCGAGGAAGGACTTGACGTCGAGGTCGGCCCGCAGGTCGCGCAGCTCCTCGCGAGTCGACGTCGCGTCCGACCGCACCCTCAGCGCGGTCCATGTCACCCATGCCCCCCAGGCGACGAGCAGGAGCAAGCCGACGCGCAGGAGGACGCGTCGACGCCCGCGGGGGGACGCGGCGGTCAGGCGCTCAGGCGGGTGCGGCGCTTCGAGACGACGACGGCACCGGAGCCCACCGCGATGGCGGCGGCGCCGACGGCCACGAGTCCCGCGACATCCGAACCAGTGATCGGCAGACCACCACGAGTGACGGTGGCCGCACCGACATCAGTCGGGACGCCCTTGTCCGAGACCTCCTCGTTGGGAGAGGTACCACCCGAGTGCTGGTCCTGGGCGGCGGCGGTGCCGACGCCGAGGGCAAGGACGGCGCAGAACGCGCCGGCGGCGACGATGCGTCGCATCCTGCTGCTGGAAGAGGTCGACGTGGACACTGGCGCTCCCTAGGGTCGTGCTGACCGCCTCAGTATTGCTCACGCACAGTGACCTCCGCCAGCACTCTTTCCCCGCCTCGACGAATCGTCGCCGTGCCAGCACGATGCGTGAGTGTCAGGCCCGAGATCACGGGAACGGCCTCCGCGTCGACGGCCCGCATGCGACGAGCGACCACGACCGTGGCCGCCGCAGATCCGGGTCCGCACGCCCCGTTCGACCACCGCCCGTGGCCGAGTTGCGGAGGGTGCCGCGCTCCTCACCGCGAGTGACACGTCACCCCTTGGCCTCGACCGTGATGCCCGCGGCCCCTGCGTCCACCACCACCGTCGAGCCATCGATCACCGAGCCCTCGAGCAGCGCGCTGGCCAATCGATCGGCGACCTGTCGCTGGATCACCCGCTTCAGCGGACGGGCGCCGAAGGCAGGGTCGTAGCCCGCCGCCGCGATCGCCGCCCGTGCGGCATCGGTGACCTCGAGGTGGATCCGGCGGCTCGCGAGGCGCTCGCGCAGGTGATCGAGCTGGATGTCGATGATCGGCACGAGATCGTCGGCCGTGAGCGACCGGAACCGGACGATCTCGTCGATGCGGTTGACGAACTCCGGCCGGAAGTGATCGCTCGGATCCCCTGGCAGGTTGGAGGTCATGACGAGGACGACGTTGGTGAAGTCCACCGTGCGACCTTGTCCGTCGGTGAGCCGGCCGTCGTCGAGCACCTGCAGCAGGATGTTGAAGACGTCGGAGTGGGCCTTCTCGATCTCGTCCAGGAGCACCACGGAGTAGGGCCGGCGACGGACCGCCTCCGTGAGCTGGCCGCCCTCGTCGTAGCCGACGTAGCCCGGGGGCGCGCCCACGAGCCGGCTCACCGAGTGCTTCTCCATGTACTCGGACATGTCGATGCGGACCATGGCCCGCTCGTCGTCGAAGAGGAAGTCGGCCAGCGTGCGCGCCAGCTCCGTCTTCCCGACCCCCGTCGGCCCGAGGAAGAGGAAGGAGCCGATCGGTCGGTGCGGGTCGGACAGCCCGGCGCGCGAACGGCGGATGGCGCTGGCGACTGCCGCAACGGCTTCGTCCTGCCCGATCACCCGCTCGTGGAGCACGTCCTCCATGCGGACGAGCTTGGCGGTCTCGCCTTCCATGAGCCGTGACACCGGGACGCCCGTCCACTTGGCCACGATCTCCGCGACGTCTTCGGCGTCGACCTCCTCCTTGAGCATCCGTGCGCCGCCCTGGAGGTCGTCCAGCGCTGCGCTCGCCTCCTCGACCTGCCGCTCGACCTCGGGGATGCGCCCGTAGCGGATCTCGGCGGCCTTCTCGAGGTCGGCCTCCCGCTCCAGCTCGGAGCGCAGGCCCTCGAGCTCCTCCTTGAGCGCCTGGATCCGGCCGATGGCCTCCTTCTCGTTCGTCCAGCTGGCCAGCATCGCGTCGCGCTGCTCGGTGAGGTCGGCCAGCTCCGCGTCGAGGGTCTCGAGTCGATCCCGGCTGGCAGCGTCGGTCTCCTTGGCGAGCGCGACCCGCTCGATCTCGAGCTGCCGGACACGGCGTTCCACCACGTCGATCTCCGTCGGGAGCGAGTCGATCTCGATCCGCAGCTTGGAGGCCGCCTCGTCCATCAGGTCGATGGCCTTGTCCGGCAGGAAGCGCCCCGTGAGGTAGCGGTCGGACATGACCGCGGCGGCCACGAGAGCCGCGTCCTGGATGCGGACGCCGTGGTGCACCTCGTAGCGCTCCTTCAGCCCTCGCAGGATCGCGATGGTGTCCTCGACGCTCGGCTGACCCACGAACACCTGCTGGAACCGGCGCTCGAGCGCCGCGTCCTTCTCGATGTGCTTGCGGTACTCGTCGAGCGTGGTGGCACCGATGAGGCGGAGCTGGCCACGGGCCAGGAGGGGCTTCAGCATGTTGCTGGCGTCCATCGAACCCTCGGCGGCTCCGGCACCCACCACGGTGTGGAGCTCGTCGATGAAGGTGATCACCTCACCCCCTGCGTCTGTGATCTCCTTCAGCACGGCCTTCAGCCGCTCCTCGAACTCGCCGCGGTACTTCGCGCCCGCCACCATCGAACCGAGGTCGAGGCTGATGAGGCGCTTCTGCTTGAGGCTCTCGGGTACATCGCCTTCGACGATCCGCCGGGCGAGGCCCTCGACGATGGCCGTCTTGCCGACGCCCGGCTCACCGATGAGCACGGGATTGTTCTTCGTGCGGCGCGACAGCACCTGGATGACGCGCCGGATCTCCTCGTCTCGCCCGATGACCGGGTCGATCTTCCCTGCGCGCGCGTCGTCGGTGAGGTCGCGGCCGTACTTCTCGAGGGCCTGGTACTGCTCCTCGGGATCCTGCGAGGTGACCCGGTGGCTGCCGCGGACCTCCTGCATCGCGGCGAGCAGCTGCTCGCGATCGAGGCCGAGACGGTCGACCAGCGCGAGGAGGAGGTGCTCGGTGGAGAGGTACTCGTCGTGGAGCTCGGCGCGCTCCGCATCGGCGGCCTCGATCACCTGTTGCAGGTCGCGGGAGAGCCGAGCCTCGCTGCCGAACGCCTTGGGGAGCTTGTCCACCGCGTCGTCTGCGGCGTTGCGCACGGCGAGGGGCGCAAGGCCGACCCGCTGGAGGATCGGCAGCACGATCCCCTCCTCCTGTCGGAGGAGCTCCGCGAGCAGGTGGTCGGGGGTGACCTCGGGGTTGCTCGCCGCCTTTGCCCGGTCGACCGCGCGGTTGAGCGCCTCTTGGGTCTTGTGGGTCCAACGGTTCGGTTCGAGCGCCATACGGCGATGCTACACCTGACTCAGAAAACTTGATACCGATCGCATCAAGTTGTGCGGGCTGGGGTCGGGCGCAGAGCAGTGCGGACAGGGCCGCTAGCCTGGGCCGATGCCAGGGCAGGAGACATCCGGATCCGCCGCGACCGGGGGCGCCGAGCGCCAGCGGCTCGCGGTGTTCGGCCTGGGGTACGTCGGCTCTGTCTCGGCGGCGTGCCTCTCCGACGTGGGTCACACGGTGGTGGGCGTCGATCCGATCGACTCGAAGGTCGCAGCGCTGTCGGCCGGCACCGCCACCGTCGGTGAGCCGCTCCTCGGTGACCTCGTGCGTGCCGCCGTGGCCGAGGGCCGGCTCGCCGCGACCACCGACGTGCCGGAGGCGGTGGGCCTGACCGACCTCGCGCTCATCTGCGTCGGGACCCCGAGTGGCGCCGCCGGTGGCGTCTCGTTCGACGCGCTCGTCCGCGTCTCGGAGGAGATCGGCACGGCCCTCCGCGCCCGGACCGGCCACCCCTACACCGTCGTCATCCGATCGACGGTCCCGCCCGGAACGGCCCGCCAGGTCGTGATCCCTGCGCTGGAGCGCAGCTCCGGGCTCGTGGCCGGCCGGGGCTTCGGGGTGGCGGTGAACCCTGAGTTCCTCCGCGAGGGTTCGGCGGTGGAGGACTTCCGATCTCCCCCCAAGACGGTCGTCGGCTCGGACGACAGCGCGACGGCGGAGCTCGTCGCCTCGCTGTACGAGGGACTGCCGGGGCCGGTGTTCTGCACCCCGGTCGAGGTGGCCGAGGCGATCAAGTACGCCGACAACGCGTTCCATGCGCTGAAGGTGTCCTTCGCGAACGAGGTCGGCGAGCTGTGTGCGGCGCTGGACATCGACAGCCACGCGGTCTTCGACATCGTCCGAGCGGACACGAAGCTGAACGCCTCCGGGGCCTACCTGCGGCCCGGGTTCGCCTTCGGAGGCTCGTGCCTCCCCAAAGACCTGCGCGGCATCCTCCACACGGCACGGCATGCCGACGTCGCGATGCCGGTCCTCGAGCACGTGCTCGAGTCGAACGAGCGGCAGATCGAGCGGGCGAGCCGGGCCGTGCTCGACAGCGGCGCCACCCGAGTCGCCCTGTTCGGCCTCGCGTTCAAGGCCGGCACCGACGACCTCCGGGAGAGTCCCTTGGTGGCCCTCGGCGAGCGCTTGCTCGGCAGGGGGATCAGCTTGCGGATCCACGACGCGGCCGTCGACCAGTCCCGCCTGCACGGCACCAACCTCGCGTTCATCGAGCAGCGGATCCCGCACCTGTCCGGGCTGCTCTCGGGCGACGTGGCAGAGATCGCGGCGTGGGCGGATGCGTGCGTGATCGGCACGAGCAACCCCGAGCTCGCCACGGTGCTGGCGCAGCGGGACAGCTACAAGCTGGTGCTCGACCTCCACCGCGGCGCCCACTCCGAGCAGCTCCGGTCCATCCCCACGTACCGCGGCGCGAGCTGGTGACGCCCTGATCCGAGGTCGGCGCTGCTCGGCCTGATCAGCGCTTGCGGAACAGCACCACCGACTGGCTCAGGGGCACGAGGTCGCGCCGGTACTTGCGGTGCGTCTGCTCCACCGCCTGCTCGGCCCCCTCGCGTGCCGCCTGCAGCTGCTGCTTGGCGTCATCGAGCTGCGCCTCGAGCTCCAGGACCTTCTGGACGCCGGCCAGGTTGAGGCCCTCGCTGGTCAGCTCCTGGATGCGCCGCAGCTGCGCGATGTCCTCGTCGCTGTACCGGCGGCTGCCGCCGCCCGTGCGCGCTGGATCGACGAGACCCTTTCGCTCGTAGATGCGGAGGGTCTGGGGATGGAGACCGGCGAGCTCGGCGGCCACGGAGATGACGTAGACGGCACGGGCCGCCCGGTCGGCGGGCTTGGCCATGGCGCTACGTCCCCTCAGCTCGGCCGACGGCCGACTGGCTCAGCTCGACGTGCCAGCTTGCTCGTGCGCCGATGTCCATCAGACCCCCAGGTGCTCCCGGGGCGAGGCCCCGTCCGACGCAGCTTGGAATGCCTCGAGCGCCTTGCGCTCAGCGGTCGACAGGTTCGACGGTACTGCGACCTCCACGGTGGCGAGCAGATCTCCTGTGCCCTTGGGGGTGGCGACCCCCTTGCCCTTGACCCGGAAGGTGCGTCCGGACCGCGTCCCGGCGGGGATCCGCAGGCGCACCGAACCACCGTCGACGGTGGGGATGGCGATGTCGGCGCCGAAGGCGGCCTCGGGAAACGTGATCGGCACGGTGATCGTGAGGTCGCGCCCCCGCCGCTTGAAGAGCGGGTGGGGAGTGACGCGCACGACCACGAAGAGGTCGCCGGGTGGGCCGCCGTTCTGGCCCGGCCCGCCCCGTCCCTTCAGGCGGATGCGCTGACCGTCGTCGACACCCGCTGGCACGCGGACCTTGACCTCGCGGGGCCGGCGCTCCACGCCGGAGCCGCGACACGAGGGGCACGGATCGTCGATCGTGCTCCCCCGGCCGCCGCACGTCGGGCACGGCGAGGAGAACGAGAAGAGCCCTTGGTTGTCGGAGACCACTCCCTGCCCGCCACAGCCCGTGCAGCGGCGCGGGACGGTGCCGGCCTTGGCGCCAGAACCGTTGCAGGAGCGACAGGGGACGTCGCTCGTGAGGTGGACGGCCGTGGTCACGCCGGCGACGGCGTCGTCGAAGGTGAGGTGCAGCTCGGTCTCGAGGTCCTGCCCTCGGTGCGGGCCGCGCCCGCCGCGCCCACCCGGGGCGGAGCGGCCGAACAGACCACCCAACAGGTCGCCGAGGTCACCCGCGTCCTGGAACTGGAACCCGCCAGGACCTGGGCCACCGCCGGGGAACCCGGCCGCGGCGGGCCCCATGCGACGCACCTCGTCGTACTCCTTGCGGCGCTCGGCGTTGCCGACCACGTCGTAGGCCGCGGACACCTCCTTGAAGCGCTCCTCCGCCGCCGCGTCGCCGGGGCTGGTGTCTGGGTGGTACTCGCGGGACAGCTTCCGGTACGCGCTCTTGATCTCCTTGGCGGTCGCCGACTCGGGCACGCCGAGGATGCGGTAGTAGTCCTTCTCGAACCACTCGCGCTGGGGAGCCATCGTCAGTCCTTCAGCTCGACTGCCGGCCGATCGTCTTGCTCGGCGTGCGAGCTTCCTCTGGCGTCGATGTCCATCAGTCGGTGACCTTCACCATCGCTGGTCGCAGGACGTGACCTCGCCAGGTGTACCCAGGTCGCATGACCTCCGACACGATGTGGTCGCCGCCGCCACCGGGCTCGTGCACGACGGCATCGGCGACCGTCGGATCGAACACCTCGCCGATCGGTGCAACCCGCACCAGACCCTCCTTCTCGAGGGTGGTCAGGAGGGCGGTGGCGATCGGCTCGACCTCGGTCGCACCGTGCGCCAGGGCCCCGTCGCACGCGTCGAGCACCGGGAGCAGCCGCTCGACGAGCGCGCCCGACGATCGCGCGACCTCGTCCTCGAGACGACGCTGTGACTGCTTGCGGAAGTTGTCGAAGTCCGCGGCTGCGCGCTGGTACGCGTCGCGGAACTCGTCACGAGCAATGGTGACGCGCTCGAGATCGGTGACGAGGGTCTCGACGGACACCTCGGTCACCGGCTCGTCATCGAGGTCGTCGTCGAGGAGCTCGGCCTCGACGACCTCGTCGTCACGCTGATCGGCCCCGGTGCCAGGCTGGACGTCGGCCATGGAGACCTAGGCCTGAGGCTCGTCGTCGACGATCTCCGCGTCGACGACGTCGTCGTCGTTCGGCTGCGAGGCGCCGCCGGCTCCGCCGCCGGACTCCCGGTCGGCCGACGCCGCCGCGTCGTAGAGCTTCTGGGTGAAGCCCTGCGAGGACGTCATGAGCGCTTCGGTGGCCGACTTGATGGCATCGGTGTCGGTTCCGCCGATCGCGCTCTTCAGCGCCGCGAGGTGCTCCTCGACGGTCGTCTTCTCGGCACCCTCGAGCTTGTCGCCCTGCTCCTTGAGGAGCTTCTCCGTCTGGTACACGAGGGTGTCGGCGTTGTTCCGGACCTCGGCCTCCTCGCGACGGAGACGGTCTTCCTCGGCGTGCGCCTCCGCGTCCTTCACCATCTGGTCGATGGCGTCCTTGTCGAGGCTCGACTGGCCCGTGATGGTCATCGACTGCTCCTTGTTCGTGGCGCGGTCCTTGGCGGACACGTGCACGATGCCGTTGGCGTCGATGTCGAAGGTGACCTCGATCTGCGGCACGCCACGAGGTGCGGGAGGCAGGTCGACGAGCTGGAACTTGCCGAGCGTCTTGTTGAACTGCGACATCTCGCGCTCGCCTTGCAGCACGTGGATCTCCACGGAGGGCTGCATGTCCTCGGCTGTGGTGAACACCTCGGTGCGGCGAGTGGGGATGGTGGTGTTGCGCTCGATGAGCTTGGTCATCACGCCGCCCTTGGTCTCGATGCCGAGCGACAGCGGGGTGACGTCGAGGAGCAGCACGTCCTTGACCTCGCCCTTGAGCACGCCCGCCTGCACAGCGGCGCCGATCGCGACCACCTCGTCGGGGTTCACGCTCTTGTTGGGCTCCTTGCCCGTCAGGCTGCTGACCATCTCCGCCACCGCGGGCATGCGGGTGGAACCGCCCACGAGGATGACGTGGTCGATCTGGTCCTTCGTGAGGCCGGCGTCCTTGATCGCCTGCTCGAACGGGCTGCGGCACCGCTCCAGGAGGTCTGAGGTGAGATCCTGGAACTTGGCGCGGGTGAGCTGCTCGTCGAGGTGCAGCGGACCATCGGGCGTGGCGGTGATGAACGGCAGGTTGATCTGCGTGCTCTGGACCTGGCTGAGCTCGATCTTGGCCTTCTCGGCCGCTTCCTTGAGGCGTTGGGTGGCCATGTTGTCCTTGCTCAGGTCGACGCCGTGCGCGGACTTGAACTGCTCGACCAACCAGTCGATGACGTGCTGGTCCCAGTCATCACCACCGAGGTTGGTGTCGCCGTGGGTGCTCTTCACCTCGAACACGCCGTCGCCGATCTCGAGGATCGACACGTCGAAGGTGCCGCCACCGAGGTCGAACACCAGGATCGTCTGATCGACCGACCCCTCCTTGTCGAGGCCATAGGCGAGGGCGGCGGCGGTCGGTTCGTTGATGATGCGGAGCACCTCGAGGCCGGCGATCTGGCCCGCCTCCTTGGTGGCCGTCCGCTGGGCATCGTCGAAGTACGCGGGGACCGTGATGACGGCCTGCGTGACGGTGTCGCCGAGGTAGGCCTCGGCGTCGCGCTTCAGCTTCATCAGCGTGCGGGCGCTGATCTCCTGCGCGGTGTACTTCTTGCCGTCGATCTCCACGCTCCAGCTCGTGCCCATGTGGCGCTTCACGGAGCGGATGGTCCGGTCGGGGTTGGTGATGGCCTGGCGCTTGGCCACCTCGCCCATCAGCACCTCGCCGCCCTTCGAGAAGGCGACGACGGACGGCGTCGTGCGGGAGCCCTCGCTGTTCGGGATGACGACGGGATCGCCGGCCTCGAGGACCGAGACGACGGAGTTGGTGGTGCCGAGATCGATGCCGACAGCCTTGGGCATGGGGTTCCTCCGAACGGTGAACTGAAGTGAGTCTCACTGCAGGATAGAAGTTGAGTCCTTCAGTGGCAACTTCGGGCAGCCTGCGCGCACCCTGGCCCGGCGTGAACCCGGTCGGTCGGACCGCGTAGGGTGCCGCCGATGCCCCGACTCGTCTTGCTCCGCCACGGTGAGAGCGAGTGGAACCAGCGCAACCTCTTCACCGGCTGGTGGGACGCGGCGCTGACCCCGCTGGGCGAGTCACAGGCGACGGCGGCCGGTCACCTCATGGCGGCCCACGACGTGAACGCCGACATCGTGCACACCTCGCTGCAGACGCGCGCCATCCGGACCGTGGAGCTCGCGCTGTTCGCGCAGGGTCGCTCGTGGATCCCGGTCCGACGCGACTGGCGCCTGAACGAACGGCACTACGGTGACCTGACCGGCCGCAACAAGGCCGAGACGGCCGAGCGCTACGGGGCCGACCAGGTGAAGATCTGGCGTCGGAGCTACGACGTGCCACCGCCGCCGATCAGCGCGGACAACGAGTACAACCCGAACCACGACGAGCGGTACGCGCGGATCCCCGTCGAGCAGCTCCCCCTGACGGAGTGCCTGGCGGACGTGGTCGCGCGCCTCCTCCCGTACTGGGAGGAGGCCATCGCGCCGGACCTACGGTCCGGGCGGACGGTGCTCGTCGGTGCGCACGGGAACAGCCTCCGCGCCCTCGTGAAGCACCTCGACGACATCAGCGACGTCGACATCGTCGAGCTGAACATCCCCACGGGAGAGCCGCTCGCGTACGAGCTGGGTCACGACCTCCGGCCCGTCACGGCTGTGCCCGTCGAGGAGCGATACCTCCGCAGCTCCGAGGAGATCCGCGCCGCCGCCGACGCCGTCGCTCGGCAGGCGGAGCGCAGATGACCCTCGCGCCAGGTGGAACAATGGCTCGGGACAGGACCACAGGAGGCGGTGCGGTGCTCGGAATGCGCAGGGCGGCCCTCTTGGCCGCGACGATCGTCGTGGGCGTGGGCCTCCTCGCGGGCGGCTGCCGTACGGACCGCAAGGTGACGGAGCCTGAGCCTCTGCCGGTCACCGAGAAGCGGCTCACCGCCGCCCTCATCAGCGAGGACGACCTGCCCGACACCTACACCGCGGTGCCCGAGGGCACCCCGGTCAACGCGGAGATCATCCCCGAAGACGAGTGCGATGACGCCATCAAGGACCTCGAGCCCGAGGAGGTGGCGACGGCCGACTTCACGACGCCGACGACGCTCTTGACCAACACGATCGCCTGGTTCCCCGACAACGGGGGGAACGTCGAGCAGCTCATCCGGGACATCGCGGACGATTGCGCCGCCGTCGTCGTGGCCGAGCAGGACCTGTCGCTGCGAACCTCGGGGCTGGACTTCGGCGTGCTGTCGAACGACACGCTGGCCCTCAAGGTCGAGGCCGAGCTCGCGAACGGCAGCATCGAGGAGCGGGACGTCATCCTGATGAGGAACGGCGACCTGGTCAGCCTCGTGCGCCTGACCGGACCGCGCCCCTCCGACAAGGAGCTCCTCGACAGCGTCGTGCGCGTGGCCATCGGCAACCTCGGCAAGCTGGCCGAGGACACCACCTGATCGGGCCGGGCGGCCTGCTCAGACGGCGTCCATCCCCTTCTCGCCCGTGCGGATGCGCACGGCCTGCACGACCGGGGTGACCCAGATCTTCCCGTCGCCGATCTTGCCGGACTGCGCCGCGCCGACGACCACGGCGGCGATGCGATCGGCGTCGCTCGTCGGAACCAGGATCTCGACCTTGACCTTCGGCACGAAGTCGATCGAGTACTCAGCGCCACGGTAGGTCTCCGTGTGACCGCCCTGGCGACCGAAGCCCTTGACCTCGCTGATGGTGAGGCCGTGCACACCTGCCTCGTTCAGGGCTTCCCTGACCTCGATGAGCTTGTGCGGCTTCACGATGGCGGTGACGAGGCTCAACACCGGCCCGAACCTACCCAGTTCCGCTCACTGGGCACGCGCCTGACCATCGCCGACGACCAGTCGCTCGAGCAGGTAGCCCCGCGACCGGACGGTGCGGATCGCCAAGGCCAGGGGGGCCAGGCGTCGTCGGAGGCGGAGCATGTGGACGTCGAGGGCGTTGCGGCCCGGCGCGCCGGCCGGCCAGCCAGCGCGGGCCAGCGACTCGCGGGACACCACCGCGCCGTACCGGTCGAGCAGGGCCGCCGTGAGCCGCGCCTCGACGGGCGGCAGGGACACCCAGCGATCGCCGAGACGCAGGACGCCGTCGTCGTCGAGGGCCGGAGCCGGTTCGAATCGGGCCTCGGCGCGACGCCTGAGCCCCTCCACCCGTGCTCGCAGATCCACCTCGCCGGCCGGCACCCGGATCCAGTCCTCGACATCGTCGGGCGCTGAAGGAGGAGGAGGCACGCCGTCCTCGAGGAGCAGCAGACGTGGCCGCCCCTCTCGCTGGAGCTCGTCGCGGCGCGCCTGCTCGATGGGCCACCGGACGAGGACGACATCCACGAACGGGACCGTATGGAGGCAACGTTTCGCGGTTGTTTCGCCACTGTGAAGCGTTCACGGTGGGTGTTCGGCTCGATCCAGCACAGCGGCCCACCGCGTTGCCTATGCTGCGCGCTCATGTCCCGCCAGTCGCACCTCGACCACCTCGCGTCCGTCTCCCTCTTCTCCACCTGCACGAAGAAGGAGCTCCAGGCGGTGGCGCGCGCCGGCGACGAGCTCGTCCTCCCGGCAGGCAAGGTGCTGTGCGAGCAGGGCACGCTCGGTCGGGAGGCCTTCGTGATCATCGCTGGCACCGCCGAGGTCCGACGCAACGACAAGAAGGTCGCCACCGTGGGCCCGGGCACGTGCGTCGGCGAGCTCTCCCTCCTGGATCACGGCCCTCGCACTGCGACCGTCGTCGCCGAGAGCGAGGTCACCGCCCTGGTCATCGGGGTGCGGGAGTTCGCCTCCATCATCGACGAGGTGCCGTCGATCTCCCACAAGCTCCTCCGGGCCCTCGCCGCTCGCATCCGCGACCTGGACACCCAGATCTACGGCTGAACCGTCGGTTCCTGCTCGGCCGCGGTCCGGAACTACGGTCGGCGCCGTGAAGTCCCGCGTCAAGCCTCATCACCTGGCGATCGCGCTCGGCGCGCTCTTCGCGACGATCACCCTCGTGTCCGGGATCACGGCGACGCTCGCCCAGTGGCACGACGACAGCGACGTCCAGCGCGAGGTGTTCGGGAACATCCCGGGCGCCTGGAAGCTCGTCTTCTACACGGTGCTCCCGGTGCTGATCCTCTACGGGTCGGTGCTCTTCGGCCAACGGGTGCGCAACTGGGAGCGCGGGGCACCCGACAGGCGAACGACGACGAGGACGAACGTCGGTCGCCGACTGAAGGACTTCCGGGCCGGCGTCTACATGCAGACCCTGCTGCGCGACCCCGCGGCAGGCGTCATGCACAGCCTCATCTACTTCTCGTTCCTGATCCTGCTCGCGGTGACGACCGTTCTGGAGATCAACCACCAGCTCCCGGAGTCCGCCAAGTTCCTCCACGGTGACGTCTACCGCGCCTACGCCGCCATCGGTGACGGTGCCGGCCTGATGCTCGTCGTCGGCGTCGTGTGGGCCATCGTCCGGCGCTACGTGCAACGTCCCTACCGCATCCGCATCAAGTCCAAGCCCGAGCACGCCCTCATCCTCGGCACGCTCCTGGCCATCGCCGTGACCGGCTTCGGCGCCGAGGTGTGGCGCATCGCACTGCAGGGGCGACCCTCCTTCGAGGAGTGGTCGTTCGTCGGCTACCCGCTCTCGGGCCTGATCGACGAGCAGGGCAACCTGGCCGGCGCCCACCAGGTGTGGTGGATGGCGCACGTCGCCAGCTTCCTCGTGTTCGTCACGATCCTCCCGGTCACGATGCTGCGACACATCTTCACGTCGCCGCTGAACATGTACCTCCGCGACCGGGAGCGGCCGAAGGGCGCGATGAAGCCGATGCCGAACCTCATGGAGACGGAGCTCGAGACCTTCGGGGCCTCCACGGTGGAGGACTTCACCTGGAAGCAGCTGCTCGACACCGATGCGTGCACGATGTGCGGCCGTTGCACATCGGTGTGCCCCGCCCACGCCACCGGCAAGCCGCTCGACCCACGCGAGATCGTCCTGAAGACCGGCGAGGTCATGGCGCGCACGGGTACGCCGGCCGTGTCGCCGCCCATCGGCGTCGACCCCGAGATCACCGTCGAGGCGAGCTCGCTCTTCGAGCGCATCACCTCGGAGGAGGTCTGGGCCTGCACGTCCTGCAAGGCGTGTGACGAGATCTGCCCGGTCAACATCGAGATCCTCGACAAGATCCTCGACATGCGGCGCTACCTGTCGCTCATGGAGAGCGACTTCCCCTCGGAGCTTGGCGGGGCGTACCGGGCGATGGAGAACTCCGGCAACCCGTGGGGTCTCTCGCAGGGCGACCGGGCGGCGTGGACGAGCAAGGTCGACGGCGTGCCGATCGTCGACCCCGGCGATCCGTTCGCCCACGACTACCTCTACTGGGTCGGTTGTGCAGGCTCGTTCGACGACAAGAACCAGAAGGTCACGGTCGCGATGGCGAAGCTGCTCCAGCGCGCCGAGATCGACTTCGCGATCCTCGGACCGTCGGAGAGCTGCACGGGCGACCCGGCCCGCCGCTCCGGCAACGAGTACATCTTCCAGATGCTCGCCACCGCCACCATCGAGCAGCTCAACACGATGGGCGTGAAGAAGATCATCACGCAGTGCCCCCACTGCTTCAACACGCTCCTCAACGAGTACCCCCAGCTCGGCGGACACTTCGAGGTGGTGCACCACAGCCAGCTCCTCGAGGAGCTCATCGACTCCGGACGGCTCGATCTCGCGGGTGCTCGCCTCGACGAACGCGTCGTGTACCACGACTCGTGCTACCTCGGTCGCCACAACGACGTGTACCTGTCACCGCGCAACGTGATCGGCAGCCTCGATGGGATCGACCTCGTCGAAGCCGAGCGCAACGGCACCAAGGGCATGTGCTGCGGCGCCGGCGGGGCCCGCATGTGGATGGAGGAGAGCGTCGGCACGAAGGTGAACGACGCCCGCGCCGCCGAGCTCATCGCCACCGGTGCCAGCAAGGTCGCCACGGCGTGCCCCTTCTGCTTCATCATGCTCGACGACGGGGTCAAAGGCGCCGGTGCCGAGGAGACGGTGCAGGTCGCTGACATCTCGATGCACCTGCTCGCGGCATTGGAGGCCGCCGACGAACGGGCGACCCCGGAGCTGCAGACCCTCGAGGACTGATCATGCTGCGACGACGGAAGGAGGAGGTCTGGGACGGCGTCGAGCGCCGGGCGCCGGCTGTCGTCCTCGTCGTCAACGACGACCCTGACGCGTGCGAGATGCTCGTGCGGATGATCGAGGCCAGGGGCTTCCGAGCCATCGGTGCCACCAGCCCCGACGACGCCACGGGCGGTCTCCTCCCCAACCTGCCGCGCTGCATCGTGCTCGACCTGGAGGCAGGCGGGATCGGCACGAACCTCAAGGTGCTCGACCTGATCCGCAGCCACAACGACAAGCGGGTCAGCTCCGCCCGCGTCGTGCTCTGCGCGGCCACGGCCAAGAACCGATCGTTCTCGTTCCAATCAGGAGCCGACAGCGTGGTGGTCCGGCCGTTCCACATCGACGACCTGGTGGCGCAGATCTCCGATGTCCTCGACCGACCCGACGACGAGCGATCCCGTCACCGCCGTGACGAGCTCGCCCGCCTCGGCGACTGATCACTCGGTGTCGTCGAAGTTCTCCCAGTAGCGACTCGGGGTGGGACCGCGCTGGCCCTGGTACTTCGAGCCCAGCATGCCCTGCCCATAGGGAACGTCGGCCGGCGTGGTCATCCGCAGGAAGCTGATCTGCCCGATCTTCATGCCCGGATAGAGCGTGATCGGCAGGTTCGCCACGTTCGACAGCTCCAAGGTGATGTGGCCGTTCCAACCGGCGTCCACGAACCCGGCGGTGCTGTGGATCAGGAGCCCCAGGCGCCCCAACGAGCTCTTCCCCTCGATGCGGGCCACGAGGTCATCAGGCAGCGCGACGCGCTCCAGCGTCGAGCCGAGCACGAACTCGCCGGGGTGGAGCACGAACGGGCGGTCGTCGTCGATCTCGACGAGGCGGGTCAGCTCCTCGAGGTTCTTCTTCACGTCGATGACGGGCATCGTGTGGTTGAGGAAGACGCGGAAGTACCGGTCGAGCCGCACGTCGACGGATGCGGGCTGGATCAACGAGTCGTCGCTCGGCTCCAGCTCGATGCGGCCGGCGGCGAGCTCTTCTCGGATGCTGCGGTCGGACAGGATCACGCCGCCGAACCTAGTGCGCCGGGTATCACTCCCTAGGAGGCGCTCTGGGCCGCCTTCGCGGACGCTTGCTTCGGGCCGAACCGCTGATGCGCGGCTTGCGTCGTCACGCCGAGTGCCTCCCCGATCGCCGCCCAGGACGCGCCGGCATCCCGCGCGAACCCGACGAGCACGAAGAGCTTGCGATCCGCCGCGTCGCGCAGCGCCGCGGTGGCCCCGAGCGCGGCACCCACCGTCAGCTCGCCGCTGCCCGACCTCTGGACCAGGTCCCGCATGGCCTGCTCCACGATCGATTCGGCCGCTCCCGCGGGAGCAGGCATGCCCGCCGTCCCCATGGGGAGCAGGGTAGCCGTGTCACGCCTGGGCGTCCTCAGGGACCGCGGCTACGCTCGTCGCTTCCCACGCGGGTGTAGTTCAGAGGCAGAACATCAGCTTCCCAAGCTGAGAACGCGGGTTCGATTCCCGTCACCCGCTCTCGATCGAAGTCGCAGGTCACCCGGTCAGCGCCGGCGCTGAGACCCTCGACTCGCGCTGGTCAGCACACCTCGCCATCTACGTGCCATCCCGGATCGATGCGCATCAGTGCAGGCGTCATCGTTCGCGCTTGTGACGTGATGCGACGTAGTCGTCCACCCATGCTCGGGTGCTCCGCCACTGGCCGTCCGGTCCCTTCTGGGCCTGGAGGCGGCTGCGGTTCGCGGCGACGCGCAGAGCTCCCTCGGTGAGCGAGTCGGTGCCGAGGGCAGCAAGGGGAACCAAGCGGTTCGGACCGGCTACGGCGGGCACGATGAAGCGGTAGATGTTATCGAGCACCGATCGAGCGATCATCTCGCCGAGCGGTCCTGGATCGCCGGCGTCGGCCGTCCGCAGCGCGTTGAGGTACTTGGTCCGGTCGCGCTTGTAGATGATCGCGGGGGCGTAGCCGAGTCGCACGAGGACGAGGTTGAGCAAGAGTCGACCAACGCGGCCGTTGCCATCAAGGAACGGGTGGATGCGCTCGAAGCCGTTGTGCGCGTGCGCCAGCGCCTCAATGGGTCGCTCGGTGTCGCGCACGTGGCCCAACTCGTCGAGCCACCGACGAACAGCCGCCGCCACCTCAGTCCAGGGCGGCGGGGTCATCCCGCCGGGGAAGGGTTGGATGTCGTGCTCGCGGAAGCTCCCCGGTGCCTCGCGCTCAGTGGCGTCGGGGTGAGGAGCGACATCCCAGGCGGGCCCGAGCGCCGTGGCGTGGACCTGGCGAACCTCGGTGACGGTGAGGAGCTCGCCATCGCTCCAGGCTCCCGGCTCGAGCGCTTGGCCGTAGACCCACTTCGCAGCAGTGGCGTAGCCCTGGACCTCCATGTACTCCTTGAGCTCCTTGTTGCCGACGGCAACGCCGTCGGCCAAGAGCCGCTCGACCTGCTTGAGCACGAGCGTGTTGCCCTCGATGGCCGTGGAGTGATGCGCCTCCTCGTACCAGATCGTCGTCCAGATGCCTACGGCCTCCAATGGGTTCGGAAGCCCACCCATCCGGTCGCGCAGCTCGGCGAACGCCACGTCGAGGCGGTCGTAGATCGCTTGTCGTGAGGGGCGGCCGACCACTGGCCCTCCTGGAACTTGTACGCAGAGGCGTATCAGAACCGTACCGTACAAGTTCATATTTGCGCGATAAATGCAGGACTAATCAAACGCGGCGCGCATCGAGGGAGAGCAGCGAGATGAGACCACTTCGATACTCGATCAACGTCACGCTCGACGGCTGCTGCCATCACGAGGCAGGGCTCCCCCCGGACGAGGAGTCGATGCGCTACTGGACCGCTGAGATGGGACGAGCCGATGCCCTGCTGTTCGGCCGGGTGACCTACGAGATGATGGAGTCGGCGTGGCGGCAGCCGGCCACGGGTGCGTGGCCTGACTGGATGGGTGAGTGGGAGATCCCGTTCGCCGAGACCATCGACCGGGCGAAGAAGTACGTCGTGTCGAGCACGCTGAGCGGGGTCGATTGGAATGCCGAGCTGGTGCGAGGCGACTTGGGGCGAGCGGTTCAGCGGCTCAAGCAGGAGCCAGGCGAGGGCCTGTTCGTGGGTGGCGTGACGCTCCCCCTGGCGTTGGCAGATCTGGGACTGATCGACGAGTACGAGTTCCTTGTGCAGCCGGTCCTTGCCGGACACGGGCCGACGTTGCTCGCGGGTCTGCGCGAGCGCATCCAGCTCGAGCTCGTGGATCGCCATGAGTTCCGGTCGGGGGCGGTCGCCCTGCGATACCAGCCCACGCGAGTTACGGCTTGACGTGAATTTGTCCTGGCACGCTGGCCGCTGCCTCGCGACGGAACGACGGCTCGGGTTGCACGCCGAGTGTCGTCGGCTGTCCCAGATCGCGCACCAATAGACGACGCGGGGCGCTGCCTCCGAGGTGCCGTTCGGGGAGGCCCGTCGATGAGCCGAGCCGCTCGATGACCCGCTGAGACCGTCTCAGCGTTGCGCTGACCGGCCAGCTCCCGGAGGCAGCGACGAGACCGTGCCATTGGCGTGCCATTCGCGACGGATCGACGTGGTGCGCCCTGGACAACGACGGACAACGGAGGTGGCGCTGACCTGGGCGTTGGCGCGAGGAAGCTGATCGGCGGGGTGTGCGGATCAGCTTCCCAAGCTGAGAACGCGGGTTCGATTCCCGTCACCATTCCATCCATCCACCAGGGCAGAGCGCGGCGGGCATCGAGCCCACCGCGGGAGTCTCCAAGACCTCTTCACCCCCTCTCCAAGCCTGCGAGGGACGCGACGCGCACAGTGACGACATGTCCATCGCGACCCGCCCACCGGTCCTCCCACCCGCACGGCCATGACCACCCTCGTCCCCGTCAGCATCCCCACCGCCGGCGGCACCGCCCACACCCCGGCGTCCGCGGCCAGCCGTCGAGCGCGCCGCGCCGATCTGCTGGGCGGGGCGCGCGCGATGGCCCCCTGGCTGATCGGCGTCGCGCCGTTCGGCCTCGTGATCGGCATCAGCGCCGCCCAGGCCGACGTTCCCACCCTCGCGGGCTGGCTCACCGGGCCGCTCGTGTTCGGTGGGAGCGCCCAGGTCACCACCATCCAGATGCTCGACGCAGGCGCGTCTGCCGCCGTCGTGATCGTCGCCGCCCTTGCCATCAACCTGCGCCTCGTCCTCTACTCGGCAACGATGGCGCCGCACTGGCGCGGGGCGCCCTGGTGGTGGCAGGCCCTGGCTGGGTATCTGCTCGTCGACCCTTCGCTCGCCGTCGGCGTCGACGGCTACGACCGCGCCACCGACCAGGCGCAAGGTCACGCCCACTACCTCGGGGCCGGTGCGGTCCTGTGGGTGGGCTGGCTGCTCGCGATCACCCTCGGCGCGACCGCCGGCACCGCGCTCCCCGACTCGTTCCACCTCGAGCTCGTCATCCCCCTCTTCCTCATCGGCGAAGTGGTGTCCCGGCTGCGCGAGCGCGCCTCGCGACGGGCCGTTGCGGTCACGGTGGCGCTGGCACTCGTCGGCCTGCGGGCGCCGCTGCACCTCGGCGGGCTCGTGGCCATGGCCGGCGGCCTCGGCGTTGCGCTCGCCTCGAGCCGGGACGGCAGCTGATGAGAGCGTACGCCGTGGTGCTCGCCGTGGGTCTGGGCAGCTTCGCCTTCCGGATCAGCATGCTGGTCCTGGCGGCCAGGGCGGGGCTGCCGCCGATCGTCGAGCGCGCCGCGCGGCACGCCGTGCCGGTGTCGTTCGCGGCGTTGGCCGCCACGGCTATGGCCGGGTACGTGGAGACCGCCGACGCCGCCGTGCCTCCTCTCGCGGCCGTGGCCGTGGCCGTCCTGGCCGTTCGCCGCTCGGGCTCACCCCATGCCGCCATCGCCGTCGGGATGCCCACGTTCTGGCTTCTCTCCGCCCTGGTCGCCCGGTGAGCGGTGGACGGGCGCCGTGCCTGCTCAACCTGGTGGCCACTGCGTGATCGGGGGTTCGGCGTCGGTCGGGACCACGCGCGCGGTTTCCGCGGTGATGATGCCGGCGATCACCACGGCGGCGCCGAGGAGCTGCACGGGTGTCAGTGACTCGTCGAGGACCACCCACGCGACCAGGCCGGCCGCGACCGGCTCGGCCATGCCGAGCACGCCGGTGCGGGTCGGGCCCAGGTTCCGGATCGCCACCAGCACGAACGCGTACGGGACGACCGTGCCGAGCACCACGATCCAGGCCACCATGGATCCGAGCGGGACCTCCGCCCCGTCGAAGGGCCCGGGCAGCGTCACCGCGTCGCCGAGCGACGACCAGTCGAAGGTCCAGGGCGGCTGCAGCACGGACCAGAACAGCGCTGCTGCGACGAAGGTCCACGCCGCGAGGCTCAGGGGGTCTCGGCGACTGAGCCCGTGCTCGCCGGTGAGGTAGTAGGCGGCCAATGAGACAGCCGCGGCCACACCCGCGAGGACGCCGAGACCGTCGAGGGTGAGCCCCGACCACACCTGGGCCACGACACCCAGCCCGACGAGGCAGAGCACCAGCGCGCCCCATATGCGCGGTCGGACGGGCTCGCGGCGGACGAAGCGCACCCAGAGCGCCACGAACACCGGCGCCAGGTACTCGAGCAGCAGGGCGATGCCCACCGGTAGTCGCTCGATCGCGACGAAGTAGAGCCACTGGACAAGCCCGATCCCGACGATCCCGGCGACGAGGAGGAACGCCAGCTCGCGGGGGCCGACCGCCAGGGACCCGGGGCGGGTCATCAGCACCGCCGCCATCAGGCAGAGGGCGGCGCCGAGGGAGCGAAGCTCCACGAGGCGCGTCGACGTCAGACCGGCCTCGAGGGCGAGCTTGCTCACCGTGCCGTTCACACCGAAGAGCAGCGCGGCCGCCCCGGCGGCGGCGACGCCGAGCGCCGGCCGGGCGGACGACGTCATGTCCCCGATGATGCCATGGGCCTCGCGGCCCGTGGCCGGGCGACCACGCCGGCGAGCGCGGCTCAGGCGCCGCCCATCGCCTACTCTGAGGCTCGGAGTGCCGGGAAGCCTGGTCGGCGATCTCATCCGACGACGCCGAGGAGCCTCCGCCATGCCCCCCACCACCCGGGCCACGTGGCTGCGCAGCGACCGATTCCTCGCTCGGTCGGTGGCCCGCCCCCTGAACCGGTTCCTCCACATCGAGGCCGCCGGTGGGATCCTCCTCGTCGGGGCGGCGCTGGTGGCGCTCGTGTGGGCCAACTCGCCGTGGGCGGCCTCCTACCGGGACCTGTGGACGACCGAGCTGAGCATCGACCTCGGTGGGCACCTCATCACCGAGGACCTCCGCCACTGGATCAACGACGGCCTGATGGCGATCTTCTTCTTCGTGCTCGGCCTCGAGATCAAGCAAGAGCTCACCACCGGCCAGCTCGCCTCACCCCGCAACGCCGCAGTCCCCGCCGCCGGAGCACTTGGCGGCATGCTCCTCCCCGCCCTCCTGTTCCTCGCGTTCAACCTCAGCGGTGCCGGCGCGGACGGGTGGGGGATACCCATGGCGACGGACGTGGCCTTTGCACTGGGTGTGCTCGCGCTGCTCGGCAGCCGCGTGCCGTCGGAGCTGAAGGTGCTCCTCCTCGCCCTCGCGATCGTCGACGACGTGGGCGCGATCGTCGTCATCGCCGCGTTCTACTCCGACGGGCTCCAATGGCGCTGGTTCGTGGTGGCCGTCGGCGGCCTCGCGCTCGTCGCGATCCTCAACCGCGGCAAGGTTCGGTACCTCCCGATCTACGTGGCCCTCGGCGCCGGCGTCTGGGTCGCGATGTTCGAGTCCGGGGTGCACGCCACGATCGCGGGCGTCGCGCTCGGCCTGCTCGCGCCGGCGCGGCCGTTCCTTGCCGAGGTCGACGCCGACCGCATCGCCGGCGAGCTGTCCGCTGACCAGGAGGTCACGGCCGCTGACGTGCGGGACATCTCCTTCCGGCTCCGCGAGTCGATCCCCGTCACCGAGCACCTCGAGAACCTGCTGCACCCCTGGACGAGCTATCTGATCGTGCCCCTGTTCGCGCTCGCCAACGCGGGCGTCGAGGTCTCCGCCGAGTCGTTGCGCGACGCAGCCTCGGCCCCGGTCACCGTCGGCGTCGTCGTCGGACTGGTCGTGGGGAAGCTCATCGGGGTCGCGGGCGCCATCGCTCTCGTGGTGCGGTTCGGCGGCGGGCGCCTCCCGGAGGGGATCACGGCGCGCCACATCCTTGGCATGGCGGGCATCGCCGGCATCGGCTTCACCGTCTCGCTCTTCATCGCGGGGCTCGCGTTCGAGCGCCCAGGGCTCACCGACCAAGCCAAGATCGGTGTGCTGGTCGCCAGTGTGCTCGCCGCCGGCGTCGGCGCGACCATCCTCCGCAACGCACCCACCCCCGCGGCGCCGGACTGATGCCTTCACGCTGCATCCCGTCGATGAACGGTGTGTGAAGCCGCACGCCGCGCGGGTGCCTGGCCCAGCGATCCGCAGTAGAAGGACCAGATGCCACGAGTCGAGGTCGCCCTCGTGCACTGGCCGCGCGACCGTGAGGAGCGCGAGCGGTTGGCCCGGGCCATGCTCCCTCGCCTCCTCCTCGTTCCCGACGGCGAGCGACCACCGCCGTCAAGCGACCTGATGGAGGACTGGATCCGCCTCCCCGCCGACGAGCGTGACGTGGCGGTCCGGCTCCGCTCGCTGTCGGACCGCGCCGAGCGATCCCTGGACGCGATCACCGTCGTCGACGGTCGCTGCCTCCGGCGCGCCGCTTCGACCGTCCCGCTCAGCCCCTCCGAGGCCGTGTTCGCCGGCCTTCTCGTGGCGGCGCACGGCCGGCTCGTGTCGCGGAGCTCCCTGATGGCCGCCATCTGGTCCGATGAGACGGATCCCGGACCTCGAGCCCTCGACGACATCGCCTATCGGCTGCGGAAGCGCATCGCGGTCCTGGGACTCGACATCGTCGCCGCGCGAGAGCGCGGGTTCGCGCTCCACCTGCTCATCCCCACCCCGGCCGCGGCGGTCGAGTGACCATCGTCGGCACGCCGACGCGTTGGATCCGCTCGCACTGGCTGCTCGCGGGCGCGCTGCTGGTCCTGTTGACGCTCGCGGCCGGTCCCGCCCTCCGGTCCCGGGAGGTGGATGTCAGCTCGGCACGGCGCCCCAGCTCGACCGAGCCGACGGCGGCTCCGCACGACCGGGCCCTGCTGCGCACCGCCGCGCCGCGCGCCCACCCCACGGGCACGTCCCCGAGCCCGCTCGCCAGGCTGTCGGACCACCATGGCGGACCGATCGCGGAGCCCGCCGTGGGCCCGGTCGGCGATGCAGGTCCCGACGGCTTCGACTCCGATCTCGCACAGCGACCCTCCTCGCGCGCGCCGCCGCGGTGACGCCTGGTGCCGACCGCCGGTCGGTGCCCGTCCCCGTCGAACGCAAGGAAGGTACCCCGATTGACTGCACCCACCATGGGCGCGCGTCCCGACATGACCCTGCCCACCCGGTCGTCACCCTCGACTGGCCCGCCCACCGACGCCGGGGGGAGATCGCCAGAAGCGGTCGAGCCGCACTGCTCGTCGTCGCGCCTGGCCACCCCCCGCCCGAGGACCTCAGCCTGCTGGAGGACTGGATCCGCATGCCGCTGGATCCGGTCGAGCTGGCCGTGCGGACCGACGAGCTCCGACACCGTCATCGTCTCCGCCGATGCGGCGTGCACGTCGACGATTACGGCGTCCTCCACACCGACGACGGGCAGGTCGCGCTCACCAAGCTCCAGCAAGCCCTCCTCGGGCCGTTGCTCGCGGGGATCGGGCAGCCGGTGTCGCGGGCCGAGGTGGAACGGGCCTCCGCGTGCGCTGGCGGCCCGACCCGGTCCGGGGACCTCCGTCGCGCGCTTGCGCGGCTCCGCGCTCGCCTGATCGTGGTCGGTCTCGGGCTCCACCTGCTCTCCGGCCGCGCCCTGCTCCTCGAGCCGTCCGTCCAACGCGACAGTTCACAAAGAGGAGACCGATCCTGAAACCTTCACGAAACATCTACGCAGGATCCTGACGCCCGTCCCGTCCTCTGATCTAGGAGCTCCAATGGACCACGGCGATGCCGCGTGGGTGATGGCCTCGGCCGCCCTCGTGCTGTTCATGACACCGGGCCTGGCCCTCTTCTACGGCGGGATGGACAGGTCACGGAACGTCCTCAACATGCTGATGATGAACTTCTGGTGCCTGCTCACGATCCCCGTGCTGTGGGCGCTCGGTGCCTTCTCGTTGGCCCAGGTGCCGTTCGACAACGACTACATCGGCACCTTCGATCAGGCCTTCATGCGCGGGTTCGACATCGGTGACGGTGCCGCCTCCCTGATCACCATGATCTTCCTCGGGATGTTCGCCGTGATCACGCCCGCGCTGATCTCCGGCGCGGTGGCCGACCGGATGAAGTTCGCGGCGTGGGCGATCTTCGCCCCGGTCTGGCTCGTGCTCGTGTTCGTCCCCGTGTTCAAGTGGATCTACGGCGGCTGGCTGGGGCAGCGGGGCTCGCTCGATTTCGCCGGCGGCACGGCCATCCACGTCAACGCAGGCATCGCGGCGCTCGCCGCGGTGCTCGTGCTGGGCAAGCGGAGGGGCTGGCCGGGTGAGGGTCACCCGCCCCACTCCATGCCGCTCGTCATGCTCGGCACCGGCATCCTGTGGTTTGGGTGGTTCGGCTTCAACGCCGGCTCCGCTCTGGCCGCCAACGGCACCGCCATCCAGGCCTTCACCAACACCTTCCTCGCCGCTGCAGCGGCCGGGCTCGCCTGGGCGGTGGTGGAGCGGGTCCGCGACGGCCACTTCACGAACCTCGGCGCCGCCTCTGGCATCGTCGCCGGGCTCGTGGCCATCACGCCAGGGGCCGGCTTCGTCGCCGGCATGGCGCCGATCTACATCGGCCTCATCGCCGGGGTGGCGTGCTGCTTCGCTGTCGGCCTCAAGACGAGGGCGGGCTATGACGACGCCCTCGACGTCGTCGGCGTCCACTTCGTGGGCGGTCTGGTCGGGTCGCTGCTCATCGGACTCTTCTCGGAGCCGGAGTACTTCGGCACGGACGTGAAGGCCGGGCTGTTCCACGACGGCGGGTTCAGCCTGCTCGGCGAGCAAGCGCTCGCCAACGGCGTGACGATCGTCTACTGCTTCATCGTGACGACGATCATCATGCTGGCGCTCAAGGCCACCGTCGGCGTGCGAGTCTCTGAGGAGATCGAGTCGAGCGGCCTCGACCTACCCGAGCACGCGGAGACCGCGTACCACCATGGCGGCAACGCCACCGGCAGCCTCATCGGATCGTGAAGGGAAGGAGACGGACATGAAGCTCATCACGGCAGTCATCAAGCCCTTCAAGCTCGACGAGGTGAAGGAGGCGCTCAAGGGCGCCGGGGTCAACGGCATCACGGTCACCGAGGTGCAGGGGTTCGGACGCCAGTCCGGCCACACCGAGGTCTACCGAGGTGCCGAGTACACGGTCGAGTTCGTCCCCAAGATCAAGGTCGAGATCCTCGCCGACGACGACCAGGTGGACGCCATCGCCGATGCCCTCGTCCGCAGTGCTCGCACCGAGAAGATCGGCGACGGGAAGCTCTGGATCACCGACGTGGGCGCCGTGCAGCGCATCCGCACCGGGGAGAAGGGCCCCGACGCGATCTAGCGATCGCCGCGACGAGCGTGCCCGGGGGCTGCGCTGGCAGCCCCCGGGCAGCGACCGGGCTTGGACCTCAGGTGGTGGGCGCGGTGGTGCTGTCCCCGGAGATCAGCACCTTGTAGATCACAGCTCCCAGGATGCCTCCCGCGATCGGGGCGACGATGAACAGCCACAGCTGGCTCAGCGCGTCGCTCCCGGCGAACAGCGCGGGGCCGATGGACCGGGCGGGGTTCACCGAGGTGTTGGTGACCGGGATGCTGATCAGGTGGATCAGCGTCAGCGCCAAGCCGATCGCGACGGGGGCGGACCCCTTCGGAGCCCGATCATCCGTGGCCCCCATGATCACGAAGAGGAACATGGCGGTGAGCACGACCTCGCACACCAGGCAGGCGAAGAGCGAGTAGCCCGCCGGCGAGAAGTCGCCGTACCCGTTGGTGGCGAAGCTCCCCGCCTCGCCGGTGCTCGCGTCGAAGCCGTCGAGCCCGCTGGCGATCACGAAGAGCACACCGGCGGCCACGATCGCGCCGATGACCTGGGCGACGATGTAGGGCACCACATCCCGCGAGGGCACGCGCTTGCCGGCCCACAGCCCAACCGTGATGGCAGGGTTGAAGTGGGCACCCGAGATGTGGGCGAGGGCATAGGCCCCGGTCAGGACGGTGAGGCCGAAGGCGAGCGCGACACCCAGCGTGCCCACACCCGTTTCGGCATTCCCAGCGATCACGGCGGTGCCGCAGCCACCGAGGACCAGCCAGAAGGTGCCGAATGCCTCGGCCCCCAGGCGTTGCGTGTTGCTCATCACGACCTCCACTGGTCGATCGGTCCCCGTCCGCCGCAGAGGGTCCCCCGCTGCCGCCGCCGTGTCAACGACCCGGGGCGCGGGGGTACCCTGCTCGCAATGGACGCGCCCACGCCCGTGGTCACCGCTGACCCCGACGGCCCCGCCTGGCACATCGAACCGAGTGGGCCGCTGCGGGGCGACGTCCGGGTGGCTGGCTCCAAGAACGCGGTCACCAAGCACATGGTCGCCGCGCTGATGGCGGACACCCCGTCGACGATCACCAACGCCCCGGCCGTCGGCGACGTCGGGATCACCGCCGACATCCTGCGGTCGATCGGCCTCGAGGTGGTGATCGACGGCGGTTCGATCACGGTGGTCCCCACCCCGGAGCCCACGCCTCGTGTGCCCCTCGAGTTCTCGGGCTTGAACCGCATCCCGATCCTTCTGCTCGGGCCCCTGCTCCACCGAGCTCACGAGGCGTTCGTGCCGCTCGTGGGCGGCGACCGGATCGGGCGCCGACCCGTCGACTTCCACGTCAGCGCGCTCCAGCAGATGGGCGCGGAGCTGGAGGTGCAGCCGCAGGGCATCACCGCTCGCATGGCGGGCCGCCTGCAGGGCACGCGGATCACGCTGCCCTACCCGTCGGTGGGCGCCACCGAGACCGTGCTGCTGTCCGCCGTGCTCGCCGAGGGACGAACGGTGATCCACAACGCGGCCACCGAGCCGGAGGTCGTCGAGCTGGCGCTGTTCCTCCAGCGGATGGGCGCGCACATCGCGTTGCGGCCAGACCGCCGCTTCGTGATCGAGGGCGTGGAGTCCCTCAACGGGGCGACCGCAAGCCTCCAGGGCGACCGACTCGAGGCCTTCAGCTACCTCGTGGCCGGGCTCATGACCGGTGGCGAGGTGCGCGTGGGCGGCTGCAGCCAGGACCGCATGGTGACCGCGATCAACACCCTCCAGCGCATGGGCGCCGACTTCGCCATCAACGACGAGTGGATCAGCGCCAGCGCTGCCAGGCTGCGCCCCTCGGCCGTGCAGACCGACACGCACCCCGGGTTCATGACGGACTGGCAGCCGCCGCTGATCGTGCTGATGACCCAGGCCGACGGCATGTCCGTGCTCCACGAGACCGTGTACGAGGACCGGCTCGGCTACGTGGACGCCCTCAAGGCGATGGGCGGTGAGATCGAGCTGTTCGACACCTGCCTCGGCGGGCCGGCGTGCCGCTTCCACGACTCCTCCGCCGTGCACTCGGCCGTGGTGCGCGGCGTGTCCAAGCTGCAGGGAGCCGACGTCACCATCCCCGACGTGCGCGCCGGGTTCTCGTCGGTGATCGCCGCCGCCGCCGCGGAGGGCCCCTCCACGCTGCACGGGATCCACCACCTCGAGCGCGGCTACAACGCCCCCCTCGAGACATTGCTGTCGCTCGGCCTCCAGCTGCGCCGCAGCTGACCGCGCTCAGCTCGTGAGCAGCGAGCCAAGCGCCCAGACGGCCGCCACGACCCCCACGGCCGCGAACGCGATGCTGCGGCCCAGCGGCGCCTGCTCCAGATCGCCCTCCCGCCGCACCTCCGGGGGCCGGACGATGGCGAGGATGCTGCCGATCGCCATGGCGGCGCCCAGGGCGAGCACGAGGTAGGCGAGGATGTCGGGACCGCCGAGCACGTACGGGAGGCTACGGCGCGCTCATCCCGGCCGCCCATCTCACTCAACGTGAGAGTCAGTGCCGGAAATTCGGCGATGTTACGACCGGAAACCACTCAAGGTGGTCGTCGAGTGAGTCGATTGGCCTAGTGACCGGCGGTCATCGCCCCCGCTGGTCATCACGGGAATGGGACGGGGGTTGCGACTCCCTCCAACTGCATCGAACCGGATCCCACGGAACCGGAACCGTGCCGTGGCCTCCGTCCCCCCGTGGTCACCCCCTCAGGGTTCGAGGTCCTCGTCGTCGACGTGCCCTCGCAGCTCGGTGACCGCGACCACCTCGACGATGCCACCCTCATAGGCGACCCGGCTGTTGACCGGTGCGCCGGTCGTCTCGTCGAAGCAGAACCGCGCCTCGCGACCGAAGGGCGCTCTCGGCTCGACCCGCAGCTGCACCAGCTCGAAGCAGCCCGCCTCCGACCCCGCCCCGACGGCGTAGACGGGGGACTCTCCCGTGACCAGCGTCCGCAGCGCGGCCAGCTCGCTCGCGACGTCCTCCTCGTATGACGGCCCGCTGGGGTCACCGAGGGTGCACTCGTTCGGGGTCGAGCCCGTCGGCGCGCTGGGGCACACGAGGAGCCGACGGTCGTCCCGGCCGGACACACCACCGAGCTGGCGGTGGAGGCGCTGTGGCGGTCGCTGGACGAGGACGTCCTCCGAGCTGATCGACGAGCCGGTGACCTCGCTGCGCCGCTCGAAGGTGCCGGTGCGGACGAACGTCGCGGTGCGGGACCGCTCCCACGCGTCGATGAAGTCCTCGGCCGCCGCCCCGTCGTCACGGCGGTCGCCGGTACGCAACGCGGTGTCGTGCGTGGTGATCGTCGCGATGAGCAGCGCGGCGGCGAAGCACCCCACCACCAACCACCCGATCACGATCCCGCGGCGCGCTCGCATGCAGAGCGACGGTACGCGATGCTCGCCGCATGGCGTACCACCACGTAGCTCTCGCGGTCACCGATCTGGCCGAGACTCACCGCTTCTACACCGAGGTCATGGGCTTCGAGCTCGTGAAGGCCCAAGCCGCGCCCACGGATGCCCCTGGGGGCTGGGCCAAGCACGTCTTCTACGCCACCGGCGAGCTCACCGAGGGCGAGTCGCCCGAGCTGATCGCGTTCTGGGAGCTGCACGACGACCGCATGACGTCCTTCGATCCCGCCATCTCCATGGGGCTCGGCCTCGAGCCGTGGGTGAACCACATCGCGTTCCACGCCCGCGACCTCGATGACATCGAGAGCCGCAAGAAGCGCTGGCTCGATCACGGACACGACGTGGTGGAGATCGACCACGGGTTCTGCGTCAGCATCTACACGCTCGATCCGAGCCGCATCCTCGTCGAGTTCTGCACCGACGCCGCTCCCTACACCGACCAGGACAGGATCGAGGCGCTCGCCATCGTCAACGACGCGACGCCGGAGCTCGTCGAGCCTCCAGTCCCCCAGTTCCACAAGGCCCCGAAGTAGCCCGCCGGCGAGCGACGACGACTACGCCGTCGCCTGGACCAGGTGGAGGTCGCGCTCGAGGGTGGCGGCATCCGCGGCGCTGCCGAAGTGCATGCCCTGACCGAGCTCGCAGCCGAGCGCGAGGAGGCCGTCGAGCTCGACCTGCTCCTCGATGCCCTCGGCGATCGCCGTCCGGCCCAGGGTGCGTCCCAGGTCCATGATCGTGCGCACCAGGGTCGTCTGCGGGTCCTCGTGGCGCAGTGCGGCCACGAACGCCCGGTCGATCTTCAGGATGTCGAACGGCACGCGCTGCAGGTAGCTGAGCGACGAGTAGCCGGTGCCGAAGTCGTCGATCGCGATCTGCACACCGAGGTCCTTGAGGCGGTGCAGTCGGCGGAGGACGCGCTCGCTGTCGGCGAGCAGCACCGACTCGGTGAGCTCGAGGATCAGGGACGACGGCTCGAGCTCAGCGGCCTCCGTGGCCGTCCGCACGGTCGTCACAAGATCGGGTGCGAGGAGCTGGCGCGCGGACAGGTTCACGCTCATCTGCCAGCGGGCTGTGGGGTTGGCCGAGAGCCACACGCCGAGCTGCGCGCACGCTCGTTCGAGCACCAGCTTCCCGAGCGGAACGATGAGACCGGTGTCCTCGGCGATCGGCACGAACTCGGTGGGCGACACGGCACCCCGCTCCGGGTGCGTCCACCGGGCCAGCGCCTCGAACGCCACGAGCTCGCCCGTGTCGAGCCGGACGATCGGCTGGTACGCGACCGCGATCTCGGCTCGCTCGACCGCTCGCTCCAGCTCGCCGCGGATGGCGAGGCGATCGACGGCGCGGTGGTGCATGGCCGGCTCGAACATCTCGATGCAGCCCTTGCCGTTGGCCTTGGCCGTGTACATGGCGAGGTCGGCGTTGCGCAGCAGCTCCTCGGGCGTCGTGGTGGGTCCTCGACGGGTGGCGATCCCGATGCTCGCCCGGGCGTAGACCTCTCGTCCGTCGACCACGATCGGCGAGTGGAGGGCGTCGAGGATGCGCTCCGCCACCTCGACGACGGCTCGGGTGTCGGGAGCGTCCTCGAGGAGGACGGCGAACTCGTCACCGCCGAGCCGCGCCGGCGTGTCGCCCGAGCGGAGGCACCCTCGCAGGCGATCGGCGACCGCGCGGAGGAGCTCGTCGCCGGCGCCGTGGCCGAGGCTGTCGTTCACGAGCTTGAAGTCGTCGAGATCGATGAAGGCGACGGCCGGGATCGGGGAGTCCGACCGGCGGATGCGAGCCAGCGCGTGCTCGACCCGGTCGAGGAACAGCGCTCGGTTCGAGAGCCCCGTCAGCGCGTCGTGGAACGCCTGGTGCCGCAGCTGGTCCTCCAGCGTCCGACGCCCGGTGACATCGCGGATCGTGAGCACGATGCCGTTCACATCCGGGTTGTCGAGCAGGTGCACCCCGACGATCTCGGCGTGGATCACCGAGTCGTCGGCCCGGAGGAGCCGAGCATCGATGGTGCGCACCGTCTCCGAGGATCCCTGCACGAGCTGGTCGAGGAAGCTCTGGACGTGATCGATCGCATCCGGGTGGAGCACCCGTTCGAAGGCCGCGCCGTCAAGATCGACCGCGAGGTAGCCGAGGACGCGCACCACCGACGGTGTCTGGTAGCGGATGCGGCCGTCCCGGCCCACGATCATCACGGCGTCGCTGCTGTGTCGGACCAGCTGCTGGAAGCGGGCCTCGCTGCGCTTCTCGTGCAGCTCCTCGGACTGCACCAGCGCGTCGAGGGCCAGGGCGACCTGGTTGCCGAGGATCGCCAGGCTCTCGTCGACCTCCTCCGGCACCTGGTGCGAGGACGACACCGCCAACCCGGCCCGCGCGCTGATGCGGCACGGGATCGGGACGACCACGACGTCGTCGCCTCGGCTGTCGATGAGGCGCATCGGCCGGTCGCCGATCGCGTCGACCTGCTGGAGAGCGTCGTCGACACCTGCCTCGGCGCGGTCCATCTCGCCGTGCGGTCCGAGCAGCTCCGTCGGGTAGATCGCGCCGCGGTCGTTCACCGCGATCCACGCCACATAGCGCAGCTGGACGCCCAGCAGGTCGCGAGCGGCCTCCAGCGCCACCCGATGGATCGCCGGGGCGTCCCGGGACGACCCGAGCGCGCCCGCGGCGTCACGCACCGTCACCTCCCGCCGCGCCTGCGCCTGGCTCGAGCGGACCACCAGCTCGAGCCGCACGGCCACCAGGACCAGCAGCACGACCGTGAACCCGCCCAGCACGAGACCGTCGACGGGCTCGCCGCGAAGATGAAGGACGACCGCGCACAAGGGCGCCGACGCCGAGGCCACGGTCAGCAGCGTCAGGCGCGCGTGCGAGAGCTCATGGGCCGGTCGGTGCTCCCGCTCCGTGATGCGGGTCGCCGAGGGGTGGACGGCGGCAGCCGCCAAGACCAGGGCTGCCGCGACAGAGAACCCCGCTCCGACCCGCCCTGGGTCGTTCTGGGTGAGCTGGAGCTGGGACGTGCGCAGGAGGATCGAACCCACCGCGAGCCCGAGCACGCCCTCGATCGCGAAGCGGCCAGACGGGAGGCGCGACGCACCGGTGATGGCCAGTCGCACCGCGGCGCCGACCAGGAACGCCGCCAGCACGCCGGTGGCGATGCCGACCGCCATGGCCTCGGTGGTGAGGTCGGCGGCGCGGAGCTCGGGCCACAGGAACGCGACGAGGACCACACCTGCACCGACGCCCACGATGACGGCGTCGATCCGGGCGATCCAGTCATCGCGCAGGGACCGGTCGAGCGCCATGATCACCAGGGCGCAACCCACCAGGAGGAGCCCCGCGAGCTGCGGGCCGTCCGCGACGTTCGGGACCACGCGGGGCGAGCCGTCCTCGAAGGTGGCGGCGACGGCGGTGAGGCCCGCCGCCCACAGGCCGAGGCCCAGCCCGACGAGGCGCCAGGCGGGGGCGCCCGCACCGCGCGACGGCGCACCGGCGAGCAGCACCAGAGTCGACAGCAGGGCCGTCCCGGCCAGGATCCAGGCCGAGAGGAGGTCCGAGGTCACGATCCCCGCGGCCACCCCGCAAGGGATCGCCAGGACCATGAGAGCGACCGCGCACCACTGCCGGCGGGCTGGCGCGCCTGTGCTCGTCGGTCCGCCTCCCGAGGCCATCCTGCGTCTGCGCTCCTGTCCGTGGTCAGTCGCCCGCTCATCGTCGCTGCATCGAGCAGTCGAGTGGGGATCGTCCAGCAATACACCGCGAATCGGCAGTTCCTACGCAGACTGTAGGACTGAGCGCGCAGCCAGAGGCTGAGGGTAGGTGCGCATCGCCCGTCAATCGGCGTGTGGACGCCGTCGATCTGCCTTTCGATCGGCTTGACGGCGCTTGTCCTTGAGCCGACGCTGCACGCTCGCCCTCGTCGGCCTGGTGGCCCGCCGGGGTGCCTCGACCCGCAGGGCGTCGCGCAACCGGTCCGCGAGGCGCTGCTGCGCCAGGTCACGGTTGCGGGCCTGCGACCGCTCGTCGGAGGCCACCACGCGCACCTCCGGCCCCAACCGCTCGAGGAGCCGGGCCCGCTGGCGAGGCCCCAGCGACGGCGATCCGGCGATGTCGAACCGCACCTCGACCCGCGTGTCGGCGGTGTTGGCGTGCTGGCCTCCCGGGCCCCCCGAGCGACTGAACCGCCAACCGAGCTCCGCCAGGGGGATCACGAGGGTCGGTGACACCCGCAGCCGACCCCGTTCCTCCACCATCGCACCAGCGTAAGGTCGCCACCATGGCCGACGACGCCCGCGCCCCTGCCGACTGGATCGCGACCTTCGCCGCACGGCTCGGTGTGGAGCCGCCCGGGCCGGAGGTGGTCGACACGCTCCTCGAGCTGGCGGGCGTCGCCGCCCACGCCTCGGAGCGCACCGCCGCCCCCATCGCGTGCTGGTTGGTGGGGCAGGCCGGGGCCGACCCGGCGACGGCGCTCGACCTCGCCCGGGACGACTAGGAGCGCGCGCGGAGGTACGCCTGGCCGCGCGGGCTGAGGCGGTAGCCGACCTCCAGGCTGGTGGTCAGGCCGAGGTTCTTGAGCTTGCGCACGTCCGACTTGAACGGGAGGCGCTCACGCCCGAGCGCTTCCGCGAGGTCACCGGCGCGAACCGCCGGACGTCCTTCGATGAGCCGAAGCGTCGCCAACGTCCAGGGACCATGGCGGCTCGCCTTGTCGAGGCGTCCCAACCGCCGATCGAGCTCGTCGAGCTCCTCGGCGGTGAGCGCATCGGAGGCAGCGAGGACCGCGCGCGGGTCGGGACCGTCGACCGTGTGGAAGCGGATCCGGTAGAGGTCGAGGTCCGGGGTGCCGCGGAGGTCGGCCACCAGCGCCGCCACCGACGGGTACAGCGCGGCCCTGGCGTCGGTCGCGGTGATGTCGGACTCGGCGACGACGTCGACGGCGTCGACCTCGATGATCCCGCCGGCCGTGCGGTAGCGACGACCCGGCAGCACCTGGCGACGCTTCCATCGCCGGAACGTGACGGTCACCTCACCTCGGATGACGGGCTCCCAGAACCGCTGTTCGAACAGCACGGTATCAACCTATGTTGATGATCCGGGCGTGCCCATCAGTCGAACCCCCGGGCCATGTTGGCGAACCGTGTGTACTGCGGCAGGAACGCGAGCTGCACGACGCCCGTCGGGCCGGACCGGTGCTTGGCCACGATGATCTCGGCTTGGCCCGCGTTCTCGGGCTTCGGATCGTAGATCTCCTCGCGGAAGATGAACATCACCACGTCGGAGTCCTGCTCGATGGAGCCCGACTCGCGCAGGTCGGCGAGCATGGGGCGCTTGTCGGCGCGCATCTCGAGGCCTCTCGACAGCTGGGACAGCGCCACCACCGGCGTCTCCAGCTCGCGGGCGAGGATCTTGAGGCCGCGGCTGAGCTCGGACACCTCGACCTGGCGGTTCTCGGCGCTGGAGCGGCCGCTCATCAGCTGCAGGTAGTCGATGACGATCATGCCCAGGTTGCCGATCTGGCTCTTGAGTCGTCGGGCCTTGGCCGCGGATCTCCATGATGGTCAGGTTGGGGTTGTCGTCGATCCAGATGGGCGCCTCGGCGAGCCGGCCCATGGCGCGGGAGATCTTCTGCCAGTCGTCGGACTGGAGCTGGCCGTTGCGCACCCGCGTGGAGTCGACCCGCGCCTCGGCGCACAGCAGTCGCTGCGACAGCTCGAGGTTGCTCATCTCGAGCGAGAAGAACAGGACCGGCGATGGGTTGATGGCCTCGAGGGCGGCATGGGCGATCATCCCGAGCGCGAAGGACGTCTTGCCCATCGCCGGGCGCGCGCCGACGACGACGAGCGAGCTGGGCTGCAGGCCGGACAGGAGCTGGTCGAGGTCGAGGTAGCCGGTCGGCGTGCCGGTGATGGCGTCGCCCCGCTCGTAGAGGTGCTCGAGGCGGTCGAGGTTCTCGGACAGGAGGCTCGACAGGCGCTGGGTGCTGTCGGTGACGCGCCGCTCGTTCACCTCGTACACGAGCGACTCCGCACGGTCGAGGGCCTTGCTGACGTCCTCCGGCACGGAGTAGCCGAGCTCGGCGATCTCCCCGGCCACGCCGATCAGGCGGCGGAGCAGTGCGTACTCCTCGACGATGCGCGCGTAGCGGGCCGCGTTGGTCGTGGCCGGTGTCGAGCGACATGATCTGGGCGAGGACGGCGTGGCCACCGATGGCCTCGAGCAGCCCCGCCCGGCGCAGCTCGTCCGCCACCGTCACGGAATCGGCCGGCTGGCCGGAGGCGTACAGCGTGTGAACGGCGTCGTACACGTGCCCGTGCGCCGGCTTGTAGAAGTCGGACGCGGACACGACCCCGGCCGCGTCCGCGATGGCACCCGCGGACAGCATCATGGCGCCGAGCAGGGACTCCTCGGCCTGGAGGTCGTGGGGCGGCACCCGGCCTGCGGCAGCGCGGGCGGAGCTCGGTTCGTGGTCGTCAGGTCGGGGCGGCATGAGGCTTCACCTTCCTCCACGCAGCCTGTGGGCTACTAGAGGCACAACCCTGGGGAAACCCTGGGGATGTTGACGTTCTGACTGTGGACGGACTTGTGGACAAGTAGGCCGAGCGAGCGCGTCGAAGCAGGCCGGAGGGGTCGGCGCACCCGACCCCGCCCGCGTTCAGGAGGCGACGACCTCGACCGTGATCGGGAACTCCACCTCGGCGTGGAGCTTCGCCGGCACCAGGTGGGTGCCGAGCGTCTTGATCGGTTCGTCGAGGTGGAGCTGACGCCGATCGAGCTCGACGCCGGTCTGCGCCGCGACCGCGTCGACGATCTCGTGCGTGGTGACGGAGCCGAAGAGCTTCCCCTCGGCACCCGCCGCGTGCCGTGATCGTCACGACCTTGGGCACGAGGCTGGACGCCACCTCCTGGGCGGCCGCCCGATCGCTGGCATCGCGGACGTCGCGGCTGCGGCGCATGGCGGTGGCCTGGGTCTCCACGCCCTCGCTGGCCGGGAAGGCCAGCCCCTTGGGCACCAGGTAGTTGCGGCCGTAGCCGTCGGCGACGTCGACGATGTCGCCCTTCTTGCCGACCTGGGCGACGTCGGACCGCAGCACGAGCTTCACGACTCGTCCTCCGTCGCGCCCACGGACTCCTCGACGGGCTCGTCGGTGCCGTACTCCTCCGTGCCGAGCTCGTCGGTACCGAGCTCGTCGAGGCCGAGGTCTTCGTCGCGGCTCATCGGCTCGGTGTCGGGCGCCGGGAGGTCGCGATCGCGCTCGCGACGACCGCCGCGCTCGCCGTCCCGCTTGGGACCGCGGGTCTGCGTGACCCGGCTCGCGTAGGGCAGCAGCGCCATCTCGCGGGCGTTCTTGATGGCGCGGGCGATCTCGGCCTGCTGCTGGGTGCTGTTGCCGGTGACCCGGCGAGCCCGGATCTTGGCGCGGTCGGACATGAACCGGCGGAGCAGGTTCACGTCCTTCCAGTCGACGTACTCGACGCGCTCGGTGAGCAGGAGGCTCACCTTCTTCTTCGCACGGCGAGCGTTGTCCTTGTTCTTGGTGCGGACGGGCTTGGCCATCAGAAGGGCTCCTCAGCGGGGTCGTAGCCGGCGGGTGCCTGGTTCTGGACGCGGGCGGGCGCCGCCCCCGCCGCCGGCGGGGCCGTCGCCGGCCTCCTTGCGCTCGTTGCGAGTGATCTCGGCGGTGGCCCAGCGCAGGCTGGGGCCGACCTCGTCAGCGATGATCTCGACCTTGGAGCGCTTGTCGCCCTGGTCGGTCTCCCACGAGCGCTGCTCGAGGCGGCCGGTGACGATGGCGCGGCTGCCCTTGACGAGCGTGTCGCTCACGTTCTGCCCCAGCTGGGCCCAGCAGGTGACGTCGAAGAACGACACCTGCTCCTCCCACTCCTGGGTCTGGCGGTTCTGCCAGCGACGGTTGACGGCGAGGCCGAAGGTGGCGATCGCCTGACCCGACGGCGTGAACCGGAGCTCGGGGTCGCGGGTGACGTTGCCGATGACGGTGACGGTGTTGTCTGCCATGTTCGTGATCTCCTACCCGGCCGCAGCCGGTTGGGCCTGACCGTCACCGAGCAGGCCGCGGCGAGCGGCCTCCCGGTCCGGCAGGCGGACAAGCTTGTGGCGGACGACCTCGTCCGCGAGGCGCAAGGACCGCTCGAGGGCCTCGAGGTCGCCGCCATCGGAGGTCAGCTCCCAGACGACGTAGTAGCCCTCTTGCTTGTGGTCGATCTCGTAGGCGAACCGACGCCGGCCCCACCGATCGGTGGAGGCGACGGTGCCGCCGCGGGTGGCGATCTGGGCCGCCACCGACTTCACCTGGTCGTCGATCGCCTGGTCGTCGAGACCGGACTCGAAGATGACCATGAGCTCATAAGCCCGCATGGGCGTGAAACCTCCCTGTGGACCCGGCCGAGCCGGGGCCCCCACGGTGCGGGGCAGGGCGTCGAATTGACCGGGTGATCGTAGCGGTGGCGATGGTGCGTGCACACATCCACGACCCTACGGAGGGGGTGTGACACCCCCGTCGTGCCTACGTGGGCGCACAGCGGCCGCCGACGGTGACGGTCGCGGCCTCGGTGATCCCGAGCTCGTCGAGGTCCCCCTGGAAGGCCTCGATGGCGTAGCGGTAGGGCCCGGCGGGTCGAGTACGTGGGGCAGCCCTCTCGGTCTTCGCACGGCTCCATGTCCGTGATCGTCACCACCTGGCCGTCCGCGGCGATCCAGGCGATCGACAGCGGGGTGGGCGTGTTGCGCATGTAGTAGCCGCCGACGACGTCCTCGTCGTAGATGAAGGCCATCCCCGAGTAGCCCTGGAGGTCGGTGACCTCCATGAGCCCGCGACCGCGCTGCTCGGCGGACAGCGCCGCCAGCAGGCACCACGCCAGCAGGGGTCGGTCGCCACCGGGATCGACCCAGATCGCCACCTCGTCGAACCCCTCCAACCGCACACGGTCGGGGTTCCCGGGCGCCGGGGTCTCGGCCGACGGCAGGCCCAGGGCAGGGTCGAGCTCGGGCACAGACGGGTCGTCGGACCTGACCACCGCGTACGCGGCCAGCGCGACCGTGACGAGGACGAGCGCAGCCGCCAGCAGCCATCGCACTCGTCGGTCGGCGAACGTCACGCCGCCATCGTGCCTCAGACGCCGATGGGGGCCAGACCGTAGATGCCCAGGGTCTCGGCCACGTCGGCACTGAGGTGGTACGCCTCGGCGTCGCCGGGGAACGCCCCGGAGCGCACGTCGGCGGCGTAGGCCGACAGCGCGTCGACGCCGGCCGCCTTCAGGTCGGCGTAGCGGCGGACGAACTTCGGCAGGATCCGGTCCTCGATGCCGAGCACGTCGTGGTACACGAGCACCTGCCCGTCGGTGCCGGGACCGGCGCCGATGCCGATGGTCGGCACGTCGACAGCATCGGTGACCATCCGAGCCACCTCGGTCGGGCACGCCCTCGAGGACGATCGCGAAGCACCCGGCCGCGGCGAGGGCCTTGGCGTCGGCCACCAGCTCCAGCGCGGCGCCGTGCTCCCGACCCTGCACCTTGAACCCGCCCATCGCATGGAGCGACTGGGGGGTGAGCCCGAGGTGGCCCATCACCGGGATCTCGGCATCGATGATCGCCTCGATCATCGGGAGCCGCTTGCGGCCGCCCTCCAGCTTCACGCCCTGGGCCCCGGCCCGGATCAGCCGGGCGGCGTTGTTGACGGTCTCGACCGGCGTCGTGTGGTAGCTCATCCACGGCAGGTCGGCGACGATGAACGGCTTCCTGGCCTCCCGGTCGGGCGCCGACGACGCCAGGCCGCGGGCCACTGCCCGGTGTGGTGCGCGAGGTCGTCGACGGTGACCTGCAGGGTGTCGTCGTAGCCGAGGACGACCATGGCGACCGAGTCCCCCACGAGGATGAGGTCGACGCCGGCCTCGTCCGCCATGCGAGCGCCGGGCGCGTCGTAGGCGGTCACCATGACGAGCGGCTCGCCGCCGTCACGGACCTTGCGGGCCCGGACGCCGGGCGCGGTGAGCTTCGTGCGCATTGCTGCACCTCCTGATCCCGTCCAGCGCCCAGGTGGCTGCCAGCGGTGTGCTCAGCGTAGGCCCTCCGGCGCCCGCCGCACCACCCGCGGCGTCGGTAGCCTCCGCCCGATGAACGGCGTGGGACGGTGCGACAGCTGCGGCGACGAAGACGTCGAGGTGGTGTCCCTTCACCGCATCTACCTCACCCCCGCGGCATGGGACCAGGAGGAGAAGATCGACGTGCTCGAGGACATCGAGCAGTGGTGCTTCCCCTGCCGCACCAGCTACCCGCACCAGACCATCTGAGCCGGGCGCGCGCGCGTACCCGAGCCCGTCAGTTGGCCGGGATGCTCGTGGTGGTGGGCGCCGTCGTCGTCGTGCTCGAGGTGCTCGAGCTGCTCGTCGTCGTGTCCTCGACCGTGGTCGACGTCGTGCTCGACGTCGTGGTGGAGCTCGTGGACGAGGTCGGTCCGGTCGTGGTGGTCGTGTCGAGCACCTCGTTCAGGATCCGGCCCGGGAACGAGGTCGGGACCCGGAAGGTGCCCGTGTCGACCCCCTCGGTGGCGGCCTGCATGAACTTGCGCCAGATCTCGGCGGGCAGGCTCCCCCCGGTGACGCCGCTCAGGCCTCGGCTCTGGGCGACGGGGGACTGTGCGTTCATGGTGGGCACGCTGCCGTCCGGCAACGCGTCCGCGTAGCCCATCCACACCGCCGCGGTGAGCTTGGGCGTGTAGCCGACGAACCAGGCGTCCTTGTTGTCCTGCGTCGTGCCGGTCTTCCCCGCGGCCGGCTTGCCGAAGCTCGCGGACGAGCCCGTGCCGCCCTTCACGACCTCCTGCAGGCAGTAGCTGACGAGGTCCGCCTCCTCCTCGCTGAGCACGCGATCGCCGCTGGGCGCGGCCTGGTCGAGCACCTGCACGTCGCCGCCCTCGTCGACCTGCTCGATCTTGGCGATCATGACCGGGTCGTTGTGCACGCCCCGGTTGGCGAAGGTGCTGTAGCCCACGGCCATGTCGAGCGGCGACACGTCGCCGCTGCCGAGCACGAGCGCCGGCACGACCGGGAGCTCGGCGCCGACGCCGAGGCGCCCGGCCAGGTCGGCCACGCTCTGGGGACCCACCTCGAGCATCAGCTGCGCGTAGGCGGTGTTCGAGGAGACCCGGGTGGCGTCCACGAGGTCGAGCACGCCCTGCGCCGTCCCCCCGTAGTTGCTGACCTTCCAGTCCTCCCCTGCCTTCGCGCCGGGCACGCCTGGGAACGTGATGGATCCCGGCGCGTTGAACTTCGAGTTGAGCGAGATGCCCTGGCGGACCGCCTCCGCCAGCACGAACGGCTTGAAGGAGGACCCCGCCCCTCGCCCGGTGCCACCCCAGTCGAGTCCGAAGGCCGTCTTGCCGAGGGCGAGGTTCAGCTCGTCCTCCTCGAAGTTCCGCCCCCCCACCATCGCCTTCACCTGGCCGTACTGGTCGACCGCGACGAGCGCCGCGTCGGGGTCGCCCTCCTGGTCGAGCGTCGAGGTCACCGCGTCCCACGCGGCCCGCTGCATGTCGAAGTCGATGGTCGTGTAGATGCGGAGACCGCCCCCGTAGAGCATGTCCTCGCCGTACTGCTCGGCCACCTGGCGCCGGACCGCCTCGACGAAGTACTTGGTGCCGATGTCGGCACCCTCGACCGGGCCGAGGCCGGTGCGATCCTCGGGGTCGACCACGTTGGTCTCGATCGGCGACGCATCGACCGCCGACCGCTCCGCCGCGGTGATGTAGCCCTCCTCGGCCATGGCGGCGAGGACGGTGCTGCGCCGGCGGGTGGCCTCCGCCGGGTTCTCGAGCGCGTCTGCCCCGCCCGGCGAACGGATGAGCCCCGCCAGGTAGGAGGCCTCCTGCAGGCCGATCTCACGCACGTCCTTGTCGAAGTAGGCGCGCGTGGCCGCGCCGACGCCGTACGCGCCCCGACCGAAGTAGATCGTGTTGAGGTACCGCTCGAGGATCTCGTCCTTGTCGAGCTCGCGCTCGAGCTTCACCGCGAGGACGGCTTCCTTCAGCTTGCGACCGATGCTGCGCTCCGAGGTCAGGTACACGTTCTTGACGTACTGCTGGGTGATCGTCGAGCCGCCCTGCTCGACACCACCGCCCCGGAGGTCCTTGTAGAGGGCTCGCCCGATCCCGACGGGATCCACCCCTCCGTGCTCGTAGTAGTCCCGGTCCTCGGTCGCCAGCACCGCCTCCTGCAGCACATCGGGGACCTCGTCGAGCGTGACGTTGATGCGATCCTCCTCGGCGCTGAAGCTGCGCGATCGCGTTGTCCGGCCCGCACGCTTCGGTGACGTCGGCCGCGCAGACGAAGGATGTCTGCAGCAGCGTCTCCTCCGGAGGCAGCTCCATGTTGAGGACGACCGCGGCCACCCCGCCGGTGGTGGCCACCGCCATGAGGCCGACCATGAAGATCCCCCGGCGCCACCGCCAGAAGATGCTGCGATCGCTGCCCGGCCGCGGTCGGCGAGGCGGCGGCACGGGCGCGGTGGCGCGCTTGGCGGGGGATCGAGGGCGGCTCATCGGAGGGGGCGCGACGGGCGGCACGGCCGCTCCGGTCGGGGAGTCAGCCTATTGCGCTGCCTCGTCGTTCCCTCGTCGGGGCCGAGCGGGACGACGCTCAGCCGGCGCCCAGGAGGAAGGTGCGCGCCAGGTGGTTCCACGAGCAGGACGGGCACACCTCGACGACGTACGCCGCCAGCTGCTGACGTCCCTCGGCGAGCTTGGCGAGCTCGCCCTTGGCGGTGATGCAGCGACCCGACGCCGGAAGGCGGGACCCGAAGGCGTAGGTGACCAGGACGATGTTGTCGTCCTCGCAGATGGGGCACTCCATGTCCGTGGGCTCGCTGGCCGACTGCGCCGCTCGCCTCAGCTCCGGGTGGGCGTCGCACACCTCGTGGCGGGCCAACCGGCCCTTGCGGTACTCGGACACGACCCCCATCCGCGCGAGCCGGTAGTCGATGACCCCGCCCGCGGCCTGCTGCCCGCTCCCACGGATCGCATCGGGCTTGAAGGTCACGCCCCGGAGGCTACCGGCGGCCCTCTGCGCCTGCCGGTGACCGACGTCACGCAACCTGGAGGTTGACGGGACGCCATCGCTGGTCCACCATGGCGTTGCATCGAATCGATACATCACTCCGATGTAATCGATGCGTCGTCCTCATGATCGACCTTGCCATCCTCGGCCTGCTCACCGAGCAGGAGCTCCACGGCTACGAGCTGAAGAAGCGGCTCGGTGAGCTGCTGTCGAGCCGCGCCTCGGTCAGCTTCGGCTCGCTCTACCCCGCCCTCGCCCGGCTGGAGGCGCAGGGCGCGGTCAAGGCCGTGGAGGAGCGCACCACCGTGCCGCCCGCCCCGATGACCGGCTCGCTCGCGGGCGAGCTGGCCGCCTTCAAGGCCCGGGTGCGCGAGCGCAACCCGGTGAAGGGCGCCGGACGCGGCAAGAAGGTGTACGGGATCACGGACCTCGGGCGCGAGCGCCTCGTCGAGCTCCTGTCCGATCCCGACGTCAGCGACGACCGCGACTTCACGCTGCGGGTGGCCTTCGCCCGCCACCTGGAACCACCCGCCCGGCTCGAGCTGTTCGAGCGGCGCCGCACCGAGCTGCTCGGCCGTCGCGACGACCTGCGGCGCCGGGGCCCCGGTCGCCGCTCCGACGCGTACCTCGGCGCGCTGCTCGAGCGCGACGCCGACCACCTCGCCAACGACCTCGCCTGGCTCGATCGCCTGATCGAGACCGAGCGCACCCGATCCAAGCCATCCATGGAGGAACAGTCATGACCGGAATCCGGCTCGCCATCGCCGGCATGGGCAACTGCGCCAGCTCGCTGGTGCAAGGGCTCACCTACTACGAGGACGCCGACCCGTCCGACCGGGTCCCCGGTCTCATGCACGTCGTCCTGGGCGGCTACCACATCCGCGACATCGAGCTCGTCGCCGCGTTCGACGTCGATGCCGAGAAGGTCGGGCTCGACGCCTCGAAGGCGCTGTTCGCCGAGATCAACAACACGATCAAGTTCGCCGAGGTGCCGCACCTCGGCGTCGAGGTCATGCGCGGCCCCACCCTCGACGGCTTCGGCGAGTTCTACCGCCAGGTCGCCGAGGAGAGCCCCGCCGAGCCCGTCGACGTGGCCCAGGTGCTCCGCGACACCAAGGCCGACGTGCTGGTCTCCTACCTGCCCGTCGGCTCGGAGGAGGCGCAGCGGTACTACGCCCAGGCCTGCCTCGACGCCGGCGTGGCGTTCGTGAACGCCATCCCCGTCTTCATCGCCTCGGATCCCGACTGGGCGGAGAGGTTCCGCGCCGCCGGTGTCCCGATCGTGGGTGACGACATCAAGAGCCAGGTCGGCGCCACGATCGTGCACCGCACGCTTGCCCGCCTCTTCGAGGACCGCGGCACCACGATCGACCACACGTACCAGCTGAACTTCGGCGGGAACATGGACTTCATGAACATGCTGGAGCGCAAGCGCCTCAAGTCCAAGAAGATCTCCAAGACCCAGTCCGTGACGAGCCAGATCGACCAGGGCATCAGCGACCGCGACGTGCACATCGGCCCGTCCGACCACGTCCCGTGGCTCGACGACCGCAAGTGGGCCCTCATCCGTCTCGAGGGCCGCAACTTCGGTGACGTTCCCCTGACGGTCGAGCTCAAGCTCGAGGTCCACGACTCCCCGAACTCCGCCGGCGTGATCATCGACGCGGTGCGCTGCGCCAAGATCGGCCTCGACCGTGGCATGAGCGGCCCCCTCGAGGGACCCAGCGCCTACTTCATGAAGAGCCCGCTGGTGCAGCACCGCGACGAGGAGGCCCACCGCATGGTCGAGGCGTATGCCACCGGGGCCGACGACCTGAAGTAGCGCGAGGACGGCCTCAGGGTCGGCCCCGCGCACATGCGACAGTCGACGCCCGTTCTGGGCGCGTTCTGTCGCGGGCTGCACCGAGACCGAACGCCCCGCGTACATGCGACAGATTCGCGGCTCACGCCAGGTCGGCCCACACGGCGAGGTGGTCGGAGCACGGGAGCTTGGTCACGCCGCTCGCGGTCGCGCTCGTCCCGTCGAGGAGGACGTGGTCGAGGCGGCGGTTCAGCCCGCTGCGCGCGTTGATCGTGAAGGGGCCCTCGAGCAGGTCGTAGCCGGCCTGGTCGACCACGTCCGTCATCTGGTGCGGCTGGAGGTTGAGATCGCCGACCAGCACCCAGGGCTTGGCGCGTCCTCCGAGCGCCTCGAAGATCACCTGGAGCTGCCGTCGGGCGATGGCGGGCTGGAGCGACAGGTGCGTCGTCGCCACCGACCACCGCTGGCCCGCCACCACCACCGACGCCACGACCGCCACGCGCCGCTCACCCCGTCCGGGCAGCACGACGACGTCCGACTCGAGCACCTCGCCCCGCACGACGAGCGCGTTGCCCTGCGACGCCCAGAGCCAGTGCTTCGCGCGCGCCCACACGAGCTCGCCCTCCAAGACCTCGGCGAGGTCCGCTGCTTGGTGGGCGAACCGGGTCCGCACCCGCCCGCGATCCAGCTCCTGGAGCGCGTACACGTCGCCGGTCAGCGCTCGCAGGCCGGGCACGGCACGAGCGAGCGCCGGCCGAGCCACCGGGTCCGGGACGCCGTGCTGCAGGTTCCAGGACACGATGCGCACCAGCGCAGCCTCGCGCTCGGGGGCAGACTGCACCGATGCACCAGCGCTTCTCCGTGGCCAGCCCCGCCGGCAACGCCCTGCCCACCGACGTCGTCACCTACGGACCCGACGTGCCCCGCGAGGACACGCTGCGGCTCTTGGGGAACGTCGACGGCAAGCGGATCCTCGACCTCGGGTGCGGCGCCGGCCACAACTCGATCGCCCTGGCCCGCCACGGCGCCAAGATCATCGCGGTCGACGAGTCGTCGGAGCAGGTGGCCGAGGCACGGGCCGCGTGCGAGCGCGAGCAGGTCCGGGTGGAGCTCCACCATGCTCCCCTCGCGGAGCTGGCCTTCATCCGCGCCGACACCATCGACGCCGTGCTCTCCGTATGGGGGCTGGTGCCAGTGGAGGACATCGATCGCGTGTTCCGGCAGGTCGATCGCGTGCTGCGCCCCGAGCACGCACTCGTCCTGTCGATGCCGCACCCGGCCTACGCGCTGATCGACCCGGACGACCCCGAGCGACGGGTGCGCCGCTCCTACTGGGACCCGGCGAGCGCGGACGGCATCGTCCCGCGCACGATCGGCTCGCTCTTCACGGCCCTCGGGCGCGCCAACTTCCGCGTCGACACCGTGCTCGAGCCGCAGCCCGCCAGCGGCGTGCCTCGCAGCGCCGCATGGCACGACCACATGCGCTACGTCCCCAGCACGCTGATCATCCGCGCCCGCAAGCAAGGCATCTGAGATCTACGACCGCCGCGCAGCCCACCACTCGTCGAGCCGGCGATAGGCCTCGGCCTCCTCGAGGGGACCCTCGTCGAGGCGGGCTTCGAGCAGCATCGCCAAGGCCTCGCCGACCGCCCGGCCCGGCGCGATGTCCAGATGGGCCATCACCGCCTGGCCGTCCAGGTCGGGCCGGATCGCCTCGAGCTCCTCGCGCTCGCGCAGCTCGGCGATGCGCGCCTCGAGCGCGTCCATCCGGGCCGCCAGCATGCGGGCCTTGCGCTCGTTGCGCGTGGTGCAGTCGCATCGCGTGAGCTCGTTCAGGTCGTCGAGCAGGTGGCCCGCGTCCCGCACGTAGCGGCGCACGGCGCTGTCCGTCCACAGGTCATCGCCATACCCGTGAAAGCGAAGGTGCAGGTGAACGAGCTGGGTGATGTCGTCGACCTGCTCGTTCGGAAACCGCAGCGCGCGCAGGCGCTCCCGTGCCATGCGCGCGCCCACGACCTCGTGGTGGTGGAAGGACACGCCCTTCGGGCCGATCGACCGCGTCTTGGGCTTCCCCACGTCGTGGAGGAGCGCCGCCATGCGCACCACGAGCGATGGCCGGGTCTTGGCCACCACCGCGATCGTGTGCGCAAGCACGTCCTTGTGACGGTGGATCGGATCCTGCTCGACCCGCATGGCCGGCAGCTCGGGAAGGATGACGTCCGCGATGCCCGTGTCCACCAGGAACCACAGCCCCGGGGTCGGGTCGTCGACGACGAGGAGCTTGCTGAGCTCGTCGCGCACGCGCTCCGCGGACACGATCTCCAGGCGGCCCGAGAGCTCGACGACAGCCCGCCGGAGGCCGTCGTCAGGGACGAGGCCGTAGCCCGCGATGAAGCGGGCGGCGCGCAGCATGCGGAGCGGATCGTCGGTGAAGGAGATCTCGGGGGCCAGCGGCGTGCGCAGCACGCCAGCGGCCAGGTCGGCGACGCCACCGAAGGGGTCGATGAGCTCGGGATCCTCGTCCGCCGCCCCCGTCACGCGCAGCGCCATGGCGTTCACCGTGAAGTCGCGCCGCGCGAGGTCCGCCTCCACCTCGCCGGCGAAGGAGACATCGGGCTTGCGGGAGTCGGGCGAGTAGGCCTCGGCGCGGTGGGTCGTGACCTCGAAGAGGATGTCGCCCTTCTTCAAGCCGACGGTGCCGAAGCGAGCACCCTGATCCCACACGGCGTCGGCCCAGCCGGACACCAGCTCCTCCGTGCGCTCAGGGCGGGCGTCGGTCGTGAGGTCGATGTCCGCGGAGAGCGGACGCCCCAGGACGAGGTCGCGCACGATGCCACCCACGAGGTAGATGTGATGGCCGGCGGCGTCGAACCGCTGCGCCAGCGGTCGCACCTCGTCGAGGATCGGGCGCAGGCGCTCGGGGATCACCTCGCGAGGCTAGGCGGGGCCTGATGACCCCTCCGAACCCGATGTGACCCGATCGCCCTAGTGGGCGCTTACGCCGGCGTGGGTGAGCGCGATCCGGAGGTCCTCCGGGCGCGCCGACGCCGCCAGGGCGTCCTGGAGGCTGATCATCCCGTCCTTCACCAGATCGACCAGGGCCTGCTGCAGCGTCTGCATCCCGTGGTACTGCCCGTCGCTGAGCACCTGCTCGAGCTCGTGGAGGCGGATGGGATCGGCGATGCAGTCGATGACCTTGGCGGTGCCGGTCAGGATCTCCACCGCGGGCGTGCGGCCCTTGCCATCGGCCCGTTCCAGCAGGCGCTGGCACACGATCCCGCGGAGCGTGGCGACCAGCGACTGGCGAGCCTGCGCCTGCTCGGCCACCGGGAACAGGTCGATCAGCCGGGTGACCGTGTCGGCCACGCCGGAGGCGCGCATGGTCGAGATCACGAGGTGCCCGACCTCGGCGGCGGTGAGGGCCGCTCGGGCGGTCTCGGCGTCGACGAGCTCCCCGACGAAGATGACGTCGGCGTCCTGGCGCAGCCCGCTTCGGAGCGCTGCCGCGTAGCCGATCGTGTCGGAGCCGACCTCCCGCTGGGTCACGATGGCCTCGATGTCCGGGTGCAGCACCTCGATGGGGTCCTCGATGGTGAGGATGTGGCACGGACGGCGGCGGTTGATGCGGTCGATGAGGGCCGCCACGGTCGTGGTCTTGCCCGACCCGGGAGTGCCCGTGACGAGCACCAACCCCTTCTCCTCCTCGGCGAACCGCTCCACCTGCGGCGGGAGCCCCAGATGATCGAGGTCGGGGATCTCCGGCGGCACGCGACGCACGACCATCGCCAGCGAGCCACGCTGACGGTGGATCGCCACGCGGAACCGACCGAGGCCGGGAATGCTCAGCCCCGAGCTGGCCTCGCCGGTCGAGGCGAGGTCCTCCTGCCGCGCGCCGTCGAGCACGCCCGCCGCCAGGGCCTCGACGACCCCGGGAGCAGGCACCTCGAAGGGCGTCGGCCGCAGCTGCCCGTCGACGCGCACGTGGGGCGCGGTGCCGGGCTTCAGGTGCAGATCCGATCCCTGGACCTCGTCCAGGTACGCCAGGAGATCTTCCAACTGGGTCATCTGGCCTACATCGGCACCCCGAGGCGCGAACTTCAGCCGAAGTCGGCGAGCTCGGCCCGCACCAGGGCTGCCGCGGCGATGCTCTCCCGGCCGGGACCCCCGCTCGTGGGCGGCTCGGGCACCAGGCGCTCGCCGAGCAAGGCGGCCACGCACGCGGCCGACGACGAGGCGAGCGCCTCGAGGTCGTACCCACCCTCCAGGAACACCAGACGACGGCCCGGCGGCGCGAGCTGCAGCAGCGCCGCCGTCAGGTCGGCGTAGTCGCCCGCAGACAGCCCCAGGTCGGTGATGGGGTCGGCACGATGGGCATCGAAGCCAGCCGAGATCAGCAGCCACGTCGGGTCGAACACGGCCGCGAAGGGGGCCAGCACCTCGTCCACGCCGGCGCGGAACGCGTCGCCGGTCGCGCCCGCGGGGAGCGGGAGGTTGATCGTCGCGCCACGTCCGGCACCTGCGCCGACCTCGCGGAGCCCGCCCGAGCCGGGGTACAGCGGGTGCTGGTGAAACGAGGCGTAGGCGACGCGCTCGTCGCTCCAGAAGATGTCCTGGGTGCCGTTGCCATGGTGGGCGTCGTAGTCGACGATCATCACGCGCTCGCCGCGAGCGGCGAGCGCCGCAGCCGTGACGGCGACGTTGTTGAACAGACAGAAGCCCATCGCGCGGGTGGGCGTGGCGTGGTGGCCCGGTGGACGGACCGCGCAGAACGCGCTGTCCGCCGCACCCGCGTCGAGGGCGTCGACTGCGGAGAGCCCGGCGCCGGCCGCGAGCAGGGCCGCGTCGTGCGACTCGCCGTTCATGGCCGTGTCCGCATCGAGCCACCCGCCACCGTCCGCGGCCATCTGGGCGATCGTCGCCACCAGGGCCTCGTCGTGCACGAGCTCCAGCTCCGCTCGCGTGGCGGCCCGTGGAACCGCCCGCTCGACCCCGTCGGCGAGCCCCGCCCCGTCGATGCCCGCCAGGACGGATCGGAGCCGATCCGGCCGCTCGGGATGCCCCCGGCCGAGGTCGTGGTCGAGGTACCGCTCGTGGGTCAGCAGGAGGACGGTCACGCCTACGGCACGATAGGCGGCGCCACTACCGTGGCCCTCATGACCGGGCACCGCCTCTTGTCGGGCACGGACGCCCGCCTGCGGGTGGCGCCGTGGCGGGGGGACACCACCACCGCGCACCTCACGCCGGGCCGGGTCCGGCCCACACCGGCCGCGATCACCCAGGTGCTCGACGAGCTCGCGGCCAGTGACTACGGCGTGGCCCTCACCGCGGCGCTTCCGGCGGCGGAGCAGCGCGCGTTCCTCGACGCCGGTTTCGAGGTGCACGAGCGGCTGCACCTGCTGGTGCGCCACCTGGACGACCTCCCGCACCTCGAGCCGGTGCCAGCCGACCTGCGCCGCGGTCACCACGCCGATCGACCCCGGATCCTTGCCGTCGACGCCGCGGCCTTCCCGCCGTTCTGGCGACTCGACGGCCCGGGGCTGGAGGACGCGCTCGCGGCGACGCCCTCGGCGCGGCTCCGAGTGGGCACCGGGGAGGGTCCGCCCCGGCCGATCCTCGGCTACGCGGTGACCGGACGAGCCGGTCCGCGCGGCTACCTGCAGCGGCTCGCCGTCGATCCGCCCGCCCAGGGCGCGGGCATCGGTGCGGCGCTCGTCGTCGACGGGCTGCGCTGGTTGCGACGCTGGGGCGCCAAAGAGGTGATGGTGAACACGCAGGAGGGGAACGTCGCGGCCGTGCACCTGTACGAGCGGCTCGGCTTCCGCCTCCAGGCCGACGGGCTGGCCGTGCTGCGCCGAGCCCTCGGCGAGGCCTCCTAGTGCGGGCCCGCGTCGGCGCGGCCGCGCTCCTCGTCCTCCTCCTGCTGTCCCTCACCGCCCCGACGGGCGCCGCTCCGGACGTGGCGCGCGGCCCGGGTCCGGCGATCGAGCTGGTCGACCAGTCGCCGGTCGCGGCTCCGGGGAGCACCTTCGTCGCGCACGTCAGGCTGCCCGGCGTGCCCGCCGACGGCAGCGTCCGGATCGTCGTGCACCAGCGCGTCCGATCGCGCTCGGAGCTGGCCCAGTCGATGGAGGGCGAGGGCTTGCGCAGCGAGGTGTTCGCGACGGTGACCGCCATCTCGAGCCTCCCCGCCCAGAGCGATGGCAGCCGGCGACTGGCGCTCTCGCTCGATCCCGCCAGCGGCGGGCTCTCGCTCAGCACCGAAGGTGTGTACCCGGTGGAGCTGATCGCTCAGGACGCCGCGGCCGCGCCGGTCGCGACGCTCGTCACCCACCTCATCGTGCCCCCGGAGGCGGGCGACGACGCTCCGTCGCTCGGCGTGGCGGTGGTCGCCGAGGTGGGCGCGCCGCCGGCCCTCCATCCCGACGGCACCGTGGCCCTGTCCCGCACCGAGGTGGACGACATGGCCGGGGTCGTCGCCGGCCTGACTGCAGCCTCCGCGGTGCCGGTCAGCATCGCCGCCGGGCCCGAGACGATCGACGCGCTCCTGGCGTCACCCGAGCCCGGCGACGCCGAGCTCGTCGCCGCGCTGCGTCAGAGCGTCGCCGGGCGAAACGTGCTCTCGCTCCCCTACGTGGAGGTGAGCCCGGACGCGCTGGCACCCGCGGGGCTGCTCGACCAGCTCGGCCTGCAGACCAGCAAGGGTCGGGCCGTCCTCACCGACGAGCTCGGCGCGGAACCGGTCGCGACCGTCTCGATGTCGCCCCCGGCGCTGGGCGCGGTGGGCTTGGCCGCCCTGGCCGGACTCGGCGTTCACCGGGTCGTCGTCGCGGACGACCAGATCGTGACGCTCGAGCCGGGGATCATCAGCTACTCGCTCGCGCAGCCATTCGTGCTGACGCCCCCGGAGGGCACACCCACGGGCGACGGAACGGCGATCCCGACCCTGGCGCTCGCCACCGACGCGACCGTGCTCGAACGGCTGGCCACCCGGGGTTCGCCTGGCCTGGTGACCAGCCGTGTCCTGGCCGAGCTGGCGCTCCTGCGCCTCGAGCAGCCGAGCGTCGCCCGCAGCGTGGTGCTTCCGCTCGCGCCGTCGACGCCCACCGGGGTCGTCCAGCAGGTGCTCCAGGGACTCGGTGGCGGTCGTCCGTTCGCGCCCATGACGTTGGACGAGGCGTTCGACCACGCTCGCCCCTTGCTGGACGGCGGCGGCAACGCCGTCGACCTGGCCCTGCTGCCGGCGACCCCCGAGTCCATCGGCGCCGACGTGGGCCGCTCGATCGAGGAGGCCCAGCGCGACCTTGCGACCTTCAGCGGGCTCGTCGGCGGCAACAGCCCCACGCTCGAGCCGCTCTCCCGTCACCTGCTGGTGGCCATGGCGACGGGGCTGAGCGAGGACCGTCGACGGGCGCACGTGGCATCCGTCGAGTCGGAGATCGACGCCGTCAGCAGCGCGGTGACCGTCCCGGCGACGTTCACGCTCACCCTCGCCGCGAGGGACGGCACGATCCCCCTCACGATCCAGAACGACTCCGGCACGCCGTTGCAGGTCGCGGTCCACCTGCGGAGCCAGAAGCTCGAGTTCCCCGAGGGGGAGACGATCCCCCTCGTGCTCACGGAGCCGTCGACCCGCATCGACATCCCCGTTCGAGCCAGGACCTCGGGCGCCTTCCCGCTCCAGATCGACATCACCACACCAGACGGCCAGCGCCGGTTGGCCATGAGCCGGTACACCGTCCGCTCCACGGCGGTGTCCGGCGCCGGCCTCGTGCTGTCGATCGGCGCCGGTGCCTTCCTGGTCGTGTGGTGGGCGCGCCACTGGCACCGCACCCGGCGCAGCGCGAGGCTCGTGGCGGCCGATTCGCACCCTGCCTCGGGGCCCGAGCACTAGGTTTCGGCGCCATGGCCGTCCGCATCGTGACCGACAGCAGCTGCGACCTCACCGACGACGAGGTCGCCGCCAACGGCGTCGAGGTCGTCCCCTTGTCGATCCGCTTCGGCGACGAGGAGTACGAGGACCGGACCGAGCTGAGCGTCGAGCGCTTCTACGAGAAGCTCGCCGGCAGCGCCGTGCTGCCCGAGACCGCGGCGCCGGCGCCCGGCAAGTTCGAGGCTGCCTTCCGCCGCCAGCAGGAGGCCGGCGCCGATGCCGTCGTCTGCATCAACCTGTCCTCCGACCTGTCGGCCACGATGCAGTCAGCGCAGAACGCCGCCAAGGCCTGCGAGGGGACCATCGACGTGCGCGTCGTCGACTCGCGCTCGATCACCTCGGGTCTCGCCACGCAGGTGATCCTGGCTGCCCAGGCCGCCGCCGCCGGCGCCTCCGCGGACGAGGTCGTCGCACTCGTCGAAGACCTCGCGCGGCGCACCCACGTGGTCGGCGCGCTCGACACGCTCGAGAACCTCAAGAAGGGCGGGCGGATCGGCGGTGCCCAGGCCTTGCTCGGGTCGCTCCTGTCCATCAAACCCATCCTCGACATCTCCACCGGCAAGGTCGAGGAAGCCGGGAAGGCGCGCACCCGCAAGAAGGCACTGGAGGTGCTGCGGGACCACATCGCCGAGGCCGGCGCGATCGAGCACCTGTGCGTCACCCACGGGCTGGCACCGGAGGAGGCGGAGATGCTCGACCTCCTCGCGCCGCTGTACCCGCGCGACGAGATCCGGGTCGGCCACATCGGCCCCGTCATCGGCACCCACGGGGGTCCGCGAGTGATGGGTGTGACCTGGCTCGCCGCGCCGTAGCTGCTCGCCACGCGGGCTTTCGCGCCCAACGCCGCGGGTAGCCTCGTCGGGCTGTGTCGATCCCCACGCCGCCTCGCGGCACGCCCGTGACCGCCCCTCCGGCCCGAGCACGCATCGTCGAGGCGGGACGGCTGCTGGCGGCGCGCTACCGGCTGGAGGAGCTCGTCGCCTCGGGCGGGATGGCCCAGGTCTGGCAGGGCACCGACGAGGTGCTGCGCCGGAAGGTCGCGGTGAAGCTGCTCCACCCGCACCTCGCGGCCGACCACAGCTTCGTCATGCGCTTCCGCCAGGAGGCCGTCGCGGCCGCCCGGCTCGCGCATCCCGGCATCGTCTCCATCTACGACACCTGCTCGGAGGCCGGGACCGAGGCCATCGTGATGGAGCTGGTGCCCGGTCGCACCCTTCGACAGCGACTCGACGATCCGACCCCGATCGACCCGTGGCAGGCGGCCGGTCTCGCCGCCCAGGTGGCGGAGGCCCTCGACGCCGCACACCGCGCCGGCCTCGTCCATCGGGACGTGAAGCCCGCCAACGTCCTGCTCACCGGCGACGGCCGCATCAAGGTGGCGGACTTCGGCATCGCCAAGGCGGTCGAGGGCGCTGACCTCACCCAGCCCGGTCTCATGGTCGGCACCGCGAAGTACGTGGCCCCCGAGCAGGTCGAGGGCAAGCCGGTCGACCCGCGCACCGACATCTACAGCCTCGGTGTCGTGCTGTACGAGATGCTGTGCGGCCGACCGCCGTTCGAGGCGGACAACGAGGCCGCCACCGCCCTGGCCCGCCTCCAACGCGATCCGCTCCGCCCGCGCCAGGTACGGCCAGGCGTGCCCAAGGCCCTCGAGGAGATCGTCGGCCGGGCGATGGCCCGCTCGCCCGAGCACCGCTACGAGTCGGCGGCCGACCTCCGCGCCGCACTGCTCGCGGCGGGTGCCGAGCCCAGCCCAGCGGCGGACCTCACTGCGACGAACCTCGCCGCCGCTCCCGCGGCGCCACCGGCGTCCCCGCCACCCGGAGCACCCACACCGCCGGCCACTCCCCCGCCCTCGTTCCGGCAGACCGAGCGCAGCTGGCTCGTCCCCACCATCGTCCTCGTCGGCGTGGCCGTCTCGCTCGGCATCGCGGGGCTGCTCATCGGCCGGTCGGGGGCCGGTGACCTGATCGGCGGTGTCAAGGAGGCGATCACCGGCACGCCGGACCCGTCGCTCATCGCGCTGAGCGACGCGACCGCCTTCGACCCCTACGGCGACGACCAGCAGGAGAACGACGAGACGGCTGACAACGTGCGCGACGGGAACCCCGAGACCGTGTGGACGACCCAGAGCTACGACAACCGCGACATCACGCGGCTCAAGCCGGGGGTGGGCCTGATCCTGACGGCGGAGAAGCGTGGCGAGCTGCACGAGCTGACGCTCACGGGGCCGACCAACGACTGGGCGGCGTCGTTCTACGTCGCCGGCAGCGACCCCGGGACGTTCGAGGGGTGGGGTGACCCGGTCCAGACGCTCAGCGGCATCGCCGCAGGCACCACGGTCGTCGACCTCGGGAAGACGGACGGGCAGGCCGTGCTCGTGTGGATCACCGACCGGGGCGACGGCAGCGCGCAGAACCGGGTCACGATCGAGGACGCGACCCTCACCGGCTTGCCCGAATAGCCTCGCGGCATCGCTCCCGAGGCCGACGACCAGGCGCTGGTCAGCGCCGCCCAACAGGGCGATGGCGCCGCCCTCGACGCGCTCCTCCGGCGCCACCACGACCGCATCCACGCTGTCTGCCGGCGCCTGGCCGGCAACGAGGCGGACGCCCTCGACGCCACGCAGGAGGCGCTGATCGCGATCGCTCGGGGCATCCGCCGCTTCGACGGTCGGGCCGCCTTCTCGACCTGGGCCTACCGCGTCGCCACCAACGCCTGCCTCGACGAGCTGCGACGCCGCCGGCGCCGACCGCTCCCGGGTCTCCCCGACGACCTCGACCACGGTGAGCACCGCGACCTCAGCACCGCGTCGACCGGCATCGAGGTGCTCCCCGATCGCCTGGCGATCGACGACGCCCTCGACCAGCTCCCGGAGGAGTTCCGGGCGCCCGTCGTGCTCCGCGACCTGTGCGACCTCGACTACGCGGAGATCGCGCAGACGCTGGGCATCCCGCCCGGCACGGTGCGCTCCCGGATCGCGCGGGGTCGAGCGCAGCTGGCCCAGCTCCTCGCTCCCGGGAACCAGATCGCCGGCCCACGACGTCCTACCCCTCGCAACGACCCGGGACCGCGACCATGACCGACCCCACCTTCGACGAGCTCGCCTCCGCGCACCTCGACGGCGCCACCACGCCCGCCGAGGCCGCGCGCGTCGCCGCCGACCCCGCGCTCAGGTCACGCGTCGAAGAGCTCCGGCGGATCCGCGATGCGGTGGCGGAGATCCCTTCGGTCGACCCATCCCGCCGGGACCCTGCCATCGCCGCCGCCATGGCGGCCTTCGCCGACGACGGCTCGGCCGAGGGGCGCGCGCCCGAGTCGCCGCTGGCGACTGTGACCAGCCGGCGGGGTCCGTCACCGACGATCGTCCGCGTGCTCGGGGCCGCGGCCGCCGTCGCGCTCCTCGCCCTGCTGGTGCCCATCCTCGGCCGACTGGTCGGATCGAACGACGAGGACACCGCTTCCTTCGACTCCTCCGGCGCCGCCATCGAGAACACGCCGGACCGGGCGGAGAGCGGCGCGGACGACCGCGCGGCCACGACGACCGGCGCGACCCGCGACGGAGCCGACCTCGGCACCTTCGAGGACCTGGCCTCCCTCGTCGCCGCGGTGTCGTCCGCCGACCCCCTGGCTGGCTACGGCACGGACAGCTCGCTCGCGGACGGGCCCGGCAGGGCACCGTCCTGCCCGGTCCCCGCGACGGGCGACACCGCCTCGGAGGCTCGCGTCGAGTCGGCCCGCGCGACGGTGGGGGGTGATGCGGTCGTGGTGGTCGTGCACACCGAGCGCCCCGGGGTGCGCACCCTGCTGGTCTACCGGGCCGATGACTGTGTCCTGTTGACCGAGCGCCCGCTCTAGGCTGCCCCGCCATGGTCCGTCCCAGCTCCACTGAGCCGCGCTCGCCTGGCCCGGGCGTCCGTCCGAGCAGCCTGTCGGGAACCAACGTCGAGATGGACGACTGGCCGGCCCAGGCCGCTGACACGATCGAGCGGGTCGTGCAGAACGTACGGGACAAGACCACCGGTCCGGCCATCAGCGCCGCCCGCTGGCTGGTGGCGGGGCTCTTCCTCGTCGCCACGGGCATCGTGACCGTCGTCCTGCTCGTGATCATGTTCGTGCGGATCCTGGACGTGTACCTACCGGACGCGGTGTTCGGGGAGGACCACATCTGGGCGGCCTACGGGATCCTCGGCACCGTGTTCTCCGTGGCGGGTGTCGTCCTGCTCAGCAAGCGCAGCACACCGTCCGACGAGGTCTGACGGCCGCCAGCGGAACAACCCGCCGACGCCGCCTGTTCACCCGTCCGAGCACCCGTCCCGAGAGGCAGCCATGACCGACCCGACCAGCGACGTCCGCGACGTGATCATCATCGGCTCTGGGCCTGCCGGGCTCACCGCGGCCGTGTACGCGGCCCGGGCCAACCTGGCCCCACTGGTGATCGAGGGCGAGCCGTCGTCCACCTCCGACCAGCCGGGCGGCCAGCTGATGCTCACGACCGAGGTCGAGAACTTCCCGGGCTTCCCCGAAGGGATCATGGGCCCGGAGCTCATGATGCGCTTCCGAGAGCAGGCCCTGCGCTTCGGCGCCGACATCCGCACGGAGAAGGTGACGCGGGTCGACCTCTCGGCGCGCCCGTTCGGGGTGTGGGTGGGCAACCCGGAGGCACCCGAGCCCACGTACCGCGGTCGCGCGGTGATCATCTCGACCGGTGCCCAGTCGCTGATGCTCGGCCTCGAGGACGAGGGCCGCCTCATCGGTCACGGCGTCTCGACCTGCGCCACGTGCGACGGGTTCTTCTTCCGCGACCACGAGATCGCCGTGGTGGGCGGGGGCGACTCGGCCATCGAGGAGGCGACCTTCCTCACCAAGTTCGCCAGCAAGGTGACGCTCCTGGTGCGACGCGACCAGCTCCGGGCCAGCAAGATCATGCAGCAGCGAGCCTTCAACAACCCCAAGATCGAGATCCGCTGGAACACGGTCGTCCGGGAGATCGTGGGCGACACGAAGCTGGCCCACATCGTGGTCGAGGACGTGCAGACCGGCGACACCGGCCCGCTCGAGGTGACGGGGCTCTTCGTGGCCATCGGCCATCGCCCGAACACCGACCTGGTCACGGGCCAGCTGGAGCTCGAGGACAACGGCTACCTGATCACCGGCCAGCTCGGCGGCGCCTCGACCACCAGCGTCGAGGGGGTCTTCGCCTGCGGCGACGTGCAGGACCACACGTACCGCCAAGCCATCACCGCGGCGGGATCCGGGTGCCAGGCCGCCATCGACGCGGAGCGGTGGCTCGAGGCGCAGCACACGTGACCGAGGCCTGGGCCACGAGATCGAACGTGTGTTCGATCTCGTGCGAGCCCGCCCATCGGGAATGTCCGTCACCTGCCCGTCGTTGCAGGACCCGTACCATCGAGCGGACCGCCCGCACACCCACGAAGGAACCCACTCTCCATGTCCACCACGCTCACTGACGCCACCTTCGACGAGGAGATCGCCGGTTCCGCCGAACCCGTGCTGGTCGACTTCTGGGCCGAGTGGTGCGGCCCCTGCAAGATGATCGCCCCGATCCTGGACCAGATCGCCGAGGAGCACGCCGGCAAGCTGAAGATCGCGAAGCTGAACGTGGACGACAACCCGGACATCGCGCGGCGCTTCGACGTGATGAGCATCCCCACGCTGATCGTGTTCCAGGACGGTCAACCAGTGAAGCGGATGGTGGGCGCCAAGGGGAAGGGCCAGCTCCTCGAGGAGCTCAGCGACGTCATCGCCTGATCGCCCCGATCACGTTCTCCACAATGTTCCACACAGGTTGTGGACAACGTCAACCTAGCGTTGAACCCCGAGACCCTCGATCCCCCGTCGAGGGTCTCGGGCGCGTTCGGGGGCTGGGTCAGGCGGACGGGGCCCCAGCGGTCATCGTTCGGTAGATGCGCTCGAGATCCTCGAGCCCACCGAACTCGACGACGACCTTGCCCTTGCCGTCGGCACCGGCCATCGAGACCCTCACGCGAGTGTCGAGGTGCGCCGCCAGCAGCTCCTCCAGCTCGAGCAGCCCAGGGGCGCGCAACCGGCGCGCACTCGGCTTGGCCGTGGGGGTCGACGGCGCCGTGGTCTCGGCCTCGGACTCGTCGGTCTCGTTGTGGCGGCGCACGGCCTCCTCGGCTTCGCGCACCGACAGCCCTTCGGCCACGATCCGCTTGGCGAGGCCCTCCTGGAAGGCCCGGTCCGGCGTGCCCAGCAGCGCCTTCGCGTGCCCTGCTGCCAGCTGGTTCTCCGCCAGCAACCGCTGGATCGAGGGTGGCAGCTGGAACAGGCGCAACGTGTTGGCCACGGCTGAGCGCGATCTGCCGACCTTCTGCGCCACGACCTCCTGCGTGAGCTCGAAGTCCTCGATGAGCTGCTGGTAGGCGGCCGCCTCCTCGAGGGGGTTCAGGTCGGCTCGGTGGAGGTTCTCGACCAAGGCCTGCTCCAACGACAGCACCTCGTCCACCGACCGCACCACGACCGGGATCGAGGGCAGCCCCGCGCGCTTGGCCGCGCGCCAACGCCGCTCCCCCGCGATCAGCTCGTACTTCTCGTCCCCGACCTCGCGCACGAGGACCGGTTGGAGGACGCCCAGCTCGGCCACCGACGCGGTGAGGCTCGCGAGCGCCTCCTCGTCGAAGTAGGCGCGCGGTTGATGCGGGTTCGGGGAGATGTCCCCCACCGCGATCTCCCGCAACCCGGATCCAGCGTCTCCGCCGGTGGTGTCGGTCGGGATCAGCGCCCCGAGTCCCCTACCCAGCCCGCTGCGGCGTGCCACCGCTCACCTCCTTGGCGAGCTCTCGGTACGCGATCGCGCCCCTCGAGCTCGGATCGAACGCAATGATCGGCTGCCCGAACGAGGGTGCCTCGGACAGGCGCACGGTTCGGGGGACGACGTTCTTGCAGACCTTGGCCCCGAAGTGCTCCCGCACCTCGTTCACCACCTGGTCGGCCAGCTTGGTGCGAGCGTCGTACATCACGAGGATGATGGCGCTCACCTCGAGCACCGGGTTGAGGTTCTTCTGGACCAGGCTCACGTTCCGCAGCAGCTGCCCCAACCCCTCGAGGGCGTAGTACTCGCACTGGATGGGCACCACCACCTCGGTGGCGGCGGCGAGCCCGTTGACCGTGAGGAGCCCGAGCGACGGGGGGCAGTCGATCAGCACGAAGTCGTAGTCGTCGTGCACCTCCTGCAGCGCCTTCCTGAGGCGCAGCTCGCGACTGAACGCCGGCACGAGCTCGATCTCGGCTCCGGCGAGGTCGAGGGAGGAGGGTGCACAGAACAGGTTCCGGACGGCGGTCGCCTCGACGCAGTCCTCGATCGGGAGATCGTGCAGCACGACGTCGTACATCGACCCCTGCAGGTCCCGGATGTTGATCCCGAGGCCCGTGCTGGCGTTGCCCTGCGGGTCGAGGTCGACGACCAGCACCCGGTAACCGAGATCCGCCAGGCAGGCCCCGAGGTTCACGGCGGTGGTGGTCTTGCCCACGCCACCCTTCTGGTTGGCCACGGCCATGACGCGCGGCAGCGGCCGCGCGAAGGAGGACGTCGGCGCATCGTGCGCACTCGGCGAGGGATGATCGGGCGTCACCGGCGCCGCGTCGTCGGGCTCGGCCGGCGGCACGTAGATGGGCGCGGGCACGTCCTCGACCCCGCCGGGCTCGAGGGTCGGAAGATCCGCCGCACCGGGGAGCGGGCCGGGTGCGGGAGGCTCCTCGGGCGCCGGTCGGTCCGGGGGCGGGGGAGCGGTGAAGGCCTCGAGCTCGGCGTCCGTGAGCGCAGCCTCCTCTGATTCGGCCTCGCTCTCCGCCGGCTCGTTCCGGGCCCGGGCACCCTCGCTGCTGCGGAGCCGCTGGAAGATGGCCCGGCCTCGGCTGGCCAGGTCGTCCGACGGGTCGCTCACCGCCGCATCCTGCCCGCTGCTCGGCCCGGACGCAAGGACCCTCGCGGATGTTCCACGTGGAACCCTCGACCTTGCGGGTGATCGCCCTCGAGGTGGCCAGCCCCGGCGGCGCCCAGCTGTTCCACGTGGAACACGAGCTCAGAACAGCGGCCGCTTGGCCGGCAGCCCGTCACGGCGCGGATAGGCGGCCGGGCACACGGCGACCTGGTGGAGGACCTGCACGACCGGTGAGCCGGGGGAGCGGGCCCCGACCTCCATGCCCAGGCACGCCAACCCGCCCGCCGGCCAGCGCGACGCGTCCGGCTCAGGAGGCTCGCTGACGACCAGCAGCCCGCCGGCTACCAGCAGCGGCGCGGCGCACTCTGCCGTGGGGGCGGGGGGGCCGAAGCTGCGCGCGACGACGGCGTCCGCCGTACCCCGATGCGGACCGCGGCCGATCAGCTCGGCGCGACCCTCGACCACCGTGGCGTGCAGAGCGAGCCGCTCGACGGCGGTCTCGAGGGACCGGCAGCGCGCGGTCGCGGCGTCGATGAGGACCAGGGTCAGGTCCGGGCGCGCCACCCCGATGATCAATCCCGGCACCCCCCCGCCGCTCCCCAGATCGACCACCGTCCCGCGCGTCGCCTCCAGCGCGGTCAGGAACCCGGCCGCGTGCTCGATGTGCGCCCGCACGGGCCCGGGCCCAAGGAAGCCCAGCGCGCGGGCGCGCTCGAGCTGGGCCAGCAGCACGTCATGCTCGAGCAGCGCGGACAGGTCCACCCCGGCGCGCCGGCGTCAGGCGTCGGGGATGATGACGACCCGGCGACGCTGGTCCTCGCCCTCGGAGATCGTGTGGACCCCGTCGATGTCGTTCACGGTGTCATGGACGACCTTGCGGTCGGGCGGCGACATCGGCTCGAGGGCCTTCTGCGCGCCGGACGCCCGAACGTCCTCCGCCACGGTGCGCACGAAGGCCTCGAGGGCCTCGCGGCGCCGGGCGCGGTAGCCGCTCACATCCACCCGGATGCGCGCGTGGACCTCGCCGGGCAGCTGGCGCTGGAGCACGCTCCGGGAGAGCTCCTGGATCGCTTGGAGGGTGGCGCCCTTGGGGCCGATGAGCAGCCCGAGGTCGCCGCCGGCCACGGCGAGCTCGACCGCGCCCTCCTCCGCAGGGGTCGCCGTCACCTCGGCGTCGAACCCGAAGGCGTCCACGAGGTCGAGGAGGAACCCCCGCACCAGCTCGCCCTGCTCCACCAGCTCGGTCTCGCTCATGTTCCTGCTCTCCTGCTCGTCGTCCTGGTCGGTGTCGTCCCGTCGGGGGCCGTTGCGCGTGCTCCCGCGGCCACCTCGTCGAGATGGTGCTCGCTCCGGTTTCGGGGGCGGTTGGGGCCTGGGCCCTTCGTCCATGGCCGCCGGGGCCGGCCCCGGTGCACCGTCGGGCGCGGGTCCCTTCGGACCGCCCCGGCCGCCGCTGGCACGACCGCGCCGCTCGGCGGGCTTGCCGGATCGGCCGCCGGTCTTGCCCCGGCGGTCGCGGCGCTCGACCTTGGGTCGAGGTTGGGTCGGCCGGACCCTCGCCCGCACCCGAGCCTCGCCGCGCGTCCGACCGAACAGGCCGGTCTTCGGCTCCTCGACCACCTCGAACTCGGCGTCCTGCTCGTCGACCCCGAGCTGATCGAGGGCCGCGTCCTTGGCTTCTTCGACCGTCTTGCCGGTCGTCTCGACCCACTCCATCGTCGTCAGCGCCGCCGCTTCTTCTTCTTGGACCGGTTCTGCGCGTTCGTGGTGCGGGCGGTCGGTGCGGCGGGGGCGGGCTTGGTCGCCGCACCGGCGTCGCCGTTCGTCGCCGCCGTGCCCTTGCTCGTCTCCTCGGCTGAGGCCTCGATCGCCTTGGCCCGCTTGCCGAGCCGGGGCAGGGCGTCGGAGCCGCCTGTCTCCTCCTTGAGCTTGCGGGCCTCGAGCGACGCCTTCTGCGCCTGGGCCCCAAGCGAGTCCTCACCGTGGTAGAGGGTTCGGGTGATGTAGGCCTGCATCCCGATGCGGTACAGGTTGGAGACGATGAAGTAGACGACCAGCGCCGAGGGAGCCACGAACGCGAACACCACGAACATGGCCGGCATCAGGCGCATGATCATCTTCTGCTGGGGGGGCATCTCGGCGTTCGGGTTGCGGCCCTGGATCTGCTTCTGCTGGTAGTACGACGTGACCGCCACGATCGCCACCATGACGACGTGGGGGAGGCCCTCCGCGAAGCTCGCGCTCAGCGCCGTCCGAGCGCTCACGGCGAGGTCGACGCCGAACGACATCATCTGCGTTGCCCCGTCGAGGCTCCGGTACAGCGCAGAGGTGTGGTCGAGGTACTTCGGGTCGAAGGTCGACTGCCCGGCCGGGATGTAGGTCAGCCCCCGGATGACTCGGTACAGGATGATGAAGATGGGCGTCTGGAGGAGGAGGGGGAGGCAGCCACCCAGCGGGTTGAGGTTGTTCTCCTTGTAGAACGCCATCAGCTCTTCGTTGAGCTTCTGGCGGTCGTCCTTGTACTTGAGCTGGAGGCGCTTCATCTCGGGCTGGAGCCGCTGCATCTGGATCATGCTGCGGGTGCCCTTGAGGGTGAACGGGGTGGTGAGCACCATCACCAGCAGCGTCAGCAGCGCGATGGCGATCGCGTAGTTCGGGACGAGGTCGTAGAAGAAGCTCAGCGTCTGCGCGAAGACCTCGAAGATGCCATCGAACATCAGTTCGCCTTTCCGTCAGGAACGGGATCCCAGCCGTGGCCACCCCAGGGGTGGCACCGCGCGATGCGTCGCACGGCCAGCCAGCTGCCGCGCACCGCACCGTGCTGCTCCAGCGCGTCGAGGGCGTACGCGGAGCAGCTGGGATCGAACCGGCAGGGGGAGGGTCGACCGGCAGACAGCTGGCGGTAGAGGCGCACGGCCGCGTGCAGGAGCCGTGCGACGGGGCTCATCGCCGAACCTCGGTCATCGTGCCGTCGACCAGCTCGACGAGGTCCGTCCAGGCCATCGTCGCCAGCGGCGCGCCCCCACCGAGGAGGTAGGCCCCCGCCGGGAGGCGGCCCTCGGCGGACAGCGCCCGCATCGCGGCGCGCAGGCGGCGCCGAACCCGGTTCCGGACGACGGCCCCGCCCGCGGCCTTCCCGACCGCGAACCCGACCCGGGGCGGCGTGAGCGGCTCGTCCGGCGATGGCTCGAGCCACGTCACGGTCAGCGGCCCGCTCCGGGCTCTCCGGCCCTGCTGGCGGAGGGAGGCGAACGTCCGGCGGTCGGTGATGCGCCAGATCTGGGGGCGCGCCACGTCGACCGGCGGCCCCTGCACAGCGGTGGGCATCGTGGAGGTCCGCGGATCGCCTACGCCGAGAGGCGCTTGCGACCCTTGAGCCGACGGGCCCTCACCACCGCTTGGCCGGCTCGGTCCGACATCCGGTGCCGGAAGCCGTGGCGCTTGGCACGACGGCGGTTGTTCGGCTGGTAGGTGCGCTTCACGGGGGTTTTGCCTCCTCGGCAGCCAGGGCCACCCTGGCCCGGCGCCCGGCGGGTGAGAACCTGCAGGGGGTGCACCGCGACGCGCCGGAACCCGGCGCCGAGAGGTGCTGGCGGAACGCTAGAGGGTCATCGGCCTCCCGGGCAACCCGAGACCGCCGGCGGGGATCCCTACCACATCGCATCTGCTGAGCGAGGGACCCTTCACCCCCTCTGACCTGGGAAAATACAGAAATCCACAGACCCCTTGCGTCCGGCGGGGAGGCCGGTGCTACGGTGCCCGAACCTCGTCACGACGGTCTGGGGGCGGTCGTTTCCTCCGGCCCTCGACCCAGGTGACGATCATCAATCAGGGGCCTCGGGCAGCTGCCTCGGCAACGGGCGACCGTACCGCGACCAGGTCTTTTCCACACCTGTGGACGTCCTGTGGACGCCCCCCGACCAGGAGGAACGCGCCGAGTGAACGAGGCACAGCGGTTGTGGGACGAGTGCGGCGGGATCCTGCAAGCGCAAGTCTCGGAACCGGTGTGGCTCACGAGCTTCGAGGCCGCGCGAGCGGTGCGGCTCGAAGAAGGTGTCCTGACCCTCGCGGTCCCGTCGTTCCTGGCCAAGGAGCGCATCGAAGGGCGCTATCTGTCGCTGGTCCGTGACGCGCTCACCGAGATCGGCGCCGCCAACGTGGAGCTGGCCCTCGAGATCGCGCCCAGCGAGCCCGAGCCCCAGTGGATGGTCGCTCCGCCGACCCCGCAGCCCATTGCCGGCGCCGACGCTCCCGTGCACGACATCAACCCTCGGTACACCTTCGACACCTTCGTGATCGGACCGTCCAACCGGTTCGCGCACGCGGCCGCCCTGGCGGTCGCCGAGACGCCGGCCCGGAAGTACAACCCGCTGTTCATCTACGGCGACGCCGGCCTCGGGCAAGACCCACCTGCTGCAGGCCATCGGGCACTACGTCCGGGAGAACTACCCAACGTACCGGGTCCGCTACGTAACGTCGGAGACGTTCCTCAACGAGTTCATCGATGCCGTGCGCACGGGCACGAACGATGCCTTCAAGACGCCGCTACCGGGACATCGACGTCCTGCTCGTCGACGACATCCAGTTCATCGAGGGGAAGAAGGAGACCCAGGAGGAGTTCTTCCACACGTTCAACCACCTCCACCAGGCCAACCGCCAGATCGTCCTCTCCTCGGATCGTCCTCCCGACGCGATCGGCACCCTGGAGGACCGGCTCCGCAGCCGCTTCAAGATGGGTCTGATCACCGACGTCCAGCCCCCTGACCTCGAGACCCGCCTCGCCATCCTGCGCAACAAGGCCGAGCGCGAGACCACCTTCGTCCCGGCGGATGTCCTCGAGTTCATCGCCACCAACATCACGGACAACATCCGGGTGCTCGAGGGTGCGCTGATCCGCGTCGCCGCCTTCGCGAGCCTCACCTCGGAGCCGCTGACGATCGACACGGCCTCGTCGGTGCTCGGTGACCTCCTGACCGCCACCCAGCCCCGCCCCATCACCCCCCAGGTCATCCTGGAGGCCACCTCGAAGATGTTCGGGATCCCCATCGAGGAGATCATCGGCAAGAAGCGCCAACGGCCGCTCGTCACCGCTCGCCAGGTGGCCATGTACGTGTTCCGCGACCTGACCGATCTCAGCTACCCAGCCATCGCCCGGGAGTTCGGCGGGCGCGACCACACCACGGTCATCCACGCCGTGGAGAAGATCAGCGCCCAGATGCGGACGCAGCGCCCCACCTACGATCAGGTCACCGAGCTGGTCCAGACCATCCGGGCCGAGGCCTGAGGTTGGGGACAACCATCCGGACGTCGTGTGGACGACGCCCCGCGCGAGCGAGGCGCCTGTGGGCAACGCGACGTCCAGGTGTCCCAGTCCCCGGCACCGTCACATCCCTGTGGGATCCTGTGGATCACGCGGGGACAGCCACACCCGCTCTGACCTGGGATCTTCTCCGGTCATCCCCAGTCCACAACCCCTACCACCACTCCTTCGTTGCGAAGCTCAACACGACGGTAGAAAGCGAGTCACGGCGTGAAGTTCCGATGTGAGCGTGATGTCCTCGTCGAGGCCCTCGGCACCGCCGGGCGGGCGGCCGCCGGGCGGGGCACCTCACTGCCCGTGCTCTCCGGCGTCCGCGTGCAGCTCACCGGTGACCAGCTGCGCCTCACCGGCACCGACCTCGAGCTGACGATCTCCGTCGAGGTCACGGTCTCCGGCGATGGCGACGGTGTCGTGATCCTCCCCGGGCGCCTGGCGTCTGACATCGTCCGGGCGCTCCCTGGGGGCAGCGTCGAGGTCGAGGTCACCGAGGACGAAGCCCGCATCTCCGCGGGCCGGTCCGAGTTCAGCCTGCGGATCCTGCCGGCCGACGAGTTCCCGCGGCTGACCGAGGCGACCGGCGAGCCGGTCACGCTGGCCAGCGCGGAGCTGGCCACCGCGCTGTCGCAGGTGGTGCGCGCGGCCTCGAGCGACGACGCGCGGCCGATCCTCACCGGCGTCCTGCTGGCCGCAGAGGCCGGTGGGCTCAGGCTCGTCGCCACCGACTCCTATCGCCTGGCCATCCGCGACCTGCCCGGCACCACCGTGCTCGCCGAGGGTCAGCACGTCCTCGTGCCGTCCCGCGCGCTGCAGGAGCTGGCCCGGGTGCTCACCGGCGGTGACACGCTGTCGGTGCGGCTGGGGGAGCGCGAGGCGAGCTTCGAGGTCGGCGGCACGAGGCTCACGACGGTCCTCATCGAGGGTGAGTTCCCGCCGTACGAGCGCCTCATCCCGCAGGCGCAGCCAAACCGCCTGACGGTGGGCCGCGAGGTGCTGCTCGAGGCGGTCCGAAGGGTGAAGCTGCTCGCTCGGGAGGCCACACCCGTCCGCCTGGCGATGTCCAACGACGGCTTGGAGCTGGTCGCCGTCACGCAGGACGTCGGCCAGGCGCACGAGAGCCTCGACGCCAAGTTCGAGGGCTCCGAGCTCACGGTCGCCTTCAACCCGGAGTACCTGGTGCAGGGCATCGAGGTCGCTCCCGGTGACGAGGTCACCATCGAGACGGTCGATGCCCTCAAGCCGGCACTCCTGCGGGTCCCCGAGCACCCCGAGTTCCTCTACCTGCTGATGCCGGTCCGGGTTTCGTGATCGGCGGCCTACGGCCGCCTCACACGAGCTGTCCCGTGCGGCCTGCGGCCGCCCTGAGGGCCTGCTGCTCAGGACACGGCGGAGCCGGTCCTTCGCGGGCGCGGGGCTCCGGCGGAGCCTCTGCCCCCCGCACCCCTCGCCACCCACCCCGCTCGTCGTGCGAGAGTGGCCGCCCGTGAGATTGGATCGGGTGTGGCTGACCGACGTGCGGTCGTATGCGTCGGCTGAGCTCGAGCTGGCGCCCGGGCTGACGGCGCTGCTGGGCGACAACGGGCAAGGCAAGACGAACGTGCTCGAGGCCATCGCCTGGCTGGCCACGCTGGCGTCCTTCCGGGGCGCGCCCACCGAAGCGCTGATCCGGCAGGGGGCCGAGCGCGCCGTCATCCGCGCCGAGGGCGAGCGGGAGGGGCGGGCGATCCTCATCGAGGCCGAGCTGGTGGCCTCCGGTCGCAACCGGGTGCTGGTGAACCGTCAGCCGCTCCAGCGAGCCAAGGAGCTGCTCGGCGTGTTGCGGGTCACGGTCTTCGCACCGGACGACCTCGAGCTGGTGAAGGGCGGGCCGGCCGAGCGCCGGCGCTACCTCGACGACGCGCTGGTGGCGTCCCACCCGCGCTATGACGCCCTGCGCTCCGAGGTCGACAAGGTCCTCAAGCAGCGGAACGCCCTGCTCAAGGGGTCCGGTGGGCGCCTCGACGAGAGCGCCGGTTTCACCCTCGACGTGTGGGACGCCAAGCTCGTCGAGGCCGGTGGGCGGCTCGCAGAGGCGCGCCAGGCGCTCCTGGACCGCCTCGCACCGGTGCTCTCGCAGACCTACGACGCCGTCGCCAACCGCCCCGCCGAGGTCACCGCCACCTACGAGGCCGAGTGGGCCGCCACGGGCCTGGAGGCAGCGCTGGCGACGTCCCGGACGGACGACGTGCGCCGGGGGGTGTCGACGGTGGGCCCCCACCGCGACGAGGTCGACCTGCGCCTCGCCGGGCTCCCGAGCCGCACGCACGCGTCTCAGGGCGAGCAGCGGTCGCTGGCACTCGCCCTACGTCTGGCGGCCCACCACGTGATCACCGACGTCACCGGCAGCGCCCCCGTCCTGCTGCTCGACGATGTCTTCTCCGAGCTCGACCCCGACCGCAGTGACGCCCTCCTCGCCAACCTGCCGCCGGGTCAGACCCTCCTCACCAGCGCCAGCGGCCTGCCTCCCAAGGCCCACCCCGACCTCGTTCTCCACATCCGCGAGGGCCGCATCTCGGAGGACTGAAGGGCACTAGCGCAGCGAGGCGGAGCGCAGCGAGCCGGAGGCAAGGGCAGGTCCAGGTCAAGGGCGCGGCGAGGCGGAGCGCGGTGGTCGTCGAGCTCCACGCCTGGTGGCGGTCGCCCGACTGCGGGTCGTGCGCTCTCGGCCCTCGCCGGTGCGTCCGCGCACGACGCTCGCCTGCGATCGTTCCTGCGCAGAGTGCGTCGTGCGCCGATGCACCGTCAGGGTGGCCTTGCGCACGACGCCGTGATCGACACGGCCGAGACCATCGGTGCGGCCCGTCCACGAGGGCCGCCTCGTTGCGCCCTTTGCCCTCGCCCTGGCCGGCAGCGGGACGACCGGGAGCAGGCGTGGAGCTCCTCCGGCCAAGAGACGCCGCCTCGTCGCGCTCTTGCTCTGGCGCCGGGCCAAGGCGACGATGGGCCTCATGGCCGCGCGACCGCTCCCGGGGGACGGTCCCGGGCCGCAGCCGATCGGGGCGGCGCTCGACGCGGTCATGCGGGGGCTCGGCGCACCCGAGGCGAGCGGGGTGCACCTCGTGTTCGATCGGTGGTCGGAGGTCGTGGGCGACGCGCTGGCGGCCCGGACGCAGCCCCTGCGGCTGGACGGCAAGCGGCTCGTCCTGGCCGTCGACGAGCCCGCGATCGCGACCCACGTCCGCTTCCTGCAGACCGAGCTGCTGGCCCGGCTGGCGGAGCTCCTCGGGCCGGATCGCGTGACCGATCTGGACCTCCGCGTGGGGCCGAAGAAGTAGCCCGGAACTGCCGGTCGGATGGTCGGGATGTCGCACCCGGGCTGGTAGGATTTCAGGGTTGTGATTCGGGGGCTTGACCAGGGTTTTCGCGCTTCCGCGGCCGGTCCTGCCGCCCTTCTCAGCCCGGCCGCCCACGGCGCCGGGCCCATCAGCTGAAGAGGTCGCTTCGTGGCGCAGACAACCGGGTCCTACGGGGCCAACAGCATGCAGGTCCTGGAGGGGCTCGACCCCGTCCGGAAGCGGCCCGGCATGTACATCGGCAGCACCGGGCCCACCGGTCTGCACCATTGCGTGTGGGAGGTGGTCGACAACTCCGTCGACGAGGCGATGGCCGGCCGGGCCAGCCGCATCGACATCACGCTGCTGGCCGACGGCGGGTGCCGCGTCACCGACGACGGCCAGGGCATCCCCACCGACATCAACAAGCAGCAGAAGATGACCGGCGTCGAGATCGCTCTCACGAAGCTCCACGGCGGCGGCAAGTTCGGCGGGGAGGGCTACAAGGTCTCGGGCGGGCTGCACGGCGTGGGCGTGTCCGTGGTGAACGCGCTCTCGAGCCGGCTCGTGGTCGAGGTCGACCAGCACGGCAAGCGCCACCGCATGGAGTTCGCCGACGGCGGCAAGCCCCAGACCAAGCTCGAGGTGGTCGGCGACGCGCCCCGTGGGCGCACCGGCACCACGGTCACGTTCTGGCCCGACGGCACCGTCTTCGAGACGCTCGAGTTCTCGGCCCGCACCATCGTCGAGCGCCTGCAGATGATGGCGTTCCTCAACAAGGGCCTCGAGATCCGCTTCAAGGACGAGCGCCCCGAGCACAAGTCCGAGCCCGTCACCTTCAAGTACGCCGGCGGGATCATCGATTTCGTCAAGCACATGAACACCTCGAAGGAGGCGCTGTTCTCGAAGGTCGGCTACTACGAGCTGGCCGAGGACGACCAGGAGGTCGAGGTCGCCTTCCAGTGGAACACCGGCTACAACGCCGACGGCATCCACTCCTTCGCCAACGGCATCAACACCACCGAGGGCGGCTCGCACGAGGAAGGCTTCAAGGCGGCGCTGACCACCGTGGTCAACAAGCACGCCCGAGCGAAGAACCTGCTCAAGGAGAAGGACCCGAACCTCCAGGGCGAGGACATCCGCGAGGGCATCACCGCCATCATCTCGGTGCGACTGCGCGACCCACAGTTCGAGGGCCAGACGAAGGGCAAGCTCGGCAACACGAGCATCAAGACCCTCGTGCAGAAGGCCACCAACGACCGGCTCGGCCAGTGGTTCGAGGAGAACCCCACCGAGGCCAACAAGATCGTGAAGAAGGCGATCGCCGGCGCCCAGGCCCGCATGGCGGCCAAGAAGGCGCGCGACGTCATCCGCTCCAAGACGCTGCTCGACGGCGCCGGCATGCCCGACAAGCTGAAGGATTGCAGCTCCAAGAACCGCGACGAGCGGGAGCTGTTCATCGTCGAGGGTGACTCCGCCGGCGGGTCTGCGGTCACTGCTCGGGATCCGCTCCGTCAGGCGATCCTCCCGATCCGCGGCAAGATCCTGAACGTCGAGCGGGCCCGGCTCGACAAGATGCTGAAGAACCTCGAGGTGCAGGCCCTCATCTCCGCCATCGGTGCCGGGGTGGGGGAGGAGTTCGACCTCGAGAAGCGCCGCTACGACAAGGTGTGCATCCTGGCTGACGCCGACGTCGACGGCCTCCACATCCGCACGCTGCTGCTGACGTTCTTCTTCCGGCAGATGCGCCCGCTCGTGGAGGCCGGGCACGTCTACATCTGCCAGCCGCCGCTCTATTCCACCGAGGTCAGCAAGGCGAAGATCTACCTCAAGGACGATCACGCCAAGGACGTCTTCCTGCGCGACAACCCGAACCACAAGAAGGACTTCGGGCGCTTGAAGGGACTCGGCGAGATGGATGCCGAGGAGCTCCGCATCACCACCATGGAAGACGGGCTGCGCACGCTGTTGCAGGTCACCGTCGAGCAGGCCGCGCTGGCCGACGAGGTCGTGTCCACGCTGATGGGCGACGTCGTCGAGGTGCGCAAGGCCTTCATCGTCAACAACGCCAAGGACACGAGGTTCCTGGACATCTGATGTCTGACCAGACCCCCCCTGACGACGGGCCCGTGCGGGCCGCCATCGAGCCGATCGAGATCCAGGAGGAGATGGAGGCCTCCTTCCTCGACTACGCCATGTCGGTCATCACGACGCGCGCTCTCCCCGACGCGCGCGACGGCCTCAAGCCCGTCCACCGCAGGATCCTCTACGGCATGGACGGCCTGGGCGCCCGCCCAGATCGCTCCCACATGAAGTGCGCCCGCATCACCGGCGACGTCATGGGCAAGTACCACCCGCACGGCGAGGGGGCGATCTACGACGCCCTCGTGCGCATGGCGCAGGACTTCTCCCTGCGCCACCCGCTCGTCGACGGGCACGGCAACTTCGGCTCCCCCGACTTCGGCCCGGCGGCGTCTCGCTACACGGAGTCGCGGCTGAGCAACCTGGCCATGCGGATGCTCGACGGCATCAACGAGGACACCGTCGACTTCAGCGACAACTACTCCGGCGACGACGTCGAGCCCGAGGTGCTGCCGGCCCGCTTCCCCAACCTGCTCGTCAACGGCAGCCAGGGGATCGCGGTCGGCATGGCCACCAACGTCCCGCCTCACAACCTGGGCGAGGTCATCGACGCCACCGTCCACCTCATCGACAACCCGCAGGCGACCCCCGACGACCTCATGCAGTTCGTCCAGGGCCCCGACTTCCCCACCGGCGCACTGATCATGGGTCGCCAGGGCATCATCGACGCCTACCGCACCGGCAAGGGCTCGATCCGCCTGCGTGCGGTGTGCGAGATCGAGGAGTCGAGCGGGCGCGGTGGTGACCAGATCGTGGTCACCGAGATGCCGTACCAGACCTCCATCTCCGTCACGGCGGCGCGCATCGCCGAGCTCGTGCAGACCCGGGCCATCGAGGGCATCAGCGATGTCAACGACGAGTCGGCGCGTGGCAAGACGCGCCTCGTCATCAAGCTGAAGAAGGACGCGCCCGGGCTCGTCATCCTCAACAACCTGTACAAGCACACGCCCCTGCAGACGAACTTCGCGGTGAACACGGTGGCCCTCGTCGACGGGATCCCGCGCACGCTCAACCTCGTGCAGGCGCTGCAGGCCTACGTCGACCACCAGGTCGACGTCATCCGCCGCCGGTCGGAGTTCCGGCTCCGGAAGGCGCAGGATCGTGCGCACATCGTCGAGGGTCTGCTCAAGGCCGTCGACGTCATCGATGCGATCATCGCCCTCATCCGGGCATCCGACGATCGGGCCGCGGCCCGGGTCGGGCTGACCTCGGAGCCCTACAGCTTCTCGGACGTGCAGGCCGAGCACATCCTCGAGATGAAGCTCGGCCAGCTCACCCGGCTGGCCAAGATCGACCTCGAGACCGAGATGGCCGCGCTGGCTGAGACCATCTCGATGCTGGAGGCGATCCTCGGTGACGAGGCCGTGCTGCGAACGGTGATCAAGAACGAGCTGGCCGAGGTGAAGGAGAAGTTCGCCGACGAGCGGCGCTCCAAGATCACCTTCGACGTCGGGGACATGAACATCGAGGACCTGATCGACGACGAGGAGCTCATCGTCACGTTGTCGGCCAAGGGCTACATCAAGACGGTGTCGTCCGACTCGTTCCGGTCGCAGGGGCGTGGCGGGCGCGGCGTGGCGGGCGCCAAGCTGCGCGACGAGGACTACGTCAGCCACATCCTCACCACGACCGCCCATGCCTACCTGCTCTTCTTCTCGAACCTCGGGCGCGTCTACCGCCTCAAGGCCCACGAGATCCCGAAGAAGGAACGCACCGCGCGCGGCACCGCGATGCCCAACCTGCTGCAGCTGCAGCCGGGCGAGCACATCCAGACGATCATCGACACCCGCGACTACGAGACGAACCGCTTCCTGTTCTTCGCCACCAAGAACGGCCAGGTGAAGAAGACCAAGTTCAACGAGTACGACTCGTCGCTGCGGACCGGCATCATCGCCATCAACCTCCGTGACGCCGACGAGCTCGTGAAGGTCATCCCCACCAACGGCGGCGACGACATCCTGATGCTGTCGAAGCTCGGTCAGGCGATCCGCTTCAGCGAGGACGACGTCCGGTCGATGGGTCGGGCGGCCGCCGGTGTGCGTGGCATGAAGCTGCGCACCGGTGACGAGGTCGTGAGCCTCGACACCTGCCGCGACGACGTCGCGATGCTGATCGTCACCGACGCGGGCTACGGCAAGCGCACGCAGCTCGAGCACTTCAACCGCCAGGGCCGCGGTGGTCAGGGTGTGCGCGGCATCAAGCTGACCGCCAAGAAGGGTCACGTGGTGGCGGCCTTCATGGTCGGCCTCGACGACGAGATCTTCGTGATCAACTCCGTGGGCACGCTGATCCGCATGGAGGTGCGCGGCATCTCGTCCCAGGGCCGCGACGCCACCGGCGTGCGGGTCATGAACCTCGGTGATGGTGAGACCGTCGCCTCGGTGGCGCCGGTCCTTTCGGGCGACGACGACACGGCCTAGCGTTCTCATCGACTTCCCCTGCACGGTGCCTGGGTGCTGACGCGCCCGAAGGGAGGTCGACATGGGATGGTCTGCTCATGGCCATCGAGAGGCGGGCCAAGCGACACCGCTGGTGCTGGCGCTGATCGCTGTCGTCGTGGTGGTGCTGCTCGCGCTGGTGCCCCTGGCTCGGGCCGGTCAGGCGCGCGCGGCGGCCCGAACCGCGGCCGACGCCGCGGCGCTGGCGGGGGCCGCCGAGGGTGAGGCGGCGGCCCGGGAGGTGGCCGCCGCCAACGGTGCCGAGGTGGTCTCGTGGCGCGCTGATGGCCTGGATGTCTGGGTGGTGGTGATGGTCGGCAGCGCCCGCGCCGAGGCCAAGGCGCGGCGCGAGGGCTGACCCGGTGCCTCAGGCGTCCGCGAGCGCTGCCCTACACTCGACTTGATGTCCCCCGACCAACCTGGCGCGCCCGCGCCCAGCGAGACCGGCGGCACGGCCACGTTCCGGGCGGGGGTCGAACAGGCCGTGGCGGAGCCTGAGCCGCCGGCCCGCGCCACCCCTCCGCCAGCCCGCCGGCGCCTGCTCGATGACCCGGACCCGGCGGTGCCCAAGGCGCCCCGGCGGGCCAAGGTGCGGGCGCGCAAGGTGCGTCGGATCGTCCGCCACATCGAGCCCTGGTCGGTCCTGAAGGTCTCGGTCCTGTTCTTCCTGTCGATCTTCCTGATCATCTGCGTGGCGTCGGCGCTCCTCTGGAACACGGCGCGCAGCGCCGGTGCGATCGACGACGTCGAGAGCTTCATCACAGACCTCGGATTCGGGAACTGCGAGGCCATCGAGAGCGACACCACCACCCCGTCGACCACCCCGTCGACGATCGACGGCGCGGGCGAGCAGGTCAGCGGCGGGGTCGCGACCTCGACCACGGTCGCGGCGGCGGTCGAGGAGCCGACGTCGACGTTGCCCGACGAGAACGGTGACTGTCCGGAGGGTCAGGTCCTCGTCGGCGGCTTCAAGTTCGAGGACCAGCAGATCTTCCGTGCGTTTGCGCTCGGTGGGGTTGTGCTCGTCCTGGCCGGCGCGGCCGGAAGCGTGGTGCTGACGCTGCTGTTCAACCTGATGAGCGACCTGACCGGCGGCGTGCGGGTGACGGTCCTCGAGGAGGAGCCCGTGCGACCGCCAACGGGCTCGCCCCCTTCGTCCGGGCGCGGCTAACTTCGCGGCTCCCGCTGTAGCACGGGGCTATAGCTCAGTCGGTTAGAGCGCATCCCTGATAAGGATGAGGTCGGAAGTTCGATTCTTCCTAGCCCCACCACCTGACGCCCACGCTGGAGACCTCCTGATGGCCTTGTTGCGACGTGCCCTCGTTGCCCTCGGGCTCGCCGCGATCTTCGCGGCGGTGCTGCGATTGCGGGGCTCGGGAGGCACGCCCCCCCAACAGGGCGGTTGGCGCGAGCTCAAGCTCGAGTGACTGCTCGCACGCGGGTGCTCGTCGTCGGGGCGGGCGCGGTCGGGGCCCGAGCCATCCGGCAGCTGGTCGAGAGCGACGCCGTCGAGGAGATCCTCGTCAGCGACGCCGACGCTGTCCGGCAGGCCGCGGTGGTCGAGAGCTCAGGAGGAAAGGCAGCCGGTGGCAGCCCGACGGCCGACGCGGATGCCGTGCTCCTCGCCGGCCCGTGTGGGACGCACGCGGAGCTGGCTGCCCACCACCTCGGCGAGGGGCGCCCGGTGGTGTCGACCAGTGACTCGATCGAGGATGTGCGCGCGCTGCTCGACCTCGACGCGGAGGCGCAGGCGCGCGGCGTGCCGGTCGTGACCGGCGCCTCGTTCTCGCCGGGGTACTCGTGCGTGCTCGCCCGGCACGGCGCCACCACCCTCGACTCGGTGACCGAGGTGCACGTGGCGCGGAGCGGCACCGGTGGACCCGCGTGCGCTCGCCAGCACCATCGTGCCCTCACCGGACAGGCCCTCGACTGGCGCGACGGAGGCTGGCAGCGACGGTCAGCCGGCTCAGGCCGTGAGCTCTGCTGGTTCCCCGATCCGATCGGCGCCGAGGACTGCTATCGAGCCGAGCTCCCTGACGCCCTCCTGCTGGTGCCCGCCTTCCCGGGCGTGGAGCGCGTCACCGCTCGGCTCGCGGCGACGCGGCGCGACCGGTTCTCTGCCCACCTGCCGATGCTGCGCAAGCCACACCCCGAGGGTCTCGTCGGCGCCGTCCGGGTGGAGGTGCGCGGCCGACGCGACGGCCGCAGCGAGGTGCTCGTCCTGGGCGCGCTCGACCGACCTGCGGTGGCGGCCGGCGCGACAGCCGCCCTGGCCGTCCGCTGGGCGCTGGCCGGCCGGGTGCCGGTCGGCGCCGCGGGGCTGGGTTCTGTCACCGACCCGGTGCCGTTCCTGACCGAGCTGGCCGGCGTCGGCATCAAGGCAGCGGTGTTCGAGGGCGGCACCTGACGCGCGGACTTGACCGGACGGTCTAGTTTCTGGCCCATGGAGCCGCGCCGCACCCTCGCCCTCGACGAGATCGACCTCTCGGACGCCCTGTTCTGGAGCCGGCCGCTCGAGGAGCGCGAGGGCGCGTTCCTGACGCTGCGGGAGGAGGACCCGATCCGGTTCTTCGAGGAGCCGATCCTGTCCGAGACGTTCCCGCGCGGTCCCGGCTACTACTCGTTGACGCGCCACGCGGACATCGTCGAGGCGTCGAAGAACGCGGCGCTGTTCTGCTCCGGGGCGGGTACGAACATCGGGGACATGCCGACCGAGTTCCTCGAGTTCCTCGGTTCCATGATCAACATGGACGATCCCAAGCACGCCCGCATGCGGCGGATCGTGTCTCGCGGGTTCACCCCTCGTCAGCTCGACCAGATGCGGGGCGACGTCGAGGCGATCGCCGCCGAGATCGTCGACGGCATCATCGAGCGCGGCGAGGGCGACTTCGTCACCGACGTGGCTGCGACCCTGCCGCTGCGGATCATCGTCGACCTGATGGGCATCCCCCGCAGCCAGGAGCAGTTCATCTTCGACCGCACGAACGTCATCCTGGGGCTCGGCGACGCCGAGTACGTGCCTGACCAGACCGAGGCCGGGGTGATGGCCGCACTGCTCACCGCCGCGCAGGACCTCGCCATGCTCGTCACCGAGCTCGCCGAGGACCGTCAGAAGAACCCGCAGGAGGACCTGACGACGGCGCTGGTGACCGCCGAGGTCGACGGCGAGAGCTTGAGCCCGGCTGAGATGGCGTCGTTCTTCATCCTGCTCGTGGCCGCCGGCAACGAGACCACCCGCAACGCCATCGCCCACGGCCTCCAGGCCCTCACCGCGCACCCGGACCAGATGGTGCGCTGGCAGAGCGACTACGAGGGGCTCGCCGTGACGGCGGTCGAGGAGATCGTGCGGTGGGCGACGCCGGTCATCCACTTCCGCCGCACCTGCACCCAGGACGGTGCCCGCATCGGGGATCGGGAGTTCAACGAGGGCGACAAGGTCGTCCTCTGGTACGCCTCGGCGAACCGTGATGCGGCGGTCTTCGACGATCCGTACCGGTTCGACATCGGCCGCACCCCGAACGATCACGTCGGCTTCGGTGGCCCCGGGCCCCACTTCTGCCTCGGCGCCCACCTGGCCCGGCGGGAGATCACGGTGATGTTCCGCGAGCTGCTTCGGCGCATGCCCGACGTCCGGGCCGTCGGCGAGCCGGCGCGGCTGCACTCGAACTTCATCAACGGGATAAAGCACCTGCCAGCGGCGTGGACGCCCGCGCCTGCGGCCTGACCGATCATCGGCTCCTCGGATGCCACGTCTACGGCGCGTCGCGGTGGCGGTGCTGCTCCTCGGGGGCGTCCTCGCCGCGTGCTCCGACGGCGACGCGCGGGGCGGTGCCTCTGCCGGCGGTGCGTCAGAGGTGCTGGGGCCCGCCGACGAGGGCATCGAAGGGGTGCAGGCCGTCCGCGTGTACTACGCCGACCCGGTCCACACCGAGTCGACGGTCGACTACGAGCTGCGGCCACCCGCCGGTGGCATCCACGACGCGATCCCGTGGACCTGTGGCTTCTACGACGAGGCCGTCCCTGACGAGCACGTCGTCCACGACCTCGAGCACGGCGCCGTCTGGCTCGCCTACGACCCCGGGCTGACCGACGTCGAGGTCGAGGTGATCCACGACCTCGCCCGCGCCAACCCGAAGGTCCTCGCGGCGCCCTATCCGGATCTGGCGGAGGGCGAGGCGGTCGTCGCGACGGCCTGGGCTCGCCAGCTGCGACTCGATGCCGTCGACGACCCTCGGCTGGTCGCGTTCGTGGCGCAGTACCAGGACGGGCCGCAGGCACCGGAGGCGGGCGCCTCCTGCGCGGGGCTCGGGGAGCCGGTCCCCTAGAACACGACGACGGTGCGCCAGGCCTCGAGCAGGCTGAGGTCGCCGAAGGTCTCGAAGCGGTCGTCGACCCGGGCACGGTTCCACGACCAGAGCAGCAGGTCGGCCGCGCGCCGCGCAACGCGAGGTCCCCCTTCGCGTGACCGTGCTCGAAGCTGATCCCGCCAGGCGACAGGCGGACCAGCCACTCGCCCTCGGTGTCGGTGGCGTGCAAGTGGATGGAGCCGTCCACCCCGCTCAGCCGCTCGGCCGGGATCCGTGGTGCGAAGAGCTCGAGGAGCTCGTCGACCCCGTCCACGGCGAGATCGGCCCGGATGTCGCCCGCAGTCGCGTCCCACCGGTGGATCGCGGTCTCCTCGGCCATGCGCCGGGGGAAGAACGTGCCTGGCTGCGGGCCGGCCCAGGTGGGCCAGGTGCCTGCGAGATCCGTGGTCGAGAGGAGATCGACCAGCTCGGCTGCGCCCGCCTCGAACCACCCCGGCAGCTCGGCCCCCTGCGGAGCCCGCGGTGCCGCGCTGAGACGGATCCGCTCGCCTGGCCCCGCGCGCAGCTGCGCCCGCACCCAGCCGTGGACGCTCGCCACGTGGCCGAGCAGCTCCGATCGATCCCAGCCCGTCCCCTCCCACGCGGGGGCGTGCGGGTCGGCCCGCTGGGCGGCGAGCAGCGCGTCGCAATCTGCTCGAAGGCTGTCCAGCTGCGCGGCGAGCTCCATGGCCCCGAGCCTGCCACGGGCGCGGGGCCATGGCCGCCGTACGCTGCCCGCATGCAGCTCAGGCCCAACAACTGGCACCGCCACCGTGGGGTGCGCTCATCGTGCTTGGCGGCGATGCAGGGTGCCATCCTGTTCATCGCCGCCAAGCGACAAGACCAGATCTCGTCGGAGCTCGCGGTCCACGACTACGAGACCAACGTCGAGGCGGATGCTGTGGTGAAGTCGGTCGAACGCCTGACGAGGGAGATCCACGAACGGGTCGTCGGCGGGGGATGATGGGGCGGTGATCGTCGATTGCGCCGTCTACACGAAGGGAGAGCGTCGCCCCGGCACTCTCGATCTCATGGATGCCCTCGAGGCCACGTCCGACCCCGACTCGTTCGTGTGGGTCGGCCTGTACCAACCTGACGAAGCGGAGTTCAAGGCGGTGCGGGACGAGTTCGCCCTGCACGAGCTCGCGGTCGAGGACGGCGTGAAGGCCCACCAGCGCCCCAAGATGGAGGTCTACGACGAAGATCTCTTCGTCGTGCTGAAGACCGCTCGTTACGACGACGAGAACGAGACGGTGGAGTTCGCCGAGCTGCAGCTCTTCGTCGGTGAGCGATACGTCGTCACCGTGCGTCACGGCGAGGCGAGTGCCCTCTCTGAAGTGCGACGCAACATCGAAGGCGACCTGGCTCGGATCCGGTGTGGGCCGATGGCGGTGCTCCACGCGGTGATCGACCATGTCGTGGACGACTACTCGCCGGTGCTCCAAGGCCTCGACAACGACATGGCCGAGATCGAGAGCGCCGTGTTCGCGTCGGATCGGCCCCGAGGGTTCGATCCCAGCGAACGCATCTTCAAGCTGAAGCGACAAGTGCTCGACTTCTACCGCAACACGGAACCGCTGCTCGAGCCACTGGGGCGGCTGGCGACCGGTCAGCTCCCGGGCGCCCATCCTGAGCTCGCGAGCTACTTCCGTGACGTGGAAGATCATCTCACTCGGGCGGTGAGCGGCATCAGCCACTACCGGGATCTGCTGACGGACGTCCTCGACGCAAACCTCGCGCAGATCACCGTCCGCCAGAACGACGACATGCGCAAGATCTCTGCCTGGCTTGCCATCGGCGGTCTGCCAACCGTGATCGGCGCGATCTACGGCATGAACTTCCGGCACATGCCAGAGCTCGAGAGCCGCCTCGGGTACCCCTCGGTCATGCTGCTCATGGCCGGCATCTGCTTCTACCTCTATCGCCGCTTCAAGCGCATCGGCTGGTTGTAGGGGTCTCGTCCTCGGCCGCCGGAGGCGGCCGAGGACGAGACCCTCTAGTCGTCGTCCAGCTCGGGGAGCTTGAGGACGCCGCTGGTGATGGTGAGGTAGGCGGCGGCGACGCTGATGCCGAGCGCGAGCGAGAGCGTCGTGCGATCGACCGCGTACGGCAGGTCGGTCGGCAGGACCGGCTTGAGCAGCGCCTGGATGCGGAACAGCGCCCAGCCGGACAGCGACGCCACCGACGCCAGCGCCAGCACCACGCCTGCGCTTCGCCGGGCGAGCACGAGGGCGCCGACGGCCGTGACCAGCGAGAACAGCGGGAGCGCCCACAGCAGCGGGTTCCCCCCGCCGGCCGGGGTGGACTGGAAGTCGGCCCGGCCGACGATCGTCGCGGCGAGCGACACGACCACGAGGAGCGCCGCCGGCACCCACAGACCGCGACCACGGCCGTAGTACATGAGGAGGCCCGCCACGATGACGGCGAGGCCCAGATGGGGGAGGGGAGTGACCGACCTCTCGTAGGTGAGCGTGCCCTGGACCTCCGCCGGAGCGCCGTCGACCACGATCGGCACCTTCCACGGGTCGTACGCGCCCGGCACCCGGTGGCCGCGATCGATGTTCGGTGAGGCATCCTCCATCCAGTGGACGCGGTGGTCGTGCCATGCGTAGGTGCCACCGGACGAAGCCTTCTCCCAGTCGGGTGGGGTGTCGGCGTCAGCTTCCCGTGCCTCAGGCGGGATGGTGACGCCGGCGCCCCGACGGCTGTCGTTCAGGTAGGTGGCCGTCGACAACCGGTTGCGCTCCACGGTCCCGTCCGGCGAGAACCGCAGGTAGGGCTCGCCCTGGTAGCCCTCGACGATCACCGTGTGCCCCTCGTCGACGGTCAGCTCGAGGAACGAGTCGCCGCCGCGGATCTCTGCGTGCACCCCGCCGACGCTGGGCACGATGCCCGTGACCTCGGAGCGGAAGTCGCTCGGCCCGGCAGCGTCGGCGGCCGCGGGAGCGGCGGTCGCCACGATGATGCCGAGCGCCACGGCGACGAGGCGTGCGAGTCGGGTCACGGCGCCGATCATGCCTCGTCAGCCGGCCACGGGGACCTCGACGGTCCCGCTGGCCTCGGTGAAGCGGTCGAGCCGGGCGTGCACCTCGATGGTCCACGTCCCGCCGACCGCGAGGTCGTCGCCGTCGAGCTGGAAGTGCGCGGGCCCGGCCCGAACGGCGTCCCGAGTGATGGGGCCGAGATCGGCGGCCGGGAGGCTGAGATCGAGCGTGATGCTCTCGGCGATGTCGGCGGGTCGACCCTCGGGGTCGAACAGGTAGAGGTGGATCTGGTTGAACCCCGCCTCGGCCGGCGAGATGGTCACCTGCACGGAGCCGGCGTCGCCGAGCGCCACGACCTGCTCCACCACACCACCCCCCGACTCCGCCTTCCCGGGGGTGACGACCACCAGCACGGCCGTAAGTGCCACGACCAGCGCCAGTGCGAGCACCTCCAGGCGCAGTGTGCCGCGCAGCTGGGTGAGCGCGGCCTGCGCCTTCCCTCGGGTGAGCGCCGGGACCAGCCGGAAGTGGTTGTACGCGCCCAGGCCCGCGATCACCGCCACCACGCCGACCTTCACGAGGAGCAGCCGCCCGTAGCCGGTCCCGGTCAGCGCGTCGAGGCTCCCCACCTCGATCCACGAGAGCGTGGCCCCGCTGATCCCGACGAGGACGACGGTGACGGTGGCCAGCGCGGAGAACCGCCCGGCCAGGGCGGCCGACGCGGTGTGGTCGACCTCACCGGCCCGCCGGCGAGCTCGCAGGCAGAGGGCGAGCAGGACCAGACCACCGCCCCATGCCGCGGCGGCCAGCAGGTGGCTGATGTCGGCGATCGTGGCGAGGGCCGCCGACGAACCCGCCCGGGTGTGACCGTTGGTCGCGAACGAGCTGGCGGCCACGATGGCGCCGACCAGCGCGATCGTGCGCTGATGCTCGACCATCGACACGGCGATCACGAGACCGGTCAGGGCCAGCACGACCCCGAGGCCGACGCCGTCGCGGACGACCTCGGCCAGCACGCCGGAGTCGAACAGCGAGCTCGGGCCCTGTCCCGTGCCCAGCGCCGCCTGCACGGGGAGCGCGACCATGCTCCCCACGGCGCCGACGAGGGCCGCGGCCCAGACGACTCGCACGAGGTGGGCGCGCTCGGGGCCGCCTCGGTGCACGAGCACGAGGAACGCCACGCCGCCGGACGCCAGCAGCACCCCGGAGTACGCCAGCCAGCGGCCGATGGCTCCGGCCACCTCCCAGGTGCGGTCGTCTCCCTGGTCGGTGAGCTGACCGAGCGCGTCGGTGTCGAGGGAGCCCGGGCCCACGCCGAACACCGAGGCGCCGCGCACCGGATGGCCGTCCGCCGAGACCACTCGGTAGCTGATCACGTACGTGCCGTTCGGCAGGTCCGGCTGGAGGTCGATCGCGACCGTGGCCCCGTCCACCCGCGCCGCTCCGGCCTGTACCTGCGTGCCGCCGTCATCGAGCACCTGGACACCGCCGAGATCAGCGGACACGGGCTCGCTGAAGGTGAGGCGGACGAGATCCGGGCTCTCGTCGAGGCGGGCGCCGTCGGGCGGGTCGACGGCGATGAGCGTTGCGTGCGCGGCCGCCGGCGACGCCCACACGCCGACGCCCACGAGCCCCAGCGCGAGGACCGCCAGCGCGGCGCGCGCGGCTCTCACGCGGGGGCGACGTGCTCGCGACCGGCTGCGAGCGGAGCCGAGCGATCCTCGCGGGCGACCCACCAGAGCACGGTAACCCCGGCCAGGTCGAGGAGATGGTGCGCCTCGCCCACGGACGAGGCCGTTCCACGCACGACGTCGAGGACCGCGGTACCACCCATCACGAGGGCGAGGGCCGCGGCGACGGGCAACAGGCCCCAGGCGCGGGCCGGCTGCCAGGCGGCCACGAGCAGCCCGACCGCCAGCGCCACGTCGAACGAACCGAGCTCGCGCGCCACGTGGACGGTCGCCCCGGCATCCTCGCCGAGCAAGAGCGCGGGGGCCGCCAGCACCAGCTGCGTGAGGGCCACCACGAACAGCGCCCAGCGGGCGACGCTCACGCGCTCGGTCCGCGCGGCGCGCCACGGCGTCACGCGGGTCGCGGGCGCGGTGCCGAGGATGGCCGCCGTCAGGTCGGGCACGACCTCGGCCTCGCGCACGCGCACCATCCGGTGGAGCACGCCGAGCTCCTCCGACCACGCGGAGCAGTCCCGGCAGGTGTGGAGGTGCGCATCGACGGCGGCGTCGCTCAGGTCGGACGCCTCTCCGTCGAGCCGGGCCGAGAGGGCTTCGCGGATGGATTCGCATCGCATGCGATGACGGTCGCCCGACTGGGGTCGTTGGTTCCCGACCGGTCAGAATCAGCAGGTGGACGATCTGACGGCACTGGCGCGAGCTGCGGCCGAGGGAGACCGGGTCGCCACGACCGCCTTCGTGCGGCGCACCCAGCCGGAGGTGTGGCGGGTGTGCGCTCGCCTGGGTGATCGGTCCGAGGCGGACGATCTCACCCAGGAGGTATACCTCCGTGCGCTCCCCGCGCTGGCGAAGTTCCGGGGTGACTCGTCGGCCCGGACGTGGCTGTTGCAGATCGCTCGGCACGTGTGCGCGGACCACGTGCGCCGGAGCACCCGCCGCCGTGCCCTCGCCGGCCGGTTGGCCCAGCGGACCTCGGAAGCTGACCTGGTCGAGGCGCCGCGCACCGGCGAGCTCGACCTGGATGACGCGATCCGCGCGCTGGCGCCCGAACGGCGGGAAGCCTTCGTGCTGACCCAGGTCACCGGGCTCTCGTACGCCGCCGCCGCGGAGGTGTGCGAGGTGCCCGTCGGCACGATCCGATCGCGGGTCGCGCGAGCTCGCGCCGATCTGCTCGATGCGATCACCCAGGACTGCGAAGATCAGGGATCAGCGGGCTCGTAGGACCTCGAGCAGCTCGTCGTGCACGTGGCCGTTGCTGGCCACGCCGCTGCCTCCCTCGATGGTCGCGGCACCCTCGAGGTCGGTGAAGCGGCCGCCGGCCTCGGCCAGCAGCACGGGCATGGGGCCGATGTCATATGGCTCCACCGTGGGGTCGACCATCGCGACCACCCGGCCGGTCGCCACCAGGGCATAGCCATACCCGTCCCCCCAGGTGCGCAGCACGGCGCCCTGCGCCTCCAGGGCTGCGACGCGCCCAGGCGCCCAGTGGCTGAACGAGCTGGACATCACGTAGGCACCGGTCAGGGAGCCGTGGTCGCTCACCCGGGCTGGGCCCCGCTCGGACCAGCAGCCGAGCCCGCGCCCGGCCCAGACGGTCTCGCCGAGGGCAGGGAGGTTGACGACGCCGACGGCGATGCCGTGCTCGTCCTCGAGGGCGAGCAGGGTCGAGTACAGGGGGACCCCGCACGTGAAGGCCTTGGTGCCGTCGATCGGGTCGATGATCCAGCGCCGACCGGTGGTGCCGGCGGTCGGCGCCTCCTCCTCGCCGAGCACGCCGTCACCGGGGAAGGCCTCGGCGAGCTGCTCCCGCAGGAAGCGCTCGGCGTCCTTGTCGGCAGCCGTGACCGGGGTGCCGTCTCCCTTGTGGTCGACGGTCAGGTCGGACGAGCGGAACCAGCGCAGCGTGCGCTCGCCGGCGGCGCGCACGAGGGCGACCGCGGTGTCGAGCGTGCCTTGGTCGACGGGGGGCGGGTTCATCGGGCGAAGTCTCGCGCCCCGCCACCCCGGCCCGGGTACCCGAGAGCGGGAACCAACTCGCCTCGCCGATCGTCCCATGATCATGCGCCGTTCGGTCGTCCTCCTCGTGCCCCTGCTGCTGGCGGCGTGCTCGGACCGCCAGCCGGTCACGGTGGGTGCGGCCGACCAGCGGCCCACCGACCAGCTGCTGACGGGCACGGCCACAGTGCTCGAGAGCAACGAGCACGGGCCCCAGGCCTGCTTCGGTGGCGTCATGGACTCGTACCCACCACAGTGCGGGGGACCGGACATCGTCGGGTGGGACTGGGACGCCGTCGAGGGTGAGGAGTCGGCCCGCGGCACCACGTGGGGCGACTACACGGTGGTGGGCACCTACGCGGACGGTGTCTTCACGCTGACCAGGGCCTCCCGAGCCCTCGAGCGACCCGACGATGGGCGCGCGCCGAGGGACTCCACCCCGTGCCCCGAGCCCGCCGGCGGGTGGACCGTGGTCGACGCCGCGACGACGACGCAGGCCACCCAGGACGCCGCCATCGCCGCCGCCCGAGCGGAGCCTGACTTCTCGGGCGCGTGGGTCGACCAGTCGATCAACCCGGCGTACGCCGATGGCGAGATCACCGCGGGTGAGGAGGGGGCGATGAACGACCCGACCGCCCTGATCCTGAACCTGCGGTTCACAGGGGACCTCGAGCGCCACGAGGTAGAGCTGCGCAGGCTGTACGGCGGGTCGCTGTGCGTGAGTGAGGGTCGCTACACGGAGGCGGAGCTCCTGCGCATCCAGGACGAGGTCGACGAGCCGGACGACATGCTCTGGAGCAGTGGCGACACGATCCACGAGCAGGTCGAGGTCGGTGTGGTCGTGGATGACGGGCTTCAAGAGGAGCTCGACGAGCGGTACGGCGAGGGCGTCGTCGAGGTGCAGCCGGCGCTCACGCCGGCGTGAGGGTCACTCCTACCAGTCGGTGGCGATGTACTTCGTCTCGGTGTAGTCGAGCATCCCCTCGTGGCCGCCTTCGCGGCCGATGCCCGACTCCTTCACGCCCCCGAAGGGAGCCGCGGGATCGGAGACGATGCCCTTGTTGAGGCCGACCATGCCCGACTCGAGCGCTTCGGCCACCCGCAGCCCCTTGGCGAGGTCACCCGTGTACACGTAGGCGACCAGGCCCATCGTGGTGCCGTTGGCGAGCCGCACGGCCTCGTCGGCATCCGCCACCGAGACGATCGGCGCCACGGGCCCGAAGATCTCCTCCTCGAGGATGGGGTTGTCGGTGGCGACGCCCGTGAGCACCGTGGCGGGGTAGTAGAAGCCCGTACCGGTCGGACGATCGCCGCCGACGATCGCCTTGGCGCCAAAGGCGACGGCGCCGTCCACGAGCTCGGCCACCTTGTCGCGGGTGTCGGCGTCGACGAGGGGGCCGAGGCGGTTGCCGTCTTCGAGGCCATGGCCCGTCGGCAGCGCCCCCATCGCGTCCGCCAGCTTGGCGGCGAAGGCATCCGCGACGGGTGCTTCCACGTAGAAGCGGTTGGCCGCGGTGCAGGTCTCGCCGTTGTGGCGCATCTTGGCGATCATCGCCCCCTCGATGGCGGCGTCGAGGTCGGCGTCGGCGAGCACGATGAACGGGGCGTTCCCGCCCAGCTCCATCGACACGTTGAGCACGCGTCCCGCGGCCTGCTCGATCAGCAGCTTGCCGACCTCGGTGCTGCCCGTGAAGGACAGCTTCCGCACCCGCTCGTGCTCGAGGACCGCCGCGGTGATCGTGCTCGCGCTCCGACCGGGGACGACGTTCACGACTCCGTCGGGCACGCCGGCCTCGGCCAGCACGTCCGCGACGGCCAGCGCGGTGAGCGGGGTGAGGGTGGCGGGCTTCAAGACGACGGCGCAGCCTGCGGCCAGCGCGGGGGCGATCTTGCGAGTGGCCATCGCGGCCGGGAAGTTCCACGGCGTGACCAGGTAGGCGACGCCCACGGGCTGGTGCAGCACGAGGATGCGGTTGGCTCCCCCGGGGGCCCTCGTCAGGTCGCCGGAGAGCCGGACGGCTTCCTCGCTGAACCAGCGGAAGAACTCCGCCGCGTAGGTGATCTCGCCCTTGGCCTCCGCCAGGACCTTGCCGTTCTCGAGCGTGATGAGCCGGGCCAGCTCGTCGGCGCGCTCGGTCAGCAGCTCCCATGACCGACGCAGGATCTCAGCGCGCTCGCGTGGTGCCCTCGCCGCCCAATCGCGCTGTGCGGCCGCGGCGGCCGTCGCGGCCGCACGTGCGTCCGCGGCCCCGCCGTTCGCGACGGTGGCGATGACGGCCTCCGTGCCCGGGTCGATGACGTCGAAGCGCTCGCCGCTGTCCGCGGGGAGCCACCGGCCACCGATGAAGAGGTCCGTGCGCAGGGCGTGGTCAGGCATGCCCGCCGTTGTACCCGACTTGCTGCTCCTCTGCCTCCCGGTGAGGCCAGCACGTGACGCTGGCGACCGCGAGCACGGGGAACAGGGCCGCCGTGAGCACGAACGGCACGCTGTCGTGACCGAGCACGATGGCGCCGGCGGCCGCGGCGGGCACCAGCGCCTCCACGGCGAGGACGCCGCTCGCCAGCCGCCGTTCGACCGGATCGACATCAGCGGCGAACCGGGCGGCGAGCACGAGCACGACCACGACCAGGACGCCGAGCACCACGGTGAGCGCGCCGACCAGACGGAAGAAGCCGGCGTCCCGGCCGTCGAGCCCCGAGAGCCGCAGCAGGCTGGCGGCCTGCTCCGCGTCGGCCGATCGCTCTGCGAGCGTCGCCCCGCGCCAGGCCGCTCCGACGAGCACAGCGCTCACGACGACGACGGCTCCGGTCTGGACGGCGAGCAGGCCGGCCGCCAGGGCTGCTCCACCTCGTCGCCATGCGGGGACGACCACCAGCGCCGCCAGCACGAGTACGGCGGCCGCCGCGGCCAGGGACACGGCCAGCCAGGTGCCTGGCCCGGTGGAAGACGGAGGTCGCGAGACGACCCCGCGCTGGGCGCAGCCGGCCGCGAGCAGGAAGCCCGCGAGCGCGCTGCCGCGGCGCAGGCAGCTCATGAGCAGCGGGCGCAGGTGCCGACGAGGTCGAGGCGATGCGTCCGCACGTGGAACCCCGTGCGGCGAGCGACGCTCCTCAGCGCGGACTCGAGCTCCTGCTCCACCGTCGCCGAGACCTCGAAGTCGGTGACGTCGCCGCACGAGGAGCAGATCAGGTGGTGGTGGTGGTGGGTGAGGTCCTCGGTCAGCTCGTAGCGGGCGAACTCGTCGGAGGTCACGATGCGGTGGACGACGCCGGCCCGCTCGAGCACGGCGAGGTTGCGGTAGGCGGAGCTCTGGGCCAGCCCGGGCTGTCGTTCCAGCAGCTGCGGGATCGTCAGGGGCTGGTCGACGGTCACGAGCAGGTCCACCAGCGCCCGTCGCTGCGTCGTGTAGCGCTGGCCGTCGTCCCGCAGCCGGCTCGCCGCAGTCGCGTGGAGGTCTTGGGTCATCAGTGGTGGGGGTGATCGTCGAGGATCAGGGTCTGCTCGCCGACCCGGAGCAGGTGTCCACCGTAGGCGGCCGACAGGTTCGTCTCGGTGAGCACGGATTCGGGCGCGCCGCTGGCGACCACCCTGCCGGCGAGGAGCAGCAGGTGGTCGGCCGCGGCGGCGTCGCCGAGATCGTGAGTGGACACCACGACGGCGCGTCCGGCAGACCGCTCTGCCGCCACGGCGTCGATGATGTGCTGCCGCGACACGATGTCGAGACCGGTGATCGGCTCGTCGAGCAGGAGCAGGTCGGCCCCCTGGGCGAGGCCCTGGGCCACGAAGGCCCGCTGACGTTGGCCGCCGGAGAGCTCGCGCAGGGGTCGCTTGGCCAGGTCGGTGATGGCCAAGGCCTCCATGGCGGCGTCGACGGCCTGCCGGTCCCCGGCCCGGAGGCGCCCGAAGGCCCCGGTGATCGCGTAGCGGCCCATCGTGACGGTCTCCCGGACGGTGATGGGCAGGTGCTCGTTGGCATGGGTGGCCTGCAGGACGTAGGCGACGCCGCCGCGGCGCTCCCGGGCCGGGATGTCGAGCCGACCCGAGCGGGGCGCGAGCAGCCCGGCCACGGCATCGAGCAGGGTGGACTTCCCAGCGCCGTTCGGCCCGATGAGCGCGGTGACGACGGCGCTGGGGATCTCGAAGCTCGACGCCTGCAAGACGACGCGGGCGCCGTACGCGAGCACGAGGTCGGTGGCGGTGACGGCAGCGATTTGCGAATGATAACCAGTTTCCCTACCGTGGCGGTGGTGAGAACCGTTCTTGTTATCGGCGTGGTGGCCCTCGTGGCGGCCGGCTGCGGTACGGACGGGGACGAGTCGGTGGATTCGGGACCACACGTGGTCGTCACGACGAGCATCCTGGGCGACGTGGTCGAGAACCTGGTGGGCGACGCCGCGGAGGTGGAGGTGGTCATGCCACCGAACGCTGATCCGCACGACTTCGCGGCCTCCGCCCGGCAGGCGGCGTCGATGCGCACGGCCGACGCGCTGGTCATCAACGGGCTCGGGTTCGAGGAGGGGCTGCTCGACACCATCGAGGCGGCGGAGGACGACGGCGTGCCCGTCATCACGGCCACCGCCGCCATCGAGCCGCTCCCGCTCGGTGAGGGCGAGGCGGCGAAGGACGATCCGCACCTGTTCACCGATCCCGTCCGGCTCCGCCAGGCGGCCGACCTGATCGCTGACCAGCTCCAGACCATCATCCCCGAGCTCGACACCCCGGCCGTCGACACGCGGGTCGGCCGGTACCTCGCGGCCCTCGACGCGCTCGACGCGGAGGTGGAGAGGCGGCTGGCAGGGATCCCGTCCGAGGACCGGGTGCTCGTCACCAACCACGAGGTGTTCGGCTACTTCGCCGACCGGTACGACTTCGTGGTGCTCGGCGTGATCATCCCCGGAGGTTCCACGCTGGCCGAGCCCAGCGCCGAGGATCTCGCGGACCTGGCGCGTGAGATCGACGAGCGCGGCGTCCCGGCGATCTTCGCCGAGACCTCCTCGCCGGCACGTCTCGCTGACGCGTTGGCCGCCGAGGGCGCCGGCGTGGAGGTGGTGGAGCTCTACAGCGAGTCGCTCGGAGAACCGGGGTCGCCGGGCGACACCTACATCGGCATGGTCCGCACGAACGCCGAGCGCATCGCGGCAGCGCTCGCATGACCTGCTGAGATGGGCTGATGGTCCCCTGGGTGCTCGACCCCTTCGAGCCCGAGTTCATGCAGCGGGCGCTCCTCGCGGGGATGCTCGCGGTGGTCGCGTCGTCGGTCGTGGGGACATGGGTGGTGCTCCGCGGGCTGAGCTTCCTGGGGGACGCGCTGGCGCACGGGGTGATCCCCGGCATGGCGCTGGCGGTCCTGTGGGGCTTCAACCTCACGCTGGGCGCGCTGGTGACGGCCGGGCTCATGGTGGGCGGGATCAGCCTCGTGAACCGCCGCTCCCGGCTGGGTGAGGACACAGGCGTCGGTCTGCTCTTCGTCGGGATGCTGGCGCTCGGCGTGATCATCATCTCGAAGAGCCGGTCGTTCACCACGGACGTCCAGAGCCTTCTCTTCGGCGACGTGCTCGGCGTCACCTGGGCGGACATCCGGGTGCAGGCGGCAGCCGCCGCGCTCGTGCTCGTGTGCAGCGTGCTCGGCTACCGGGCCTTCCTCGTGCTCTCGTTCAACGAGGCCAAGGCCGGCAGCCTCGGCCTGCGCCCCGGTGCCACCCACCTCGCCCTGCTGGCCCTGATCGCGGTCGCCATCGTGTCGTCGTTCCAGGCGGTCGGCACGCTCCTCGTCTTCGGCCTCCTGGTGGGTCCGCCGGCCACGGCCGCCCTGCTCGTCCGGCGCGTGTGGGTGTGCATGATCGTCGGCGTCGGGATCGGCTGGGTGGCCGTGGGTCTGGGTCTCGTCCTGAGCTACCACTACGGCACGGCGGCCGGCGCCACGATGGCCGGGGTGGCGGTCGTCCAGTTCTTCGTGGTCCTCATCGTCCAAGAGGTGGCCCACGCGGCGCGCGAGCGCCGATCGACTCCTGCCGCCGCCTGACCACTCTCGGGCGGGTGTGCGGTGAAGCCTCGAGCCGTGCCAGCCTGGACGAACGAGGACGAGGAGGAGCGAGTGACCGACATCGAGGGCAGGGTCGAGCCCGGCTTCGAGGGTGTGGCGGACGCCTTCCGCGCGAACTTCGAGCAGCACGGTGAGGTGGGGGCCGCCACCGCGGTCTACGTGGATGGCCAGAAGGTGGTCGATCTGTGGGGCGGGGTCGCGGACCCCGACACGGGCAGCCCCTACACCGCGGACTCGCTCCAGCTGGTGTTCTCGACCACCAAGGGTGCCACGGCGGCGTGCGCGAACCTGCTGGCGCAGCGCGGTGACCTCGACCTGGACGCTCCCGTCGCGGCGTACTGGCCGGAGTTCAAGGCCGCCGGCAAGGGGGAGATCCCGGTGCGCTGGCTGCTGTGCCACAAGGCGGGTCTGCCGTACGTGGACGCCGTCTTGACCCTGGAGGAGGCGCTGGCGTGGGAGCCCATGGTCCGGGCCCTCGAGGTGCAGGCGCCGGTGTGGGAGCCCGGCACCGCCCACGGCTACCACGCCACGACCTATGGCTGGCTGGTCGGGGAGGTCGTGAAGCGGATCTCCGGCAAGAGCCTCGGCACGTTCTTCCACGACGAGATCGCCGAGCCCCTCGACCTCGAGTTCTGGATCGGCCTTCCGGACGAGGAGCAGCACCGGGTCGCGCCGCTCCAGCAGTGGGGCAGCCTCGGCGGCGAGGGTGGTGCGCCCCGCGATCCTGCGCTGGCCAAGATGCTGGAGCAGTTCATCGGCCCCGACTCCCTCCTCGGCAAGGCGCTGGGCGCCCCCAACGGCGTGTTCAACGCGGCCGACGGCGGCTTCAACAACCCGGCCGTGCGGGCCGCCGAGATCCCGGCCGCCAACGGCGTCACGAACGCGCGCTCCCTCGCCCGCTTCTACGCCGGCCTCACCGGCCCGGTCGAGGGAGGCCCCGCCGTGCCCCTCCTCGGTGCCGACCAGGTGGCCAAGGCATCCGAGCGTCAGACGTTCGGCCCGGACAAGTGCCTGTTCTTCGAGACCACCTTCGGCCTCGGCTTCTTCGTGGCGTCACCGTTCGCGCCCTACGGGGGCCCGAAGGCCTTCGGCCACACCGGCGCGGGCGGCTCCGTCGGGTTCACCGATCCCGAGCACGGCATCGGGTTCGGCTACGTGATGAACAAGATGGGCATGAGCCTCAACGGTGACCCACGCTCGGGCGGGCTCATCAAGGCCGTCTACGCGGCCATCGGCGTGGAGCCGACCTACGTCTGACGAGCTGGTCGACCTCGTCGACGGCGACGACCGGGTCATCGAGGTGGTGACCCGTGCGGAGCTGCGCGCTCGTGGCGCCGCGGCACGCCACCGGGCCTGCTACGTCGCGGTGCTCACCTCGGGCGGCGAGCTCGTGGTGCACCGGCGAGCCGATTGGAAGGACGTCTACCCCGGGTACTGGGACGTGTGCTTCGGCGGCGTGCTCGGAGCGGGTGAGGCGTGGGAGGCCGCAGCGCATCGTGAGCTGCAGGAGGAGGCCGGCGTGGATGCTCGCCTCGAGCTCCTCGGGATCGAGCGATGGGAGGCCGCGGACGCGCGGCTCATCGGGCGCGTGTACCTCGCGCGAAGCGACGGCCCGTTCACCTGTCCCGACGGCGAGGTCGTGGAGGTGAGCACGGTGTCGCTCCAGGATCTGCCGACCTGGCTGGAGGGACGCGACGTGTGCCCCGACTCGAGGGATCTGGTGGTTCCCCTCCTGCCTCGGTGAGCGGAGCAGGAGGGGGAACCACCAGCGGGGTCACCCGGCCGCGGGCGACCCGGGCCAGGCTGGATACTCCGGAGGCGCGTCGGGTCGCTCGGTGTAGATGGCGACCGCCCCTTCGTCGTCGAACCACGGGATCGGGTCGGTGGGCCACTCGCCGGGCAGGAACCGGCGCCCACCGTCGACGTACATGAGCTGACCGGTGCCCTCGTTGCCGGCCTCGTCCTTGCCGGTGGCCTCGGGGTCCCACCAGATGGTGGTGGCGTCGTCGCTGGAGTTGCGGTCGGTCTCCGGCCATACCCCATCACCCCAGGAGTCCCGCGCGTAGGTGAGGCCCGTGTCGCCCCGTGGCGCCCGGAACAGACCTCGCTCGAAGCTCTCCGGCGTGAGGTTCGGCCCGGCGAGCTGGATGCCGAGCGCGAACCGGGCCGGGCTCGGCGCGAGCACGGCCTGCGAGTTCACCGGCGGCGCCGCCCCGTAGTACCAGTCGTAGACGAGGTAGGAGTCTCCGAGCTCCCGCTCGGCACGAGCGGTGGTGAGCCCGAGGCCGATCGCGTGGGCCCACTGCTGCTGGTCGTAGGTGCGGCCGAAGATGGTGGTGTCGGCGAGCACGCTCGGTCCGATCACCCACTCCGGGAAGTAGTTCTGCGCCGTGGCCTCCTTGGTGATGTTGGCCGGGAGGAGCGGATCGGTGCTGATGATGACCGTGGTCACCCCCGCCTCCTTCATGCGGGCGATGGCCGTCGTCGCGATGTCAGCGCCTTGCGCAGGGTCGAACAGGTACGTGAAGCGGGTTGCGATCTCCCCGTCGTACTCACTGGCGAGCAGCTCCTCGAAGGCGTCGTTGCGCGCCTTGTACTCGTCGGTCTCGGTCTCGGCCTGGATCCAGCCGAACACCCGCTCCTGGTCGTGCATCGCCTCGTCGCCCGCGAACTCGGCCGGCTTGCCGACGAGCTGCTTGCCGACCATCTCCGCGAGGTGGGCGTCGGCTTGCTCCGGCGTCATGCCGGTCGGCCACAGGTAGGGAGCACCGTCGGCGACCTTGTCGGCCGTCTCGGCGGTGGCGCACCCGACGCACACGATGCCCGCGGCCGCGATCTCCTGGTACCACGCCGCCGCCGTGGGGCTGCCGATCACCGCGAACGGCTCGAGGTCGATGGCCTTGAGCGCGTCCGCCTGGGCGGCGGTGGCGTCGTCGGGCAACCCGGTGGCCTCGACGACCTCGATCCGGACCTTTCGGCCGTAGGTCTCGACCACGTCCGCGAACAGGTTGATGTAGTCGCTGCGAGGTCTGGTTCACGGCGTTGGGATCGGTGTCGGCGCCCGCATCCTCGACGAGGGCCTGCTGCAACGGATCGGGCTGACCCTTGTAGAGCACCACCAGGATCTCGTCCGCGGTCACCCCCTGCGCGGTGGCGCCCCCGTTGTCCTGGGTGTCGTCCCACGGCTCGACGCAGGGTGGGGCGTTCGGAGATCGGGATCTTCAGCGTCCCCCGCTCGGTGTCACAGCCCTCGCCCCAGTCGATGTCGCCTTCCATCCCCCGCCGCCACGGCCTCGTCGTAGGTCATCGGCAGGTCGCTGTTGTCTCCGGTGGTGGTCGTCGTGCCGTCGCCACCCTCGTCGTCGTCACCGCCGCTGGCGATCGCGATCACGACACCGATGAGGACGATCACGAGGAGGATCGGGCCGTAACGCTTCAAGGCTTGGCCCGCCCCCCCGGCGCTGCTCGCCCCCGGTGCTGCTTCCCCCGTTGCTGGTCTCAGCCATCTTCCCCCCTCAGTCATGGTCACTCGCCGCGTGGGCCGCTGCGAGAGACGACTGCTTCGGATTCTCCCAGGTACGACGCGACGACGTCGGGGTTCCTGACGACGTCGGCTGGTGCGCCGATCGTGACGACCTGGCCCAGATCGAGCGCGATCATGCGATCCGCGATCGACGTGAGCAGCGGGATGTCGTGCTCGATGATGAGCAGGCTCGCGCCGGTCATGGCGCGGATGCGCAGGAGCAACGGACCGAGTGCCTCGGCCTCGCGTTGCGCGATCCCGGACGACGGCTCGTCGAGCAGGAGCACGCGCGGTCCGTGGGCGAGCACGCAGGCCAGATCGACGACGCGCCGACTCCCGGTGGAGAGCTCGCGGATGTACTTGTCGCGGAAGGCCCCGAGGCCCAGCAGCTCGATGAGCTCCTCGACGCGGCGGGCCACCTTGGCCTCTGAGTCCACGACCGAGGGCAGGTGGAGCGCGGCGGCCACGGGGTCGCGCACCTCGACGCTGCGCTCGAGCGCGACGGCGATCGTCTCCGCCACGGTGAGGGCGGGGAAGAGCCGCCCGTCCTGGAACGACCGTCCGAGCCCGCGCCGGGCGCGTGCGTCGGGCCCGAGCCCGATGATCGACACGCCGTCGAGCTCGAGGTCGCCTTGGCTCGGGGACCTGGAACCCGGACAGGACGTCGAACAGCGTGGTCTTGCCCGCCCCGTTCGGCCCGAGGAAGCCCAGGACCTCGCCGGCCCGCACGTCGAAGGAGACGTCGTCCAGCGCGGCGATGCCGCCGAAGTGCTTGGACACTCCCTGGACGCTGACGCGCGACGTCGCCCTGGCCGTTGGCGCCGTTGGGGCTCAGCAACGAGGGATGCGCCGGCACGGGCACCTCGCCGTTCACGTGCACGACTGCGGGGGCGTCGATGTCGAGCTCGACCGACGCCGCGCCTTCCAGGAAGACCGAGCGGAGCACGTCGGGCCGCTCGAGGAGCTCGCTCGTGGGGCCGTGGAAGCGGATCTCGCCCTTCTCCATGAAGTAGGCGGTCTCGGCGACGGTCAACGCCACGTTCACGGACTGCTCCACCAGGATGACCGTGGTGCCCTGCGCCTTGAGCTGCTGCACCGCCACCAGCAGCTCGGCGACCACGCTCGGCGCCAGGCCGAGCGAGAGCTCGTCGATCATCAGCAGCCGCGGACGGAGCAGCAGCGCCATGGCGAGGGTGAGCATCTGCTGTTGGCCGCCGCTGAGGTTGGCGGCCGGCTCCTGCATGCGGTGCTCGAGGGCCGGGAACATCGCCAGCGCCTGAGCCACCGCCTCGGCGCGGCTGGCCTGGTCGCGGTCGAGCCAGCCGGCGAGGCGCAGGTTCTCGGCGACGGTCAGCGATGGGAACACGCCCTGCCCGCCAGGGACCATGACGATGCCGCGAGCCGCGATCTCGTGGGGTGGCGCGTAGGTGGCGTCGCGCCCGTCGAACACGATCGCCCCGCCGTCGGCGGGCACCACACCGGCGATGGCCTTCAGCAAGCGTGGACTTCCCGGCGCCGTTCGTGCCCAGCAGCGCGACGATCTCGCCCTCGTCGATCTCGAAGTTCACGCCGAAGAGCACCTGGACGTTGTCGTAGCTCACGTCGACGTTGCGCACGAGCAGGAGCTTCACCTCGCCCTTCGAGCGCTGGTAGAGCACCTCCGCCTGAGCGGCCGTGGAGGTCCACACCCGGCTGATGTCGGACTTCACGAAGTACGACGCCGACGACAGGATGAACGCACCGATCAGGAAGATCGGGACCATGAGCAACATGCCCTGCCGGATGCCGTAGCGATCGGCGATCCCACCGACGATGTAGAGCACGGTCAGCCCCGGCAGGATGAACAGGGACGCCATGGAGAACCCGAGCGATCGAACCTTCGGCGGGATCGCCAGCGACAGCGAAGCGAAGATGCCCGGGCGCGAGCAGCGCGGCCAACCCCGAGATCAGGATGTTGGCGATGATGGCGACGGCCAGCACCGGTGCCAGGGCGAAGGCGACCCACGCGCCGGCGATGCCGACGGCCACGATCGACAGCAGTCGGAGTCCCAGGCCCGGGTCGCGCAGCATGAGCCGCGAGGCGAGCGGGATGCCGAGGAGGATGCCGACGATCTGGGCCGGCTCCGCCACGCCGGCGACGAAGCCTCGCTGGGACTCGGAGAGGTTGAAGACCTCCTCGTAGTAGATCGCGGTCAGGGAGGCGAGACCGATGACGGACGCGGCCAGGAACGGCAGCGAGTACCAGATCCGGCGCAGGGTGCGGATCTGCCAGAGGATCCGCACGGACTCGGCCCACGACGGCGGCTGCTCGTCGGTCGCGATGACCTCCTCGCTGGCCCCGGCCGCCCGCCGCTCGTGGTGACCGCGCCCCGGCTCGCGCAGCCGCAGGCCGAGCAACACGAAGACGATCGACGGGATGACGAACACGAAGAAGGGCACCCGCCACCCGAAGGCCTCGGCGAGGAGACCACCGATCACCGGACCCAGGAAGGCGCCCAGCGCGTTCGCCATGCGATGGAACCCGAAGACGTCGGTGCGAACCTCGACGGGGTAGTAGTCGGAGAGCAGCGAGTTGTGCGTCGGCGTCACAACCGCGCGACCCATGCCGGCGCCAGACCGGGCGATCACGAGCAGCAGGATCGTGGTGGCGAAGCCGGTGAACAGTCCGAACAGCGACCACACCGCCGCCCCGAGCACGGCGATGCGAACGCGGTGGAGGCGGTCGGCGTAGTAGGCGAGGGGGACCTCGAGGAGGAGCCCCCCGAGCAGCGTGAGCGCGATCAGCGTCAGGTAGCCCTGGTTGGTGAGGCCGAAGGAATCGCGGATCTCCGGTCCGAGCACCCCGAACACGGTGCGATCGAGCTCGTCCACCGCGTTGAGGCCGAAGAGGATGAGCAGCGGATAGAGCGCGTGCCCTGCCGTGATGTCATCGAAGTACCGGCGGGGACCGCGCGGTCGGCGCACCACGTGCCCGGCGATGCTGACGAGCGGCCGGCGGTCCCGGTCGACCGCGGCCTCGGTCGGCTCAGCCATCGGTCACTGCCCCAGCTCCGCGACTTCCTCGATCTCGGGACGATCGAGTGCCTCGGCGACGGCTTCCGCCATGGCCGGCGTCGCCTGGAGCGCATCGTCACGCCGGTCTGCCACCAGGCTCGGCACAAGGATGTTCCGCCGACGAGCGAAGACGCGGAGGGCGCCGTCACGCGCCTCGGCGAGGCCCGCACCGAGCCCGCCGGGCAGGATCAGCAGGATGCCCAGGAGGCCGATGCCGGTGGCGAGGAATCGCCACTCCGGCAGCATGTAGTACTGCATGCCGAACACGTAGACGGCCCCGAGGATCGCTCCCGGCACCGATGCCATCCCACCGATCACGACGATCGCGAACACGCGAAGGCTCGCCTCGGCCGAGAACGGGTTGTTGATGACGTCCTGGCTGACCATGTGCTGGTGGTGGACGAGCAGCACGCCGGCGACAGCGGCGAGGAAGCCGGAGAAGGCAAAGCCGGCGAGCATCGTCCGCAGCGCGTTGATGCCGTAGGCCTCGGCGGCGCGGGGGTTCTCCCGCAGTGCGATGAGAACGCGGCCGGTCCGGCTGCGGCGGATCCCGTAGGCGGCGGCGATCGCGGCGGCGAGCACGCCCAGGGTGAGGAAGTAGAAGCTCATCTGGGACTTGATCTCGATGGTGCCGAACAGCGTGGGGTCGGTGTCGAACCGGCCGCGCGGCACCCAGTCGAAGAACTCGGGGTTCAGCAGCCAGAACAGCACGGCAGGCGCGAGCGCCAGCGTGGTGACGGCCAGCGTGAGCCCACCGGCACGCGCCGCGGGGATGCCGACGACGGCCGCCATGATCGCGCCCACCACGCCTGCCGCCAGCATGGCGAAGCCGAGGTCCCAGCCGGCGCTCTGGGTGACCCAGGCCCCCACGGCGCCGCCGACCGCGGCGAAGGCCATCTGGCCGAGGCTCACGTGGCCGGCCCAACCGGTGAGCAGGACGAGCGATACGGCGACGATGGAGATGATGCCGGTGACCGTGGCGATCACGAGCTTGCTGTCCGAGAGCCAGAGCGGGAGCGTCAGGACGAAGAGGAGGACGAGCGCGAGCGGCAGGGCGGCGGCCCAGCGCACGGCGGGGATCGATCTGAGCTCGGTGGGGATGGGCCGCACCTCGCGCGCCGCTTGCCACGATGACACCGCCTGGTCGTCGACCCGGCTCCCGGTTCCTCTCGGCTCGAGCAGCAGCCCGACCACGACGATCACGAACAGGACGGGGAAGACGTACAGGTCCCGCCCCGTCTCGAACACGATCGCCTGCTCGACGATGCCCAACCCGATCGCCGCGGCAGCGATGCGAGGGAAGTTGTCCATGCGGCCGAGCACGACCGCGGCCAGGGCGCGCACGAGCACCGTGACGGCCAGCGCGCTGCCGATCGGGAAGCTCGAGACCCCAGCGCGGAGGAACACCGTGATGAAGGCCAGCACGGCGGTGATGACCCACACGATGGTCTGGATCCGTCCCACGGGGACGCCGAGCGTGCCAGCCCGATCCGAGCGCTCGGCGACGGCCCGCACGGCGATGCCGATGCGGGTGTACCGGATGAAGAGGGCCAGCGCGCCGAGCACCAGGGGCACGACGATGAACACCATGAGGTCGTTGTCGCTGAAGTAGACGCCGCCGATCTCGACCTTGATGTCGAAGGGAGGGTTGAGCTGCGGTCGGCCGATCTCCTTGAACCCGAACCAGCTCGGCATGAACAGCGCGAGCGCGGTCAGCAGCTGGGCGACGCCGATCGTGGCGACCGTGAGGACGAGGCGCGGCGACTTGCAGAACCGGTTGATGAAGGTGCGTTCGACGATGAAGCCGATGAAGATCGCGGCGGCCACACCCACGACGATGGCGACCGGGTAGGGGATGCCCGTCATCCAGTCGGGTGCACCGCCGGGGGCGTCCTTGGCCACCAGGAGGATCGCGAAGATGGCGGGGACGGCGCCCAGGTCGCCCTGGGCGAAGTTGACGATCCGGTTCGCTCGATAGACGAGGGCCAGGCCCACCGCGAACATGGCGGTCAGGGAGCCGATCAGCGCGCCCTGCACGACGATGCCACGCGTGGGGTCCCACACCACCTCGCTGAGGACGATCAACACGAGGGCGGGGATCGCCCACGTCAGCCACGTCCACGCCTGTCCGGCTCGGCGATCGAACAGCAGCAGCCCCACCACCGCGACCAGACCGAGGACCTGCTCGGTCCGGTGCGCGGGCTCGCCGAAGAGCACAGCGAGCGACGCGGCGGCGCCGACGAGTAGTGCCCCCCCGGGTACCAAGGCCCGCGCCTGCGATGGCGCGAGCCCGCTCAGAGGGGCCTCACCCGTGTCGCTCCCGAACGGCGGAGCTCACCCGGTCGCCGTTGTCCTGGCCCAGCCGGCGCGTCGGCCGGGCGGGAACCTGGGCGACTGTGACCATGGGCACAGAGGTTGCCACATCCGTGTCTGTCCGTGGGCGCCGGCCTTCGACCGGTGGGGACGCGGTCCGAGCTCGTGGTGTCGGTTCGCCGCCCGCGGGCGCCAGCCGGTTCACTGGAGGGATGCCCACCCCGTCCGAGGAGGCTGCGCGCCGGCGCACCTTCGCCATCATCAGCCACCCCGACGCGGGCAAGACCACCCTCACCGAGAAGTTCCTCCTCTACGGCGGGGCGGTGCAGTCGGCCGGCGCCGTGAAGGCTCGTGGGGAGCGTCGCCGGGTGACGTCCGATTGGATGGAGATGGAGCAGAAGCGCGGCATCTCCATCACGTCCACGGTGCTGCAGTTCCCCTACCGCGATCGCGTGCTGAACCTGCTCGACACCCCGGGCCACCGCGACTTCTCCGAGGACACCTACCGGGTGCTGGCGGCGGCGGACGCCGCGATCATGGTGCTCGACGCCGCCAAGGGCATCGAGCCGCAGACCCTCAAGCTCTTCGAGGTGTGCCGGGAGCGGAACCTGCCGCTCCTCACCTTCATCAACAAGTGGGATCGACCAGGCCGCGACCCGCTCGAGCTCCTCGACCAGGTGGAGGCCCAGCTGGCGATCGTGCCCACGCCGGTCACCTGGCCGGTGGGCATCGCCGGCGACTTCCGCGGCGTGGTCGACCGCAGCACCGGCGACTACGTGCGCTTCACCCGAACCGCGCGCGGTGCCACCGAGGCCGGCGAGGAGCGCGTGCCGCCGGACGTGGCGGCAGCCGAGGAGGGGGACGCCTGGACGGCGGCCACGGACGAGCTCGGCCTGCTCGACGAGGTGGGCGCCCACGCCGCTCCGCACCGGTTCCGCAAGGGCGAGGTGACGCCCGTGTTCTTCGGCTCGGCCCTCACCAACTTCGGCGTGCGACTGCTCCTCGACGCGGTCGTCGACCTCGCGCCGTCACCCGAGCCCCGCGAGGATGTCCACGGCGTGCCGCGCCCGCTCGATGCGCCGTTCTCGGCGTTCGCGTTCAAGGTGCAGGCGAACATGGACCCCTCGCACCGGGACCGCATCGCGTTCGTCCGGGTGTGCTCGGGGCGGTTCGAACGGGGCATGGTCGTGACCCACGGCCCCACGGGCAAGCCCTTCGCCACCAAGTACGCCCACTCCGTGTTCGGTCAGGAGCGCGACACGATCGACGAGGCCTGGCCGGGTGACGTGATCGGTCTGGTCAACGCCACGGACGTCACCGTCGGCGACGCGCTCTACCACGACGTGCCCGTGGAGTACCCCCGGTTGCCCGAGTTCGCGCCCGAGCACTTCGTCGTCGCCCGCGTGAAGGACACGGGTCGCTTCAAGCAGTTCCGTCGAGGCATCGCCCAGCTCGACGAGGAGGGCGTGGTGCAGGTGTTGCGGGACCAGGACCTCGGTGATCAGGCACCGATGCTGGCGGCCGTCGGCCCCATGCAGTTCGAGGTGGCAAGCCATCGCCTCGAGCACGAGTTCGGCGCCCCGACCGAGCTCAACCCGACCACGTGGCGCGTGGCCCGCAAGACCGATGAGGCTTCCACTCCGGACCTGCGGTCGATGCACGGCGTCGCCGTCTACGCGCGCGCCGACGGGACGCGGTACGCCCTGTTCGAGTCGCCCTACTGGCTGGCGCGCGTCGAGGCCGACCATCCCGGCCTCACCCTCGAGCGGCTGGTGGCCGAGGGAACGGTGGGCTGAGCCCGGGTCACTCGCAGACGGTGCCGTACTCCGGTACCACGTCGTCGACCAGATAGGCCGTGAGGATGTCGTCGATGCAGGGCTTGCCGTCGGCGGCCACCCCGTGCCCGTCACCCTCGTTGGTGATGAGGACGCCGTTCTCGAGCGTCTCGGCCACCGCCACACCGGCCTCGTAGGGCGTGACCGGGTCGTTGGTGGTGGAGATGACGAGGATCGGCGGCGTGCCCGGGGCGGTGGTGGCTTGGAGGGGCGTGGGTCGCACCGGCCAGTCGACGCATCGGATGTAGTCGTTGACGAGCGCCTCACCGAAGTGCGGAGCCCGCTCGGCCGACGCCTTGGCCGCGGCGAGGAAGGCGTCCGGGTCGCCCGTGGGCCAGGCGAAGTCCATGCAGTTCACGGCGAAGTAGATCTCGAAGTCGCCGATGCCGATGTACCCATCGGCCAGGTCGACGAGCTCGCTGGCGTCGCCGCCTCGTGCCGCCGCGAGCGCGCTGTCGAGCGCGCCCCAGAGGCTCTGCGAGTAGAGCGCGTAGCTGATGCCCAGGTTGGCCTCCCCCGGCCCCGCCGGTCGATCGGCGTCGGGCGCTGGGATGCCACCAGGCTGCTCGGCCATGGCCAGCACCTCCTCGACGGCCTCGAGCGCTTCGCCGGCGATCTCACAGCCCTCGGCGGCGTCGCAGTACTCCACGAAGCGCGCGAGCCCCATCTCGAAGCCCGCGGCCTGGTCGTCGGCGAGCTCGAGCCCCGTCGGACCGAGCTCGAGCACCCCGTCGATCACCATCGAACGCACGCGCTCGGGGAAGAGGTCGGCGTACACCTGCCCGATGGCTGTGCCGTAGCTGATCCCGAGGTAGCTGAGCTGCTCGTCACCCATGGCGGCGCGCACGGTGTCCATGTCCCGGGCGACGTCGCGCGTGCCGACGTGCGGAAGGAGGTCGCCGTACTTCGCGGCACAGTCGTCCACGTAGCGCTGGCTGACGTCGAGCAGCGCCTCCTCGTCCTCGGGGGTCTCGATGGTCGGGTCCACGGCGTAGAGCTCGGTGGCGTCGACACCGCAGTCGATCGGAGTGCTGCCGCCGATCCCTCGCGGGTCCACGCCGACGATGTCGAAGTGCTCGGTGATCTCCGACGGGAGGATGAACGGGAGCACCTCTGCGAACTCGGCGCCGCTCGCGCCTGGGCCGCCCGGGTTGGTGAACAGGGCGCCCTTGCGCTCCCCCGTGGCCGGCGTGCGCACGACGTAGAGCTCGATCTGCTCGCCGCCGGGTTCGCTGTAGTCGAGGGGCACGTCGAGGGTGGCACACTCGATCCCGCCGCAATCGTCCCACTCGATCGGTTCGGGCGTGAACCCGTCGCCGGCGGTCGTGGAGCTGGCGTCGTCGCTCGCGCTGGTGGTGGTGCGGTCGGACGCGACGGGCGGGTCGGCCTCGGTGGCGCACGCGGCCGCGAGCACGGCGAGCACGGCAGCGGCGGCTGCGATCGGCCGGAGGGAGGTCATCCGCCCGAGGGTAGGGCGTTGACCAGCGACTTCCTTGACACGGGATCGGCGAACCTCACCGGTACGATCGTCCCCTGTGCCTGATGACCATCGCCGTCGCCTGACCCTCATCGGGTTGGCGATGGTGACCGTGGTGGCGCTCGGGATCAGCCTCCTGGTCGACGGCGTCCGCCACGATGGCAGTCCGTCCGCCGCACCGTCGACGAACGACGACGGGTCGTCGACCACCAAGGCCGAGGGCAACGACGATGGCGGCCAGGATCCGGGGGAGGAGCAGCCCGAGGGCGAGTTCTTCCGCACGGACTACGACGGCCTCGCCGATCCCGCTGGGTTCCTCAAGCCGTATCCGAACGCGTCCGTCGAGGGCCTGCTGACCTTCCGTGGGAACCCGTCCCGGAGCTACTACGGGGCGGGCCCTGTTCCCCGGACCGCCCCAAAGGTGCTGCACCGGTTCCCCGACGAGCCGATGTGCCGGGAGTCGAGGAACCTCGGCGAGACGAAGGTGTGGTGCGGGATGGGCTGGACGGGTCAGCCCACCATCGTCGAGCGGGAAGACCGCACCTGGGCGATCTTCGGGGGCTACGACGGCCACATCCACTTCATGGATGCCGACACCGGCGAGCGGATCCTGCCCGACGTCGAGACCGGCGACATCATCAAGGGCACACCCACCATCGACCCCGACGGCTATCCGCTCGTGTACTCGGGCTCGCGCGACGACCTCCTTCGGATCATCGCCGTCGACCGTCCCGGTCAGGCCGAGGTGCTCTGGACGCTCGACAGCGAATCGGTGCCCCCCAACCTGTGGAACGACGACTGGGACTCCTCGCCGATCATCCTCGGCGACTACATGCTCGAGGGCAGCGAGAGCAGCCGCTTCTGGGTGATCAAGCTGAACCGGTCCTACGACGCTCAGGGCAAGGTGCAGGTCGCGCCCGAGGTGGTGTTCACCGACCCGGTCTGGGACGAGGAGGTGCTCGCCGCGAACGGCGACGAGCACGCGTCCGTGGAGAGCTCGATCGCTGTCTACGAGAACACCGCGTACTTCGGCACCTCGGCGGGGTTGATCTGGGGCTACGACGTGAGCGACCTCGACGGGGACAAGGAGCCCAACCCGGTCTTCCGCTTCTACACGGCCGGCGACAACGACCCGACCCCCGTGGTGGACGACGAAGGGATGCTCTACATCGCCGGTGAGAACGATCGACCCGGGCCACGGGCGGACGAGGTCGGCCAGCTCACCAAGCTCGATCCGACCAACGCCGCCAACCCCATCGTCTGGAAGTTCAACGAGACGACCGCTGCGGGCCAGGGGATCTACGGCACCCCCGCGATCGTGGGCGACACCATCGTCGTCACGAGCGACGCGGGTCGGTTGATCGCCCTCGACCGCGACACGGGCGCGGTGAAGTGGGAGCGCCAGCTGGCCGGCCCGGCCTGGGCCAGCCCGGTGATCGTGGACGACGTGCTGCTCGTCGGCGACTGCCTGAACGGCGACTTCCACGCCTTCGACATGTCCGACCCGGACGTGGCGCCCCCTGAGCTCTGGTCGGTCCACCTCGAGGGCTGCATCGAGGCGACGCCGGCCGTGTGGAAGGGGAAGATCTACGTCGGCACCCGGGGCGGCTACCTCTACGTGCTCGGGTAGCGGCCCCCGGTCACGGTGGGGCGGAGGTCGTGCTGGTGCTGCTGGTCGTCGTGGTGGTGATGTCGACGGGGTTCAGCTGCCACAGGAACTCGCGCAGGGAGAGGCCCGAGTCGATGACGTCGGCGGCGAGCTCGCGGCCCACGTATCGGAGGTGCCAGGGCTCGTAGTCGTAGCAGGTGCGGTCTGACGCGTCGGGCGGGTAGCTGAGGAGGAAGCCGTACTTGTGGGCGTTGGTGGCGACCCATTGGCCCTCGGGCGTCGCACCCCACGACTGGTCGACGTCGGTGTCACCCTCGGTCGTGACGTCGATCGTGGTGCCGAGCTGGTGCTCCGAGTGCCCGGGTCGGGCGACCCGGCTGCCCGCCTCCGCGTCGCCGAGCTCGTCGACGCGTCGATCGAAGAGGTCGGCCTGCTGCGCGTGGCTGCGGTAGGCCGCCAGGATGCTGAGTGGGGAGCCGTTGGCTGCGGCGGCTTGGCGGAGCGCATCCAGGTCGGCGACCACGAGGGAGCGCACTGCGAGGCCGTCGGTGAACGGGAAGCCCGCGTCGGCGATGTTGCGAAGGTCGTTGGGGCCGAAGTCGGGGGGGAGGGCGCGCGCCGTGTCGATCAGCACCGTGGCCCAGGCCGCGGCTGGATCGTCGGTGACCACCACGTCGGCCTCCGCACAGGCGGGGGGCGGGGGGATCGTGGTGGTCGTGCTCTCGACCGTCGTGGTGGTGACGACCTCCTCGTCGCCACCACCGCCGAGGACCCCGACGATGTTCAGTCCGGCGAACACGACCAGCACCACGGCGGTGGCTGCCAAGGCCCGCCGGAAGCGGTAGACGTGGGCCGTCTCACGGCGGTGGGCGGGCCGGTGCGGGTGCATGGCGGCCGCGAGCGTAGGCACCTGCCCCGCGATGGCCCTACTCAGCTCACGGCGTCACGAGGATCTTGCAGTGGTCATCTGGGTTGCCGAGCGCCTCGAACGCGCCGGCCACGCCGTCGAGGTCGACCTCACCAGTGATGAGGGGTGCGACGGTGAGCTCGCCCTCGGCGATCGCGCGGAGGGTGTCGTTGAACTCCATCGGGTCGTAGCCGAGGCAGAACTGCACGTTCAGCTCCTTGCTGATCCCGAAGAAGGGGTTGATGCGATCGGTCTCCATGCACACACCGACCACGACGAGTCGCGTGCTGTGCGGCGCGTCCTTGAGCACCCCGTCGATGATGCCGGGCACACCGATCGCCTCGAAGCAGACGAGCGGCTTGCTGCGGCCCGCCCGGTTCCACGCCTCGAAGGCCGGCTCGAGGGCGGGGTCGACCACCTCGGTGGCGCCCAGGGTGGTCGCCAGCGCGCGCCGGGTCGGCGAGAAGTCCGTGGCGACGATCGTGTCGATGCCCATCAGCTTCAGCGAGCCGATCACGGCCAGCCCCACCGGGCCACAGCCCAGCACGAGCGCTCCGTCGCCCGGCTGGATGGCGCTCTTGTTCACCGCGTGCAGACCCACGGCCATCGGTTCGGTGAGGGCGGCGTGGCGGAAGTCCAGGCCGTTCGGCACCTCGGTGATCATGGGGGCCGAGAGCAGCATGCGCTCGCCGTACCCGCCGGCGACCTCGTTGCTGTAGACGATCGCCCGCAACGCCCCTTCCGGCGTGAAGAGGATGGGGATCGACGTGACGATCGTCCCGGCGGCAGGGGCGATGGTGTCCGGGCCCACCTCCAGCACCTCGGCCGAGAACTCGTGACCCATGTAGACGTCTCGGCTCAGGTCGAGGTCGGGCCCTGTGTCCATGACCCCCACGCCGCCCATCTCCCTGCCGAGCGCGAGCATCTCGGCGCCGTGCTTGGCGAAGTGCAGATCGGAGCCGCAGATGCCGCAGGCCTTCACCTGCACGAGCACCTGGCCGAACGCTGGCGTGGGCTCAGGCACGTGGTCGTTGACGTAGATCCGTCCGTCCTTGAGGGCTGCTGCGCGCATCACGAACCTCCGAGGTCGAGCGAGCTGAGGAAGGAGAGCAACGCCGCGTTGACGTCGCCAGGTGCCTGTTGCTGCACCCAGTGGCCCGCCCCCTCGACGAAGGTGTTGCCCCGGTGGTCGAGGGCGTGGCCCTCCATCAAGCCGGCCGGGCTCATGAGGTTCACGGGGTCGGCGGTGCCCGTGATGAACGTCGAGGGGATGGTCACGTGCACGCCGTCCAGCTGGGGCGTGGTCTCCCAGTTCCGGTCGAAGTTGCGGTACCAGTTGATGCCGCCCGTGAAGCCGGTGCGGCTGAACTCGGCGATGTAGTGATCGAGCTCTGCCTGACTGAGCCAGGACGGCAGGCCCTCGGACTTTGGGAGCCGGTCGACGAAGCCGCCTCCGTCCGGGTTGGCGAGCCCGGCGACGTCGACGTCGCCGTCGGCCGGGATGGTGAGTCCCGCGAGCATGCGGGTCATCGTCTCGGCCGGGTCGGCGCCAAGGTCGGCGTCGGCGACGCCGGGCTCCTGGAAGTAGAGGATGTAGAAGAAGCTGTCCCCGAACACCTGGCGCATCATCTGCACCGGTGGCATGGCGCCCCGCGGCAGGAGTGGCACGCTCATGGCGACGACAGCCGCCATGCGCTCGGGGTGCAGCAACGCCATCTGGCCCACGACCATCGAGCCCCAGTCGTGGCCCACGAACACGGCCTGGGTGGCGCCGATGTCGTCGAGCAGGCCCAGGAGGTCGTCCGTGAGGTGGTGGATGTCGTAGTCCTCGATCGCGACGGGCTTGTCGGAGAGGCCGTAGCCCCGCTGATCTGGCGCCAGCACGTGGTAGCCGGCGTCGGCCAACGCTGGGATCTGGTGCCGCCAGGAGTAGGCAAGATCGGGGAAGCCGTGCGCGAGGATGACGGGGATGCCGTCCTCGGGACCGGCCTCCACGACGTGGAGCTCGATCCCGTTGGTGGCGATCCGGCGCTCGCGCGTCGTCGGGTGGGCGTCGGGGGCGGTCATGTGGGCGGGGCTCCTGTCAGTGTCGTCATGCGGCAGGCTCGTCGAGCCGGCTCAGCAGCTCTCGCCGCCCGGGTCCGGTCCGCGGGGGCACGGGGTAGGCGTCGGGCTCGGCCACGACCTCGGCGATGCGCTGCATCAGCTCGGTGTCGGTGAGCAGCTGGGCCGGTGTCTGCAGCAGGTTCATGAACCGGGCGATGCCACGGCCGATGACGGGATCGGTCGCCGCGGCCACGAACACCGCGGCCATGGCCTTGCCGGCGCCCCCGTCGCCGCCTCCGAACGCGGAGGTGCCGGCGGGGTCGGCGCCGAGCCGGTCCATCTGCACGGCCGACTCGTACCACGGCTCGACCTCGAGCGCATTGCCGGCCTCGTACGCCACGGCTCGAGCGACGGGATCGTCCGGATGTGCGGCGAAGGCGTCGGCGAGGAGACAGGCCTGCACCGCCGCCAGCGAGCAGCCGCGTCCGTACAGCGGGTTGGTCGTCGTGTGGGCGTCGCCGAGGGCGTGGAACCCGAGGACCAGCGGCTGTCCCTCAGCGTCCGTGAAGCGGCGGATCCGGTTGAGCAGCCCCCCCATCGGTCGCACCGCACCGATCGACTCGAGGCGCGGTGCCTCCGGGCCGAAGAACAGGTCGGGGCCGGGCAGGAGGTGGCAGGCGAGGTCGAACCGATCCGGGTCGAGGAGGGCCTTGCGGAGCTCGTGGTCACCGGACGGCACGGCCAGCGTGACCGAGAGCGTGTCGCCGTCGCCGGGGACGGCGAGGTACTTGACGAAGCCGAGGTCGCCGCCCAGCTTGGGGTCGGGCGGCAGGGCCGCGGCCGGACGCGCGTACCAGCGGGTGAGGTAGACGAGGCCGCTCTCCACGGTGGTCTCGGGCACCTCGACGTCGAGTGCGGCCAACCAGTCGACCACCGGCCCGCGTCGGCCCGTCGCCGCGATGACGACATCGGCCTCGAGGATCTCGCCGTCGTCCAGCCGCACCCCGGACACGATGGGGCGGCCGGCGGCGTCGTCCTCGGTGCTGATCAGCGCGTCGACCCCGACGCCCGTGTGCACGACGACATGCGGCTGGGACTGCACGGCGCGGCGGAGCACCCACTCGAAGGTGGACCGCCGGACGACGATGACCTTGAGGTCGTCGTCGCCGGGCCTGGGTTCGCCGAGCGCCGCGGTCATCGGCATCGTCGTGCCCCCGGCCGCGAGCAGCTCGGTCATCACGTCGGGGAAGCGGTCGCGCAGGGTCACCTGCAGGCGGGCGAGGAACCCGTGCGTGTGGTGGATCTGGGGTGCGCCCCGGCGCTCGGTGGCGAAGGCCTCCTCGGGCGACGCCAGCGGTTCGATCTGATCGCGCTCGACGAGGGTCACCTCGTGACCCGCCCGACCCAGCGCGAGCGCCGCGGTGAGCCCACCGACCCCGCCCCCGCAGATCACCACCCGCTGCATCATCCCGCTCCTCTGCGCTCCATGTGCGGGCGACCCTATGACGGCCAGCGCCACCGGTGTGCGCACAGCTCGCGCCGCTCGGGGGGTCCGGCGATCTCACCGAACGTGGTGACTGAAGGAACTGAGCGAGAAAATCTTGCGGAGAGTGGTCACAACGGGTAGGGTCCGTCACGTAGAGCGACCAAGGCGGGGGAAGATGCGGGCAATTCAAGCGAGTTGTTCTAGTTTGCGGCGTTCACGCTGCGTGGGGCTGCTGGCCGCGCTGGCCGCCGGGCTGGTGGCGCCGGTCGCTGGCGCGGCGGATGCCGGCGCCGCCGATGCGCCGCCGGTGCACACCGCGACGTTGGTGCGGGCGACCCCGACCTCGACCTGGTCCCCGGGCTCGCCGGATCCCTCCGGGGTGGCGTGGATGCCGGGCCCGGATCGCCTCGTGGTGGTCGACTCGGAGGTCGAGGAGCCCACCGGGGCGGGCTGGAACGACGCGAACATCTGGTTCACGCAGCGAGACGGGACCGTGACGGCCTCGGGGACGGCGTGGGGCGCCAACGCGGCCCTCTTCAACGGCACCCCGGGGTACTCGCCTGAGCCCACCGGGGTCGGCTTCGACGCCACCGGGAGCCGGCTGTTCATCTCGGACGACACTGTCGGGCGAGTGTTCGTCGTCGGCGCGGGTTCAGACGCGGTGTTCGGCAACGCCGACGACGTGGTCGCCGCGATCGACGCCGCGGCGTTTGGCGTCACGGACACCGAGGACCCGGTGTACGACCCGGTCAGTGGCAACCTCTTCATCCTGGACGGGACCGGAACCGAGGTGTACCGGGTCGACCCCGTCGATGGCGTGTTCGGCAACGGCGACGACACAGTCACCCACTTCGACATCGGCCATCTCGGGCCCACGGACTTCGAGGGCCTGGCTCGGGATCCCAGTCGGGGCAGCCTGTACGTCGGGTCGAGGATCACGAAGCAGATCTTCGAGGTCAACCTCGACGGGTCGCTGGTCCGCACGATCGACGTGTCCGGCATCCCGGACCTCCGGTCCGTCTCAGGGCTCGAGGTGGCTCCGTCCAGCGTGGGCTCCGGGTCGAGCTTCTTCATCGTGGACCGGGCGATCGACAACGGCCCCAACCCCGCGGAGAACGACGGCATGCTCTTCGAGGTCGCCGCGCCCGACCTGGGCGTGTTCCCGGGGGCGTCCAGTCCGACCGTCGACGTGTCCGCCATGTCGGTGATGGGCACGCGCACCTGGTTCGGAGCGATCGCGTGGGCCTCGGTCACGGTTCGCGACGCCAACAACACGGTCGTCCGTGGAGCGAAGGTCACGGGCACGTGGTACCAGGGCGCCCGTGTCGTGGGCTCCTGGTCCGGTACGACGAGCTCGAGCGGCGTCGCCACCCTCTGGACCGCCACGCTCTGGCCGCCTCGGGGCACCGTCCTGACCCACTGCGTGACGAGCCTCACGGGCACCAACCTCACCTGGGACACCGGTCTCTTCCAGCCCACCACCAAGACGGACTGCGCCGCCTGGACGGTCCGCTGACCACACCGAGAGCCACCTCCATCCGGGGGAGCGATCACCCGTCGAGAGGGATGCGGTCGGGCACGCGCCTGCTTACCTTCGCCGGGCGATGAGCACCGTCGACGGTGGAGGTGACGAGGATGACCGACGTCGGCCAGCGGCAACCAACCGATGACCTGCCACGAAGCCGATTGGCATCCGCCCAGGCGTTGGCCCAGGATCTTCGTGTCCCGGGGGCGTAGCTCAGCTGGCTAGAGCACCTGCTTTGCAAGCAGGGGGTCGTGGGTTCGAGTCCCATCGTCTCCACCGAGAAAGTCCTGGTCAGGGCCTTGCCGCTCGGCCGCTGGCCGCTCGCCCGGGTGCGGCGTGCCCTCCACGTGCCCTCCAGAAACGGACATTGGTGGCCCGTCAGGGTCGCCGTTGGCCACTGAGGGACCCTGATCGAAGCGCTCGAGGAAGCGAACGATCTCTGCGTCCTGGCCGTCGATGACGTGCTGGTAGCGGAGCGCGGCGGCCGCGGAGGAGTGGCCGATGCGAGCCATGAGCGCCTTCAGGCTCGTGCCGCTCGCGGCGGCCAGCGTCGCGGCCGTGTGGCGAAGGTCGTGGAACCGCAACGCGGGGACGCCGACCTTGGTGGTGGCCGGAAGCCACACGCGCCGGCGGAAGTTGCTCCTGCGCAGTGGGCCGCCCTCGGCTGCAGGGAAGACGAGCCCATCGGCGCCGGGCTCGCTGTAGAGGGCGAGGTGCAGCTCGAGCGTGCGGATCACGAAGGTCGGCACGCCGACGGTGCGCCGGCCAGCCGCCGTCTTCGGCGCCCCGTAGGCGAGCCGGCCGTTCACCTCGCCGAGCTTGCGGGTGACGCTGACCGTCCCAGCGTCGAGGTCGACGTCCACTCGACGCAGACCGGCCAGCTCGCCCCAGCGCAGGCCGGAGTAGGCCGCGGTGCAGACGAGCGCCTCCCACCTGGGTCCCACGGCGTCGGCGATGGCGGCAATCTGTTCGGGCGTGGCGATCAGCATCTCAGGGTGGCGCTCGGTGGACGCCCCCTTGATCGTGCACGGACTCCGAGGGACCAGGTTGGCGGCTACCGCTCCATCGAAGATGCCCTTGAGCAGTCGGTAGGCCTTGGCGGCGGTGTTCGGGCTGAGGTCCGTGCTGTGCAGGTCGGCCACCCAGCGCTGCACCGCGACCGGGGTGATCTCGCCGACTGCCGCTCGCTCGAAGCGAGGTAGCACGTGCTTGCGGAGCAGGTACCGGTACAGGTTCTCGGTGGAGGGGGCCAACTGTGGCGCCTTGATCTCGAGCCACCGCTGCGCCCAATCGGCGAAGGGCGTCTCGGCCAGGCGGGGATCGTGCCAGTCGCCTCGCGCAACGTCGGTCTCGGCGGCCGACAGCCACCGCTGCGCGTCGCCCTTCGTGGCGAAGGTGTCGGGCGCGGTGAAGCGAGCGCCGGCGGCGTCGAAGTAGCGGGCCTGCCAGCGGCCCGAGGGGAGCTTGCGGACGGAGCCGAAGCGGCGGCGGGAACTCATCGCCAACCTCCGATGACGAGGCGGTCTGCGTAGCCGAGCGAACGGCGAGGTATCGCGCTGGGGGCCATCGTAGGGACGGGGTGAGACGGCCGCCCGGCTACGCGTCGATCCGGGGCTGACCGGGGTGCTGGCGGAACCCGTCGATCCAAGCCTGGATCTCCACGGGGTCGAAGCGCAGCAGGTGTCCCCACTTGATGAACGGAATGCGCCGCTCGTGTACGAGTCGGCGAACGTGCCGCACCTCGACGCCGAGCACCTCGGCGATCTCAGTTATGGAGAGAAGTGGACGAAGCGGACCGTTGCCGTCGCTCGAATGGGTTGAGGGCATGCGAACCTCCGGTGTCTCGTGGGCCTCTGACGCACCGGAGCCGTCCGTAGGGTCAGACTCAACTCCACGGCAGCGCGTCGTTACTCCCTCTACAGCGCCTTCTAAGCCCCAAAGCGCGACGAGATTTCGCGGAATTGTTTGACGCGTACGCGTCAACCGCAGCGGTTTGCCAGCCCGTCCGAGAGGTCAGGCGAGCGTCACGTAGAGCTAGCCACCTACACGGATTGCTCGATGCGAGCGCGGCACATCGGCAGGTAAGGGTGCTCTTGGGTGCTAGCCGCATTGCACGATTCCGAAGGTGAACGTCGAGCCGTCCTCGGTCGTGACCGCGAGTCGATCTTCTGCGGTCAGGGTGACTACGGCCGGACCCAGCGGTGGATCATCACGGCCGATGGGGTCCCACAACTCTCCGAAGACGTCCACCCATCCCCGTATCTCGTCTGCGAGCACGACCTCAGCCATATCTCCCACTTCGCCCTTGGGCGAGTCACCACTCGGGCAGGCGTCATCGCCCTCGTTGTCGTCGCACGCTCCCGCCATCGCGATGACCAAGGCACTCACGACCACCCAACGCATGCGCCCCACTCTGGCCGCTTTGCCCGCGGCTCGCGTCCCACTCCGGCAGTTAACGCGCCCTCCTGACACATCCGTGGGTGCTGGCTGAGGCGATGCGCGAGCGCACCCCGCCTGCTTCTTAGGTTTCGAGCTGTCTGACGGCTTGAAACGAGGAGGCGAGGCGGGGTGCGGAACACGAGGGTATGGGAACGGGCCTGCGGGCTGGAACGCGCGGTGGTCGAGGACGTCGACTTCGACGACACGGCGCAGGCGGTGGTGGTGTCGGTGCGACCCAACGCGAAGGCCCGCGGCCGCTGCGGACGCTGCGCCCGCCGGTCGCCTCGCTACGACAACGGTGAAGGCCGGCGACGGTGGCGGGCACTCGATCTCGGCACGACGAAGGTGTTCCTCGAGGCGGACGCGCCGAGGGTGTCGTGTCGAACTCATGGCCCGACCGTCGCGGCAGTCCCGTGGGCCCGTCACGGCGCTGGGCACACCCGGGACTTCGATGACCTGGCCGCCTGGCTCGCCGTCCGCACCTCGAAGAGCGCGGTGTGCCAGTTGCTGCGGGTGGCGTGGCGCACGGTCGGGGCGATCGTCACCCGGGTCAACGCCGAGGTCGAAGCCCGCGTCGACCGCCTCGATGGGCTACGCCGCATCGGGATCGACGAGATCTCCTACAAGCGCGGGCACCGCTACCTGATCGTCGTGGTCAACCACGACACCGGCCGGCTCGTCTGGGCCGGGCCCGGGCGCAACGACGCCGCCCTGCACGTGTTCTTCGATCAGCTCGGGCCCGAACGCGCCGCCCAGCTGACCCACATCACCGCTGACATGGCCGACTGGATCGCCCGGGTTGTCGCGAAGCGAGCCCCCAACGCTGTCCGTTGCGCCGATCCGTTCCATGTCGTCGCGTGGGGCATCGACGCCCTCGACATCGAACGGCGCCGGTCCTGGAACGCGGCAGCAGGGCGCAACCCAGCCGGTCCCGGCGCCCCCCAACGAGCCCGCTCCGGAGGCACGGCGCAACGCTCGAAGCGGGCCCGCTACGCGCTCTGGAAGAACCCCGGTGACCTCACCGACCGGCAACGCCACGAGCTCGACTGGATCGCCAAGACCGACCCGAAGCTCTGGCGCGCCTACCTGCTCAAAGAAGGGCTCCGCTACGTGTTCGCGGTCCGCGGCGACGAGGGCAAAGAAGCCCTCCGCCGATGGCTCGGTTGGGCGCGTCGATCACAGCTCCCCGCGTTCGTCGACCTCCACCGCAAGATCACCGCGCACCGCGACGCCATCGAAGCGACCCTCGACCACGGCCTCTCCAACGCGCTCATCGAATCGACCAACACCAAGATCCGGTTGCTAACCCGCATCGCGTTCGGGTTCCACGGCCACCAGCCGCTCATCGCCCTCGCGCTGCTCGCCCTCGGCTCCCATCCACCACAGCTCCCCGGCCGATGACCCACGGATCCAGCAGAAGAACGAGTTATGCCCGCCTCTCCCGATACCGAGTGAGAGCAATTGCCGCCAGTGGGACGGCGTACGCGAGCGGTGCCATGGCGACGAATCCGACGCCAGCGGTGGACGAGTCGCTCGCTGCGATCGCAGTCCAGACGACCGCCGTGTAGGCCAACACCACGACGCAGGTCGCGAACCTCGTGCCTTGCCCGCTGACGTACTTCCACGTGAGCAGGAGTGGCCCGACGATCCAAAGGGCAACGAGCACGATCCATGCGGCCATGCCGCACACTCTGCCCGGAGTCGTCACCCAGCACCAGACTGCAGATGTTGCACTCCGGCAGATATGCCGCCCTCCTGCTTGATCCGTGGGTGCTCGCTGAGGTCGGTCCGCGAGTCGCACCCCGCCTGATTCCTAGGTTCGGAGTTGTCTGACGACTTCGATCCAGGAGGCAAGCGGGGTGCGGAACAAGAGCGTATGGGAACGGGCGTGCGGGCTGACAGCGAACGGTCGTCGAGGATGTCGAGTTCGACGACGCCGCGCGAGGCGATCGTGGTGTCGGTGCGGCCGGACGCGAAGGCCCGTGGCCGGTGCGGTCGCTGCGGTCGTCGGTCACCGCGCTACGACCTCGGTGAGGGTCGTCGGCGGTGGCGGGCGTTGGATCTCGGGCACGACGAAGGTGTTCCTCGAGGCCGACGCGCCGACGGGTCCGAGTGCCGCGACGCATGGGGTGACGGTCGCGGCGGTGCCGTGGGCGCGTCACGGTGCCGGGCACACCCGCGACTTCGACGACCTCGCGGCCTGGCTCGCGGTCCGCACGCTCGAAGAGCGCGGTGATGGAACTGCTGCGGGTCGCGTGGCGCACCGTCGGATCGATCGTGACCCGCGTCAACGCCGACATCGACGCGACGGTCGACCGGCTCGACGGGCTGCGTCGGATCGGGATCGACGAGATCTCCTACAAGCGCGGGCACCGCTACCTGATCGTCGTCGTCGACCACGACAGCGGCCGGCTGGTGTGGGCCGGACCCGGCCGCAACGACGCCGCCCTGCAACGTGTTCTTCGACGAGCTCGGCCCCGAACGCGCCGCGCCGCTGACCCACGTTTCGGCCGACATGGCGGACTGGATCGCCCGCGTCGTCGCCGACGCGGGCCCCGAACGCGATGCGCAGCGCCGATCCGTTCCATGTCGTCGCGTGGGCGATCGACGCGCTCGACATCGAACGCCGCCGAGCCTGGAACGAAGCCAAGGGCCGCGCACCGACCGCGGTCTCCGGCCGCCGCAAGGCCGCTCCACCGGCGACGCCCAACACACTCCAACGGCCCGCTACGCGCTCTGGAAGAACCCCGGCGACCTCACCGGCCGCCAACGCCACCAGCTCGACTGGATCGCCAAGACCGACCCGCGGCTGTGGCGCGCCTACCTCCTCAAAGAAGGACTGCGCTACGTGTTCGCGGTCAAAGGCGAAGAAGGCAAAGAGGCGCTCGACCGATGGATCAGCTGGGCGCGCCGCTCCCGGCATCCCCGCGTTCGTGCAACTCCAACGCCGCATCGCCGCCCACCGCGCACGCGATCGACGCCGCCCTCGACACCGGCCTCTCCAAGGCCTCGTCGAATCGACCAACACCAAGATCCGACTCCTCACCCGCATCGCGTTCGGGTTCCACGGCCACCAACCACTCATCGCCCTCGCCATGCTCGCCCTCGGCGCACACCCACCCCGACTCCCCGGCCGAACATGACCCACGGATCAAGCAGGAGAGCGAGATATGCCCGCTCAGGCGGCTAAGTCAGCAGAGCGGTGACACCGAGGACGGCAAGCGCCAGCCCGAACCCTCCAATCGCCACGGCGACGATCCAACCCCGCGGGGTGGACTCGTCGTGCCCAAGGTTGAACGGAAAGTTCCTCCGAGCGAACACCTCTGGATGCCGTCCGAGAACTAGGGCGAGCGCCATCATGCCCACACCGACGGCGACCAGGACCCAGAGCAGACCGTCGGACCCGTCAGAGCGCATGACTCACTCTGCCCGTTGTGCCCGCGTGGCCGCTACCCGACGGGTGTCCCACTCCGGCAGTTATGCCCCGATCGCCTGCACGACCACCCAGAGCACCCCACCCGCCGCGATGGCCGCCCCCGCGTACACTTCCTCGTTCGACACGTCGACCGTGCCTTGCGCCTGCCGAAACATGACTGCCGCTACCGCCAGCAGGACGGCACCCGCGACAACTACAACGACGATGCCCATCGAGCGAGCCTCCGGTCACACTCTGCCCGTTAAGGGACACGCAGCGCACGCCCGCCACCGTCCAATTTGCCCGGAATGACGTGCTCGGTCCGGCCTATCGGCGAATCTGCGCGTCAAGGCGTTGTGAGAGTCATGCACGAATCTCTTGACGTTGCTAACTACATCGCCGTAGTTTGCTGGTTCCTGCGCAACCACATCGGCTAGCCGGACTACATGCGACAGCGCCGCAGGACTCCTGTTGCTCTTCCCGTCCGGGCCGAGATGAAGCACCACCACTGCACGGCGTCGAGCCACCTGCTCGACCCTTCATCTCGGAGGACCGATGTCACACCACTTCGTCACCGATGGCACTCCGGCCGCCGCAGGCGGCCGTTCACTTGATATAAGGACACAACTCCCGTCGCAGGGTCATTGGCTCCTTCGGGCTTGGCTGCAGGCGGGGGAGGCGACCATTGCGTACGTCCCGACCGGCGGCGGCTCGGGGGAGAGTTTCTGGTCTCGGCTCGATGAGGAGGAGCGCCGGGTCCGCAATCATGATCGGGCCACGAGGCGGGCGGTCGGGGCGACCCGGCGGTACATGGTGGCGAACCGGTTGCGGTACATGTGGGTGCTTACGTTTCCGATGCCCGGGCTGCACGGGGTCGAGGGCCGGGCGGAGTGCATGCGCCAGGTGGCGGCATTCGCTGAGCGGCTGACGGCGAGGTCGGGCGGCAGGCCTACTGGTACTCGCCGGAGCTGCACCCGGGCGGGCACGGCTGGCACGTCAACTTCTTCGTCGGTCGGCGGATCAAGCACGCCCAGGTCGAGGCACTGTGGGGCCAAGGGCATGTGTGGGTCAAGGACTGGACCAAGGACTCTCGGGTCAGAGGTCTCGGGCTGCCGCTGGTTGTGGCGGTTCGGCTCGGAGCGACGTACGGCTGCAGTACGCGTCGAAGGACTGGGGCGAGGAAGTGCTCGCCGGCGGCGCCCACCGCTATGAGATCGCCCAGGGCTACCAGCCCGACGAGAACGTGGAACGCCTCGCCACCCTGGCCATGGCGCTGGCGCACGAGTGGTTCGGTGGTCATTGCCCGGAGGACATCTGGTCATCGGCGGAGGTCGATGACTGGGAGGCCCCGCCCGTGTATTGCCTGCGATGGACTCACGGGCTCGATGAACGGCCACCTGGTGGCTAGGCCCGACTTCGAACTAGTGGCGTGGGTGCGGGCTTCGTGCGAGGCGCAGGGGGTGCCGGTGAAGGTCACGGACCCTGAGGTGGTGCGACAGGTCTGTGTGCTTCTGGGGGCAAGCGAGTCGGGGCCCCGACTCGGGCGGCAGCCCGGGAGGGGTCCGGCTCGCCGGGTCTCAGAGGCGCCAGAGCGGCCGCACTCGCTCGGGGTCCATGGTCCTGGTGCCGCCTCCTTGCCGGCGGCGATCACGGCGTGGTCGAGCACGGCAGAGATGATGGCGTGCTGCCGGCTCAGGCTGAGGCCTGCCCACTGAGTGCGTAGCTGCGCACCGTTGCCGACGAGGCCGATCAGGGCGTCGTTGCCGCTGGAGCGGGCGAGCTGTCGCTGGCATTGGGTGATGTGGGCTTCGATCCGGTCTCGGGCGGTGATCCATTCGCGAGTCGTGATCTCGCCGTCGCCGTAGATGCCGGCGAGGTCGTCCAGGCGGGCCCGGTGCCCGGCCAGTTCGTCGGCCAAGGCGGCGCTGTGTTCGTCGGCGGCTGTGCGGCCGTGGAGGGCGTCGGCCAGCTCGGGGGTGTCGAGTCGATAGAGCACAGCATCAGTGATGAGATCCTCGAGCGCTGGGGCCACGATGGTCAGACGGCCACATCCACCGTGGTCAGGCCCCGACAGGCAGACGTAGCGACGTCCGTTCGACTTGGCGGAGCTATAGAGGCGGTTGCCGCACTTGCCGCAGCGGAGCATCCCGCTGAGCAGATAGCGCCGTGGCGCCCGCCGATTGGTCGCCCTCTTGGCGGCGTAGTGCGCCAGGATCCCGGTCCGCTGCGCGTCGGTGATGATCGGCTTCCACACAGCACGGCCAACGATCTCGCCGTTGCGCTCACGCAGTCCGGCCATGCGCCCGGAACACAACATCCGGCGCACGGTCGTCGTGCGCCACTGCGCACCCTCGACCGTCGGGACGCCCGAACTGTTCAGCCACGCCACCACCGAACGCATGCTCTCGCCGGCGAGCACTCGATCGGCCAACTCCCGAACGATCACGGCCTCGCTCTCTCGAATGGTGATCCGATCCTCCTCGTAACCGAATGGACGGGTACCGCCGTGGGGCATGCCGGACTGGGCGACCTGCTCCATCTTGCGGAGGACCCGACGGCTCTTGGTCGCTGATTCGTTTGCCGCCACGGCCGTCATCATCCGCAACACCATCAGCCCGTCGCTGTTGCCAGGATCGAACGGAGCGCCCACCACGAATCGCACCGCCCGTACCCCCGCCGCCTCGACGACCTCGACGAAGCGTTCGAGGTCCTTCGGGCCCCGTGTCAGGCGGTCGGAGTGGTAGACGACCACGGCGTCACGGGTGCGGTCTTCGAGGTCGGCGAGCATCCGCTCGAAGGCCGGCCGTCGCTTGCCCTTGTAGGCAGACACGTCGTTGTCGACGTACTCCTCCCCGATCGTCCAGCCCAGCTCCTCGGCCAGTTGGCGGCAGTCCTCAAGCTGACGCTGAACCCCGAGCTGCGTGCCGTCCTGGTCGCTTGAGATGCGGGCATAGACGGCGACAGATCGAGGGGTCTTGGCCATAGGGGTACGTTAGTATTCACTGAGG